>CAVYXT010000004.1:0-794307 GCA_963772625.1 uncultured Actinomycetota bacterium | reverse complement strand
TCCGCGGCTCTGCCGCACGTTCAGGTGGTACGTGGTCCGCCGCGGCAGCACGTTCGCCATCGCCAGGACGGTGCGGACGCGCTCGGAGGGGGAGCCGTGAGCGACCGGCGCGGTGTCGAAGTTCGACTGCGCCCAGTTGTCGTAGACCGTGATCTCGTCCTCGCCTGGGTTGAGGGGGTTGCGGAAGCGCTCGATCTCGGCGCGCACGCAGAAGTGCTGCACCTCCACGCCCTTGAGCTTCACCGACGCCGGCGGCGTCCACTGCACGTCGATCGACACCTGACCGTTCGCCGGAACGGACGGGATCACCGGCGGGGCCGGCAGCGCATTCCACGACCCCGGTGCGACCGTGAATGGCAGCCACGACACGCGGGTCACGACATCCGTGGCAGCCAAGGTGCCGGCGTTATGGACCGTGATCCGGATCGTGTTCGGCGCGCCTTTCACGACGTGCGAGTCGGCGCCGAACGGATCGACGAGTCGGACGTCCTTGCTGCGGAAGTTCCCCGCGCCCGGCGCGGGATGCAGGATCAGCTGCGGGCGGTGCGCGCCGCGGTAGTCGACCGTTACGTTCGCGCGATTGCGCTGAGCAGGGTCGATGCTGTCGAAGCTCACGTCGAAGTCCCACATCCGGGCGGGGTCGGTGACGTCGCTCTCCTCGTAGTCGTCGCTCGTGCCGAGGACCGGTCCGTCCCCATCGACGTCCTTATGCAGGAACAGAATCGGCGGGCGGCCCGGGTCGTTCGTCGACCCCGACACATCCGTTCCCAGCAGCAGCTCCCCGGTGGGCTCGAGCGTGGTGGTCAGGAGCTGGTCGCCGACGGTCGCCGCCGCCTGCCGCCGGTACTCGAAGACATAGCTGCGCAGGCCGTCGCGGATCACCTCGATGCCGGCGAACTCACCGGGCGGCGCTCCCGCGGCGGTCAGGTCTGCGCTCGCCCGCAGCACCATTGACGCGCCAGTGGGCGAGACGGAGAAGTCGAACTTCCGCAGCGCGGAGCGCTTCACCCAGCCGAGGCGGATGCGGTTGGCAAGACTCAAGTAAGGCATCGACCCGGACGTCGCCATGAGGTCGCCGTCCTCGGCGATCCGCTGCGCGGCGTCGTCGCCGAAGGCGTCCTTCGCGTCGTAGAGGTCGTCGAGCTCGAGCACGTGGCCCAGCTCGTGGGCGAGCGTGCGCGCGGGGATCTTGCCGACCACGGCCGGGTAGACATCGGTCATCAGCACGAGAGGCCGCGGCCCCTGCGTGAGCGTGGATGTCGCGGCATCCTTACCGGAGAAGTTCGGCGACTCACCAGCCTTGTGCCCCCAGACGAACATCGTGCCCGCCAGCTTCGTGCCGATGAGGGTGGGACCGTCCGAGCCCGAACGGATGACGAAGACGAACGCGTCCGCGGTCTTGAAGATGTCGTACCCGTCGGGCTGGTCCATCAGCCACGCGCTGACGTCGGCGGCCATCCGAGCCTGGCTGTCGCGCGTCGAGCTCCACCCTCGGTAGAAGCCGGAGCCCTTGCGGTACGTGAAGAGGTCACCCCAGCCGGCGTCGATGGGCACCGGCCCGAGAATCCGCCCGCCCGCGAGCTCGATCGTCATGCCGGATCCGCCACCGTCGAAGTAGGACACCTCCTCGTAGTACGTGCGCGCGGACTCTCCGGCGCCGATGAGATGGTTCTCCCAGTTCGTCGTCGCCGTCGCGAGGGTCGCGCCGTAGGCGCGCTGGTTCGTTTCGAGGAGGACCACCGCGACCCGGAACGGGTTCGGCGGCGTCGGGGCGTCGTCCAGATATCCCGTGATCCCGCCGGCCCCACCCCAGCTGAGGGTGCGGTATCCGGCCTCCACGCCCGCCGAGACGATGGGCGGCCCGAACACACGGTCCGGCCACAGCGTGGTGACGCGGAAGCGGCGTACCGCCAACTCCGCGCCCGTGTTCCGGTCTTGCGCCACCAGGTGGTACTCCCCCGGCATCCATCCCGCGACGAGCATGCGACGGGCGCGTCCGTCGGACAGGACCGGCTCGGTCGCGACCGAGACGGTCGCGGCATCCGGTCCCTCCGGGACGACGAACTCTATGTCGTCGGGCGTGAGGCCCACCTCGGCGGCGTCGAACGCGAGCTCCGCGAAGCCCGACACGAACAGCGGAGCGATGGGCAGCGTGAGGCCGAGCGGGCCGGGGTCGAGATTCCACTCGACCGGGTGCACGGCGTCGTCTCCGACGGCAAGCAGGAGCGAGCCCCACCGGCAGATCCCGGATGCCGCGACACCGGTGCCCTGCGCGCTTGCGTCGACCGTGCCGTCGTCGTAGACCACCGTGATGGTTCCCTGCGAGTCGACGGCGAGCACGCCACCGCCCTCGGGATGCGACAGCAGCAGCCACTCGCCTGAGGGGAGAGTGGCGAGCTGTTCGACCGGCTGGCCGCTGAGATCGGTGCGGACGATCTGCGGTGACGCCGGCGCGTCGGCCACGGCGTAGGCGCAGGCCGCCGCCCGGTCGACGACGAGACTGGTCACGTTCGCCGCGCCGGTCGCCGCGACGGTGACGTCGCCCGAGCGGGCGTCAACGACAAGGAGCTGGTCGCCGCTATCGAGCACGATCTCGAACGGACTGAGGCCGCGGTCGGCGACGTGCGGAGCCGGGTTCAGCGTGATGATGTCGGCGGCGGTGCCGCCGTCCGGATCGTCGCGCGGTGCGACACGGATACGCCCGTCCACTTCGACGACGGCGACCGAGAGGCCGTCGCCGAGAGGCAGGACCGCGAGCGGGTCGGTGTATCCGCCGAACGCGGACTCCGCGCCGTCCAGAAGCCGCACCGTATGCAGGTCGGCGTCGGCGCCGACATACCAGATCAGATTGCGCGGCTCGTCGAAGACGACCACGCCAGCAGTGCGCGCGGGCGCGGTGATCGGGATCGCTTCCATGCCAAACCCCCCGGACGGGACGGATGCCGGTACCAGCCGGCTTCAGCCTGGCAGAGGCATCCCGCGTCCGCCAGATACCCGGGCGCGGTCACACTAGTAGTGATAGCGAGCCTGCAGAACGGTGACGTAGCGCTCGTCGGCTATGTATACGAGACGGTTGGTTTCATCGATCCGTCGTGACCACGCGCCGGCGAGGGCGTGCTTGAGGGGTTCGGGTTTGCCGATTCCCTCGAAAGGGTCATCTCGCAGGCAGTCGGCGATGAGCGTGTTGATGCGTCTGAGCGTCTTGCGATCCTGACTCTGCCAGTACAGGTAGTCTTCCCAGCCCTCGACGGTCCATGCCAGCTTCCGCTCGCTCAAGAGTCGTGCAGCTCGTGCTCGGTGACCTCACCTGCTCGTGCACTCTCCATGGCGCTCAGCAGCCGCCGCGCGTTCTCGGGAGAACGCAGGAGGTAGCTCGTCTCGACAAGAGAGTCGAACTCGTCCTTCGACATGAGAACAGCAGAACCTCGCTTCGACGTGATCTCGATCTCCGTGTGATCGAGGTTCACGCGCTCGATCAGCCCGAAGAGGTCGCGCCGGGCCTCGCTCGTCGTGATAGCCATCATTCCTCCAAGTCGTACCAGATATGGTACCAGTCTTCGGGTCCTGGCTTGTTGCAGATCGCCCGCTCACAGGTGGGATACCGCGGCTCACGAGCAATCCTGGATGCTCGGTATTGGAGCGCGAGGCGGGTGCCAGTGGTCGCTCATTCCGGTGCGTTGTCGGCTGGTCCGCCGTGGTCGTAGGGGGTGGTGATGCCCCGGTAGGCGAGGTGGGTCACCATGCCGAGGGCCGCGTGCTCCAGGTTGTGGCAGTGGTCCATCCAGATCCCCGGGTTGTCGGCGTACAGCGCCACCTCCCAGACTTCGCCGGGACGCACGTCGAAGGTGTCGAGCCAGAGCGGCTGCGTCGGCGCCCGGCCGTTGACGGACAGCACGCGCACGGCGTGTCCGTGGGGGTGCATCGGGTGGGTCTCGAAGCTCCGGTTCACCAGTCGCATGCGGACGGTGTCGCCCTCGTCGACGACGGTCGGCTCGATGTACGGGTAGACGCGCCCGTCCACCGTGTACGCGTAGTTCGGCATCCCCTGCACGATCCGGGGAAGCCTGTCGAGGATGAGCGTCCGCTCGACGTCGAACCCCTGACCGCTCAGGCCTCGTCGATCGCCGCCGCGGCGCCGGAGCGCGTCACGGGCGGTGTCGGTCGGGCCGGCGATCAGCTCGGCGAGCGGGTCGAATGCCGTCGCCGGGATCTCGAGCTCGGGGATGCGCGTCGCCGGCGTGCGGCACGAGGCCGAGGCCGCCGCTGCGGTCGCTCGCGACTCCGATGCGGACCGGCGGAGGCGGGCATCTCGAGCACGACGTCGATGCGGCCCCCCGCCGGCACCACGAGGGATCGGTCGGTCGAGGGTGTCGGAGGCGACGTCCATCCCGTCGATGGCCGCGACGCGGATGGGCGCACCCTGCACCGCGAAGGTCTGCGGCGTCTGGTCGGTGTTGATCAGGCGCAGGCGCACCGAGTCCCCGGGTGCGACGACCCGCTCCTCGCAGGACGTCGCTCGTGCCCAGCACCACCGAGCCGGAGAAGGTGTGCACCGGCAGGGTCAGGTCGACGTCCTCGGTCGGGCCGGTCTCGGGCTGGACGACGAGCGTGCCGTACAGCCCGCGCACGACGCCCTCCGAGCCGCGCTGATGCGTGTGGTACCAGTACGTGCCGGCCTGCGTCATCAGGATCTCGGCGCGGAACTCCTCCCCGGGTCGGACCGCATCCTGGGTCACCCCGGCGACGCCGTCGAACGGCGTTCGCCACCGGGTAGCCGTGCCAGTGCACGGTGGCACCCGCGTCGACGTCGACGATTGGCCAGGTGGACCGACAGGGTGTCACCGACCCGCGCGACGATGGCCGGGCCGGCGAGCGCGCCGAACGTCCATGCCTGGATGGACCTGCCGGAGGGCAGGTCGAGCTCCTGCTGCTGCGCTCGCAGCGTGACATCCACGATCTCCCCCGGGTGCGTCACCGCGTCGGCGCGGTGGTCAGGTCGGTGACCGCGCGGCCGTCGGAGCCGGATGCGGTGGGGCTGCCGGAACCGTGGTCGTGCGGGCTCGCCGGGCCGAACCCGGCGGCCTGCAGCGCCCCCGCGCCCGACATGGTCACGAACGCGACGACGCAGACGCCGGCGATCACGGCGACGGATGCCGCTCCCGCAGCGACGGCGGGTCGCCGCGATCCCCCCGAGCGCCGGGTACGGACGAGCGCCGTCACGACCCCCGTCCCGGCCACGGCCGCGAGCACGACCAGCGGCGGCGGGGAGCCCCGCGGGCGCTCCGACGGCGATGGTGAGGACCACCTCCGCGGCTGCCGCGGCGGCGGCCGCCGCGAACGCACCTGCCGTGATGCCGTCACGCCGAGCCGACACGGGCGCGCCGTGACGCGGCATCCACCACACGACCGCCGCGAGGATCGACGTGACCGCGCTGATCGGCAGTCCCACGACCGCCTTCTCCTGCGCGAATCCCGGATCCGGCAGAGCGAGAAGCCACACCACCACCGCCCGCGCGACCAGCGACCGCGAGCCCGCCCGCGACGAGCAGGCTCGTGGTCCGGTATGCGGACGCCTCCGCGCCGCGGCGCGAGCCGGCGAGGGCGAGGCCCCAGCACGCGGCGCCCGCAGCGGCGAGCAGGAGGTAGCCGAGGCCGAGAAGGATCACGGGCATCGGAAGCTCCGCAGGGACGACGAGGTCAGGCGATGGGTGCCGTCGCCGACGCGCTCGGCTCCTGCGATGGATGTCGGCGCGCCCGTCGACCGCGTGATCGGGCCCATCTTCCTGACGCGGAAGAACACCCAGATCGTCAGCAGCAGCAAGAGCGTGCCTCCCAGACCGTGGAGCCCCAGGACGAAGGACGTACCGCCAGGTGTCGTCATATTGGGTGGCGGCGTCGCCCCTAGCGCAACGGCGATGATGAAGTACACGCTCTGCAGCGCAAGGAGCACGAAGCCCGCAAACGTGAGACCGATGTTCTTCCCACCGATCCGAGCCAAGAAGCCGAACACAATCCACAGGATGATCAGGAGAGGGAGGATGATCCGCCCGTTCGTGAGGTGGAAGCGGAACATCTCGTCCTCGGGCTGCGAGAAGTGGCCGAGTGCTGCCAAGTAGAGCTGGGTGATGAGCGCCAGCGCCAGTAGGGCGTTGATGCTGAGAAATACCTTGCGCATGGGAATCTCCTTCTCGGGCTGCGAGGCGCGTGGTGTCAGAACGGAGTCAGTTGGTCTTTCGCCGTGACGGCGGCTGGAATCTTGGGGCGACTACGAGCGAAGCCCCAGACCAGGCTGATCGCGAATTCCCAGAGCAGCACCAGCAGGTATGTCGGTGAGAAGCCCGCTCGTCCGATATTCAGGCCGGTCACCATTGCCACCACGATGGTGACCACTCCGATGACGATGCCCGCCCATGCCAGAATTCGGCCCAGCTCGTGGGTCCGGAGGGCCGCTATCGCGGCGGCGAGCACGAACAGTCCCGCGGGCAGCAGGCCTACCTTGAAGGCGGCCAAATTCATTTGTGTGATGACGAGGGCCAGCTCCGGCGAGATCTGATCACGCAGCACATAGGACGTCATGCAGAGGTCCCGCGGAACCGAGTTTCACCGCGATCTGGGTGATCCCGCCGACCAGCACCGCGGCGGCCAGCCATCCCGCCGCGCGCACGCGCCAGCCACGTACCCGACGAAAACCATCCATGCCACAAAGGCGACGAACTCGAGGCTGGTTGCCGCCTGTCGCCAGCGGATTGTCCGCCAGACGGCTCAAGCCATCGAGGCTCTCCTGCCCGGTCGGCTCATCAGGTAATTCAGGATCGCTGCCGACGCCGATCGCGATATTCGCCAAGACGAAGTACGTCGCTCCGCTGAAGGCGCCCAACCCGATCCATGGCGGTCACGGTGTGGTCCTGGCGTTTGGTCGTCGCTTTGCGCATGACGGCTCCTTTCGATGCCAGGACGCTACGTGTGCGGGAATCCGAGCGGCATCGCGCTTGCCCCAGAGTCGTTTGGGGAAAAACACAATCCATCTGGAGCAGATCCTCCGGACAGCGGCATGCGGTCGGGTCCATCATTGAGGTGCCATGGCCATGAGTGCAGTTTCGGGCGACGTGCCCGGCCTCCCGGTTCGTCGGGGTGCGAGCGCGGCCGCGGTCGTGCGCCGCAACCTTGCGTGGGCGATCCTCGGGGTGAGCACGCTCTGCGGGGTGATCGTCATGGTGGCGGGCCTTCCGAGGTATCCGCTTTACCTGCTGCCGTGGACGCTGGTCTATGGGGCCTCGGTGACCGTCACGGCGGTCATTCTGGTGCGGGCGCCGTGGCATCCGCTCGGTCTCTGGCTGGCCATCGGATCGATCATCACTGCGCGAGACGTCCTCATGCCGGTTCTCGAAATGCAGCTCGCCTCCGATGCCCCGGCTACCTCGATTGCCCTGACGAACCTCGCGATGCAATGGATTTCGCTGCTCCCCCTCATCGGCATCGCGCACGTGCTCGGTCTGTTCGCGGACGGTGAGGCGCATCATCGCTACGAACGGGTCACGCTGCGACTGACCTGGCTCATCCTGGTGTTTCCGTTGGTGCTGCTGACCTGCAGCCCGACCGTGGTCACCCCGTTGACCGTCGTGGGCGACGCGCCGATCGCGAACCCGTTCGAGATCACTTTGGTCGACCTCGACCCGCAGCTGGTGAGCACGATGATGGACGTCTCATCGCTGGCGGTTGTGCTTGCCGGCGCCGTCCTGCTCGCGCTGCGTTACCGATCAGCGGACGTGCGGACGCGCCGCGCGATGCGGTGGCTTCTCGCGCCGGTCGCACTGCTGCCGATAGCGGTCGTCGCCACAATCCTGCTCACCGGCGACGCGGCGGTCATCGTCTCGCTGGTCTGGGCGGCGGTGATTGTGTGCTTCATGGTCGCACCCGCCCTCGGGATTCTGCAGCCGTCGGGCTTGAACGTAGACCGGGTCGTCCGTCGCTCGATCGTCTACGGATTGCTGTGGACGGCGATCGCTCTCGTCTACGTGATCGTCGCGGCGACCGTGGGCGCTGCCGCGGGAACACTGCTGCCGGTCGGCTGGGCTGTCGCTCATCGGACTGATCGTGGCCGTCGCCTTCCAGCCGGTACGCACCCGGCTCGAAGGGCTCGCCGACCGCTGGGTGTTCGGTGCGAAGACCGACGCCACACAGCTCGTCGTGGGTCTCGGCGAATCGCTGGCCGGCACCTACGACCTCGACACCCTGCTGCCGCGCATGCGAGCCACGCTGGAGGACGGCATGGGCCTTCGCTGGGTTCGCATCCGGCTTCTGTCCAGTGGCGGCGATCGCGACCTGCCGGACCCACAGCAACCGCCGATGCTGACCGTGCCGATCGAGGTGGACGGCGAGCGGATCGGGCTCATCGAGTGCGGCCCCAAACTGTCGGGACACCTCACCTCGGCGGACACGGCCATTCTCGAAACGTTCGCGCGACAGGCCGGCATGGCCGTGCGCAACGTGCGGCTGAAGGAGGAGCTCGAGCAGCAAGCCGCCCTGCTGCGAACCTCACGCGCGCGCATCGTGCACGCCCAGGAGCAGGAACGCCGTCGCATCGAGCGGAACATCCATGACGGGGTGCAGCAGGACCTCACCTCCCTCATCGGACTGGCCGGGCACGCGCGCCAGGAGTTCGAGCACGACCCCGACGCTGTCGGAGATGACATCGAGGCGATGCAGGAGGGTCTGCGCCGCGTGCTCGCCGACCTCCGCGACTTCGCGCAGGGCATCCATCCGTCGGTGCTCAGCGACCGGGGACTGCTGGTGGCGATCGAGACACTCGCGGGCCGGCATCCCCTTCCCGTGACCATCCGAGCGGATGCTTCGCTGCGCGCGCTGCGCCTTCCCGACGAACTGGAGGGCGCCGCGTACTTCACGATCGCCGAGGCGTTCGCCAACACCCTCAAGCACGGCCACGCCGACCGACTCGACGTCGAACTGCGCGAGAACGGTGACCGTCTCCTCGTGCGAGTGAGCGACGACGGCGACGGATTCGACGCCGCAGGGGTACGGGGCACGGGCTTGGCGAACCTCCGCGACCGGGTCGCCGCGGTCGGCGGCGCGCTCCAGATCGACACGTCACCCGGCGCGGGGACGACCGTTCTCGCAGAATTCCCGCTTCCCGGCGAAAGGCGTCGTTCATGACCGGCCGGTTGCGGGTGGTCGATCGCCGACGATCACTACCTGGTGCGCGAGGGCGTGCGGCGCGCGCTCGTGAGCGACGGTTCGATCGACGTCATCGCCGTGGTCGGCGACGCTGCGGAACTCGAGCTCGTCGTCGACCGGGAACGACCGGATGCGGTGGTGACCGACATCCGGATGCCGCCCGGTCACAGCACGGAGGGTATCGAGGCCGCCCATCGCATCCGCGAGCGGCATCCCGGCGTCGGCATCGTCGTGCTGTCCCAGTACAACGACGCCACCTACGCGATGGACCTGCTCCGCAACGGCACAGCCGGGATGGCCTACCTGCTCAAGGAGCGCATCGGCGATCCGCGCGCGCTCCTCGAAGCGGTCAAGGAGGTCGCATCGGGAGGATCGCGCATCGACCCGGATGTCGTGGCATCCCTCGTCCATGCCGGACGATCGTCGTCGCGACTGGCCGACCTCACCGACCGGGAGCGGGATGTGCTGGCCCTCATGGCACAAGGCCGCACCAACGCGGCCATCGCCGAGGACCTGCACCTGTCCGAGTCATCGATCGAGAAGTACGCCTCGTCGGTGTTCGCCAAACTCGGCCTCTCCGACGAACGACACGTCCACCGGCGGGTCGCGGCCGTGCTGGCCTATCTGCAGGACCAACAGAGCGCGCAGCCGCTGGACGGATGAGGACACCCGGCTCCGCTCAGCCTCGATCCACCGATGTGGGGGTTCTCCGCCGCGACGGCGATGTCGACCTGACCGACGCACAGCGCTTGTTGATCGACCGCTCACAACTTGGGGAGAAGATCCGGTCCGCGACTCTACGCGTTGCGTTGCACGAATCCCGCGCTCCTTGCCTCGCGCACACCGATGACCACCATTGCCACGGCGAGAATGAATCCCACGCCGCCGACAACGGTGACGACCGGATCCTTAACGGGGCGCCGCATCGCGCTGCGGAACTTGTTCTCGATGAGATAGCCAGCCGCCATGGTCGCGCCGAGTGTGCCCAGCGTGCCCGCGGCACGTCGGCTCCGTCGCCCAACAAGAACCGCAGTGGCAGCCGCGTGGACGGCCATCATGTCGACTGGGGCGGACAGTCCTGTCCCCATGAACCACGACTCCCGCGCAACGCGTGTGGGATCACCATGCCATCGAAAGATCTCGAACGACCGACCCTGGCGAACGGCCACCAACTGACCCGCCACCCCGACGGCAAGCTGCGCGACCGAGATGACCACCAGCCACTGGTCGAGTGCGCACGGGACTCTATGCCGCCGAGGCACCTTCTCTGGCAGCCGAGGGCGATCATTCCAGTCGATCCGGTGAGCATGGTTGTCGCGAATGGTGTTCTGCTTGACGGCTCGGTGCAAAGTGTCTGCAAAGGTGTGCAAATGCCCCTGGAGGTGTCTGGGTTCACGACATAGGCGACAGGTGATAGGCGACAGGTGAGTCGGGACATAGGCGACAGTCGGGCATGTCTCGAAGCATCGGGTCGTGGTGCTGAAGATCGTCGCTGGGCAGCTGTCCGTCACCGCGGCGGCGGCCGAGTACGGGATCAGCCGCCAGCATCTGCACCAGCTCCTCGCTCGCTACCGGGAGGACGGCCTCGAGGCGGTCGAGCCGCGCTCGCGTGCGCCGTTGACCAACCCGCAGCATCACCACGAGCGGGTCCGGACCGGATCGTCGCAGCTGCGGCAGCAGCTTGACCGCGTCGCGGGCTGGATGCCGGTCCGGTGACGATCGCCTGGCACCTCGCAGCGCGAGGGCTCCAGGGCGCCGTCGACCTCGACGATCCGACGCATCCTGCACGCGGCCGGCCTGGTCACCCCGAGCCGCGCAAACGGCCCCGCTCCTCCTACATCCGGTTCGAAGCCGCGCAACCCAACGAGACCTGGCAGTCCGACTTCACCCACTGGCGCCTCGCCGACGGCACCGACGTCGAGATCCTGAACTGGCTCGACGACCACTCCCGCTACCTGCTCGCCTGCACCGCCCACGGCCCGGTCACCGGCGACGACGTCGTCACCACGTTCCTGGCCGCGACCGACGAGCACGGCGTCGCCCGCCTCCACCCTGACCGACAACGGCCGCGTCTACACCGCCCGCTTACGGCGGCGGACGCAACGCGTTCGAATACCTCCTCGCCGCTCCTCGGCATCCGGCAGAAGAACGGCGCCCCGGCCACCCGCAGACCCAAGGGAAGATCGAACGCTTCCACCAGACCCTGAAACGCTGGCTCGCCGCGCAGCCCGCCGCGCACCACGATCGCCGAGCTGCAAGCCCAGCTCGACGCGTTCCGCACCACTACAACGAGCACCGCCCGCACCGCGCCCTCGACCGCGCCACCCCCGGCGACGCCTACCGGCGCCACCCCGAAAGCCCTCCCCGCCGGCACCGCCGACCGCGGCCACTACCGGCTCCGCTACGACCACGTCGACACCGACGGGAAGATCAGCCTCCGCCGAGCCGGCCGCATGCACCACCTCGGCATCGGCGCCGCCCACCGCGGCAAACGCATCCTCGCGCTCATCGACGACACCACCGTCACCGTCGTCCACCTCGACACCGGCGAGATCCTCGCCACCACCACATCGACCCCGACCGCAGCTACTGGCGCAACCAACAACAAGAGCCCGGCCGATGGCCGGGCTCTCATTCATGATGACACCTATGTCGCGACTCAGATGACGACCTATGTCGCGACTCATCACACTAGTGCCCCTGGAGGGACTCGAACACCACAGAAGAAATCCCTGGTCAGAGGCAAAAAAAGACTGTGCCCCTGGAGGGACTCGAACCCCCAACCGTTTCCTTAGGACGGAACTGCTCTTCCATTGAGCTACAGAGGCTGGCCCCGAAAGTCTACCGGGCGACGCTCAGTCCTCCCGCTGGAACCACCAGTCCTGAAACTCCTTGGCGCGACCATCCTCGTCGAACCGCACGAGCCACACGTTCTCATACGTGCCCGCCTTCGGCCCCTCGGTGTACGTGGTCACACCGCGGATAACGGCAGCCGTCTCGGTCTGCAGATCGACGGCGCCTGAATACGACCACGTGCCAGGTTCGTCGCGCCCGTCCTCCCACTCCGCGATGATCTCGTCGACTCCCACCGCGGGCTTGAGATCGCGCACACCGCTGCGATACGTGGCATCCGCCGCGAACAAGGCTCGGATACTGTCGGGATCGTTCGTGCGCCAGGCGTCGAGGTAGCCGTCGAGAAAGCGCTCTGCGTAGCTCATGGGACGACCCTGACACGGACGACCGGCGTCGCTCTACCCTCGATGCGAAGATCCCTCGTCAGGATGAGTCGGCCGCCGGATCGATCAGGATCACGACCTTGCCGAGCGCCTTCCCCGAACCCACGTACGCCAGAGCCTCAGGCACCTCGTCCAAGGCGAAGAAGCGGTCGATGTAAATGCGCACCGAACCGTCGACGCAGCACTGCGCGAGCTGCCCGAACTGCTCCGGTCCTTGCTTGACCGCCAGCAGCCCCATGCGCCGACCCGTGAGTGCGCCGACGACCGCGCCGACGGTCACGATCCGCAGCAACGCCCGCATCGTGCCTCCAACGATCAGGTACCTGCCACGGGGCGCCAGAGCCCGCCGGTACGCGAACACCGAGCGTCGGGCGACGAGGTCGACGATCAGGTCGTATGCTCCCCCGCGCGTGAAGTCCTGGGCACGGTAGTCGATCACCTCGTCGGCTCCGAGCGACCGCATGAAGTCGAGCTTTCCGGCGTTGTCGACGCCGGTCACGTGGATGCCGGCGGCCGCGGCGAGTTGGACCGCGAACGCGCCCGTGCCTCCGCCGGCGCCGTTGATCAGCATCCGGCTTCGAGGTTTCGCGCGAGCAACCGCCTGCACCGCGATCGCGCCGGACTGCGGCAGGGTCGACGCCTGTGCGAACGACAGTTCCGCGGGCTTGAGCGCAAGTGCGTGCTCGGGCGCGACGGCGTACTCCGCGAAGCCGCCCGGGATCATCAGGATGTCGCCGTACACCTCATCGCCCGGCCGGAAGCTCGTGACGCCGGACCCCACGGCCTCGACGACGCCCGCGATGTCCGACCCCAGGATGCGACGGGAGGGTCGGAAGAGTCCGCCGAATCGCGCGTACGCGGGCCAGCCGCGCAGGCCCTCCCAGTCGCTGAGGTTGACCGACGTGGCGACGACGCGAACGAGCACCTGCCCGGCACGCGGCGTGGGCACCGCGACCTCCTCGAGTCGCATCACCTCGGGCGGGCCGTAGCGGTCGCGGACGACGGCTCTCATCCGAACGCAGCCGTTCGCACGAGGGTCATCGCCACAGCGTATGCCTCACGACGACTGAAGGGCAGGTGACCCCGGAGCGGCCGATAGCCTGACGGTGACCGGAGGAGACCCGATGACCCACCCGACGCTGCTGGAGTCGCTCACGGCGTGGGTGCTGGTCCTCGCCTTCGCGCTCTCGCTGGCGTACGAGCTGTGGCGTTCCACGGCGAAGTCCGGCACCTCGCGGCACGACTCGGTGCGCGCGTTCCTGATCCAAGACCTCTGGCTGTACGTGGTGGCCGCGGTCGTGATCTTCCTGCTGTTCGCCGGCGTTCCCTTCGCAGCATGGATCGGGCTGATCTTCGCGATCCTGCTGATCCTGGTGTCGGTGTTCTACTACAACCCGAAGATGATGCTCGAACGCAAACCGGGGATGATCGACTGGTTCGAAGACCTTGTCTACACCGGCCTGCTGTTCGTCGCGGCCGCGTTCCTCCTCCTCGAGGTCTCCGGCCTGACGCTCGCCTGACTCACCGGAAGTCTCGGGAGCGATGATCGACTCCGACCCGGAGGTCTTCGATCCGGTCGGCGACGAGGTTCGTCACGCCCTCGACCGACCGCTCCAGCATCCCTCGAATGATCAGAGCGGGCGAGTCGCGCACGACGCGGCGATACCTGTTCCACACCCCGACCGAGCAGACGACGTTCACGAGACCGTGCTCGTCCTCGAGGTTCAAGAACGTGATTCCGGATGCCGTGGCCGGCCGTTGCCGGTGGGTCACCAGTCCCGCGACCTCCACCCGCCGCTCCGCCTCGTGATCGCGCAGCTCCCTCGAGGTGAGGACTCCGCGGGCGTCGAGCCCCGACCGGTAGTGGGTCATCGGGTGGTCGTCGGTGGAGATGCCCGTCGCCCACAGGTCGCTGGCGAGCCGCTCGTAGCTCGTCGGATCGGTGAACAGCGGCGGCTGGACGAAGGCCAGCGAGTCGGGGAGGAACTCGACGCGATCGAGGGCGGCCGAGCCGGCGAGCCAGATCCCCTCCCGACGGCTGAGCCCGAGGCTCTCGAACGCCCCGGCGGTCGCGAGCGCCTCCAGCTGCGCCTGCGTGACCCCGGCACGACGCACCAGGTCGCGGAGGTCGCGGTACGCGCCGGCGCTCTCGCGCTCGGCGACGATGCGCTCGGCGACGGTGTCTCCGATCCCCTTGACCGCGGCCAGGCCCAGGCGCACCGCGAAGTTCCCGTCGCGGCGGTGGGCCGCGGACTCGTCGGGCTCGTTCCGGTCGAACTCCCCCACCGGCGGCTGGGTGCGGTGGGTGCAGGAGTCGAGGCCGGAGGCGTTTCGTCTCGCCTTCGGCTCGCTCAACGACCGGGAGTCGTCTTCCGCTGCGGAGTCCACCGGCTCGAGCGTCGCCTGCGCGCCCGAGAGCAGCAGATCGGGGCGCCGCACCTCCACGCCGTGCCGGCGGGCGTCGGCGCTGAGGGTCGCCGGCGAGTAGAAGCCCATCGGCTGCGCGCGCAGCAGTCCCGCGAGGAAGGCGGCGGGGTAGTGCAGCTTGATCCACGAGCTGGCGTAGACGAGCAGTCCGAACGAGAGCGAGTGCGACTCGGCGAAGCCGAAGTTCGCGAACGCCTGGATCCGCGCGTAGATGTCGTCCGCCGCCTGCCCGACCAGCCCGTTGGTGGCCATGCCGGCGTAGAGCTTCTCCTTCAGCGAATCGATCTTCTCGATGCCGCGCTTGGAGCCCATGGCGCGGCGGAGGAGGTCGGCATCCTCTCCGGTGCACTCCCCCACGGCCATCGCCATCTGCATGAGCTGCTCCTGGAAGACCGGGATGCCGAGCGTGCGCTCGAGCACCGCCTCGAGCTTGGGGTGCGGATAGGTGACCTCCTCGTAGCCGAGCTTGCGCCGCACGAACGGATGCACCGCGCCGCCCTGGATGGGTCCGGGCCGCACGAGCGCGATCTCGATCACGAGGTCGTAGAACCTCCGCGGCTGCAGCCGCGGCAGCAGCCCCATCTGCGCCCGGGACTCGACCTGGAAGACCCCGATCGAGTCGGCGCGGCACAGCATGTCGTAGACCGCCTTCTCCTCCTTCGGGATCGTCGCGAGCTCCCACCGCTCGCCGGTTGCCCCGTCGATGAGGTCGAAGCAGTACTGCAGGGCCGCCAGCATCCCGAGGCCGAGCAGGTCGAACTTCACCAGCCCCATCCAGGCCGCGTCGTCCTTGTCCCACTGGATCACCGTGCGGTTCTCCATGCGCGCGTGCTCGATCGGCACGACCTCGCCGACGGGCCGGTCGGTCAGCACCATGCCGCCGGAGTGGATGCCCAGATGCCGCGGCGCCTTCAGCAGCTCCGACGCGTATTCGATCACCTGGTCGGGGATGTCGTGCTCCGGCCCGGTCGACAGCGTCGCGCCCCACTGCTCGACCTGTTTCGACCAGGCGTCCTGCTGCCCGGGCGAGTGCCCGAGGGCCTTGGCCATGTCGCGCACGGCGTTCTTCGGCCGGTACTGGATGACGTTCGCGACCTGCGCCGCGCGCTCCCGGCCGTATGTCGCGTAGACCCACTGGATGATCTCCTCGCGGCGATCCGAGTCGAAGTCCACGTCGATGTCGGGCTCCTCGTCCCGCAGCGACGAGAGGAACCGCTCGAACGGCAGCTTGTAGGCGATCGAGTCGACGGCCGTGATGTCGAGCAGGAAGCAGACGGCGCTGTTGGCCGCCGAGCCGCGACCCTGGCACAGGATGCCGCGCCGCCGCGCCTCTTGCACGATGCCGTACACGATCAGGAAGTACCCGGGGAAGTCCTTCAGCTCGATGACGCCGAGCTCCTTCTCGATGCGGACGCGGTCCTCGTCGGTCAGGTCGGGGTACTTGCGCGGCACCGCCTCCCACACGAGGTGCCGCAGCCACGACATCGGCGTGTGCCCCGGCGGAACCTTCTGCTTGGGCAGTGCGGGCTTGGCCCGCCGCAGCGGAAAGGCGAGCTCGTCGGCGAGCGTCACGGTGCGCTCGACCGCGCCGGGGTACCGCGCGAAGCGCTCCCGCATCTCGGCGCCCGAGCGCAGATGCGCACCGGCATGGGCGGGCAGCCATCCGTCGAGCTCGTCCAGCCCCCGGTTGGAGCGCACGGCCGCGACCGCGGCGGCCAGCTGCTGGCGCTGCGGCACGGCGTAGTGCACGTTGTTGCTGACGAGCACCGGCAGCCTCCGCTCGGCGGCCATCGCCGCGAGCAGGTCGTTGTCACGCGTGTCGAGGGGGCTCCCGTGGTCGATGAGCTCGACGTTCACGGCATCCCGACCGAAGAGGGTGACGAGACGGTCGAGTGCGGATGCCGCGGCAACCGGCCCGCCGTCGGCGAGCGCGCGCCGCACCGCACCCTTGCGGCAGCCGGTCAGCACCGCCCAGTCTCCTCCGCTCTGCTCGGCGAGCTCGTCGAGATCGTAGAGCGGCCGCCCCTTCTCGGCGCCATTCAGCTGCGCGTGGGTGAGGGCGGCCGCGAGGCGGTGGTAGCCCTCCTCTCCGCGGGCGAGGACCAGCAGGTGCGACCCGGCGGGATCGGGCTCGCCGTTCTGCGGTTTCGGAAGCTCGAGCGAGAGCTCGGCGCCGAAGACCGTCTTCACCTGGAGCATCTCGGCGGCTTCGGCGAAGCGCACGATCCCGTAGAACCCGTCGTGATCGGTGATGGCGAGGGCGTGCAGGCCCAGCCGCTCGGCCTCCTCGGCGAGCTCTTCGGGAGAGGAGGCGCCGTCGAGGAACGAGAACGACGAGTGGGCGTGCAGCTCGGCGTAGGGAACCGCATCGTCGGGTCGGGCGATCTCCTGCGACACATACGGGCCGCGCTTGCGCGACCAGGCCGGGCTGTCGCCGCCGTCGGCGTGCACCGGCACGTTGCCCGGCCGGCGCTGGTCGCTCAGCAGCCGCTCCATCTCCGACCAGGGCACGGCCGGGTTGTGGAAGCCCATCAGTCACCGCCCTCAGTCATAGCGGCCCTCCGCGCTCCAGCTGTCGTCCTCGCAGACCAGCAGCCACGCCATGTGGTCGGTGTCGACCACCTGGAACCGATGCGCGCGACGGGAGCGCGCGGCATCCCACCCCCGCTCGATGACCGGCCACGGGCCCGCCCACGCCTCGATCCCCCGCCGGCGTCCGCTCTCGGTGAGCACGGCGGGTGCTGCGGTTGCTCGCCCGCGCCCGTCGATGCCGACGGCCGCCCCCGCGTCGTCGGTCACCTGCACGGGCACGGGGTCGGCGAAGACCGTCCCGGGCAGCGGGTCGGGGAGGCTCCCCGGCCAGGGCCGCGAGCGCTCCTTCGCGAGGACCGCCCGATCGCCCCACGGCACCAGCACCTGCCGTTCGGCGAGCCACCGGCCACCGCCGATCGCGGGGGTCACCACTCCTCGGTGCCCCAGCATCGCCTGCACGCGGGAGAGGGCATGGTGCACGCGCTCGTCGGTGCCCGCGCCGAAGATCGCAGGGGCGTGGTGGGATGCCGCATCCACCGCCGCCGGCTCGATCCGCACCCTCGCGACCCCGCTCTTGAGGCCTTCGGCATCCTCGCCCAGCTGCCAGCGCACCCGATCGACCACGGCAGCCGCATCGAACGACCCGGGATGCAGCCACACCCGCTCGCTGCGTTCGCCCCGGTCTCCGGTCAGCTCGACCCGCAGCTCGGTGCAGACCAGGTCGACGGCGCCGAGCCCTGCGATGAACGCGTCGGCGGCCAGCCGCATGCCGAAGGCGACCTGCTCGGCGAGCTCGAGCGGTGGCTCGAACACGACCTCGCGGTGCAGTTCGGGCGGCGGCACCCGGGGTTCGACCGCCCGCGAATCGCAACCCGCCGAGAGGGCATGCAGACGGATGCCGCGCTCGCCGAACCTCTCCCGCACGCGATCGGCCTCCATCGCGGCGAACTCCCCGAGCGTCTGCACGCCGAGCCGGGCGAGGAGCCCGGCGAGCTCGGGGTCTTCCAGCGACGCGATCGGAAGCGGCGCGAGGAAGCCGGCCGCGCCGCCCGCAGGCACGAGGAACACCGGCTCTGCCGGCGTGCCCCCGACGCGCGCGGCCTGCTCGGCCGTGAACGGACCGTCCGCGATGCCCGCCCGCACCCCCTCGACACCGTGCTCGCGAAGCGTGCCGAGCAGCACCCGCGCCGCCTCGGCTTCACCTCCGTAGTAGCGGGCGGGCCCGCGGGCGCGCAGCGCGCAGAGTCCTGGCCGCACGATCTGAACCCCGGGCGCACGCTCCTCGATCCCCGCCACGAGAGGTGCGAAGACACGGTGATCGCGCACCGGATCGGCCGCGACCACCGTCAGGCTCGGGCATCGCGCCTGGGCGTCGCGGCGGCGCTGCCCGCGTCGCACGCCCTCCGCCCGCGCCGATGCGGAGCACGCGACGACGGCGTTGTGCTCCATCACCGCGATCGGCCGCGCGGGATCGAGCGGCTCGCGCAGGGAGGCGTCGCGCGTCAGTGCCGTGACAGGCCAGTCCGGGAACCACAGCACGAGACTGCGGACCGGAGCATCGGCGCGCATGTCAGCCCACCGCCTCGAGCGGCACGTAGGCGACGGGCGACGGCGGGCGGGTCGACACGAGCCCGCCGTCGACGTCGGGAAGCAGCATCCGACCCCGGCGCGGTACGGGCGTGCGCCTGCTCGTCACCGTCACGGTGAGCTCGCGACCGGACAGGTAGCCGTGGCCGTCACCGAGGCCCGTCCATTCCGGGTCGGCCACGCCGATGGATGCCTCCGCCTGCGCCCACGGCCCCTGCACGAGCAGCACCGCACCCCGGTCGCGCAGTCGGGCGGCCAGACGTGAGACGTCGCCGTCGGATGCCCGCCCGCCCGGGCGCACGGCGATCACCGGCAGCACCTCGGCGATCGTCGCGGTCACCGCCAGCCAGCGCGAACCGGGGTCGGGGATCAGCACGAGCCGGGACAGATCGACTCCCACCCGCTCGGCCGCCTCGGCGCCCAGCTGCGGCACGCCGACCACACCGCACCACGATCCCGTCTGGGACGCCGCGGCGAGCAGTGCGAACAGAAGCGACGCCGACGGGTCGATCGAGTACGCGGACCCCGGCCGGAGTCCCCCGCCCGGCAGAAGCGGAGCGAGCGCGGGAAGGACCGGCAACACGGGCGCGTCGAGTCGGCGCCCCTGCACCCGCTCCACTTGAGCGCGCAGCCGGAGGACATCGCCCTCGGGATGCACCTCGCTCTGCACAGCCGCCCTCACTCCCACAGGCTAGAACAGATGTTCTAGTGGGTCAATGTCATGAGGAACGCTATCGCCGCCTTCCGACATCGAAAGCGGCCGGATCGTGCATTATGTTCGATTGTCGCCGATCAGCTCTGCGGTGGTCGAGATCTTCGCGAAGCCGCCCGCCTGCAGGTCGAGTGCGGTGGTGGCCATGAGCTCCGCCGCCGTCCGTGTCACGATGCCCAGGCCCGCGATCTCCGCCTGCAGGTCGAACGTGCGCGTCGCGTCGAGCGCGACCGTCACGTCGTAGCCGAGATTGCCCGCCATGCGAGCGGTGGTCTCGACGCACATGTTCGTCTGGATGCCGCAGACCACGAGTTCGCCGATCCCCTGCCCCTCGAGCCACGCCCGCAGGTCGGGGTCGCCGTAGAAGGCGGAGTTGACACTCTTGGTCACCGTCAGGGCCGGCAGGACACCGGCGACGGCGTCGACG
Source organism: uncultured Actinomycetota bacterium (assembly GCA_963772625.1). GTDB lineage: Bacteria > Actinomycetota > Actinomycetes > Actinomycetales > Microbacteriaceae > Microbacterium. Next base: position 774,194 of record CAVYXT010000004.1, on the reverse strand, counting down.
AGGGCGTTGCCGGAGTTCTCGGGATGCAGCGGCGAATCCGGCGACGTCGAGTCGTGGCGCACGACGACGATGGGCTCCCCCGCGACCGTCCAGGCGTCGACGAGGGCGGCGACGTTCGCTTCGCACGCGGGGTTGGTCGTCGCTCCCCAGTAGTCCAGGTCGTCGAAGGCGCGCTGCATGTCGATCACGAGAAGGGCTCGGGTCATGAGACCCATCCCATCACGCTCTGGTATTCGGCGTATGTGCTACAGAAACCTGCCTATGCCCGCACAAATATGTGTGGCAGTAGCAAGGACGTGCAGCGTGCGTCGAAATGCGACGCATTTGGCAGCGGGCGGAGGTGCTCGGTGAGGAAGCGAGACTAGGCGGCGAGGGCCAGGTACGGCTCCCAGCACGGATCCGTCCGGTCGGTGCCCCGCACCGTCCACTGAACCCCCCGCGGCGGCCGGGGCGTCAGCCGCAGGTCCCACGACATCTCCTGCGGCGTGCGGTCGCCCTTCATGTTGTTGCAGCGAAGGCAGCAGGCGACCAGGTTCTCCCACGAATCCGCCCCGCCGCGCGAGCGCGGCAGGATGTGGTCGATCGTGGATGCCGCCTTGCCGCAGTACCCGCAGCGGTGCGCGTCGCGACGCAGCACGCCGCGTCTGGTGACGGGGATGTGGCGGCCTCCTGGAACGCGCACATAACGGGTCAGCAGAATGACGGCGGGACGGTCATACGCCCCCCGCGCAGCCCAGACCGGTTCGCCGTCGACATGCTCGACGACAACGGCTTTCTCGTTCATCACGAGTACGAGAGCTCGCTTGAACGACACGACGGCGAGCGGCTCGTAGCCCGCGTTGAGCACCAGAGTGCGCATTCCTCATCCTCTCGAACGGCCGGGACGGCTTCCCGGTGATTCGACTTGCGCGACGATTCGAGGGGCGCAGGGGCATGAAAAAAGGCGCTGTCTACAGACAGCGCCTTGGCGCCACGGCAATGCCGCGGCATCCACTCGTGCAATGCCGAAGGACGTGGCGTCCAAGCGCATCCATGGTTCGGATGCGTGGTGTGCTGTCCATCGACTACCCTCCGCTTCTCTCAGCGTCGGGTTTCAGGCTAACGCACGCGCGACGCGGAGGGGTCGCAGAGGTTCATGAACGACGAGGGGCGTGTCGGCGAACGCACGCCCCTCGTCGCTGTCAAGCGGGGGGATCGGTCTTGGACGAACTAGCCGGCGTTGGCCTGCAGCCACGCCCACGGGTCGACCACGCCACCGTTGATGTGCACCTCGAAGTGCACGTGGCAGGCGGTGGAGCTTCCCGTCGAGCCGACGACCCCGATCATCTGACCTGCTTGCACGGCCTGACCGGCTTCCACCTGACGGCTGCCGTAGGTCATGTGCCCGTACAGGGTGTTGACGGACTGTCCGCCGAGAGCGTGGTCGATCGAGACTGCGACACCGTAACCGCCGTAGCTCTCCTGCGAGACGCTGACCACGCCGGCGGCGGCGGCATAGAGAGGCTCACCACAGGAGGCGAGCAGGTCGACGCCCTGGTGGTAACCGGAATCCCACAGGCCGCGGCCGAGGGTGAAGTTCAGGATCGGCCAGCGCACCTCGCCGCTGCCCGGCGAGACCATGGCGACGTTGACCGGGAGTCCGGATGCGACGTTGGCCGTCAGGCGGGCGCGTGCGGCTGCGGCCTCGGCGGCAGCGGCTTCGGCCTTCTTCTGGTCGATCTCATCCTGGGTCGTGGCCGAGTAGCTGTCGCGCGCAAGATCGCCGCCGCTGGTGGAGTCGGAGGCGACGAGCAGCGACTGGGCGTCGTCGGCTGCGACCTGCTGGAGGGTGACGGCATCCTCGGTCGGTCGCCAAGCGCCGTATGCGGGGAGGGCGACCGTGGCGATGAGACCGCCGACCATCGTCAGGATGACCAGGCTGCGCAGCGGTTTGGTGTTGCGTCCCGCGGTGCGCGGAGCGGAAGTCGAGCGCGCGGGGCGCCCCTTCTTCGGGCGCGATGCGACGGCGGTGATGCGCTGAGACAGCGGCAAAGGAGAGGTTCGTTCGCGGACACGGCGCGTGACAATGGTCTCGTCGCTTCGGGGCTCGTTCGCGGACGAATCGAATTCTTCAGCCAATAGTTCCTCCGGCGCCTCCGCGCCGGGGCGCTGGCTCGTCAGCATTCGGTGTCGGGGCACGGTATGCGGGCGTACCACGTGGACGACGAGCCAGGGAGGCAATCCGCGTGGAGTCCGACGGCGCGGGGGTTCTCGCCTGTGGACGCTTTCCACGCTACCCGAATGTAACGAATAAGTCACATCGAGGCCCTGGCAAAGACCTGGACATGGTTCATGCGCTGTGATACCGCCCGCTTCGAGCCGCGCGGCGGCGCGAACTCAGCGGCGGTCGTCGACGAGGAAGATGTGCGAGGCGACCTCGATGGGCAGCTCGAGACCTTCGTCGTTGCCGTCCATCTGCACGAGGACGTACCCCTCGCTGTACCGGTAGTCGCCGGCCGCGCCCGGCATCACACCGGCGCCCTTCAGCTGCTGGAGCAGCTCGGGGTCGACCTGCACGGGCTCCGCCAGACGACGCACGGTGCCGGTGATCGGTCCGCCCACCTCGTTGAGCCGCCGCACCAGACCGACAACGCCCTGCTCGAAGTTCTTCGCCGGCACATCGCCGAGTTGAGCCAGACCCGGGATCGGGTTGCCGTACGGGGACTCGGTGGGGTGTCCGAGCAGCTCGACGAGGCGACGCTCCACCTGCTCGCTCATGACGTGCTCCCAGCGGCAGGCCTCTTCGTGGACGTACGCCCAGTCGAGACCGATGACATCGGAGAGGAGCCGCTCGGCAAGGCGATGCTTGCGCATGACATCGACGGCCTTCTGACGGCCCGCGTCGGTGAGCTCCAGCGTGCGGTCGTCCGAGACGACGACGAGACCATCGCGCTCCATGCGGCCGACCGTCTGAGACACGGTCGGACCCGAGTGACCGAGCCGCTCCGAGATGCGCGCGCGAAGGGGAACGATGTTCTCCTCCTCGAGTTCGAGGATCGTGCGCAGATACATCTCTGTCGTGTCGATCAGATCGGTCATTGTGCCTCGCAGACGCGGAATCGGTGCAAGGTTCAGCCTATCCAATCCTGCCGACGCCCCGGCCGGGGCCAGCCTGTTGGAGCCGGGTCACGGACGGTCACACCGATGCGGCGGCGGTCGTCGCCGATCGTAGAATCGGGGGATGCCCCACCTTGTGATTCCGAGTGATCTCCTGCCCGCCGACGGTCGCTTCGGGTGCGGCCCCTCAAAGGTGCGCGGTGCGCAGCTCGAGGCGCTGGTCACACGTGGAGCGTCTCTCCTCGGCACCTCGCACCGCCAGGCGCCCGTGAAGAACCTCGTCGCAGATGTCCGCTCGCACCTCGCCGAGCTGTTCCACCTTCCTGCGGGCTACGAGGTCGTCGTCGGCAACGGCGGATCGACGGCGTTCTGGGATGCCGCGGCCTTCGGCCTCATCGAGAACCGGAGTCAGAACCTCGTGTTCGGCGAGTTCGGCGGCAAGTTCGCAGCCGCTGCGAAGGCACCGTGGCTTCAGGCTCCCGACGTTCGCGACGTGCCCGCCGGCACCAGCACGCTGGCGGAGCCGGTGGACGGCGTCGACGTTTACGCCTGGCCGCACAACGAGACCTCCACCGGTGTTTCGGCAGCGATCCGTCGCGTCCACGGCGACGCGGGCGCGTTGACCGTCATCGACGCGACGAGCGCCGCCGGCGGCATCGACTTCGAGGTCGGCGAGACCGACGTCTACTACTTCGCGCCGCAGAAGAACCTCGGGTCGGACGGCGGACTGTGGTTCGCGGTCGTCTCCCCCGCCGCGATCGAGCGGATCGAGCGGATCGCGGCATCCGGCCGGTACATCCCCGAGTTCCTGAGCCTGAAGAACGCGGTGGACAACTCCCGTCTCAACCAGACGCTGAACACCCCGGCGCTGGCGACGCTGTTCCTGCTCGACGAGCAGCTGCAGTGGATCCTCGGCAACGGCGGCCTGACCTGGGCGGACGCGCGGACGCGCGAATCGTCGCGGCGCCCTCTACGAGTGGGCCGCGGCATCCGAGTTCGCCACCCCGTTCGTCGCCGAGCCCGCCGACCGCTCCCCCGTCGTGGTCACCGTCGACTTCGCGGAGTCGGTGGATGCCGCCGCCGTCGCTGCGGCGCTGCGCGCCAACGGCATCGTCGACACCGAGCCGTACCGCAAGCTCGGCCGCAATCAGCTGCGCGTCGCGACCTTCGTCTCGATCGAGCCCGACGACGTGCGACAGCTCATCCGGAGCATCGACTTCACGGTCGAGAACCTCTGACCCGGCTCAGCGGCCCGAATCAGCGGGACGGCTCGTCGTCGTCCTGGTCGGCGGCGTCGTCGTCGGACTCGTCGTCGTCGTCGACTCGTCGTCGTCGTCGTCCGACGTCGTCGTCGTCCGACTCGCCATCGTCGTCGTCGACGTCCTCGTCTTCGGCGTCGTCATCGCGACTCGTCGTCGTCATCCTCGTCGTCGACGTCATCCTCGGTCGTCGTCATCCTCGTCGTCCGCGTCCTCCGACTCGTCGTCGACGGCGTCATCGGAGAGCTCGTCGATGTCGACTCCATCAACGTCGCCGGAGTGCAGGATCGGCGATCCATCGTCGTCGAAGTCGGAGGCGTCCAGATCATCGACGTCGTCGAGATCCTCTTCGTCCGCGGCGATGATCAGGTCGTCGGTGGCCAGGCCTTCCGCCGCGAGAGCGGCCTGAGCCGCCTGATATTCGGCCAGGCGCTCCGCCCACGGGAGCCAGTCGGGCGCGATCAGCGCACCGTCGCCCGGAATGAGCTCGACTTCCAGAACCGTCGGCGCGGACGTCGTCGACCTGTGCGAGGCTGACCGTCCAGAACCATCCCGGGTATCCCGACAGCCGGTTCTCGAACCGCAGCGTCAGCACGCCGTCGTCGTGAACCGTCGACTCGGCGGGCTCCCCGACCGTCGCGACGGGCGTGATCTCAGCCAGTGCTGCGAGCGCCAGCTCCCGTGCCGTCGACTCGTCGATCGGCTCAGGTGTCGAGTTCATCGGCGACCTTGCGGAGCACGGCCGCGATCTTCTTGGAGTGCGACCCGCTCGGGTAGCGCCCGCGGCGCAGGTCGCCGCCGATGCCGTCGAGCAGCTTCACGAGATCTTCCACGATGATCGCCATGTCGTCGGCGGGCTTGCGGGCACGCTTCGCCAGGCTCGGCGGGGCCTCCAGGACCCGCACCGACAGCGCCTGCAGACCGCGCTTGCCGTCGGCGACGCCGAACTCGAGGCGGGTGCCTGCCTTCGGCGCAGGCGCACCGGCGGGCAGGGCTGTGGCGTGCAGGAAGACGTCCTGACCGTCATCGGTTGCGATGAAGCCGAACCCCTTCTCCTCGTCGTAGAACCTGACCTTGCCGGTGGGCATGGAAACCTCGCTGTGTAGAGCGCCTCGCGTGGGGCATGACGGAACAGGGACCGATCGATCCCGTCCCACAGCCTACGGCAACCGGGACACCCGATAGGCTGATGTGAATGAGCACCCGCACCCCTGGCGGGGACGTCCCGGTCCGCCGCCTCGACCGAATCCTGGCGTACATGTCGCTCGGTCTGGCCATCGTCTCGATCGTCTGCTTCTTCGCGGTGATCATCGCCCGACCCGCCGGTGTCACCGACTTCTCGCAGGGCATCTGGCCGCTCATCGCGGTACTGCCCCTCATCGCTCTTCCCGTCGCGTTCCTCATGATCGTGGCGCTGCTGATCATGACTTTCGTGCGGAGGGCGCGAGCCAACCGAGGGGGCTGAATGGTCTCCGACGAGCGGGCCCTCGCCATTCGTCTGGCGTCATCCGACGACGACTCCCTTGCGCGCACGTTCGCTGTGCGCGCGGTCGCTCCCGCGGCGCCCTGGCACGATTTCTTCGACGCCGCAGCGGGCATGCTCGATCCGGCATCCGTCGAGCGGGCTGTCGCCCGCCTTCCGCGCACAACTCTCGTCGCCCTCGCTGGTTCACTGGACGGCGCGGCCATGGATTCGCCGACGCTCGAGTCGCTCCGGCCGCTCGTCCTGGTCGGAGGCGACGGCACGCCGTACGGCGCTGTCGCCGCACGTGTGCGCGCCGCCGCCGCGGCACACCCCGACGCATTCGTGAACGAACCGGCCGTGCCGCTGGTCCCGCCCGCCGCCGACGGCGATGCCGCCGCCGCGGCCGAGCGCGCCTTCACGACGGTGGGCGCCTTGGCTGATGTGCTGCTGGCCGGACTGCACACGCCGCTGTCTCGCACCGGCACCGGTTCGGTCAGCGCGATCGATCGGCGTCGGCTGACGGATGCCGGTGCGCTCGCGTCCGCAGAAGACCTCGATGACCTCGTGGCCGCCGCCGAGTCGGCAGGCCTCGGGGTGCCGGCCGGCCGGGAGTGGAACGTCACCGGCGCGGGCATGCGATGGCTCGAGGCCACAACGACACGACGCTGGTCGATCGTCGCCGAAGGGCTGCGCGGATCGCTTCCTCCCGGGCTGCGCACCGCAGAGGGCGGATTCCGGCCCCCGGCGACGTGGCCCGGCGCCTACCCCCTCCACTCGGAATGGCCCGAGCGCGCCGCGCGTCTGCGGCGGATCGCCGAGAGCTGGGGCCTGCTGACTCCTGGCGGCGCAGAGCCGGCCTGGACCGCTGCCCTGCGTTCCGGAGCACTGCCCGACACCGACACCCTCGCGGCGCACCTGCCGGCCGAGATCGATCGCGTCTACCTTCAAGCGGACCTGACGGCGATCGCCCCGGGTCCGCTGTCACCGCCCCTCGACCTGCGCCTGCGCACGATCGCGGTCCGCGAGTCGCGCGCCCAGGCGTCGACGTACCGCTTCAGCACCGAGTCGCTCGGAGCCGGGATGACCGAGGGAGAGACCGCCCATTCGATCCGCGACTTCCTCGGCGAGATCTCGCTGACCGGCATCCCCCAGCCGCTGGACTACCTCGTCGACAGCACGGCCGCACGGCACGGCCTGATCCGGGTGCGCGCGGAGGAAGCATCCGGTCGGACCCGGCTGGAAGCCACCGACCTCGCGCTGCGCGACACGATCCTCGTCGACCAGGCGCTGCGTCCGCTCGGATTCGTGCGCGACGGTCACGAGCTCGTCTCGCGTGTCGCCCGCGACGCGGTGTACTGGTCGCTCGCCGATGCCCGGTATCCGGTGGTCGCGCTCGATGCGTCGGGCGCGCCCGAATCGCTGCACCGCCGAGCGCGGGCGGCGGATGCCGAAGCGCACCCGCAGCCTCGCGACATCTATGCCCGCCTGATCGCCGCGCTCCGCGCCGGACACGAGGTCGATGCGGATGCCGCGTGGCTCGGTCGCGAGCTCGAGCAGGCGGTGCGCAACAAGTCGGTGATCGTCGTTGTCGTGCGGATGCCCGACGGGTCCGAGCGTTCCCTCACGCTCGAGGCATCCGGTCTGGGCGGCGGTCGACTGCGCGGTCGCGACCGCGGCGCCGACGTGGAGCGCACGCTGCCCGTCTCGAGCATCGTGAGCGTGCGCCCGGGCTCCTGAGCAGGGCTCGCCGGCGTGCGGAGTCTGCGACGGGTGCAAGGTCGCCGCGCGCATTACCCCGACGGCCGCGCCCACCCCCGCCCGGCTAGACTGGACCCTTATGGCTGACGGTCCTCTCATCGTGCAGAGCGACCGGACTGTGCTGCTGGAAGTTGCACATCCGGACGCCGAGTCGGCGCGCCACGAGCTGGCGATCTTCGCCGAGCTCGAGCGCGCTCCCGAGCACATCCACACCTACCGGATCACCCGCCTCGGACTGTGGAACGCCCGCGCGGCCGGTCACGACGCCGACGACATGCTCACGACGCTCGAGCGCTGGTCGCGCTTTCCGGTGCCGCCGTCGGTGTCGATCGACATCCGCGAGACGGTCGGGCGCTACGGGCGCCTCACGATCGAGCGGAACGATGACGGTGAACTGCTGCTGACCGCATCGGACACCGCCGTGCTCACCGAGGTCTCGCGCAACAAGCGCATCCAGCCACTCCTGATCGGCCACCCGTCGCCGGCATCGTTCGTGATCGACGCCTGGGCGCGCGGCCACATCAAGCAGGAGCTGCTCAAGATCGGCTGGCCGGCCGAGGACCTCGCCGGATACACGCCCGGAACGCCGCATCCGATCGAGCTCGACGAGAGCAACTGGTCGCTGCGTCCGTACCAGCGCAAGGCCGTCGACATCTTCACCGAGGGCGGCTCCGGTGTCGTCGTCCTCCCGTGCGGCGCCGGCAAGACCCTCGTCGGCGCGGCCGCGATGGCCGACACGAAGACGACGACGCTCATCCTCGTGACGAACACCGTGAGCGCCCGCCAGTGGCGCGACGAGCTGCTCAAGCGCACCTCGCTGACCGCCGAGGAGATCGGCGAGTACTCGGGTCAGATGAAGGAGATCAAGCCGGTCACGATCGCGACCTACCAGATCCTGACGGCCAAGCGGAGCGGGCAGTACGCCCACCTCGCGCTGCTGGACGCCCTGGACTGGGGACTGATCGTGTACGACGAGGTGCACCTGCTGCCCGCGCCGGTCTTCAAGCTCACCGCCGACCTGCAGGCGCGCCGCCGACTCGGACTGACCGCCACCCTCGTGCGCGAGGACGGCCGGGAGGGCGACGTCTTCAGCCTGATCGGGCCCAAGCGCTTCGACGCGCCATGGAAGGAGATCGAGGCCCAGGGTTTCATCTCCCCCGCCGCCTGCTACGAAGTGCGCGTCGACCTTCCCGCGGGTGACCGCCTCGAGTACGCGGCTGCGGCCGACGACGAGCGCTACCGGCTCGCTGCCACGGCGCACGCGAAGATCGGCGTTGTCCGTCAGCTGGTCGAGCGCCACGAGGGCGAGCGGATCCTCGTGATCGGGCAGTACCTCGACCAGATCGACATCCTCGCCGAGGCGCTGGACGCTCCGCAGATCACCGGAGCGACCCCGGTCGACGAGCGCGAGAAGCTCTACGGCGCGTTCCGCGAGGGCGAGATCACGCTGCTGGTCGTCTCGAAGGTCGCGAACTTCTCGATCGACCTGCCCGAGGCATCCGTTGCGATCCAGGTCTCGGGTTCGTTCGGCTCGCGCCAGGAGGAGGCTCAGCGCCTCGGGCGTCTGCTGCGCCCCAAGGAGTCCGGCCGCACGGCCAGCTTCTACACGCTCATCGCCCGCGACACCGTCGACCAGGACTTCGCGCAGAACCGCCAGCGCTTCCTGGCCGAGCAGGGCTACAGCTACACGATTCTGGACGCCCACGCGATCGCGGCCTGAGGCCCCGGCGCGTCACGCCGCCTCGAGCAGGCTCTCGAGCGGAGTCGACGGGTCGCGCAAGCGGTCGACGTCGACGATCGACCCCGATCGGATCAGTGCCTGGACCGTCTTGTTGACCTTCCACACGTTGACGTTCATGCCGGCCACGATCCGCCCGCGGTCCACCCAGAAGGCGACGAACTCGCGCGCCTCGAGATCGCCGCGCACCACCAGCCGCGCATCGGCCATGAGGGGTGCGTACCCCGACAGCTCCATGCTCAGATCGAATTGGTCGGTGTAGAAGTACGGGATGTCGACGAAGGATGCCGGCATGCCGAGCATCGCGCGCGCCGCGACCGGACCCGCGTGCAGCGCGTTCGCCCAGTGCTCGCTGCGCAGATGCCGTTGGATGACCGGGTGGTAGGCGTTGGCGACATCCCCCGCGGCGTAGACGTCGGGAGCGCTGGTGCGCAGCGACGAGTCGGTGAGGATCCCGTTGTGAATGCGCAGTCCGGCGTTCTCGGCGAGCGTCGTGTTCGGCGCGGCACCGACTCCGATCAGCACGATGTCGGCCGGAACCACCTCGCCGTCGACGACCACGCCCTCGGCGCTTTCGGCGCCGGTGATCCGCTCCACATTGACCGACGTGCGCAGGTCGACGCCGTGCTCGAGGTGCAGGGCTCGGAAGACCTCGCCCATCTCGTCGCCGAGCGCCAGCGCGAGCGGCACCGGGTCACGCTCGAGAACCGTGACCTCATTGCCCAGGTCGCGGGCCGTCGCACCGACCTCCATGCCGATCCAGCCCGATCCGATGATCACCAGCCGCCTGCCGCCGGCGCGAAGCTGTGCGGCGAGGTCGTCGGAATCGTCGAGCCGGCGCAGGGTGCGCACTCCGGGCAGTTCGGCGCCCTCGAGCGGCAGCGAGCGCGGCGAGGCCCCTGTCGCCAGCAGGACGGAGTCGTAGCCGAGAATCGAGTCGTCGTCGAGAACCACCTCGTGTGCGGTGGGGTCAAGGCTGACCGCCCGCGTCGACGTTCGCAGATCCATGCCCTGTTCGGCATACCACTCGGTCGGCTGGAGGATCACGGCATCCATGCCCTCCTTGCCCGCGAGGTAGCCCTTCGACAGCGGCGGACGCTGGTAGGGCGGGTGCGCCTCCTCGCTGACGATCGTCACGTCGCCGTCGTAGCCCTCTTTGCGGAGCGTCTTCGCGGCGGTCCCGGCGGCGACTCCCCCGCCGATGATCACGATGTGCGTCATGTTCGCTCCTTCCGGCTCGATCAGATCCCGGATGCCTCGAACCGGCGCCTTAGTCGGTCGTCGATCCGCCCGGCACTTCGGAACGCAGTGTCTCGGCCCTGAGCCCGACGATAGGACTGCCGCATTCTTCTGTCAAGAATGCTGTTTTTAGATATGCTCGCGCTATGACGAGCCTGGGTCGCAACGACGTGGACGCGCTCGCGGCGCTCGGAGAGCCCGTGCGTCGCAACCTCTATCGCGCCGTGGTCGAAGCCGGATCGCCGCTCAGCCGTGACGACGCGGCAGCGGCGGTCGGCATCCCACGCAGCACTGCGGCGGTCCATCTCGGCCGACTCGTCGAGGCCGGTGTGCTCACCGCCGAGTATCGCCGCCTGTCCGGCCGCACCGGCCCGGGCGCGGGCCGCCCGACCAAGCTCTACAGTGCGGCATCCGGCGATCTGCTGGCGAGTCTGCCCGAACGCCACTACGAGCTGGCCGGTGAGCTGCTGGCCTCGGCGGCCGAGCGCGCCGACCGCGACGGGATGACGATGCACGCCGCGCTCGCGGTGGAGGCGCATCGCACGGGCAGCGCGATCGGTGCGGCGCATGCCCCGCTCGAGAACGCGCTGGTCGCGTGCGGGTACGGGCCGCGCGACGACGGCGCAGGCGGCATCCTGCTGGAGAACTGTCCCTTCCATGCGCTCGCAGCTCGCCACACTCAGCTCATCTGCTCGGCGAATGTCGAGCTCGTGCGCGGCATCGCCGACGCCGCGGGCGACGACCGCGAGGCCGCCTTGGAGCCGCGGGACGGTCATTGCTGCGTCGCCCTGCACCCGCCCGGCGCCTGAGCGCAGCGACCCGGGAGCCGTCGCACGCTTTCCGATCAGCCCGCAGGAAGCTCGAGGAAGGCCCGCAGTCGACGGGCGACCTCGGCGGGATTGTCGTCCACCAGGAAGTGGGCGCCCCCGGGGACGAACTCGATCGTCAGGTCGGGCGCGTCCTCAGGTGAGACGTGCGAGCGCGTCGTGTGGAATCAGCCCGTCATCCGCACCGAACAGCACAAGGGTCCGTGTGCGCAAGACCCGGCCGTGATAGGTCCCGCGGAGAACGTTCATGAAGCCCGGCAGGATCACACGCCGGTAGAGCTTCGAAGCCGCTCGCGCCCTCGCCGGCTCCTTCAGTGCGGCCACGTAGGCCTCGACGTCGTCGTCGGGGATCGTCCCGACCTCGAACGATCGCAGCAGCCAGTACGAGAGTCGCTGTCGACCCCGCGACAGCAGCCGCGGACCGATGCCCGGCGTTGCGATGACCCACTGGAACCACAGGTGCGGCATGGCGCGCATCATCGCACCCGCGAGCTTCGGCGTCATGCGGATGTAGGGCGCGGGCACGGCGATGGCCACGTAGCTGCTGACGCGGTCGGGATGGCGCAGGCACAGGTCGAAGCCGATGAGTGCGCTCCAGTCGTGCGCCACGAGCGCGACGCGTTCGATGCCGAGGGCATCGAGCAGCCCGATCACGTCCGCGACGAGGGTGTCGGCGTCATAGCCGTCGGCCGGGGCATCCGTCTGACCGGCGCCGCGCAGGTCGGCCGCGATCACGCGCGCACTGCGGCTGAGATCCGCCATCACCGCGGCGTACTCGCGTGAACTCTGGGGAAATCCGTGGAGCAGCAGCACCGGCATCCCGGAACCAGCCTCGACCACGTGCATGTTCGAGCCCGGCAACCGCCACCGTGCGCTCGGCGACCGGCCGCGGCATCCATCTTCTCGTCCATGGCGCTGAGGATACTACTTTCGTAGTGCCGTGTCACTACTTTCGTAGTAGTGACCGCTGCGCTTATCGTCGACGTGTGGGCACCACCCGCGACAGAGCCGTTGGATGCCGCCGTCGAACTGGTCGGCGAGCAGGGCATCCGTGCCCTGACCCATGCGCGCGTGGACGAGCGGGCGGGACTGCCGAAAGGGTCGACGTCGAACTGGTTCCGGACCCGGGACGCCCTGGTGGCCGGTGTCACGACGTGGATCGCCGAGACGGAGCGCGCCGAGTTCGCGGCAGGCGGGGCGCTCGAGATCACCACGCCGGATGAGCTGATCGACGCTCTCTCCGGGTTCATCATCGCTCAGACGGAACTGTTCGCAGGTCGCACCCGAGCTCGCTACGCCCTGTTCCTCGAGGGCAGGCGCGACCCGACCCTGCTGGCGCCGCTCCTCGAGCAGCGCGCGGTGTACGTCGAGTGGACGACAGCGCTGCTCGGGCACATCGGTGCGGCCCATCCGGCGGAGGCCGCCCGGACGCTCATGGCCGCCGGCGACGGCCTGGTGTTCCACCGGCTCACCGTCGACCCCGACGCCGAGGTGCGTCCCGTCGTCGAACGCGCGGTGCGCGCGTGCCTGGACTGATCGAGGCCGCTCCGACCGATATCCAGACAGCGCATGGGTTCGGTGGCCATAATGAGGGCATGACCGCACCGCGCATCCTGGTCGTCGACGACGAGCCGAACATCCGCGACCTGCTCATCACGAGCCTCAGATTCGCCGGATTCCAGGTCAGGGCCGTCTCCAACGGCGCCCAGACGATCTCGGCCGTGCTCGAAGAGGAACCCGACCTCATCATCCTCGACGTCATGCTTCCCGACATGAACGGCTTCAGCGTCACCAAGCGCCTGCGCGGTGCCGGCTACACCGCGCCCGATCCTGTTCCTCACCGCGAAGGACGAGACCGAGGACAAGATCACCGGGCTGAACGCCGGCGGCGACGACTACGTCACCAAGCCGTTCAGCCTCGACGAGATCGTCGCCCGCATCCAGGCGATCCTGCGCCGCACGATGCAGGCCGACGAAGAGTCCGTCATCCGCGCGGGCGAGCTCACGATGGATCAGGACACCCACGACGTGCTGGTGGGCGAGGCATCGATCGACCTCAGCCCGACCGAGTTCAAGCTGCTCCGCTACCTCATGCTCAACCCGAACCGCGTGCTGTCGAAGGCGCAGATCCTCGACCACGTGTGGGAGTACGACTTCAACGGCGACGCGGGAATCGTGGAGAGCTACATCTCCTACCTGCGACGCAAGATCGACCCGCACTCCTCCGAGCCGCTCATCCAGACCAAGCGCGGCTTCGGCTACATGCTCAAGGCCGGCAAGACCGCCTGACGCGGTCCCTGATCCGAGAGGGGCCGCCCTGGCGAAGAAGACGGATGCGGTCACCCGCGGGTGGCGTGGCCTCAGCCTGCGCGCGAAGGTGACGGGCGTCACGGTCGCGGTGCTCGCGATCGGCCTCTTCGCGACCGGCGCCGGAGCGACGGTCTTCTTCCGCAACGCGCTCATCGCGAACCTCGACTCGCAGCTCGATCAGCTGGTCCGCACGGACGTCGCGAGCAGTCTGCTCGACATCGAGGTGATCGGCGGCGAGGTGCAGTTCACCGAGAAGACCGAAGCGCCGCCCACCGACTACTTCATCGCGCATCTACTCCCCCGTCGCGCCCGGCCCCTTCGAGATCAGCGCCGGCGGCGCCGGCGGCCCGTCCCCCGACTTCCCCGAGACCTACGCTCTGGAGACCACGATCACGCGCGGGACCGAGCCCTTCGCTCTGGAAGACGCCGAGAGTGGCGCCGAGGTTCCGCGCGAGCGTGGCGCCGGTGGAGGTGCGCGGGATCACGGGCTTCTTCACGCAGATGATCGCCCTGCCGATGTCGACCGTCAACCAGACGGTCGGCACGTTCCTCGGGATCTACAGCATCCTCGCCGTGATCACCATCATCAGCGGCGCGCTGCTGACCCGGTGGCTCGTGACGCTCACCTTCCGAAGTCTCGGCCAGGTGGAGTCCACGGCGATGGCGATCGCGGCCGGTGATTTCAGCCAGCGGATGACCGACATCGAACCGACCACGACCGAGGTCGGTCGACTCAAGACCGCGATCAACACGATGCTCGGCCGCGTGGACTTCGCGATCTCGCAGCGCGACTCGTCGGTGAAGCAGATGCGCCGCTTCATCGGCGACGCCAGCCACGAGCTGCGCACCCCGCTCGTCACGGTGCGCGGGTATGCAGAGCTGTACCGGATGGGCGCCATCTCGGGCGACGACGATGTCGCCCAGGCGATGGACCGCATCGAGAAGGAAGCGATGCGGATGGGCGTCCTCGTCGAGGACCTGCTCGCCCTCGCACGCCTCGACGAACGGCGCGACGTCGTGAGCGTACCCGTCGACCTGCGGCCGATCGCTCGGGATGCCGCACTCGACGTGCGCGCGACCTCGCCCCTTCGCCCCGTCACGGTGTATCGACACGACCATCGAGCGACGTGCCGCTCGCCCGCCCCGCCGACCGAGGAGCAGCCCGACTCGGTGGAGAGCGCGCGCCGGCGAGCAGGGCCTCCCACGTCGGCCATCGCCCGCGCCGGAGGTGGCGCGCTCTCGCTCCTGCGGCGCAAACCGCGCCCGGTCTCCGCGGCTTCGGCATCCGGGGTCGGCGAGGCGCTCCGCCGGTCGCGCCCGTCGCGCCGGCCGCCGTCGGGGGCACGACTCCCCCGATCGTGATCGGCGACGAGAACCGCATCCGACAGGTGGTCGCGAACCTGCTCGGCAACGCGCGCCGGTTCACGTCCAACGACTCTCCGATCGATCTTCGGGTCGGCGTCGACGCCGACGCCGGCATGGGGTGGATCGAGGTCGCCGACCACGGCGAGGGCATTCCCGAGCAGATCCGCGATAAGATCTTCCAGCGGTTCTGGCGCGCCGACACCTCGCGCGCCCGCGAGACCGGAGGAACCGGGCTCGGCCTCTCGATCGTCGCCTCGATCGTCGAGGCGCAGCATGGCACCGTGACCGTGAGCGAGACGCCCGGCGGCGGAGCGACATTCCGTGTCGCGATCCCGCTGGCCCCGGCGCGCGATGCCGCGGAGGACGCGATGCTCGAGACACAGCCGCTGCGAGCGCGTCGAGTCACCGCTCGAGTGAACGCCGGCTCCTCCCCAGCTGCACGCGGCGTCGCGTCCGCATCGACAGAGCCGGGTCTGGACGGCGCCGCCCGTGCCGAGGCTCCTAGCGTCAGTACTCCACTGACCGAGCAAGGAGCTTCCCATGGCCGTCTTCTCCGTCGACAGCGACGCCGTCCTCGCCACCACCGCCGCAGTGCGCGGCACGATCGACCGCCTGCAGGCCGAGACGCAGGCGATGCTCGTCCAGCTCACGCAGCTGCAGTCGCAGCTGGACGGGCAGCGCATCGGTCGCGTTCTCGACTGTCGTCGATCAGTGGCGCGCCACGCAGCGCAACGTCGAAGACAGTCTGGCGGGCATCAACGCCGCCCTCGCGACCGCCGGCCGCCAGTACGCCGACGCCGAGCAGGCGACGATGAGCCTGTTCCGCTGACTGCGGTGCCGACGCAGAAGAGCCCCGGCCGAAGCCGGGGCTCTTCTGTCTACAGCGTGGGCTTAGAAGTCCATGCCACCGGTCGGGTCGCCGGCCGGAGCCGACGCCTTCTCCGGCTTGTCGGCGACGACGGCCTCGGTCGTGAGGAACAGCGCGGCGATCGATGCGGCGTTCTGCAGCGCCGAGCGCGTGACCTTGGCCGGGTCGATGATGCCCTGAGCGAAGAGGTCGCCGTACTCGCCGGTCGCGGCGTTGAGGCCGTGACCCGCGGGCAGGCTCCGCGACCTTGTTCGCGACGACGCCGGGCTCGAGACCGGCGTTGAGCGCGATCTGCTTGAGCGGGGCCTCGATGGCGACGCGGACGATGTTGGCACCGGTCGCCTCGTCACCCTTGAGGTCGAGCGTCGTCGAAGGCGATCTTGCCGGCCTGGATGAGCGCGACGCCACCACCGGGGACGATGCCCTCCTCGACGGCCGCCTTCGCGTTGCGAACGGCGTCCTCGATGCGGTGCTTGCGCTCCTTGAGCTCGACCTCGGTCGCCGCGCCGGCCTTGATGACGGCGACGCCACCGGCGAGCTTGGCGAGGCGCTCCTGGAGCTTCTCGCGGTCGTAGTCGCTGTCGGTGTTCTCGATCTCGCGACGGATCTGGGTCACGCGACCCTCGATCTGCGCGGTGTCGCCGGCACCCTCGATGATGGTGGTCTCGTCCTTGGTGATGATGACCTTGCGGGCGCGGCCGAGCAGGTCGAGGGTGGCGTTCTCGAGCTTGAGACCGACCTCCTCGGTGATGACCTGTCCACCCGTGAGGATCGCGATGTCCTGCAGCTGCGCCTTGCGACGGTCGCCGAAGCCGGGAGCCTTGACGGCAGCCGACTTGAAGATGCCGCGGATCTTGTTGAGCACGAGAGTCGCAAGCGCCTCGCCCTCGACGTCCTCGGCGATGATGACGAGCTCCTTGCCGTCCTGGATCACCTTGTCGACGATCGGCAGAAGGTCCTTGATGTTCGAGATCTTCTGGTTCGCGATCAGGATGTACGCGTCCTCGAAGACGGCCTCCTGGCGCTCCGGGTCGGTGACGAAGTAGGGGTTGATGAAGCCCTTGTCGAAGCGCATGCCCTCGGTGAGCTCGAGCTCGGTGCCGAACGTCTGCGACTCCTCGACGGTGACGACGCCTTCCTTGCCGACCTTGTCGATCGCCTCGGCGATCAGGTCGCCGATGGTGGTGTCGGCGGCGGAGATCGACGCCGTAGCAGCGATCTGCTCCTTCGACTCGACGGGCTTGGCCGAAGCGAGCAGCTCGTCGGAGATGGCCTGGACGGCCTTCTCGATGCCCCGCTTGAGCGAGATGGGGTCGGCGCCGGCTGCGACGTTGCGCAGGCCTTCGCGGACGAGTGCCTGGGCCAGCACGGTTGCGGTGGTGGTGCCGTCACCCGCGACGTCGTCGGTCTTCTTGGCGACCTCCTTGACGAGCTCCGCGCCGATCTTCTCGAACGGGTCGTCGAGCTCGATCTCCTTGGCGATCGAAACACCGTCGTTCGTGATCGTGGGGGCGCCCCACTTCTTCTCGAGCACGACGTTGCGACCGCGGGGGCCCAGTGTCACCTTGACGGCGTCGGCCAGGATGTTGAGGCCGCGCTCGAGGCCACGACGGGCCTCCTCGTCGAAAGCGATGATCTTTGCCATAGTGTTTCGTCCCTCCCGGACGTATGCGATGTCTTAGCACTCAGATGAGTCGAGTGCTAATCCATTCTGGCACTCGACCCTACCGAGTGCAAGCCGCGGGAGGATGGATGACGCCCGGCGTCACCGATCAGGCCGGCGTATCGGCATCCTGACGGCGAGAAGCCACTTTCGGGACGACCATCGCACGCGTTGCGTGCTTTGTCGTCAGGAGAGTGGTGTCTCGGCTCGAGTATGCGCGCCTGGCGTGCGGTCAGCTCAGGCGACGACGCGCACCGACTCGGCCTGCGGGCCCTTCTGCCCGGCGCCGACGGTGAACTCGACGGTCTGGCCCTCTTCGAGCACGCGGAACCCGCTCATGTCGATGTTGGAGTAGTGGACGAAGACGTCCTGCCCCTCCGCCACGGTGATGAAGCCGAAGCCCTTCTCGGCGTTGAACCACTTGACGGTGCCCTGGGTCATCTGAGTCTCCTGTAGTGCTGTGGAACAGGGCCATCGTATGCACCGTGATCGAGCCGTTTTCGCCCGAACGGCAACTGTTGACACGCGTGCATCGAAGTGTTTACCGGCTCGAAACACGCAGCCCGCGATGCGTCAGGGAGCGGGGCGTCTCGGTGGGCGGCGTCGCGGTGCGATCGAGGCCGATCACGACGGTGAGCTGTCTCGCCTCGGGATCGTCCGCCGGCTGGTACACGTCGCTCTGCGCGAGCTTCGCACCGCCGATCACCTCGGCGAGACCGGCCGCCGCGGCCTCGTCGGTCGGCAGGTAGTAGTAGACCGTCGTCTCGGGGAAGTCGGTCGAGCCGGCCTCGCTGGCGAGCACGGTGTCCTCCGCCCATCCCGCGGCGACGACGACGTCCTTCATCTGCGTGGCGAGTCCCGGCTCGGGCGTCGCGTTCAGGACGAGGACCTCGTACGTCGGGTCGACGACCGGCGTCACGATCGGGAGCGGCGTGACGGTCGGCTCGGGGCTCGGGAACAGAGCGACCCGCCCGGTGACGAGCAGCGTGCCGAAGATGCCGACCGCGACGAGCACGATCGTCGCGAGCGCCGCCCACAGCAGCACGACCCAGCCGCGCATGCGCGGGTTCTCGGCGCGATGTGCACCGACCCGGCCCACGTCCGCGGGAAGGTCGTCGAAGCGATCCCGCGGGAAGGTCGTTCTCGGCACCCCCCGATGGTACCCGCATGGAAGGCCTGCCCCATGCGGGCCGCGCTGCGCCGCGACGGCGCCGCGACGCCGCCGTGCCGGGCCTAACGGGGTGAGCCGGAGGCCCGAGTGAGACGGGCCTGCTGCCGCGCGTCGCGGATGCGGCGCAGCCGCTTGACGAGCATCGGGTCGTGCTCCTGCGCGTCGGTGGTGTCGATGAGCCGGCCGAGCAGCTGGTAGTAGCGCGCCGGCGACAGGCCGAGGTCTGCGCGGATCGCCTCCTCCTTCGCGCCGGCGTGGCGCCGCCACTCCGCCTCGAACTCGAGGATGGCGCGGTCGCGGTCGCTGAGGGGCACGGGCTCACGCTAGCGCGGCACCTGCGCCGATCCGGCGCGCCACTCCACGAATGCGCCGAGCGGGTCGACGGCCGCCAGCGGGATGCGGTCTCGGCCGAGGACGAAGCCGCCCCACGTCCCCGGATCGACGGGCGGCTGCCACGCGTCGTGCAGGCCGGGCGGATCGATCGAGATCCACACCGCGTCCAGCGCCTCGAGAATCGCGAACAGTCGATCGCGACCGGCGCGCGGGATGTGCGGCAGCACGCCGGGCGTCGTCACCACGAGCGTCGCGCCGGCCGGAGCGCGCGCCGCCATCGACTCGAGCACGCCGGCATCCGTCGCGTCGCCGCGCACCAGCAGCGGCGGGTCGGCCGCGACGATGTCGAGCGCCGCCTCGATGCGTCGCGCGCGGCCCTCCTCCCCCGGCCACACGAGGCTCAGCAGGAACCGTCGATCCTCCGGGTCGCGAGCGTCGAGCGGTGCGAGGTCGATGCCGGCGCGCCACACCACCTCCGGCATCCGCAGCGAGGGGGTCGCCGGTGACCGACGACTCCAGCACGACCGTCGAGACGCCGTCGGACGGGTCGAGGTCGGGGCCGCCGCCGATAGCGATACGAGTAGCGGTCGGGGTAGAGGCACAGCCCCGCGCTCGCGCCGACCTCGAGCAGGGCGATCGGACCCTCGATGCCGCTCAGCGCGGGCAGCAGCGCCGCGCACCGCAGCGGCTCGTTGGTCTGCAGACTCCGTCGCGAGCATTCGGCGACGACGTCGTCGGCGTGCGCCGCGCAGCCACTCCGCCCAGCCGCGGTACGGCCCTTCCGGCGCGCCGAGCATCCGCGTGACGGCGAACACGAGCGGCGGCTGCCGGTGGGTCTCCGGGATGCGCGCGAGGATCGCCTGCACCGCGGGGTCGGCCGCGACCCCGCTCGCCCACTCGGCGTAGAGCGCCGAGCGCCCGGGCGCCTCGTCGCGCGGCGAACCGCGCGTATCGCTCGGCGACGGCGGACGGCGGCATCCATCGTCCTCATTCTTGGGGGTCGGCCTGACGGCCGCAGCGAGACCTGCGCGACGCTCGGTGGGCGAGAATGGAGTGGATGAAGGAGGACTCCATGACCTACAGCGTCGAAAAGACCGACGACGCAGTGGCGCGACGAGCTCGGCCCCGAGCAGTACGCGGTGCTGCGCGAAGCCGCCACCGAGCGTGCGTGGACCGGCGAGCTGCTCGACGAGAGCCGCGCCGGTCTGTACACGTGCGCCGCGTGCGGCGCGGAGCTGTTCCAGAGCGGCACGAAGTTCGACTCGCACTGCGGCTGGCCGAGCTTCTACGAGTCGATCCGGCCCGAGGCCGTCGAGCTGATCGAAGACCGCAGCCACGGGATGCTGCGCACCGAGGTGCGCTGCGCGACGTGCGGCTCGCACCTCGGCCACGTCTTCCCCGACGGCGTTCGGCACGCCCACCGGCGACCGCTACTGCATGAACTCGATCGCCCTGGAGTTCACGCCCGGAAACGGCGCATGACCGCGGCGCTCGAGGCCGTCCGCGCGCGCCGCTCGTGGTCGAAGGTGACGGATGCCGCGCCCACCCACGCCGAGCTGCTGACCGCTCGTCTCGGCCGCCGGGCGCGTCGCCGACCACTCGTCGCTGCGGCCCTGGCGGCTCATCGAGCTGCGCGGCGCCGACCGCGAGCGCCTCGGTCGCGCCATCAACAAGGCGGACGGCCACAAGGGCGTCTTCGTCGAAGCCGCTGCGCGCGCCGCTGCTGATCGCCGTCGTCGCCAGCTACCGCAAGAGCAAGGTGCCGCGGTGGGAGCAGGAGGCCGTCGCCTCGGGCGTCGCGCACGTGCTGAGCCTGCTGCTCGACGAGGCGGGCTGGGGCGTGCTTCTGGCGCACCGGCGACTACACGCGCAGCAAGGCCGTCGCGAAGGCGCACGGCCTCGGCAAGAACGAGGAGCTGCTCGGCTGGCTGTACGTCGGCGGCAAGCCGCCGCGGGCGCGACTCGGCCGCCGCAAGGCGGTCGACGCGCGTCACCACGTCTCGCGGATGCCGCACGCAGAAGCGGCGGGCGGCCGCTCGCACGCCGACGATCACGAAGCCTGACCTCTAGCGGCGCGACGTCGCCGCCACGGCGCCGTCGCGACGACGCACCGACAGCAGCGCGACCACGACCATCGCGATCGCCTGAAGCGACCCGGGGCTCGCCGGCGCCGGCCACACCGCGTCGATCGCGAACGACGTCAGCAGCTGGCCGACGACGACGCCGAGTCCGAGCAGCAGCACGCCGGTGTGCGCGACGAGCGCCGCCGACAGGAAGATGTAGACGACCCCGATCGACGCCGCCGAGGTAGAGCCAGGCCTCCGTCGGCAGCTGCGCGGGGCATCCCGACGACGGCGACATGGACGGCCGCGGCGGCGACCAGCGAGGATCGTCCCGCCGATGAAGTTGACGAGCGTCGCGGTCAGCGGTGTGCCCGACGCGCTGACGCAGCCGCCCGTTCGTCGCCTGCTGCCACGCGATGCCGACCCCGGTCGCGAACGGCAGCGCGAGCATCCAGAGCGGGATGCCGCTGAGCCCGTCGCCGGCGAGCGCGATGCCGACGGCGAGCAGCGCGAGAGCACCGCCCGCCGAGCCGCGGCATCGTGACGGCGACGACGCCGGCCG
The DNA here is from genome assembly GCA_963772625.1 of uncultured Actinomycetota bacterium. Taxonomy (GTDB): domain Bacteria; phylum Actinomycetota; class Actinomycetes; order Actinomycetales; family Microbacteriaceae; genus Microbacterium. The sequence continues at coordinate 752,477 of CAVYXT010000004.1, read as the reverse complement.
GGCCGTAGCCGATGCGGTCGAGGATGAGCCCGCTCACGCCTGCCCGGCGACGACGCCGACGGTGAACAGCGAGACGCCGATGATGCCGACGGCGAGCCCCTGCGTCGCGACGGTGAGTGCTCCGGCGGCGCCGCCGGCCAGCATCCACCACGGGATGCGTGCGCGAACGCACGCCGGTCGACGAGCGCCGCGAAGCCGCGGCGGCCCGACGGGAGCGCCGCCGACAGCGACGATCAGGATCAGCAGGCCCGACCCGAACGAGATCGCGGCGGCGACCAGTCCGTCGTCGAGCCGCACCCCGAGCTGCCCGTTGATGCGCGCCTGGACAGCGGTGAGCACACCGACCAGGGCAGCGCCGCCGAGCGCGATCCAGGTCGGCATGCGGCGGCGGGTCACTCCCCCATCATGCCGGGACGCGCTGCCCCGCTTTCGCGGTGCCCCGCGGCGGCGGGTGCCAGACTCGGAGGAGGCGACGGATCAGATGTGTCCTCGCATGAAGAGGGAGAACGCATGGATCTGGACGCTCAGCGCGAGCTCATGCTGTCGGGTGCCATGTACGACGATCTCACCGACGAACTCGTGCAGGCACGGGCGCGAGCGGTCCGATCGACCGACGCGTACAACGCGAGCACGGGCAGAACCGCGCAGGAGCGGGAGAGCATTCTCCGCGGCTTCCTCGGGCAGGTCGGCAGCCGCGTGTTCTTCGAGCCGACGTTCCGCTGCGAGTTCGGCTTCAACATCGCCATCGGCGACGACTTCTTCGCGAACTTCGACTGCGTCCTGCTCGACGGCGGGCGGATCACCATCGGAAGCAACGTGCTGTTCGGGCCGCGCGTCGGCATCTACACGTCCAACCACGCGCTCCACCCCGCGGAGCGGGCGGCGGGGGCATGCTACGCCAAGCCGGTCATGATCGGCGACAACGTCTGGATCGGCGGCGGCGTCACCGTCAACCCGGGCGTGGAGATCGGCGACAACGCGGTCATCGGGTCGGGCAGCGTCGTGACTCGGTCGATTCCCGCCAACGCGATCGCGGCGGGCGTCCCGGCGCGCGTGCTCCGAGAGGTCACGGACGCCGATCGCACCGGATTTCATCGCTGAACCCCTCCCGCCATCCGCGTTCCCGACAGGGTGACGCTCTCGCACACCTTCGAAAGGCCGACCCATGACGACCGCCGCCAACCGCCGCATCGGAATGCAGCTGCCACGCGACCTGCCCGCGAGCCAGGTGGTGGACTTCGCCCGCCGAGCCGAGCATCTCGGATTCGACGAACTCTGGGTCGTCGAGGATCTCGGATTCCGAGGCGGGATCGCTCAGGCCGCCACCGTGCTCGCCGTGACATCGCACATCACCGTGGGGATCGGCATCCTGCCCGCCGGCGCACGAAACGTGGCATTCGCGGCGATGGAGATCGCGACGCTCGCCCAGCTGCATCCGCACAGGCTCACGGTCGGGCTGGGACACGGGATGCCGGACTGGATGCGCGAGGTGGGCGCGTGGCAGAGCCGGCCGCTCTCGTTCCTTCGCGACTACACGGAGGCGTTCGACAAGCTGCTGCGCGGCGAGTCCGTGACGGCGACTCCTCATCTCGACGCCAACGTCCCGCAGTTCGAGGAACGACCCGAGGTGGTGCCGCCCATCGTCCTCGGTGTGCGCGGACCCAAGTCGCTCATCGCCGCGGGAGAGGTCGCCGCCGGCGTCGTCCTCGCCGAGCCCGCGAGTCCTGAATACATCGCGGCCTCCATCGAGCTGATCAGACGCCGACGGACGAGCTCCGTCGAACCGCTCATCATCACGTATGACATCGCCGCCGTTGCTGAGGAGTCGAGCGCGGCGCGCGACGTCGTGCGGCCAAGCCTCGCGGTGGTCGGCGAGCCCGACTGGCAGCCGCACATCACTCCCCTCGCCTTCGCCTCGGAGCTGGCGGCGCTGCGCGCGGACTCGGCCGACTCAGCCGAGTTCGCATCCCGCATCCCCGACGAGTGGGTCGGGTCGCTCGCGCTGGCGGGAACACCGGACGAGGTGCGTGCGGGGATCACCGCCCGTCATGCCGCAGGAGCCACCACCGTCGTGCTGACTCCGGTCGGCCCCGATCCCATGCGAGCTCTCGAGGATCTTGCGCAGGTGCTCCAGTGAAACCCCGGTAGTGCCAACTTGGGGCGAGCGTGTATTGCGCGTTAGGAGCGTGTGCGGACCCGCTTGCGGACAGACCCGACGTTCGGCAAATCGCGGGTGGCTGCGGGCTAGCGCGTCCTTCGAGGAAGTCGACCCTGTCGGCGAGTAGGGAGACCGATCCGATCGCGGCCGCGATCAGCGTCTGCTGGAGTGCTGCAGCAGCGCGCCGGTGCAGGATGCCGGCGACGATCAGGTACGGCAGTGCGCATGACGGTCGCCTACTCCTCAGTGCTCTCGGTCTTTTCTGCGGTGGAAGCCCCGAAACAAGGGGCGGGCATGAGCACAATTCGCTAACGGCGCTGGTTCACACCACCGCGCCCGACCCACGGTTCGTGGCGTCGTTGTCGCGGTCCTCGCCTTCGACATGACGTACGACCGGCGCGATCCGAGTCCTGTCAACCCATGGCGCAACAGGTCGCGGGAGCGTGAAGTGGGAGTCATGACCGCTGAACAGCAGAACGCGCCTCCCCGCCGATCGTTGTCGTTCGCCGAGCACGAGCCGGCCGCAATTGTCGGCCGGGACGACCTAGAAAGCTCGACGGCAAGCGATCGCAGTTCTCAAGCCGTGCTCCTGGTGCACGACGGCGTGGAGACGCTCGAGGATGTGGGCCTCGCTGATGTTCCCGCGGCGGTCAAGCGGGCGCGAGGCAGAAGGGCTTCGTGTGGGTTCAACTGGTCAACCCTGATGAGCGGCTGGTGACTGAGGCACGGGAAACGCTGGGTATCCACCCGGTCGCGGCGGCGGATGTGGTCTCGGGTCGCCAACAGCCGAAGGTACAGAAGTTCGCCGAGCATCTTTTCGTGTTGTTGTGGCAGATCATCATCGAACGAGAGTCGAGCGACATCGCACTCGGTCAGACATTCCTGTACATCGGTGACGGATGGCTGCTGACTGTCCAGCGCGCCGACGGGACGAACCCACCGACCTGAGGGCGCTGGTAGAGGAATCGCCGACCGAACTGCGGGACAGCCCGATGGCGGCCGCCTATGTGGTCATGGCGGAGATCGTCGACGGCTACGCGAAGGCGGCGGCGGATGTCGAGACCGATCTGGAGGAACTCGAGGAGCAGGTCTTCACCGAATCCACGACCGAGGACCACAAGCGCATCTACCGGGTCCGGAAGGATATCGGTCGCATCGACCGCGCAGTTTCAAGCATCGCCGCGGCGCTCCGGGAGAGCACCGACCACCTCGACGCGATGACAGTCGGACACGAGCATGTCGTGCCCTACCTGCATGATCTCCTCGATGACGCGGCCGGCACGGCCGCGCTGATCAACAACCAAAGCCGTGCTCTGGACGCGATCCTCTCCAGCCACGAGAACAATGTATCCGCCCGCCAGAACAAGGACATGCGCACAATCTCGGCATTCGCCGCACTCCTCGCGCTGCCGACCCTGATCGCCGGTCTCTACGGGATGAACTTCAAGAACATCCCGCTGGTGCAATGGCAATTCGGCTGGGTCGTGATCGCCGCCGCAATCGTCGTCGTCGACATCACCATCTACATCATGTTCAAACGGCGCCATTGGCTGTAGCGCGCACCCGTGAGCCGCACCTCAGAGGCCACACAATCACCCATTGATGTGCCGGCGTCGCTTGCATCGAAGGCCCCGACCGCCTGAATCGGCTGCGCTTCAAGGGTCCAAAGTTCTGTCGATGTCTCGGCGGAACACCACGTCGCAGCAGGCGACCATTCGCCCGTTCGCCCCATCACCGCTCCCATCTGGCCGGTCGCACGTGGCCGCGGACCTGATCACCCGAATCTGGTCCGCTGTGAGCGCCTTCGGAACGCGCTTGGGCCGGTGCAGCGGCGATGTCGACGTGACCGGGTTGCTGCTGATGATTTCGCGCCGCACGGCGAACCCATGATCATGCCCAGAATGGTCCGGGACTGTTTGGCTCGCGCATAAGACTTTGCTCGCTGGTCCATCAGCAAGCGCTCGACCCTGCCCACCGTGACCTCGCGCACGGCGAAGTGCTGGAAGGCCGGAATGACAAGGCTGCGTACGGCCCGTGCGTAGACCTCTATGGTGCTGTCCGACCGATCCGCGTCTGGCCGCACGTCTCCATCCACGCATCGGCCAGGTCACGAAACGGCGACTCGGCGGGTCAGCGAAGCGCTCGTGTCGCCGACGCGTTGCCGCTCGAGACAAGAAAACCTGGTCAGACGAGGTTTTGGAGCCGACTACGGGACTTGAACCCGTAACCCCCTAATTACAAGTTAGGTGCGCTACCAATTGCGCCAAGTCGGCAGGTGCCTCGAGTCTACCGAAGCGGACGGCGGCGGCTGAGCGGCGGCATCCCGCCGAGGAGCGACCGTTACGGCGCCGGCGTCGGCGTCACGGTCGCGGACGGGCTCGGCGTCGCCGTCGGCGAGGGCGTGCTGTAGTACGCGTCGCTCGCGCTCGTCAGCACGAACTGCGCGAACTCCTTGGGGTCATCCAGAGCGCCGACGTACGGCATCCCGTTGACCAGGACGATGGGGGTGCCGGTCAGCGCGACGTCTTCCGTGTCGGGCAGGCCCTGCAGCGCACGCTCAGTCGCGGACTTCGCCCACAATGCGAACGACTCCTCCTCGATGCACGAGCGCACCACCTTGGGTGACTCCGCCCCCGATGCGACGGCCATGTCGGCGAGCTCGACGTCGGTGTAGCCGTCGGAGTCGACCTCCGGCTGCTGAGCGAGGAGCGTGTTGTTGAAGGCGAAGAAGTTGTCGGGCGAGTGGGTCGCCACGCACGCGGCGGCGCTTGCGGCGCGCAGCGAGTACTTGGTCCCGTTCGACTTGGCCGTGAGCATCGCGACCGGGTAGTAGGTGAGGGTGGCGGCATCCTCGCTCACCCACTTCGACAGCTGCTGCACGTTGGCGACCTGGAAGTCGTGCGATCCGGTCGATAGATAGTCGACGTACACCCGGATGTCGACCACCGGCTGATCGGTCGGAGCGGGAGTCGGCTCGGCCGTCGGCTCGGGCGTGGCGGTGGGGGTCGGGGTCTCCGCAGGGACGGCGTCGAGGGCGGCCGCGGACTCGTCGTCCAGCGTCCCTGATTCCTCAGCCGATCCGACTCCGGTGACGGTCGTCACCACGAACCCGTCATCGGTCACGTTCGCCGGGCTCAGCAGCGGGCGGGAGGTCGCCGAACGGACGGTCCACACGATCAGGACCGCGGCGATGGCGATGACGACGACGATGGCCGTGACGATCGATGTGTTGCGGATGACGCGCGCTCGCGACTGCTGGGCCTGAACCTGCTGCGCCTTCTCGCGCACCGCGTGACGGCGGTGCCGCTCAGCGGGCACGTTAGGGGACTCGTCGCTCGACATGGGACCTCTCGGGGCGGACTGCGGGCCGGGACGCCCTGCACTGGCCGCACGGGGAGGCGACCGAGGACGATGCTAGCCAGGCAGGCTGGGAAATACCCAGACGGAGCCTGCGCACGGCCCGTGTCATACTAGGGGAGCGCCCGACGACGGGCGTGCGGTTCGCCCCGCAATTCCATCACTACGGATCGTCCGGCACGTACCTGCCGGTGAAGGAGCAGAAACAATGGCGTCAGTCACGTTCGACAACGCAACGCGCATGTATCCCGGGGGCACGCGTGCCGCCGTCGACAAGCTGAACCTCGAGGTCGGAGACGGGGAATTCCTCGTTCTCGTCGGACCCTCCGGCTGTGGCAAGTCCACGTCCCTGCGAATGCTGGCCGGCCTCGAAGAGGTCAACTCCGGCCGCATCCTGATCGGCGATCGCGACGTCACCGACGTCCCGCCGAAGGACCGCGACATCGCGATGGTCTTCCAGAACTACGCGCTGTACCCGCACATGACGGTCGCCGAGAACATGGGCTTCGCCCTGAAGATCGCCGGCGTCGGCAAGGATGAGCGCGCCGCCCGCGTGCTCGAGGCCGCGAAGCTCCTCGACCTGGAGGACTACCTGACCCGCAAGCCGAAGGCCCTCTCGGGTGGTCAGCGTCAGCGTGTCGCCATGGGTCGCGCCATCGTGCGCCAGCCGCAGGTGTTCCTCATGGACGAGCCGCTGTCGAACCTGGACGCCAAGCTGCGCGTGCAGACGCGCACCCAGATCGCTTCGCTGCAGCGTCGCCTCGGCGTCACCACGGTCTACGTCACGCACGACCAGACCGAGGCCCTCACCATGGGTGACCGCATCGCCGTGCTGAAGGACGGACTCCTCCAGCAGGTCGGCACGCCGCGCGACCTGTACGAGCGTCCGAACAACGTGTTCGTCGCAGGCTTCATCGGCTCTCCCGCCATGAACCTGTTCCCGTCCGACCTCGCCGAGGGTGGCGTGCGCTTCGGCTCCGAAGTCGTCGGTCTCGACCGCGACACGGTCGGCCGCGCGCACGGCAGCCAGGTCACGGTGGGCGTCCGTCCCGAGGACATCGTGGTCGGCCCGGCCGACGGCAAGGGCCTCTCGGTGGCCGTCGACCTCGTCGAAGAACTCGGTGCGGACGGTTACCTCTACGGGCACACCGACATCGGCGGTAAGCGCACCGACATCGTCGCTCGCGTCGACGGTCGCCGTCACCCCAACGCGGGTGACACGGTGACGCTCGCGGCGACCGCGGGCCACGTGCACGCGTTCGACGTCGAGACCGGCGAGCGCCTCAACGACGCTCCGGTCATCTCGGGCGTCTAGGTTCACCGACCGCGGCGCGGAGGGTCATCGACCCCCCGCGCCGCGGTTTTCCATTTCACCCCGGAGACAGATGCCAGAGTCACTCAGCATCACGGCGAGCTCGGTCGACCCGGGTCTGCTGACCCTGCCGTGGTCGACGCCGCTGGGCGAGTGGCCCAGCAGCATCATCGTGTTCCTCCCCAAGGGCCTCTCCCGCCACCTCGTTCGATTCGCGACCCTCTCCGGCAGGGTCGTCGCGATCAAGGAGACGACCGAGGAGATGGCCCGCCGCGAGTACGACATGCTCGGCAACCTCGATCGCCTCGACGCCCCGTGCGTCGAGCGGGTCGCGGTCATAGCCGGGCGCACGGATGCCGAGGGCAAGCCGCTGCCGGCCGCGCTCGTCACCGCCCACCTGAAGTTCTCGCTCCCCTACCGCGCGCTGTTCACGCAGGTGCTGCGCCCCGACACCGCGAACCGCCTCGTCGATGCCCTGGCCGTGCTGCTCGTGCGCCTGCACAACGTCGGCTTCTTCTGGGGCGACGTGTCACTGTCGAACACGCTCTTCCGACGGGATGCGGGAGCGTTCGCGGCGTATCTCGTCGACGCCGAGACCGGAGAGCTGCACGAAAGCGGCCTGACCGCCGGTCAGCGTGCGCACGACCTGGACGTCGCGCGCACGAACATCGCCGGCGAGATCATGGACCTCGAAGCCGGAGGCCGCCTCGAGGGCGGTGTCGACGCCATCGCGATCGCGGACGGCATCATGTCGTCGTACCGGTCGCTGTGGACGGCGCTCACCGACCAGGAGACGTTCGCCGCCAACGAATCGTGGCGGATCACGGAGCGCGTGCAGCGCCTCAACGAGCTCGGGTTCGACATCGGTGAAATGTCGATCCAGGCTCGGACCGACGGCACCCGCGTCTCGATCCAGCCCAAGGTCGTGGATGCCGGGCATCACCAGCGCCGCCTGCTCCGACTGACCGGACTGGACGTGGAGGAGAATCAGGCCCGCCGGCTGCTGAACGACCTCGACGAATTCCGGGCGCGCATCTCGCGTCTCGGAGACGACGAGGACATGGTGGCGCACGAGTGGCTGACCCGCGTGTTCGAGCCGGTCATAAAGGCCATCCCGTTCGACCTGCGGGCGAAGCTCGAGCCTGCCGAGGTGTTCCACCAGGTGCTCGAGCACCGCTGGTACATGTCCCAGGCGAGCGGTCGCTCGGTGCCGCTCGCCGAAGTCATCGCGAGCTACATCGACGACGTCCTTCGCCACCGCCGCGACGAGGCGACGTTGATGGGTCCCGTCACCGAGACGATGGCGCTCCCCGTCATCACCGCCGACATCCCCGTCCAGGACGACGAAGCCGACACCGTGGACTGGCGCGACCTCGTCTGAGCCTTATCCCGAGAGGCGTCAAGCCCTCGCGTCAGTATCCGACGGTGAAGCGGGCGCGGTGATGCTTCGGAGTCTCGATCTCATCGATGAAGGCCACGGCCAGGTCGGGGCCCGAGATGTTGGAGTTGCCGTCCTCGTCGCGGACGACGACATCGCCGCCATCGCGATAGGTGCCGGTGCGCTCGCCAGGGTTCCACACGCCGAACGTCTCGGCCGGATGGATGAGGAACCAGTCGAGACTGGGCGCGGTCGCCTGGAGGCCCTCGAGGATGTCGACGCCGGTCTGCGCCTCGGCGAGATACTCCTCGGGGAAGTTCAAGTCGATCAGACGCGGTCCGCCCGGCGCGGAGAGAGACGATGCCGTGCCGCCGACCACTCCGAGGCGTATACCCGAACCCTCGAGCTCCTTCGCGAGCTCGAGGAAGCCGTCGACCGCCTTGCCGGCCATGTCACCGCGCGGGCTGACCGCGGAGATGATTGCCTCGACGCCCTGCAGTTCTGCGACGAGACCCGGCGCGTCCAGGATCGTCCCTTCAAGATAGGTAACACCCTCGATGCGCTCCGCGGGCACCTTGCGGGCGACTGAGACCACCGTGTGCCCGCGACTCACCGCCTCTGCGACGATGTGGCTGCCGGCGTAACCGGTTCCTCCAATAACGGCGATGCGGGTCATGCTGGTCCTTTCGACGGAGTCTTCAGACCCAAGTCTCGCCGGTGCCGGACAATTCCTTCGACACGGGACGAAACGATCGAAATCTTCAGACCAGCAGGCCGAGAGGATTCTCGATGCTGCGTCGGAACGCGTCGAGCCACTGCGCGGCCGACGCGCCGTCGAGCACCCTGTGATCGGCGGAGAGCGTCACCGTCAGAACGGATGCCGCGGCGAGCGTGCCGTCGTCGCGCGCGACCGGACGCATGCCCGCGGTGCCGACGGCGAGGATGCCGGCGTGCGGCGGATTGATGATCGCTGAGAACTGGCGCGTGCCGTACATCCCGAGATTCGAGACGGAGAAGGTCCCGCCTTCGAGCTCGTGCTGCTTCAACCGGCCGTTCCGGGCTCTGTCTGCCAACTCACGAACGGTCGCGCTGAGTTCGCGCAGCGACAGCGCATCCACGCCGCGGACGACCGGGGTCAGCACTCCGCCGGGGACGGCGACCGCGACGGCGATGTCGACGGCCGCGAAACGTCGCATCGCGTTCTCGGTCCAGATCGCGTTCGCCTCGGGCACTTCCTTCATCGCGGTCGCGACCGCCTTCAGCACGAGGTCGTTCACCGAGACGGTGATGTCGGTGGTGGCGTTGATCTTGGCGCGAAGCTCCAGCAGCTCGTCCACGACGCAGTCCGCAGTCAGGAAGAAGTGGGGCACGCTGGACACACTCTCGGTGAGCCGACGCGCGATCGCCCGTCGCAGAGGTGTATGCGGAATGTCGACGAAGTCCGCCGTCGGGGATGCTGCCGGCTCGGATGCCGCGGCTGCAGCGGCGCCGGCGGCAAGCACGTCCAGATCCCGGCGTACGATCCGACCGCCCGGACCGGTGCCGGCGATCGAGGTCAGGTCGATGCCCCGCTCCCGGGCGAGGCGGCGCACCAGGGGGCTGGCGGCGAGCCGTGCCCTCCCGGCGGGCGAGGCGGCGATGGGAGGGGCGGAATCGGCGGCAGCGGAAGCCGCCGCCGGGCCGGAGGATGCGGAGTCGCTGACCGGCGACCCGCTCTCGGGGTCGCGTCGTTCCGCAACCGCCTCGACGTCACCGGCCGGCGTGTCTTCCAGCCCCGCGTCGCGGAGCGCTCCCTCGACCGATTCGCCGGCCTCCGCGATCACCGCGATCGGAGCGCCGACCGCCGCCGCCGCTCCGGCCTCCACGAGAATGCCGGCAATCGTGCCGCCCGACTCCGCCTCGTACTCGACGATCGCCTTCTCCGTCTCGATCTCGACGATCGGCTGCCCGGGCTCGACGGAATCTCCCACCGCGACCAGCCACGCCTGCACCGCCGCTTCCGCAGCGCCCGCGGCGACGGCCGGCATCCTGACCACCGCCGCCATCACCGACCGCCCCACGCGGCTCGGACTCGTTCGAGCCCGGCGACCACTTCGTCGGTGCGCGCGATCGCCGCCCGCTCGAGGACCTGAGAGATGCTCGGACTCGCCTCGCCGCCGGTCACCCGCTCCACCGGCTGGTCCAGCCAATCGAAGTGGCGGCGCTGGATCTCGTCGGCGAGCCACGCCCCATACGAGGGCCCGCGCGCCCCCTGTTCGACGATGAGCACGTTGTTGGTCTTGCGGATGCTGGCGCCGATCGTCTCCCAGTCCAGCGATGCGCGGTCGAGCCAGCGCAGATCGATCACCTCAGCGTCGATTCCGGTCTTTTTCGCGGCCTCCAGCGCATGGCCCACCATGGACAGATAGGCGAGAACCGTCACGTCTGCACCCTCGCGCCGCACGGCGGCGTGCCCGGGCGGGAGGATGTAGTCGAGATCGCCGTCGGGAACCCGATCGGCCTGGCCGTACAGATCCACGTGCTCGATGACCAGAACCGGGTCGTCGAGGGCGAGCGCCGCGTTCATGAGGCCGACGTAGTCGGCCGCCGTCGACGGGGCGACGATGCGCCACCCGGCTTGGGTCGCGAAGATCCCCGCCGGATCCATCAGGTGCTGCGATCCGTACCCCGACCCCATCGCCACCTTGGTCCGCAGCACGAGCGGCACCGTGTTGTTGTCGCCGAACATGTGCCGCGCCTTGCCGACCTGATTGAAGACCTGATCGGCGGCGACCCACATGAAATCCGGGTACATGAACTCCACGACGGGGCGGAAGCGCCCGTCCAGGGCGATCCCGCCCGCCAGCCCGAAGAACCCGTTCTCGCTGATGGGCGTTCCGATCACCCGATCGGGGCCGTACTTCTGGGCGAGCCCCTTCGTCGCACCGTTCGTGCCGCCCTTCGAGGCGATGGACGTCCTCGCCCAGGACGATGATGCGCTCGTCGGTCTGCATGCGCCGGTCCATCGTGGCCGCGACCGCGTCGACGAAGGTCACCTCGTTCCACGCCCCCGCATGCGCGAGTGGATCCTCTGCCGCGAGGCCTTCCAGTTCCGACGCGTCGCCTCGGATGCCGCTGTCCACGGCGGCCGGGTCGGGCCAGAGCTCGGGGCGGATCCGCCGGCGGCCCGGGTTCTCTGGGTCGTGCTCGACCAGTGCGGCCACGGCATCCGCCATCGCCGTCAGGGCCTGGTCACGAACGGTCTGCGCCTCCTGTGCGCTGAGCAGCGACAGCGTCGCCATCTCCCGCGCGACTCGGGCGACCGGGTCGCGCTCCCGCCAGGCAGCCTCCTCGTCCTTCGTCCGGTAGCCGAACGCGCTGCCGGGATACGGACCGTTCTGATGGAAGTAGCGGTACACCTCCGCTTCGACGATGCCCGCGCCCTCCCCGGTTCGGAGCCGCGCGAGCGCCTCCTGGGTCGCGAGGTGCACGGCCAGCGGATCCATGCCGTCCACACGCCAGCCCGGGATGCCGAAACCCTGCCCGCGGACGGAGAAGCGCGGGTCGGCCGTCACTTCGTCCGCGCGCGTGGACACGGCGTACAGGTTGTTCTCGATGAAGTACAGAACGGGCAGCTTCCAGGCGGCCGCGAGATTCATCGACTCCAGCACCGAGCCGATCTGGCTTGCGCCGTCGCCGAAGTAGTTGATCGAGACGTCGGTGGTGCCGGAGTGCTTCTGCGCCCAGGCGTGGCCGGTGGCGATCGGAGCGCCGCCGCCGACGATGGCGTTCGTGCCGAGGGCTCCCGCCTCGAGCCACTGCAGGTGCATCGAGCCCCCGCGTCCGCCCGAGAATCCCTGGGCGAGGCCGAGGATCTCGGCGAGGGTCCTCTGCAGGAGCGCCTGAAGCTCGGGGGTGACGAGGGCGGTGAGATCCAGCGGGCCGCCCGCCACATGCGTGATCGCCTTCGCGAGGAACTGATGGTGCCCGCGGTGCGACCCGTTGACGGCATCCGATGATCGGAGCCCCACGATCGATCCGACGGCGCCGCCCTCTTGTCCGATGCTGGAGTGAGCAGGGCCGTGGACCAGACCCGCGGCGGCCAGCTCCAGCACCGTCTCCTCGAAGGCGCGGATCAGATGCAGCTGGCCGAGCATCGTCGCCAGGAGATCCGGATCGGCGTCCTTCCAGTCCTCCGGGGTCGACTGGAGTTCGATCCACGGTACGCCCGTGTCGAGCGCGCTTCGTCGCGGCATCTGGTTCCCATCGATCTGCACTGGACGTGGTCTCCGAGCACCGCCACCATAATCACGATTGCATCCAATTTCAAGACCGGCGATCAGCTCAGCGCATTGTTCTAGACAGATATCCGAGTGACTGGATACAATTCGACCGTCTGGCTACGTCGAGGAGGACGCGTGGCGATACCCGGCCTTCGAGGGTCCGACCATTTCGGCTTCACCGTTCCCGACCTCGACGAGGCCGAGGCATTCCTCGTCGGCGTCCTGGGGGCGGTGCCCGTCTACACACTCGCCTCCAAGCAGGCCGACGACGACTGGATGACCGTTCACCTCGGCGTGCACCCGAGCACCGTGGTCAGACAGATCCGGTTCTACCGACTGGGCAACGGCACGAACCTCGAGGTGTTCGAGTACCACGCCGCGGACGGTCAGAAGCCGCAGCCGCGCAACAGCGATATCGGTGGGCACCACCTCGCCCTCTACGTGGATGACATCGACGAGGCTGCCGCGTATCTGCGGGCTCGCGAGGTCGACGTCATGGGCGATCCCGTCATGAGTGCGGGCGCTTCGGCGGGCCAGCGCTGGCTCTATTTCCGCGCGCCCTGGGGAATGCAGTTCGAGCTGGTCAGCTTCCCCGAGGGCAAGGCCTACGAGACCGACGCCGATGTGCTGCTGTGGCACCCGGCGCGGCCGGACGAGTGAACGGGTGATGACCACGAGCACCGCGACGAGCCGCAGCCGCGACGGCGATGCCGGCATCCGCATCGCCGAGCGCATCCGCAGCAGCATCATCTCCGGCGAGTTCCCGCCCGGGACCCGCATCCGGCAGGAGGACGTCGCGGAGCGATTCGGTGCAAGCCGCGTCCCGGTGCGGGAGGCGCTGCGGCAGCTGGAGTACGAGGGCCTGGTCACCGTCGTCGCGAACGCCGGAGCCTGGGTCACGCTGATGACGCTCGCCGAGTGCGATGAGGTCTACCAGATGCGCGAAAGGCTCGAACCTCTGCTCCTGCGCTTCAGCGCTCCGCACCTGGAGGAGAGCGACGTGGACCGGCTCTCCGACCTGGCGCGGCGCATCAGCGACGTCGGAACCGACACCGAGGCGTTCCTCGCGCTCGACCGGGAGTTCCACCTCGCCAGTTACGCCGGCGCCACGACATCTCAGCTGGCCGACCTCGTCGAAAAGCTGTGGAACACCACCGCGCCGTACCGCCGGGCGTACGTGGCGTCGTGGACCGCCGAGTCGCGCCGGATCGCGCACGAGGAGCATCACCTCATGGTCGCCGCGCTCCGCGACGAGGACACCGAGGAGGCGGAGCGGGTTCTCGCCGGACACATCCGTCGCACCCGGCGTCAGCTCGCGAAGAACCCGCAGATCTTCGCGAGCGCCGAGCGGCCGCTCAGGTGAGCCGCCACCCCCGGTCGACGTACAGGCTCGATCCCGAGACGCCGTGGTTGCGCAGGAGGAACTGCACCGCGTCGACGATGTCGGCCATCGTCGCGAGCTCACCGCCGGGCGTTCGCGAGGTGTACCCATCGAGCACGCCGGCCGGCTTCGACGACCAGAACGGGCTGTCGCCGACGATGCCAGGGTGCACCGCATTGACCCGGATCGGTGCCAGCTCGAGGGCGAGCGAGGCCACCAGCCCCTCCACCCCTCCGTTGATCGTCGACACCGTGGTCGAGCCGGGGTAGGGGGCGTCCTTGGCTCGGCCGCCGAAGAGGACGATGCCCGTCGCGCGCGACGGCTCCAGTCGGTCCAGCAGCGCGTGCACGACCTCGGTGTAGCCGATCAGCTTGAGCGTCACCAGGCGACGGGCACGGCCGACGTCGTAGTCGCGCACGGTGTTCGCGTCGCGTTCGATCGCGGCCAGCACGAGGCCGTGCACCGCGCCCAGCCCGGACAGCTGGCCGGCGATGGTCTCGGGCTCGGAGATGTCGAGGGCGATGCCGCTCGCCCGGTCGCCGAGCGATGCGGCCACTTCCCGCGCACGCGCCTCGTCGCGACCGGTCAGCACGACCCGGTCCCCGCGAGCGACGATGTCCTTCGCGAGCTCGAGTCCGATGCCGGAAGTGCCTCCGACGACGACGATGGTCTGGTCCGTCATGTGTCCCCCTCGATGTACGGGTCCCGCTCTTCGCTCTGCATCTCAGCCTCCAGCAGGCGACGACGCGTGACTTCGGCCGCCGCACCCCAGTCCGACACCGCGAGCTCGGGGTCATCGAGAGCACGCTCGAACACCGCCCGCAGCGCGGCACCGGTCGGCAGGTGCACGGAAGCTTCCCGCGCGACCTCCTCGGCGAGTCGCAGATCCTTGAAGCCCAGTGTCATCGCGAACCCGGGAGGAACGTACGCCTGCTCGACGATCTCGGTTCCGTAGACACGGTAGGCGGTGCCGGCGAACAGAGTGCCGGTGAGCAGCTCGACGAAGACCGCGGGGTCGATTCCCTGGCGCTCGACGACCGCGATCGATTCTCCGAGCGCCTGGATGGCATGGATGATGTCGTAGTTCACCATCACCTTTGCGACGTTCGCGATCCGCGGCCGGTCGCCGAGACGCCAGATCCGAGCTCCGAGAACGTCCAGGACGGGCACGATCCCGTCGACGACCTCCGGGCGTCCGGCCGCGAGGATGTTCAGCTGCCCCGCAGCCGCCATCGTGACCCGGCCGAGGACCGGCGCCGCGACGTACCCGACCCCCGCGCGCTCGAACCGACGCTCCAGCCGGTCGGCAGCGGCGGGGCTCACGGACGCCATGTTCACATGCACCCCGGATGCCGCGGCCGCAGCATCCTCATCGAGCACCGCGTCGGCTGCGTCGTCATCGGCCAGCATGGAGATGGAGACGCCTGCAGCCAGCGCATCAGCGGGGGTCGCCGCGAGGCGTGCTCCCGCGTCCACGAACGCGGCCGCGGCCTCGGGAGACCTGTTCCACACGATGAGGTCGTGGCCGGCGCCCTGCAGGCGGCCGGCCATGGCCGAGCCCATCGTGCCGAGGCCGAGGAAGCCGATCGTCGTCATCCGGCCTCTCCGCGTCCCCACGTGGTGTTCAGGTGCGATTGGGAGTCCCGCTGGAGGGTGAGCGGTCCGCCGACGGCGATGTAGCGGGATCCCGCGATCAGCAGCTCCTCGGCGGGGAACTTGGTGATCACCTCGCACCCGGTGGCGGTGACCACGACCTCCTCCTCGATGCGGGCGGCGCCCCATCCGTCCGCGGACGGCCAGTACGTCTCCAGCGCGAACACCATGCCTTCCTGCAGGATCTCGGGATGGTCGAGGGACACGAGCCGCGAGAAGATCGGCTTCTCCCAGATCGACAAGCCCACCCCATGGCCGTACTGCAGCGCGAATGCCGCCTCCTCGTCGGGGAAGCCGAACTCCTCCGCGGTGGGCCACACCGCCACGATGTCGGCGGTGGTCGCGCCCGGAGCGACCAGTGCGATCGCCCGGTCCATATACTCCCGGGCGCGGGTGTACGCGTCGCGCTGCGCGGAGCTCGCCGACCCGACCGCGAAGGTGCGGTAGTAGCACGTGCGGTAGCCGTTCCAGCTGTGCAGGATGTCGAAGAAAGCCGGATCCCCGGGACGGATCAGCCGATCGCTGAACACGTGCGGGTGCGGCGAGCATCGCTCCCCCGAGATCGCGTTGACCCCCTCCACGTACTCCGAGCCCAGGTCGTAGAGCGTCTTGGCGACCAGCCCCACCGCCTCGTTCTCGCGGACGCCGGGTCGGAGGAACCGGTACAGCTCCTCGTAGGCGGCATCCACCATCGACGCCGCCTGCGTCAGCAGTCGGATCTCGTCGGAGGTCTTGATGCGACGCGCCTCCATGAACAGCTGCTGCCCGTCGACGACATCGATGCCTTCCCGCTGCAGGGCGAACAGGATGGGCAGCTCGATGACGTCGACGCCGAGCGGCTCTCCTGCCACGCCGAACTTGACGAGTTCGCGCTTGACCTTGCGCGCGACCTCCTCGGCGATTCCCGCGTCAGGTGTGAAGGCTCCGCGCAGCGTGGAGATGCCCGCGCGCGCCCCCGATTCCAGCCGCGGCCGCACCGCGCCCTCGTGCGGCGCGCTCGGATCGGCATCCATCTCCGACGTCGTGACATCGAGCCACGGGTTGTACAGCGCGTGGTGCTTGGCGGCCGAGCCGAAGTCCCACGAGATCGGGTCACTGTTGCGGGTGAGCAGATTGAAGCGGATCAGCTTGTCCATCGCCCACGTGCCGATGTGCGTCGCCGTCATGTACCGGATGTTCGAGAAATCGAACGCGAGGACCGCTCCCAGCTCGGAGCGATCCAGCTCGGCCTTCAAGCGCGTGAGACGATCCGACCGCAGCCGTCCCATGTCCACCCGCGCTTCCCAGTCGACCGCGTTCGCTCCGCTCGTGCCGGTGTCCTTCATCGCGATCCTCCTTGCGATCCACACCGGGCGGCGTTCGCCCGGGTCCGTAACCTCGATCGATCGTTCATGCTCATGCAACCCCGTTTAGTAATGTTGAACACGCGGCTCTCTCGTCGAGCCGGGCTGGAAAGGGTGCGGTGTGGCCAGGGAGGACTTCGGCGCGAGACTGCGCAATGCCCGTCAGCGTCGCGGCCTGAGTCTGCGCAGCGTCGCTCAGTCGCTGGGACTTTCGGCGAGTCTCATCTCGCAGATCGAGACCGGAAAGTCGCAGCCGTCGGTGTCGACGCTCTACGCGATCGTGACGCTTCTGGGAGTCTCGATCGACGAACTCCTCGGGGTGGGCTCCAGCACGGTGATCCCGGCCCCGCCCAGGAGCACCGCGCAGGCCGGGCTCCCGGTGCAGCGGGCGAGCGATAACCCCGTGCTCGAGATGGAGAACGGCGTGCGCTGGGAGCGCCTCGCGATCGGCGACGGCGGACCGGTCGACGCACTGCTGGTGACCTACGCGCCGGGCGCTTCCAGTTCGATCGAGAACCGGCTGATGCGACACGCGGGGGTCGAGTACGCATACCTGCTCGAAGGGGAGCTGACGCTGCAGCTGGACTTCGACACCTACACTCTCCGCCCGGGCGACTCGCTGCACTTCGACTCGGTGCGCCCGCACCTGTACTCGAATCGCAGCGATGCGCCCGCACGCGGGATCTGGTTCGTGCTGGGCAGGCGCGAGCAGAATCTCGAGATGCCGCTCGCAGCCTCCTCCCCCTCGACGGACCCCGCGACGCTGGCGTCGGCGGTCGACGTGCTGCGGGCCCTGGACGGGATGACCGGGCGGGCGGCCGACGCGCGCGACCGCGACTGACGCGCTCATGCCGCGTCCGCCCGGCGGTGGTCGGCGCGGCGCGGCGCGTCGATCCACGGATCCACCAGTGTCTTGATCCGCGTCGTGCGTCGCTCGAGCATCGGACGCAGACCATGCTCGAGCAGATCGTCCAACGGAAGGACTTCGGGCGCGACATCCGACCAGTCCGGGCGCGAGGCGAGAAGCCGCACGGCCTCCGGCATGTCGGTGGCGAGCACATGCGCGACGGTGCCGACGATCGTGTACTCGCGGAGCGTCCAGGCACTCAGCGGGACGACGACCTCCGCCTTCTGCACCCCCACCGGGACGATCGTCGCTCCGGGCTTGGCGGCATCGAGTACCGCCGCCAGACCTGCCGCCGTTCCGCTCACCTCGAACAGCACGTCGGCATCGATGCCCTCCCGGGCGAGGCGGTCGGCCAGGGCTCCCTCGTCGGATCGCACCGTCTCGGCGGCACCGAGCGCCCGCGCGAGTGCCAGCCGCTCCTCCTTGGGGTCGACGACGATGACGCGCGCGCCGGCGGAGGCCGCGGCGAACGTGATGAACGACCCGATGCCGCCGGAGCCCACGATCACGACGTCGTCGCCTGCGCTCAGCCCGCTGCGGCGCACCGCGTGCACGGCGATCGACATCGGCTGCGCGAGTCCGAGAGTGTCTGGCGGCAGCCCGGCACCCGAGACATCGAGCAGCGTGTCCGCCGGCACGGCGACATAGCCGGCCAGTCCCCCGTCGCGTTGCAGTCCTGCCGTGACGTAGGTGCGGCACAGATTGGTCCGGCCCGCCAGGCACGGCTTGCACCAGCCGCAGGCGATCCCCGCCCCGCAGACCACGCTTGCACCGACGGGCGGCGCGTCGACGCCCTCGCCGAGCGCCGCGACGACGCCGGCGAATTCGTGCCCGAGCGTCACGGGCGGCGCAGAGAGCAGACCTCGGTCGAACTCGATCGCGTCGGTGCCGCACACCCCGCACACGGTCACCCGCACGAGCGCCTCAGCCGGGCCGGGGCGGGGAATCGCTCGCTCCTCGATGCGGAGGTCGCCCGGCGCGTGGAGAACCGCCGCACGCATGCGCCGTCACAACGCGGCATCCTCCCCGATCTCGAGCTGCGCGGCCTGACGCTGGGCGATCATCCGGCCGAGTTGGCGGTCGTAGACGGCGTGATGTGCGTCGGAGTCGAGGTACGCGGCCAGGCCGGCCGCGTCGTCGACGACGGCCGCGACCGCGAAGTCGGCGTCGCTGGGGCGCAGCCGCAGATTCTCGCCGCAGTCGTAGCGGCGCAGCGCAGGCATGCCTGCGAAGCCATCTCCCGCAGCTGCGACGTCAGCTCCGCGACATCGTCCGCCGTCACGTCTTCCTTCCAGGTGAACAGCGCCAGGTGCAGGATCATCAGTCGTCCGACGCCGCCGTGACGCGGGCGTCGCCCTCCGTGTAGGTGTACGGGTTCTCGATCTCCTCGTCGGTCGGCAGTTCGGGGTGCATCCCCTCGTTCCACGCGTCGTCGCCGAGCTGCGAGCGCACGTAGTCGACCGATTGCGCCACCTTCTCGGCGACCGGAGCCAACGGCAGCCCGATCCGCACTCCTTCGTACTTGACGACCCTGCCGTTGACGACGACGGTGTGCACGTCGGCGGTGCCCGCCTGGTAGACGACATGGGCGTACGGATTGAGGATCGGCGTCATCGCCGGCGACTCGTCGTTCTTGATGAGCAGCAGATCGGCCTTCTTGCCCGGGCGTGATCGAGCCGATCGTGTCCTCCATTCCGAGGGACTTCGCTCCGCCCATCGTCGCCATGTGCACCACGTCCTCGGCACGCAGCCGATTCGCGACGATCGTCTCGTTGCGCGCGTGCGCCTCGAGATGGTCGCGGGAGCGGTCGGCACTGAGGGTGGCTCGCATCGCCGAGAAGAAGTCGGCGCTCCACCACACGCTGGTGTCCATCGAGATCGACGCGGGGATGCCGTACCTGCGGATCGCCCAGCTCGAGGGGTACCCCTGGCCGGCGCTCTGCTCCGACTCGGTCGCGACCGACACCGTCCCGCCGGTCGCCGCGATCTTCTGGTAGCTCTGCTCGTTGAGCGAGCTGGCGTGGACGTAGCAGATCTCGGGCGTCATGAACCCGGCGTCGTACATCTGCGTGATCGCCGTGTCGGTGGTCGCGCCCCAGACGCCCGCGTGGGTGGTCACTCGCAGTCCGAGCTCGCGCGCCGCCTCGAACGCGCCGCGCTCGGGGAATTCCGCCGCGCCGGGGACGTCGAAGGCCAGCTGCAGGCCGAGCATGTCGTTCGGCGCGTTGAAGTTGTCGGTGACGAATCGCCGGAACTCCGGTGCATTCGCCCACTCCCAGGGCGCGCCGAGGTAATTGCCGTAGCCGAGCACGAACCGTCCGGGGATCTCGCGGAACGCCTGGAGGGCGGCCTCGCCGTACTCGGGGTTGCGCAGGCCGTGCGACCAGTCGAGCGTCGTCGTCACGCCCGTGTCGACCGATTCGAGGGCGCTCAGCAGGTTGCCGGCGTAGACGTCCTCGGGTCGGAACACCTGTCCCCACTGCAGGTAGTAGAAGACGAAGTACTGGCTCAGCGCCCAGTCGCCGCCGTAGCCGCGCAGCGCGGTCTGCCACATGTGCCGGTGCGAGTCGATGAAGCCGGGCGTGAGGATGCCACCGCGTGCGTCGATCTCGAGCGTCCCTTCGGGAACCTCGAGATGCGGCCCGACCGCCTCGATCGTCTCACCGCGCACCAGCACGTCGGCGTCGTCCAGCACGCCGGGCGAGTCGACGGTGATCACGATCGCGTTGCGGAACACGAACGGCCGATCGGCGGTGAAATCCTCGGCCTTGGGGGCGCTGTCGGGTGTGCTCATCACATCTCCTCTTCGAGATTTGTTCAGCGTTGATTTACACTCTGTCCTCGAGGGGGACGAATCGCAACCTGTTTCCGGCCCGTCTGTTCAATGGCACTGAATTCAGCGTGCGATGTCCCTCGCGGTGGTCCAGCTGGGCGAAGGAGACCGATGACGCGCATCGCGATCGTGGGTGCGGGGGCCAACGGCGCCTCGATCGGCGCGGATCTCATCGCCGCGGGTCGCGATGTGACCCTTGTCGAGCAGTGGCCGGCGCACGTCGCCGCGATGCGCGAGCACGGGCTCCGGATCGAGATGGCGGATCGCGAGCTGCGCGTCGAGCCGCAGGTGGCGCACGTGTGCGAAGTCGCGGAGCTGCGGCATCCGTTCGATGTGGTCCTGATCGTGATGAAGGCCTACGACACGCGGTGGTCGGCCGAGCTGATCGCCCCTCTCATAGCCGAGGACGGCGTGGTCGCTGCGGTGCAGAACGGAATGACGACGGATGCCGTGGCGGCCGCGGTCGGCGCGCACCGTGCGATCGGCACGGTCATCGAGGTGTCGTCGACGATGGACGAGCCCGGCGTCGTACATCGGCATACGGCGCCGGAGCGGTCGTGGTTCGCCGTCGACGCGGATCCTCGCGCCGATGTCGTGGCCGAACTGCTCTCCTCCTCGGGACGGGTCGAACGCTATCGCCGACATCGCGGCCGCGAAGTGGATGAAGCTGGTCAGCAACTGCTCGGTGCTGGTGCCGACCGCGGCGCTCGGGCTGCCGATGCTCGATGCCCTCGACATTCCGGGGATGCGGGCGGTGATGGTCGGGGCGGGGAACGAAGCGCTCACGGTGGGACGCGCCCTCGGTCACCCGCCCCTGCCGATCTTCGGTCTCACCGCGGCGGATCTCGAGAACGCCGATGCGCTCGTCGACACGATGCTCGACGTTCTCTACGACCGTTTCGTCGTGGCGGGTGCCACCACGACGGTCCTGCAGGACTGGCGGCGCGGGCGGCGGAGCGAGGCGGGCGACCTCAATGGACTCGTGGCCGCCGAGGGCGTCCGTCTGGGCGTCGAGACGCCCGTGAACAGCGCACTCGTCGACGTCGCCTATCGCATCGAACGCGGTGAGCTCGCGCCCGACCCGCGCAACGCCGCCCTGCTGCTTGCCGCGCGGTGATGCCGCGCGGGTCAGTCCTCGCGGGTGCGCAGCGTCGAGACCTGGTACAGGGCGACGGATGCCGCGATGCCGGCGTTCAGCGACTCGGTGGCCGCGTCGATCGGAATGGACACGATCTGGTCGCAGGTCTCGCTGACGAGGCGCGAGAGCCCCTTGCCCTCGGACCCGACGACGATCACCACGGGTCGGTCGGCGAGCTGGAGAGCCGGCAGCGACACGTCCCCTCCTCCGTCCAGCCCCAGCACGAACACGCCCTGCTTCTTGAAGTCCTTGAGCGTGGATGTCAGATTCGGCGCGATCGCCACCGGGATGCGGGCCGCCGCCCCGGCGCTGGTCTTCCAGGCGGCGCTGTTGACGCTGGCCGAGCGACGCTGCGGCAGGATCACGCCGTGCCCGCCGAACGCACCGGTCGAGCGGATGATCGCACCGAGATTGCGCGGGTCGGTCACTCCGTCGAGCGCGACGAACAGCGGAGTCTGACCGCGCTCGATGACCTTCTCGAGCAGGTCCTGCGGGTGTGTGTATTCGTACGGCGGAACCTTCAGCGCGACGCCCTGGTGCACGCCGTCGAAGCCGGCCATCCGATCCAGCTCGGGGCGCGTGACCTCCATGACGGGAATCTCGCGGTGGGTCGCGATCGACAGCATCTCTTTCACGCGATCGTCCATCTCGACGCGCTGGGCGATGTAGAACGCGGTCGCGGGGATCTTCGCCCGTAGGGCTTCGAGCACCGAGTTGCGCCCGGTCACCACCTCGGTGTCGTCGTCCTTCTTCGCCGCACGCGGCCGCGAAGCAGGCTGACCTGCCGGCTTTCCCTTGCCGCCGGCGGCCGCGTACCGCTCCTGAGCCGCCTTCCGCTTGCCGGCGGGGTGCCAGGCACGGTCTTCGGCCTTCGGGGTTGGTCCGCGACCCTCGAGCGAGCGCTTGTTCTTGCCGCCCGTGCCCTTGAGGGGGCCCTTCTTGCCTCTGCTGGCGCCCGGGCGCCCGGGCTTACTGCCGGCCATGAGTCACTCCTTCATCTCGGGCTGTGCCCCGAGCAATTCTTCTTCCGGGTGCCGGGCGGCGCCCGGTGACCCGCCTGCGGGAGAGCTGCTTTCCGCAAGCGCCCAGCGGGTGCCGTCGGCACCGTCCTCGAGCGTGATACCCGCAGCGGCGATGGCGTCGCGGATGCGGTCCGCCGCCGCCCAGTCCTTCGCGGCTCGCGCGTCCGCACGCTGGCCGATCAGGCTGGTCACGAGCGCATCCAGCGCGGCCGCCTCGACTCCGTCCGCATTCGAGCGCCACGCGGGGTCGAGCGGGTCGATCCCGAGCACACCGGTCATGATCGCGACATCCGCGAACGCGCGCGCCGTCGCATCGTGATCGCCCTCGTCGAGCGCCGTGTTGCCGACGCGAACGGTCTCGTGCAGCACGGCGAGCGCCTGCGGAACACTCAGGTCGTCGTCCATCGCCACGGCGAAGCGCTCCGGCACGGTCGCGTCGATGCGCACGTCCGAGAAGGAATCCCGGAGGGCTCGAACGCCCCGCTCGAGGAAGCTGCGAATCCGCTCGAGCGCCGTCTCCGCCTCGTCGAACGAGGACGGGGTGATGTCCAGGCTGGAGCGGTAGTGCGCCGCCGCGAGGGCGTAGCGCACCACGAGCGGGTCGCGTTCGCGCAGAACGTCCTCCGCGAGCACGAAATTGCCCAGTGACTTCGACATCTTCTGATCGCCGACGCTGACCAGCCCGTTGTGCACCCAGTATCGGGCGAAGGGATCCCCCGCCGCGGTGGACTGGGCGAGCTCGTTCTCGTGATGCGGGAAGCGGAGGTCCAGGCCGCCGCCGTGGATGTCGAACTCGGGGCCGAGGTAGCGACGCGACATGGCCGAGCACTCGATGTGCCATCCCGGGCGGCCCGGCCCCCATGGCGACTCCCAGGTCGCACTCTCGGGCTCGTCAGACTTCGCGCCTTTCCACAGCGCGAAGTCGCGCGGGTCGCGTTTGCCACGGGGGTCGGCATCCTGTGCGGGCTCCATCGCGTCGAGCGACTGGCGGGTGAGCGCGCCGTACTCCCGCCAGGACCGGACGTCGAAGTAGACGTCCCCCTCGCCGGTCGCTGAGCCCGTCGAAGCGTAGGCGTGACCTGCATCGATGAGCCGCTCGATGAGCTCCTGCATCTGCGGGATGGAAGCCGTTGCCCGCGGTTCGTAGGTCGGCGGTGCGATGCCGATCGCGGCATACGCGCTCGAGAATGCGAGTTCCATCCGGTACGCCAGGGCCCACCACGGTTCGGCCTCGGTCGCGTTGGCGAGCACCTTGTCGTCGATGTCGGTGACGTTGCGGACGAACGTGACGCGACCGAACCGGTGGGTGAGCCAGCGGCGCAGGATGTCGAAGCTCAACGCTCCGCGGAGGTGCCCGATGTGCGGCCCGGACTGCACCGTCGGGCCGCAGACGTACACCGTCACGTTCGAGGGGTCGAGCGGCACGAAATCGCGCAGCGCCTGCGCTTTGGTGTCGTAGAGCCTCACGGGCGATGAACCGGGTGTCACCGCACCAGCCTACCGGCGGGGCATTCGGCGAACCTGGCCGTGACCCGGGCTGCCGAGAGTGCACGTCCCGCCCGCCGTCCCCGCCGCCGAGAGTGCACGTCCCCGGCGCGAGAGTGCACGTCCCCGGCGCGAGGGTGCACGTCCCGCCCGCCGAGAGCCCACCTTCCACCGGCTGCTCACCAGCTCAGGCGGGCCGAACGTCCTCGCCGAATCGGCCGCGCGGGTGGTGTGCCTGTAGAACTGAATGGTGCTTTACGTCCTGGCCGTCCTCGCGGCTGCCCTGCTGTTCGGCACGACCGGCACGTCGATGGCGCTCGGACCGGACGACACAACTCCGCTCTCGGTCGGCGCCGTCCGTCTGGTGATCGGCGGCACGGGGCTCGCGATTCTCGCGTTCGCGCTCGCCCGACGGCACGCGCGCACGATCGACCGTCGCACCGCCGCGGTCCCTGAGCCTGTCGAAGGGCGGCATCCGCCCGCTGGCGCTCATGGTGCTGACCGGGTTCTGTCTGGCGCTGTATCAGCCCCTGTTCTTCCTCGGCACCGAGCGGAACGGCGTCGCGGTCGGAACGGTCGTCGCCTTGGGCTCGGCGCCCATCCTGGCGGGGCTCCTCGAATGGGGCCTGACCCGCCGCGTGCCCAGCAGCACGTGGATGTCGGCGACCGCCCTCGCGACCGTCGGTGTCGTGCTGCTCGGCTTCGGCGGAGAGGCGGGCGGTGCGGGCGGCACCGACCCGGTGGGCCTGGTGGGCGTCGATCGGCGCCGGTGCGACGTTCGCCGTCATCGCGAATGTGCAGCGCAGACTGCTCGATCAGGGCTGGGATCCTTTCACGGTCGTCGGGGCGATGGGTGCGAGTTCGGCCGTGTTGTCGGCTCTCGTGCTCCCGTTCGTCTACCTCGGCTGGCTGGCCACGCCCTCCGGGCTCATCATGGCGCTGTGGCTGGGCATCGCGACGATCTCGATCGCCTACGTGATGTTCACGTGGGGGCTCGGCGGGCTCACCGCCGCGACGGCGGCGACACTCACGCTCGGCGAACCGCTGACCGCCAGCATCCTGGGCATCGTGGTGCTCGGCGAGCGGCTCTCGCTGCTCGCGATCCTGGGGCTCGCCGTGCTCGCCGCCGGTCTCGCTCTGCTCGCGTGGGGGTCGCGCGCGCCGCGCGACCCGGTTCCGTTCGCGGTGGAGGGATGAGCGTGCCGAGCATCGAGATCCGCGTCGACGACCTCAGCGGCGACGCCATCCGCGCGCTGATCACCCGCCACCTCGAGGGCATGCACGACACGTCGCCGCCCGAGAGCGTGCACGCGCTCGACCTCGAGGGCCTCCGGCATCCGTCCATCACGTTCTGGTCGGCGTGGATCGGCGGCGAGCTCGCGGGCATCGGCGCACTGAAGGAGATCGACGCCGAGCGCGGCGAACTGAAGTCGATGCGGGTCGACGACCGCTTCCGCGGCAGCGGTGTCGGCCGGGCGATCCTGCTGCACATCATGGCGGCCGCCCGGGAGCGCGGCATGACGAGCCTGTGGCTGGAGACCGGCAGCCCCGACGACTTCGTGCCCGCTCAGCGCCTGTACGAGAGCGAGGGCTTCACCCGGTGCGGTCCGTTCGAGGGATACACCGACGACCCGTTCTCGGTGTTCATGACCCGCACGCTCTGAGCGCCGCCCCGCCCTCAGGCGGGTGTGACGAGCGCCATCGCGAAAGCGGCGACGCCCTCGCCGCGGCCGGGGAAGCCGAGTCCGTCGGTCGTCGTCGCCGACACCGAGACCGGCGCACCGCCCAGCGCGGCGGACAGCACCGCCTCCGCCTCCTGGCGCCGCGCCGCGAAGCGCGGCCGGTTCGCCTGCACCTGCACGGCCACGTTGCCCACGCGCCACCCCGCCTCGCCCAGCAGGGCAGCGGTCCGCCCGAGGAATGCCTCGGCGTGAGCGCCGGCGTACTCGGGGTGGTCGGTGCCGAAATGCGTCCCGATGTCGCCGAGGCCCGCGGCCGACAGCAGCGCGTCGACGATCGCGTGCGCGACCGCATCGCCGTCGGAGTGCCCCGACAACGCCGGCTCGCCGGGCCATTCGAGGCCGGCCAGCCAGAGCGACCCGTCGCCTCCGAATGCGTGCACGTCGGTACCGACCCCGACACGCGGAACGGCCGGCGGGTGGTCGATGCGCGCTCTTGAGGGAGAGAGCGGATGCTGCGCGACGAGCGACCGCGCACGCTCGAGGTCAGCGGGTGTCGTGATCTTGAACGCGAGCGCGTCGCCCTGGACGACGGCCACTTCGTGGCCGGCTGCGGCGACCAGGGCCGCGTCGTCGGTGTACTCCTGGTCGGCGGACCGGTAGGCGGCCACCAGGATGCCCCGGCGGAAGCCCTGCGGAGTCTGAGCCGCCGAGAGCTCGGCCCGGTCGACGGCCGACACCACGCGGGCGTACTCGACCCTCTTGATCGTGTCGATGACGGGCAGGGCGGGGATCGCACCGGAGTTTCCGGCGTCGACGGAGGCGACCACCCGCTCGAAAACTTCGGGCGGGGTCAGCGCCCGCGCCGCGTCGTGGACCAGCACCACCTCGACGTCTCCCCACAGCGCGTCGATGCCGGCCGAGACGGATGCCTGGCGGCTCGCGCCGCCGGTCACCACCGAGACCAGGTCGCGCCGATCACCGGCCGCGGCGATCGCGTCGGTGAGCGCGTCGCCTTCGCGTCCCGTGGGCGCGACCACGATCACCTGCGCCTCCGGGCCGGCGAAGACGCGGACGAGGGCATGACGCAGCATCGTGTGCTCGTCGATGCCGACGAACGCCTTCGGTACGGTCGCGCCCAGGCGTGTGCCCGATCCTCCCGCGACGACGATCACCGCGATGCGGGGCACAGGCAGCGGTTCCTGAGCTGCGTCGAAGGGCACGCCCTCAATCTAGCTGGCGAGGACCTCGTCGAGGATGGCGCCTGCCTGCTCTTCGTCGGTCTTCTCGGCGAGCGCGAGCTCGGAGATGAGGATCTGCTTCGCCTTGGCGAGCATGCGCTTCTCGCCGGCCGAGAGGCCGCGGTCCTGGTCACGACGCCACAGGTCGCGAACGACCTCGCTGACCTTGATGACATCACCTGAAGCGAGCTTCTCGAGGTTCGCCTTGTAGCGGCGCGACCAGTTCGTGGGCTCTTCGGTGAAAGGTGCGCGCAGCACCTCGAAGACGCGGTCGAGGCCCTCTTTGCCGATGACGTCGCGCACGCCGACGAGGTCGACATTCTCCGCGGGTACCTCGATGATGAGATCGCCCTGAGTGACGTTGAGCTTCAGATATTTCTTGGTCTCGCCCTTGATGACCCGGTCTTTGACTTCGATGATCGTCGCGGCCCCGTGGTGCGGGTAAACGACGGTTTCGCCAACCTCAAAAAGCATGGAGTTATGTCCTTTCGGCAACCTCCAGGATACCACAGGCGCACATACGGTAAGGTTCGCCGCCCACCCCTCGCGCGCGCGCGTTTCCGCTCTCACGCGCGCCTCCGCGCGTGTGTCGGCGACCCCCTAGAATGCTAGGGATGCCATCATCCGTCCCGGGAGGATCCGTGAAATCGCGCCTCATCGCGTCGCTCGCCGTAGGCGCCCTCGTGGTCCTCGGATCGAGTGGCTGCGCCATGCTCTCGACGCAGGCCACCGCCATCCAGTACTCGCCGTCTGACGGGGTCAACATCCCCGACTCCGGCCCCCTCCAGGTCCGCAATGTCCTGATCGTCGCCGACGAGGACGGCACCGACGGCAACCTGGTCGCCGCGATCGTCAACCAGACGTCCGACTCCCACACGCTGACGATCGAGTACGGCGAAGGATCCTCGAAGTCGACGGAGGAGATCCGCGTCCCCGCCAACACCGTCCTCAGCCTCGGAAACGAAGAGACCGAGCCGCTGCTGCTCGAAGACATCAACACCAAGCCGGGCGCCGACCTGCCGATGTACTTCCAGTCCGGCGACAGCGAGGGCGTCCTGTTCACGGTGCCCGTGCTCGACGGGTCGCTGGACTACCTCACCGACCTCGCCCCCTGATCGAGCGCGGTCAGCCGGGCTCACGCCGAATTGTGCGGCGTCAGCCCTCGAACCGGTAGCCCAGGCCACGTACCGTCATGAGCATGGAGGGTTCGCTCGGGTGCTGTTCGATCCGCGACCGGATCCGTTTGATGTGCACGTCGAGGGTCTTCGTGTCGCCGAAGTAGTCGGTTCCCCACACCCGGTCGATGAGCTGACCTCGGGTCAGCACCCTCCCGGCATTGCGCATCAGCACCTCGAGGAGCTCGAATTCCTTCAGCGGCATGCTTATCTCGCGCCCGTCGACGGCCACGGTGTGCCGATCGATGTCGAGCACCACTCGCCCGCCGTCGAGGATGTGATCCTCCAGGTCGGCCTCGACCTGCGCCACCCGCCGAAGCACCGAGCGCATCCGCGCCAGCAGCTCGCGCGCCGAGTAGGGCTTGGTCACGTAGTCGTCGGCGCCGAGCTCGAGCCCGACCACGATGTCCACTTCCGAGTCCTTCGCCGTCAGCATGATGATCGGCACCCGCGACGTGGCCCGGATCTGACGGCACACCTCCGTGCCGGACATGCCGGGCAGCATCAGATCGAGCAGCACGATGTCGGCGCCGCGGTCGCGATAGGCGACGAGCGCCGACGGTCCGTCCTCGGCGATCTCGACCTCGTAGCCTTCTCGGCGCAGGAGGTAGGCGAGGGGATCGGCCAGATCCGGCTCGTCCTCGACGATCAGGACGCGAGTCATGCGGGTGCTCCATTCGTGGGGTGGGATGCCGTGGGGCGGGGCGTCGTCGGCTGGGACGCCGGCGGAGGCGGAGTCGGCTGAGGCGCCGCCGGCGGGGATGCCGTCCGCTGAGACGGTGTGACCGGCGCCTGCCGCTTCGTCTTCTTGGGGCGCTTCGGGCGCACCTGATCGGCCGGCGGCTCGATCAGTGGCAGTCGGATCGTGAAAGTGGAGCCGCGACCGGGCCGCGACCACAGCCTCACCTCTCCGCCGTGGCGCTGTACGGCGTGCTTGACGATCGCGAGTCCGAGGCCGGTTCCGCCGGTCCGGCGGGAACGTGCCTGATCGGCGCGGTAGAAGCGCTCGAAGACGCGATCCTGATCGCCCTCGGCGATGCCGATGCCGCGGTCCGTGACGGCGATCTCGACCACCTGGTCGACGGTCTTGACGCCCACGCCCACGTTCGAGCCCTTCGGCGAGTAGGCGATGGCGTTCGCGAGCAGATTGCCGACCGCCTCGCTCAGGATCTGCGCGTCTCCGCGCACGTAAAGGCCCCGCGTGCCACCGCGCACGATCTCGACCCCGGCCGAGCCCGCCTGGATCGCGTGCGCCTCGACGGCGGATGCGACGATCTCGTCGACCGCGACGTCGCGCTCTTCGGTGAGCTCGTCCGCAGCCTGAAGCCGCGAGAGGTTCATGATGCGCGACGTGAGGAGCGCGAGACGGGAGGCCTCGGCCGTCAGTCGTGAGGCGAAGTTGCGCACCTGGTCGGGGTCGTCGGCCGCCGACTCGATCGCCTCCGCGAGCAGGCTGACAGCACCGACCGGCGTCTTCAGCTCGTGGCTCGTGTTCGCGACGAAGTCCCGCCGCATCTGCTCGACGCGCTCCCGCTCGGTGATGTCGCGCAGGACGAGGAGCGTCAGCCGAGGCGAGATGCGGGTGGCGCGCACCACGACCAGCCGCGGTTCCGCCGGCGGTGCCCCGCGGCGCAGGCGCAGTGTGACGGTCGCGGCGGTCTCGTCGGCCCGCACGCGGCGCGCGACCCCGCGCAGCTCGTCCGACGGGAGGACGCTCCCCTCGGCCAGGTGGAACAGAACGGCGGCGGCGGATGCTGCCAGAACCGTGGACGACGTGTCCACGACGACCGCGGCGTCATCCATTCCGTGCAGGACGCCGCGCACGCCGTCGGGAATCACGGACGAGGTCTCGGCGCGCGCATGATCGCGCGCACGCATTGCGGCGACGATCACGGCCGAGACGCAGCCCCCGATGATCGCCCCCAGGAGCAGGGCGAGCAGCGCAAGCTGCGTCGTGTCCATGCTTCAAGCGTAAAGGCGACGCTGCGATCACTCCGTCCGGTTTCAGCCGACCGCAGACCGGGGCCGCTACTATTCACTCTCGCGGCACCGTTCGTTAACCTTCGATGGCGACAATCGCCAGGGTCGCGAGGCGTGTGCCTGCTGCGGAACACGAAAGGTGCTGCAATGCGCGAAGTCTTCCATCAGTCGCTCGAGGACGTCCAGGGACGCCTCGTCGAGATCGCCGAACTCGTCACGATCGCCATCGACAAAGCCACGCGGGCGTTCAGCTCGAGCGACGTCGCCCTGGCCGAAGAGGTCATCGAAGCGGACGCCATCATCGACGAGAAGGCGATCGCCCTCGACGAACTGGCCATCGAGATCCTCGCTCGCCAGCAGCCCGTCGCGCGTGATCTGCGCATCGTGGTCAGCGCACTTCGGATCAGCGCGTCCCTCGAGCGTATGGGCGACATCGCCGAGCACATCGCCCAGCTCACCCGCATGCGCTTCCCCGAGCGGGCCATCCCCAAGGGTCTGAAGTCGACCTTCATCAAGATGGGACAGCTCGACGTCAACGTCGCACGCAAGCTCACCGAGCTGCTGCGCACCGAGGACAAGGCCCTCGCGGAGGAGATCCGCAACGACGACGACAAGCTCGACGACCTGCATGTGAGCGTCTTCGAGAAGGTGCTCAGCGACACCTGGCAGGGCGAGGCGTCCGCGACCGTCGACGCGACGCTCGCGAGCCGGTACCACGAGCGGTTCGCCGACCACGCCGTCTCGGTCGCCAAGAAGGTCGTGTACCTCTCGACCGGCGACTGGACCATCGAGACCGACTCGATCGACATCATCACCGCGACACCCACCCCCGCTTCATAGCGGGGCACGCAAGCAGAGAGCGGATGGCCCCTGAGGGTCATCCGCTCTCTGCTTCCGTGACGGTGCGCCGCTACTTCTTTCCCTGACTGGCGA
The DNA here is from genome assembly GCA_963772625.1 of uncultured Actinomycetota bacterium. GTDB lineage: Bacteria > Actinomycetota > Actinomycetes > Actinomycetales > Microbacteriaceae > Microbacterium. The sequence goes on along the minus strand of CAVYXT010000004.1, from coordinate 721,240 downwards.
CGGCGGCGGCTCCTGCGGCTGCTGCTTCCGGGTCCAGGTACTCACCCGGACCGAGCGGCTCGAGGTTCTCGTCGAGTCGGTAGACGAGCGGGATGCCGGTCGGGATGTTGAGCTCGGCGATGTCGGCGTCGCTGATGCCGTCGAGGTGCTTCACCAATCCGCGGAGCGAGTTGCCATGCGCGGTGACCAGGACGGTGCCGCCGGCGCGGAGGTCGGGCACGATGTCGTTCTCCCAGTACGGCAGGAAACGGTCGATGACGAGCGCGAGGGATTCGGTGCGGGGCACGGCCCCGTCGATGCCGGCATAGCGCGGGTCGCCGACCTGGCTGAACTCCGAGTCGTCGGCCAGGGGCGGCGGCGGCACATCGAACGAGCGACGCCACAGCATGAACTGCTCCGGACCGAACTCGTCGAGCGTCTGCGCCTTGTCCTTGCCCTGCAGCGCGCCGTAATGGCGCTCGTTGAGCCGCCAGCTGCGCTTGACCGGGATCCACAGCCGATCCGCGGCGTCGAGTGCGATGTCGGCCGTCTGGATCGCCCGGCTGAGGACCGATGTGTGCAGCACGTCCGGGAGGATCCCTGCTTCGGCGATCAGCTCGCCGCCGCGGATGGCTTCGGCTTTGCCCTGTTCGCTGAGCCGGACATCCACCCACCCGGTGAAGAGGTTGAGCTTGTTCCATTCGCTCTGGCCGTGACGGAGGAGGATCAGCGTATAGGGCGCGGTCATTGCCCCATGATATCCATGCGGTCCTGCCGAACCCGTCGCTGCGCGGTCGGCGGACATTCCTGCATCCGACCCCCTCGCAGACGTGTCAGATCCGCGGCACGCAGGCGCGTGCCTCCGCGCTGGACATGCCGGTGGCGGTGAGCAGATCGACGGCGAACGGGCGCAGCGCCGCGATGAGATTCTGGTCGCCCAGTGAGGCGTCCGGCATCACCAGCGCAGGGTCGAGCCGCCCGGCGACGACCCGGACGGCTTCGCGGGCGACCGGTTCCAGCGAGATGTCGGTCAGCGACTGCCCGACCAGCTCGGCGGCGCGGGCGAGCTCGCCGAGCAGGTCGGCTGCGATCGGGCGCGGAAGGCTGTCGTCGGACAGGTACACGGTACGACGCGCGATGACCCGCAGATTGCGGGTCGCGAGGTCGGTGGACTGCCGGATGCGCTCGTGGCGCAGCAGCTCGGACCGCTGGCGGCGCAGGAAGGGCGAGATCCGGGCGATGGCGATTCCGGAGTCCAACGACGTCGACCACGCGTCCACGTGGGGCTGCAGTGCTCGCGCCTTCTCGAGACCGCGCTCAGCCCGAAGGCGATCGCCGCGGCGCAGCGCCTGCGCCAGGGTGGCCATCGTGGAATCCATCGCCCGATAGACCGCCGCTCCGTCGCGGCCTTCGTCACGTTGCAGCGTCCGGGGGATCAATGCGGTCACCACCAGCGCCGCCACGCCCCCGACGACACCGTCCACCAGACGCAGGAAGGGCGCGTTGGCGGGGATCACCATCACGATCAGCGCCTGGATGGCCGCGGCGATCGCGAAGCTCGCCTGCGCCGAGAGGAAGCGCGCCACGACGAGCGTGAGGCCGAGGGCGAGGGCGAGCTGCCACCAGCCCGGCCCGGCCGCGAGGAGAAGCAGCTCGGCCACCAGGATTCCCACCAGCATCCCGAGGACGGTCTCGAGCACACGACGCGGTCGGGCGTCGCGGACGAGTCCAAGGCTCGAGACGCACACCGTCGCAGCCAGCAGCGGCGCAGGATGCCCGAGCACGTAGTGCGCAAAGGCGTAGGCGCCCGTCGTCGCGACGACGATCTGCAGGATCGCGACAGAGGAGTGCCGGACGCGTGCGAGCCCTCGGCGCGGATCCACGCGCCGGCGCCAGCCGGTGGCGATGGCGGTCGTGGTCGGCTCCGGAGTGTCGCCCACGAGCAGCCTTCAGCCCGCTCGGCGGCCGAGCCGGGGCAGACGCGGGATGTTCGCCGTCGCTCCGGCCTCGGGAGGGACGATGACCTCCTGTGCGGCGGCGATGTCGCCGTCGGAGGTGCGTACGATGAGCCGCGCATCGGTCGCGGTGTTGCGGCGCACGACGGCGAGCGCGATCGGGCCCTCCTCGAAGTGGAGCGCAGCGGAGGTGACGGTGCCTACGGCGTTGTCTCCGGCGAAGACCTGGTCTCCGCGAGCCGGCAGCACCGAATCGCTCCCGTCCAGCTGCAGCGCGACGATGCGCCGAGGGGGGTGACCCAGGTTGTGCACCTTGGCAACGGTCTCCTGGCCGCGATAGCAGCCCTTCTCGAGGTGCACGGCCGTCCGGAGCCAGTCGAGCTCGTGCGGCAGGGCGCGATCGTCGACCTCGTTCGCCCAGCGTGGCCTCCACGCGGCGATCCGCAGGGCGTCCGACGCCGCGAGCCCGGCCAGGCGCAGATCGCCCGCGGCTGCGGCATCCGCGACACGCTCCTCTTCGGCGTGCGGAACGATCGCCTCGGCCCAATCGCGCTGCGTGCCGGGGTGCGGCTCGACGTGCGCGTAGGCATGGCCGCCCGCGGCGATGTTCGGCCAGGGATCGGTCCACACCAGGGGCACGCCGGCGGGTGCGGCCGGGAGCACGGCCGCGAGTCCCGCGCGCGTCCCGCCCAGGACGGCGTACTCATCGCTCGCGTCCCGCGGGTCGACCCGCAGCCGGAACCGCATCTTGCGCAGCCACGAGAGCAGTCCGTCGGCATCGCCGCGATCGGCGATGAGCCACGTCGTCTCGCCGTCGTCGAGAACGGATGCCGCATGCTCGATGTGGCCGTGCGGATCCAGCACCAGCAATTCGGTGCTCACCCCCGGCGCCAGGCGGGTGAGCGCCTGCGACGTGAGGGAGTCCAGCCACGACAGCCGATCCTCACCGGCGACTGCGAGCACCGCCCGATCGTGCAGCGGTGCGACGGCAACGCCCGACGCAAGGGCGCGCTGCTCGCCCAGGGGGTTGCCGAGATGGCGGAGTCCGGACTCGTCGCCGACGGCGCCGGTGATGCGTGCGAATGGCCCGAGCATCAGTCGACCCGCGCGAGACGTGCAGAGGCGTGCGAGGACAGTTCGCGGCCGAGGGCGGCGATGTCCCACGCCCAGAGCAGGTGCGCATCCACGAGGCCGTACATGCGGGCCGCGGCCGCGTACGGCTTCGCGCCCGCGGTACGCACGACCGCGTCGGTCACGATGTCGATGCGCGGACCGCGGATCTGGCCGAGGTACAGCTCGCTCAACCCGTCCGAATGCACGATCGACACCTCGATGTCGAACCCGCCCTCGGCGTTGCGGAGCACCTCGACGTCGCCCGCCGAGCGCTCGACCGTGGCACCGACGCCAGGCAGCAGCCCAGGACCGGCCTCGGCATCGGTCGCTGCGCGCGAGAGACGCCAGTAGCCCATCTCGGAGACGAGCGCACTGCGCGCCCGATCACCGTCGTCCGGAGCCGGCGAATCGTCGAGGAGCCACGCGCTCGCCGCGTAGTTCAGGTACGTGCCCCCGTCATGGCTGAAGCTGACGCGGTGGACGAACTCGCCCGCGAACCGGTGATCTGCAGTCTCGTAGTCGATCACACCCGTGCCCTCCCATACGCCGATGAGCCACGACAGCGGCGCGAGGTCAGCGGGCAGATCGGTGGGAAGGTCGATCACGACGTGACCGCCGTCAGCGCTGGCCGCGATAGAGGTTCTTGATCACGACGACGGAGACGAACGCAATCGCGAGCGACGCGAGTCCGAGAAGCCCGACGTAGAAGAGTTCGAGCGCGACGAGATCCATGCGTCGAGTCTAATCCGATTCCTCGGCCGCGCGTCGGGCGCGCCCGGGGTGCGCGACCCAGCGGCTCGTGATGCTAGCCCGGCACGATCGACGACAGTCCGAAGCCCAGGCTGATCACCCCCAGCACCAGGAGCGCCCCGAGCGTACTCGCGGCCACCCGCTCGGTGAAGCCCTGCGAGCGGCCGAACCACAGCTGGATCCCGAACGCCACCACGAGGCAGCCGCCGAGGCCCACCGTCAACCACGCGGCCCGCCACTCCGGAGGGGCGAACAGACCGATCGCGATGCCGATGAGCGCTGCGGTCACCCACACCGCGACCACACCTCCGAAGGTGCGTCGGGGAGCCAGTTCCGGGGTTGCCACGGGTACATTGTCGCGCACGCAGCGCTTCGGCGCACGGATGCTTCGGACCGTGGCGCCGAGGAGCCGGAAAGGGATCAGAACGGTGGGGATGGCGCGCCAAGCTAAACTGGGTGCAACGGCGCCGCCCGCCGCGCCGGGAGGACGGCGTTTTTGGCACAGCTTCTCGTTCTGAGCTCCGCACACGGAGGCTCGCCAGTCCTGCCCTCGCTGGAGCTTCTGAGCCACCGCGTCCGGCAGATCCCTGCCGAGCCCGCGCAGCTGGTCAACGCGCCCAGTGCCGACATCATCTTCGTCGACGCGCGCATCGACCTGGTCGGTGCGAAGTCGCTGTGCAAGATCCTCAACACGACGGGGCTCGATGCCCCGCTGCTCCTCGTCGTCACCGAAGGCGGGCTGACCGCCGTCTCGACCGACTGGGGCGTCGATGACGTCATCCTCGTCACCGCCGGCCCCGCCGAGGTAGATGCGCGCATCCGCCTCGCGATCGGCCGGATGACCAAGGAGCAGGTCTCGACCCGCATTCAGACGTCGGGCATCACGATCGACGAGTCCTCCTACTCCGCGAAGGTGCACGGGAAGCCTCTCGACCTGACGTACAAGGAGTTCCAGCTCCTCCATTTCTTCGCCACCCACCCGTCACGCGTGTTCACCAGAGAGCAGCTGCTGAGCGAAGTGTGGGGCTACGACTACTTCGGCGGCACCCGCACGGTCGACGTGCACGTCCGACGCCTGCGTGCGAAGCTCGGAGATCTCGAGCAGCTCATCGGCACCGTTCGCAACGTCGGCTACCGCTTCAACGTCTACGAGGACGACCAGATCCCCGCTCCGCGCGAGCGCACCGGCGCGTAGCGCAGCCGGTCGCGCGAGTCGAAGCGGTCCCCCTGGGCGAGCGCAGCGAGTCGAAGCGTTCACACACTCGTCACTTCACCCTGCAATGATGAAGGGATGATCGAACACGACGTGCTCGACGCAGGTCTCGGCGACGCGGACGACGACGACTTCGACCTGTCCGAGGTCTTCGACTCGCAGCTGCCCGACAACCGCTACCTCGATCGCGAGCTCAGCTGGCTCGCGTTCAATCAGCGTGTGCTGGAACTTGCGGAGGATCCGGCGCTTCCCGTCCTCGAACGCGCCAACTTCCTCGCCATCTTCGCCAGCAACCTCGACGAATTCTTCATGGTGCGCGTCGCGGGACTGAAGCGCCGCATCATCACGGGACTCGCCGTTCCGACGAACGTCGGCCGCTCCCCGCAGGAGGTCCTCGCCGACATCTCGGCTGACGCGCACGCGCTGCAGCTGAGGCACGCGGATGCCTGGACCTCCCAGGTGCGCCCGGCGCTGGCCGAGGCGGGCATCGATGTCATCTCGTGGGACGGTCTCGAGGACGACGAGCGCGCCCGGCTGTCCGAGTACTTCCAGGCGCAGGTCTTCCCGGTGCTGATGCCGCTGGCCGTCGACCCCGCACATCCGTTCCCGTACATCTCGGGCCTCTCGCTCAACCTCGCGATCCGCATCCGCAACGCCCGGACGGGCCGCCAGGAATTCGCGCGTCTCAAGGTGCCCCCGATGCTGCCCCGGTTCGTGGATGTCTCGCGGCACGGCGACACGGTGCGCTACCTGCCGCTCGAAGAGCTCATCGCGAATCATCTCGACGACCTCTTCCCGGGCATGGAGATCCTCGATCATCACGCGTTCCGCCTTACGCGCAACGAGGACGTCGTCATCGAGGAGGACGAGACCGAGAACCTCATCCAGGCTCTCGAGGCCGAGCTGCTGCGCCGCCGGTTCGGGCCGCCGATCCGCCTCGAGGTCGGCGACGACATGGACGACCTGACTCTCGATCTGCTGATCAGCGAGCTGGACATCACGGCGCAGGAGGTCTACCGGCTTCCCGGATCGCTCGACCTGCGTGGGCTGTTCGATCTCGCGAGGATCGATCGTCCCGAGCTGCACTACCCCCCGCACGTGCCGACGACGCCGCTGCCGTTCAAGCCCCGGGAGCAGAACGGCCGCTCCGACATCTTCTCGGCCGTCCGCAAGGCCGATGTCCTCGTGCACCACCCTTACGAGTCGTTCGCCACGAGCGTGCAGGCGTTCCTCGAACAGGCCGCGAAGGACCCGCACGTCCTGGCCATCAAGCAGACGCTGTACCGCACCTCGGGCGACAGTCCCATCGTGCAGTCGCTCATCGACGCGGCCGAGTCGGGCAAGCAGGTGCTCGCGCTGGTCGAGGTGAAGGCGCGCTTCGACGAGGCCGCGAACATCGTGTGGGCGCGCAAGCTCGAGAAGGCCGGCGTGCACGTCGTTTACGGGCTGGTCGGCCTGAAGACCCACTGCAAGCTCGCGCTCGTGATCCGCGAGGAGGAGGGGCGGCTGCGTCACTACAGCCACCTCGGCACCGGAAACTACAACCCGAAGACGAGCCGCATCTACGAGGACTTCGGCCTGTTCACCGTCGATGACCAGGTCGGGCGAGACCTGACCCGGCTCTTCAACGAGCTGTCCGGCTACGCGATCGAGAAGAAGTTCAAGCGTCTTCTCGTTGCGCCCCTGCACCTGCGGAAGGGACTTCTGCGGCTCATCGACAAGGAACGCCGCAACGCCCTGGCGGGCAAGCCCTCCAGCATCCGCATCAAGGTCAACTCCATGGTCGACGAGCAGATCATCGACGCGCTCTACCAGGCGAGTCAGGCCGGGGTCCCCGTCGACGTGTGGGTGCGCGGGATCTGCTCGCTCAAGCCCGGTGTCGCCGGCATGAGCGAGAACATCAGGGTGCGCAGCATCCTGGGCCGATACCTGGAGCACTCCCGCCTGTTCATGTTCGAGAACGACGGCGATCCGCAGGTATACATCGGCAGCGCCGACATGATGCACCGCAACCTGGATCGCCGGGTGGAATCCCTGGTGCGCGTGGTGGCGCCGACCCACCTTCAGGAGCTGTCCGACCTGTTCGCCCTCGCGATGAGCGACGGCACGAGTTCGTGGTGGCTGGGCCCGGAGGGCGACTGGAAGCGGCACAGCCTCGACGCGGACGGCAAGCCGCTCGTCGACATCCAGGATCGCACCATGACCAACGTGCAGCGTCGCCGTCGGGCGCGGGCGGCGCGATGACCGAGACCGCCGTCTACGCGGCGGGAGGCGTCCTGTGGCGCGTGGTCGAAGGGAAGCTGCTGGTCCTGCTCATCCACCGCACCCGCTATAAAGACGTCACGCTGCCCAAGGGCAAGGTGGACCCCGGCGAGATGCTCGCCGAGACCGCGAGCCGCGAGATCTTCGAAGAGACCGGCATCCGTGTGAGCCTCGGCGTTCCCGTCGGGGTCTCGCGCTACCGGATGCCCAACCGACGCGAGAAGATCGTGCACTACTGGGCCGCGGAGGCCACGGATGCCGCGATCCGCTCGTCGGCGTTCGTGCCGAACAAGGAGATCGCCGCGCTGGAGTGGGTGAGCCTGAAGAAGGCGTTCAAACGGCTGAGCTATCCCGTCGACGCGGAGATCCTGGAGCATTTCGCGCGACTCGTCGACGAGCGGGTGCTGCGAACGTTCCCGATCATCGCGCTGCGCCACGGCAAGGCCGTCGCCCGCGAGGAGTGGGACGGCACGGATGCGACTCGACCCCTCTCATCGCGCGGGCGCAGCCAGGCGAACTCGATCGTGGGCCCGCTGCTGGCGTTCGGCACGCGCAAGATCGTCTCCAGTCCCGCCGTCCGATGCGTGAAGACCGTGCAGCCCCTGTCGGCGGCACTCGGGCGCAAGATCGACAAGACCGAGCTGATCAGCCAGGACGCCTGGGAAGAGGGCAGATCGGACGCCCGCACGATCATCGGCGAAAGGGTGCGCACGCGCAAGCCGGCGGTGCTGTGCACGCACGGCCCGGTGCTGCCCGAGATCCTGACGGAGATCGCCCTCGCCACAGGCACCCTCCGCGGGTCGTACCTGGGCAGCGCATCGGCGCTCGAAGCCGGCGCGTTCTCCGTGGTGCACCTGTCGGTGGACAACCCCGGTTCGGGCATCGTCGCGATCGAAACGCACGCACCGAAGGTCTAGTCGCGGAGCCAGCACCGGCGAGCGCATCGAGATCTCTGCGGCGAGGACTTCGTTCTGCCGTCTGACCTTGCCGCGTTCACCTTCCGTTCACCGTCATCGCCCACTCTCTTAAGAGTCGCTGTCTACGGTCGGTGCGTGCCCCGCACCAGGGCGCGCATCCGATAACCGTGAAGGATTCACAGTGAAGCTCACCCGAATTGCCAAGATCGGCGCCATCGGCGCGATCGCGGCCCTCGCACTCTCCGCCTGCGCCGCGAACGAGGCCGGCGGAACGCCGGCCGACCCGTCGGCTCCGGCTGGTCTTTCCGGCGAACTCGCCGGCTCGGGCGCCTCGTCGCAGGAGGTCGCGGTCCAGACCTGGACCGCCGGCTTCCAGGGTGCCAACCCCGACGTGACCATCAACTACGACCCCGCCGGTTCCGGCGCGGGCCGCGAGTCGTTCCAGGCCGGTGCCGTCGCATTCGCCGGATCCGACCGCGCGTTCAAGATCGAGGAGCTCGAGGCGGGCCCGTTCGACGGCTGTGTCGCGGACACGAACATCATCGAGCTGCCGACCTACATCTCCCCCATCGCGGTGATCTTCAACCTCGAGGGTGTCGACGAGCTCAACCTCGATGCCGCCACGATCGCCGGGCCTGTTCGCCGGCACCATCACGAACTGGAACGACCCGGCCATCGCGGCGCTGAACGAGGGCGTCGCTCTTCCCGATCTGGCCGTGACGCCGGTGCACCGCGCCGACGACTCGGGCACGACCGAGAACTTCACCGACTACCTGTTCGCGACCGCGCCGGACGTCTGGACCTCCGAGCCCGACGGCGTGTGGCCGCTCTCCGAGCGGCGAGGCCGCCCAGGGCACCTCGGGCGTCGTCTCGGCCGTCTCCGGTGGCAACGGGACCGTCGGCTACGCCGACGCGTCGCGCGCCGCCGAGGAGGGACTCGCGACCGCTGCGGTCCAGGTCGGCGACGAGTTCGTCACGTACTCGCCCGAGGCCGCCGCCGCCATCGTCGACGCTTCGCCGTTCGAAGAGGGCCGCACCGAGGGCGACCTCGCCATCGAGCTGGACCGCACCTCGGAAGAGGCCGGCGTCTACCCGATCGTCCTCGTCAGCTACATGATCGCGTGCGAGGAGTACACCGACCCCGCGACCGCCGCGCTGGTCAAGGGCTTCCTCCAGTACGTCGCGAGCCCCGAGGGCCAGCAGGCCGCCGCTGAGGCTGCCGGCAGCGCCCCGATCTCCGAGTCGCTCACGGAGCAGGTGAACGCTGCGATCGACCTGATCGTCACCGAGTAGTCAGTCGGTTCCCGGCCCGCGTGCCCAGAAGGCACCGGGCCGGGAACCGAACTTCAATCCCACAGCAGGAACAGGACGCCATGACCACCACTACCGCTCCGGCCGTCAAGGTCAGACAGCGGCCAGGAGATCGCTGGTTCTCGGGCACGGCGCTGTTCGCAGGATCGATGATCCTCGTCACCCTCGCCGCTGTCGCGCTCTTCCTCATCGTCCAGTCCATCCCGGGCCTGACGGCGACGAGCGACACCGCATCTCTTCTCACCAGCAACTTCTGGGCGTACGTCGCCCCCCTGGCCTTCGGCACGGTCTGGGCGTCCCTGCTCGCCCTGCTGATGGCCGTGCCGCTGTCTGTGGCGGTCGCCCTCTTCATCTCGCACTACGCCCCCCGCCGACTGGCCCAGGCCCTCGGCTACATCGTCGACCTCCTGGCGGCGGTCCCGTCGGTCGTCTTCGGCCTGTGGGGCATCATGGTCCTCGCGCCGGCGGTGCAGCCGATCTACGCGTGGCTCAACGCCAACATGGGATGGTTCCCGCTGTTCAGCGGCACGGTCTCGAGCACCGGTCGGACGATCTTCACGGCGGCGATCGTCCTGGCGGTCATGGTCGTGCCGATCATCACCGCCATCTGCCGCGAGATCTTCCTGCAGACGCCGGTCCTGCACGAGGAGGCGGCGCTCGCCCTCGGCGCGACGCGCTGGGAGATGGTGAAGATGGCCGTCTTCCCGTTCGGCCGCAGCGGGATCGTATCGGCGTCGATGCTCGGACTGGGCCGCGCGCTCGGCGAGACCATGGCCGTCGCGATGGTGCTGTCGGTCGCGAACGTCGTCTCGTTCCAGCTCTTCACCGCGGAGAACCCCGGGACCATTCCGGCGAACATCGCACTGACCTTCCCGGAGGCCTACGGGACGAACATCAACGTCCTGATCGCCACCGGCCTGATCCTCTTCGTCGTCACGTTCGCAGTCAACGCCCTTGCGCGCTGGATCGTCAGTCGCCGCAAGGAATTCTCGGGAGCCAACTGACATGACCGTGACAACTGCTCCCCCCTCGACGCAGCAGCCTGCACCCGAGGTCCAGCCGCTCCGCCTCACGAATGGGCACCTTCCCAAGTGGGCGCCCTGGGCGATCCTCGGCGGCAGCGTCGCGCTCAGCCTGGTCGTCTTCGGCCTCGCGGCAGTCGCCGGCGAGACGGGCCTCAACATCGCCGGCACCGCGGTCGTCGCGGCGCTGCTGTATCTCGCGCTCATCCTCATCATCTCGGCGGTGGTCGAGGGGCGCCGCAAGGGCGTCGATCGCCTCGTCACCGGCGTGGTCTCCGCGGCCTTCCTCCTGGCCATGGTGCCGCTGGTATCCGTGGCGTGGACCGTCGTCGCCAACGGCGTCGCGGGCCTGTCGGCCGAGTTCCTCACCAGCTCGATGCGCAACGTCGTGGGCGAGGGCGGCGGCGCGCTCCACGCCATCGTCGGCACGCTGCTGATCACCCTCGCTGCGGCCGTCATCTCGATCCCGATCGGGCTGTTCACGGCGATCTACCTCGTCGAGTACGGCCAGGACCGCAAGCTCGCGCGCGGCATCACGTTCCTCGTCGACGTCATGACCGGCATCCCGTCGATCGTCGCCGGCCTGTTCGCTTACGCCGCATTCGCGATCTTCTTCGGCCCCGGCATCCGGCTCGGCATCATGGGTTCGGTCGCGCTGGCCGTCCTGATGATCCCCGTCGTCGTGAGATCCAGCGAGGAGATGCTCCGCCTCGTGCCGAACGAGCTGCGCGAAGCGGCCTACGCGCTCGGTGTCCCGAAGTGGCTCACGATCGTCAAGGTCGTGCTGCCCACCTCGATCGCCGGCATCACCACGGGCATCATGCTGTCCATCTCGCGTGTGATCGGCGAGACCGCTCCCCTGCTCATCACCGCGGGTGTGACGGCATCCATGAACTACGACCTCTTCTCGGGTCGCATGATGACCCTCCCCGTCTTCGCCTACTCCCAGTACATGAACCAGGGCATCCCCGCGCAGGCGTACATCGACCGCGCCTGGGCAGCAGCTTTCATCCTCATCGTCATCGTCATGGTTCTGAACCTCGTCGCACGCCTCGTCGCGAAGGTGTTCGCCCCTAAGACCGGTCGCTGAGCCGGCAGAAGGAATCTCGTGTCCAAAAGCATCGAAGTCAACGACCTCAACGTCTACTACAGCGACTTCCTCGCCGTAGAGGGCGTCTCACTCCACATCGAGCCGCGCAGTGTCACGGCCTTCATCGGCCCGTCGGGCTGCGGCAAGTCCACGTTCCTGCGCACCCTCAACCGCATGCACGAGGTCATCCCCGGCGCGCGTGTCGAGGGCTCCGTCCTGCTGGACGGCGACGACCTCTACGGCTCCACGGTCGACCCCGTGCTGGTCCGTCGGCAGGTGGGCATGGTCTTCCAGCGGCCCAACCCGTTCCCGACGATGTCGATCAAGGAGAACGTCCTGGCCGGCGTGAAACTCAACAACCGGCGCATCTCCAAGTCCGACGCGGACGCGCTCGTCGAGCGGTCGCTGACCGGGGCGAACCTCTGGAACGAAGTCAAGGACCGCCTCGACAAGCCGGGCTCGAGCCTGTCGGGCGGGCAGCAGCAGCGCCTCTGCATCGCGCGGGCGATCGCCGTGTCGCCCCAGGTGCTCCTCATGGACGAGCCCTGCTCGGCTCTCGACCCGATCTCGACCTACGCGATCGAGGAGCTGATCGGCGAGCTCAAGAACGAGTACACGATCGTCATCGTCACGCACAACATGCAGCAGGCCTCCCGGGTCTCGGACCGCACCGCGTTCTTCAACATCGCGGGCACCGGCGAGCCCGGCAAGCTCATCGAGTACAACGACACCCGCTCGATCTTCACGACTCCGACCGTGCAGGCGACCGAGGACTACGTCTCCGGCCGATTCGGATAGCCTCCGGGACTGGACGATACCCGGGGCAGTTCAGTCGCGCGGGCTGAGCAGGTACTTGTTCAGCCGTGCCGTGAAGTCCGCATCGATCGCGAGGGCCGTGCCGTCGATCTCCGAGATCGGCGCGGCCAGCCGGACGGACGACACCAGCCACGCGGCATCCGCTGAGTGCAGCTGTGTCGTCGGGACGTCTCGATATGCCGTCGCGAGGCCCTGCTCATCCAGCCACGCGAACGCGCTCACCTGCGTCGTCCCCTGCAGGATGCCGCCGTTCGGCGCCGGCGTCACGTACACGTCGTCGATGCGAAGGATCAGGGACGCGGTAGGAGCCTCCAGCACGATCCCGTCAGACGAGACGAAGATCGCGTCATCCGCCCCTCGCCGTTTGGCCTCGCGGATCGCCGCCATGTTGACCGCGTACGAGAGGGTCTTCGCGCCGAGCAGCAGCCAAGGCGCGCGCGCCGGCACCCCGCTGTCGTAACCGCGATCGAGCGTCACGACGCGAACGCCGCGCACGCGAACCTGCGCGAAGTCCGCGGCGCGGGCGGCGGTGATCCACGCGGTCGGCGCCGGTCCGTGGTCGACACCGCGGCTCAGGATGAGCTTGATGACGCTCTCCCCCGGCTCGCAGCGGTCTTCGGCGAGGGCGACCGCCTCGCGCCACTGCTCGAGGTTCGGTGACGGAAGATCGCAGAGTTCCGCCGAATGCGCGAGGCGGTCGAGGTGCGCCTGCACCTCCTGCGCGTGACCGTCGATCACACCGACGGACTCGAAGATGCCGTCGCCGCGCTGCGTGCTGAGTTCGCCGACGCTGAGGGCCGGTGCGGCCGGGTCGACCTCCGTGAACGTCGCCGCGAAGTCCGAGCGCGCATCGTCGGGTTGCGCGGGATCGATCATGAGGGCGAATCGCCAGGCCATGGCTCGAGCCTACCCAGCGCGTGTGCCGGGAATGCCGACCAGGGGTGCTCGGTTACACTGGAACAGCCGGGCCGCAGTAACCCCGGGCTCCATCTTCTGCCGCTGCGAGCGGCTCCGCGCCGAGAGGCGTTCTGCGGCCCGGCACTTCCGTGCCCGCTGAGGTGTTGCTGCCACGTGCTCCCTCATCGGCGGCGAGACTGCAACCACACGTCGAGAATGCGGGTATTACCCGCTGTCTCGACGTCCTGTTGCAGTCTCGCGGCTGGACGAACCTTCGGGAGGAACGGTCAGGTCAGCGACTCGCGTCGCCAAAGCGATGCGCACGCCGACAGATCGGTCGCATAGTCGGCCAGGCGCAGCGCACGGGTCGTGAGCGCCGACGCGCGCTCGGGCTCGGTGGCCTCGTAATCGTCTGCGAGGTGGCTGGCGCCGGACGCCTGCACCCGGCTGAACGCGGCGGCCCGGTCGAGGGCGACCGCGAAGTCGCCCTGGAAAAGGCCGCGCAGGATCGTGTCGACGAGGTCCACCAGCTCGGCAGGACCGGCCGGAGTCGGCGCACCTGCGACCACGGGATCGACCGACGAGATCTCCATCCGGCCCCGCTCGTACAGCAGCGCGGCGGTCTGCGGATCGTCGTGGATCATGAGCTGGATCAGGTACAGCCGCCAGAGCGCACCCGGCAGCGACCGCGAGGGCGACCGAGACCAGAGCTCGGCGATGTCGTCGATCCCGTGCTCGTCGGTGAACGCCACGAGGCGGTCCACCACCACGCCGTCAGGATCCTCTCGCGCGCGCGAGAGCAGAGCGTGGGCCGTCGAGTGGGCCACGCGCGAGACTTCCGCGGGATCCTCCGCTGCGAACCGCCGGTCGAAGAGTTCGGCCGGCCGCCTCACGGGCTTGTGGAAGCCCCTCGAATCGTCGCTCACCCTTCCAGGCTACCCGCGCAAGGGGAACGAGAGCCGCTACGAATCCTGCGTCGCAATCGCGACGATCGGATCCGACGTGGGCTGACCGGTGGGCGAGCCGCCGGCCGCCTCGACGGTCACCGCGATCACATCGCCCGGTTCCATCGAGCCGTCGAGCAGGGCGGTCGTGCTGCCGTCGGCGGTGGCGAAGACTCCCGCAGAGATCGGAGCGCCGTCGCGGACGAACCACAGCTCGTAGCTCTGGTCATCGGCAAGGGCGGGCAGTCCGTCCGTCACGAGCACGGCCTTGCCGACGGATTCGGACCAGTGGGCCGTGGCGACGGCCCCATCGGAGAGGTTCACCGTCTCGGCCTGCGCGTCGGGTGCTGCTTCGATTTCGTTGAGGGCGACGACGGATGCCGGAGCGTTCAGCTGCTGGCTGACGAACGCCGCACCCCACCCGACGCCCACGAGGATCGCGAAAGACGCTGCGAGCGCGAACCATACGCGCGCGCCCCACCGGCGCGGCGCGGTCGTCTCGGTTTCAGCGGCCGCATCGCGGTGGTCGGAGCGCAGCGCCGCGCTCCGCTCCGGGGGTGTCGTGCCGGAAGCGGACGACACGGGCTCGACGTCGACGGGCTCCCCCTGCGCGGCGATCTGCGCGAGAAGCGCGGCACGCACGCCAGGCGGCGGTGCGACGTCAGCCACGTCATCAGCGAGCAGCGCCGCGGTCGCGGCATCCGTTGTCACGTGGTGCTCCCACTCCGGATGCTGTCGACGCGCGGTTTCGAAAGCTGTCTCGTCGTCGGGCGACAGCGCGCTCAACACGTAGCCGGCCGCCAGCTCGGCGAACTCCTGCTCGTTCACGATGTCACCCCCATTTCCACCCTCAGCCGGGACAGGCCGTCCCGCATCCTCGTCTTGATCGTCCCCAGTGGCGCCCCCACAAGCGCCGCGATCTCGCTCTGACTGTAACCCCCGTAATACGCGAGGGTGAGAGCCTCGCGCTGCGGACCGGGGAGGGTCGAGAGCGCCTCTGAGACACGCTGACCTTCGATCCGCAGCTCCACTTCTTCGGCCACGCCGTCATACGCGACGCCGATATCGCGAAAGCCCGCTCGCACGTCACGATCCGTGCTCGCCTGAGCAGACCGCACACGGTCCACCGCTCGGCGATGTGCGATCGTGAGTATCCACGATCTTCCCTGTCCTCTGTTCGGAGCGAACCGACCCGCGGATTGCCAGATCTCCAGGAAGACCTCCTGGAGCACCTCTTCACTCTGCGAGCGGTCGACCAGCACTCGGAGGATGAGACCGAAGACCCGCGGCGAGAGCATGTCGTAGAGGCGGGCGAACGCCTGCTGATCCCCTCCGGCGACAAGCAGCAGAAGCTCCCCGGCGTGGTCGATCGACTCCGCGCCCTCTTCGGGCACGTTCACACCATCGATCACCACACGTACAAGCATGCCCTAGTACCTTTCAGGCGATCGTCCGCGACCCGATGGGTTGACGGCCGGATCGCGATGCTTCTTTGCTCGCGCCGCCGCGCGCGAGGTGCACATCCTCTTCGGCGCGGCCGGCGATTCGGATTCCTCGGCACGAATTGGAGCGGATGTCGGAAATGCCCCATCCGATCGGACGAGGGCGCCGAAGACCTCTTTGTAGGCCGCCTCGGGTGGCCACAGCACCACTGGCTGCGGCACCGTCCGGCGCTGCGAAACTAGGAGGACAAGATGTCCCGCAAGAAGCTGTATCTGCTCGGCCTGCCGGTGGCATTCGCCGCCGCCATCGCGCTCAGCGCCTGTTCCTCAGGAGCGAGCACGACCGCCAGCGAGGCCACGACCGCCCCGCCCGCCGCGACCGAGGAGTCGATGGCTCCCGAAGCGGAGATGGATCCCGCGGCCAACCTCGTCGGAACCGGCTGCGCCGGCTACGCGGAGGCAGTTCCCGATGGCGCAGGCTCGGTCGCTGGAATGGCCAAGGACCCGGTAGCCACCGCTGCGTCCAACAACCCGATCCTGACCACGCTCACCGCAGCCGTCTCCGGTCAGCTGAACCCCGACGTGAACCTCGTCGACACCCTGAACGGTGACGAGTTCACCGTCTTCGCACCCACCGACGACGCCTTCGCCAAGATCGACGCCGCCACCATCGAGGTCCTCAAGACCGACTCCGCACTGCTGAGTGGGATCCTGACGTACCACGTCATCCCTGGCCAGATCGTCCCGGATGACATCGAGGGCACCCACACCACGGTGAACGGTGCAGACCTCGAGGTCACCGGCAGCGGCGACAGCATCATGGTCAACGGCCAGTCCGCAGTCATCTGCGGTGGCGTTCAGACGGCCAACGCGACCGTGTACCTCATCGACACGGTGCTGATGCCGCCGGCGATGTAACGAAGCTCCCGGCTTCGGCCGGGGCCCTACGGGGCGGTTCGACCGCCGACGCCTGCGAGGTGGCGTCGGCGGTCGTTCTGGTTTGTGCGGGATGCTCCGAGCCTGCCGTCGAGCCGAAGTAGGCTGGTCGCGAGGGCCTCTAGCTCAGTCGGTAGAGCATCGGACTTTTAATCCGCGGGTCGTGGGTTCGAGCCCCACGGGGCCCACCCGTGTGAAGGGACGCCCATCGGGCGTCCCTTCCTCGCGAGTCTGCCGCGTCGTCGCCTCGACCCCGCGGCGCTCCCCTGTCACAAATTGCGCGCTGATCGGCATTCTGTGACAGGCGAGCATGCCCTAGGGGCCGGCGAGCGCCGTCCGCGCCGTGCGTCTCGCCGCGGCCGACAGGTCGGAGCCGCGCCGATCGAGGAACTCCTCGAGTCGCTCGGCGTCGACGCGCCCGATCTCGCGGAGGGCCACTCCGACGTTGGTCTGCACGAGGTGCTCGGGATCCGCCGCGAGGATCTCGCACAGGGCCAGCGGATCGTCGAGATCGCCGGAGCGGATGATCCAGAACGCCGCGGTGATTGCCGCCCGCCGGTGCCACCGATCATCGGATCGCGCGAGCTCGAACAGCGGGTCGCGCGGCTTGTCGAGCAGGTACCAACCGACCACGCGCGGAGCCGAACGGTCGATGTAGTCCCACGTGTCGATGCGATCGAGCCGGCGCATCCACAGGTCGTACAGCGCCGCACGGTCGGCGTTCTTCGCGCGCGCCTTGAAATCGAGGATGCTGACGGCGACCATCCGCTCCTCGTACGTGTCGGAGTCCAGCAACTGGTCGACGTCGTCCAGCGGCATCGCGGTGTTCGCCTTCGCGATATCGAACACGGTGCCCATCCGCACGCCGATCACTCGGGTGGCGGCATCCGTCATGCGCTTCTGGATCTTGACACGCTGATCATCGGATGCCGCCATGCGCAGCGCTTCGCGCACGCCCTCGAGGCCCGAGCCGCTCACAGCGCGCGAACCATCTCGCGCTCGACGCCGTTGGGCCCTTCCGACGTCGACCCGGTCGGGACGAAGCCGGCCCGCAGATATGCACGCTCGGCGCGGGCGTTGTCTTCGTGCACGTCGAGCGCCAGTTCGGTCATCCCGCCGCCGCGAGCCCATTCCGCCGCGGCATCCATCAGGGAATCCAGCACGCCGCGGCCTCGATGCGACGGGCGCACGTACACGGCGACCACCAGCCCGCGGCCGTCGACCCGAGCCCGGCCGAAGTAGTCGACGCTGCCGGGCTCTGGGACGAGAACGGTGACCGTTCCCACCCAGTCGCGTCCGACCTCGGCGACGAACTGCGCCGCCGAGTCGCTCAAGGCGGCACCGGCGGCCCGCTCCTGCCAGAACTCCGCGGGACGCGCAGCCATTTGTTCGAGCGTCTCGATGAAGGCGATTCCGGCGGCGGGGTCACGCAGGGCTTCGAGGCGGATGCTGCGTACGCGGTCGCCTTCGCTCAGGAGCACCCGGCGCACGGGGGTCGGTTCAAGCACCGGAATCGACCAGGTCCGCGCCGGCGTGTGCGATCTCAACGAGTGCCTTCTGGCTGGACTCAGGATGCACACCCGCCACCAGGTCGGTGAAGACCCGGACGTGGCGGCCGTGCTCGATGGCCTCGAGGGCCGACGCCCGAACGCAGTAGTCGGTGGCGAGCCCGGCCACGTCGATGTCGATGATGCCGTGCCGCTCGAGCAGCTGCGACGCGGTGGTTCCGTCGTCGGCGACCCCCTCGAAGAGGGAGTAGGCGGGCTTGCCCTGGCCCTTCTTGAGGTGGTGCGTGACCGCCGAGGTGTCGAACCCCTCGTCGTACTCCGCACCATAGGTTCCGGCGACACAGTGCGGCGGCCACGTGTCGACGAAGTCGGGTTCGGAAGCGAAGTGTCCGCCGTTGTCGTTGTCGCCGTCGTGCCAGTCGCGGGAGGCGACGATGATCTCGTAGTCGTCGGCGTGCGCGGCCAGGAACGTGGTGATCCGCTCCGCGACTTCGTCGCCGCCGACCACCCCGAGCGCGCCGCGCTCGGTGAAGTCGTTCTGGACGTCGACGAGAAACAGTGCTCGGGTCATGAATCGAGGGTACGACGGTACTCCGCGCGCGTCAGTGGACGGCCATCCTGGGCGACCAGTTCGGCGGGCATTTCGTCCGGGTGCGCTCGCTCGACGACCGGCGGCTCGGCATCGGCCGGCGTCTCGTCCCGCTGCGCTCGCTCAACGCCTGACGGCGCGGCATCCGTGGCTTCCGGACCGTTCCGCCACAGCTGGGACGGCCACCAGATCGCCCGGCCGATGTCGTACGTCAGGGCGGGCACCAGCAGTGATCGCACCACGAACGTGTCCAGCAGCACACCGAACGCGACGATGAATGCGAGCTGCGCGAGGAACAGGATCGGGATGACGCCGAGCGCGGCGAACGTGGCCGCCAGGACCAGGCCCGCCGATGTGATCACTCCGCCCGTCGCGACCAGCCCGCGCAGGATGCCGGGGCGCGTGCCGTGGACGAGTGACTCCTCGCGCACGCGCGACATCAGGAAGATGTTGTAGTCCACGCCGAGCGCGACCAGGAAGACGAACCCGTACAGCGGAACCGCCGGATCCGCTCCGGGAAAACCCAGCACATTGTTGAACACGAGCGCACTCACGCCCAGCGCAGCGCCGAACGACAGGATCACGCTCAGGATCAGCAGCACCGGAGCCACGATCGCACGCAGCAGCAGCATCAGGATCAGCAGGATCACCAGCAGCACGACGGGGATGATCACGGCGCGGTCGCGGATGGAGGTGTCGTTCGAGTCGATGTCGACCGCCGTCACGCCGCCCGACCATCGCCGTTCCCGCGCCCAGCGCCTCGGCGAGCCCGACCCGGACGTCCCGGACGGTCTGAGCGGCCGCAGCGGAGTCGGCGGCATCCGTCAATGTGCCGACCAGCAGCACGTCGCCATCTGCGGTCGTCGGTGTCGGTGCCGCGGCCCCCGGCGGTCCTGGCGACGAATACACCGCCTCGCCGCCCTCCACGGTGACGGATGCCTGACCGGTCGGCGAATCCTCGGAGGCCACGACCACCGATTCGATGCCGGCCGTGCCCTCGAGCACCTCGACGGCGCCGGCGACATCCTGCTCGGGAACGAGGACGTACACCGGGCTCCCCGAGCCCGCGGGGAAGTGCTCGGCGAGCGCCTCCTGGCCGTCGCGCGCCTCCGAAGCGCCCAGAACCAGGTCACCCGACGGCACGCCGTCCGCTTTGAGCTGCAGCACGCCGAACGCGGCGATCAGCAGCACGAGGGAGCTGAGAACCCAGACCCGGCGCGCTCTGCGGGCGACGAAGCGCGCCTGACGCGGCCAGAAACCCTTCGCGGGCTGCGTCAGGTCGTCGGGCAGCGACACCATGCCCTGCTTCGGGATGAACGGCCAGAAGGCGGCCTTGCCGAAGATGGCCAGCAGCGCCGGGAGGAAGGTCAGCGCCGACAGCACCGAGAATGCGATGCCGATCGACGCGATCGGCCCGAGGGCGCGGTTGGTCGCGAGGTCGGACAGGAGAAGGCAGAGCAGCCCGGCGATGACCGTACCGCCCGAGGCGACGATGGGCTCGAAGGCGCCGCGCCAGGCCCGCGTCGTCGCCTCCCATCGCCCGGCGCCGGCGCCGATGGCCTCACGGAAGCGCGCGACGTAGAGGAGCGCATAGTCGGTGGCTGCCCCGATCACGAGGATGAAGAGGATTCCCTGCACCTGACCGTTGAGCACCACGATCTCGGCGTACGCAAGCCACCACACCGTCAGCAGAGCCACGCACAATGCGAACACGGAGGTCAACAGCACCAAGATCGGCAGCAGGGGTGATCGATAGACGATCACGAGGATGACGAAGACCGCGATGAGCGCGACCAGCAGCAGGAGTCCGTCGATGCCGAGGAAGCCCTCGACGAGATCGGCGGTGAATCCCGCCGGACCGGTCACCCATGCTTGGAGGCCGTCGGGAACCTCCGCCTGAACCAGAGTGCGCAGCTCCTCGACGATCGGCGGGGACTCGCCCTCCGCCTCGATCGGCACGAAGATCTGCACCGCTTCCCCGTCCTCGGACGGGATGGGAGGCGAGACGCCGTCCAGAACACCGGGGATCTCGGAGATGTCATCCGCGAGGGTCTGCAGATCCGCGAGCTGCTGATCATCGAGCGCATCGTCGCCGGTGACCACCACCACGGCCGGGATGATCCGGCCGCCGAGGAAGTCGGGAAGGCGCTCGCTGACGCGCGTGGCATCTGCGCTCTCGGGCAGGAACGAGGATTGTTCGTTCGTGGAGACCTCGTCGACCTTCCCGAAGTACGGTCCGCCGACGGAACCTCCGGCCAGCCACACCAAGATCAGCAGCACCGGGATGCCGATCCGCAACCATCGGGAAGGCGGACCGCCCGATAAGCCAGATGGATTCATATCGCTAGCTTATCTAGCGAAATGCGCAAGAACGCAACTCCCTAAGCTGGAGCGACCATGCTCTCGGCCGGACTCGCGCTTGTCGGCGCCATCATCTACGGCGCGGCCGACTTCCTCGGTGGACTCGCCGCCAAACGGCTGCGTTCGATCGTCGTGACCGCAGTGGCGGCGGCATCCGGACTGGTCATCTTGGCGGTCGCGTTCCCGTTCATCGGAGGCGAGTGGTCGGCTCCCGACATCGCCTGGGGTCTGCTGTCCAGCATCTTCGGTGTGGTCGCGATCGCTCTGCTGTACGCGTGTCTGGCGATCGGCCCGATGAGCATCCTGTCGCCGCTCACCGCCGTCGTCTCGGCGATCGCCCCGATGCTCTGGGGTCTTCTCGTGAACGGCGAGACCCTGTCGCCGGTGGCTTACGCCGGGCTGGCAGTCGCATTGGTCGCCGTCGTGCTCGTGGGCTTCATCCCGGGCGAGAAGGTCGTGCGCCCAAGCACCCGCGGACTGCTGATGGCGGTCGGTGCGGGATTGGCGATCGGCGCATTCCTGATCGTGATCGATCAGACCAGCGACGAGAGCGGACTCACTCCCCTGATCGTGAACCGAGCGACCAGCACGGGGATCACCCTCGCGATAGTCGCCGTGCTCGCCCTGCAGGCGGTGCGGTCCGGGCGGCGTGCGGCCTCGGTTCTCGACGTGTCAGGCCCCATCGTCGGTGCCACCCCGACGGGCCACGCCGACCTCGAGCACGCGGCCGCGGCGGCCCCCGCGGACGAGGGCCTCCCGGCATCGCGTTCGCGCGCCTGGTGGCTCGCGATCGTCTGCGGACTCACGGATGCCGCGGCGAACTCGATCCTGCTGCTGGCGCTGCGCGCGGGCGACCTCTCGATCGTTTCTGCGCTGACCGCCCTCTATCCCGCGGGGACGATCCTGCTCGCCGCAGTCGTCCTGCGCGAGCGGATCGCCGGCGTGCAGTGGGTCGGGCTCGCGCTCGCCCTTCTCGCGGGTGGGATGCTGGCGCTCGCGTGATCGCCGACCCCGCAGCCGCGCGCCGGGTCAGCCGCGCGAGAAAAGCAGGATGTACGAGACGATCAGAGCGACGAGCCCGAGGGCGATGAGGCCGGCCGCCAGGAGGGCGATCGCGCGGACCAGCGGCGAGTGGTGTGTGAGTCGCATGCGGTTCTGCCACCCGCGGCGAGAGTAGATGTCGTACATGCCGGCGTCGCCGACGATGTGCAGCTGCTCGTGGGTCAGCGGCGCTTCGTTCACGCCGCCGTCCTCGTCGAACCACCGCACGACCTTGCCGTGCTCGGTCGGCTCGACGACCGCGCGAACCGGAACCCATGTGCCGTCCAGAAGATAGACGACCAGCGCGACCCCCGCCAGCAGCGCTCCGGCGCCGAACCCGACCCAAGTGAAGATCTCCACGACCGCGTCGATCGCTGCGTTCATGTCGCTGACCCACCCCTGTCGCTGATCTGGTTCAGGGCCTACGACAAGGCCGCGGAAGCGATCCTTGACTATCTGAGCCACCTAAGGGAATCGAACCCTTGACCTATTCATTACGAGCAGGTTGTCCAGCCAGTTCTGTCGAGGCGGCACGTCGAGACCAAGGTCTCGATTCACCTAGTGTCATCTGGGATTTCCTGATTCCTGATGAGCTTGATGTGTCGTCGAGCTTACCGGACGCCTTGGCTCAGCTTGCAGGGTATCGACTCATATGTGTCCAACAACTGTTCTAGCGCGCGAGTTCGCCTATGGCGTGCGGGAGGCGCCCGCTCATCGGGCATCTTATGGTGCGGGGTAAACGGGCGCCCGAGCTCTGCGCCAATCGCAGACGGCCCGACGTTTGGAGCTTCTCTCGGTAGGCGACCGGCATCCGCGTACGTCTGTCGCATCGTCGTCTCACCTGCACTTCGCCGCGGGATCGCGGCCGACCACGCGAGGCAGGCGGCATCCTGGCCGTTGTGGATCGAGGATCTCGATGACGAATCCCCGCCGGGGCAGCTGCGCCTCGGGTTCGATACGCAGGGACGGTTGCTCGAGACGGTAGTGCTCGTGTTCGACAGCGGCAACGAACTCGTCATCCATGCGAGGAAGGCGCGACCGAAGATGCTGGATCTGCTGCCGTAGGAGCGCATCGCGAGCCTCTCGAGGGGTCGAGCCCGGACGTTCAGCCGCGGCCTGCGCATGGGAACGGGTCACGCGGGGGTCTTTCGGACGGCGGGAACCGCGACGACTATGGGTTCGTCAAGCATGGAGCGATGAGGGGCCACCATGAGCGTTTATAGAGAGCATCGACGTCATCGGCACGAGTGCGTCGTCCTGGGAGGATGCGGCTCGAGAAGCGATCAACACCGCTGCCGGATCGCTGCACGACCTCCGTGTCGCCGAGCTGACGAAGCAGGACGTCGTCGTCGCGGAGGACGGAACGCTACTGTTCCGATCGCGGATCCAGCTCTCGTTCAAGTACGCGCCCGAGTAGACCGACCTGCTGGGCTAAAGCGCCTTGCGCATCTGCTGCGTCACGACGTCGTACCCCGCTGAGGTGTATAGCATGATGGCGGGGCGATTGGAGCCGAAGACGTTCAACTCGAGCGCCCTGGCACCGGCATCCCGGGCCGCGGCTTCGACCGCTGACAGGAGTGCGCGTCCGAGACCTGTGCCCCTCCGCGCCTCGATGACCTCGATGTCGTAGAGGAACGCGACATCGGGCGCCCCGCGCGGATGATCCAGGCTCACCCACGCGCGACCCACCGGCTCACCTGCCGCGTCCAGTCCCGTGAGAAGCAGCATCCGCTCCGTCTGGAGGCCGTCGGGGAGGGCCTGCGCGTTCTCTTCGCGCGCTCGCTCAACCGCTCCCTCAGCTGCCCATCGGCCCGCCTCGACCTGCTCCCCGGCATACTCCTCGGCGAGGACGAGCTGCCACTCGTCGAACTCCGTGCGGGTCATCGGCCGCACCGTCACTGTCGCCATTCGTGGTCCTTCACTCCCGCGCCGGGACGTCGTCGGTCGTCCGGGCACATTCTCGCGCAACCCCTGCAGGCCCGCCGGCGGCGACACGTCGACCCGAGAGTCTGCGCGGATGAGCACCGCCTATCGGGCGGAGGGCCGCGGTTGAAGCGCGACCGATTCCGCGGGCGAAGGGAGGAATGCTCGCCGGCATCGTCGCCTTGAATCGGTTATGAAAGCGATTGTCTATTCGCGTCGTGGTGACTCCTCAGTTCTGGCATTGAGCGAGCGCGAGCCCGGAACGCCGGGGCCGGACGAGGCGAGGGTCCGCGTGGCCGTCTCGGGAGTGAACCCGACCGACTGGAAGGCCCGCGCCTCCGTCGACAGACCGATGGACTTCGCGGAGGTGATACCGAATCAGGATGGCGCGGGTGTCATCGATGCCGTAGGAGCTGACGTCACCGGCCTCGAGATCGGTGATCGAGTGTGGCTGTTCCTTGCCGCGCACCAACGACCGACCGGCACGGCTCAGGAGTTTACGGTCGTGCCCGCCACCCGTGTGGTGCGACTGCCGGACGGAATCGGTTTCGATGTGGCCGCGAGTCTCGGCGTGCCCGCAATGACGGCGCACCGGGCCCTCACCGTTCACGAGTTCGGTCCCCATCGGCTGTCGCCCGGTGCCCTCGAGAGACAGAGTGGTGCTCGTTCAAGGCGGGGCGGGCGCCGTCGGGCACGCCGCCATCCAACTCGCCGCGTGGGCGGGTGCCACCGTCATCGCGACCGTCAGCAGCAAGGACAAGGCTGATCTCGCACGCGCGGCCGGAGCCCACCATGTGTTCCAGTACCCTGACGACGACCTGGCGGCGCGCATCTTGGAAGCCGCTCCGGGCGGGGTTGACCACATCGTCGAGGTTTCCCCCGCACAGAACGCATCTCTCGATGTCATGGTGCTCGCCAATCACGGCAGCATCGCGTTCTACGCGAACAACAACGGAGACGAGTTCACCGCCCCCATCGCCGCGAACTTCGCCAAGAACGCCCGTTGGCAGGGACTGCTCCTTTACACCGTCGGCGACGACGCACTCGCTGCTGCGGCCGAAGACGTCACATCGGCACTGATGGCCGGGGCGCTCCCGGTCGGTGAAGCAGCCGGGCTGCCCATCACCTGGTACTCGCTCGACGAGACGGCCGCCGCGCATGACGCCGTCGAGCAAGGCGCCACCGGGAAGGTGCTCATCCGCGTCTCAAACGCCAGCGCAATCTAAACAGATCGCCTCCCAAGCCACCCGTACGAGGACCCGGGTCGCCTGCCCGGAACTGGACCCGCTTGCGAACGCTGGTGGCTCGCTGTGATCGCTGAGCGGCGATGTTGGCCTCCGCGAGACGACAGGGTCGAGGTAGATAAGGTTCCTATTTGTATCGCCTTGAACCTTTCGGCCGCCGTCGCCACCAGGGTCGTTGACGCAACTCGGCCTGCGCGTGGGCGAGCAGGAGTTGAGTCTCGCGAAGAAGTTCTAGCGACGTCTCTTGAATTTCTCGCGACGCATCCGTCGCCGCCTCTGCCTTCTCTGCCGCACGGCGGGGCAGGAGAAATTCGATAAGAAGCGTTGCTGCGGTGCCGAGCAAGACGCCTGACAGCACCAGTAGGAATTGCGCCATGGATCGCATCTCGGGAACGGTCCAGCGGACGACGAAGCCGTAAGCGATTGCGGGGAGGCGAGCTATCCGCTGATCCAGGTTGTCAGCCACCCACGGACCCTTGGGACGAAGGGAGAATTGCACGACCGCGACCCTTCCGATGTCGTTTAGGAGGACAGAGATCGTTTGCTGGTCAGGGGGGTCTGCGATGCCGTTCTGCGGTCGAGTGGAGACCTCGTGAGGGCACAGGCCAGACCCTCCCTCCTGCCGGAGGAGGGCAGGTGACGGGGTGGTGGGAGCAAGCGCTTACTTGACGGCTCCCCGAAATCCGCGCAGGATTTGCGTCCATGGGCGAGTCGCACGAGGAAATGCTTCGTCACTACGAGCCGGGCGGACTTCTGCCGCGAATCGTGGCGGGGTTGCAAGCTCTCGGCAAGGACCTGGACTCGGTCACGCACGAAGATCTCGCGCCGGCCGACGAGTTTCACTCCGCGGGACGTTCGGCCACGCGCGCATTGGTGGAGCTTGCAAAGATTCCGCCAGGATCGCGAGTGCTCGACGTGGGCAGCGGGTTGGGCGGCCCGGCGCGTTACCTCGCCGCAACTTTGGGTTGCGACGTGACAGGCATCGATCTCTCGCCTGAATTCTGCGGGGTGGCCAACGCCCTTTCTCGGATGACGCGGTTGTCCGATCGCACCCGCTTTCAGGCGGGTGATGCCCTGGAGCTTCCGTTCGCCGCGTCCAGCTTCGACGTGGTGTGGACGATACAAATGCAGATGAACATCCGGGACAAGCGCCGCCTGTATTCCGGAATCGCCCGGGTACTCAGGCCGGGCGGGCTGTTCGTCTGCCAGGAAATCTGCGCGGGGAACGGCGAGCCGATCGAGCTTCCGGTCCCATGGGCGAGCCGCCCCAACCAGAGCCATCTGGCCGATGCGGAATCCCTCCGCGGGTTGATCCGCGGTGCAGGTCTCCTGGAGCGCACCTGGCGCGACATTACCGCCGACATCGTGGCGGCGCGCAAGGCACAGCAGGCGAAGGCGCAAGCGTCGGGTGCGAGCGGCTCCAGCGCCCCTCCTCCGCTTGGAATGCATCTCGTGCTGGGAGAACAGGCAGCCGTCAAGATGAGTAACTCCGGGCGCAACACCGACGCCGGGCGCACGGTGTTCATCCAGGGCGTATTCGACAAGCCTGGCTAGTGGTCCGATCCGCTGATCCCGCTGGAAAACTCTGTCGAAAGCACGGGCGCGGCGAATCTCCATTGATCGTCCGGTCAAAGGGCACATTCGGTCACGACGACCGAAATTCGCCCGCTGAGGGATCCGCTTGCGAATCGTCCAGGTGGCCAGTATGACTCTTAGGGAATCAACATCATGGCCCTTGTTGGTCGTTGACCGGCAACTGACGATGGGAGTCGCCATGCCCACAATCCACGACACCATGGATTACGGATACGACCCGACGGTGCCTGAGCCTGGGCCGGTGACCGAGTTGCCGAGAGCGGCCTCGCTGCCGTCCAGCGCGGGAGTCAACGCCGCCTTCCTGCCGCCCGTGGGCAAGCAGGACACGCCGAGCTGCTTCGTCTGGTCATCCACCTACGGGCTCACCACGTTTGCCGCGGCGCAGGCGGGGCTGATCACCGATCCGCAATCCCCTGCACAGCAGGCAAGCCCCTACTACGCCTATGTGAAGGTACTGGAGAACGGCGGGACCGCGTCCGACACCTGCACCGGCGGCCAGATCTCCGCCTGCCTGAGTTATCTCGACGGCAATGGTGGAACGCCATCGATGCAGGCCGCGCCCGCGCCCGCGCCCGGTCCCAACGCCTGCACCGCGGTCTGGACCGCGTATGGCAACCAGGAGATCGCCGCAGATACCAGCTTTCAGCCGACTGCCTGGACGCAGGTCAGCGTGCTCGGTGACACAGGCCTCGATAACGTCCGCACCGTCATCTCGCAGGGCTACCCGCTCGCTTACGGCACGCGCCTCTACACCGACTTCGCCAAGTACGACGGCACGCCCAGCCCCTATGTCGGCAACGGCATCATCGCGAAGAGGTCAAACGGCAAGCCGGTCGGGCACTGCATGATGATCATCGGCTACGACGACAAACGGCAAGCGGTGTACATCCAGAACAGCTTCGGACCGGAGTGGGGAAGCGGCGGCTATGTATGGATGGCCTACCAGACGTTCCAGGCGCTCGCACAGGGCACAGGCTTCCTCATCGCCGCGATTCAATAGCCTCGGGCCGGGCACCGAGCCGGCCCGCAGTGACCGGCAGGACCACCCCGCAGCTGAGCACCGCCCGCAAGGCACTCATCGACAAGGGCCTGATCGAGGCGACCGGGCAAGGCCGGCTACGGTTCACGATGCCAGGCTTCGCCGAGTTCGTCCGCGACCAGGTCGACGTGCCCTGGTACGGCGCCAAGCTCCAAGCCGGCACCCTTCACACCGAGCAGCTCCCCGAGACACCTCGTCAGCTGCCGGGCCGGCCGATCCGCGAGCTCCCTCCCGGCGGCCAAGGACAGCCCGGCACAGATCCAGCCCACTGATCCCACTCATTCGGTACACACGTGAGTGCGTCGAGGCGTACCGTGAGCGCGTCAGCGCCGGGCGCTGAGATCCTGCAGTGCCGCCGCGTCGTCCTGCTCGGCATCGCGCTTGACAAGGGCGCGGGTGACGCTGGACGCGCCGACCCGCCGGGGGCACGCTGCATTCCGACTTCGATGACCCCGACATCTGGGCGGTCACCTGCTTCGTGATTCCGCGCGCATCGCAGAAGGGGCGTCGCGCGCGCCCTCGCCGAAGCCGCCGTCGAGTACGCCCGCGAGCACGGCGCCCGCCTCATCGAGGGCTACGCCGTCGACCCGGCCGCACCGCCCAAGGCGCCGGCGGCCGAGCTGTTCCCAGGCACGGTCACCATGTTCGAGAACGCCGACTTCAACGAGGTCGCACACCCGAAGGCCGACCGGGTGATCATGGAGCTGCGATTGCGCGATTGACGACCCGTCACCGGTGAATCGTCGGTGGATCGCCCGGCGGGGTCGCCCTGCGGGGCAGGTCGTGCCGAATCGGTTCCGACCACCCATCTTTAGTCAATCGATAGACCGTGAGCGCTTGCGGGCTCGTGCCCACGACGACCGCGAACCCCTCCGGCGAGAACGCCAGGTGCGGGAAGCGGTCGCCACCCGGCATCGGCAGCTCGACCCCGGGAACGATCTCGCCGCCGACGATGCGAGCAGTCCCGATGACGGGGCGCTCCCTCCCGCCCGAAATGCGTACCCACGCCAGTTCGCTCCCCGACCCCACGATCCGCTCGATACCGGCAACCGGCATCGCGGAGCCCACACGGCCGTCGGGCGAGACCAGCAACACGGCGTCGGATGTCGCAACGCCGAGCATTCCGTCGGCAAGTGCCCGAGTGACCCCCGTGGCCTGGGCAGGCCACGGTGTCCACGGGACCACCTCGACCGGCTCGTCACCCCGCACGTCGAGCACCGTCATGACGGCGTCGGCGTCGTCGAGCCAGCCCGACACGATGAGCCGCCCCCCGGCGGCATCGCACACGAGGTCGTCGGGCTCGAACCGGACCTGCGCGCGCTGCGCGGCCGGCGAGTCCTCGAGATCCGGCCATACCAGCACATGGCCGTCGGCGGTCGCTCCGGCCACGAGACCGCCCGCGACGGCGACCCGGTGCACCTCCGGCGCCTCGACCCGGACGGCGTCGCGACCGCCGCGCCAGGTGAGCCATCCTTCGCCGGCGATGACGATGGCGCCACCGCCTGCATCCGCGCACTCCCACGCGTGATCCGGGGTGACGTCCAGGCGCGAACCGTCGGGCGCCGACCAGCCGACCGACCGGTCGCTCATCTCGAGGAGGCTCCCGGTGTCGGGGTCGATGATCCCTCGAGCGCGGGATGGGTTCCTGGTCATCTCCGCTCGTCTCTGCTCACAGCGCCGAGTACTCGTCGCGGAGCTTGCCCGTGAGGTTGACTGCGGCGCTCGCCTTCAGGTCGGTGTTGGTCTTGATCGTCGCACGGTCGAGGGAATCGAGTGCGGCCATCGCCCGCTTCACGGCTGCGGCCTTCGCATTCTCGGGCCCTTTGCCCGCCCGGAACAGGTCGTCGGCATCGCAGTCCGCGGGCGTGCATGCCGCGATCGCCTCGTGCAGGTTCTCGACTCGCACCGAGTTGATGGGATTGAACGAGGCGGGCTTCTTGTAGCCGACGATCATTGTGCGCCAGGCGGCGCGCTTGCCCGCGTCGGGATCGTTCCAGTTCTCGCGCACGTACGGATACAGGTCCTTGTACTTCCAGAGATTCAGGAAGACCGCGTACTGCCGCTCGTTCCATGTGTACCCCTTCGCTCGCACCCGGCGTCGGGGGGAGTACATGGTGTAGGCCCCATCGATCCATCGGGCGTTGAGCTCGGTCTTGTAGAGCCCCTCATCGGTCGCCGGGTGGTGGTCAGCGGTGTGCTGCACCTCGTGCTTGATCGTCTCGTAGAACGCTCTCCTGCCGCTCGGCACCGGGTCGACCACGGTGATCGCACCAGCGGGCGCCGAGCCCCCCGAGGGGGCCTCGATCGCCACGTTGGCGTTGTCGAACGTGGTCTCGCCCTTGAGCTTGCGCAGGTACGGCACCTGGCGCTCGCTCAGGGCGCCGAGCGGGTGACCGAAGATCGCGTAGAACCGCTTGGGTGAGCCGTTCGCCTTCACCCGCGCGGGCGAGTCATGGGTCTTCGTCGTGCAGTAGAGCTTGATCCTGCCCGAGAGGCACCACTCGGCGGAGTTGCGCAGCACCTTGTCCCTCGACTGGCCGGCCGCTGATTCGAGCCAGGTCTGCATCGCCGCGCGCCCGGCGTTGTTGTAGTCGAGGGCTCGCTGGTATGCCGCGGTCCCCTGGGTCACGAGGAGCTTCTTCCGCCGTTTCGTCGTGCCCCGGAACGGGTACCCGCCCGCGTACCCGCGCTTCAACCTCGTGAGACCGGTCAGGAACCCCGGCACGAGCGCAGGGTCGACCGTGCGACCGACGCCTTCGATGACGACCTCGCCGGCGTCGAACTCGTCGTTCGTGACGTGATGCTCCTCGTGCAGCAGGTTGAGCACCAGGTCGACGTCGGCCGCGTCGTTGGTCTCCCCTGTGCCGACGCCGGCGACCAGGTTCGCCTTGAGCAGGGTCCTGGCCATCGGTTCCGACACCGACTGCGCATCGCAGCGGTCGATGGCGGCCGTTGTGTTCGAGATGTCGCCCGCCATGATCCGGCCCGTTCGTGCCGTGATTCGCGCGGTGTCCGCAGCGGCGTCGGCCGCTAAGAGCACACCCAGTGCGACGAGCCGCTTCTGCACGAGCTCCACGGACTTGCGCTCGTTCGTGCCCGGCCCGTTGAAGTCGGTGACGCGGCCGCCACCGAACACGTAGAGCTGCGTGCGCTGCACGACGGGTCGCACGCCCAACATCCGGCTGACGGCGCGATTGCCCGCGGACTCCTGCAGATCGAAGAACAATCCCTGCACGCCGGGCACGGGACTCGCGGGCGACACCGACGGACGGACACGTTGCACGGCGCGGGTCCGCCGTTGTCCGCCGCCGACACCATCGCGGCCACGCATCTCGCGATGCATACTCCGAACTCTGACCCGGTGACTGCGTTCCTGCAAGGTCCTTTCGGGCACCTCCGCGGGCAGCCGGCACGCTTTCCCCACTGCTGCCGCGGCGCGAATCCGGACTCAGTCGCGGGACAGCACCCGCAGTCGCTCCACGGCATCGGGAAGCTCGCGCAGATGCTCGGCGGCCCGCCGATGGGGCGGGCGGTGACCGAGACGCTCACGCCCTGGCTTCCGATCGCTCGGCGCGACGCGCCTCGTCGGCGGCGATGAGCTCTCTGAGAAACTCCGCGACTGGCACGCGGCAGCCGCCGCCCGGTATGGATCCTTAAGCGTGCATCGCGCAGGATCCCTTGCGAGCACCAGGCATCTGCCCGCGATCCGTCCGCTGAGCGACCGGCTTTCGGTCACGGGACCACGGTGGGGGCCCGAGGCAATGCCAGCCAATGGCGCCTAGTCCTTGCCAGTAGCTCCGAGATCGAGGTGGGCATGCAGTGCCTGGAGGAAGCCGAATTCCCCCGCGCTGACACTGTCGTCGTGTGACACCTTCTTGCGGATTTCGTTGAGCCGCGCGAGCCAGTCGATTTCGTCTTCCAGCTCGACGCCTTGCGGTCACTCGGCAGGGTGTACGTGTCGTCGTAGATCTCGTTCCACAGCGCCATCCCGCCGTGGACGAGAATCTCTCTGTAATTGATCAAGACCAGGCAGTCCTAGCCGTCGTAACAGCCTGGGCGTAAACGGCTCGCTTCCCGCTCGCGGATTGGGCACGCACGCCGACCGGCTTACGGGCGGTGACGACCCGCTTGCAACCGTCGAATGAGACGAGCGTAGGCCCAGCGGTCAATGCCCTACGAAGGAACCGAGGATCGACACCAGTTGCGTTTTCTGAGGGCCAATCCAGAAGATGTGGCTCGGCGAACTGAGTTCGACAAGCCTCGCGTCGGGGATGGCGCGAGCAAAGTCCTCCGCGTGTCTAAAGGACACTCCACCGTCGTGTCTCGAGGCCGTCACAAGCGTCGGGCAATGAACGCTCGACATCGCCGCCCGCCGTGTGTCAGCGTCGCGGGCATGCCCTTGGCGAAGGTCATTGACGAAGCCGGAATCTGAGCGCATGGACCGGAACAGTCCACGCGCCTCGTTCTTGTCGGCCAGGCTCATATGCCCCCACCACTCGCTGACGGGCAGGTTCGACAGCTGCGACATCATCATGCGCAGGCCAGCGTCCGACCGGATCACACCCCGAATTGCGTGCCAAACCAGGCCTTGCAGAAGAGGGGAAAACAGCACCGGGCCAAGGAGCGCTTCTGGCCGGCTGTCCGGATAGGCCAAGACCGAGGGCGCGCAACTATGCAGAATCAGGCGCTGCGCCGTCGGTCGCTGACCGGCCGCGACGTGCACAGCCTGGAGCCCTCCGAACGACACTCCCACAGAAGCGGCGATCGTCGATATGCCAAATTGTTCACACACCTCACCTACCACCGGCGTGAACTCAGCAGCGCTGAGTCGACCAACACGAGTGCCGCCATACCCCGGGCGCGAGAATGAGACGACCTCGTGCCCCAACCCGGCATACAGGCTCCAACCGCAGTCAGTCGCCGCGGAGCAATGACCCCCGGGAAAGAACAGCACGGGGGGCCGTTCGCCCGGCATATGCACGATCTCCACAGTTCCTGCGCTCGTCAAAACGAGCCGCGCCCCAACCATGGCCCCAGTGTGGCGCTATTCGATGCGGCACAGTGAGGGAGCGTCCTGTGGCCGCCCGAGTACCGCGGTCGAGAACTCCAATTCGACCGAAGTCGACCCGCTGGGCGACACTCGCGGCCGAATAGGCCGAACTGGACCGCCGAATTACTGACTTCGTCGTGGGTTCAGCACTCCGCCGGCGTCGGCGACCTTTGCCTCGAATATGTGCGAGAAGCCGAGGATCTTCGCGGGGCGGCGTCGACGCGCACACCACCGGGACCGTCCGGGATCGGCAGCGTCCGGGACGGCCTCTCAGAGGTTGCGGCGTGCGTCCGGGTCGTCTGCGAGCCGGTCCGCCTCGCGCGCCACGGCCTCCTGCTCGGCCTCGCTCAGCGGCGGGAGGCCGACTTCGTCGGCCGGCATACCCGCGTACGGGTCGGCGCCGGGGAACTCCTGACTGAACGAGCCCGCGACGACTCCCCCTGGGGGAACCTCGTCGCCTGCGGCGCCCAACAGCGTCTCCTCGCCGGGAGCCTGCTCCGGTACGTCGTCTCCGAGGTGCTTACGATGCCACTCGCCGCTCATGTTCACTCCCACCAGTACCAACAGCGCCACACCGATCATCATCGAGATGATGAAGATGTGGGCGACGTTGTAGATCGCCGGCAGCATCCACGGAGTGTTGATGAAGTCTACGACGTGTCCGACCGGGAACCCCCGGCTCGCCGGAAGAGGCGGTCGGTCCTCGTGACCCGAGTGCAAGCCCGGAAAGTCCCCGCCCAAGGACCGCCTTCCGGACGGTCGGTCAGGTTCGTATCGCGGCATTCACCGCGTCGACCACTTCTCGCGGGTTGTCGACGGTGAGCACGAGGCGCGTGTAGTGCTCGTCGGAGAGTTCGATGACGATAGTTTCGCCCCGCGTGCTGACGTTCCAGAATGCCCGCTCTCCTTCTCGGTGGAATGTTCCGGCCCACTTGCCCGGCAGGGCAAGGCCGGGAGCTCGGATCCCCTTTGGCTCGTTGTTAGCGGCGGGATCGAAGGTCGCCCCTCGGACGTGTGCCAACGGAATTTCTAGCCTCCGCGTGAAGGACCAGAACTTGTCCAGACCTTGGGGCTCCACGATGAGAGCCGAGTTGGAGATCCTAACGGTGTTCATGACTGTCCTCTGAGTGACACCGTGGTCGACTCGCGCGCTCGTCCTCGGCCCACGTCGAGTGCGCCGGCTACGAGGCCACGGGGGCGGATGCTCGCGCGTCGCCGGTGACGTTTGACCGCATGCACCAGATCCCCAGCCAGACGAGCGCCAGGCCGAGGATGACGTTGCCGGCGAGGTAGAAGAATCCGCTCGGGACGCCGGAGAGAAGGCCGCCCGCGACAATCGTCCAGGACACCGCAACGGGGAATACGCGGGCACGAAGACTCGCAATGCCGTAGGTCATCCACCCGATGCCGAAGAGCAAGAAACTTGACAGACCGCCGGCGAGCAGGCGACCGCCCGTAAATGTGTCCATCGCCGATGGCGCGACCTCCGCGAGTCGTGGTACCGCGAACGCCTCGAACCACCAGTCTCCAGCCATAAACACCGTGCCGAAGATTGCGGCAATGAGCGCGACAACGCCCAGCACTCCCGCCGCCCGCGCCTGGATGTCGTACGTGGCAACCACCGCAACCACCAGCATCGCGAACGCGACGATCGATGCGACGCTGTTGATCCCATGCGTGACGGTGAGGACGTACACCTTGAGCGAGTCGATATCGGCCGGGGTGGTGACCATAATCACGAGGCGCGTGATGATCACCAGAGCGCCTGCGACGATCGCAGCAGGCGCCGCACTCCGAGCAAGCAACGATGGCGTCATGGTCAGGTCCGTTCCGTCTGAGTGTCCGCGCGCGTCCTATGCTTAGTAAACAGCATTGTCTCTTAAGATACAAGACAGCAGTGTCTCTTAGATTCTGGAGGTCGGATTGAGCTCGCAGTCACACACGGGTTCTCGGCGACGTCGCGGCGCGGTTCTGGAAGCCGCGATCTACCGGGCTGTGCGGGAGGAGCTGACCGAGGTGGGGTACTCCGCAGCATCTTTCGATGGCATCGCGCGCCGAGCGCGTATCGGGCGCATGTCCCTCTATCGGCGCTGGAACAGCAAAGCTGAGCTCGTCCTCGACGCGATGCGCGATGCCATTCCGCGGCAGACCGATCCACCCCGCGGGGCGGCGTTGCGAGAGCAGCTCAGGACGATACTCGAGGCGATGTTCGTCGTGCCTGACGGTCTCCCTGTTCTCGTGCTGCATCTCGTTGCGTCGCAAACCGCGGAACTGCGGACTACCCCACTCGGCGAGGCAATGCGCCGTGAGGTCTTCGCACCGCGCCTGGCCATCCTTGAGACCGTCTTCGCCGAGGCCCAGGAGCGGGGGGAGGTCGCCACGGATGCGAACATCCCGTTGCTCGCGCGCACCGGACCGGCCGTACTTTTCCAACAGATTCTTCTGACCGGAGAGCAACCATCCGCCCTCGACGTAGCGACCGTCATCAGCCAGATACTGCTTCCCGCATCTGCCGCCGCAGTCGCGCCTCCATCCATCCCCGCGGACGGCCCAAACTGACTCAGCGAACGCGTGAGCAGCACGGACTCTTGAGCCGACGTTGCAAAAGCGCCGAACTGTTCGGAGAGGGACCGGCTTTCGACCAGCCAAGAGCATGATGCATATGGTCTCCCCCCGGCAGCCGAAGACTGTTCGTTCCGTCTCCATGCCAAGCCCCGGCTGGTAGTACCCTCCGGACATGAGCGATCATCGTCCAGACACTCCACCCGGCGACGGGAGCTCTCCTTCAACAGGCGCGGAGATTGCAGCAGACGAGGCACGCGTCGAAGAGCTTGTCGAAGACGCTGACGGTCTGGGTCGCGATGTTGAGGATGCGCCGGTCTGACCGCTTCATTCGCACACGGCGCGCAGCTGCGCAGACCCAACGGCGGGCCGCGGCCGCAACGGTCACGAATGCGTTGGACCGAGGTCGCCCGGACGAGGCGGGCGATCCCGGGGTCGCTGCGATAAATATCGGTGCTGCGCTCAACGACATCGACCGCGCGGTCAGCACTCTCCGCTCCACCCAACGGGTACTAGAGCGGGAGTCCAGCCGCGGGCCGAGGCGTCGCGCACTCAGCGTCGGTAGACCCGAGAAGGCGGACACAGCGGCCTACGGGCGAGGCTCGGAGGTCCTGATTCAGCCGACCGCCGACGACCGAACGGTCGCGCACACAGGTCTCGCTCCGCCTGTGAAGGCCTCCTCACCTCGTTTCTTTGTCGATCTCCCCAACCTCGAACCCGCGTCGGGGATCAGGACCCGCGTCGGAGGTCGCGAAGCAGATTGGCAGCCTTGGCGTTGTGGGCGGTGGTGTGTCTGTACGTTAAGAATGTGTCGGAACGCGGTTGCGTTTCTCGTTGTCAGACGACACGTGCGACTCCGTGAGGAACCTTTTGTTATGGCTGTTGCACCGCTCGCCACGCTCGATACCGGAGGCGACCTTCCCGCCGTTGTGTTCATCCATGGAATGACCTTCTCCAAAGAGACGTGGGCACCGATCGTTGATCGGCTGCAAGACCGGTATCGGTGCCTGGCGGTCGACCTGCCAGGGCATGGTGAATCCAGCGGGTCGGGTGCCGACCCTCGTGTCGTGGTGGAACGGGTCCACGCCACGCTCGCCGAAAACGCTGTCCCGCCGGCGGTGATCGTCGGACACTCGGCTGGCGCCCTCCACGCCACCGCCTACGCTGCGGCCCACGACACCGCCGGTGTGGTCAACGTGGACCAGCCGCTGCGCGTGGGACCCTTCGCCAGCTTCGTGCAACATCTGGCGCCAGCGCTCCGCGGCTCCGACTTCGCCACAGCGTTCGAACCGTTTGCTGCCAGCATCGGAGTCGGCCGGCTGCCCGAGGCCGAGCGGCAGCGGGTGCTCGGCACCCAACACGTCGACCAGCAGCTGGTACTCGACTACTGGTTCACACTCCTGACCCAGAACCCCGACGGGCTCCAATCCGATATCGAGGCGCTCCTCGACCGGGTCAGCGTGCCTTACCTGTGGCTCCTGGGGGAACCCGTCGACTCCGCTGACCAGGACCAGCTCCTCGCCCACGTCCCGGAGGCACAGATCGAAACCTGGCCGAACCTGGGCCACATGATGCACCTGGCCGCGCCCGATCGGTTCGCCGACCGCGTCTCCCAGTTCATCCGAGACGCGGGCTGAACCGCACTCCACACGTTCTGAAACACACCCTCCGTCCGACTCACAAGCCATCCACGCACACAAGCCGGTCGATGGGCGAGCGATGAGTCGTTAGGACAGTCCCTTGGTGGAGTGTGGGGTCTGCGCGTAGGCCTACCTTCACCCTTTTGGGTCACCCATCGCTCACACCGATGAATCGGACGGGGCGTCACGTTCAAGCGCCGCGCTGATGCCACGACCGCGATGGCCCGTAAAGAGCAGTGCCCGCGGATCACAATTGGTGACGCCGTAGATGGTGCCCTCATGAGGCCCATACGTTCTCAGCGTCCACGATTGGCCCGCTAGAGGATCGCCTGTCGGTCAACCGCCCCTGATGCTGGGCCCGTTGAACTTCGTCGAAATCATCCACGAGGCTGACCGCCCAGCGCTTCGATGCCCGCGCGCAGTCGTTCCTCGCTCACGGTGTGGTCGGGGTCCCAGGCGATCATGCCCCGGTCGGTGAGCCGAGTGTGGAAACGCATCCCGGCGGCCTTCGCCGCGGCGCGCAGCTCGCGTCGGAAACCAGCGGGATCGCCACCGAGCAGAACTGTAGTGACCTCGAAGTGGCCTGGATTGCGCAGATGCAGGACACACCACCGGAGATTCACGAGGAGGTCCATCTCACCACGCTAGTCCGACGTCGGCGGCGTCTCCCAGGCTAATCCACATGAAGGTATGGCGGCGAAGGATCACGCATGAGGAGTGCCTATCGGCGGCGATCGCAGAGCTTGTGCGGGCCTCGGGAAGCGCGTCGCCCAGAGAAGTCCTCCGAGGGCGGCGGCACTCCCGTCGGAGTCTTGACTCAGTCGTCGGTGAGACGGATCATTTCCTGCGCGGTGTCGATGAAGCGCAGGTAGTCTCCTGGGTCGTCGCCTGCTGTGATCGCGCGCAACACCACTTCGTCCACCGCGCGTCGGTAGGCGGCCAGGGGTTCGGCGGTCGGTCGGGTTCCGGCATCCCACACCGTGTCTTCGGCGTGGATGGACTCCCGCGCGAAGTTGGCCGCGTAGGAGGGCACGGCGGCGTAGCGCGCTGTCTCGCTGCGCAACCGAGGCACGGCGTCGATGTCCAACGCGGTACGTACGTAAAGGGCGACGTGGGTCTCAGGTGCGATCTGATGTGCTTGGGCAGATTGCGCGCGTGCAAGCTCGGGCATCAGCCAGCTCAACAGCACGCCGTCGGACTGCTCGGCCGCCAGGCGTCGCATCCGTGGCCCGAGCGCACCCACGGACACTGGCGATGAGAGCGCGTCGCGGAGCTCCACTACGGCCTCACGCACCAGCCGCAGGCCCCCCGAGCGGGTCTGTCCGGCGCCGATGCCGAGCATGAGTCGGCTCTGGTCGAGTCCGGCGGCGCGCACGTCGGCGATGACGTCCCCTGCCGGTCTGCGGTCGACCGGAATGACACCCGTCGCCAACACCAGCCGGTCGGTGACACGGGCAGCGGACGCGAGCAGCGCTAGCGCGTCAGCGCCCGGTACGTCGTTGACCCAGAGCGCGTGGAAGCCAGCGCGCTCGGCGGCCGGCGCGATCACCGCGGCGAGCTCGGGCCCGACGACCGCGGCGATCCCGATCGAAACCATCGCGTTCTCAGTCACTCCTCGAGCATGCCCCACCGCAGCTCGGAGCACCTCATCCCGTTCGACATCCCGAGCCCAGGCGCCGCCCCAACCGAGCCGGGTACGGCGTCCTCGCGCGCACGGACGCTCACGAAGAAAGTGCGAAGTTGAGATCATGCGCCGGTCCTCTGCGAGACGATTGTCAACGATCGCTCAAAGCAAGGCCCCGGTTAGGGATGGGTTTCGACAGCCTGCTCGCGGCGGAACTCCTGCAGTCGGCAGACCGCCGTTCAGATGGGTTCGATGAGGGAGGCGTCCTGCGGGTCGGCGGTGCGGGTGTTGTTGACCTTGCGGTCGACCTCGTATTCGTCGATCGTGGCGGCGACTCTTTCGGACTCGGTGCTGAGCAGGTCGATCATCTGCTGTTTGCCGGTGTCGTCGAGCTTCCCTGGTTGGAGGTAGTCGGCCCAGACGTCCCGTTCGAGGAAGACCGGCATCCGGTCATGGATCTCGCCGGACGCGTCCCGCGCGGGGCGTGTGATGATCGCGGCCGACACCTCCCATTGGTCATCGATCTTGCGGGCGGTGTGGATCCCCGCCGCGGCCAGCAGGCCCCCTTTCTTGGGGTGCAGGAAGTGCGCCTGCTTGTGGCCCGGTTCGCCGGTCCACTCGTAGTAGCCGATCATCGGGATCAGCGCCCGCGACGACGCGAACGCGCCCTTCCACAGCCCGCTACTGGTGACCGTTTCGATGCGGGCGTTGAAGTTCGGGCGTTTCGAGTCCTTCATGAACGCGGGGTGGAAATCCCAGACCGCTTCATCGATCGTGCGGCGCACCTCACCGGTGTTCTCATCGACACGTTCCCGCACCATCAGGATCGGGTTAGTCGGGGCGATCGAGTAACTAGGCCGCCAATCCCGGAAGTCGCCCCCGTCGGCAACGAACTCCTCGATGAGCTCGTTCGTTTCCTTGTTCATCGCGAACCGCCCGCACATGGCATCCACGGTACGCCCGCACGGCACCGGCGCGGCGCGGGTTGTGTCAGCGGTAGGTGTGGTGCGCTCGTCGTGAGCATGCGTTCAAGGCCATCTGGGGTGGAGTCCGACATACCAGTGAGGTGTGCCAGGCGCCGCAAGATGCGTCGAGACGTCTCGACCGACGCGGGCGAGGAATGCGTGAAGTCCCGGTCAGGACGCCAGATGTGTCGAACAAGTGTCGAATCGGCCACGGTGTGATCCCTTCCGGAATCAGACAAAACCCATGTGACCAGGTGAATGTGGAGCCACCTAAGGGAATCGAACCCTTGACCTATTCATTACGAGTGAATCGCTCTGCCGACTGAGCTAAGGTGGCGCGCCGCGCTTGCGCGATGCACGATCATCGATCTTACAGGGTCGCTGAAGCGCCCGCGAACGCGCCGGCCCCCGGCCTCCGCTCTACTCGCAGCGCAGGCCGTCCTCGGGCACGATCCCCTGCAGCAGGTACGCCTCGACCGCCGCGTCGACGCACGCGTTGCCCTTGTTGTAGCCCGTGTGGCCCTCGCCCACCCGGGTGATGAGCACTCCGGACGCCAGCTGGTCGGCCAGCGAGACGGCCCACTCGTACGGGGTCGCGGGATCGTTCGTGCTTCCGACGACGACGATCGGAGCCGAGCCTTCGGCCGCGATCGGGTCGTTGGTGCCGGTCGCCGGGTAGGGCCAGACCTCGCATGGCGTCGGAGTGAACCAATACGGCGCGACGGTGGGCGCCTCGGCGGCGACCAGCGCCTCATCGGCAGCCCGCTGCTCGGCGGTCGCGTCGCGGGGCTGATCCATGCAGTTGTACGCCCAGAACGCCTCCCACACGTTGGCGGTGTACTCGCCGCCCGCGCGTCGCAGGTAGAAGTCCGCGAGCTGGAACGCGATACCGGGGTCGCCCTGGAGTACATCGGCCAGCGCCGCCGTGAGCGCGGGCCAGCTTTCCTCGGCATAGAGTGCGGCAATGATGGCGGTCTGCAGCGAGTCGGCGCCCAGCAGACGCCCGTCGGACCCGCGCAGCGGTGACTGCTCGACGCTCGCCAGGATGGTCCCGAGGTCAGTCAGCGCTTCGTCGACCGTTCCGCGGAAGGGACACTCTGATGTCGTCATGCAGTCGGCCATGTACGCGCGCAGCGCGGACTCGAAGCCCAGCCCCTGAATGGCGTTCGATCTACCGAGGGATACGGTGGGGTCGACCGCGCCGTCGAGGACCAATCCGCCCACCCGCTCGGGATACAGCTCGGCGTACGTCGCACCGAGGTGCGTTCCGTACGAGTAGCCCAGGTAGTGCAGCTCGGTGTCGCCGAGCACGGCGCGCAGCAGATCCATGTCGCGAGCGGCATTCTCGGTCGTGATGAAAGGCAGGATGCCGCCGCTGTTCGCGTCGCACGCGTCGGCGAAGGCCTGATTCGACTCGGTTCGCTCCTGGATCCACCCATCGGATCCGCGCGGCGCCTCGGGGATGTCGAAGAGGAAGGCGTCCATCTCCGCCGCGTCG
The DNA here is from genome assembly GCA_963772625.1 of uncultured Actinomycetota bacterium. Classification (GTDB taxonomy): domain Bacteria; phylum Actinomycetota; class Actinomycetes; order Actinomycetales; family Microbacteriaceae; genus Microbacterium. The sequence goes on along the minus strand of CAVYXT010000004.1, from coordinate 679,953 downwards.
TGGCAGCGCACGCTCGTGGATTCCGCGACGCCGCGCGGGTCGAATCCGATGACATCGAACTGCTGCTGCAGCGGCTCTCCGACGGCGAAGTCGACGCTCTCCCGGATCAGCTCGACACCGCTGACGCCGGGGCCGCCCGGGTTCGTCAGGAGCGACCCGATCGCGGTGCCCGAAACGGCGCGCTGGCGGATCACCGACAGCTGGATGTCACCGCCGGTCGGATTCGCCCAGTCGAGCGGCGCCGTGACCATCGTGCAGTCGAAGTCCCCGCAGGCCGTCCACGACAGGGTCTGCTCGTAGAAGGGAAGCAGCTCGGCTGCGACCCCCTTGGCGTCGGGAGTAGGGCTCGCGGTCGACCGCGGCCTCGAGTCGGGGATGATCGCCTGCAAGCACCCGGAGAGGGCGACGGCGGCCGCCGCCAGCCCCGCGACGAGGGCGACGATCCGTGCCTTCCGGCGGGCGGGGCGAGGCTGCCCGGTCGAGTTCACGGGGTCCTCCCGCTCGCAACCGTCACGAGCATGCTCTCCAGAGCCAGCGTGGGTGCGACGTTCTGTTCGAGGTTGCGGCGCGTCTCGGCGATCTGATCGAGGACGATGAGCGTGCGCTCAGCCGTCCATGCCGACGCGAGCGCATGCAGCTCGGGCGCGAGCTCGCGATTGATGAGGTCGCCGTCTGCCGCGCCACCGCGCTCGAACTGAAGCATGACCACGTCACGGAACATCGACTGCAGATCGGTGAGCACGCGGTCGATGCCGTCGCGGAGACTGCGGGTCGCACGACGCTTCTGGTCGTCCTCGAGCGCGCTCAGCTGGGAACGGACCGCCGGAGGCACTGCGGCGCCCTCGGCGATCCCCAGCGTGTGCAGCAGACTCGACCGCTCGGCATCGTCCCGCTCCGCGGTCAGCGCCTTCGCGTCTTCGGTGGCGGCCTGCACCACACGCCCGGCGACCTCGACGGCGTCACCCACTCCGCGCACGGCGAGGACGCCGCGAAGCATGTCGTTGCGGCGCGCGCGAGCCGCGGCATCCGTCGCCAATCGCTGCGCCATGCCGATGTGGCGCTGAGCGTGGCGGGCGGACTGCTCGGCGACGGCGAGGTCGGCTCCGGTTCGCTGGGCGATGAGCCGAGCCACATCCGCGATCTCGGGTTCGCGCAGGCGGAGGGTGCGCACGCGTGAGCGGATCGTCGGCAGCAGGTCGGCCTCGCTCGGCGCGCACAGCACCCACACGGTGCGCTCCGGCGGCTCTTCGAGAGCCTTGAGCAGCACGTTGGAGGTGCGCTCGACCATGCGATCGGCGTCTTCCATGACGATCACGCGGTGACGACCGAGAGACGGGCTGAAGTACGACCGCTCGACCAGCGCCCGCGCATCCTTGATCGAGATGATGACGCCCTCGGTGCGCAGCGCCGTCATGTCGGGGTGGGTGCCGGCGAGCACCTGCCGCATGGCCTGCTCGTCACCCTCCTCCGCGATGAGCGCCGCGGCGAAGGCGTAGGCGAGGGTGGAGCGGCCAGACCCCGGCGGGCCGGTGATCAGCCACGCGTGCGTCATCGCGTCGGGGTCGGACGCGGCGGCCCGAAGCGTGGCGACGGCGTCGTCCTGCCCCCAGACCGCCCCCCACGGGACTTCGACCGCAGCCGCCGCGGGAGCGGCCGCGATCGCCGCACTCTCCATTGGAACAGCCTAATCCGCGTCGCCGACGGAGCCCGTCGGGGCGGGACGTGCCAGGAGGGACTGAACACGTCCTTGGATGTCGGTCGCGAGATCGGCCGGGATCCGCGACGCGTCCAGCACGAGGAACCGTCCGGGCTCGGCAGCGGCGAGGGCGAGGAACTCCTCGCGGACGCTGTCATGGAACGCGGACCGCTCGGACTCCAGCCGGTCGAACGGCTTGTCATCGGCCTCGAGTCGTTCACGCGCCACCGCGGGATCGAGATCGAGCAGCACGGTGAGGTCGGGCAGCAGCCCCCCGGTCGCCCAGACCGACAGGTTGCGCACCTCGTCGCGACCCAAGACGCGACCCGCACCCTGGTACGCGACCGAGGAGTCCAGGTAGCGATCCTGGATGACGTCGGCGCCGCGGCCGAGCGCCGGGCGGACGACCGTCTCGATGTGATGCGCCCGGTCGGCTGCGTACAGCAGAGCCTCCGCGCGCGGAGCGATCTCGCCGCGATGGTGCAGGACGATGTCGCGGATCAGCACGCCGACCTCGCTGCCGCCTGGCTCGCGTGTGCGCACGACCGTGTGACCCCGCGCCGTGAGCCACTCCTGCAGGAGCGCCGCCTGCGTGGACTTGCCGACGCCGTCGCCGCCTTCGAACGTGATGAACAGACCCGTCTCAGATCCCGCTCGACCCTCGGCTGGACCGGAATCGCCCGGGGCGGGCTCGGGAACCTCGAGGGTCACTTCTTCGCCGGCGCCTTGCGAGTGGTCGCCGCCTTGCGCGCCGGGGCGCGCTTGGGTGCGGGGCCCTTGGCGCGCTTGTCGGCGATCATCTGCACGGCGATCTCGTAGGTGATGTCGGCCACGGTCTGACCGCGCGGGATTGTCACGTTCGTCTCACCGTCGGTCACATAGGCCCCGAATCGGCCGTCGCGCACGCGGATGGGCTTGCCGCTCACCGGGTCGTTGTCGAACTCGGCGAGCGCGGTGGACGCCCGCCGCGCACCGTACTTCGGCAGAGCGTAGATCGCGAGTGCCTGTTCGAGCGTGACGTCGAAGATCAGCTGCTCGGAGTCGAGCGTGCGCGAGTCGGTGCCCTTTTTGAGGTAGGGCCCGTACCGCCCGTTCTGCGCCGTGATCGGCTCACCCGACTCCGGGTCGACGCCGACCGTCCGCGGCAGATCCAACAGGCGAAGTGCGGTGTCGAGGTCGATCGAGTCGACGGACATCGACTTGAAAAGCGACGCCGTGCGCGGCTTGGGCGCAGCATCCTTCTTCGCCGTCTTCTTCTTCGGAGCCTCGTCGACGATCTCACCGGTCGACTCGTCGACCGCGGTGGGATCTTCCGGGTCGGCCTCCTCGATGTACGGCCCGAAGCGGCCGTCCTTGACGACGACGAGCTTTCCGGTATCCGGGTTCTCGCCGAGCACGCGATTGCCCGCGACCGGGGCATCGATGAGCTCCTGCGCCTTCGCCGCGGTGAGCTCGTCGGGCGCGAGGTCCTCGGGGATGTTCACCCGGCGGGGCGGGGCATCGGGGTCGGCGGGATCGACGACGTCGAGGTACGGCCCGTACTTGCCGAAACGCAGCGTGGTGGTGTCGCTGATCGGTGTCGCGTTCAGTTCGCGCGCGTCGATCTCGCCCAGGTTCTCGACGATGTTGCGCAGACCCGGCTGAGCCTCAGAGCCGAAGTAGAAGTCCCGCAGCCAAGCGGTGCGCTGCTGCTCGCCGCGGGCGATCGCATCCAGGTCGTCCTCCAGCGCGGCCGTGAAGTCGTAGTCGACGAGATCGGCGAAGTGCTCCTCGAGGAGGCGGATGACGCTGAACGCCAGCCAGCTCGGAACCAGCGCCTGGCCGCGCTTGGTGACATAGCCGCGATCGAGGATCACGTCGATGATGCTCGCGAACGTCGACGGCCGTCCGATACCCTTCTCCTCCAGCGCCTTGACGAGGCTGGCCTCGGTGTAGCGCGGCTTCGGGGTGGTGGCGTGTCCCTTCGGCTCGACTTCCTTCATTCGGAGCGTGTCGCCGACCTCGAGCACCGGAAGCGACTGGTCGTCGGCCTTATCGGCGTCGCCGCGCTTCTCGTCGCGACCCTCCTCATACGCCTCGAGGAACCCCTTGAACGTGTAGACGGTCCCGGATGCCGTGAACTCGGCCCGCTGGATGACACCGTCGACCGGGGCGTCGACCGCGAGAGTCACGGTGGTCGTCTCGTACTTGGCGTCGGACATCTGGCTGGCGACGGTGCGCTTCCAGATCAGGTCGTACATGCGCTGCTCGTCACGGTCCAGCTCACCAGAGACGGAGGCGGGCGTCCGGAACTGCTCGCCCGACGGACGGATCGCCTCGTGCGCCTCCTGCGCGTTCTTGCTGTTGCTGCGGTAGACGCGCGGGTTGAGTGGCACCGCCTTCTCGCCGTAGAGCGAGACCGCCTGGTCACGCGCCGCCGTGATGGCCTGCGTGCTCAAGGCGGTCGAGTCGGTTCGCATATAAGTGATGAAGCCCTTCTCGTAGAGGCGCTGCGCGACGCTCATCGCGTGCTTGGCGCTCATCGAGAGCTTGCGGCCGGCCTCCTGCTGAAGGGTCGAGGTGGTGAACGGCGGCTTCGGGCTTCGTGTTCCCGGCTTGGAGTCCAGTGCGGTGACGGATGCTTGGCCGACGCCCTCGATGGCGGCCGCGAGCGCGCGGGCCTTGGCCTCGTCGAGGACGACGACGACCTTCTTCAACTGGCCGCGGTCGTCGAAGTCGGTGCCGCGCGCGAGCGAGGCTCCGTCGACTCGGGCGAGCCGGGTCGTGAACGACGCATCGTCAGCGTCAGCGTCGGCGGGCGAACGCTTCACCGCGAGCGCCTCGACGTCCCAGTAGCCCGCTGAGACGAAAGCCATCCGCTCGCGTTCGCGATCTACGACCATTCGCGTCGCCGCCGACTGGACGCGACCGGCGCTGAGCGCGGCACCCTCGCGGCCGCTGCCGACCTTGCGCCACAGAACCGGCGAGACGTCCCATCCGTAGAGCCGGTCGAGCACCCGTCGGGTCTCCTGGGCGTCGACGAGTGCGAGATCGAGCTCGCGGGTGTCGTCCACGGCGGCGCGGATCGCGTCCTTCGTGATCTCGTGGAACACCATGCGCCGCACCGGCACCTTGGGCTTGAGCACCTCGAGGAGGTGCCACGCGATGGCCTCGCCCTCGCGGTCCTCATCCGTCGCGAGCAGGACTTCGTCGGCACCCTTGAGTGCGCGCTTGAGTTCGGCGACCGTCTTCGTCTTGCGATCGTTGACGACGTAATAGGGGTCGAAGTCGTTGTCGATGTCGATCGAGTACTTGCCGTAGGCCGTCTTCTTGTCGGCCGGGATGTCCTTCTTACTCGCGAGATCGCGGATATGGCCGACCGAACTGAGTACCTCGTAGTCGTCGCCGAGGTAACCCTGGATCGACTTCATCTTCGTCGGTGACTCGACGATGACGAGCTTCTTGCCTGTTGCCAACGGGGGCGTCCTTCCTTCGAAGCACACCATACACACCACGAGACAAAGGAGCGCTGTGAGCTCGGGGCTAGCCGGGTGGGCCGGCACGGGCCGAGGCGGCCGCGGAGAGTCGTCCGAACGGCGCCGACACGGTGACCGTCGCAATCAGGTCGGCGACGTCGCATGCGGTCACGTCGGCGTCGGACGCGAACGCGACTTCGGCCGCCCGCGCACACGGCTCTCCTCCCACGGCACCGGAAGCCGCATCCGCTGCAGCGAGCGCCGCGGCGTCGGCCACCCCCGCGAGGCGCTGCGAGAACACGGCGGCGGATCCGGCCGTCACGAAGCTCACCGACAGGGTCGCGGCGCACACGACGACTCCGACGGACAGGATCGTGCCGGCCATCACAGGCCGCCGTCCAGCGCGCAGCTGGTCGCGGTGAGTGCGATCGGCACGGCCGCGTCGCGGCCGAGGCGGACGCGGTGACGCAGACGAGATCTCCGCGCCGGGCGAGCACCGTGTTCGCCCCGGGGACGGCGGCCGCGACGACGCTCCGGGCACGACCGTCGGGCTCGCCGCGAGCAGCCAGTCGCGCGGCGTCGGCGGCAGCATCCTGAAGTCGCACCTGCGTGGCGCACGCACCCAGCGCGCCGGCGCCGAGGAGAACGACGATCGCCACCGCCGGCAACGCGACGGCGAACTCGGCGACCACCGATCCGCGGTCGTCGCCGAGTCCGCGCCGGATCATGCGACCGTCAGCGCGCGGCGGACGAGGTCGGTGAGGATGCCGCGAACTTCGTCGCTGCGCATGATGACAACCAGCAGGCCGGCGAACGCTACGGCGGCCATCGTGGCGATCGCATACTCCGCGGTGGCGGCGCCGGTCTCGTCTCCGAGAAGCCGGGCGGCACGACGACGGGTGAGTCTGGGCAGGGACATGGGATTTCCTTCCACTGGGTCGGTGGGCACGGTTCTGGTTGGGCACGATCTCGGTGGGCACGGTTCTGGCTGTGCAGGCGTCGGGGCGCAGGGTCACAGCGGGAGCGGGACGGACGTCATGACGCTGAGAAGCATCGGTGCGACGCCCAGGAGGAGAAAGGCGGGGAGTGTGCAGACGCCGAGCGGAAGAAGGAGGCGCGAGGAAAGACGTGCGGCGCGCACCCTCCCCTCGACGCGAGCGCGGTGTCGAGCGAGTGCCGACGACGCCCGCAGGAGTTCGACGGCGGGCACGCCCGCACTGCGGGAGAGCTCGAGGACGGCGTCGGTGGCCGGATCCGCGGGTCGCCCCGTCGCGTCGTGAACGAGCCGGCGTGCACGCTCGATCGAGACGCCGCCGCTGAGGGCGATCGCCAGGAGCTCGGCGTCGAGCCCCGGGATGCCGCTGTCGTCGCGTGCCCGGCGGACGAGGGACGCGTTCCAGCGCTGCGCGCCGAAGATCAAGGCGATCCCGACCGCAAGGCATGCCAGTCCGATGGGGCTGCCGACCAGTGTCCCGAGGGTGTCGAAGCCGAGCGCGACGCCCAGCAGAACCGCGACGAGCGGAAGCCAGCACATCAGCTTGGCGGTCGCGGCCGGCTCCGCGAGCGCGACCCGGACCTCGTCGGCCGCTTCCTGCGCGTCGCGCAAAGCCGTGGAGAGGGCGCGCAGACTCTCTGCGAGTGGCGCCCCAACCGCGCCGGCCACCTGCCAAGCGGCCGACACGTCTCGCCACGATTCCTGTTCGCTGCTGCCGCGTCTCGTCCTCGAGACCACCCGCGGCCGGCGGCTGGCGATCGCGGGCGCGGCGGCGGCGGTCGAGATCGCGGTCGCCAGCGGCATCCCTCGTACGACGGCGGCGTGCACACGGGACGCCTCGGCATCGCCGGCGTCGGCGAGGTAGGCCCATGCGCGGGCAGGCGCGATCCCGGCCTGCAGGAGCACCGCCAGCCGCAGCACGGTCTCGGCGATCATCGAAGGCTTCACGGCGCGGGCCATGCGAGCTCCTCGATCTCGAGGCGTCCGCCGGCACCGATCACGGGGCGACCCGCCGCGACGAGCATCCGGACGCCGTCGTCGCGGCGGGCGACGTGCAGCACGCAGCCGATCGCGCTCGCCACCTGGCGCGCCAGCGCCCGATCGTCGAGGCCGCCGAGAGCGCCGAGCGCCTCGAGGCGCGAGGGGACGTCGTGCAGTCCGTTGGCGTGCAGCGTTCCGGCACCCCCGTCGTGCCCGGTGTTCAGCGCGGAGAGCAGTTCGCGCACCTCTTCACCCCGGCACTCGCCGACCACGAGCCGGTCGGGACGCATCCGCAGCGCCTCGCGGACCAGCCGGGTGAGCCCGATCGCGCCTGCGCCCTCGAGGTTCGCCTGCCGGGCCTCGAGCCGGACGTGATGGGGATGCAGCAGCCGAAGCTCCGCGACATCCTCGATCGTGACGATCCGGTCGGAGACCGGAGCGCAGCCGAGCAGCGCAGCCAGCAGCGTCGTCTTGCCCGCACCGGCGGCACCGGTGATGAGCAGATTCTCGCGCCGGGCGACCGCGACCTCGAGCTTGGCTCGCGTGTCGTCGTCGAACATGCCCCGCGACTGCAGCTCCGCGAGGTCGGGCGTGTCGAGCCGGGGTACGCGGATGGAGATCGCGGTCCCCTCCGCCGAGACCGGGGGGAGCACGGCGTGCACACGGATTCCGCCCTCGAGCCGGACGTCGACACACGGGGTCGCATCGTCGATGTGCCGCCCGCCGAGGCCGATCAGCGCCACGGCCAGATCGCGGACGTCCTCCTCGCGCGCCCGCCATTCCTGCGCCGGTGCCGCCCCGTTGCCGCGGTCGACGAACAGCCCGGTCGCCCCGTTGACGAAGACGTCGGTCACGTCCGGATCGTCGAGATAGCGCGCCAGCGGTTCGAGGACCGGATGCCGCGCGGTCGCGGTTCGGTCTCGAGCGCACCCGCGGATCGGTCGGGGACGATCGCGCATTCGCGTTGGCGACCGCCGCGAGGTGAGCCCTCGCCGCAGCACGCGACGCCGTCGGCAGCGGGCCGGAGGCGGTGCGCGGCTGGACGACGAAGCGTTCGGGCATGCGTCGACGGTAGGTCGATGAGGTCCGCTCGAGCGGGTGTCGACCACCCTCGGTGGAGGCCGCCGGCGCGAGCGCCGCCTGGGGAGGAACAGGCGGATGACAAGAGAGGCGGCATCCCATGGGGGGATGGGATGCCGCCGGGCGACACCCATTTCGGGGGTGGGTCGGGTGCCGCAATGCCAGAATCGAATGTTCGGCCGGTGACGAGCATACGCAAGTTCACCTGCCGTTCCAAACACTCTCATCGAGCCGTTACCGATATATCGTCCGCGTCCGGATAAGAACGTCCGGAGCGGCCACCCCTTCCGATCGGAAGTAGTGACCCGCACGGTCACTGATTAGATTGACCCTGTCGCCGCGCAATTGTCGTGCTGACGACGCATCCCCCGGAACGGCCCGCGAAGGAGCGAGCGCATGAGCAGCCAGATCGACCACCTCCTCAATGAGGACCGGCGATTCGCACCACCCGTGGACTTCGCCGCGAACGCGGTCGCGACCGCGGACCTCTACGAGCAAGCCGCGGCCGACCGGGAAGGATTCTGGGCGGACCGGGCTCGCGAGCTGCACTGGCACACTCCGTTCACGGAGGTGCTGGACTGGTCGAATCCGCCCTTCGCCACGTGGTTCGCCGACGGCGAGCTCAACGTCGCTTACAACTGCCTCGACCGTCACGTGGAGGCCGGCAACGGCGAGCGCGTGGCCCTCCTGTGGGAGGGCGAGCAGGGCGATGAGCGCCGCGTGACGTACGCCGAGCTGACCGGCGAGGTGAAGCGCCTCGCGAATGTCCTCACGGACCTCGGCATCGGTGCGGGTGACCGCGTCGCCATCTACATGCCGATGATCCCGGAGGCGATCGCGGCGATGCTCGCGGTCGTCCGGGTGGGTGCGATCCACTCGGTCGTGTTCGGCGGGTTCTCCGCCGACAGTCTGCGCGCGCGCATCGACGACGCCGGAGCCAAGCTGGTCATCACCGCCGACGGCGGCTGGCGCAAGGGCAAGGTCTCGCCGCTCAAGCCCGCGGTGGACATGGCACTGTCCGACCGCAACGACTCGGGCGTTCAGGAGACCGTCGAGCATGTGCTCGTGGTCCGCCGCGGGGGCAACGCGATCGAGTGGACCGAGGGGCGCGACATCTGGTGGCACGACGTCGTGCCACAGGCTGCCGCCGACCACGAGGCTCAGGGCTTCCCCGCCGAGACACCCCTGTTCATCCTCTACACGTCCGGGACGACCGGTAAGCCGAAAGGCATCATGCACACGGCGGGTGGCTACCTCACCCAGGCCGCCTTCACGAACCGGGTCGTGCACGACATCCACCCCGAGACGGACGTGTACTGGTGCACCGCCGACATCGGCTGGATCACCGGCCACACCTACGTGACCTACGGTCCGCTGGCGAATGGCGCGACGCAGGTGCTGTACGAAGGAACGCCCGACACCCCGCATCCGGGCCGCTGGTGGGAGGTCATCGAGAAGTACGGCGTGACGATCCTGTACACCGCGCCCACTGCCATCCGGTCGTTCATGAAGATCGGTCGCGCGATCCCGAGGAAGTTCGATCTCTCGTCCCTGCGACTGCTGGGCACGGTCGGCGAGCCGATCAATCCCGAAGCGTGGATGTGGTACCGCAAGATCATCGGCGGCAAGACCGCACCCATCGTCGACACCTGGTGGCAGACCGAGACGGGCGCGATCATGATCTCGGCGCTGCCGGGCGTCACCGAGACCAAGCCGGGCAGCGCGCAGATTCCGCTGCCCGGGATCTCCATCGACGTCGTCGACGAATCCGGCGCTCATGTCGGCAGCGGCAACGGCGGGCTCCTGGTCGTCACCGAACCCTGGCCGAGCATGCTGCGCGGCATCTGGGGCGATCCGGAGCGGTATAAGGAGACCTACTGGGACAAGTTCGCGGCGCAGGGCTACTACTTCGCCGGGGACGGAGCGCGCCTGGACGACGACGGCGACGTCTGGCTCCTCGGTCGCGTCGACGACGTCATGAACATCTCAGGCCACCGCCTCTCGACCACCGAGATCGAGTCCGCGCTGGTCGGCAACGAGGCCGTCGCGGAAGCGGCCGTGGTCGGAGCCTCCGACGAGACCACCGGTCAGGCTGTCGCGGCCTTCGTGATCATCAAGCAGAGCTACCTGGCCGAACACTCCCCCGACGGTCTGGCGCAGTCGCTGCGCGTATGGGTGGCGGAGCAGATCGGACCCATCGCGCGTCCGCGCGACGTGTACATCGTCGAAGAGCTGCCGAAGACCCGCTCGGGCAAGATCATGCGGCGCCTGCTGCGGGACGTCGCAGACGGTCGCGAAGTCGGAGACACCACGACCCTGGCCGATACCGCGGTCATGTCGGTGATCTCAGCCCAGGTGCGATAGCCGAGACGAGGTCAGACGTAGGAGAAGACGACCTCGACCTCGACGGGACTGTCCAGCGGGAGCACGAGAACGCCCACGGCGGACCGGGCGTGGCGGCCGGCCTCGCCGAAGATCTCGCCGAGCACCTCGCTCGCGCCGTTGATGACGCCCGGCTGTCCCGTGAAGTCCGGCACGGATGCCACGAAACCCACCACCTTCACGACGCCCGTCAGCCGATCCACGCCGCCGACTGCAGCCGCGCCCGCGGCGACCGCGTTGAGTGCGCACTGGCGCGCGTACGTCGCGGCATCCACCGCCGGCACCAGCCCGTGGCCGTCGCCGACCTTGCCCGTCGCCGCAAGCGCTCCCGACACCATCGGCAGCTGACCGGCGGTGAACACCAGATCCGCGTGTGCCTTCGCCGGCACGTATGCCGCGACCGGCGGAACGACGGCCGGCAGTTCGATGCCCAGTTCGGCAAGCCGCTCGGAGACGCTCATATGGCGGGCTCCTCGAACTGCTGCGCGGCCTGAGCCGCGGCATCCAGTCCGGCGTTGGCGGTCCCCCCGCCGGTGGGCCGCTTCAGATAGGCGACGAGGCCGCCCTCCGGCCCCGGGACGATCTGAACGAGCTCCCAGCCCTGCTTGCCCCAGTTGTTGAGAATGGCCGCGGTGTTATGGATGAGAAGGGGGGTGGTGAGGTACTCCCACGTGGTCATGAGGGTCTCCGAAAATCGGCAGGCGGAAATGGGAAAGCGCCGTGACCGGGCGGGTCCGTCAAGGGTTCGCCCAGGTAGCTCCCCTACGATCAAGCCTATGCCTGAAACGAAACGGACGGCCAGCGGTGTGCTCGGCGGCCTGTTGGGACTGGTGGGTCTCAGCGCTGTCGCGGGTGTTCTGATCACCGCCACCGTCACCCCCGCGATCGCTCTGTCCGGTGCCGCGGCGACGAGCGCGATCACGATGTTCGACAACCTTCCGAGCGTCCTAGACATCGACAAGCTCATGCTGCCGACGACGCTGTACGCGAAGAACCCCGAAACCGGCGAGGACGTCGAGCTGGCTCAGTTCTACGACCAGAACCGTTCGCCCGTCGTGTTCGACGAGGTCACGCCGGTCATGTACGACGCGATCCTCTCCAGTGAGGACCCCCGCTTCTACCAGCACGGCGGCGTCGATCTCATCGGCACCTCGCGTGCCTTGCTGCAGAACGCGCAGGGCGGCGGCGAGACACAGGGTGGCTCCTCGATCAGTCAGCAGTACGTCAAGAACATCCTCATCCAGCGCTGCGAGCGAGACGCGACGACCAGTGAAGAGCTGCTCAACTGCTGGACGGACGCGACCACGGCTGTCGGCACCGAGGGCATCCAGCGCAAGCTCCAGGAGATGCGGTATGCCATCGCCCTGGAGCAGAAGTATTCCAAGAACGACATCCTTCTCGGCTACCTCAACATCGCCAACTTCGGCGGTCAGAACTACGGTGTCGACGCGGCCGCCAAGTACTACTTCGGTGTCGCCGCGAAGGATCTGACGCTCGCCCAGGCCGCCACACTGGCCGGCATCGTGCAGAACCCGAACACCTACCGCATCGACCAGCCGGCCAACGAGGTCAACGGGGCCGCCGACGGCTACTCGTCGACGAAGGTGCGCCAGACGTACGTGCTCGGCCGCATGCTCGAGGACGGCAAGATCACCCAGGAGCAGCACGATGCCGCCGTGGCCGAGCCGATCACACCGGTCATCACTCCCGCGAGCACCGGCTGTGCGGCTGCGGGCGGCGCAGCATACTTCTGCCAGTACGTGAAGAACATCATCAAGACCGACCCCGCCTTCGGCGCCACCGAGGAAGATCGCATCCGCACCCTCCAGCGCGGCGGACTGAACGTCTACACGACTCTGGATTACCGCGTGCAGGTGCCTGCCGACAACGCGATGAAGGAATTCGCCCCGACCTCGATCGAGGGCATGTTCGACCCGTCGACCGGCAAGTTCGGCTCGGCAGCGGTGAGCCTCGAGGCGACGACGGGCAGGATCCTGTCGATCTCGCAGAACACCGTCTTCAGCGAGGATGCCGCCCTCGCTGAGGACCCGAATTACTCCTCACTCATCTACGCCGCCGACTACAAGTACGGCAACTCGACCGGCTTCGAGGCGGGTTCGACCTTCAAGCTGTTCACCCTGATCGACTGGCTCGAGCAGGGGCACTCGGTCAACGAGAGGCTCGACGGTCGAGTGCGGGTCATCAAGCGGATGACCAACAGCTGCAACGGCGACTGGGTGAACGTCGAGAACGCCCGGATCGGCAACTTCGGCGGCGGCGGCGGATACGCCGGCACGGTGATGCAGTTCACCGCCGAGTCGCTGAACTCCGGCTTCTTCGCCATGGCCGAACAGCTCGACCTGTGCGACATCCAGAAGGTCGCGACGAAGATGGGCGTGATGCGAGGGGACGGGGTTCCAGTGACCATGGACACCCAGTTCTCGGTCATCGGATCCAACAACGTCGCGCCGATGGCGATGGCCGGTGCGTATGCGACCGTCGCAAACAACGGCGTCTACTGTCAGCCGAAGGCGATCGACCGCGTGACCGACGCGGACGGCAACGAGATCGCTCCCCCGCAGACGACCTGCTCGCAGGTGATCGACCCGAAGGTCGCCGCCACGGCCGCCTTTGCGCTGCAGGGCGTCATGAGCTCCGGCGGAACCGGTGCGGCGTCGAACCCCGAAGACGGAACGCCGCTCATCGGCAAGACCGGAACCCACGAGTCGTACCAGACCTGGATGGTGGAATCGAGCACCAAGGTCGCGACCGCCGTCTGGGTGGGCAACTCGATCGGCCAGGGCAACATCTTCGACCGGTATCACGACGGCATCCAGATGTCTCAGCTGAGGCACGAGATCGCCCCGAGGATCCAGGCTGCCGCGGATGCCGCATACGGCGGTGATCGCTTCCCGGACGCGGACTCCAACCTGACGCGCCAGGTCTACCGCGACCTGCCCAACGTGATCGGCATGTCGGTCGATCAGGCCACGGCAACGCTCGAGCAGGCCGGCTTCGACGTCTCGGTCGGCGAGGCTGTGGACTCCGCCGAGGCGGCGGGCATCGTGGCCGCCCAGAGCCCGGGTGCGGGCAGGGTCAGCGGCGGCACCCAGGTGACGATCAACCCCAGCAACGGCCAGGGCCTCGCCGTCCCCGACGTCACGGGCAAGCAGCTAAACCAGGCGGTCAGCGAGCTGCGCGCCGCCGGATTCGGCAACGTCCAACCCGGTCAGTGCACGGAAGATGCGACCGCCGGCATCCAGGGCAAGGTCTCGGGCACGAACCCGCCTGCGGGCACGGTCGTGAACCGGAACGCGGCCATCACGGTGGCATACAACCTCATCAAGTGCGCCTAGTGGCGCCGACTCAGGCAAAGACCGCCCTCACCGCGCTCACAGCGGTGGGGGCGGTCGGCGCCGGCGCCGCACTCTGGGGCATCGGCGTCGAGCGCTATCTGTTCACGGTGCGCGAGCACGCAGTGCGCATCCTCCCGATGGGCACCGCTCCCCTCCGTGTTCTGCACCTGTCCGACGCCCACATGGCGCCGTGGCAGCGCCGCAAGCAGCGGTGGATGGCCGCGCTGGCCGATCAATGGCGACCCGACCTCGTCGTCAACACGGGCGACAACCTCGGGCATGCGGAGGGACTTCGCGGGCTGCGGGTCGCACTCGATCCGCTGCGCGGGATTCCCGGTGTCTTCGTGCACGGGTCGAACGACCACGCCGCGCCCTCGCCGCGCAACCCGCTCAGATACTTCACCGGACCCTCGAAGGTGAAGACCGCGAGCGAGCCGCTGGACACCCAGGCGCTCGACGGCTACCTCGGCGATGAGCTCGGCTGGCTCAACCTGAACAACGCCGTGGGCTCGCTCGAGGTCTCAGGCCTCCGGGTCGACGCGTTCGGGGTCAGCGATGCCCACCGCAACTGGGACAAGCTCGAGGTGCTTCCGGAACTCCTGCACGACCTGCAGGCCGATGTCGCACCCGCCGCGGTCACCATCGGAGTCAGCCACGCGCCGTACCGTCGCGTCCTCGACTCCTTCGTCGGGCTCGACGCCGACATGATCTTCGCCGGTCACACGCACGGCGGGCAGGTCCGCTTCCCGGGCTACGGAGCGCTCGTCGCCAACTGCGACATCCCCCTCCGTCAGGCACGCGGCCTCAGCGACTGGACGCACGCGCGCGAGACCGTGCCGCTCAACGTCAGCGCAGGGCTCGGGCACTCGATCTACGCCCCGGTGCGCTTCGCCTGTCGCCCGGAGGCATCGCTGATCACCCTCCTCCCGCGGGACTAGCCGGGCCCCACGGGCGGTCTCCGGCGATTCGGAGCATCGGTCTGCACAGGGTAGACTCGGGGGGTTGCCACGGGGTGTGGCGCAGCTTGGTAGCGCGCGTCGTTCGGGACGACGAGGCCGCAGGTTCAAATCCTGTCACCCCGACAGCAGAGAGGCTCCGCCGCGAGGCGGAGCCTTTCGCATCTCCCCCCGAGACAGGAGCACCGTGACCGAAACGCCTGCTGACAGCATCCCTCCCCGTCTTGTCGCCTTCGACCTCGACGACACGCTCGCGCCGTCCAAGAGCCCCATCGACTCGCGCATCGGCGCACTGCTGATCGCGCTCGCGCAGCGCGTCGAGGTGGCGATCATCTCCGGCGGCCAGCTCGAGCAGTTCAAGGTGCAGGTCGTCGACAGACTTCCGGATGCCTCTGCCGAGACGCTGTCGCACCTGCACCTGCTTCCGACGTGCGGCACGCAGTACTACCGACTCGAACGGGACGGAATCCACACCGTCTACGCGCACGCGCTGACGGACGACGAGAAGTCGCGGGCGCTGCACGCCGTCGAGGGCGAAGCGCGGCGGCTCGGGCTGTGGGAGGCGGAGACCTGGGGCGACATCCTGGAGGATCGCGGCTCGCAGATCACCTTCTCGGCACTCGGTCAGCGCGCGCCGCTGGCGGCGAAGACCGCCTGGGACCCCACCGGCACGAAGAAGAACACGCTGCGCGAGGCGGTCGCCGCGCAGATCCCCGACCTCGAGGTGCGCTCGGGAGGATCTACGTCGGTCGACATCACCCACCGCGGCATCGACAAGGCGTACGGCATGCGCCAGCTCGCCGAGCAGACCGGCATCCCGCTGGATGACATGCTGTTCGTCGGCGATCGCCTGGACCCGGACGGCAACGACTACCCGGTGCTCGCGATCGGGGTGCCCTGCCACGCGGTCGAAGGGTGGGAGGACACCGCCGAGTTCCTCGAGGAGCTGCTGCCCACCCTGCCGTCGCGGGGCTGAGCCAGGCCGCAGCACTCGACGGGGCAGCTCAGACCTGCGACACCGCCGCACCCGCGCGCGTCGACGGCCCGACCGGCACCAGGCGGGTCAGCTGCGTGACGTGCTTGGGCTCGAGCTCTTCGAGCGACGAGACGCCGAGGAGCTTCATGGTGCGCTCGATCTCGCTGCGCAGGATCGCGATCGTCCGATCCACTCCTTCGCGGCCCCCGGCCATGAGGCCGTACAGATAGGCGCGGCCGATGAGGGTGAACTTCGCGCCGAGCGCGATGGACGCGACGATGTCGGCGCCGTTCATGATGCCGGTGTCGATCATCACCGTCGCGTCCTTGCCGACCTCGCGCACGACGCTCGGCAGCAGGTGGAACGGAATGGGCGCGCGGTCGAGCTGTCGTCCACCGTGGTTCGACAGGATGATGCCGTCGACGCCCGCGTCGATGAGGCGCACCGAGTCCTCGACGTTCTGCACGCCCTTGACGACGATCTTGCCCGGCCAGATGTCGCGGATGATCGCGAGGTCGTCGAAGCTGATGGTCGGGTCCATTGCCGAGTTCAGCAGCTCGCCGACGGTGCCGCCGGTCGTGGACAGCGACGCGAACTCGAGCTTTGGAGTAGTGAGGAAATCGATCCACCACCACGGGCGCGGAATCGCGTTCACGATCGTGCCGACCGTCAGCTGCGGCGGGATCGCGAAGCCGTTGCGCTTGTCGCGCAGGCGGGCGCCGGCGACCGGGGTGTCTACCGTGAACTGCAGCGTGTCGAATCCCGCGGCAGCGGCGCGGCGAGCGAGTCCGTAGGAGATGTCTCGGTCGCGCATCACGTAGAGCTGGAACCAGTTGCGTCCATTCGGGTTCGCCGCCTTGACGTCCTCGATCGAGGTGGTGCCGAGCGTCGACAGTGTGAACGGGATGCCGGCGGCGCCGGCCGCGGACGCTCCCGCGCTCTCGCCCTCGGTCTGCATGAGACGCGTGAAGCCCGTCGGCGCGATGCCGAAGGGCAGCGCGCTCGGACCGCCCAGGATCGTCGTGGACATGTCGACGTTCTCGGCCGGACGAAGGACATCCGGGTGGAACTCGATGTCCTCGAACGCCTGCCGCGCCCGCGTCAGCGACAGCTCGCCCTCCGCGGCGCCGTCGGTGTAGTCGAACGCCGCCTTCGGCGTCCGGCGCTTGGCGATGGCGCGCAGGTCGCCGATCGTCAGTGCGGCGTCGAGGCGTCGCTTCCTGCCGTTGAGCTCGGGCTTCTTGAACTGCATGAGCTCGAGCAGTTCGGCGGGCTTGGGGAGCTGGCGCTTCACCATCGTCGGTCCTTTCGTCAGGCGCGGGCCAGGCCCGCTTCGGCGTAGTAGCCGGTGATGTGGTCGTGGATCAAGGTTCGTGCGGACGCCGCGTCGCCCGCATCGACGGCGGAGAGGATGGCGGCGTGCTCGGAACGCAGGCGCGCGGCCGTGGCATCCCAGTCGACGATACGCTCGGCACCGGCCTGCACGTACGACTCGATGGCGGTGCGCAGCCCGGCCATCATCGCTGCGATCACCACGTTGCCGGACGCCTCGGCGAGCGCGAGATGCAGCTGCGCATCGAGGGCGAGGAACTCGCCCGGCGTCAGGTCTGCGGCATCCATCGCGCCGAGCACCGCGTGTGCATCGTCGGTGGAGCGCGCGGGGTCGGCGGCGACGGCCTCGACGACGGCGGATTCGAGGACGAGCCGGGTGCGCACCACATCGTCGAGCGGGAAACCGTGTGCGGCGACCTGCAGCCGCAGCAGGGCCGACATCCCTCCCCGCGGCGTCGCGATGATGATCGCTCCG
This sequence comes from uncultured Actinomycetota bacterium, assembly GCA_963772625.1. GTDB lineage: Bacteria > Actinomycetota > Actinomycetes > Actinomycetales > Microbacteriaceae > Microbacterium. The sequence continues at coordinate 662,270 of CAVYXT010000004.1, read as the reverse complement.
GACGTCGGACCCGAGCCGGTGCCGGTGCGCACCAGACCGAGCACCTCGAGCACGCGGAGCGCTTCGCGGACGCTGGAGCGACCGACTCCGAGACGAACGGCGAGCTCGCGCTCGGGCGGAAGGCGATCGCCGGGCGTGAGTCGCCCCTCGAGGAGATCGTCCTCGATGCGCTCGAGCACGGTCTGCCACGCCCGCGCGGCCGGGGCCGTGGTCGCGTCCATGCGTCCTCCTCGTGTGGTCTGACCACAGTAGCATGTGGTCAGACCACAGCGCATCCCGGCCCGTCGCCGCGGTCGCCCTATCCTGTTCGCATGAACCCCGTCGTGGCTCGTCCTGATCGTCGCCGGAGTCACCTGCGCGGGCTGCTGGATCGCCTCCCTTCTCACCAGCGACACCTCATGGGTCGATCGCATCTGGTCGATCGTGCCCGCCGTGTACGTGTGGATCTTCGCGATCGCCGGGATGCTGAACGGAAGCGATCCGTGGCGCCTGCTGTTGATGGCGCTCCTGGTCACGGCCTGGGCGGCGCGACTCACATTCAACTTCGCACGCAAGGGCGGCTACACCGGAATGGAGGACTACCGGTGGGCGATCCTGCGCGGACGCATGAAGCGATGGCAGTTCCAGCTGTTCAATCTCTTCTTCATCGTGCTGTACCAGAACGCGCTGCTCGTGCTGATCACGCTTCCCGCTCTCGTCGCCTGGCAGAACCCCGCCGGACTGACCGGATGGGATGCCGCGCTGGCGGTGCTCTTCGCCGCCTTCCTGGCAGGCGAGTCCATCGCAGATCAGCAGCAGTGGGACTTCCACCGGGCGAAGGCCGCGGCGGGCGGCCGCCTCGAGCCGGGCTTCGTGAGGACCGGTCTCTTCCGCACCAGCCGGCATCCGAACTTCTTCTTCGAGCAGGCGCAGTGGTGGACCTTCTATGCGATCGGAGCCACCGCGGCGGTGGCATCCGGGCTGGGGTTCTGGGGTGGCGCGATCAACTGGACGATCGCCGGCGCGGTGCTCCTGTCGATCCTCTTCCTCGGGTCGACGATCTTCACCGAGTCGATCACCTCGTCGAAGTATCCCGCCTACGCCGAATATCGGCGGCGCACGTCGATGCTCGTGCCGCTGCCGCCCAAGCGGAGGGCGAAGCCCGCCAAGGGCGCACGGGCGGGAAAGTCCGCGAAGGCGCCGAAGGGCGGGAACGCGCCGCAGCCGGCGTGAGGGGTCGCGGCCTCGAGGGCACAGCGTCGCTGTTTCGTTCCCTCGGCGGACCGGCAGCGCGGACAACGGGCCGGCGGGGCACGGATTGGCGACGTTGTGCCCGCCCGCGCGAGCGATCAGAGGCTCTGAGCCCTACGCGGTGGCGTAGCCGTCGGGGTTCTTGGACTGCCAGTTCCAGTAGTCGCGGCACGAGTCGTCGATCGTGAAACGGGCTTTCCAGCTCAGCTCGCGCGCTGCCATCGAGGGATCGCAGTAGGTCGCGGCCACATCGCCGGGCCGGCGGTCGAGGATCTGCTGGGGCAGCGGGTGCCCGACGGCCTTCTCGAACGACGCGATCAGCTCGAGGACGCTGACGGGCTTTCCGGTGCCGAGGTTGTAGACGACGTAGCCCGGCTGCGCCTGCTCCAGGGCGGTCACATGTCCTTCGGCGAGGTCGACGACGTGGATGTAGTCGCGAAGGCCGGTGCCGTCGGGGGTGTCGTAGTCGGCTCCGAAGACGCCGATCTGCTCGAGCTTGCCGACGGCGACCCGGGCGACGAACGGCATCAGGTTGTTCGGGATCCCCGCGGGATCTTCACCGATGAGTCCGCTGGGATGGGCGCCCACGGGGTTGAAGTACCGGAGAACGGTCACGTTCAGCTCGGGGTTGACCCGCGCCACGTCGGCGAGCACGACCTCGTTGATGCGCTTGGACTTGGAGTACGCGTTGGACAGGTCGATGCTCGTGGTGGATTCCTCCGTGAACGGCAGTTCTGCCGGGTCGGAGTAGACGGTTCCGGTGCTGGAGAAGACGAACGAGCGGATGTCGTGCCGCAGGCCCGCGCGCAGCAGTGCGAAGGTGGTGTCGATGTTGTTCGAGTAGTACTCGAGCGGCTTCTGCGTGGACTCCCCTACCGCCTTGAACGCCGCCAGGTGGATGATCGCGTCGATCGGGCCGTGGTCGGCGAACACCTGCTCGACGACCGCGTCGTCGGCGGCATCTCCCACCACGAGCGGCGCGTCCTTGCCGGTGATCGCCGCGACACGATCCGCGGCGATCGCGCTGGTGCCCGAGAGGTCGTCGAGCAGCACCACCTCGTGGCCGGCATCCAGCAGGGAGACGGCGGTGTGCGCGCCGATGTAACCGGCGCCGCCGGCAAGGAGTACTCGCATGCTTCGAGCCTACCGAGGCATCGTGATGCTCGAATGCCGCTCAGCGGCCGTCGAGTCGACCGCCCGACTCGCGGAGATAGCATTCCGCGCACATCGACTCGTACGTCACACGGTCGGTCGACAGCTCGTCGATCGCGACCTGGTCGCCGTCGAAGACGAACCGGCCCCCGACCAGACGGGCGTTGAAGATGGCCTTCCGCCCGCAGCGGCAGATCGTCTTGAGCTCCTCGAGGCTGTGTGCCAATTCGAGCAGTCGACGCGAGCCGGGAAATGCTTCGGTGCGGAAGTCGGTGCGGATGCCGTACGCCAGGACCGGGATGCCGTCGAGCACCACGATCCGCAGCAGATCGTCGACCTGCGCGGGGGTGAGGAACTGTGCCTCGTCCACGAGAAGGCAGGCCACATCGACGGGGCGACCGGACGGCGTCTGCTCGGCGAAGAGCGCTTCCGCGCCGGACTGCTGCACGCGTTCCCGGTGCTCGGCGAAGAGCTCGCGCAGATCGGCATCCGGGTGAATGAGGAAGTCGACCGGACGCGACATCCCGAGCCGGCTGGAGATGCGGTCAGACTCCTTCGTGTCGATCGCGGGCTTCGCGAGCAGCACGTGCTGGCCGCGCTCCTCGTAGTTGTACGCGGCCTGCAGCAGCGACGACGACTTGCCGGAGTTCATCGCCCCGTAGCGGAAGTACAGTTTGGCCACCTGCCGAGAATAGCCGCCGGGCGAATGGCGTCGTTCCGCCGAGGCGTCTGTCAGCGCCCGCCGAAGCCTCCGCCTCCGCCGCCTCCGCCCGACGAGCCGCCGCCGGACGAGCCGCCCGACGACGACCAGCTCGAGCTCGAAGAGGAGCTGCTGGAGGACCCGGAGCTGACCGGGGTCACGGCCAGCCTGCCGATCGACGACGACGCGTCCGACAGCGAACGCGACGAGACCGCGTCGAAGAGCGACACCCGTGCCGCGGCCTCCGTGGCTGGTGCGGCGCTGCGGATCACATCCACCCAGTCGCGTTCCATCCCGAACAGCACCGCGTACGGCAGCAGCCGCTCGTACACGTTGACGATGCTGTTCCCGGGGGCATTCGGCGTGTCGCCGTATGGACGACGCCCGGACGAGACGAGATCGGCCGTCTGCGGCGATTGGGCGGCGCGCAGGCGATCCTCCTCCGCGAGCCGCAGGTATTCGCGGATCCCTTCGAGGTACGTCTTGTGGATGCCGCCCGCCAGGGTGAGCGTCGACTTGGGGAGGCTGACGAAGGGCAGGATGATGAAGGCGAAGAAGCCGCTCGCGATGCCCGCGAGGTAGACGATGCCGCCCATCGGCACCAGCTGGTTGAGAGTGTCGAACGCGGTCTCGGCGAAGAACAGGAGCCCCATCGCGAGGAAGAAGCCACTCAGGCTCGTGACGGCACGGACCAGCCCGATCCAGTGCGGAAGCTTGCTCCGGTAGCCCCGCTGCACCGTGTGCTCGTCGATGCGGCGGACGTAGGTGACCGATCGTGGCGGCGGCCGCTTCGCGAACGTGCCGAGGTCGACGTCGGCACCCGGTTTGGCGTTCTTCGCGAACAGCGTGTCGAGCACGCGGAGGTCGTCGTGCTCGAGACCCTCTTTGCTGCGCAGGACCACCTCGAAGTCGTCGGGGTCTTTGCGATCTCCGGAGGCGCGGAGCTCCACGGCGTCGCGCACCGCGAGGTCGACGAGGTGCGCGGCCATGGCGCGCTCGGGTACATCGAGCACGCCCGCCGACAGGGTGAGCGACTCGTCTTTCGGCGGCGTGTACTGCACGATGACGGGAGAACGATCGGGGTTGCGCCGCAGCACCACGCGCATGACCAGCAGGAAGATCAGGCCGCCGACGCCCGAGAGCAGTGCCAGCACCGGCAGGATCCAGTCCCACCACGGGTACGGGGGCGGCGGCGGTGGGGTGAGCGCCGCGAAGGTGCCCTGCTCGAAGCCGATCGCGACCGTGACGTTCTCGTCCGGCCCCAGATCCACATCGCCCGCCGTGAAGGCGACCGCGCCGTCCACGACGCCGAGCGCACCGACGGATGCCGCCCAGGCCTGCACATCGTCCGGCCAGGCCCCCGCCGCTGCCGGGCCGATCTCGCACGTGTCGTTCGATCCGTCCGGGCCGGAGTAGCAGAACGCGCGATCGGGAAGGACTCCGGCGGCGGCATCCCCCGCGATGTGGACGTGCGCCGTGACCGACCCGAACGGCTGCGCGTGGTCGGTGCCGACCGTGTCCCAGTAGAACTCGTCGGCATCCGTGTCTTCGTAGCGCAGGACGACGTCGCTCATCGTGTACGAGATGACGTACGTCTGCGCACCGCGCACGAACGAGTCGTCGCCGGTCAGCACGTAGACCCAGTCCTCGTCCTCCTCGGTCCACCATGGGATCGGCGCACCCCCCGCGCCGGTGACGCCCACGACCCGCGTGTGGTGCGCGATCCCCGAGTCGGCTTTGGGAATCGCGCGGACGATGCCCCTGTTCTGGTCGAACTCCGGAAATCTCGCCACGATCGTCTCGGTCGTGAACAGGTGGCTCTGATCGCCTGTGCCGCGCACGAGGTAGTAGTCCGCATCGAAGGAGTCGTACGTGAAGTTCTCGACGGATGCCGCCACCGCACTCGTCGGTGCCGCCAGTCCACTCGTCGGAGCCGCCGCCGCGGCCGGAGCCGCCGCGAGGAGCGCCGCCAGCGCGAGCGCAACCGTCACGGCGACCGCGCGGCGCGATCGCGGTCCCCAGGCTGGCCGCATGTCCCCAACGATAGGGGTTGGCCGTGCGCAGCACGCCGGGGCTTGGGGCGGAGCCCCATTGAGTGCCGTCGGCTAGGCCGTGAGCGCGAGTGACTCCGCCGTCTCGGAGAGGGCTTCCTCAGCCGCCTCGGGACGTGGGTTCAGCTTCTCGCCGTAGCTCGGGATGAGCTCGCGTAGGCGGGGCTCCCACTCGGAGAGCTTTTCGGGGAAGCAGGTCTGAATCAGCCCCAGCATGATCGAGACCGCCGTCGAGGCGCCCGGCGACGCTCCGAGCAGACCGGCGATCGTGCCGTCCGCGCCGGTGACCACCTCGGTGCCGAACTGCAGCACGCCGCCCTTCTTCGGGTCCTTCTTCATGACTTGCGCCCGCTGCCCGGCGTTCAGCAGCTCCCAGTCCTCGTCTTTCGCGGTGGGCACGAAGGAACGGAGGCTGTCGACCTTCTTCTTGTGGTTCTTCAGCAGCTCGCCGACGAGGTACGTGATCAGCGACGGATTGTCGATCGCGACCTTCATCATCGGCCAGAGGTTGCTCGGCCGCACCTGCGCGACGAGGTCGAAGATCGAGCCGTTCTTGAGGAACTTCGGGCTGAACGTCGCAAACGGACCGAACAGAAGAGAGGTCTCGCCGTCGACGACGCGCGTGTCGAGGTGTGGGACCGACATCGGCGGTGCGCCGACCGAGGCCTGCGAGTAGACCTTCGCCTTGTGCTTGGCCACGAGCGCCGGGTTGGTGGTCTTCAGCCACTGCCCGCCGATCGGGAAGACGCCGTACCCCTTGATCTCGGGGATGCCGGAGCGCTGCAGCAGCTTGATCGCCCATCCCCCCGCGCCGACGAACACGAAACGGGCCCGGGTCTCGCCCGGCGTGCGGCCGATCGAGTTGCGCCACCGCAGGCGCCACGTGCCATCCTTCATCCGCTTGATCTTGTTCACTTCGCGGTTGGTGACGACCTCGGCGCCACGCTCGCGGAGGTTGTCGAACAGCTGATGCGTGAGCGCACCGAAGTCGACGTCCGTCCCGGCGGGCACGCGGGTGGCCGCGAACGGCTCGCCGGCCCGGCGCTTCTGCATCAGCAGCGGCGCCCACTGGTTGATGACGCGGGAGTCCTCGCTGTACTGGATGCCGGCGAACAACGGCTGATCCTTCAGCGCCTCGTAGCGCTTCTTGAGGAATGCGACATCCTTCTCGCCGCGGACGAACGTCATGTGCGGCGTCGAGTTGATGAACGTCGACGGGGCGTCCAGCGCGCCCTCCTCGACGAGCGTCGACCAGAACTGACGGCTCTGCTGGAACTGCTCGTTGATCGCGATGGCCTTGGCCGGGTCGACGGTGCCGTCAGGGCCTTCGGGCGTGTAGTTCAGCTCGCACAGGGCGGCGTGTCCGGTGCCGGCGTTGTTCCACGCGTTCGAGCTCTCCAGGCCGACATCATGCAGCCGCTCGAACACGACGATCTTCCAGTCGGGCTGCAGCTCTTTCAGGAGGGTGCCGAGGGTGGCGCTCATGATGCCGCCACCGATGAGCACGACATCGACGGTTTCAGTCACCGCACAAGTCTAGGCGCGCGGCGGGCGCAGCCCGGACGCCCGCGCCACTGGCCAAGAGCGGATGTCGCGGGTCAGGCGCGGGCGGTGAGGCCCGCGGCGACGAGCTCCGCGATCTGGATCGCGTTCAGCGCTGCGCCCTTGCGCAGGTTGTCGTTGCTGATGAACAGCACGAGGCCCCTGCCCTCGGGTGCGGACTGGTCGGCGCGGATGCGGCCGACGAAGCTGGGGTCCTTGCCGGCCGCCTGCAGGGGCGTCGGCACCTCTTCGAGCCGCACACCGGGGGCGTCGGCGAGCACCTCGCGGGCTCGTTCGGGAGTGATGGCACGGGCGAACTCGACGTTGATACTCAGCGAGTGGCCCGTGAAGACTGGAACGCGCACGCACGTGCCGGCCACCCGCAGGTCGGGAAGCTCGAGGATCTTGCGGCTCTCGTTGCGGAGCTTCTTCTCCTCGTCGGTCTCGTTGAGGCCGTCGTCGACGAGGTTGCCGGCGAACGGGATCACGTCGAACGCGATGGGCGCGATGTACTTCTCCGGCTGGGGGAAGTCGATCGCAGAGCCGTCGTGCACGAGACGGAGCGTGTCGCCCTGTGCGAGGACGCCCTCGACCTGTCCGAGCAGCTCCTCGGCGCCGGAGATGCCCGAGCCGCTGACGGCCTGGTACGTGCTGACGATGAGGCGCTCGAGGCCCGCCTCGGCGTCCAGCACCTTCAGCGCCGGCATCGCGGCCATGGTCGTGCAGTTCGGGTTCGCGATGATCCCCTTGCGGGCATCGCGGATCGCGTGGGGGTTGACCTCGCTGACCACGAGCGGAACCTCGGGGTCCATCCGCCAGGCGCTGGAGTTGTCGATGACCGTCGCTCCGGCCTCGGCGAAGCGGGGCGCGTGCGCCCGGCTTCCGGTCGCTCCGGCGGAGAAGAGGGCGATGTCGATTCCGGAGGGGTCGGCCGTCTCGACATCCTCGATGATCACGGTCTCGCCCGCGAATTCCACCGCTGTGCCCGCAGAGCGCGCGGTCGCGAACAGCCGCAGTTCGCGGATGGGGAAGGATCGGTCGGCGAGGATCTCCCGCATGACCGTGCCGACCTGGCCGGTGGCGCCGACGACGGCGACGGAGAGTCCGGAATCGGAGATGCGGGTCATTGAGAGTCCTCGGTGCGGAGCGGGCGCGCAGACGCCATCGGTGCGCGGGCGCCATCGGTGCGCGGGATTTCACCGATTCTACCCGGCGGGCCGTTCCCGCTCGGCCCGCATGACGTCTACCAGCGGCAGACCGACGCAGGATTTCTGCCGATTGCCGGGCGCTGGTCGCGTGCGCAGGAGAAATCGCGCAGTCAGGATGATCCAGCGCGAATCGTCCGGAGCCCGCGATTTCTCCTGAGCCCGCGATTTTCCATGCACCGGGCGGTGACGAATGGATGCCGCACGCCCGCGTCGACCGTCACGCCAGCGCGGCCGCACCGAACGACACCGCGAACTGCACGCACCACAGGTCGACGGTGCGGAAGGTGTCGAGATCGACGCCGACCGGGATGTCGTAGAGCTGGTCCCCGAGGTTGCCCTTGATCGGACCGAGGTCGACGTACTCGTATCCACCGGCGGTGAACCACCCGTCGAAACCCTCGAGCACCGGTCCGGCGCTCAGCCAGACGTGCACATCCGGCCCGTTCGTCGTCTCGAGCGACTCGATCGCAAGCTGACGGCTCCCGTCCGGGTGCTCGATCACTCGCGCCGAGCCGCTGGTCTCGTGCTCGTGACTGACGAAAGTGCCGGCGAGCAGGTCCACCGGAGCCGCGGGAGGCGGCGGGGACGGCGTTGGGACATCGGCCGGCTCAGCACTGGGTTCGGCTGGTGTCACACTCGGCTGGGCGGGTGCGGTCGCGACGGTGGCCGGAATCTCATCGTCGACGCGCACATCGATGAACAGCAGCCAGGGCTGGAACACCAGCGCGCCGACGACGGCAACGGCCACCGCTGCTGCCGCCCCGATCCCCCAGAGCCAGCGAGCCCGGGTGGAGAGCCTTCTGCGCGCCACTGCGTCCCCCTCGACACGCCGACGCTAGCGAGGGTTGCTGAAGTCGGACTGGGAGTCAGCGCCCGCTGCCGGCGTGGACGACCGCTTCTGCGTCGCCGTCCAGGCCGTACGCGGTGTGCACGACCCGAGCAGCCTCGGCCAGGTCGTCGCCGCGCACGACCACCGAGATGCGGATCTCACTCGTGGAGATCATCTCGATGTTGATGCCGGAGACGCTCAGCGCCTCGAACAGCGTCGCCGAGACCCCGGAGTGCGTGCGCATCCCGGCGCCCACGACCGAGAGTTTGCCGATCTGATCGTCGTGCACCAGGCTCTCGAAGCCGACCTCGGCCTGGTCGCCGGCGAGCGCGCGCAGCGCGGTGGCGGCATCCTCCTTCGGCAGCGTGAAGGAGATGTCGGTGCGCCCGGTTGCCGCGGCGGACACGTTCTGCACGATCATGTCGACGTTCGCACCGGATTTCGCCACGATCTTGAAGATCTCGGCGGCTTTGCCCGGCACGTCGGGCACGCCGATGATCGTGATCTTGGCCTGGCTCAGGTCGGTCGCGACTCCCGCGACGATCGGCTCTTCCATCTCTTCTCCTTCTGCGCCGGACGGCAGCGCCATGCCGGGCCCCAGCACCCAGGTACCTTCGCCCGAGCTGAACGTGGATCGCGCGTGAATCAGCACGCCGTGCCGCCGGGCGTATTCGACGGCCCGGATGTACAGCACCTTGGCGCCGTTCGCCGCGAGCTCGAGCATCTCCTCGCTCGATACGTGCGTGAGTTTCTGTGCGCGCGGTACGACGCGCGGGTCGGCGGTGAAGATGCCGTCCACGTCGCTGTATATCTCGCACACGTCGGCCTGGAGCGCGGCGGCGAGCGCCACGGCGGTGGTGTCGGACCCGCCCCGGCCGAGGGTCGTGATGTCGCGCGTGTCGCGGTTGAACCCCTGGAAGCCGGCGACGATGACGATGGCGCCCTCGTCGAGCGCGTCACGCAGCCGGATCGGGGTGACATCGACGATCCGGGCCGCACCGTGCGTGGCATCGGTGATCATGCCCGCCTGCGAGCCCGTGAACGAACGCGCCTCGAACCCCATCGAGTGGATCGCCATGGCCAGCAGGGCCATCGCGATGCGCTCACCGCTCGAGAGCAGCATGTCGAGCTCGCGGGGCGCGGGGATCGGCGCGACCTGCCCAGCCAGGTCGAGCAGCTCGTCGGTGGTGTCGCCCATCGCGCTGACGGCGACGACCACATCGTGACCGGCGCGGCGCGTGTCGACGATCCGCTTGGCGACGCGCTTGATGCTCTCCGCGTCGGCGACCGACGATCCGCCGTACTTCTGCACGAACAACGCCACGATGAAACTCCCGGGAGCGCCACTTGGGTGACGCGCATGTGGTTGCGGACGGGCGATCGGATGCCGCGCCCAACGCTCCATCTTACGGATGCCGCCATGCCGCCCCCGCCATGCGTCGGGGGTGGCGCGCGACAGCAAGCCGGGGGTCTGGGGCGGAGCCCCAGAAGGTGGCGCGTGACCTAACTCTTCGTCGTGCTCGGCGCGCGCTCGTAGCGATCGGGCGTGATGGTGAGCTCCGCCTGCCCGCCGGTCAGGGACCGCAGCTCGAGCACGTAGCGCCCCAGCTCGGCCTCCGGCACGCTGGCCAGGATGCGGGTGCCGCCGTCATCGGTGGACTCGGTGGCGTTGACGTGTGCGCGACGCGACGACAGATCCGTCAGGACCGGTCCCTGCAGGTCGGCGGGAACGGTGATGGTGACGATCGACACCGGTTCGAGCACGATGGATCCGGCATCCGCCAGTGCCGCTTTGACGCCCAGCGAGGCCGCGGTGCGGAAGGCCATCTCGGAGGAGTCGACCGAGTGCGACTTGCCGTCGTACAGCTCGACGCGCACGTCGACCACCGGGTGCCCCTGCGGGCCGCCCGCGGCGAGGGCGTCGCGGGCGCCTTTCTCCACCGCGGGAATGTAGGTCCGAGGCACCGAGCCGCCCACGACGGCGTCGACGAACTCGAAGCCGCCACCGGGAGGGAGCGGGCTCACGCGCAGCTGCACGACCGCGAACTGGCCGTGACCGCCGGACTGCTTCTTCAGCTTGCCCTCCGCCTGCGCGGGCCTCGCGATCGTCTCGCGGTACGCGACAGGGGCGGGTCCGGTGGTGACGGTCACTCCCAGCACGCGCGCGAGCCGTTCGACGGCGACGGCGACGTGCGTCTCGCCCAGTCCGCGCAGAAGGGTCTCGCCGCCGGCTCGATCGATGCGAAGGGTCGAGTCCTCAGCGAGCAGCCGCCCCAGCGCGGTCGACAGCTTGGCGTCGTCGGATTGCGTCGCGGGGGCGAGGCTGACGGCGTAAACAGGATGCCGCTGCGAAAGCGGAGCGGGTCGGGCGCTCCCCTGCGGACGCGACCACAGCAGCGACCCGGACGGCGATCCCACCAGCTTGGCGACCGCGCCGACTTCGCCGGTGCGGAGGGCGTCGACGGGCAGATGCTGCGCGCCGCGCAACCGGAACAGTGCCGGCATCCGCTCTTCCGTTCCGGTCGTGGCGTTGCGCAGCCGATCGCTCGGCCGCAGAGTTCCCGACAGCACCTTGAGCATGGCGATCTGGCCCACGAACGGATCGGCCACCGTCCGGAAGACGTGCACGACCGTTTCGCCGTCGGGATTCGGTGCGACGCTCACCTCACTGCCGCCGTCGCCCTCCGCGGTGCCGCCGATCACGATCCGGCTGTCATGGTCCCGTGCGGAAGGCGCCAGGGCGAACAGCAGATCGGCCACGCGGTCGACACCCGTGCCGGTGAAACCCGAGCACAGCAGGACCGGCACCGCCTCGCCCGACGCGACCTCGGAGGCGAGTGTGCGCTCGAGTTCCTCGGCCGAGGGTTCATTGCCCTCGAGATATGCCTCCAGCTGGGCGTCGTCGTGCGACACGATCTCCTCTGTCACGCTCACATGGAGGTCGTGCTCCTCCGCCTCGGCGTCGGCCGGAAGCGGCTCTTCGTGGTGGTGCCCGGTGTCGTCGTAGACGAATGCGTGCTCGCTCAGGACGTCGGCGACGGCGTTGAAGTCCTGCTCCTCCCCGAGCGGCAGCTCCAAGGGCCACAGATGGTCGCCGAACGTGGCGCGCAGCTGCGCGAGAACGCGCCGGAAGTCTGCGCGGGCACGGTCTTCCTGCGTGACGACCACGACGCGCGGCACGCCCGCCGCCTTCGCGGCCGCCCACACTGCGCGCGTCCCGGCGGTGACCCCGTCGACCGCGCTGACGACCACGGCTGCGACATCCGCCACCGCCAAGGCGGTGTCGACGCCGCCAACGAAGTCGGGATGACCCGGAGCATCGATGAGCGTGATGGCGCTCTCGACACCGTCGGGGCCGGTCCACGTCAGGTAGGCGAGCGAGATGCCGAGCGTCGTCTGACGCGCGATCTCTTCGGGGTCGTGATCGCAGACGGTCGTGCCCTGCTCGATGGTTCCCCTGCGCGGGATGACCCCGGCGCGGAACAGGAGTCCCTCCGCGAGGGTCGTCTTGCCGGAGCCGGCGCCGCCCACAAGGGCCACCGTCCGGTGCGTCGGGCTGGGGGTCGCATCCATGGGGCCTTCTTCCACGCCGGTGTGAACTCTGAACCATCGTGCCCGTCACCGGGCGTCCTCGCCAGGGGCATCCTGCCTTCCGGATCAGCTGACCGGTCGCGATAGCATCCCGAACATGGTGGACGAGCTCGAGCGGTGGTCCGAATTCAACGTGGCGATCGTCGGGGCGGCCGCCGCTCTCGCAGGTCTCGTGATCGTCGCGGCGAGCGTCAACATCAGGGAGATCATCCAGGCACGGACGCTCACGGCTCGCCTGGCCGCTGCGATCGCCGCCCTCGTGCTCGCCATCATCGTGTCCGCGCTCGGACTGGTCCCCTCCATCGCAGCAGGGTGGTTCGGCTGGATCGTGCTGGCGAGCGCCCTCGTCGCGGGCGTCTTCCAGGTGAACGCCACGCGGGTGATCGCCACAGACCCCGCCACCGAGGATCGCGCTCGGATCGCCAAGTCGGTGCTGGGATTCCTGCCGATCGTGGCCTACCTCGCGGCGGGCGGTGCGGTCCTGCTCGGACATCCGTCCGGGCTGTACCTCGCCGCGGCGGGGGCGTTGGTCGCGATCACCGCGACGCTGCTCCTGTCGTGGATCGTGCTGGTCGAAGTGCTGCGCTGAGGCGACTCAGCCCGGCGAGACCGGCGGGAGATCCTCCGCCGGCGCACGTGCCCGAACCGTTCCGCCCGTCGCGGCGAGCCAGCAGCCCAGGATCACCAGGGGGAACCCGATCACCAGGCCCAGCGTGACCTCCTCGCCGAGCACGATCACCCCCAGGATGATGGCGACGACCGGGTTGACGTAGGTGAACAGGGGCGCACGCGCCGGCCCGACGTGGTCGATCAGGGCGAAGAAGACGATGAAGGCGACCGCCGTGCACAGCACGGCGAGCGCCACCAGCGCGATGGTGCTCTCTGCGGTGGGCACCTCATGCTGGGTGAGGAACGCGATCGGGAGGTAGAACAGTCCCACGGCGGCCAGCGAGAGCGTGACCGTGCCGAGAGCGGGCACGCCTTTCAGCTGCCGGGCGACGATGAACGGGGCAATGGCGTAGCAGACCGCGACCAGCAGCACCTCGCCCACGGCGAACAGGCCCACTGTTCCGCCGCTCGCGATGCCCGGACCGGCGACGATGATGCCGACGCCCACGAAGCCGACGATCAAGCCGGTCGTGCGAGCGGGCTTGAGGATCGCGCGATCACCGCCGGTGAACGCGATGATCGCGGCGAACAGCGGCACGGTCGCGACGAGCAGCCCCGTCAGCCCCGAGGGCAGCGTCTGCTCGGCGTGCCCGAGCAGCAGGAACGGCCCGGCCATCTCGATCGCGCCGAACAGCAGCACCCAGCCGATCTTGGCGAAGGCCGGTCGCAATGCGCCTTGGCGCAGCGCGAACGGGAGCAGCAGCAGCGCGCCGAGCAGCGTGCGGCCGGCGACGACGGATGCCGGCGAGTACGAGTCGACGGCCTGCTTGATGAAGAGGTAGGGCATGCCCCACAGCACCGCCATCGCGGCGAAGAGGACCCATCCGCGCACCCCGAAGCGCTGCATCGCCGCGGTCATCACACTGCGCGGCGGCCCTCGAACGCGCGCCCCAGCGTGACCTCATCGGCGTACTCCAGGTCGCCGCCGACAGGCAGCCCGGATGCGAGTCGGGTGACCGCGATCTCGAGGGTGTGCAGCAGCCGGCTGAGGTAGGTCGCCGTCGCCTCGCCCTCGAGGTTCGGATTCGTGGCGAGGATCACCTCTTGGACGGTGCCGTCGGCCAGTCGCTGCATGAGCTGCGTGATGCGCAGGTCTTCGGGTCCGATGCCGGCGATCGGGCTGATGGCGCCGCCCAGCACGTGGTACAGCCCGCGGAACTCACGGGTGCGTTCGATCGCCGCGACGTCCTTCGCATCTTCGACGACGCAGATGACGGCCGGGTTGCGTCGCGGATCGCGGCAGATCCCGCAGCGATCCTGTTCGGACACGTTGCCGCAGATCTCGCAGAACCGCACCTTCTCGCGCACCTCGGCGAGCAGCTGCGCCAGCCGGGACACGTCGAAGGACGGCGTCTGCAGGATGTGGAAGGTGATGCGCTGGGCCGACTTCGGTCCGATGCCCGGAAGGCGCCCGAACTCGTCGATCAGATCCTGGACGATGCCGTCGTACATGGGCTAGCTGAACCTCGTGGGCGGCTCGTAGGGCTCCTCGCGTACGAAGCGGGCGCCGAGCACCTGGCGCACGACGGCTTCCCCGTAGCGCTGCGCGCCACCCGGTGCGGGTCGGGTCGCAGCGCTGGGCATCGGCGGCGCCACGACCGGCGGCACCGGCGCGTCGGTCTCGGGATCCATGTCGACGTCGCCTTCGTCGTCCGGCTCCATCGACGACTCGACATCGCCGGCGGGCAGCACCTCGCCTTCGCGCGGAGGCGCGAGCGTCGCGACGCGGGACCGCGCGGAGTCGGCGGCCTCTTCCGGCTCGTCGTCGACGGCGAACTGCGCAACGGATGCCGGCGGCTCGGGATCGTCCGCCGGCGGGGCGTCCGCATCGCTGGGGATGGACGCGACCACCCATTCGGTGACGGGGGCTGCGGCGGCCGGCCGAGCGGCTCCGGCGGGCGCAGGCCGTGACGGAGGAGGTTCGGGCGCGGGACCGCGGGGACGGCGAGGGCGTCGGCGCGCTGTCGGCGGGCGCGGCAGCACCCGATTCGCTGTCGTGCTTGGCGAGATACTTCACCCGGATGCCGAGGACAGCAAGGATCGCCTGCCGAAGGTCTTCGCTGGGGCCGGCGCCGGCTGTGAGCTTCTTGAACCTCGAGACGTCGGCCTGGCTCTGGAACGAAAGGGTGAGCACATCGCCCTCGAGCTCGGCGACGCGGGCTCCGGAGGCGAGCAGCCAGGAGGAGCGGCTGGTGGTCTCGAGCCGTCCGAGCACCTCGGGCCAGGCGTCGCGCATGTGCTGGAGCGTGACGGGCCCGGTCGGGGCGGACGCGGGCTCGACCGGCTCGGCGACGGCGGTCGAGGCTGCGGCTGCCGGCAGGGTGCTCGGCACCGAGGGCGCACGTGGCGCGGATGAACGAGCGGCAGCGGCGTCCGTGGCGCCGGCTGCGGAGGGCGGGCTGGGTGCGGACGAAGGCGCGGGTGGGGCAGGCGCTGTCGCGGCATCGACCGCGGCGGGATCAGTAGCAGTGTCGGCAGGAGCAACGACTGCGGTGGATGCGGCAGGAGCCGCACCCGACGCCGGCACCCCGGTCTGCGCGAGCACGCGCGCGACCATGAGTTCGAGCTGCAGCCGCGGCGATGTCGCGCCCGTCATCTCGTCGAGGGTGGCCACGACCAGGTCGGCGGTGCGCGACAGGCGCAGCGAGCCGAACACGTCGGCCTGGCGCATCATGCGCGAGAGGTCGTCGGCCGAGATGCCCCGCAGCACCGCGGCGGCACCCTGGCCGGTCGCGGCGATCACGATGAGGTCGCGCAGCCGCTCGAGCAGGTCGTCGACGAACCGCCGCGGATCCTGACCGGTCTGAACGACCCGGTCGACGGCGGCGAAAGCGGCCGCGGCATCCGCTGCCCCGAATGCGTCGACGACCTCGTCGAGCAGCTCGGCGTGGGTGTAGCCGAGCAGCGAGACGGCCCGCGCATAGCTCACCAGCGTGCCCTCCGAGCCTGCGATCAGCTGATCGAGCAGCGACAGCGTGTCTCGCGGAGAGCCCCCGCCCGCCCGCACCACCAGCGAGAGCACCCCGGGTTCGACCGTGACGCCCTCGGTCTCGCACAACGTCTGAACGTATTCGAGCATGGGCGCGGGCGGCACGAGGCGGAACGGGTAGTGATGGGTGCGCGAGCGGATGGTGCCGATGACCTTCTCGGGCTCGGTGGTGGCGAAGATGAACTTGACGTGGTCGGGCGGCTCCTCGACGAGCTTCAGCAAGGCGTTGAAGCCCTGCGGGGTGACCATGTGGGCCTCGTCGAGGATGAAGATCTTGAAGCGGTCGCGGGCGGGAGCGAAAACCGCGCGCTCGCGCAGATCGCGCGCGTCGTCGACGCCGTTGTGGCTCGCCGCGTCGATCTCGACGACGTCGAGCGAGCCGCCGCCGTCGCGGCCGAGTTCGACGCAGCTGTCGCACACGCCGCACGGAACGTCGGTGGGTCCCTGGGCGCAGTTGAGGCAGCGCGCGAGAACACGCGCCGAGGTCGTCTTGCCGCAGCCGCGAGGGCCCGAGAAGAGGTACGCGTGACCGACCCGGTCGCCGCGGAGCGCGGTCATGAGCGGCTCGGTGACCTGCGATTGGCCGATCATCTCGCCGAACGTCTCGGGACGGTATCGGCGGTAGAGAGCGGTCGTCACGCGCCCAGCCTACGGCGTGGCTGCGACATCGAGCCGAGCGAGATCGCCGCCATCAGACGTCCGCGCCGTGCTCGACATCCGCCCCGATGCCGATGATCGGGATCGTCGAGGTCACGGTGGGCACGGATGCCGACAGCAGCGTTCCGTCCTCGCGCCGGACGTCGGCGAACTTCTTGAGCGACGGCCTGCCCGGGATCACGGGGCCCTGGCCGACCAGGGGCACCACGATCTCCTCCCCCGAGCCGATCGCGAACGCCTCGCCGCGGACGCTGAACACCAGCGGGTCGCCCTCGCCGGCCCGGATGCGCAGCTCATGGCGTGTGAGGGTAACCATCAGCGGCGTGCCGTGCCAGTGCACGGTGTAGGCCAGCTCCGGCCAGTCCGCCGGCAGCCGCGGGTCGAACGACAGCTCGCCGAAGTGGTCGCGCATGCCCCCGAAGCCGCAGACGAGTGCCGTCCACACGCCGCCTGCCGATGCCACGTGGACGCCGTCTGAGGCGTTGTTGTGCAGGTCGCCGAGGTCGACGAATATCGACTGGCGGAAGTAGTCCAGCGCGAGGTCCTGATAGCCGACCTCGGCGGCGAGGATGGTCTGCACGACCGCGGAGAGCGTCGAGTCGCCCGTGGTGAGCGGGTCGTAGTACTCGAAGTCCGCCAGCTTGTCCTCGTCCGAGAAGTGGTTGCCCTGCAGGAACAGCGCCAGCACGACATCCGCCTGCTTGAGCACCTGGTAGCGGTAGATCACGAGCGGGTGGAAGTGCAGGAGCAGCGGGCGCTGATCGGCGGGCGTGTGCTCGAGATCCCAGACCTCGCGTTCCAGGAACACCGCATCCTGCGGGTGGATGCCGAGGGCGGGACTGAACGGGATGTGCATCGCCTCGGAGGCCCGCTCCCACGCCTTCCGCCTCCGACGGGTCGAGGCGAAGGCGGTCGACCATCCGCCGGTATGCCTCCGGATCATCCCGAGCCATGTCGCGCACCGTGTGCGCCGCGAAGCGCAGGTTGAAGCGGGCCATGACGTTGGTGAAGAGGTTGTCGTTCACGACCGTCGTGTACTCATCCGGGCCGGTCACGCCGTGGATGTGGAACGACTCCTCGCCATCGGTCTCGAGCGTGCGCCAGAAACCGAGCGTCGCCCAGAGCCGGGCGGTCTCGACAGCGATGTCGATCCCTTCGCGATAGAGGAAGTCGGTGTCTCCGGTCGCCCGGACGTACTTCGCGAGAGCAAAGCAGATGTCTGCGTTGATGTGGTACTGCGCCGTTCCGGCGGCGTAGTAGGCCGACGCCTCTTCGCCGTTGATCGTGCGCCAGGGGAACAGCACACCGTGCTCGTTCAGCTGGTGGGCGCGCCGGCGGGCGGCGGGCAGCATCAGGTAGCGCATCCGGATTGCGTTGCGAGCCCAGAGCGGCGTCGTGTAGGCGAGGAACGGGAGGACGTAGATCTCGGTGTCCCAGAAGTAGTGGCCGCTGTACCCGGATCCCGTCACGCCCTTCGCGGGGACGCCCTGTCCGTCCGCGCGCGCCGCGGCCTGGGCGAGCTGGAAGAGGCACCAGCGCGTCGCCTGCTGCAGGTCGTCGTGACCCCTGATGCGCACGTCCGAGCGCTGCCAGAATCCATCGAGCCACAGCACGCTGACGCTCGTACTGCTGCTCGATCCCCTCGACCTCGACGCGGTCGAGAGTGCGCCGGCAGCGGTCGACGAGCTCTCGCGCCGGCACGCCGCGCGAGGTGTGATAGCTCACGAGCTTGGTGATCCGGATCGGCACGCCGGCCTTCGCCTGCACGCGGAACACGTCCTTGGCGATGTCCGGCTCGACGAGGGTGCGATGCGGTGTACTCGTTCTCGGTCTCGATCAGGTGATCCGCGACGACCGCGATGGTCATGCCCGATTCGGTGACCTCGTACGAGAGGGTGGAGCGGCCGCGCTCCTGCCAGTACTCCTGCGGCTGCAGCACCCGCTCCTGGATGCGCTCCGCCTTGCGCGGGTCGAGTCCACCCCTCTTGGGGGCGAGCGGCGTTCCGCCGTAGACGTTCTCGCCGTCCTGGCGGTTGATCAGCTGGCAGCTGACGGTGACGGGGGCATCGGCGTTCAGCACGGTCACCTCGAGGCGGAGGATCGCAAGATGCTTCTCTTCGAACGAGACCAGTCGGTCGTCCTCGATGAGCACGTCCTTGCCGGAGGGCGTGGTCCAGTGGATGCGACGGCGCAGCACGCCCGTCGCGCATGTCGAGCGACGCGCTCGTACTCGCGCACGTCCGCGACGTCGAGCGACAGGGGCTCGTCGTCGACGTACACCCGCATCACCTTGGCATCGGGAGCGTTGATGATCGTCTGGCCGACCTCGGCGAACCCGTACGCCTGCTCGGCGTGGCGGATCGGGAACGTCTCGTGGAACCCGTTGATGAAGGTGCCGTGCTCGTGCGCGATCCGGCCCTCGATCTGGTTGCCGCGCAGGCCCAGGTAGCCGTTGCCGACGGAGAAGAGGGTCTCGGTCACGCCGACTTCGTCCGGCGAGAAGCTGCTCTCGACGAGGTGCCACGGGTCGACCGGAAATCGGTCGCGGTCGATCATGCGGATTTCTCCTGGGCGCCCGCGGCGGGACCGGGGTCGGGACTGCGGACAAGCTCGGCGAGGTCGTCGACGACGAGGTGCGCGCCGGCCTTGCGCAGTTCGTCCGGGCCGATGCCGCGGTCGACGCCGACGACCAGCGCGAAACCGCCGGCGGCGGCGGACTGCACGCCGCTGATCGCGTCTTCGACCGCGACGCTGCGAGCCGGATCGACCCCCAGCATCCGGGCGGCCTCGACGAAGACGTCGGGCGCGGGCTTGGACTGCAGGTGGTCGCGCTCGGCGATCACGCCGTCCATCACGACCGAGAAGCGCTCACGCAGCCCTGCGGACGCGCAGCACCTCCTCGGCGTTCTTCGAACTCGAGACGACCGCGATGGGGGTGCCGGCTGCATCCAGCTCGTCCAGGAGCGCCACCGATCCCGGGTACGGCCGCGATTCCCTCCGCCCGCAGCACGCGCGAGAACACCTCGTTCTTGCGATTGCCGATGCCGCAGACGGTGTCGGCGTGAGGTGTCGTCGGACGGATCGCCCCACGGCACCTCGACGTCGCGGCTGCGCAGCAGGCTCGCCACCCCGTCGTAGCGCTTCTTGCCGTCGAGGTAGTCGAAGTAGTCGCGCTCGGTGTACGGCGGCTCGATCCCCCACGCGTCGAACAGCTCCTCGAACATCGTCTGCCACGCGTGCATGTGCAGCTTCGGCGGTGGGCGTGAGCACGCCGTCCAGGTCGAACAGGACGGCGTCGTAGGACGGTCAGGTCGGGCAGGGTGTCGGCGGCCACGAAACCTCCAGGACGAGGTGCGGATGACGGGCTTCGGCTCCACGTTGCGCCGTTCTGCAAGCGTAGTGCGGCGTGATGAGCACCGTAACCAAGTCCCGCTTCGGTGGATCAGGCGGCGGCGACCTCGAGCGTCTGGCGGGCGATCTCGAGCTCCTCGTTCGTCGGCACGACGAGGACGGTCACGTGCGAGGCGTCCGTCGAGATGATCCGGATGCCGCGGCCGGCGCGCTGCGTTGCGCTCCGGGTCGATCTCGACACCGGCGAAGCCGAGCGTCTCGAGCGCCGCGGCTCGCACGACGCGGCGTGTTCTCGCCCACCCCGGCGGTGAACGAGATGACATCGACCCCGCCCAGCTGCGCGAGGTAGGCGCCCGCGTAGCGCGCGCAGCCGATGCACGTACACCTCGAACGCGAGGGTCGCCGCGGTCATCGCCCTGCTGCATGGCCGTGCGGATGTCGCGCATGTCGGAGTACCCGCAGAGGCCGAGCAGTCCGCTGCGCTTGTTGAGCAGGTCGTCGAGGTCGTCGATCGACAGAGCCGCGCGTCGGGCGAGGTGGAACAGCACCGCCGGGTCGATGTCGCCGGAGCGGGTGCCCATCACGAGACCCTCGAGCGGCGTCAGCCCCATCGACGTCTCGACCGAGCGGCCGCCGTCGATCGCGGTGACCGACGCGCCGTTGCCGAGGTGGAAGACGATCTGCTTGAGCTCGCTCGAGCGGGTCGGCCGACGAACGCGGCGGCGGCCTCGCTCACGAACTTGTGGCGACGTGCCGTGGAATCCGTAGCGGCGGATGCGGTGCGTCTGCCGCGAGCTCGGCGTCGATCGCGTAGGTGTAGGCCGCGCGGCGGCAGCGTCTGGTGGAAGGCCGTGTCGAAGACGGCGACGTGCGGCACGTCGGGGAACGCCTCGCTGCGCGGCGACGATGCCCGGCGAGGTTCGCCGGGTTGTGCAGCGGCGCGAGCACCGACAGCTCGTCGATGTTGATCTCGACCGAGCGGCGTGATCAGCGTCGGCTCGAAGAACCGCGCACCGCCGTGCACGACCCGATGGCCGACCGCGATCGGGGCGTGATCCGTCGAGCGACGGGCCGTTCTCGGCGAACGCGTCGAGCATGACGGCGAACCCCGCCGTGTGATCGGGGATCGGCAGCTCGCGCGTGTAGGTCGCGTCGAGCAGTGTCGGCGCCGGGCCCTGCGACCTGACCGCGAAGACCGTGTGGCTCGAGAGCCCCATCGGATCGCCGATGCGCTCCACGAGTCCTGAGGCGAGCACCGTCTCGGCATCCATGTCGATCAGCTGGTACTTGAACGACGACGAGCCGCTGTTGACGACGAGCACGACGCTCACGCCGGGACCTCGCCCTGCGCCTGGATCGCGGTGATCGCGATGGTGTTGACGATGTCGTCGACGAGCGCTCCGCGCGACAGGTCGTTGATCGGCTTGTTGAGACCCTGCAGCACCGGTCCGATCGCCACCGCGCCGGCCGAGCGCTGCACCGCCTTGTAGGTGTTGTTGCCGGTGTTGAGGTCGGGGAAGATGAACACCGTCGCGCGACCGGCGACCGACGATCCGGGCATCTTCGCCGCGGCGACCGCGGCGTCGGCGGCGGCGTCGTACTGGATCGGTCCCTCGACGAGCAGCTCGGGCGCACGCTCGCGCACGAGCGCCGTCGCCGCGCGCACCTTCTCGACCTCGGCGCCCGAGCCCGACTCCCCCGTCGAGTACGACAGCATCGCGACGCGCGGATCGATGCCGAACTGGGTCGCCGTCGCGGCCGACGAGACCGCGATGTCGGCGAGCTGCTCGGAGGTCGGGTCGGGGATGACGGCGCAGTCGCCGTAGACCAGCACGCGGTCGGCGAGCGCCATGAGGAACACCGACGACACCACCGAGACGCCCGGCTTCGTCTTGATGATCTCGAACGCCGGGCGGATCGTGTGCGCGGTCGTGTGCGCGGCCCCCGAGACCATGCCGTCGGCGAGGCCGAGGTGCACCATGAGCGTGCCGAAGTACGAGACGTCCGTCACGGTGTCGGCCGCCTGCGCGAACGTGACGCCCTTGTGGGCGCGCAGCCGCTCGTACTCGCGCGGCGAACTCTGTCGACGTAGCACCGCGATCGAAGGGGCTCAGCACCTGCGGCGGCGCGGATGTCGATGCCGAGCTCGATCGCGCGGCTGCGCACCTCGATCTCCTCGCCGAGGATCGTGAGGTCGGCGATGCCGCGCGTGAGCACCGGTCGCCGCGGCGCGCAGGACGCGGTCGTCGTCGCCCTCGGGCAGCACGATGCGCCGGCGCTCGGAGCGCGCGCGTTCGATCAGCTCGTACTCGAACATCAGCGGCGTCACGACGGTCGACTGCGCGAGGCCGAGCGAGCGCGGTCAGCTCCTCGGTGTCGACGTGCCGCTCGAACATCGCGAGCGCGGTGTCGTAGCGGCGCTGCGAGTCGGCGGCGAGGCGCCCGCGCGTGTTCATGACCCGCACGGCCGTCTCGTACGTGCCGAGGTCGGTCGCGATGATCGGCAGCGTCGAGCCGAGTCCGTCGATCAGCCGGTCGATCGACGTCGGGCAGCGGGAACGGGCCGTTCAGCACGATGCCGGCGAGCGAGGGGAAGGTGCCGGACGCGTTGGCGAGCAGGGTGGCGAGCAGCACCTCGGTGCGGTCGGCCGGGACGACGACGATCGCGCTCTCGGTGAGCCGCGGCAGCACGTTGACCATCGACATGCCGGCGACGACGACGCCGAGCACCTCGCGGGTGAGCAGCTCGGGGTCGCCCTTGACCAGGCGTCCTTCGACGGAGCGCATGACGCCGCGGACCGACGGCGCGACGAGGAAGCGGTCCTCGGGCAGGGCCCAGACCGGGCACCGCACCGTCGACCGCGCGCCGGGGCGAGTCGCCAGCGACCGCCTCGATCGAGGCGATCGACCTCGGTCGACGCTCGTCGGGATCGGCGCGGTTGGCGACGACGGCGAACAGGCTCGCGCGCGGCCGTGCGCGAGCTCGGAGAGCGCGAGCGACGGCGATCTGCCCCATCTCGCTCGGGCGTGCGCGGCGTGGCCGATGCCGAGCTGCTCGCCCTGGCCCTGCAGCGGCGCGACCGCCGAGCACGAGCAGCACCGGCGCGCCGAGGTTGGCGGCGATCCGCGCGTTGTAGGCGAGCTCGGCCGGGCTGCCGACATCCGTGTAGTCGCTGCCGACGATGACGACCGCGTCGCACTGGGCCTCGACCGCCTTGTAGCGCTCGACGATGCGTCGCGAGCGCGGCATCCGGATCGTGCGCGCACGTCGTCGTAGGTGACGCCGATGCACTCGTCGTACGTCGAGGTCGACGCCGTCGTGGTCGAGCAGCATCTCGAGCACGTAGTCGCGGCTCGACGGTCGAGCGGGCGATCGCGCGGAACACGCCGACGCGCGGCGTCGCGCGCGACTCAGCGTGTCGAGCACCCCCAGCGCGACGGTGGACTTGCCCGAGTGACCCTTCGGCCGACGTGATGAAGATGCTCTGCGCCACGGCGCTCAGCCTACGGGGGGTCATGCGCAGCACGCCGGGGGTCGGGCGGAGCCCCATTGGGGCATGCGCGCACGCCGGGCAAAAGTAAGACTCTCCGCGAACCCGGCAGAGCCTGGTTACCCTTGCTACGTTTCCGTCCTGGGGGAGTTGGCCTGGATGCCGCCTCGCGGAGAGCTGACATCAGTCTAACAACTCCGCGCTCGGGCTTCGTCAGTCCGCCAGGGGCACGACCTGCGCTCCCCCGCCGGCATCCGCGATCACGAGCACGCGTGCAGCGGTCATCCCGTGGAGCGCTTCTCGCAGCGCCGGAAGGTCGTCCTCCCGGAGTCGAGCGCCCGCCACGGCAGACCGCCAGACGCTCACCGCGGCGCCGGTCTCGGCGTGCAGCACGCCTGCGATCGCGTCGGCGTCGCCTGCGGTGACGAGGATCAGGCGCCCGATCGTCTGCCGCGGGCCGACCGTGGCAGCTGCTACGCGATCGCGGCGCCAGATCGTGAAGTGGTACACGAACACGACCACCGTGGCGCTCAGGAGGCCGACGGGGCCGCGGATGCGCTCGATGAGCCCGGCCGCGGATCCCGCATCGAGGGCGAACTCGAAGAGCCGGAAGCCGATGATCAGCACGGTGACGATCGCGACGATCGCGCTCGCGCCGAAGACGGCCACCAGGTAGACCCGGCGCGCGGGATCGGCGGCCTCCTCCGCGGAGACCGGCCGTGCGGGGCGCCAGGCCAGCCACCACGCCGGCGCGCCGACGACCAGCGCGCTGACCCCGCCGAGCAGGAGCGTGCGCGGATCCTCGTCGACCAGCGCGTCGCCGAAGGTGGCGAGCAGAGCGTTGACGACGACACCGAAGCCGCTCGCCGCGCCGATCAGTGCCACCGCCGAGACCACGAGCCGCCCTGCGCGCTGCGCCGCGGTCGACCGGCCGGCCAGCACGCCGGCGTGGTACGCGCACACGATCGCTCCGATCAGCCCCGCCGCGACGGCGGCATCGAGCGGCGAGAGGATCTCGGCCGGCGGGTCGCTGTCGAACACCAACCGCAGCGCCACGAACAAGGCCGTGCCGATGGCGAAGAGCGTGACCGCCGCAGCCGCGCCGGTCACGACGACCAGCAGCACCGCCGCGAATGCACCGGACGCGTCCCTCGCGCGTTCCCGGAACCAATGCCACCACCACACCAGGGCGCCGACCACGAACCAGACCAATGCCTGCAGCACGGTCACCACCCAGTGCTGCGACACCACCAGCGCGAGCGACACGTCGACCAGCGCCTCGGCGATCAGACCTGCGATCACCGCGACGGCGCCGGAAGCCGCGACGGCGAGCCCGTACAGTGCCGAGAGCTGGACAGGCACGTCGGCGAGGCGGCCGGGCGCCGTCGCCGAACTGCGACGCATGTGCCGATGCCAGACCCACACGCCGAGCCACACCACGCCCGTGGCCAGTTCGCCGGGCCGCCACTCCCCCTCGATGCCCGCTGCCGCCGCCGAGGCGAGGGCGACCGTCGCCACGATGAGGGCGGTGACCGTCATCGCCACGAGGTACAGGGCCCACACCAGCGATGCCCGCTCGGCGGGGTCTGCGAGCCGCCGGCGCTCCCACCACCACAGCAGGCCCGCCAGCGGCGCGCCGATCAGGGTGAAGGCCAGCGAGCGCGCGAGCCCGGAGTCGTCGGCGGCGAGCACCTGGTCCGCGCCGATCGCCTGCTCGAGCAGCCCGCTCAGACCCCCGGCGGCCACGACGACGAGGGCGAAGAGGATGACGAAGACGATGATGCGCCGAACGACCGTCTGAGCCCGGCCCGATGACGCGGGCGAAGGTGAGGCGGCGCCGGAGGGACCGCTTCGGGCACCGGGGGCTGCGTCGGGAGCCTGCTCGCCATCGGCCGACATCAGCGGGTCCCGTCGTCGATGCAGACCGCGAGCTGCCACGGCGCCGTGTCGATCAGCCAGTCGCCTTCGACTCGGACGAGCTCGAACGCCTCCTCGCTCTCGTACTCGTCGGCGCCGAGGGGACCCGATCCGTACACCGTCACGACCAGGACGCTCACCCGGGCGCTGTCGTCGCGCTCGGTCGTCTCCAGGAGAGTGACCCGCAGGTCTTCGACGGTCACCGGCACGCGCTCGCACGAGTCAGCGAGTTCCGGCACCAGGTAGGTCAGCGCGGTCGGGACGTCGCCGTCCACCACGGCCTGCGCGTAGCGCTGCACGACGCCCTCCGGCGTGCCCGCGTCCCGCTGAGTCGTTCCGCCGCGTGCGAAGACGGCGATCAACGAGAGGACGACGACGATGACCACCCCCGCGATCAGCACGAGAAGGGTGATCCGTGACCGGCGGTCGGCGTCGCTCATGGTGTCATCATGCCCCTCGCCGCATGCGATGGCACCCTGCATGCCGCTCGTGTCTCGCTCGCGCGGTTGCGCGCATGGACAGTCATCTCCAGGCCCACCGCGCGCGCGTGCGGGTTACGATCGATGGATGGGCGAAGATGCCCGCTGATGCTGATCCAGGGGGAGTCGCTTTGGCCGAAACCGTGATGACGGATACAACGCCCGGCGCGACCGGCGGGCTGACGGCCGAGGAGTTCGCCCGGGTCACCGACAGCATCCTCGCTTCCGTCGGGCGCGTCATCGACGGCAAGCCCGAAGCCGTCCGCAGCGCGCTGGTCTGCCTGCTCGCGGAAGGGCACCTCCTCATCGAGGATGTGCCCGGCGTCGGCAAGACGATGCTCGCTCGGGCGCTGGCGGCATCCGTCGATGCCACCGTCCGTCGCATCCAGTTCACGCCCGACCTGCTGCCCGGCGATGTGACCGGCGTGAGCGTGTTCAATCCGGTCGATCGCGAGTTCGAGTTCAAGCCGGGAGCGATCTTCGCGCACATCGTGATCGCCGACGAGATCAACCGCTCCTCCCCCAAGACCCAGTCCGCGCTGCTGGAGGCGATGGAGGAGGGCCAGGTCACGGTCGACGGCCGCACGCACCCGCTCCCCGAACCGTTCCTGGTCGTGGCCACCCAGAACCCGCTCGAGATGGAGGGCACCTACGCTCTGCCCGAGGCGCAGCGCGACCGCTTCATGATGCGCATCTCGATGGGCTATCCCGATCCTCGCAGCGAGGCGCTCATGCTCCGCCAGCGCGACACCGTCAATCCGCTCGACTCCATCGGCGCCGTGGCTTCCGCGAGCATGATCGCCGAGCTGATCGCATGGGCCCGTGCCGTGCACGTCGCGCCCACGATCGAGGACTACGCGGTCGCCCTCGCCGGCGCGACACGCTCGCACTCCGACCTGCGCCTCGGAGCCAGCCCGCGCGCCACCCTCCAGCTGGTGCGCGCGGCGAAGGTCTGGGCCGCGCTCGACGGTCGCGGCTTCGTCATCCCCGACGACATCACAGCGCTGCTCATCCCCGTGTTCTCGCACCGGCTCATCCCCACGCGATCGGCCGGCGGGGCTCGTGCGCGCACGACCGCCGACGCCATCGCGTCGATTCTGGAACGCATCGCCGGGAGCGTTCGCGTTCCCATCGCCGCCCGACAGTGAGATTCCGATGAGACGCCTCTGGCCGCTGACCGCCCGTGGAACGGGTGCTCTCATCCTGGCCCTCGCGTGCTTCATCATCGCCAACGAGGTCGGCATCGTCGAGCTCATGTACTTCGGCATCCTTCTCCTCGCGGTGCTGGCCGCGAGCGCAGCCTCGCTGTACCTGACGCGGCGCTCCGACACGATCACCCGGTCGCTGTCGCCCGACACCGCAACCGTCGGGCGCGACGCCCTCGTCACAGTCCGGGTCGGCGTGCGCACGGCGGTGCCCACCGCGCCCGGCACCTGGCGCGACACCGTGCCGAAGGGGCTCGCCACCAAGGCGCAGGGGGTGTTCCCCGCCATCGGCTCGGGACTGCGCGGGGCTGAGCGGATCATCGAGCTCTCGTACGTGGTCACCGGCGCGCGGCGCGGCATCCATTCGCTGGGTCCCCTTCAGGTGACCTCGACCGACCCGTTCGGCCTGGCTCGACGCACGACGCTGTTCGGCGAGCGCACGAAGGTGACGGTCGCCCCGGCGATCACCGACCTGCCCGCGCTCAGCAACTTCGCCGGCGAGACGGGCGGCACGCTGCACACCACCAACAACCAGATGGGCCAAGGCGCGGACAACCTCATCGCGCGGCCGTACGTGCCGGGAGATTCGATGAGGCGGATCCACTGGCGCGCGACCGCCCACCGCGACGAGCTGATGGTGCGGCAGGAGGAGCAGGAGTCCACACCGGAGGCGACGGTCGTTCTTGACCGGGGCGTGCTCCGCTTCTCGTCCGAGGCGATGCAGGCGCCGGGCACCGATCCCGGGTTCGAGGCAGCCGTGTCCGCGTGCGTGTCGGTCGTCGCCCGACTCGTCCACGACGGGTACGCCGTCGACGTCATCGACTCCGACGGCGCGCTGCTTGCGGAGCGCATCGACGGCGGCGACATGATGGAGGTGGAGGGCCTGGTCAACCAATTCGCCACCATCACGGCACGCCGCGACGACCATCTGGCCAAGCTTCTGCGGGTGTTCGCGGGCGTCACGACCGGGCCCGTCGTGCTCATCGTCGGTCGTTTCGATCCCACGGATGCCGAGACCATCGCGCCCGTCGTCCACCACAGCACGTTCGCGATGCTGCTCGCGGTGGCACCGGTGGGCGACTCACTCGAACGCGCAGCCGACCTCGGCTGGCACACCGCGATCATCGATCCCGACGGCGATCTCGCCGTCGCATGGTCGGGAGCCGCGGAGCGGGGGGTGAGCCATGTCCTCCGATGAACGCCCGGCGCGCCGCGGAGCCGATCTCACTCTGACGATCGGCGTGCTGGTCGCGATCCTCGCCGCGCTTCTGCCGCTCATGCGCGTCGTCCGTCCCAGCAGCTGGCTGCTCGGCTCGATCGTGCTGGCGGTCGCGATCCTCGCCGCAGGATTCATCGCCCGCCGCTATCGCCTCCCCGCTGTCGCGGTGAGTCTGATCGAGGCATCCGTCTGGGTCGTGTTCATGATGCTGGTGTTCCTCCGCGACACCGCGTTGCTCTGGGTGATTCCGACCCCCGAGACGGTCCGCGCGTTGCCCGGGCTGCTGGGGCTGGCCAGCGAGGAGATCGCCATCGGCGCCGCTCCGCTGCAGGCGAGCGTGGCTCTGTCGCTGCTCATCGTGGGTGCGACCGGGCTGCTGACGATCATCGTCGACCACGTCGTGCTCACCGCCCGGATGCCGCTCCTTGCCGCCATCGGGCTCATCGCCGTGTCGCTCATCCCCTCGATCGCGGTGCCCGGCGATGTCGATGTCACGGGTTTCGTGCTGCTCGCCGCCGCGATCCTGTTCCTGATGCGCGCCGACACCCGGTCGCGCGACGAGCCTGTCGACCGTGAAGCCACCAGGACGGCGGGGGTTCCCGCGACGGCCCTGGGCATCGGCGCCATCGCGGTGATCGTCGCAGTCGTGGCCGTGCCGCTCCTCCCCCAGCCCGTCGCCCGCGCCGGCTCGGGATCGCTGGGCAACGGGCCGGGAATCGATGCGACGCTGCAGCTCGGCGACGACCTGCGCCGTCCGCGAGAGGTCGAGGTGCTCACGGTGCGCACCGACGCCCCGACGGCACCGTACCTGCGTGCGACGACCCTCTCCCAGCTGGAAGGGAACGTGTGGGAGCCAGACCGGGTGCGCACCGTGCCGCTCGACACCGAGGATTCGCTGGGCGGTGTCAGCGTCGAGGACGACATCCGACTGAACGAGTACATCACCACGGTCGAGGTGATCAATCTCGCCTCGCCGTGGCTGCCGGTCTCATATCCCGCCGTGAAGGTCAACGGGCTCGACGGCCAATGGGTGGCAGCGGCATACAACCGCACGGTGATCAGCCAGGCGGCCACGACGCAGGGTCAGACCTATGAGGTCGTCACCAACGTGCCACGACCGACGCTCGAGCAGATCCGCGAACACCCCGCCGGCGGGGCCGACCAGCGCGACGGCACGACGACGCTGCCCGACGACCTGCCGCCCATCGTGGGAGAACTCGCTGCACAGGTCACCGCAGGCACGACCAACGACTACGACGCCCTCGTGGCGCTTCAGGCCTGGTTCCGCGGCCCGGAGTTCCGCTATTCGCTCGAGGCGCCGGTCGATGACGGCTTCGACGGGTCGGGCACCGAAGCCGTCGCGCGGTTCCTCGAGCAGCGCGAGGGATACTGCATCCACTACGCCTCGGCGTTCGCGCTGATGGCCCGCACCCTGCAGATGCCGAGCCGCATCGTCGTCGGCTACCTGCCGGGCACTTCGACCACCGACGCGATCAGTCGCGAAACCGTCTACTCGGTCTCCAGCGGCCAGCTCCACGCGTGGCCGGAGGTGCTCTTCGAGGGCGTCGGGTGGATCCCGTTCGAGCCCACCAACGGACTCGGCGTCGCGACGAGCTTCACTCCGGCCGGCGCCCTCCCCGGTGATGCCGACGACCCCACGGCCGCGACCCCCGCGCCCAGCTCATCCGCCTCGGTCGCCCCGGGCCTCTCACCCGAAGACCTGGAGGGCGCGCAGAACGGCGGAGAGGCCGGTTCGACAGCCAGCACAGTGAACCTCTTGCCCGCGCTGGGCGTGACCCTCGGCATCCTGTTAGCCCTCGCCATCCCGGCGCTCATCCGCGAGGTGCGCCGCCGCCAGATGGTCGCCGCTGCCCACGGCGGCGACGCCGCGGCGGCGTGGCTCATGGTCCAGGATGCCGCGATCGACCTCGGCATCGACGTGCCCGCCAGCGAGACACCGCGCACGCTCGGCACCCGGCTGGTCGACGAGCACGGCGCACCCGCGTCGGAGATGGGGCTGCTCATCAGCGCCATCGAGCGGGCGAGCTACGGCCCGGGCGGCAAGCACGGCTTCTGGCAGGGCGCTGCGATCGCGGATGCCGCCACCACGGTCGCCGCGAGGATGCTCGCGTCCGTCGACGCGCCGCGCCGACTGCTGGCGCTGCTGGTGCCTCGGTCGCTGATCGTTCGGCCCGGCAGCGCTTACGCCGGTTCGGGAGCGCCGGTCCGCGCAAGGTAGGATGGTCGGCGGCCCGCAAGGGCCACGGAGGATTCGCCTAGTGGCCTATGGCGCACGCTTGGAAAGCGTGTTGGGTGCAAGCCCTCAGGGGTTCGAATCCCCTATCCTCCGCCAAACGTTTTTGCCGTCCGATCTGGGATTTTGTGAGTCTCTGCGAGGCTCCAAAACCGCCCATGCAAGAATTCCATGCAATAGCGGTCCCCCGAACCGGCGTCCCGGCGTCATCCCAGCAGACGCGAGAGGGTGTCTACCGCGTCGGATTGCATCGACTCCGTCACGTGCGCATAGACGTTGAGCGTCTTGTTCACGTCGGCGGTCCGAGTCGCTCTTGCACGACCCGCGGATTTCTTCCCGGCACAACATTCCACCGCGACCGCGCCGAACGCGACGGGACACACGACCCGGACCGACCCGCGAACAGTAGTCGAACCGATGGCCGCGATTTCACGGAATCGAGCCTCCGCGAACGATGACATCCGCGCCGGGATCGATCACGCTGGCAGAGCATCGAGAAACGCGCAAGCCCTGGCCGCGACCTACGATGATCGGACCGCGCAATCAATCGTCACGATCGCGGCGATCCTGAATCAGCTCGGATCGGCATCCCATCACCTAGAGCGCGCCGCGTCGCTGGACCCGTCCCTAGAAAAATCGCTCCGCCCCGCCCGCGGCGCGATACTCGATGCCGCGAACACGACGGGAACCGCATTACGCGATCCCGATTGGTCCGGCGTGTCCCGGATACGCCAAACGGTCGAACGCGCCGAATCTCTCGCGGCGAACGTAGCGACACCCACCCTGTAAACAACCCACCGAACGCGCCAGGATCAATCCTGCGGAGCGTCGCGGCGTGGGGCGTGCATCCGGTCGCGCCGGCTACGCCATGCCAACCAGGTCAGGAGCCGTAGAGGATCTTGCCTTTCTGTGCTTCGAATTCCGCATCGGTGAGTACCCCTGCGTCTCTCAGCTCACCGAGTTGCTTGAGTTGGGCGAGTTTGTCGTCGGTGCCGGAGGCGGGCGGCGGTTCCGCATACTGAGGCTGCGCATATTGAGGTCCCGGGGCGGGAGCTTGGGCGGCTTGTTCAGCTTCCTGAGCAGCCCACCGTCCCTGTTGACGGCGTTGGACACGCCCGGACACGGCGGTGGCCGTTCCGGCGACAACAGCCGTGCGCGCCATTCCACGAAGCAGACCCATGGGATAAACCTTTCGTCATCATCTGGTTGGAGATACGTGCTCAGGCCGGCGGGTCAGCGGCTGCCTCCTCGCCCTCGGCGGCCTGGTCGGATTCGGCAGCGTCGAGAGCGTCGAGAGCGGCGAGGATGGCCTGGACCTGGATCCGGCCACTGGCCACCAATTGCCCCCCGCCACGGCGCAGCGCCGCCGCGAACGGCCCCGCCCATACATTCTCGTAGACCAGAATGCCGGCGGAACTTCCCGGTTCGATGACCGACCCGGCTTCGGCTAGCTCCTCAGGTCCCACGAGCCCCGACGAAGCGCCCTCGAAGACGGCCAGATCCAACGTGCCGTTGTCGTCGAAATCGGAGATCTCGACCGCCGTAACCGAGCCGTCGGTGTCGCGGGTGACGAAAACGAGATCCAAGATCCGGATGATGCCGCGTTCCACCAGATCGACGAGTAACGGGAACCCCTCGCCGGTCATCCGGTTACCCGGGAACTCCACCACCAGATAGTCGATTGGGCCGGTTTCATCCAGCTCGGTGCCCACCTGTCCGCTCACTGTCAGTCCCTTCTTCGATGTCGATCAACACTAGTGATCTCTGGCCAGTTGAGATAGCCGTTACACCAATCCGCCACGTTGTCCAATGGCCCCTTCGGACGACGGCGAGTGGAGAGAGCACCCTTCGAGCGGCGGTCCGATGTGCTCTAGGACGTCCGCGTTCAGTCGCGCGGCCTGCGCGGTCGCGACCCAGACGGCAGTCGCTTCTCGGCTGAGGGCGGGTCGCGGATATCGCGTCGAGTCGTTGGTCATAGCGTCATTCTGTGCCCATCACCCCCTGCGCGTTGTCGGCGGACGCGATCTCGACATCCCTTGCGGACCTTGCGGATTCTCTCACGTCCCCTGCGACCTAGCGGACCTAGCGGACCTAGCGGACGTGCCGCGAGGGTGTACCCCAGCCGGACCCGATCTCGACGCCGATCCCTGCCGCATCGGGACCCTCGATCGCGGTTCCATGCAATAGCGATCTTGCATGGAACCGCAACGCTATACAACGACTATTCTCCGAAATTGCGTCTGATCTGGTATTTGTACAACGCAACGCAACGGTCTACAGCGACACTTACAGCAGTTCGAATCCCCTATCCTCCGCAAAGCGGAAACCGCCTCTCACCTGGTCTTTTCAGGTGAGAGGCGGTTTCCGCTCTGTGATAAGTCGCGACATAGGTCTCACCTGAGTCGCGACATGTGTCCCGTTTCAAGGCCCGGTCATCGGCCGGGCTCTTGTTGTTGGTTGCGCAGTAGCTGCGGGCGGGGTCGATGTCGCGGGTGCTGGGGACTTCGCCGGTGTCGCCAGCTGCTTTCACACAATGCGATCGGCCCGGACGACATCGGACCGCCGGACAGACGGAGAGTAGATTCCATATGACCGGCGCCGTTCCGGATCGGGAGCGGCCTCCGGCGAGGAGGCTCCGATGACTGATCAAACGACGCAGGCCGCACCTGCCGCGTTCACCGCTGCGGACTTCGCCGCGAGACTGCAGCGAGCGGCGCAGTCCGCAGAAGCGGCCGGCCTGTCCGGGCTGCTGCTCACCCCCGGACCCGACCTGCTCTACCTCACGGGATACGCGCCCGTCGCGATCACCGAACGCATCACCATGCTGGTCGTCCCCGTCGACGGCGAGCCGACGATGATCGTCCCGAGGCTCGAACGGCCCGACGCGGAGGAGACACCCGGCGCCTCCGTCTTCCGGCTCGAGGACTGGCGCGACGGCGACGACCCGTACGAGGCGACCGCACGACTGCTCGGGCCAGGGCGCTACGCACTGTCCGACTCGGCTTGGGCGATGCACCTGCTCGGGCTGCAGGGTCGGCTTTCCGACACATCGTACGTGTCGATGACAATTGCACTCCCGATGCTGCGCGCCATCAAAGACGACGACGAGCTCGAGCGGCTCGCCGCGGCCGGCGCGGCTGCCGACGCGGCGTACCGGGAGATCCTCGGGGTCCGGTTCGCCGGCCGGAGCGAGACCGACGTCGGCACCGACCTGGCGGGTCTACTCCGCCGCTTCGGGCACTCGCAGGTCGACTTCACCGTGGTGGGCTCGGGTCCCAACGGCGCGAATCCGCATCACGAGATGGGCGACCGGGTAATCCAGCACGGCGACATGGTGGTGCTCGACTTCGGCGGCCTCAAGCACGGCTATGGATCGGACACGACTCGCACGGTCCACGTCGGCGAGCCCACCGACGAGGAGCGCGAGGTGCATGAGATCGTGCGCCGAGCCCAGCAGGCGGGTTTCGAGGCGGTCCGGCCGGGCGTCGAGTGCCAGGAGATCGACCGCGCCGCGCGAGCTGTGATCACCGAGGCCGGCTACGGGGAGTACTTCATCCACCGCGTCGGCCACGGCATCGGGCTCACCACGCACGAACCGCCGTACATGGTCGAGGGCGAACATCAGCCCATGCAGCCCGGCATGTGCTTCTCGATCGAACCGGGCATCTACCTTCCGCGGCGGTTCGGCGTGCGCATCGAGGACATCGTCACGGTGACAGTCGAAGGC
Source organism: uncultured Actinomycetota bacterium (assembly GCA_963772625.1). Lineage (GTDB taxonomy): Bacteria > Actinomycetota > Actinomycetes > Actinomycetales > Microbacteriaceae > Microbacterium. The sequence continues at coordinate 628,009 of CAVYXT010000004.1, read as the reverse complement.
GGGCGCCGACTCAACCGGACGCCCCGCGAGATGGCGATCGTCGAATAGCGGCACCGTCGGCCGCGGACTAGTAGCGGTAGAACGCGTCCTGGATGGAACGACCCTGCAGACCGTGTGCCAGGCACAGCTGCAGGAGCACTCGGCTCTTCTGCGGGTTGAGCTGGTCGGAGGCAACCAAGCCCAATCCGTCATCGTCGACCTCGATGTTGCGTCCGACATCTCCGCTGCCGACCCGCGAGCTTCGCACGACGCTCACCCCTGCGTCGACGGCATCCGCCAATGTCTGCGCCACCTCGGCGGGAATGTTGCCATTTCCCATGCCGGCGATGACGATCCCCTTCGCACCGAGAGAGACGCTGGCACGGACGAGATCCGGGGGCATGTTCGCGTGCGCATAGAGGATGTCGACGCGGGGCAGGGAGTGCCTGTCGTCCACCGAGAACTCCGTGGCCGTCGTGTGCAGGTGCGTGGGGTGGCGAAAATAGCGGATGCGTCCGTAGCTCGCGGTGCCGAGCAGCCCTGGGCCCGGCGAAACGAACGTCTGCACGTCCGTGGTGCTGGACTTCGTCACGTCTCGTGCGCTGTGCAGATCGTCGTTGATGGCGACGATCGTGCCGCGCCCCCGAGCGTCGCGGATCCGCAGCCACGCTGACCGCGTTGAACAGATTGAGCGGGCCATCCGCGCTCAATGCGGTGGCTGGACGCATCGACCCGGTGAGCACCACGGGTCGCTCCGACTTCGACGACAGATGGAGGAAATATCCGGTCTCCTCCGCGGTGTCCGTGCCGTGGGTGACGACGATGCCGTCTGCCTCATTCGCGGAGAACAGCGTGTTGATCCGTGCGGCGAGCTTCAGCCACAGACCGTCATTCATGTCCTGGCTGCCCACCTGAGAGAACTGTTCGCCCGTCAGAGTGGCCACTTCTCGCAGTCCGGGCACGGCATCCAACAGCACGTCGACGCTGAGTCCGCCCGCGCGGTATGCCGGATCGACGTGGGATGGGCCGGTCCCCGCTATCGTCCCGCCGGTCGCGAGAATGTGAACTCGGGTCATCGAGACTCCTGTGCGGCGTCGCTCGACGGACTGCGTCGGTCTCGTCCGCCTCGTCGAAATCCTCGATTCGGGCATTCGCGAAACCGCGAAGCGATCCTGAGACGGCCAGCCCCAGCAGCACACCGAGTGCGATGGCGATCATCGTGGCGACTGTGGTGATGATCGTGCTGGTGGCGTCGAGATCGCCGTTGAGCACGCCTGCGACGCCCGTCGAGACCCAATGCCCCGGGCACGAGCAGCCAGAACGCGGGGAGGAAGCTCACCAGGGCGGGCGGTCCGGTGCGGTGCCGGGCGATGATCACGGCGACCGGGGTCATCACGGCCGCGCCGACGAGTGCCGAGAGCACGCCGTCGAACAGGACGTCGCCGAGCACCTGTGCCCCGTAGGCCACATAGAGCACGATCACGATCCACCCGATGGAAGCCGGTCGAGCGCACTGATAGACGGTGATGCCGATACCGAAAAGGCCGACGGCGATCCAAGGCGCGATGGGACCAAGCGGGTTGCCTGGGACGGGATCACGTGCGGGGATGCCGACGAGCGCGGAGGCGGCGACGATGCCGGTCGCCAGCAGCAGGAGACGCATGGCACCAGCGGCTGCTCGGGCCGCTCCCGACATCATTTGGCCGGTGGCGAGTTCGATCACGGCGATGGTCAGCAATCCCCCGGGAAGGAGGGTGACCAGCGGTGCGATCATGGCGGGGAGGACGCCCGGATCGAGCGCGTGGGCGATCAGGAGCACGACCAGGGCAACGCCAGCTGACACCGCGACGATGACCAGCGCCTGGGAACTGGACGACAGCCTCTCCGTGAGCAAGAGGACGGCTCCGACAGCGAGTCCCAAGAGCCCCGCGAGCAAGACTCCCCAGCCCGAGGCGCCGAGCAGCACACTGAGCGCGGCTGAGAGAACCCCGTATGCGCCGATCCGCTGCGGGTCGCGTGAACGGCGTCGGGAGCGCGGCTACGCCCTGGATCCGTCGCCTGACCCACTCTGCGGCCCGCGGTCGGGTACGGGCGACGCCGACGATCCGGTCCACCATGTCGACCTGGTAGAGGAGATAGGACGAATCGCCGGCCGACACGGCTCGGGTCTGCGCCCCGGCGCTGTCCGCGGAGGACACGAGTATCGATGTGGGGAAGACCACCGCCTCGACCGTCGGTCGGCCGCTCGCCGCCGCCAGATCCTCGAGCGCGTCGCGCACGAGACCCACTGGATATCCGCTGTCGATCATCGCCGTGCCCATCACCGCCATCGAGTCCAGCACCACCGGGGCCGGGACCACTTCGGCGGTCTCGAACGCGGCGCGGGGGGTTTCCGCAGCTCGGCGGCTGCGCATCAACCACCAGACCAGGATCGCGCTGGCGAGCAGCACGCCGACCGCAATGAGGAGGGTCGTTAGGGAGATCGTGGACGTTGCGATGGCCGGAGGCACAGCAGGAATGGGTGCCGAGGTGGGGGTCGGCGTCGGGGAAGGTGTGGCGGTCGGGGAGGCGGTGGGTACGGGGCTGGCCGACTCCGTGGGCGGCGTCGCCGGAGTCACCGAATCGATCGGAGTGGGGACCACCGCTCCTGTCTCCGTCGGACTCGGGGTGGGAGTGGGTGTGGGTGTGGGGCTGGAGGTTGCGTCCGGCTCCACCGGCGCCGTCGTGGCGACGGCGTTGGCACCTCCACGGCCGCCCCTCGCCACATCGGTCGCACGCACTCCTGGTGACGACAGGATCAGCATGCCGATCACGGCAGCGAGGCTCAGTAGGCCGATGCTCATCGCTGCTCGCACGGTTGCCCTCTCGCTGGAGTGTGCGCCTGTGAGGGCCACCGTACGCAGAAAGCTCCACCGCTGCATCTCCTCGACGAGGAACCGATCAGTGGGTCGGAGGCCTTCGATGTGTCGACAAGCAAGGTCACGGATCAGCCGCTGAGTCGTGGGGAGGTGGTGCAGATGTCACGGTGAGGCCATGATGGGCACTTGCAGTGCCGATTGACCGGAGGCGATGAGTGATGAAGGTCATGATCCCCGTGCGAGCGCTTCGCCGCGCCTCCATCTCTTTGCTAGCCGTCGCGGCAGTCGGTCTCGCCGGCTGCGCCGGCGAGACCAGCCCCGTCGACCGGGCCGAGGCCCAGGTGGCTCTGAAGGAGAAGGCCGTGACGACCGCTCAGGCGGACTTCACGGCTGCATCGGAGACGTTCTGTGAGGCGAGCGAGACCTATGTTCTCGCCCTCGATCGGTACGGTGATGTCTTGAATGCGACCGCGACGCACCGTCGGCGACGTTCGGGTGGCGGGTGCGGATCTGGCCGAGCCCCGGGACGATGCATTCGACGGCGCCGAGGCCGCGGTCGAAGCCCAGCAGGCGCTCGTCGATGCCGAGAAGGAGCTCGCCGAGGCGCGTACGGCGCTCGAGGTGGCGACAGCCGGATCATCGAGCGCGCCTGTCGAGACCTCAAGCACCGAACCGACCAGCACCCCTCTCGCGCCGGCGGCCACGGTCGATCGGGTCACGCAGGCCGAGGAGGAGTTCGCCGCGGCCCAAGGCGCGGTCACTGACCAGACGACGTTGACCGATGCGTCCGAGCAGTTCAACAGCGCGGTCGGTGTCGCTCGAGTTCGCCTGGCTGCGGCTATTCGCGGATGCCGGGTGCATCCCTGACGAGCAGCAGCAACAGGCCGCGGCCGCCGCGAGCGCATATACGACCGCACTGCAACAGGATCTCTCTGCCGTCGGCCACTACACAGGCGCCGTCGATGGGATCTATGGCCCGGAGACGGTCGGAGCTGTCGAAGCGCTCCAGCAGGCGAACGGGCTGTCCGTCACGGGAACCGTCGACAAGGCCACCGCGGAAGCACTGCAAGCCGAGCTGGCGAAGCTCGCCGGAGCATCTGCGCAAGGTACGGTGGCCGCGACCGCTGCGGTGCAGCAGACGCTGAAACTCGTGGGGTTCTGGGATGGACCGGTCGACGGAGTGTGGACGCCGGAGTTGACCGATGCCGTCATGGCGTTCCAGACCGAGCTGGGCGTGGAGCCGACCGGCACCGTCGACGCCGTCACAGTCAACGCCTTCAAGGAGCGATCGCAGAACTCGAGCAGTCGCAGTCTGTGCCGTCGCCGACGCCCACGGACGAACCGTAACGGGCTTCCTCGTGACCACTTCCGCACAAGATCGCCACGAATGAAAGGAAACGACATGACCGATCGCAATTACGCCCTCTTGGTGGGGGCATACGACGCTGAGGCTGCCGCGAAGGAGGACTTCGCAGCGATCAAGGAGCTGGACGATGTGTCTGTCGTCGCGGCCGTCGTCCTATCGCGTGACGCTGACGGCAAAGTGGAGGTCAAGGAGCACGGCGGCCGACTCGTCAAACGAGGAACCGCAATCGGTGCCGTGAGCGGACTCGTGGTCGGCCTGTTCGCGCCGCCGTTGCTGCTGTCGGGCGTGGTGGGAGCCGGTATCGGCGCCGGTGTGGGAGCCATCGCGAGGCACAACGAGGAGAAGAAGATCGGCGTGGAGGCGGAGGAGTGGCTTCCTGCCGGGGCCTCGGCGATCGTGGCGGTCGTGGACGACCTGTACCTCGACCGCGTCGAGGCCGCCATCGAACAGGCGACGAAAAAGATCAGCAAGGCCATCGACAAGGGTGATTATGACGCCGTCGTGAAGGCCGTGAATGAGGGCGACGAGAAGATCATCGAAGCAATCGACTCCTAGTTCTGAATCGGCGCCGCTATTCCCTCGGGACGCGGGCGGCGCGATCAAAGGTCACCCCTGCGTGAGGCCCACTAGCACCGCAAGAATTCCGGCTGTACCTTTTAGCCATCCAGCCCTGGACTTCGGACGGAGGCGTTGAAATGGTGCAGATCTCGTGCTCTATTCGGATTCTTAGGTCGCGCGAGATCACGCTCGCAAGCCCCGAACTGGGGGGTCGCAGGTGAGCGCCGGGGGTGCGGCGGCGACGCCACTCGGGCGTCGTCGCGGCCGAAGGTGCCGAAGGCGGTCTTCATCTCGTGGATCGCGCTGGCGCTGATGACGACGAGTTCGGTGGCGAGCCTGCGCCCGGCGCCGACGATGGCCGTCTACGGTCTCGCGTCGGTGTTCCTGTACATCGTTCCGGCGATCGTGTTCCTGCTGCCCACCTCGCTGGTGTCGGCGGAGCTGGCCTCGGGCTGGAAGGGCGGCGTCTACAACTGGGTGGCGACGGGCATCTCGAAGCCGATGGGCTTCCTCGCGGTGTGGTGCCAGTTCGCGATGACGATCTTCTACTATCCGACCCTGCTCGGCTTCGTCGCGAGCACGCTCGCGTATGTGATCAACCCGGCGCTCGCCAGCAACGGCGTGTGGACAGCGCTCGTGATCATGGTCTGCTACTGGTCCGGTGTCTTCATCTCGTCCCGCGGCACCAAGGGCGTCGCGGGGCTGGCCAGCGGCGGCCTCATCATCGGCACCCTGATCCCGGGCGCGATCCTGATCCTCCTCGGCGCGGTCTACCTCGGTCAGGGCAACCCGTCTGCGGCGCCCGATGACGGCCGCGAACCTGCTGCCCCAGTGGGCGGGCCTTGCCAGCCTCGTGCTGATCGTGAACAACTTCCTCTCCTACAGCGGCATGGAGATGAACGCGGTGCACGTCTCGGAGATGCGCAACCCGGGCAAAGAGTTCCCGAAGGCGATGTTCCTCGCGATGGGCCTCGTGCTGCTGATCTTCATCCTCCCGGCGCTCGCGATCAGCTGGATCGTGCCGGCCGATCGAGCTGTCGCTCACGGCCGGTGTGATGCAGGCCTTCGACATGGTGTTCGCCACATTCGGGTGGCAGTGGCTGACGCCGATCATCGGCATCATGCTCGTCGCCGCGTCGCTCGGCGGCATGCTCACCTGGCTCGCCGGCCCGTCGAGGGGTCTGCTGCTCATCTCCCGTCAGGAGGGCTACCTGCCCCCGTTCCTGCAGAAGATGAACAAGAACGGCGTACAGCAGAACCTGCTCGTCACCCAGGGCCTCGTGACGACGGTGATCGCGCTGGGCTATGCCCTGATCCCGGACGTGTCGAGCGCGTACTGGATCTTCTCGGTCATCACGACGCAGGTGTACCTGATCATGTACCTGCTCATGTTCGTCGCAGCCGTCCGGCTGCGCCGGCAGCCACCCCGACCACCCCCGTGGATTCCGCGCGCCGATGCTGATCGAGCCTCTGCGGAGTGGGGTTCACCGCCTCGCTCGACGGCATTGCTGGTCGGGTTCATCCCGCCCTCGCAGTTCGGCGGCGGCAACCCGATCGTGTACTTCTTCATCGTCGCGGGCGGGGCGCTCGGTCTCGGCCTGCTGGTGCCGTTCCTGTTCTACAGGTTCCGCAAGCCGTCCTGGAAGCAGCCCGGCGCAACGCGGTGGTCGACGAGACCGACGACCCCAAATGCCCCGGAGGTGGCACATCATGAGCGAGACCACGCCGGAGAGCGGGCGTGAACGCTGCGTGATCTACATCGTCGTGGTCGTCGTCCTCGTCGTCGCTCACGGTCATCGCGCTGTTCACGTTCCGAACCGACCGCCAGAACGAGGCGGCCGACGAGAAGGCCGCCGAGCTGTCGCAGGCGATGGAGGCCGCGGGCATGGTGACGCCATCGACAGATCAGATCGCCCGGGTGCTGGGCGACGACGGAGGAATCGTCTGCGCAAACCCGAACGGTGCGCTCACGCGTGGACTCGTGCTCAATGAGCTCACGAACGGGGCGGCCGGACCCGGACGTCGGCCCATCATCGTCGAGGACCGGGTGCTGAAGAGCCAGCTGCTGATCATCGGCGTGTACTGCCCCGACGAGCTGCCCAACTACGAGAAGTTCGTCGACGGTCTCGAGACGGTGAACGCGCACATGAGCGAACGACCTGCGGGCGCGCACAAACGCGCTGATGACCACGGTGTGGTCAGAGCTCGCCGAACTCGTCGCGCTCAAATCCGTCGCCGATCCGCGGCAGTTCCCGGCCGAGGGTTGCCTTCAGACCGGCGAATTGGGTGCGGGACAAGTTCCTCGACGAGGGTTTCGACGACGTGCGACTGGAGCTCACGCCCGACGGCAGCAAGGCGGTCGTCGGGTTCGCGGGCGTGCGCCGATCCTTCCGCGCCGACCGTGCTGCTCTACGCGCACTACGACGTGCAGCCGCCGCTGGACGACGCGGCGTGGCGCACGCCGCCGTTCGAACTGCACGAGGTCGACGGACGCTGGTACGGCCGGGGCGCCGCCGACTGCAAGGGCAACATCCTCATGCATCTCGTCGCGCTTCGAGCACTCGGTGACGACATCCCGGTCAATCTCAGACTGGTGGTCGAGGGCTCGGAGGAGGCCGGGACCGGCGGGCTGGAGGCGTTCGTCGCAGCCAATCCCGAGCTGTTCCGCGCCGACGCCATCCTGGTCTGCGACACGGGCAACGCCGCGGTCGGCAAACCGGCGGCGACCGTCAGCCTGCGCGGCATGGTCAACGTCGTCGTCACCGTCGAAGCGCTGGCCTCCGAGATCCACTCCGGGATGTTCGGCGGGCCCGGTTCCCGACGCGCTCGCTGCGCTGATCGAGATGCTCGCCTCGCTTCGTGACGCCGCCGGCAACACCGTCATCACCGGTCTCGACAGCACCGGAACGTGGACCGGCGAACACTACCCACCCGACCAGTTCCGCACGGATGCGGGTCTGCTCGACGGTGTCGAGCTCGATCGGCGACGGCAGCGTCTCCGACATGCTGTGGGCGCGTCCCGCGCGTGACCGTCCTGGGCATCGACGCGCCCGCGGTGCTCGGTTCGTCCGCGGCGCTCGTCCCGCGGACCGCTGGCCCGGCTCAATCTTCGCATTCCGCCCGGAATGGATCCGGTCGTCGCGCGCGACGCGCTGGTCGCGCACCTTGAGGCTGTCGCTCCCTGGGGCGTGCATGTCGACGGTCGAGACGGAAGCGATGGGTGCTCCGTTTCTCGCCGACACCACCGGTCCCGCCTACCGAGCGCTGGCGAACTGCGATGGGTGAGGCGTTCGGGGTGCCGATGACACCCTCGGCCAGGGTGGATCCATCCCGCTGTGCAACGTCTTCGCCGACACCTACCCGGAGGCGGAGATCATCCTCATGGGCGTCGAAGAGCCAATGACGCTCATCCATGCGCCCAACGAGAGTGTCGATCCGAACGAGATCGAACGGTGCGCCCTCGCTGAGGCGCTCTTCCTGCAGAACTATGCCGCGCAGTACGCGGTGGACTCTTAGCGGCAAGGGCGGCGGACCTTGAGCACCGACGCCAGCAAGGCCACCGCGCCTGACGCGCCGAAGAAGCCGATGACGGTGCTGCAGGCGTCGTTCATCGGGGTCGGAGCGATGGTCGGCGCTGGCATCTTCGCGCTGCTCGGTGCCGCCGGCGCCGTCGCGGGATCGGCGGTGTGGCTGTCCTTCCTCATCGCCGGCGCGATCGCCGCGCTCCAGGGCTACTCTTTCGCGAAGCTCGGTGCCGACCTATCCCTCGTGCGGCGGGATGCTGACCTACCTCGCGAAAGGCTTCGGCGAGGGTCACATCACCGGCATCGTGTCGTGGCTGTTCTACATGACCGGCGCGATCGTCGCGGCCATGGTCGCCACATCGTTCGGTGGGTACGCCAGCGCGGTCGTGACGGATGACGACCCCGTCTGGGCCGTCGCTGTTCGCGGTTCTGCTGGTCCTCGTGATGACGGCCCTCAACATCGTCGGCTCGACCGCGGTCGCGCGAGTGCAGTCCCTCATCGTCAAGCGTGGTGCTGGCGATCCTCAGCCTGTTCGCGATCGTGACCATCGCGAACTGGAACCCGGCGCTGCTGAGCCCCGCCGGGTACCCCGGTGTGCGCGAGATCATCTCGAGCGTCGCACTGACGTTCTTCGCCTTCCTCGGCTTCGGTGTGATCACCTTCACCGCTAAGGACCTTCCCAACCCCTGCGCGACAGCTGCCGCGAGCGATGTACCTGGCGCTGGGGATCGCGACCGCCGTGTACGTCGCCGTGTCGCTGGGTGTCTTCGGCACCCTGACGGCCGAGCAGGTCGTCGAGTACGGCGCGACCGCGCTGGCGGAGGCAGCGAAGCCCACGCTCGGGCAGGCCGGCTACGTCCTGATGGTGATCACGGCGCTTTTCTCGACCGCCGGAGCCGTGAACGCCAGCCTCTACCCGTCAACCGGGCATGACACGTCATCTTGCGGAGGTGGGACAGTTCCCGACCGCGTTCGGCCGTCAGATCGGCCGGCGGGCGCCGGTCGGTCTGGTCGTCATGGCCATTCTGACGATCTTCATGATCGTGGCGCTCGATCTGAACAGCATCGCCTCGCTGGGAAGCGCGGTCGCGCTGCTCATCTTCTCGGCGGTCACGATTGCGCATTTCAGAACGTATCGAGAAACCGGCGCAAGACTGATCATTCTGATCATCGCGCTCATTGCCACCCTCGGCACGTTCATCGTCTTCACCATGACGACGCTCGTGAACGAGCCGAAGACCGCTGTCGCGCTTGTCGTCATCCTTGTTGCGGCGGTTCTGCTGGACCTCTTCTGGAAGCAAGCCCGCGATCGAGGAAAGGCGCGCTACTCCCGCCACAACGGCGCTGACTCCGACCGAACGTGACCTCCACTGCATCTGTGTCCAGAAGGTGCTGGCGTTGACGTGATGGAGCGAAGACTCCGAACCGCTCGCAGAACACTGCGGGCGGTTCGTGACTTGATATCGGCCAAGCGGGATGTATAGCGGCGAGCGGTCAGTGGTGGTCGTGCAGGTGGTCGTCCTCCTCGTGGAGCATGCCGACTGACGTCGCGCAGGCGTCTCCGCGCCATGCTTCGATTCCTTCGCGAACTGCGAATGCGGCGATGACCAGTCCAGCGATCGCGTCTGCCCACCACCATCCGAACAGGCTGTTCAGAACGAGTCCGATCAGAACGGCTGCCGAGAGATAGGTGCAGATCAGGGTCTGCTTGGAGTCGGCGACGGCGGTCGCCGAGCCGAGTTCGCGTCCGGCACGGCGTTCGGCGAACGAGAGTATCGGCATGACGATGACGCTCAGCGTGGTGATCGCGATGCCGAGGGTGCTGTGCTCGACTTCGACCCGGGCGAGCAGTGCGATCAGGGACGTGACAGTGACGTACGCAGCGAGGGCGAAGAATGCGACGGCGATGACACGCAGGGTGCCCTTCTCCCAGCGCTCGGGGTCGCGGCGGCTGAATTGCCAGGCGACGGCCGCGGCGGAGAGGACCTCGATGGTGGAGTCCAGCCCGAACGCGATGAGCGCCGCGGAGGACGCGATGGTGCCGGCGGTGATGGCAACGACGGCTTCGATCAGGTTGTAGCCGATCGTGCCGGCGACGATCCAGTGGATCCGGCGCTGCAGAACGAGCTTGCGCTCGGCGGTGGCTGCTGTGGTCGTCATACACAGGTGCAGGTATCGCCGGCGCAGCAGCCGGGCTCGACGTAGAGGACCACCCGGAGCATCTCGTTCAAGGCGGGGGCGAGGTGCGGGTCGGCGAGCCGGTACCAGGTGCGTCGCCCGTCCGGCAAGGCCTCGACCAGACCGCAGCCGCGGAGACAGGCCAATTGATTCGACATGACCTGACGAGAGACCCGGAGTGCGTCCGCCAGGTCGGAGGGATATGCCGGCGCCTCCCGCAGCGCGAGCAGGACACCCACCCTCGTCGAATCCGAGAGCGCGTGGCCCAGACGTGCGAGAGCAGCAGTGTGCGTGACGGATGCCGGTGCGGTGGGCATGAAAGCGACAATACAGCATTCTATGAATTAACGAAACGCTGAATCGCTCCGTGGCAGCCGGCCCCGGGCGAGTTGGGCGAAGAGGCGCAATTGGCGACTAAATTCCTACACCGCGGTACGTGCCAACCGAAGGTTGATTCACTTCGCCTGTGGTCAGGACATCATCGACGGCGTCCAGAGCCTCCTCCAGAGCATTGAACGAGCCGGGGGCGACGATCGAACCGCGGACCCACACCACCTCCAGCACCTCATCGTGAGATTCGATGAACGCTACGACGTGGAGCGGATCCTCCTCCGGCACGCGCGCGTCGCTTACCCGCCACGCGCCCTCGGTGGTCTCTGTCAACTCCAGGTAAACGTGGTCATTCACAAACATGCTTCGCTCCTCGCGCACATCCACGCCAGCGCCCCCTCTTGGACGCCATTGCGTCCCTCATCGGGACATGCCACGCGACCTGGCCTCAACCACCCCAGAAACAGCCGACGCCAAGGTCGAACGGCAAGATTCCTATTGATCATCGATCCGGTCGCTCGCATCTTCGAGGGGTTGACAGGGGGCCAGCCGCGACGTAGGAGCTGGCCGGATCACGCGAGCGCCGCTCCATGATGCTGGGAGGCCTCTCATGGCGAGTCCGAACTCCGCCGCGCCGGCATCGGTTCTGCCGTTATGAATACGCGAAGAGCCCCGCGGGGGAGGCTCTTCGCCGATGCCGTGACTAACGTGTCACCCATCACCTATCGCCTATGTCCCGAAGCCGAACACCCGATCCTCCGCGCGTGCGACCCAGTGTCTACAGAACGACCGACAGGTCACTGGGCGACGGTGATCCGGATCTCTTCGTCCGCGCTGGTCACGCTGCACCCCGAGTCGGCGCGAGGTCGACGAGCAGCGCCTCGACGCGGCGCCGAATCTCGTCGCGGATCGGGCGAACGGCCTCGATTCCCTGGCCGGCCGGGTCGTCCAGCACCCAGTCCTCGTAGCGCTTTCCGGGGAAGATGGGGCACGCGTCGCCGCACCCCATGGTGATGACCACGTCGGACTCTTTCACCGCGTCGACCGTCAGCACTTTTGGGGTGTTGTCGGCGATGTCGATGCCCTCTTCAGCCATCGACTTCGATCGCAACAGGGTTGATCTGGTCCTTCGGCGCGGACCCGGCGGAGAGCACGTCGATGGCATCCCCACCGAGTTCGCGGAGGAATCCCGCAGCCATCTGGGAGCGTCCGGCGTTGTGGACGCAGACGAAAAGGACTGTGGGCTTGCTGGTCATCGAGTCTCGCTTTCCTCACCACAAGCATAGACCAGCATCTATGGTTTCGTCGGTTACCAGAGGATGAACGATCAACCCGAGAGCAGTTCGGTGAGAAGTGCTCGAACGCGCGCCTCGATATCGTCACGGATTCTGCGGATGGCCGCCAGCGACTTGCCGACGGGATCCTCGATGTCCCAATCGAGATAAAGCCGACCCGGGTACACGGGGCACGCGTCGCCGCATCCCATGGTCACGACGACGTCAGCTGCGCGGACGGCTTCATCCGTGAGTGGCTTGGGGAACTCGCCCCCGAGCGGAACGCCGATCTCGTCAAGCGCGGTGACGATCGTCGCCCGCACGGCATCGGCGGGGGCGGAGCCTGCGGTGCGGACGAGCACGCGATCACCGGCGAGTTGTCGCAGGATGCCAGCGGCGAGTTGCGATCGCCCTGCGTTCTCCACACAGACGAAAAGCACTTCGGGGACTGCGTGATGAGTGGCCCCTGACCGGGCGAGCGCGTCAAGACGAAGGGTGGCAAACGCGGCGATTCGGGACCCGAGAAGGGGCGTCGCGTTGTCTGACGACAGAAGTTCGTGGCTCTCCGCGACGTAACGTCCGACGGTCTCCGCACTGAACGTGCCCCGATATCGCTCGGCAAGATCCACGACGATTCGGGGCAGATCCAGTTCCGTTTCCGTTCCGGCCGGGGCGTCGCCCAGGAGGGCATCGACGCGGCCGGCGTTGCGTGGGTTCAGCGAGTACCAGACGACACGCCCCTCAGGGTGTCGTAAGACGACTCCGTCGGCGGCGAGGGCCTTCATGTGGTGACTGACGGTCGGCTGGCGGAGGCCGAGCGTATCGGCAAGTCGACCGACAAGTGCGCGCCCATCAGGCGAATCACGAATGAGCCGGACGATCCGTGCACGGGTCGGGTCGCCGAGAATCGTCAGCTCACGCGGCCCCATACCGGTACTCATAGACCGCAGTCTATTTGCTGATGCCGGCAGGACGGCCAGTCAGCCCGGAGCGCGAGCGTGGATTCGCGCACGTGCCCCAGCCCGGGCCGGAGCTGAGGCGCCGCCTCAACTGCGCGTCATCCATCGCCGGATTTCAGTCCGTCCCGTTAACGCTGCTGCGGCGTTCGATCAGCACGGTGTCACGCCATTGACCGGCGTGCGCGCCGCGTGCTGACCTCGCGATCCGCTCCCGGGTGCCGATCACGCGGAACCCCGCCGCATGGTGGACGCGCAGGCTGGCGGTGTTCTCGGGGAAGATGCTCGATTGGATCGTCCAGAATCCCGCCTCATCGGACGCGCTGACGAAGGCGTCCAGCAAGAGTCGACCCAGGCCTTGGCCGCGCGCGTCGCGGTGGACGTAGACGGAGTGCTCGATCACGCCTCGGTACGCGGAGCGCGTCGAGACCGGTGATGCGGCGGCCCATCCAATCACATCTCCCCCCTCGTCAAGCGCGACGATGCGTGGCTCCGGGAGCTTGCCCGCGTCGAACGCCTCCCAGGTCGGGGGCTGGGTTTCGAAGGTGGCTTCGCCGTCCTCGATCGCGTGCCTGTAGATCTCTTCCACAGCCGGCCAGTCCGCGGCGGTCATGCTGCGCATCTGCGTCACGAGCAGCATCCGCCTCCATCGCTCGCGTCGGTGGAGCAGACCCCGGTCGCGGGCAGGACGAGCTCCACGTTGGATGCCGAGGCAGTGTCTCCCGCCAGCCACGCGGTCACGGACCGGACCTGCTCGTAGCCGGTGGCGAGGAGGAATGTGGGTGCGCGTCCGTAGGACTTCATCCCGACGACGAAGAATCCCTTCTCCGGGTGGGTGAGTTCGCGGAACCCGTGTGGCTCGACGGTTCCGCAGGAGTGCACGTTGGGGTCGATCAGCGGTGCCAGCCGCTTGGGAGCTTCAACGATGTCGTCGAGCTCGAGGCGGATCTCGCGCAGCATGTCGAGATCCGGGCGGAAGCCGGTGGCGTTCACGACGACGTCGGTGGTGTGCGTGACGACTTCACCGTGGCGGTGGCCGACGAGCTCGACCGCGCCGCCGGTGCGGTGGGCGCGGATGATCTCCAACCCGTCGAGGACGGTGATGCGTCCGTGGGCGACCGCCTGGTCGACCCGGCTGCCGAGGCGGGCACGGTCGGCGAGTTCGTCATCGGGCGAGGAGGAGACCCGCACCGCCTGGGTGTTGCGGATCAGCCAGGTCACTGTCGTCCCAGGCTCCTGCCGGGCAAGCTCCACGAGGCCCAGCAGGGTGTTCGCGGCGGAGTGGCCGGCGCCGACAACCGTCGTGTGCCGGCCGGCGAACAGGGCGCGGTCCCGGCCGAGCACGTCCGGCAGCGCGGCGGTGACCCGATCGGCGATCTCGGTCATCCCGAGCAGCTCCAGACCACTCGAGGACAGCGAATTCGGCGACCGATAGGTGCCCGAGGCGTCGATGACCGCGCGAGCGGCGACGTCCTCGATCACTCCGTCGGGGGTGCGAACACGGAGGGAGAACGGGGTGGCGAAGCGTGCCTTCGTGCGGGTGCGGTCCATTCCCTCCCGGGTGACGCCGAGCACCTCCACCCCGGTGCGCAGGCGGGAGGCGATCGGCTCCAGTGCGGCCAGCGGGGCAACGTACTTCTCGACCAGTTCGGTGCCGGTCGGGGCTCGCTCCGGGTCCGGCAGCTCCCAGCCCTGCGCCTCGAGCAGACGACGCGATGCAGGGTCGACCAGGTGCTTCCACGGCGAGAACAGCCGAGTGTGTCCCCACGCGCGAACGCTCGCGGCGGCCTGGTCCCCTGCCTCGAAGATCACGAAGTCGATGCCGCGTTCAAGCAGGTGCCCGGCTGCGGCGAGCCCGATCGGGCCGGCACCGATGATCGCGATCGGAAGAGTCGTTAGGCGATCGTTCTCCACAGCACGGGGCGTCAGATCAAGCAGGGTCACAGCATCCTCCAACAGAATATCGATGAACGTCGATACCTGATTCTGCACTCATCTATCGACATCTGTCAATATCGACTATTGTCGATGTATGACCACGATGCTCGAGGTGACGGATGTCACCGCCGGCGTATGTTGCACGCCGCTCCAGCGTGAGCCGCTATCGGCTGCGGAAGCGGACCAGCTTGCGACGACGATGAAGGCTCTCGCCGACCCTACGCGCCTGCGGCTTCTGTCAATTGTCGCGGCATCGGAAGGCTCCGAGGCGTGCGTGTGCGACCTGATCGAGCCGGTCGGGCTGAGCCAGCCGACCGTGTCGCATCACCTGAAGGTGCTGACGGCGGCGGGCTTCCTCACTCGCAGCAAGCGTGGCACGTGGGCGTACTTCAAGCTCGTACCTGGCGCGCTCGACCGCGTCTCGCAGCTGCTCATCGCGTCGTGAGTCCGGACACCACTCGCGCCCTCGCCGGCGAGTTCCTCGGCAGCGCGCTCCTCGCGGCGGTGGTGGTCGGCTCGGGCATCGCCGCACAGACACTGTCGCCGTCCGATACCGGTCTGGCTCTATTCGAGAACGCTTTCGCCACAGCATTGGGCTTGGCGGTTCTGATCCTGGTCTTTCAGACCGTGTCGGGAGCCCATTTCAACCCGGTGGTCTCCGTCGTAGACGCTCTGCTGCACCGCAAGGGATGGGGCATGACGGCGGCCTACATCCCCGCGCAGGTCTTCGGATGCATCGCCGGCGCGATCCTCGCGAACCTGATGTTCGCTGAGCCGGCCGTCTCCTGGAGCACAACCGGTCGAGCAACCTGGCCACATCTTCTGGCGGAGGCCGTCGCAACTGCCGGTCTCGTGCTGGTGATCTTCGGTCTCGTTCGCACCGGCCGCTCGCACCTGGCCGCCCCAGCAGTCGCCGCATACATCGGCGCCGCGTACTTCTTCACCTCATCCACGAGCTTCGCCAATCCCGCGATCACGATCGGCCGCTCCTTCAGCGACACCTTCGCCGGAATCGCACCAACCTCCGTCCTGCCGTTCATCGCCGCGCAGCTCGTCGGCGCCGCGCTCGGCTGGGCTTTGGTTCGCGGCTTCTTCCCTGTCGCCACCGCCGCACAGACGGCATCCGGCGGCTGATGACCGCACTCCCCCGACGGCGGACCGGGCTTGCCGCCCTCGCGGTCGCGCAGGTAGTCGCGTGGGGCGTGCTCTACTACGCAGTCCTGGTCGCGGCGCCCGCCATCGCCGCCGATACCGGCTGGGACGAGCAGTCCATCTTCGTCGCAATCACTGCGGGGCTTCTGACCTCCGCCGTCTGCGCGATACCGGTGGGCCGGTGGCTCGACAGGTACCCGCGGCGCGTGATGGTCGGCGGTGCGATCCTCGCGACCTTCGCAGTGCTGTTCGCTGCCGGATCGCCCAGCATCTGGGCTTTCGGAGCCTTCTGGATCGTGTGTGGGGCGGCACAAGCCGCCGTGCTCTACCAAGCCGCATTCACGATCATCACGCACCGCCACCAGGAGGGCCGGCGCGGTCCATTGACGGTGGTCACGCTCGCGGGCGGTCTGGCTTCGACGGTCTTTGCTCCGACCACCGCGTGGCTTGTCGAACAGACCGACTGGCGGGTCACGTTCGTGATACTGGCCGGAGTCCTCGCCGCCGTACTCATCCCGACCTACGCGCTCGCTGTGGAGCGCAGTTGGGCGCACCTAGACACACAGCCGGCGGACAGCGCTGCTGCTCGTCGCGTTCTTCACACCGCTCGGTTCTGGGTGCTGACCAGCTCACTCGCGTTGCTGTCCTTCTCGCTTTATGCAGTCACTCTTGCAGCCGTACCGGCGTCCGTCGAGAAGGGCATGGACCTGCTGGCCGCATCGTGGGTGCTCGGACTCATCGGCGCCGGCCAAGTCCTCGGCCGACTCATCTACCTCGCAATGCCGTACACGTCAGCCCCGTGGATCGCTCCCATGGCAGTTGGCCTACTGGGTGCGGTCGTCCTCACCGGCTACGCCGCGGTCGTTGACCCGGTATGGATCTTCGCCACTGCGATCATTGCCGGAGCGATCCGAGGCGCGCTCACTCTGGTGCAGGCGTCCGCCGTCGCCGATCGGTGGGGATCCCACTCCTATGGCCGACTCAACGGGATGCTCGCCGGGCCGGTGTCCGCGCTGACTGCCCTCTCCCCCGGCGTCGCCGCGACATTGGCGGTCGCTCTCGGCTCGTATGCGGCGATGGCTTTTGTGATGGCTGGTGTCTGCGCGATCGGTGGTCTGCTCGCGATACGGCGGTAGCATCGATGCGATCTCAAACGCGCACGATCGAACGCCGACGACCGGCAGAGATCCGCTTGAGACTAGCGAATCGCTCAGGGCTGGTCCAGCACGGGAGGGTCTACGGGATCGGTCTCCTCGTTGGCTTCACCAGGGGGCATCGTCAAGTCGGCACCTTCCTTGGCGAGAAGGCCCCTCAAGCCGCCTGGGCAGTCAGTTCCTTCGAGTTTGCGGCGTCGTCGAGCATGTTCAAGTCGACGACGAGCCCCTTTGAGGAATTGGCTTGATCGGCGAGGCGTCGAAGCACGGTCGGGTCGATGACCTCGGCGTCGGAATGGGAAACGAAGCGCAAAGGAATCGCGGACTGCAACCAGATGGTCGAGCGCGCGCTGGCCGCATCTGGGTGCCGCCAGGAGAACATGAAGCTCTCGCTGCGGCGAAGTTTGGTGGACACCACAAGCTTGATGTGGGCGAGGAGGCGATCGGGTATCTCGATCGGCTCGGCGGTGCTTCCGTAGAACAGATAGCCCATGCGAGGTTCCCACTTCCGAGTTTGCTTCGATGCGCCGGTGGCCCGGTAAGCCTGATCGTATCAGTGTTTAGAATAATTAGATAGATAATCTAAATATTCGCAACTCGTACTAACCTGGTATTCTGGCGGTCCGCGCCCTACCGGAGTGGAGGATGATCAGATGGAAGCTTCAGCAGCATCCTCGATGTCCCTCAGTGCGGCGCTTCACCGATATGCCGAAGCGCGCAATGCGGCGCTGGTCGCGGCGCGGCTCGCCCTCGGGATCAACGAACTGGATGCGCGCGCGCTGTTGTTCATCGCGGATCATGAGGGCGCCCGCCCCGGCGACCTTCGGGACTATCTCGGGATCACGTCGGCGGGCGTGACAACGCTCATCGACCGGCTGGTGGCTCGGCTCGCGGTGCGCCGCGACGTCGACGCCGCCGATCGCCGGGTCAGCCGGCTGACCGCGATCGCTGACCTTACCGCCGAACCCTGGTCCGTCCTCACTAGGTTCGATGAGGCGATAAAGTCTGCGCTGAATAGCTCTGACTCCGAAGATGGGGGGCGACTCGCGCGTGCTCTGGACGCGTTGACCGCCACCGCATCGCGGGCCGTGTCGGCCTGAGTTCAGCTCGGCTCGTGATCTGCGATCCAGACCCGCGACTTCGCCTCCAGGAACGCCCCCAAAGCCGAGACCACCGAGAATTCGTACGCGACGTTCATCGCTGTGGACGGTCTCATCGGTATCGTGGCCTCCCGCCCTTCGATGGTGATGATCCACTCCAGCGATGGCAGCTCGGGCTGTAGATAGGCCAGCGTTGGCGAGTTCACGAACTGGAATACCACTAAGCCAGTGTCGGCGTCGTCCGCCCCGTCCTGGGCGATGACTCGTGCCGAGTTGGCAGTCGGATACCCCAACCCGGCGAACTCGTCCAGCCATGACTCCAGCGTCTTGATGCTCCGAAACGGCACACACACCCCTGACCCACGCCCGGCCCTTGCCGACAGTCACCAGTATGCGCTCCATCGCAGCAATCGTGTCACCGCCGGCAACACCGAGCCCTACGCGGTCCCCGCGCCACCAGTTCTCGCCGACCGGAGCCAGCATGTGAGATCAGCGGCGGACGAGACGGCGTTCGATTCGCCGAGACATGTGCGCGCCAGACTTCATCCCTGAACGCCAGCGACGGCGCGAACGAGTGACTCAGGTCACCCGCGGAATCCGTTCAGCACGGTCGGGGGTTACCTTGCGACGCGAAATCGGCCGGGTCTAGGCTCGGCGCGGAGCGGACGTCCGCCGGGGCGCCTGCACTCCACTCGCAGGGAGTGACGATGGCGCAGGATTCACGAGCAGCGGCGCGCGGCCGGTTCGATCGGTGGTTCGAGGTCGAGGTCATCGACCCGATGGCCGATTTCCAGAACCCTCGGCAGGAGTGGAGACGACTCGCCTCGGAGCTGTTCGGAACGTTCTTCCTCGTGCTCGTCGCCGCTGGGGGCGGGATGATGAGTCAGGCGTTCCCCGAGACGATCAGCAGGCAGGCCGCCGTCGTTGCGCCGGGGCTCATGGTGATGGGGATCATCCTGTTCATGGGCAAGGTGTCCGGCGCGCATCTGAACCCCGCCGTCACCCTGGCCTTCTCGCTCCGCGGCGACTTCCCCTGGCGTCGGGTTCCCGGATACATCCTGGTGCAGCTCATCGGGGCGACGCTCGCCGCGTGGTTCCTGTACGCCGTGATCGGGGTCTCCGCATCGTACGGGTCGAACTATCCGGCGGAGGGCTACACCTCCTTCCAGGCGTTCTGGATGGAAGTGGTACTCACCCTCGGACTGGTGAGCGTGATCCTGGGTACAGCCTCGGGCGCGCAGAACATCGGCATCATCGGCGCGATCGGCGTCGGCGGCTACATCGCCCTCGCCGGTCTCTGGGGCAGCCCGATCTCGGGCACGTCGATGAACCCGGCCCGCACGTTCGGCCCCGACCTGGTATCGCTCGACTTCACCGATTACTGGGTGTACGTCGCCGGGCCGCTTGTCGGCGCGATCCTCGCGGTCGGGTTCGCGTTCGTACTCCGCGGCTACGGCGGTGGCCGCGCCGGCTCCGCCGCCGCACAGGGCGCGCTGAAGACCGAAGTCACCCGCCCCGACCAGGACTGACCCGCTCGTCGCCGCGGAAACCTACCCGCTCGCGAAAGCTGCCGTGGCACCTTGGTGACGCAGCTTCGCGGAAAATCGGCCGAGCCGGTAACCGCTTAGGGGTCGCGGCAAGCAGCTCGCATTCAGTGCCGGTGGCGATGGTGGGCGTCGGGATAGTGCTCGTGGGTATGAGTGAGGCGCTCGTGTGAGTGCGCGTGCTTGTGGCGGGTACCGGCCGGCACGGCTTCGGGGTGCTCGTGCTGGTGATGTTCGTCGTGTGTGTGCCAGTGGTCGTGCACGACGGGTTCGTGGGTGTGTTCGTGGCCGTGGTGTTCGGTCAGGTGCAGCCACACACCGAATGCCATGAGGAGACCTGCGATGACGAGCTGCCAGGTGAGGGCTTCGCCGAGCAGGATCGCCAGGAGCGCACCGAAGAACGGGGCGATGGAGAAGTATGCACCGGCGCGGGCGGTGCCGACGTGGCGCATGCCGACGATGAACAGGGCGAGGCTGACCCCGTACGCGAAGAACCCGACGACCAGAGCTGCAGCGACGCTGCCCGCCGCGGGGAGGGTCGCGCCGAGTGCGAACGCGAGAATCAGATTGACGGGTCCGGCAGCGAGGCCTTTCACGGCTGCGAGCCAGGTGGCGTCGTTGAGGGCGATCTTGCGCGTGAGGTTGTTGTCCAGGCCCCAGAAGAGGCAGGCGCCCAGGACCGCTATAGCCGGCCACGGGCTGCCCAGTTCTGCACCGTTCGGGATGCTGAGCAGGACCGCACCGGCGACGATCGCCATCATGCCCAGCGCGATGCGACGGTCGAAGTTCTCCCGGAACACGAACCAGGCCAGCAGCGCTGTGAAGACGCCTTCCGCGTTCAACAGGAGGGATGCCCCGGAGGCGGGCATGTTGGAGAGTCCGACCATCAACAGAACCGGTGCGATCATGCCGCCGCTGAGAATCGCCCCGGCAAGCGGCAGTAGCTCCCTGCGCTCGAGCCGGACGCGGGGTGCACGGCGGATCAGGCGCAGGACGCCCAACCCGATCCCGGAGCCGCAGTAAAGCAGGCCAGCCAGCAGCCACGGGCTGACGTCCCCGCCGAGCAGAAGCTTGGCCAGCGGCGTTCCCGCCCCGAACAGCAGCGCAGCCAGCAGCGCCGCCTGCACGCCACGGTTGGAGAGAGCTGACCGGAGCATGGATCAAGTGTCGCACTCGGCGAACTCCGACCCTCCGTGCTGCCCCAAGGACGGGCACCTCGTCGTCGCCGCTGAGATGGGATGCGAAAGCGGATCAGCGGATTGTGCGGTCGGCGACGATGTCGACCATCGCTTCGACGAGATCGGGCTGTCGCACGTGGATGTAGTGATCGCTGCCGTTGGCGATCAGCTGAGGGGTGTCGGGCCGCAGGGCGGTGAGGTAGGGCTGACCGGCGGACCACGCACTCTCCAGATCATCCGCAGTGAAGCCCACCGGGTTGTCCGGGAGCCCTTGGAACGGCTCTCCTTTCGTGAGCACACCGATGGGGATCGCCGGGAAGGGTGCCTCTCTCAGCTGAGTGATGCTGGCTTCGATGTCGATCTGCTCGTAGTCCTCGATCGTGGTACCGCCGCCGGTGGAGTCCAGCACCGCCTTGTATGCCGGCCACTTGTCGCCGAAGAGCTGCGGGATCTCGAGCGGAAAGGAGTCGACGAAGACGAGCCCACTCACGTCCTCGGGATACGTCTGGGCGTACAGGCGCGCGAAGAAGCCACCGAGGGAGTGGGCGGTGAGAATGAACGGGCCCGATTCGCCGCTGCCTTCGAAGCCCGCGTGCAGGTCCTCGACCACGTCCGCTGCCGTGCGGGGCATCGGGACCGGAGTCGTCCTGTCGGTCACCGATTGCGCTTCGTCCAGCAGGAGAAGCGTCCCGGCCCGGTCGTACGCGCACACGCGATAGCGGTCCGCCAGACGGTCGAACACGGACCGGTCGGAGTCGTTCTCGGCCACCATCCACGTGTCGGAGGATTCGTGGTACCCGGATTCCAGCAGCACCGTCGGGCCGCCGCCCTCGCCGGCGCACGTCATGTACAGGACACGTCCGTCGCCGAGATCCACCTCATGGACGTCAGCGTCTGAGGAGCTGCTGCCGGATCGTTCCGGCGCAGGCGATTCCGTACGCGGCGCAGCGTCGCCTGTGCACCCGATCAGCGCGAGCGGAGTCGCCGCCGCGATGGCAGTGACCGCAAAGACGCGCAATCGTGCAGGAATCGTCAAGGTTGCGCCCTTCGCCAACCGCAGTCTAGATGGACCGATCCGACGGTCGGTTCTTCTTGAGTTCCTCAGCGAACATCACGAGGATGCCGCTGGGACCGCGGAGGTAGGTGAGCTTGTACACGTCCTCGTAGGTCGCGACCCCGCGCAGGGGTCGGCAGCCGTGCTTCGCGGCGATCTCGAGGGCTTCGTCGATGTCGTCGACGGAGAAGAGGACGCGGTGCATGCCGATCTCGTTGGGAAGGGTGGGCTCCGTCTCGATCGCGTCGGGGTGGATGTACTCGAACAGCTCGAGGCGACCGTGACCGTCGGGTGTTTGGAGCATCGCGATGTTGGCGTGGTTGCCGTCGAGGCCCACGGCGGTGTCGGTCCACTCGCCACTGACCGTGTCGCGGCCGATGACAGTGAGACCGAGGTCGGTGAAGAAAGCGATCGTTGCTTCGAGGTCGCGAACGGCGATGCCGACGTTCTCCAGTTTGATGGGCATGCGTTGCACGCTATCGAGCCGGGTCGATCAGCTCCAGTGGTGAACCCGGACACGAGGCACGACCCGCCGGTTCCGAACGACTCTCCCGCCGGCGTTCTAGCGCTGCGCGAGAAACGCGGCAGCTTGCGGCGCGGATGATCCGCGACCCCGGCGTGTTGAAGACTGAAGCCGGCGCGGGTCAGGTCTCGCACCCACCCGGTGTCGACCCAGTTGTCCCGGCAGCTCGACGCGAACCCGTGGACGCACAGGACGGTGGGGGCGGCATCCTCTCCCCACGAGTAGGTCGCGATGCGATGTCCCTCAGCCGACATCACGAACTGCGGTGACGGCATCTCGGTCAGAGGCGAAATGGCTGAGCTCATCGCGTCGATCTTCGCCCGGGCTGGCCAATGAACCGCGTACCGGATGTGCCGCGAGGGGTGTAGTCTCCTGCCGTCAAGCGGTCGGGAGATGCTGGTGGGGACCTATTCCGGAGCAGCGCTGCAGCAGCCGGCAAAGCCGAGCGATCTCCTGCGCGCCGGCCTGGAGGCGGATCCGAAGGGACTGGCTCTCGTCTCGGCCAGGGCGCGTGTGACGTGGGATCAGCTCGACGAGCTGAGCTACGTGCTCGCGGCCGGCTACCTCGACTCGGGATTGGAACCCGGTGACCGGATCGCCTCGCTCATGCCCAACCGGTACGAGCTCATCGTTCATTACCTCGCCTGCTTCAAGGCGGGCCTGGTCGCGACGCCGCTCAACTACCGGTACACGGCGACCGAGATCGACCACGCCCTGGGCATAAGCGAAGCACGGATGCTCCTGGCTCACGTCGAGCGCGAGGCAGATCTGGCGGCGAGCGAGCGGGTGGCGGGGCTTGCGCTGGGCACGATCGGGTATCGGGAGCCGGAGCACGGCGGCGCTGCGTTCCAGGAGCTGCTGAACCGCGACCGACCGAACGTGGCACTCCAAGCCCCCGCGCCCACCGCTCCCGCGGTCATCTTCTTCACGTCCGGCAGCACCGGCCCGCCGAAGGGCGTGACGCACACGCACGCGACCCTCGGCTGGATGTTCGCGACTGCGGCAGCGGGGCTCGAGTTCGGCCCAGGTGACCTCGTGCTCGGCGGGTCGTCGCTCTCCCACGTCGGAGCCTTCTACATGTCGTTCGGGGCGCTGAGTGCGGGCGCGGGCGTCGCCATCGCTCGAACGTTCGACGGAGACGAGCTGCTGCCGCTGCTACGCGACGATCGCCCGACCGTGCTCTCGATGCTGCCCTCGGCACTGTTCGCGCTGACCCGTGACCACGGCGCCACGCAGGAGGATTTCTCGTCACTCCGCCTCTGCCGGGCGGCGGGCGACAAGGTCTCTGCCGAGCTCGAACGCGAGTTCACCGCGCTCAGCGGGTTCGCGATCGATGAGGCGTACGGGCTGTCGGAGACCGGGCTCGTGAGCGTGAGCCCTCCCGCCGATATCAGGATCGGATCGGTCGGCCGGGCAGTGCCCGGCCTGTCGCTCTCGATTCGGAACGATGCCGGCGAGGTCGTGAAGGCCAGCGGCGAAGGTCGCGCCTGGATTCGCACCGACGCCGCCTGCGTCGGCTACTGGGGAGACCCCGAGGCGACGGATGCCGCGTTCACCGACGGCTGGCTCGACACGGGCGACGTCCTGCGCGCGGACCCGGACGGGTACTTCTACTTCCAGGGTCGCCGCAAGCAGATCATCGTGCACGACGGCTCCAACATCAGCCCGCAGGAGATCGAAGACGTCCTGCTGGAGCATCCGAGCGTCGACAGCGCGGGGGTCATCGGAATCCACGACGAGATCCATGGAGAGAACGTCCGCGCTTACATCACGCTGCGTGAAGGGAGCGAGCGGCCGACCGACGTCGAGCTGATCCGCTTCGCGCGGGCGAAGGTCGGCTACAAGGCACCCGACGAGATCGTCGTTCTCGACGAGATGCCCTCCACCGCCACCGGGAAGGTGGACCGGACCGGCCTCAAGCGGATGGCCGAGCGATCGCTGCACAGGGGTCCGGACAGCTGAGTGCCGCGCGGCCATGGCCGCAATCGCAAGCGGGTTGATCTGCCTTTTATGGTCGCGCTCCCCGGGGGACCGTCACGATGTCCCTGCCGGCAGGGCCTTCGAGTTCCCAGTCCTCGTAGCGCTTGGCGGGGAAGATCGGGCAGATGGCGCCGGCGTCGAGGCCTTGCTCGCCGAAGTCCTCCCTGACATATCACTACTAAGTGTTGCCAACTACCAGTACCTAGTGTTACCGTCTACTAGTAGTCAATGACACTCAGTAGATCGAGGAGGTAGACCATGGGCAACCAGATGACGGAGATGCTCAAGGGCACCCTGGAGGGCATCGTCCTCGCGGTCCTCGCGACACAGCCGGCGTACGGGTACGAGATCACGGCGCGGTTGAGAGAACAGGGCTTCTCCGACTTGGTCGAGGGAACCGTGTACGCGCTGCTGGTCCGCATCGAGCAACGGGGCTTCGTGAACGTGGAGAAGGTCCCGTCCGAGAAGGGCCCGCCACGCAAGGTGTACTCGCTCAACGCCAGGGGACGAGACCAGCTTGACGAGTTCTGGAGGACGTGGAGCTTCCTCTCGGAACGCATCGGAACGCTCCACACCGAAATCGCAGAAGGAGAGAACTGACATGGCCGCCAAGTGGATCGAGATCGTCACCGGATCCCTCGAACAGAAGAAGCAGTGGAGGCAGTACAAGGCTCGCATCAAGGCGCTCCCTGAGCCGTACCGCAGCGCCGCCGACGCGGTCGAGCGGTACTTCATGGTCTCGGGGAGCATCACCGTCGACGGCGAGACGCTCGTGACGATGTTCGGCGACCTCGCCGACCTGTGGGAGCGTGCCGCGGCCGATGCCACGCCTGTACGAGAGATCGTGGGCGATGACCCGGCGGAGTTCGCCGAGACGTTCGCACACGCTTACTCGGGCAAGCGGTGGATCGACAAGGAGCGTGAGCGCCTGAACAAGGCGATCGACGACGCGGAGGAGGAGGAGAAGAAATGACCACCGCACCAGCCATCCACGTACAAGGCGTCGAGAAGTCGTTCAAGGATCTGCACGTGCTGCGCGGCGTCGACTTCGACGTCGCATCGGGGAGCATCTTCGCTCTGCTCGGCTCGAACGGCGCGGGCAAGACCACTGTCGTGCGCATCCTGTCGACTCTGTTGAAGGCGGATGCCGGCACGGCAACCGTCCACGGTTTCGATGTCGCTGCCAGCGCAGGCGATGTACGCCAGTCGATCAGCCTGACCGGTCAGTTCGCCGCGGTCGACGAAGTGCTCACCGGCCGCGAGAATCTCGTGCTGGTCGCGAGGCTCCGTCACCTGAAGAACCCGGGAGCGATCGCCGACGATCTGCTGGCCCGTTTCGCGCTCACCGACGCAGGCGATCGGAAGGCGGCCACTTACTCGGGCGGCATGCGCCGTCGCCTCGACATCGCGATGAGCCTGATCGGCGACCCGCCGGTCATCTTCCTCGACGAACCCACCACCGGGCTCGACCCTCAGGCACGGCTCGAGGTGTGGCAGACCGTCAAGGATCTCGCGAAGGGCGGCACGACCGTGCTGCTGACGACGCAGTACCTCGACGAGGCCGAGCAGCTCGCCGACCGCATCGCGATCCTTCATAGGGGCACGATCATCCAGAACGGCACCCTCGCCGAGCTGAAGCAGCTTCTCCCGCCGGCCAAGGTCGAGTACATCGAGAAGCAGCCGTCCCTCGAAGAGGTCTTCCTGGCTCTCGTCGGCGAGACCGGCGCGAGCGACACGAACACCGTCGACACCGCCTCGGCAGGGAAGGAATCACGATGACCACTCACGTCCTCAGCGACACCGGCGTCCTCACCGGCCGCTCGCTGCGTCACATCCTCCGCAGTCCAGACACGATCATCACCACCGCGGTCACCCCGATCGCGCTGATGCTCCTGTTCGTGTACGTCTTCGGCGGGGCGATCGACACCGGTTCGCAGGAGTCGTACATCGACTACATGCTGCCCGGCATCCTGCTCATCACCATCGCGTCGGGCATCGCCTACACCGCGTACCGGCTGTTCCTGGACATGCAGGGCGGCATCTTCGAGCGCTTCCAGTCCATGCCCATCGCGAGGTCGAGTGTGCTCTGGGCGCACGTGTTCACGTCGCTGGTCGCCATCCTCGTGTCCATCGCCGTCGTCATCGGCGTCGCACTGCTCATGGGGTTCCGCACCGGCGCGTCGTTCTTCGGGTGGCTGGCGGTGATCGGCATCCTGATCCTGTTCACGCTCGCCCTGACCTGGATCGCCGTGATCGCCGGTCTGTCAGCCAAGACGGTGGACGGAGCCAGCGCGTTCAGCTACCCGCTGATCTTCCTGCCGTTCATCAGCTCCGCGTTCGTACCCACCGAGTCGATGCCGGGCCCGGTCGCGTGGTTCGCCGAGAATCAGCCGGTGACCGCCATCGTCGACACCATGCGTGCGCTGTTCAGCGGACAACCCGTCGGCAGCGACATCTGGGTGGCGCTCGCATGGCTCGTCGGCATCCTCGTAGTCGCCTATGGCTTCGCGATCGCGATCTACCGCCGCAAGATCAGCTGACCGGAGCCAGCCGAAGGCGAGGTGGGCCGCATCCCGAGGGGTGCGGTCCACCTCCCTGTTGTGCGGTTCCGTCTGATCGATGCGTACGGATCGGCTGGCAGAATCGACGGACGCAGCGGCCGAGTTCCCGATACGCTCGCGAACGTGACCCCATACGAAGCCGCGTCGTTGTGGGCTCAGTGGGTCGGCTCCATCTCGGCGGCACTGGCCGTGTTCGTGGCCGCGCTGTTCGGCTACCTCACCTACGCCAACAACAAGCGGTCGCGAGACAACCAGGAGCGCGCGACGCTCGCGGCAGCGATGGACGGCCGCAGTGAATCGCGGGCGGGCGTCCTCCCCACGAGCTCAGCGCGCGGCGCCGACTTCGTTCTCCGAGGCAGCGGGGCAGAGAAATGGCTGCTCGTCAATGAAGGCCCCGAGAGCGCACTGGGCGTCCGGCTCGAGGGCCTCACGACCCTCGATCGGCAGAGGCTCCAGGGCGCCGCCGAAGGTCCGTTCGACCTCGGGCCGGGCCAGGCCCACGAGTTCGTGCTCGTTTCGAGGTTCACCCTGTCCGGCCCCGCGAACATCGTCGTGTTCTACCGGCTCCAGGACGGCGGCTCCGAGCTGCGCCGCGTCCTTCAGGTGCCCGCGCCCTGACTACCCGCTTCCGGGGTCGGTGCGTGGTCAGGTCTGACGGCGGATGAACCGCATCAGCCAGGCGATCACGGCGATGACGATGATGACGATGCCGATCCACAGCAGGAACTGCACCGCCTCGACGAACAGGCCGAGGAGCAGGAGGACGATTCCGACGATGAGGAGAACGACTGCGAATCCGGTCATTCCTCCAGCTTGGTCAGTCGAGCGGAGCACGTCCATAGGAATGTCGGCGGTGCCCGAGTAGCCTGGCGTTCTCGGCCGGGGAAAGGGAACCGGTCGAGATGGGTCAGTGGCACCCGATACTCGCGGCGGTCGAGGGGCCGACCGGCGTATGGCGGATGATCGACCCGCAGGGTCGCGAGTACGGCCGGGTGGAGATCCGTCGCATCATGAACGGCACGGACACGCGGTACAAAGCCACCTGGCGCGGCGAGGTGCTCGGGTGGGCGACCACCCTTCGCGAGGCGTGCGAGCGGATTCACCGCGCCTACCTGCACGCGCACGGGCCGGTGCCGTTCGCAGGCTATCCGAGCCTGGGCGGACGCAGCCGGGACTGACGCGCGAAAGCTGCCGCGACGAGCGTGCCTCCGCCGCTTCACGGTGCTGCCGGAACGCGAATGAGGCGATCGAGACCCGTCAGGTCGATCTGCTCGTCGTAGCCGCCCAGGACGAGGGCGGCGTCGTTCGCGACCAGATTGACCGTCGCGAAGGAGGCTCGCCCGTCGAATTCCGCGACGAGCTGCGACGCGCCGCTCGCGACATCCACGATCTCGGCAGTACCGCCCCCGCTCGCGATGAGCACCCTGCTCGCGGGCAGCGCCACCACACCGCCGGGGAGCTTGTAGCGCGCCTCGATCATTCCTGGCCCCGGCGCGAAGCCACCGGTTCCAGGGTCGAAGACCTCGGTGGTCGCCAGCAGCGTCCGATCATCCGGTGTGCCGCCGCCGAGCAGGATGCGGCCGTCGTCGAGCCGGACCGCGAAGTGCTTGAGCCGCGGCGTGTTCATGCAGTCGACCACGCGCCATTGACCCGTGAATTCCTCGAAGACGGCGGCGAGCGGGGTCGCCGCACCGCGTGCCACTTGGCCGCCTGTCACCAGGACTCCCCCGTCCGGCAGGGATGTCGCCTCCAGTGCGTCGGCCGCCCAGGGCAGAGGCTGCGCGGGCGTCACCTCGCGGGTCACCGGGTCGACGATCTCGACGGTGTCCGTGTACCGGCCCGGAGAGATCCAGCCTCCGACGACGAGCACGCGGCCGTCCTCCAGAGGTGTCGAGGTGTGACTGGAGCGCGGCTCGCGCAGCTTGGGGCCCGCGACGGCACGCGCACCCCCGGCATCCACCAGGGCGGTGTCGCGTGTCGCGATCGCGCACCCGTCGGTCACGCAGCCGCCGACCACCAGCACTCGTCCGTCGTCGAGCGTCGTCGACGTGTGCGCGGCACGCCCTGCGACCGCCGCCAACGTCAGCGTGGACGGGGCGGGACTCGGTGGCGGCGGCTCGCCGGCAACGCATCCGGAGAGCAGCGCCGCGGCCACCGCGGGTGCGAGCCACATGCCGCGCTGTCGCTCCCGGTGTCGGACCACACACCCATCGTTGCGCCGCACCTCGCGCGCCGGAAGGGCGTGGCTGCCGCGGTAGCCTCGCAAAGTGACGACTGAACAGCTCCTTGCGGATGCCGCGGTGACCCAATTCGCGGTGCTCGACGCCCTGTTGGCCGGCGCGTACGAATCGGGCATCACCGTCGCCGAGGTGCAGGAACTCGGCGACTTCGGGATCGGATGCTGCGATCACCTGGGTGGGGAAGTCGTCGTGCTCGACGGCGAGGTGTTCGAGTGCACCGTAGGCGAGCGTCCTGATCGCATGACGCGGGAGCAGATCCTGCCGTTCGTGGACGTCTGTCGTTTCCACGCTGTCTCGGCGCAGCCGATCGGCGCTTCGGACCTGGCTGCGTTCACCGAGCGTGTCGAAGACGGTCTGCTGAGCCGGAACCTCTTCCACGCGGTGCGCGTGGACGGCGAGTTCACTGCGGTCCGCGTTCGCGTGACGCCGCGACAGGAACACCCGTTCCGGCCTCTCGCCGAGGTCACCAGCGGTCAGATCGAGACGGTGCTCGCGGATGCCCGCGGCACTCTCGTCGGCTTCTGGGCACCCGCGATCTACCAGGGCATCACGGTCGCCGGCCTGCACATCCACTTCCTCGCGGACGACCGCAGCGTGGGCGGCCACGTTCTCGATGTCATCATCGGCGCCGCGGAGATGAAGCTCGCCGCCTACTCCCGCTTCGACCTTCGCCTGCCGACCGACGAGCACTTCCTGCGCACCGAGCTGACGCACAGTGAAGACCACCGCATCGTGACCGTTGAGGGGGGCGCGGTCCCCGCTCACTGAGGGCGCCCGGTCCACGCTCACTGAGGCCGCCCGGTCGCCTACGCCTCTGGCGGGGAGAGCAGGACGTCGGCGAGGGTTCGGCCGAGCCATTCCCGGTACTCGTGGTGAGTCCATCCCCGCGAGGTCACGAGGGCCTCGAAGTTCGCCTGGGCGGCGAGCGCCCACAGCACATCGGTTGCGTGATCGACGGTGAGATCCGCGCGGAGTGCGCCTCGATCCGCGAGCAGCTGCGCGAATCGACGCAGACCCGAGTGACGTTGCCGGTCGTGGGTCCGCTTCAGTTCGGCCAGCTCGTCGTCGGCCGCGGCGCCCTCGTCGAGGACCCGCAGCAGGGGTCCGACCCGAGACCACACGCCGGGCTGGGTGGCCGCGTAGGCGAAGAGCTGCCGACGCGCATCAGGCTCCTCGATCACCCGGCGGATGCCCTCGCGCTCCTCCACCGGCTGCTGGGCCCGCTCGGCGCTCCCCGCGAGCGCGACCTGCACCGCGGCGGCGAGCAGGCCCGCTTTTCCGCTCGCCGCTCGGTAGACCGTTTCGACGGCGACGCCCGCGTCCGCCGCGATCGCGGGAATGGTCGCGCCCGCATACCCGTGCTCCAGGAACATCTGCGCGGCGCTCTCGATGATCCGAGCGTGGTTCTCGCGCGCGCGAGCCTGCCTACGCGCTGCGTCGTAGCGACGTTTGGGCCTTGCATTATCAGACATTGAGTAGAATGATAGTGTCATCAATATCAAATCCGGACGGGACACGCCCGCACTCCCGAGAATCGAGGGTCATCATGGCCGAGACGATCGAACTGATCGATGTCAAGGCAGCCGCCCGCCGCGTGCTGGAGGAGGTCTTTCCCGCCGACGACGAAGCCGCGCTGATCGAAGCATGCACGCCCGACTTCGTGAACCACGAGGCACCCGCCGGCACCCCCTCCGGACCCGGCGGCGCGATCTTCTACATGCACGCCCTCGCCGAGGCATTCTCGGACCAGCGGTGGACCGTCCACCAGGTGGTCGCCGAGGGCGACACCGCGGTCGTCTACTGCACGCACAGCGGCCGCCACACCGGGACGTTCTTCGGGATGCCGGCTACCGGTCGCGAATTCGCGTACCGGCAGATGCACATCATCCGCATCGTCGACGGCAAGGGCGCCGAGCACTGGGCAGTGCGTGACGACGCGTCCTTGATGCGCCAGCTGACCGGCGCCGCCGTCGTTCCTCAGTCCGAGATCGGCTGACGCCGAGGCCGGTCCGCCCGCGGTGCCGGGCTAGCCTGGAGGGGACGCTGCTGCAGCAGCGGCATCCCCCTTCCCCCACCTCGACGGGACGACGCTTGACGCGCGCGACCACTCTTGATGCGCCGGGCTGGCGCACCTGGACGCTGTGGGGCGTCGGCGTCGCCGCCTACGTGGTGTCGATCGTCAATCGCACCTCGCTCGCCTCGGTGGGGGTCGATGCGGCCGTGCGGTTCGACGCCGACGCGTCGGCGCTGTCGATGTTCGCCGTCATCCAGCTCGCGGTATACGGTGCGATGCAGATTCCGGTCGGCCTCCTGCTCGATCGCTTCGGCGCAAGGCCGATCATCGCCACCGGCATGGCGCTGATGGCGGTGGGCCAGCTCGTGATGGCCTTCGCCGACGCCGTGGGCATCGGCATCCTGGCTCGGGTTCTGATCGGCGCCGGAGACGCCGCGGTCTTCCCCAGCGTGCTGCGCGTCATTTCGACCTGGTTCCCCGCGCAACGA
Source organism: uncultured Actinomycetota bacterium (assembly GCA_963772625.1). Taxonomy (GTDB): domain Bacteria; phylum Actinomycetota; class Actinomycetes; order Actinomycetales; family Microbacteriaceae; genus Microbacterium. Next base: position 596,059 of record CAVYXT010000004.1, on the reverse strand, counting down.
GCGCCGGTTCTCATCCAGAGCACCGGAATCATCGGACAGCTGGGGCAGATCGTGGCCGTGATCCCGCTCGCCGCGCTGCTGCACGCCACCACGTGGACCGTCGCGTTCGGCAGCCTCGCCGGGCTCGGCGTGCTTTTCGCCATCCTGACGTTCGCCGTGATCCGCAACCGCCCACCCGCGCGGCGCGCTGATCCGGTGGACACCTCCGTCGACACGCAGACCGGCGCGATCCGCATCGTGCGGTCGTCGGCCGACCTGCGGGAGGGGTTCCGCGCATCGTGGGCGCACCCAGCCACGCGCCTCGGGTTCTGGTCGCACTTCACGACGCCGTTCGCGGGCACCGCGTTCGTGCTGCTGTGGGGCTTCCCGTTCCTCACGGCGGGCCAGGGTCTGACGCCCGCCGTCGCCGGGCTGCTCATGACCTCGCTCGTGCTGTTCGGCATGTTGGCAGGACCGGTGCTCGGCGCGCTGTCGAGTCGGCACCCGACCCGGCGCTCGCGGTGGCTGGTGCTGCCGACGGTGGCATTTCAGGCCGCGGTGTGGATCGTCGTGATCGCGTTGCCGGGTCCGGCGCCGCTGTGGCTGCTGGTGGTGCTGATGCTCGCGCTCGCCACGGGCGGACCCGCGTCGATGATCGCATTCGACCACGCGCGAACCTTCAACCCCAGCCACCGGCTCAGCACGGCCACCGGCATCGTGAATGGCGGAGGGTTCCTCGCGGCACTCATCGCGATCCTCTTCATCGGCGTCGCGATGGACGTGCAGGGCGCCGGCTCACCGGACACCTACTCCCTCGACGCGTTCCGTTTCGCGTTCCTCACCCAGCTGCCGCTGTGGCTGCTGGGCTCGATCGCGATCGTGGTGGAGCGCCACCGCACCCTCCGCCACATCGGGGGCACGGAGAACTTTCCGCGATGACCGGACGAGGTCCGGATGCTGACGCGGCGGGCGGCCGGATGCAATCGATCGGGCTGGCCACGGTCTTGCGCGTGCGGCAGGATCGGCACGGTAAGAGCACAGATCCTCCGGAGGCGCCCCATGGCTGATACGACCGAGAACATCCCCATCGAGACCGGATACGCCTCCGTGGGCGAGCTCCGGATGTACTACGAGGTCCACGGCGACGGCCCGGCGACACCGCTCCTGTTGCTGCACGGCGGCCTGTTCGACATCCAGCAGCAGTTCGGAGCCCTGCTGCCGGGATTGGCCGCGCAGCGTCGGGTGATCGCCGCGGACTTCCAAGGACACGGCCGCACGAACGACATCGACCGGCCGCTCGGCATCCCCGACCTGACGTCCGATGTCGTGGCCCTTCTCTCGTATCTCGGGCTCTCCCGGGTGGACGTGTTCGGGTTCAGCGTCGGTGGCGCCGTCACGATCGAACTCGCGCTCCGCCACCCCGAGCTGGTGCGCCGGATCGTCGTGGGGTCCACGAGCATCTCGCCGGACGGCGACCGAGGAGGCAACATGGAGGCCGTCGCGGAGATGACCGTCGACATGATCGCGGGCTCGCCGATGGAACAGGCCTATCTTGCGAAGTCGCCGCACCCCGACGCGGAGCATCTGCAGACCCTGCTGACGAAGCTGGGGCGCATCCTCGAGCACTCCCCCGGCTGGACCGATGAGGAGATCGCCTCGATCGCCGCGCCGACTCTCATCACCATCGGCGACTGCGACATGGTCAGGATCGAGCACGCGGCGAAGTTCCTGCGACTCCGCGGCGGCGATGTCAACGGAGACTTCGAGGGCGTGCCGTCTTCCCAGCTGGCAGTCTTCCCCGGCACGACTCACTTCTTCGGACTCGCGAGGACGGATCTGGTTCTGGACACGGTGCTCCCCTTCCTCGACGCACCCGGCGCCGACGCGAGCACGGAGGATCAGGAGAGGTAGCTCACCGTCGCCGACGCCGAATCCCAGCGCCGCAGGGCGACACCCGTCCCCTGATGGACAGGGCCCAAGAGCGGGAGCGCGTCGGAAATACGGTCAAGCGGCAGTCGCCGCGCGAGAGTGACGTGCGGCGTCCACTCGCCGGGCACGGTGTGCGCGGCATCCGTGCCGGAAGGCGCCGCGGCGTGGACAGCGCCATGCAGGCGCAGCAGCTCTTCGCTCGGGACGACCTGTCGCGCGAGCACCGAGCGGTCGCCGTGCCGGAACACGATCGGCGCGCCGAGGACGATCGGCAGGGGCAGCAGGACGGCCGCGTCGGTGAACGACACCTCGTCGAGTTGGGGTCGGACCAGCAGGGTGACGTGCGGCCGGTTGCTGGGGGCGCGATGCGCGGCGAGGCTGGACAGCCCGGCGGCGGCGAGGCTGTCCCAGTCCGCGCGCACGCTCGCCTCGGTGTCGGGATCGAGAAGGAGCTCGATGCTGACGACGTCGTGCACGCCGGCCCCCCTAGTACCGGATCCGATACCGCAGGTGAGTCACGCCGCCCTCCCCCGCGAGCACGCGAACACGTTCCAGTTGCGGCTGAACCGAGCCGAGGTGCTCGAAGAGGCGCCGCCCGTCGGCGAGCAGCACCGGGATCAAATGGATCTCCATCTCGTCGAGGACCCCCGCTGCGATGGCTCGGGCCGCGGTGCTTGCCCCGTGCACGAGGATGTCCTTGCCCCCCGCTGCGCTGCGCGCGTCTCGGAAGGCGGCTTCGACGTCGTTCGTGTAGTGGACCGCCGGCCAGTGCGCGGTCCACAACGGTGCCGGCCTGCGGCTGAGCACCCAGATCGGAACGCCGCCGTGGTGGTCGCCGTCCCAGCCCGCGGCGGGTTCGAACGTGCCGCGTCCGGCGATGACGGCTCCGGTGCCCATGAACTCGTCGTAGATGAGGGTGTTCGTGGCGCCTCGTGACGGCGCGAAGACCCATTCGTGCAGCCTGGCTCCGCCGTCGCCGAGGCCGTTCTCGTCCGTCTCGTTGGGTCCCGCGATGAAGCCGTCCAGGGACATCGACATGTACAGCACCGTCTTTCCCACGCGTCCTCCTTCGGAAGCCCTGTCTGAAGGGTGCCCCATCAGAGCACGAAGCAATAGAGGCCCGTCGCGATGCAGATCACCAGCATCCCCGAGGCGTTGACGAACAGATTGCGCCCGAAGTCACGGGCGCGGACGTGCATCGAGACGGCGACGACGAAGTAGAGGATCAGACACGTCGTCGTCAGCGCGGCAAGGCCGGGGATCCAGATTCCGCCGATCAGCCCCGCCGCCGCGGCGAACTTGATCGGCGTCATCGTCCACCAGTACTTGCGGGGCCAGTGGACGTCCTCGAAGCATCGCGCGATGAACGCCATCGGCTTGATGCACAGGATGCCGTCGACCAGCGAGATGACGGCAAGCACGACGACCGGCCACACCGGGTCGGGCAGGAGAGTCATTCTCCATACATACCATACGGTTTGGTATGCTCGCCGAATGAGCCGGGAACGATGGATCGACGAGGGCATGCGCGTGCTCGCCGAGGAGGGCGCTCCGGGGGTGCGTATCGACCGGATCGCAGCCCGTCTGAGGCTGAGCAAAGGGTCGTTCTTCCATCACTTCACCGGCATCGCCGATTACCGTCGCGCGCTCCTCGCCGAATGGGAGAACGGTGCGGTGCTGGAACCGGGTGATGTCGAGCCGAACGCGCTGCTGGACGGGCTGGCGGCACGGGTGGGCACTTTGGTCGACCTTCGCCTCGAAGCCGCGATCCGCGCATGGTCTCTCCAGGATGCCGAAGCGGCGGCAGCTCAGGAACGCGTCGACCGCGCCCGGCTCGGAGTTCTCGAGTCGGTCTGGCTGCGGATCATCGACAACCCCGAACGTGCCCATGCGGCCGCGCTCCTCCCCCATCTGCTCGTGATCGGGGCGAGCGTCGCGCTGCCGCCCACGAGCCGAGCGGATCTCGAGTCGGTCTTCGGCCTGCTCGCCGAGCTCGTCCCTGCGGTATCGCCCGACCCCGGTCGCGACGCGCGCTGAGGGGCGTGCAGCCGTACGTCTGGCGCGTAGCCTGTCTGCCACCAGCGTGCGAAACACGGCACGCCGGAGACAGGGAGCGGACACAGTGACTTCATCGATGCCCGCCGGTCTGCTCGCGTGGCTGCTGGACTCCGACCCCGCACTGCGCTGGCAGGTGGAGCGAGACCTCGCGGGTGCCGCCCCGGCCGTATGGCAGGCGACGCGTGCCCGTGTGGCGACCGAGGGCATCGGGGCTCGGATGCTGGCACTGCAGGACCCGGACGGTCAATGGGCGGGCGGCGCCTACTATCCCGCACAGTCGGCGGAACAGCCAGGTGTCGAGGAACCCGGTCAGCCCTGGACGGCGACGACCTGGTGCCTGAACTCACTGCGCGAATGGGGCGTCGAGGCGGCGGCGCTGGACGGCACCGTCGAAAGGCTCGCGGCGAACAGCCGGTGGGAGTACGAAGACCTGCCCTACTGGGGCGGCGAGGTGGATGCCTGCATCAACGGCTACACCCTGGCCAACGGAGCCTGGCTGGGCGCCGACGTCAGCGGACTCGCCCGCTGGTTCGTGGATCATCAGATGGCCGAAGGCGGATGGAACTGCGACTGGATCGCTGGCGCGACCCGGGCGTCGTTCCACTCGACGCTCAACGCGCTGAAGGGAATCCTGGTCTACGAGCGGCTGGTCGGCGCGACCCCCGATCTGTGCGAAGCGCGACGCGCAGGCGAGGAGTATCTGCTTGCGCGGCGCCTGACGCGCCGGCTCAGCACCGGAGAGCCGGTCGGAAGCTGGCTGACCCGCTTCGCCTACCCGTTCCGCTGGCGGTACGACGCCCTGAAGGCCGTCGATCACTTCCGCGAGGCGGCACTGCTCGATGGAATTGCGCCCGACCCGCGCATACGGTCCGCGATCGAACTGGTGCGAGCCGCGCGGCAGGACGACGGCACCTGGCTGCAGGGTGCGCGGGATCCTGGCCGCGTCTGGTTCGAGGTCGACGTTGCGGAGGGACAGCCGTCGAAATGGCTCACGTTCTACGGGACGCGCGCGCTCGACTGGTGGGACTCGCAGGCGACCGCCGGAGCTGCGTAGCGACACGTACAGGTCCCTTGTCAGCTGCCGCGCCGATCCTCCGGCGCGTAGGAACTCTCCATCTCGATGACCGCGAGGGTGCACCGCGAGATGCAGACGAGCTTTCCCGCCTCGTTGGTGATGCGGACCTCCCACACGTGCGACCGGCGGCCGATTGCTGCCGGGGTGACCTCGGCGAACACCCACGCACCGGGCGAGACCGGCCGGATGTGGTTCGCGTTGATCTCCTGACCGACGACGTGGAAGCGAGCGCGGTCGACGGCGAGGTAGCCGGCCCAGGACGCGAGTGTTTCGGCGAGTGCCACCGACGCTCCGCCGTGCAGAACGCCCGCAGGCTGGGTCGTCCGCGCGTCGACGGGCATCCGACCCTTGAGGCTGGCGGCCGTGATCTCGGTGACCTCGATCCCCAGCGTCGCGATCAGCGATCCACTCGACATCGCATTGAGTTCGTCGACGGTGGCCTCGAATGCCCAGATGCTCACGTCCGCGAGTATATGCGCGCGTTGCCGGCACCCCAGCCGGATGGCCGCCGAAGCCGGGCATGGCTTGCCGCGCGTCCCGCATGATACGTTCCGTCCCATCGCCATCGATCAGCCGTGATCGAGCAGGAGGGATGCGCGCGCATGAGCCTCGCCCGGCCGGAGACCGATCCGAACGTCACACCCGGACGGCTCCTCCTGCTGGCGGTGCCGGCCATCCTCGTCGGCGTCGTCTGCGCCCTCATCCTGTGGACCCTCGACCGCGCTGCCGACCTACTGTCGAATGTGATTTGGGACACGCTGCCCGACGCGCTCGGCATCGACCCATCGGGGTGGTGGATCATCCTCGTCCTCACGGTCACGGGCCTGGCGGTGGGCATCGCACTGCAGGTGCTTCCGGGTCACGGGGGCCCGGACTCAGCCACGACCGAGCTCGTGGGTCCCCCGCTTCCGTTGCGGACCCTGCCGGGGCTCGCGGTCGTCACCCTGCTCGGGCTCGCCGGAGGGGTCAGCCTCGGACCGGAGAACCCGATCATCGCCATCAACACCGCGATCATCGTCGCGGTCTTCACACGGCTGATCCCCAAGGTGTCGCCACAGGTGTCGATGCTGCTCGCGGCATCCGCCACGATCGGAGCGCTCTTCGGCACGCCCGTCGCCGCCGCGCTCGTGTTCACCGGGCTGGTCGCCGCAGTGCGGACCGGCGGCTCGCTGTGGGACAAGCTGTTCCTGCCGCTGGCCGCCGCCGGAGCCGCATCGATCACGATGCACCTTCTCGGCGCCCCGCCGTTCGCGTTCGACATGCCGGCCTACGGTCCGCCGCAGCCCTTCGACATCCTCACCGGCGTGCTCGTCGCTTGCGGGGTGACCGTCGTCGGCCTTGCCGCCTTGGCGGTCTTCCCGTTCGTCTACCGGGCGCTGCACGCCTTGCGGCATCCGATCCTCATCACGACGCTCGGCGGCCTGATCCTCGGCATCCTCGGTTTTCTCGGCGGCCCGATCACGATGTTCAAGGGGCTCACCCAGATGGGCGAGCTGTTGCAGGACCCGGGTCAATACGACGCGGGCCAGCTCGCCGCGATCGCCGGCATCAAGATCGTGGCACTCCTGGTGGCAGCATCCGCTCTGTTCCGCGGCGGACGGGTGTTTCCCGCGACCTTCATCGGCGTCGCGCTGGGACTGCTCGTCAGCACGCTGTTCCCGGGCCTTTCGATGAGCCTCGTCGTCGCCTGCGCGGTGCTCGGGATCGTGCTGGTCGTCGCACGCGACGGGTGGTTGGCGATCTTCGTGGCGGTCGCGATCCCGGGTGACATCGCGCTTCTACCGGTGCTGTGCATCGTTGTGCTTCCGGCCTGGCTGCTCGTCTCGCAGGCGCCGGAGTTTCGGATCGTGCCCGAACCGCATCCCGAGACTCCAGGCAAGACGACGGCGACCTAAGACTCAGTCGTCGCCCTTGTCCTTGCCCTTGTCTTTGCCCTTGCCGCCGTTGCCGTTGCCGCTGTTGCCTGAGCCCGAGTCGTCCTCGCCGGAATCGTCGGTCTCGGTGCCCGTGTCAGCGGGTGCTTCCGGGGCGGGTTCGACGACAGGCGCCTGCTCCACCACCGGCTGCAGGTCGCCGCGCACCAGATCGATCCGGGTCTGAATGGATGCGGCACGTCCTGCGCTCACCGATCCGTCGGCCACCGCGGCATCCAACTGCTGCTGAAGCGCGTCGAGCTGTGCAAGGGCGGTGGCGGCGTCGCCGGCCGCGGCCGATTCGGCGATGGACACCACGGTGGTCTGCATCTCGCTGGACGCTGTGCTCGAGATCTCGGGGGTTGCGGCGGCGCAGCCGGCGATAGCACTCGCCGTGAGAGCGACAGCGACCGCGAATGAAACGAGACGCACGCTCATGGCGACACTTCGTCCATCAGGTCATCGAGGTGGGTGCCGAGCGGCTCCTCCACAGCAGGAAGCTCCGGCGCGGGAGCGGGGGTGTTGTTGTTCGCGACGCCGGTCCACACCACGATCGCCACGACGATCGCAGCGACGGCCAGCAGCCGCCGCAGCGAGGATGGCCGGCAGGCTGCGACGTGCGGGAGACTTGGTCGCGCCGCGGTCCGCACGATCGCGCCGCGCCGGCGGCGCCGCGGCATCCCGTACCGGCGCAACATCCGCAGTCGCTGCCGAGGTCGGACCTGCGATGACGGTCGTCGGCGCAGTCGGAGCCCGCGCCGGCGGCGGCGGGGGTGCGCCGAGTTCGGGCAGCACCCGTGTGACATCCGCCGTCTCACTCGTCACGGCGGCGGCCTCGGCCGATGCGTCCGCGTCGACAGCGGACGTGGCCCCGGCCGGGAGAAGCCCCGTCGGGTCGGGCTCGGCGCCGGCATCCAACTCACGACCGCGCATCGCGACGTCCAGTGCGGTCGGGCGGTCGTGCGGGTCAATCGAGGTCATGGCGGTCAGCAACGAGCGCCACTCGTATCCCCAGTCGCCGGGGACGGCCGGCGGGGTCGTCAGTCGTGCGGCGATCGCCTCCGCAGGGGTCTGCTGCGGGAACGCCCGCCCGCCGGCCAGAGCTTCCAGCAGAACGAGGCCGAGGCTGTAGATGTCGGATGCGGGCGTCGGCTCCTGCCCCCGCACCTGCTCCGGGGAGATGTAGGCCGCGGTGCCCATGGCGGTTCCGGGGGTCGTCACCCGGGCGCTGTCTGCGAGGTACGCGATCCCGAAATCCGCCAGCACAGCCCGGAACGTGTGCTGCGGAGTCAGCGGCGGCCGAAGCAGGACGTTGGCCGGCTTGACGTCTCGATGGACGATTCCCGCGGCGTGAACCACGTGCAGCGCCTCGCCGAGGTCGGCAGCCAGGGAGGCGGCATCCAGCGCCCTGACCGGGCCGGCCGCTGATGCGATCGGCCAGCGTCCCGCCGTCGATGTACTCCATCACGAGGTACGAGCGGTCGCTCTCCGAGAGCTGCGCATCGAACAGCGTGACCAGAGCAGGATGGCTGAGCGAGGCAAGGAGGCGCTTCTCCGACTCGCGCCGCACCGCATCGCTGTCCTCGGTCGTGCCCGCCCAGAAGACCTTGACGGCGACGGTGCGCTCGAGTCCCTCATCGAAGGCGCGCCAGACCGAACCCATGCCGCCCTCGCCGATCAGCTCTTCGAGCCGATAGCGTCCATCGAGCAATTCACCGGACCGGGCGGGGCCGGTCGGTCGGAGATCCGTCATCAGGGCAACTATCCCACGCATCCCTGCAGGGCGTCTGGCAGTTGACAGGTCCCGGCGGCCCATGCAACGGGGTCGGGCGGTCGTTCAGATCACGCGAACCAGGGTGCGCTGCCAACCGGTCGAGCCGTCGGGCGCGATAGGCGCCCGCTCCTCGATCTGCAGGTCGCCGTTCTTGTTCACCGCCCGTACGGCGACGTAGTGCGTACCTGCGGTCGCATCCCAGTCGACGAACCACTGCACCCACGTGTTCTCGTTGACCGGGCTCGACAGGGTCGCGGCCTGCCACGCGCCGTCATCGATGCTGACCTCCACGCGTTCGATGCCGACGGTCTGCGCCCATGCCACCCCGGCCACGGCTGTGCGGCCGGCGCGGATCGCCTCGCCGGTGCGCGGCGTGTCGAGCCGCGACGAGAACTTGATCGGCGCCTGGGCGCTGTACCCGCGGGGGGTCCAGTACGCCTCGTCGGCTGCGAACGTCGTGACCTGGAGCTCGGTCAGCCACTTCGTCGCCGACACGTAGCCGTACAGGCCGGGCACGACCATGCGAACGGGGAATCCGTGCTCGAGCGGCAGCGGTTCGCCGTTCATCCCGACCGCGAGGATGGCGTCTAGCCGGTCGTCGGTCAGCGACTCGAGCGGTGTGCCCGCGGTGAAGCCGTCGACGCTGCGCGAGAGCACCATGTCGGCGCCGGCCTTCGGCCCGGCCAACTGCAGGACGTCGCGCACAGGAATGCCGAGCCAGATCGCGTTGCCGAGCAGCTCGCCGCCGACCTCGTTCGACACACAGGTCAGCGTGATCGCATACTCGTCCAGGCCCATGCCGACCAGGTCGTCGAAGCTCAGCTCGATGCGCTGCTCGACCATCCCGTCGATGACGAGGCGCCACGCCGCGGGGTCGATCGACGGCACAGTCAGTGCCGTGTCCACGCGGTAGAAGTCCGCGTTCGGCGTGAACAGCGGCGACAGACCCGGGATGCCGAGCTCCGCGCCTGCCGGAACCGTGACGGCGGATCGAGCCGCAGGAAGCCGCAGCGCATTGCGCACCGCGGAGATCGACGATGCGGTGGCGTTGATGAGCGCGCGCGCACCGACTCCGACCAGGACCGCGGATGCTCCGGCGATCGCCGTGACGCGCAGGAACATGCGCCGATCGACGGATGCCGGAACCGCGGCGCCCTTCGTGTGGACGGTCGGCCGCTCTCCCGGGGTGCGGGAATCGCTTGCGGCCGGAGTCCCCGCGTCGACCGAGCCGACCGTGCCGTCAGAAACCGTGCCGTGCGAGGGGTCGCTGAGCGACGCCGCCGCCCAGCGCCGCAGTCGCGAGATCAGGAACCACAGGAGGAGGCATCCCGCGATCGTTCCCGCGCTCGGCGGGAGCGCTGCAAGGGGCGTGGCGCCGGCTCGGGTCACGATCGCTCCCAGCGAGAGCCCACCGGCGACCACCAGGGCCGCGACACCCAGAGGTGGCTTCAGATACTGCAACACCCCCGCGGCCGCCGACGCGAACAGCACCGCCGATGCCAGACCTGCGAGCAGGGCGATCTTGTCGTATTCGCCGAACGTCGCGATCGCGAACTCCTTGAACGGGCGCGGCACGATGTCGATCACGAACGAGCCGACCGCGAGGATCGGGCTGCTGTCGCGCGCGACCAGCAGGGCGACGACCTCTGCCGCTGCGAGGAAGACCGCGGCGCTCACGACGCCCGCAAGCGCCGCCAGTACCCAGAACCCGAGTCGCCTTCGACCGGTGTTGTTCGCCATCGCCGGCCTCCGCATCCGCGGGGTCTCCCCCACCTCACCTGTTCTTCGGCACGGCGGCCCTTTCGGATGGGGCCGCGTCGATGCAACCGCCCGGGCTGCGCGGCCGAACCGCTAACGTCGGGTCATGACGGTCACGATCCGGGTCGCCACCCGCACCGACGCGCGAGCGATCTCCACCGTCCGGATCGATTCCTGGCGCGCCGCATATGCCGGACTGATCGTGCCCGAGGTCCTCAACGGGATGGACCTCGACCGCGAAGCGCGGCGCCGCGTCGAACTATGGGACGAGTACCACTCCGACCCGCGCAGCATCGAGACGCTCGCCGAGATCGACGGTGAGCTGGCCGGATGGGCCTCCGTCGGCCCGTCGATCGACGAAGACCTTGCGGACGACGGGCAGCTCTACGCGATCTACGCGCTTCCCCGTTTCTGGTCCGCGGGCGTCGGCCACGCGCTGATGCTGGACGCCGAGGAGCGCCTCCGCGGCGCGGGGTTCACCCGCGCACACCTGTGGGTGCTCGAGGGCAACGACCGCGCAGCATCCTTCTACGAACGTCACGGATGGCGCGAGGACGGTGCGTTCCAGGACGACGACCAGCTGATCAGGGGCGCGCACCCGCAGACGCTGCGCGAGCGCAGGCGGGTCCGCGACCTTTTCGAGAAGGTCTAGCGCAGTTCGCGGCATCCGACGCAGATACATCGACGGTGGATGCCGGATACTGCGGGGCACCTGCCCGCCGCACCTCAGCCTGCCGCCGCGACCGCTTCCTCGGCATCCGCTGCTTCGGCCGTCGCCGTGATGCGGTTCGCCATTCCCGCGAAGATGAATCCGTGGAACGGCAGGACGGCGAGCCAGTACAGCCGGCCGGCCAGACCGCGGGGGAAGAAGACCGCCCGCTGGTCGTACCGTGAGCCGTCGCCGTCCGGGCTCGCCCGCAGCTCGAGCCACGCCTTTCCCGGCACGAGCATCTCGGCCCGCAGCCGCAGCAGAGAGCCGGGCTCGATGGCCTCGACGCGCCAGAAGTCCACGGCATCGCCGACGAGCAGCCGATCGCGGTGACGCCGCCCGCGCCGCAGTCCGACGCCGCCGACGAGCTTGTCGGCCCAGCCGCGGATCGCCCACAGCAGCGGGTTCGAGTACCACCCGCGTTCGCCGCCGATGCCCTGGATGACCCGCCACAGTGCCGCCTGCGACGCCGTCGGTCTCGGCGGTGCGCACGTCGGTGAAGACCGTCTGGCCCGCCCAGTCCGGGTCGTTCGGCAGAGGATCGCTCGGCACGCCCGAGCACGTCGCCGTCCTGCCAGCTCGTCTCGATCTCATCGACCTCGACCCGGCCGCAGCGCCAGCTCGCACCGCCGTGCGATACGGCGTCAGACCGTCCTCGGGCCGCGGGATGAGGCCGTCGACTCGCGTGCCCCTTGACGATGCACTCGTTCTGCAGCGACTCCACCAGCGGCATCGCGACCACCCGCGGAATCGGGGTCACCAGATTCACCCAGTGCGACGCGAGCCGCGGGGTCAGCACCGGCAGCGCAGCGATCGCGCGCTGCGGCAGGCCCGCCTCGACGGCGTAGCCGTTCATCATCTGCCCGTAGCGGAGCACGTCGGGTCCGCCGATGTCGACCGCCTGGTTCACGTCGGCAGCCACGCGGGCGGCTCCGAGCAGGTAGTGCAGCACGTCGCGGACGGCGATCGGCTGGATGCGGTTGCGCACCCACTTCGGTGCCGGCATGTACGGCAGCACCTCCGTGAGGTGGCGCACCATCTCGAACGACGCCGAGCCGGACCCGATCACCACGCCGGCCTGCAGCACGAGCGTGGGCACGCCGCTGTCGAGCAGGATCCTGCCGACCTCGACGCGAGAGCGCAGGTGCGGCGACAGCTCGGCATCGTCCGGGATGCAATCCGCCGAGATACACGATGCGTCCGACGGATGCCGCGGCCGCAGCCTCGGCGACGGTCGTCGCCGCCGCGCGGTCGGTGCTCTTCGAAGCCCTTGCCCGCGCCCATCGAGTGGACGAGGTAGTAGAGCACGTCGACGTCTCGCACCGCTTCGCCGACCGCCGACCGGTCCGTCGCGTCGCCCTCGACGACCTCGACCCGACTGCCCCAGTCGAACGCGGCGACCCGTCGCGGCATCGCGGGCGAGCACGCGCACCCGGTAGCCGCCATTCAGCAGTCGCGGCACGAGCCGCCCTCCGAGGTACCCGGTCGCCCCGAGGACGAGTGCTCGCGGTGCGACGCCGTCTGCGCGCGGCTGGGCGCGCAACGCCGCTTCGCGTCCGGTCGGTGCGGTGAGATCGTCCATTCTCCGAAGCTACGCCCGGCCGGCGGGTGCGGGGTCGTTCCCGGCCACATGCATGCCGAACGCCTGAACACCCGACGGCGACGGGAGCGCGGTGAAGCCCACGCGCGGATAGAACGCGACCGCGGCTTCGTTCTCGGCGGACGCCACGAGGTGCAGGCCGATCACGCCTCGGTCGCGCAGAGCGCCCACCAGCGTGTCGATCAGGCGTCTGCCCCAGCCCCCTCCCTGCAGCTCGGGCAGCAGATCGATGTGCAGGTGTGCGGGGTACGCGTCGCCGTACGGCTCGGCCCCGCCTCGGCGCGAGTACGCGTAGATCAGTGTGCCGTCCTGCCGGGTGCGCTTGGCTTCGGGTCGTCGGCCAGCGGGCGGCGCGCTCGGGCCACCACTCGGTCGGCGAACCAGTCCTCGAATTCCGCGGTGTCCGGTGCGCACACGATGTAGCCGGCCACGCGTCCGTCGTCCGCTTCGACGACGAACGCGAGATCCGGATGCCGGTGCGACATACGGGCAGCACGAAGATCTCGGCCCAGATCGCATCGTCGTCGAACAGCCGGTGGCGTCGGCTGCCGGCATCCGCTGTCTCGAAGGCAGACGTCGGCGACGGCGGCCTCGTCGCCGGAGCGGAACGGACGGATCCGGTGGGCAAGTCTAATCCGTGGCGCCCCGACGGCCTCGGACCGAGCGTGCACCGCTGCCGTCTGCTCGACGACGATGCGGTCGTCGCGCGTGTAGATGTTCATCGACTGGCCGCGCAGGAACCCGACGAGGGTGAGCCCGGCCGAGGCGGCCAGCTCGACCGCGAGCGACGACGGTGCCGACACCGCCGCGAGGATCGGGATGCCGGCCATCACCGCCTTCTGGACGAGCTCGAAGCTCGCTCGGCCCGACACCTGCAGCACGACCCCGCGCAGAGGCAGGCGATCGTTCAGCACCGCCCACCCGACGACCTTGTCGACCGCGTTGTGCCTGCCCACGTCTTCGCGCAGGACGAGCAGTTCGCCGGTCGCTGCATCGAACAGTGCCGCGGCGTGGAGTCCGCCGGTCTTGTCGAAGACCGCCTGCTGGGCGCGCAACGCGTCGGGGAAGCCGGTGAGGGTGGCAGCATCGACCGTTGCCGGGTCGTCTGCGACGTCGTAGGCCGACACGGTCTCGACCGCGTCGATGGAGGCCTTGCCGCACAGCCCGCAGGAGCTGGTCGTATAGAAGGCGCGCGCGAGCTCGGGGTCGGGCGGCGCCACGCCCGGGGCGAGCGTCACGTCCAGGACGTTGTAGGTGTTCTCGCTGTTGCCCGCAGAGTCGGTCCGCCGGTGCCCGGCCCGCCGCAGTGGATCGCCGAGCGGAACTGGTCTCCGCGCGAGATCACACCCTCCGACACGAGGAATCCGGCCGCCAGCTCGACGTCGTTGCCCGGCGTGCGCATCGTGACGGCGAGCGACAGCCCGCCGACCCGGATCTCGAGCGGCTCTTCGACCGCGAGCGTGTCGGAGCGCCGGACTGCTTCGGCGCCGACCGTGAGCTTGGTCACGGGGCGCCGCACGGTGATGCGACCCATGCCGTCAGCCTACGCGCGCGCACGCGGGAGGGCGCGGGTCGGCGTTTATCGCGCTTCGCGGGTCAGAAGGGCGGCGGGTCGCATTCGTGCTGCACCCGGAACACGGGTACTCGTCGCTCGGGCTGAACGACGTAGCGCCGGCCGGTGGGAGAGATCCACTCGACCGCGCCGAAGCTCCCGTCGACGTCTCGAACGGTCCATCCGCCGTGATGCTTCACGGTGTGATGCCCCTTGCAGAGTGGATTCAGGTTCTCGAGTCGAGTTTCTCCTCCGTGCTCCCAAGCGACACGATGGTCGATCTCGCACCGAGAGGCGGGGATGCCGCAGCCGGGACCCATGCACCGGTCGGCTCGCCACTGGACGAGCCGGCGCAGGCCAGGCGGTGCCCCGTACCGGTCGCGTCCGACGGAAAGGACCATCCCGGTCTCGGGGTGAGTGAGGATCCGCATCCAGCCGTCCGCTCCTCCAGCCAGCTCTCGCGCGCGGTCGACCGGGATCGGTCCGATCCCCTCCACCACCGCAGGCTCGACACCGTCAGGCACGCGATCAAGGAGAGCGAGGACGGGCACGGTGACCGCGACGGTCGCGCGTATCCCCCGCGCCTCAGCCGGATGCAGTCCGGTTTCGCCCTCGATCAGGAGGTCCGCGATCACGTCGGCGCGGATCTGGTCGAGCGTCCTCGTCTCACCCTCCGAGGCGAGGATCGCTTTCGCCATGCGGGTAGCCCTGCCCCAGATCGCCTGCGCTTCGACGGCGGGCATCAGGGTCATCACCCACGTCATCGCGTCATGATCCGGCTGGAGCACGACTCGGCGCCGCTGTACCGCCTCTTCGTGGCGCTCTGTGAGTGTCGTCGCCCGAACCGTCTCGATCAGTGCGCGCAACTTGCGACGGAACGCGCCGACCGGCTGCGCCTCCGCCAGGGAGATAGCGGCCGGCAGGATCTGCTCATGGAACTCCGGTTCCACCGTCTGGACGGCCTCGACCAGGAACTGAGCGTGCCGCTCCGTCATCCGCGCGGCGGCGAACGAGTCGAGAACCGTCGGGTACCGCTCCACGAGCGCCTCGCTCAAGGCGAGCATTGCAGCGGCTTCGTTCTCTGTGATCCGCAGCGCGGCGGCGATCTCCAACCGCACCGACCGCTCCACGACGTCGGTGAGCGTTCGGCCGTGACGTGCGGCATCCGCCAGCGCCTCTCGGCGGAACACATTCACACCGATCAGCCGTTGCGCGGCCTGCATGGTGACCATGTCTGCGATCTCGATCAGGAGATCCAACGTGTCAGGGGCCTCGGATGCAGCCCGTTCCCGCGCCGCGTCGACATCGGGCGGCTCGTCGCGCGCCGCACGAGTGCGGTCGAGCGCATCCCAGGCATCGTGCGGAATCCCGGCGTCCGGAGAGGGTAGCGAGGGATCGAGGAACATGACTCCAGATTAGAACATAGGTACGACATCGAGACTTGCCCACCGATCGGCCGGCGGTCGGCGGATAGCCTGAAGCCATGGCCTTCCGTGCACGACCCGACGCCGTCGCCGACGTTTTCGGATCGCTGTGATCACGGTCGACGAGCACCTGGCTGCCGATCCTCGCCGCCGCGCTTCCGCTCGAGGAGATCACCGTCCCGCTCGCAGACGCGCTCGGCAGCACGCTCCGGTCGGCGGTGCGCGCCGCGGTGGACCTCCCTCTGTTCGACAACTCGGCCATGGACGGGTTCGCGGTCAGATTCGCCGACGTGGCCGACGCGAGCGAAGCCTCCCCCGTTGTTCTCCGCGTCGTCGCCGACCTGCCCGCCGGCACCGATCTCGATCCCGATCTCGGCTCCGGCGAGGCGGCGCGGATCATGACCGGAGCTCCTCTTCCCGCGAGCGCCGATACCGTCGTACCGTTCGAGGCCACCGCGGGCGGCCTCGCCGACTCGCTCGTCTCGGTGCGGGTGCTGGAGGCTCCCCGGCGCATCGGCGCGCACATCCGCCGGCGCGGCGAGGACTGTGCCGCAGGCGCCGTGCTGGTCGCTCCCGGCGTCGAGCTCGGCCCGCTGCAGCTGGCGGCGATCGCCGCTGCAAATGTCGACCGGGTCACGGTTTCACGGCGCCCGCGGGTCGCGGTCGTCTCCACCGGCAGCGAACTCGTCGCTCCGGGCTCCGAGCTCGCGCGCGGCCAGATTCCCGAGTCGAACGCGCTCCTGCTCGGCGCCCTCGTCTCGCAGGCGGGAGCCCATGTCGTGCTCGAGACCACAGTCGGCGACATCGACGACGACCTGCGTGGCGCGACTTGCGCACGCGGCGACGCTCGGCGCGGATGCCGTGATCACCTCGGGCGGCGTGAGCGCAGGCGCCTACGAGGTCGTTCGCAGCGCCGTCGAGGGCATGACGTTCACGAAGGTCGCGATGCAGCCGGGCAAGCCGCAGGGCTTCGCGGCCGGTCCTCCGCTCGTGTTCGGACTGCCCGGCAATCCCGTGAGCACGGCCGTGTCGTTCGAGGTGTTCGTGCGTCCCGCGCTGCTCGCGATGCAGGGCCGCACAAAGATGAATCGGCGGATGCTGCGCCTTCCCGCCGTCGAGGGCTGGCGCGTTCCGCGCGGCCGCGTGCAGTACCTGCCGATCACCTTCACGAATCGACGGGGTTGCGCCGGCCACGACGGGAGGCTCGCATCTCGCCGGTGGGCTCGCACGCGCCGAGGGCTATGCCGTGATCCCGGCCGGCGTCGATGTCGTCGCCCCCGGCGACGTCGTCGATGTCATGCTCGTCTCGTGAGCGAGCTCGCGGCGATCCTCCTCGCCGGCGGTCGGGGTTCGCGGATGGGCGGCGTCAACAAGCCGCTCCTGGAGGTCGGCGGTACGACTCTGCTGGACGCCGCGATCGCCGCTGCGCGAGAGGCGGGCTGCGATCCGATCGTCGCGGTGGGCGACTCCGATCGCAGGTGCCGATGCGCGCCGCGAGGTCACGTGGGTTCGCGAGGACCCGCCCTACGGCGGGCCCGCTGCCGCGATCCTGGCCGCACTGCCGCGGGTCGCGGCATCCCGCGTTCTGGTCCTCGCGTGCGATCTGCCCGAGGTGAAGGCGGCGGTCCGTCTGCTGCTCGAGATTCCGTTCGACGGGGATGGATCGTGCCTCGCAGACGAGGCCGGCCGTCTCCAGTGGCTCGTGGGGATCTACCGCGCCGACGCGCTCCGCGTCCGCCGGCGCGGCGCTCCCGCAGGCCGGGCAGGGCGCCTCCGTCCGCGCACTCCTCGGCGGCCTGACGATCACCGCTGTCGCGGCATCCGACGACCTCGCGGCAGACATCGACACGTGGGACGATCTGAATCAGGCGCGAAGGAGGAACCCATGAGCGAGAAGCTGCCGCCCGAGGCGTTGGATGCGTGGGCGGAGGCGATGCGAGAGCTGTTCGGACTGGAAGCCGGCGACATCCCCATCACGGTGATCCTCGATCTGGCTCGCGATGTCGCCGTCGGAGTGGCCCGGCCGGCGGCACCGCTCGGCGCCTTCGTCGCCGGGCTCGTCGCGGGCAGAGCGGGCGGCACGCCCGAGCAGGTGCGCGCCAGTGTCGCCGAGATCACCGCTCTGGCGAGCGGACTGGACCTCCGACGACTGATCAGCCCGGCGTCTGCCGACGCTCGAGACGGACGATCACGGACTTGGACGTCGGGGTTCCGCTGACATCCGCGACGGAGTCGAGCGGCACGAGCACGTTCGTCTCCGGGTAGTAGGCCGCGGCGTTGCCGCGTGGCGTCGAGTATGCGACGATCCGGAACTCCTCGGCGCGCCGTTCGATGCCGTCGCGCCACTCGGAGACGACATCGACGATGTCGTTCTCCTCGAAGCCGAGCTGCTGGATGTCCTTGCGGGTTGACCATGATCACGCGGCGACCACCGTGGATGCCGCGGTAGCGGTCGTCCTTGCCGTAGATCGTGGTGTTGTACTGGTCGTGCGAGCGCAGGGTCTGCAGCAGCAGGCGGCCGCGCGGGATGAACGGGTACTCGAGCGGGTTCGCCGTGAACAGGGCCTTGCCGGTCGCGGTGGCGAAGCTCCGACCGTCGCGGGGGCCGTTCGGCAGGAACAGCGTGCGACCCTTCTCGATCCTGCTCTCGAAGTCGTCGAAGCCCGGGATGACCGCTGCGATGTGCCGACGGATGAGGGCGTAGTCGCCTTCGAGAGCCGCCCAGTCTGCCCGCGGAACCGATTGCGGGCGCCCGCTGTGCTCGTGTCGTCCCGGATGCGTGTGTTCCACGGCCGGAGCATCGGACTGGATCCCGACGTGCTCGGGCTGACCGAAGTCCACCTCGACCGCGCTTTCGCCGTCGATCTGCGGCTCGAACCGGCTGCCGGTGTCCGACCCGAACAGCTGAGCGCAGATCCGCGCGACGATCGCCACCTCGCTCAGCATGTCCTCGGCGGGCGGCACGAGCCGGCCGCGTGATGCGTGCACCGCGCTCATCGAGTCCTCGACCGTGACGCGCTGCTCTCCCCCGCCGCGCACATCGCGGTCGGTGCGGCCGAGCGTCGGCAGGATGATCGCGCGCTTTCCGGTCACGACGTGGGAGCGGTTCAGCTTCGTGGACACCTGCACGGTGAGGTCGACGTTCTGCAGGGCGGCCTCCACGACTTTGGTGTCGGGGGTCGCCGAGACGAAGTTCCCGCCCATCGCCATGAAGACGCGGGCCGAGCCGTCCCGCATGGCGCGGATCGCCTCGACGGTGTCGTGTCCGTGCGCTCGGGGCGCGGTGAACGCGAATTCGCGGTCGAGCGCGGCGAGGAAGTGCTCCGACGGCTTCTCGTAGATGCCCATGGTGCGATCGCCCTGCACGTTCGAGTGACCGCGCACCGGGCAGACGCCCGCGCCCGGCCGGCCGATGTTGCCCTGAAGCAGCAGCACGTTCACGACATCGCGAAGCGTCGCAACCGCATGCTTGTGCTGCGTCAGTCCCATCGCCCAGCACACGATGGTGGCCTTCGAGGTCCGCACCCGCTCCGCCACGCGGCGCAGCGCCTTCTCGGGCACTCCGGTGGCCGCCACCAGCTCGCGCCACGGCACTGCCTGGACCTCGGCCGCGTAGGACGCGAAGTCGGTCGTGTGCGCGTCGATGAACGCGTGATCGAGTACGCCGCCTTCGCGTTCCTCGACCTCGAGCAGGTGCTTTCCGATCGCCTGGAACAGCGCCTGGTCGCCGCCGAGCCGGATCTGCACGAACTCGTCGGCGAGCTTCTTCCCTCCGAGGATCACACCTCTCGGCGTCTGCGGATTCTTGTACCGGATGAGCGCGGCCTCAGGAAGCGGGTTCACCGCGACGATCGTCGCCCCGTTGTCCTTCGCCTTCTCGAGCGCGCTCAGCATGCGCGGGTGGTTCGTGCCGGGATTCTGGCCGGCGACGATCAGCAGATCGGCTTTGTGGATGTCTTCGATCGAGACCGTCCCCTTGCCGATCCCGAGCGTCTCGGTCAGCGCCGAGCCGGACGATTCGTGGCACATGTTCGAGCAGTCCGGCAGGTTGTTCGTGCCGAGACCCCGCACCAGCAGCTGATACAGGAACGCAGCCTCGTTCGAGGTGCGGCCCGACGTGTAGAAGATCGCCTCGTTCGGATCGTCGAGGCCTCGCAGCGCGTCGGCGACCTCGCGCAGCGCGTCGTCCCACGAGATCGGACGGTAGTGCGTCGCACCCTCGTCCAGGATCATGGGCTGCGTCAGCCGACCCTGCTGGCCGAGCCACCAGTCGTCGTGCCCGCGCAGCTCGTCGATCGAGTGCTCCGCGAAGAACTCCGGTGTCACCCGGCGGATCGTCGCCTCCTCGGCCACGGCCTTCGCACCGTTCTCGCAGAACTCCGCGATGTGGCGCTTGTCCTCCTCGGGCCACGCGCATCCGGGGCAGTCGAACCCGTCCTTCTGATTCACCCGCAGCAGCGTCTGGACGGTGCGCTTGACGCCCATCTGATCGTTCGAGATCTGCAGCGCGTGCAGCACGGCGGGCACACCGACCGCGACCTTCTTGCGGCCGGAGACGTGGACATGAGCCTCGTCGATGTCTGCTTTCGGGGGCTTCGTCGCCATGAGTCCCATGCTACGCCTCGCGCAGCGAAAGTACCTATCTCAATAGGTACTTCGCCGACCGCGTCGCGCCGCCGGTGCCGAACATTCCGCGGATGACCCCGTTGAGGATCGTCTGCGTCGACTTCGATCCGAGGATCTGCTCGAGCGGCGACTTCTCGGCGGCCCGGGAGGTGCGGGTCGTGCCCGAGGTCTTCTTCAGCAGGCGCTCGTACTCCGCCTGCGCCTTCTTGTCGGCAGCGGCCTTCGCCTTGTCGATCGCCGCCTGCTGCTTGGCGAACTCGGCGTCGGCCTTCGCCTTCGCCAGTGCTGCCTCCTCGGCGGCGGCCGCTTCGTTCGCGGCGTTCATTCGCGCGGTGAGGATCTCGCGCGCCGACTCGCGGTCGATCGCCGTTCCGTACTTCGAGCAGCAGGGGGGATGCCGCCACCGCCGCGTCGATCGCGGCATCCGGCGTCGGCGACATCAGGCCCTGCGGCGCGCGCAGGCGGGTCCACGCGACCGGCGTCGGGAGCGCCCTTCTCGCTCATGACGGTGACGATCGCCTCGCCGGTGCCGAGCTCCTGCAGCACCCGCTCCAGGTCGTAGCCCGACCTCGGGTACGTGCCGACCGTCGCGCGAAGCGCCTTCGCGTCGTCGGGCGTGAAGGCCCGCAGCGCGTGCTGGACGCGCGAGCCGAGCTGTGCGAGCACGTCCGAGGGCACGTCCTTCGGTGTCTGCGTGACGAAGAAGACGCCGACCCCCTTCGAGCGGATCAGGCGCACGGTCTGCACGATGGCGGCCGTGAAGTCCTTGGAGGCGTCCTTGAAGAGCAGGTGGGCCTCGTCGAAGAAGAACACGAGCTTGGGCTTGTCGAGGTCGCCCACCTCGGGCAGGATCTCGAAGAGCTCGGCGAGCAGGTACATCAGGAACGTGGAGAACAGCGCCGGCTTGTCGGCCACGCCCGGCACCTCGAGCAGGCTGATGATGCCGCGACCGTCCGGCGCCGAGCGGAGGAACTCACGAACCTCGAACTCCGGCTCGCCGAAGAACACGTCCGCGCCGCCGTCGGCGAATGTGATCAGCTCGCGCAGGATCACGCCGGCTGTCGCCGCCGACAGTCCGCCGAGGTCCTTGAGCTCCACCTTGCCTTCGTCGCTCGTGAGGTAGCTCAGCACGGCCCGCAGGTCGGCGAGGTCGACCAGCGCCAGCCCGTTCGCGTCCGCGTAGTGGAACACGAGTCCGAGGCTCGACTCCTGCGTCTCGTTCAGACCGAGCACCTTGCTCAGCAGCAGCGGTCCGAACGCAGAAACGGTCGCCCGGACCGGAACGCCCTTGCCGATGCCGCCGAGGGCGAAGTACTCGGTGACGGATGCCGCGGGCGCCCAGTCCTGGCCGATCGCCGAGGTCCGCGCGAGCAGCTTCTCACTCGACTCCCCCGGCGTCGCGACGCCGGAGAGGTCGCCCTTGATGTCGGCCGCGAACACCGGCACCCCCTTCGCGGCGAGCTGCTCGGCGAGCCCCTGCAGCGTGCGCGTCTTGCCCGTGCCGGTCGCGCCGGCGACGAGCCCGTGGCGGTTCATCATGCCGAGGGGAATGCGGATCTGCGCCTGCGGCACGGCCGTCGCCGTTCATGAGCGCGCCGAGGTCGAGCGTCTCCGCGCCGAACGTGTAGCCGGAGATCACGGTCTGCACCTGCTCGGCGTCGAGCGGGCCGCTCGGGGGCTGCGACGTTTCGGCAGGCTCAGCGACCGCGGCCTGCGGAGTGCCGGAGTTCGACAAGGGGCCGCCGGCCATCTGCGTCGCCACGACGGGCTCAGCGATGGCAGGCGCCGGCGGCTGCGCCCCGGTCACCCGGGCCTTCGCCGCCTCCGCCTCCGCTGCCGCGAGCGCCGCCCGCGCCTGCGCCGCCCGCAGCTGTGCTTCGGCCGCGTCAGCCTCGGCACGCAGCCGGGCGAGCTCGGCCTCGGCAGCGGCGACGGCAGGATCGGGCGAGTCTGGCGCGGTCATGCGCTCAGCCTACTGAGAGGTCGAACACCGGGGCGTCTCTGCGCTCCCGCGCCAGCAGCGGGGCGAACGCTCCCGCGATGAGCAGCACCACGCCCACACCGATGAGCGCCCCGCCGATCGTGTCGCTCAGCCAGTGGGCGTGCAACGCGGTCCGGCTGAGCGCCATCAGCAGCACGTACGCGATCCCGATGATCAGCACCCACAGACGCGGGAAGAGGATGAACGCGGCCGCCGCGAGGGTGGCCGCGTTCGCAACATGTCCCGAGGGGAATGAGCCGTAGTCGACGATCACGATGATGTCTTCGGGGCGAGCACGTCCGAAGGCGTGCTTCGCAATCTGCACCGCTCCGGCAGAGGCTGCCTCGGCGGTCAGGAAGAACGCCGCCGACCACGGTCGCCGAAGCACGATGAGCGCGATCGCGCCGAGGATCGGAACCACCAGAACGCCGAACCACCCGCCGCCGATCCAGTCCATCACCCTCGCGAAGCCGGTGAGGAAGACGATCGGATTCTGTACCAGCACCGAGTTCCACCAGGTGTCGAACGGTAACGGAGTGGGCAGCAGCAGGATGAGGGTGCCGAGCCCGCAGGCGGCCAGAACCAGGATTCCGCCCACCACGAACAGCACCGTCCGGGTCAGCCCAGCCACTTTGAGGACGTTCGTGTGCTCCATCGCCCTATTCTGCCCGTGACCGGCCTGAACGTCTGCTCGCGCGCCGAACGGCTCCGGCATGATATGGGTCATGCTGCGCGTCGTCGATCTGGTCCGGACGGTCATCGCGCCGCTGACGCGCACCGCATGCTTCCGTCGCTTCGCGCCGGCAGCGCTCCCGCCCGTGGAGCGATTCGTCAGCGCACTGTCAGGCCGAAGAGTGCAGCTGAGTGCACTGCTCGTGCCATCGCTGATCCTGCACACGCGGGGCGCGAAGTCGGGCGATCCGCGGGACGCACCGCTCATGTACACGCCGGACGGCGCCGGTCGCGCCATCGTCGCGGGCACCAACTTCGCGGGCAGCCGGCATCCCGCCTGGACCACGAACCTGCTCGCCTCTCCGGATGCCGAGATCACCGTGCGCGGACGGCGCATGACCGTGCGCGCCGACCTCATCCCCGACGACGAGCGGGATGCCGCCTGGGAGCGCATCGAACGGCAGTGGCCGGGCTACCGCAGGTACGAGCGCGACTCCGGGCGTGTGGTCCGCCTGTTCCGGCTGCAGCCCCTTGAAGGGCCGCGCTGAGTCAGGGCGTCAGGCGCCGTACGGACCGCGGACGCACGACCAGCCACAGCGCCAGTGCGCCGATGATCGCGCAGCCGAACATCACCGTCGCCATGGTGGTGGCCGTGATGCCGGCGTCGCGCGAGATCCACCCGACGATCGGCGAGATGAACCCGGCCACACCGAAGTTGACCGCGCCGAGCACCGATGCGGCCGTACCTGCGGCCTTGCCGTGACGATCCAGAGCCAGCACCTGCACGCACGGGAAGGTGAAACCGCACCCCGTGATGAAGATGAACAGCGGGATCGCCGTGCCCCAGAAGCCGAAGCCGAGTGCATCGCACACGATGATGGCGGCCGCAGCCAGCACCAGCACTGCCGTGGAAACGGCGAGAACCCACTGCGGGCCGAACCGCGCCGCCAAGCGGGAGGCCGCCTGCACGCCGAGGACGATGCCGAGGGAGTTGACGGCGAACAGCATCCCGTACTGCTGCGCGTCGAAGCCGAAGCTCTGCTGGAACAGGAATGACGAGGCAGAGAGGTACGAGAACATGCCGCTGAAGGACATGCCGCCGATGATGAGCACGCCCAGGAACACCCGGTCGCTGAAGACGCTCTTGTAGCGCTGCAGGATCGTGGTGCTGCCCTTGTCGTGGCGTCGCGCTCGAGGCAGGGTCTCGGGGATCAGGAAGATGGCGCACACCAGCATCACCGCGCCGTAGATCGCGAGCACCACGAAGATCCCCCGCCACGGCATGATCGCGAGAAGCGCTGATCCGATGAGCGGCGCAGCCACGGGCGCGACGCCCGAGACGAGCGCGAGGCGCGACAGCATCACGACGAGGCGCCTGCCTCCGAACAGGTCGCGGACGATCGCCATGGCGACCACCCCTCCGGCGGCCGCACCCATGCCCATGCCGACGCGAGCGACCATCAGCAGGTCGAGGGTCGGGGCCAGGGCGGCGGCGACGCTGGCCACTACGTGAAGCGCGGTGACGGCCAGGAGCGGGATCCGACGGCCGACCTTGTCGCTGAGCGGTCCCACGATCAGCTGGCCCATCGCGAAGCCGATCATGGTGCCGGTCAGAGTGAGCTGGATCGCCGCGGCGGTGGTCTGGAAGTCGGTCTCGAGAACCGGGAAGGCGGGCAGGTACAGGTCGATCGTGAACGGGCCGAGAGCGGTGAGCGCACCGAGCAGAACGATGTACAGCACCCGGCGGCGATGCGGGATGGCATCGCCCGGGTGCAGCATGATCGGCGCCGTCGCCGGATTGCTGCCCAGCGCGCGGATGGCACCGGTGGTCAGAGCAGGAGGGCGCGCAGCGGTCGGCGCCGCCGGCGAGGATTCCGCCGCGGCGGGCTTCGGAGCGGTAGACGTCAGGGCGGGAGGCGTCGCGGTTTCGGGGTCGCGGATGGGCTTCTGAGTGGGAGTAGACGCGGTATCGAGCACAGTGGTTTCGTTTCGGCGGCGCGGCGGGAAGCGTCGACACCGGTGGTCCGGCTCAGGCGCCATTGGGGGAGAATCGAACCGTCCCGAATCGATTCGACACTCCATAATACCGGATGCCGCGGCGCGCTTCCTGTGAGCGGCTGCTCGCCTCCCACCGGCGCTGTCGGCGCCCTCCCAGGCCCCGACGCATGCGCTCGAATAGGATGGTGGCACCACCAGATCGCAGCCCTTCTTCCGGGCGCCCGAGCCGAGATCACCTCACATGACCCCGACATCCCCGCGCCCGACCGTCAAGAAGACGAGCGGCAATCCGGCCACGCAGGCCCAGATCGCCCAGACCGTCAAGCAGCAGCGCGAGCAGAAGCGCCAGGAGAAGCTGGCGGAGTACCAGAAGCAGCTGGCCAAGCGCCGCCGCGGAAAGCTCCTTTGGTGGACAGTCGGAACGCTCGTCGCGATCGGCGTCATCGTCGCGATCATCGCGTCCATCGTCTTCGCGCCGGCAGCCGCGCCGGCGCTGAGCCCCGGAAACGGCGACGGCAGCGCGATCGAGGGCATCGAGACGTTCGAGCACACCTCGAACCATGTCGAGGGTGCGGTCGACTACGAGGAGACGCCCCCGGCGGGCGGCGACCACAACGCGGTGTGGCTCAACTGCGGCATCTACGACCAGCCGGTGCCGAACGAGAACGCCGTGCACTCTCTCGAGCACGGCGCCGTGTGGGTCACCTACGACGCCGCCGCCGTCAGCGACGCGGACCTCGCCACCGTGCGCGCGCAGCTGCCGTCGAGCTACGTCATCCTCTCGCCCTACGAGGGTCTCGACTCGCCGATCGTGATGAGCGCGTGGAACGCCCAGCTGAAGCTCGACTCCGCCGACGACCCGCGCGTGTCCGAGTTCCTGACGACGTACTGGCGCAACCAGAACGCCCCCGAGCCGAACGCGTCCTGCTCCGGCGCGCTGGATGCTCCGGGCAAGCAGTAGCCCGCGATGAGCCACGAAGCGCCCGCCGCCCCGGCGCCGCGGCGCTGGGTCCTCATCGTGCTCGCCTGCCTGGCGATCGGCGGGCTCGCGTTCGCGATCGGCCGCTTCTCGACGTTCGGAGCGTCAGCGTCGGCGTCCCCGCCCGCGAACGACTCGGCCGAGGCCGGATTCGCGCGCGACATGCAGGTGCATCACGGGCAGGCCGTCGAGATGGCGATGCAGATCCATCGCACGACCGACGACACCGAGCTGCGGACGCTCGCGTACGACATCGCCACAGGGCAGTCCGCGCAGCGGGGCGAGATGTTCGACTGGCTCGTCCAGTGGGGCCTGCCCCAGGCCGGGGCGCCCCTGATGAGCTGGATGGCCGACTCGGAGGGTGCTCACGGTGAGCACGAGGGCGCTTCGGGCGAGCCGGTCGACGATGCCGCGCTGCGCGCATCGATGGGCATGGCGACCGATGCCGAGCTGAGCGAGCTTCGCGCCGCGACCGGGCGATTAGGCGGACTGCCTCTTCCTCGAGCTCATGATCCGCCATCACGAGGGCGCGATCCCGATGGCCGAAGCCGTCCTCGAGCGGGGCTCGGAGCCGCGAGTGCTGGTTGTCGCGACGA
This sequence comes from uncultured Actinomycetota bacterium, assembly GCA_963772625.1. Classification (GTDB taxonomy): domain Bacteria; phylum Actinomycetota; class Actinomycetes; order Actinomycetales; family Microbacteriaceae; genus Microbacterium. The sequence continues at coordinate 569,436 of CAVYXT010000004.1, read as the reverse complement.
GCATGAAGAACGCGCAGGCGGCCGAGATCGACGCGATGGAGAGCATCCAGCAGCGCCTCGGCTGCAGCGGCTGACGGCAGACCGCCGGCTCGTCGCTCGCCGCGCGGGAGCTCCTCGCTACAGTGAACGCGTGAGCGCCACTCCCGCCCCCTCACGGCACCGGCCGGTGCTGGTCACGATCGCGGTGGTGCTGGTCTACATCGGCGGGCTGGCCAGCGCGGCCATCGGCATCCTGATCCTCCTCAGCCGGTACCAGGTGGAGCGGGCGGAGGTGCTGCCGGTGTCGCTGCTCGGAGCGGCCATCATCCTCTTCGGTCTGCTCACCCTCGCCGTCGCATCAGGCGTCGCTCGCGGCAGGCGATTCGCGCGACTGCTGCTCACGATCTACCTCGCAGTGGCGTTCACCCTCCACATCGTCACGATCGTGTCGTCCGACGCGTGGGACTGGACCGCGATCGTCGAGATGGCCGCGGACACGTTCATCCTCGTCGCGCTGTGGGCGCCGCCCGGGTCTCGGTACTTCCGAGACGCTGCCGGTGGATCAGGCCGAGGTCGCCGCCACCGCCTGATCAGGGTCCGCGACGGCGACCCGCCCCTTCGCGGTCCACGCGGCGAGCGACCTCGCGACGAAGCGACGGTGGAAGAACCGCACGACCTCGATCGCGCCGATCGTGACCACGGTGACGACGGCGACCAGATACGCGCACTCCTCCCCCGGATCGACCAGCTGGAAGAACTCGGTCGACAGCGGGATCGTGAAGATCACCACCAGCGCGATGAACATCGCCCCGATCACGAGCGCCTTGTAGCGGTTGATCGGGCGGGACAGCACGGTCAGCACCCAGATGCCGACGACCGCGAGGATGATCGTCGAGCCGGTGCGCAGCTGCGCCTGGTCCACCCCGAGCGACATCGCGCCCAGCGTGTACAGGGTCAATGCGACGGCGATGATCGCACCCGCGGGTATCGCGAAGCTCAGCGAGCGCTTCAGAAAACCCGGCACGTAGCGCTGCGAGTTCGGCATCAGGGCGAGGAAGAACGCCGGGATGCCGATCGTCAGGCCGTCGGTGATGGAGAGCTGCCGCGGCAGGAACGGGAACTCCAGCACCAGGATGCCGAAGAGAAGGGCGAGCCCGGTCGCGTACGCGGTCTTGGTGAGGAACAGCATCGATACGCGCTCGATGTTGGCGATGACCTGCCGCCCCTCGGCCACGACGTCCGGCAGATGCGAGAACTGCCCGTCCAACAGGACCAGCCGCGCGACGGCCTTCGTCGCTGCGGCGCCGGAGTTCATCGCGATGCCGATGTCGGCGGTCTTGATCGCCAGGGCGTCGTTGACGCCGTCGCCGGTCATCGCGACGGTGTGACCACGCGCCTGCAGCGCGACCACCATGCGCTTCTTCTGCTCGGGCGTGACGCGGCCGAAGACCGTATTCGCCTCGAGGATCTCCCCGAGCTCCCCGTCATCGTCGGGAAGCTTGCGGGCGTCGTACCCGTCAGCGACATCGAGACCGACCTCGCGGGCGATCGCTGCGACCGTGCGCGGGTTGTCGCCCGAGATGATGCGGACGCCGACTCCCTGAGCCCGGAAGTAGGCGAGCGTGTGCGCGGCATCCGGCCGTACCTGCTCGCGGAAGGTGAGCACGATCGCCGGGATGAGAGCCGTCGGGAGCCGCTCCGCCTCGACGTCGGCGTCGGTGAGCGCCACGTCCGAGTGCCCGAGCACCAGCGTGCGGCGACCGGTCGACGCCAGTCCGGTGACGGTGCGCCCGAGCTCAGCCTGCCGGGTCGGATGCGGCGTCCCCGAACACCATCTCGGGCGCTCCGAGCACCCAGGTGCCCGCTCGCGTCGGCGAAGGAGACCGCGCTCCACTTCCGGGCGGAGGAGAACGGGATGTAGGCCGCGGCGACCGGCGGCGGCGGCATCGACCGGGAACGGCTGGCGCAGGCAGCGGGCCGTGGCGTTCGCGTCAGGCGCGGCGCCGTACCAGGCCAGCGTCCGCTCCCACCCGAATGCCACGCCGTCGAGCGGGTGCGAGCCGTCGAACGCGATCTCGCCGCCCGTGAGGGTGCCTGTCTTGTCGAGGCAGATGACGTCGATCCGGGCGAGCCCCTCGACCGCCGGCAGCTCGTTCACGAGCACCTGTCGTCCGGCCAGCTTGGCCGCTCCGACGGCGAACGCGATCGAGGTGACCAGCACGAGACCGAGAGGAATCATCGCGGTCAGCGACGCGATGGTGTTGACGACGGCCTGCACCCACGTGCCGCTCTCCCAGGCCTGTACCCAGCCGCCGGCGACCATCATCTGCGCATTGAGCACGAGGAGGCCGATCGGGCCGATGCCCCAGCCCACCCACTTCAGGACGCGGTCGATCGAGGTGCGCAGCTCCGACGAGACCATCGAGAAGCGCTTCGCCTCATCCGCGAACTTGTTCGCGTACGAGTCGGCGCCGACGCGCGTGACCTGCGCATCACCCTCGCCCGCCGACCACGACGGAGCCTGACAGCGCCTCGTCGCCGTGGTTCTTGTCGACGGCATCGGACTCGCCGGTGAGCATCGACTCGTCGATCTGCAGTGCACGTCCGCCCAGCGACCACGGCATCCGCCGGAACCTGGTCACCGGCCCGCAGCATGAGGATGTCGTCGTGCACGACGTCCGCCGGCGCCAGTCTCGAGCTCCGCTCCGTCGCGGCGCACACGCGCGCGAGGCGCATTCAGAAGCGCCAGCCGGTCGAGCTTGGCCTTGGCGCGGAACTCCTGGACGCAGCCGATGATCGCGTTCGCGAACGCCGCGAGGCCGAACAGCGCGTCCTGCCAGCGTCCGAGGAGCGAGAAGGATGAGGAAGCAGCCGCCGACGATCGCGTTGAACAGCGTGAAGACGTTGGCGCTGACGATGTTCCAGACGCTGCGGCTCGAATCCGCGGTGAACGCGTTCGTCTGGCCCGCCGCGATGCGCTCGGCGACCTGGACCTGGGTGAGGCCTGATCCCGAGTCGACGGGCGTCGGGCGGGCATCGACGTCGGGTCGCGGCATCCATGGACACACCCTATTGCGGCGGGAGCGGGAGGGCGGGTGCGACCGCCGCCCTCCCCGGTCCTCAGCCCTTCGTCGCGCCGGCCAGCAGCCCGCGCACGAAGAACCGCTGCAGCGCGAAGAACACGATCAGCGGCGCCAGGATCGACAGGAACGTGCCCGCCGCCTGCAGGAACCACTGGTTGCCCCACGTGCCCGACAGAGATGCCAGGGATTGCGTCATCGGCAACGACGACGATGGCGCGAATATCGTCGCCACGAGCAGGTCGTTCCACACCCAGATGAACTCCAGCACGGCGAACGACGCGAGCGCCGGGGCCGCGAGCGGGAGGATCATCCGGAAGAAGATCTGGCCGTGCCCGGCGCCGTCGACCCGTGCCGCCTCGATGACCTCGCTCGGGATCTCCGCGATGAAGTTGTGCAGCAGGAACACCGCGAGCGGCAGCGCGAAGATCGTGTGCGCGATCCACACCGTCGCGAAGCTGTGGTCGATCTCCCGCAGATCCAGCCCCGGGAAGATCATCACGTCGTTGATCGTGAGACCCCGGGAGAACAGGCTCAGCAGCGGAACCAGAGCCATCTGGATCGGGACGATCTGCAGCGCGAACACCGCCGATGAACAGCAGGTTCTTGAACTTGAAGTCGATCCACGCGAACGCGTAAGCGAACAGCGACGCGACGGCCGAGCGAGAACGCCACCACCGGGATCGTGATCGCCAGCGAGTTCAGGAACGACTCCGCCAGCGTCAGCGTCGTGCCGCCCGACGTCAGCGCCGCGCGAGTAGTTCCCGAGCGAGAAGTCCGGATCGGTGAAGACCGTCCACCACCCCGACGTCTGCGTGTCGGCGGGCGGACGGAACGACGTGACGAGAAGCCCGAAGGTCGGGATCGTCCAGAAGAAGGCGATCGACGATCGCCGCGATCGTCGCACCCTTCGAGGTGAGGCGCTTCTGCGCCATCTTCTCGTGCTTGCGGGTGTCGCGTGCGAGCTGGCGAGCGGAGCGCGGGTCGGCGACCGGCTCGATGGCAACGGTTCCGATGGTCATCGGATCTCCCTCTGCTTCCTGATCTGAATCACGTTGAACACGATGAGCGGCACCACGAACAGGAACAGCACGACCGCCAGGGCGGCCGAGTGGCCGTAGCTCTGGAACCGCTGCTGCTGGTTGACCATCTCGAACGCGAGCACGGTCGAGTTCGAGCGGCCTCCGGTCATCACCGCGACGACGTCGTAGATCTTCAGCGAGCCGATGGCGACCGTGGTGACGACGACGACGATGGACGAGCGGATGCCGGGCAGCGTGACGTTGCGGAACCGCTGCCACGCGTTGGTCCCGTCGAGCTCGGCCGCCTCCATCTGCTCGATCGGAACCGCCTTGACCGCGGCCGAGAGGATCACCATCGCCAGCCCGGTCTGGCTCCAGATGAACACGACGAGGAGGCAGAAGCGTGTTGAAGAGCGGCTCGACGGCGAGCCACGAGATCGGCTCGCCGCCGAAGGCGACGACGATGGCGTTCAGGAGGCCGATCTGCTCGCCCTGGCGGTAGTCGTACATCAGCTTCCAGATGATGCCGGCGCCGACGAACGAGATGGCGAACGGCATGAAGATCAGGATCTTCAGCACCTTCTCGCCGCGTGCCTTGTCGATGAACACGGCGTACGCGAGCCCGATGACCGTCGCGAACGTCGGGGCGACGAGCACCCAGATGATCGTGTTGATGACCGACCAGAAGCCCTCGGGGTTGGTGAAGGTCCAGACGTAGTTCTCGAGGCCGACGAAGTTCTCGCCGGTCTTGTCGAAGAACGACTGGATGATCGTCGCGATCGCCGGATAGATGAGTCCGATGAGGAGCAGGATCACCGCCGGCGCGCTGAAGATGATCGAGCTGGAACAGGTATCCCGCGCCCTGACGCGCGCGCAGGTCGGCGCAGAAGAGCAGCGCCCCGAGGATGACCGCGATGAGCGACGACGTAGATGACCGCGCCCTGGTACGGGCGCAGGAGCATGAAGGCGATCACCGGGATGACGAAGCACGCTGCCACGCGGAGCCAGAAGTAGCCGCGTCCCGACCGTGGCGCGTACTCGATGAGCAGCAGGATGAGCCCGACGACGACCCCGAACGACGATCAGCACGATCGGGATCTGCACGATCGGGCCCGAGGTCGCCGAGCCACTGGAAGAAGCTGTTCAGCGAGACACCCGAGCGAGACCGGGCGAGGATCCTCGATCGGCGGCCGGGTGACCATGAAGATGAACAGCGCCGCCACCAGGATGAACCCGATGGCGACGACGATCATCGTCGTCCTGTGCCGCTTGGCCGTCTCGCTCGGCGCCGTTCGACGGCGTCCAGCTCCGTTCTGTCGGGAGCCGGCGTGGTCCCGGGCTCCACCTTCATCTTCAGACATGAGTCCCCTTCCGAGTGCGTCGTCGGACTCTTGGATGCCTCACGCCGCGGCGCGCGATCCGCGAACGGAGGCCTTGGGTCGGCGCGCGAGCGGGGCCACCGTCGTCGATGACCCCGCTCGCGGCCGTCACTGCCTAGTTCTCGTAGCCGGCCTGGATGTCGCTGAGGACCGTTGCCGTGTCCTTGCCGTCGATCCAGTCGACCATGCCCTTCCAGAACGACCCGGCGCCGACCGTGGACGGCATCAGGTCGGACGCGTCGAAGCGCACGGTGGTGTTCGGGTCCTGCAGCAGCTCCATCGCCTCGGTGAGGAACTCGCTGGATGCCAGGCTCGGGTCGGCGTTCAGGTTGGCGGAGATGTTGCCGCCGAGGCTCGACGCGCTCGTCGGCCCACTCCGGGGTCGACATGTACTCGAGCACCGCCACGGTCGCCGCGTCGTCCGAGAACGCGGTGACGAACTCGCCGCCGACCTCGATCGTTGCCGCGCCCTCTTCGAAGCCCGGGCAGCACGAACGCGTAGACGTCGCCGTCGGGAGCGACCGTCGGCACCTCGCCCGCGGCGTTCTCGGTGTCGAGGAAGTTCGCCGACGAGGAACGACGCCTGGTGCGTGAGCGCGCAGGCCTGCCGGTCGGCGACCGGAGCGGCGACGGCGGCGAACGCCGTCGAGTTGATGCTCGCCACGTCGCCGAAGCTCGCGTTGACGTACTCCGGGTTGAGGAGGATCTCGCCGACGGCGTCGAAGGCGTCCGCGATCTCGGGATCGGTGAACTTGACCTCGTTGGCCACCCACTGGTCGTAGACCTCCGGGCCGGACTGGCGCAGCACGAGGTCCTCGATCCAGTCGGTGCCCGGCCAGCCGGACGCCGCCTCGGACGCGAAGCCCGCGCACCACGGCGGGGCTGCCGGTCGTCTCCTGGATCGTCGCGGTCAGCTGCGAGCAGCTCGTCCCACGTCGTCGGAACCTCGACGCCCCACTCCTCGAACGAGGCGGGCGAGTACCAGACGTAGCCCTTGACGTTCGCGAGCATCGGCGCGGCGTAGAAGACGTCGTCGAACGTGCCGTACGCCTTCCAGTCGGGCGACCAGTTCTCGTCGACGTTCGCCTCGACGCCTTCGGGCGCCGGCTGACCTCGCCCGTCTCGACGAGCGTCTTCAGCAGACCGGGCTGCGGCACGATCGCGATGTCGGGGGCGTCGCCACCCTGGACCTTCGTGACGATGTTGCCCTCGAAGCCCTTGTCGCCGGTGTACTCGACGATGATGCCGGTGTCTTCGGTGAACTGATCGAAGGACTTCTGCATGTTCTCGGCCTCGATGCCGGTGATGCCACCGGAGATCCGGACCGTTTCGCCCTCGACCGACCCGGAGTCGCCCGAGTCCTCGCCGCCGCCCTCGGCGCAACCGGCCAGGGTCAGTGTGGCGATCGCCACCACGCCGAGTGCCATCGATGTGCGACGATGCGCAGGTGAACGCATTCCAGTCATTTTCTGCCTCCTCGTTGAAGTGCTGTGCGCGGTGCGCGCATCCAAGTCCCATCCATGTGAATTGGTCGGGAACCGATTCCATAGCCACCGTAGGGGACAGAGCGAGCGGGACACAATCATGGGTTGTCACAACTCGGTAACCCTCGGCCGCAAGGACTGTTCGGCGCCCGCAGTCTGGGCGCTATGGTTCTAACTGCGCGCCGGGTCGCGGGCGGATTCGGTGTGGAATCGTTTCCACAACGCGCCGCCGCCAGCGACTTCTCGAAGCGGATGAGAACGAACGCAGCTCGCAGACGCGAAGGAGCACCGATGAGCGGGATCTCAGACGTTGCGCGCCTCGCGGGCGTGTCGAAGTCGACGGCCAGCCGGGCGCTGAGCGGCAGCGGCTATGTCTCCGAGCACACGAGGGTCAAGGTGCAGGCGGTCGCGGCATCCCTGGGGTATGTCCCCTCCAGCAACGCCGCGAGCCTGGTCACCGGCCGCACGCGCAACGTCGGGGTGGTGATCCCCTACCTGCATCGCTGGTTCTTCGCCGAGGTGCTCGAGGGAATCCAGTCCGCTCTGCTCGAGCGGGGCCTCGACCTCACGCTGTACGACGCGAACCCGGGCACCGACAGCCGCCGGCGCATCTTCGAGGACTTTCTCGCGCGGAAGCGGTTCGACGGTCTCATCGCCGTCGGCCTGGAACCCGAGGACCACGAACTCGAGCGGCTGCTGATGATCGGCAGACCCGTTGTCAGCGTCGTCGGTTCGTATGCCGATGCCACCGTGATCGGCATCGACGACGACGACGCGGCGCGACGCGCGACCTACCACCTCACCGGGCTGGGTCATCGCCACATCGCGTTCGTCGGAGGCGGGAGCAGCGCCCGCTGGGCGAGCGTGGATCGCAGGCGGCTGGGCGGGTACCTCGCAGCCATGTCCGAGGCCGGTCTCGTCGAACACGCGCAGCACGTCATCTCGGACGTCTCCCTCCCCGGCGGGTATGCGGCAGCGGTCGACCTTCTCGGCGCTGCGCGGACCCGGCCGACGGGAATCGTCGCGGTGTGCGACGAAGTCGCGATCGGCACGATCATCGCGGCCCGGCGGCTCGGCATCCGGGTACCCAGCGACCTCAGCGTCGTGGGCATCGACGATCACGAGTACGCGGAGATGTTCGCGCTGACGACGCTGCAGCAGCTGCCGCGCGAGCAGGGACGCGCGGCGGTGGAGCTCCTCGAAGCGGAGCTCGGCGGCGGCGTCGACGAGCCGAGGCACGTGGAGCTGTCGGCCCGCCTGATCGTGCGGGCGTCGACGGGCCCGGTGGACTCCCGCCACTCGGTCTTCTCATCCGACCCGAGGCCGGGCATCGATCACATCGGGTGAGGCGGCGAGCGCGCAAGAAGGCCCCGGATGCAGCATCCGGGGCCTTCTTGTGTGCTGCTGACTACTTCAGGGTGACGGTCGCGCCGGCCTCTTCGAGAGCAGCCTTCGCCTTGTCAGCGGCCTCCTTGGTTGCGCCCTCGAGCACAGCCTTGGGGGCGCCGTCGACGACGGCCTTGGCCTCGCCGAGGCCGAGAGCGGTGAGCTCACGGACGACCTTGATGACCTGGATCTTCTTCTCGCCGGCGGCCTCGAGCACGACGTCGAATGCCGTCTGCTCCTCGACCTCTTCGGCGGGAGCCGCACCGGCAGCTGCCGGGCCGGCAACGGCGACGGGCGCCGCGGCGGTGACCTCGAAGGTCTCCTCGAACTTCTTGACGAACTCCGACAGCTCGATGAGCGTGAGCTCCTTGAACGCGTCGAGCAGCTCGTCGGTGGTGAGCTTTGCCATGATTTTCTCCTTGCTTAGGTTTCTGTCAGCCGCGCCCTGATCAGGCGGCGGACTCCTGCTTCTCACGCAGCGCGTCGACCGTGCGAACGGCCTTCGACAGCGGAGCGTTGAACAGATATGCGGCGCCGAACAGCGAGGCCTTCATCGCACCGGCGAGCTTCGCCAGCAGGACTTCACGGCTCTCGAGGTCAGCGAGCTTGTTGACCTCATCTGCGGTCAGGGCGGCACCGTCGAAGTACCCGCCCTTGATCACCAGAAGAGGGTGTGCCTTGGCGAAGGCGCGCAGACCCTTCGCGACGGTGACCGGGTCACCGTGCACGAACGCGATGGCCGAAGGACCCTTGAGGTCATCGTCCAGCGTCGAGATCCCCGCTTTGTTGGCGGCGATCTTGGTCAGCGTGTTCTTCACCACGGCGTACTCCGCGTCCTGACGAATGCTGTTGCGCAGCTCCTTGAGCTGGGCAACCGTCAGACCGCGGTACTCGGTCAGCAGAACGGCGGTCGAGTCCTCGAAATGCTTCGTGAGCTCGGCGACCGATGCATCCTTCTGCGCCATGGCCACTCCTTGTGTGTACGAGACGCTCCACGATGGCGGGGCGTCGGCCGTCGGCATCCGCTCATCGGATCTCGCTCGACAATGAAAAAAGCTCCGGCGCAAGCGCACGGAGCAAGAAACTCGGAGGAGATCTCTTTCGTACACCTGCGCGGGCCCCTGCAGTGCAGAGCTTCGATCGGCATGCGCTTGCGCGCACATCGATGACCAGCGGTCTTCGGCTTCCCCCAGTCTACGGGGCGTCGTGGGCTCGGCCAAATCGGCGCCGCTCAGCGCGGCGCGGCGGACGCACCCGGCCTGGGCGCGAGAACGAAGGCAGTCGCCTCCGCGCGCGAGCCGACGCCGAGCTTGCGGAAGATCTTGGCGACGTGGAACTTGACCGTGTTCTCGCTGATGCCGAGGTTGGCGGCGATCTCGCGGTTGCGCTGCCCCGCGATGAGGAGGGTGAGGACCTCGGACTCCCGGGGGCCCAGGTCCCACGCTCGTGGCGGCGCCGCCAGCGCTGCGGGCGGATCGAGCGGCATCACCACCGACATCTCCGTGCCCCACCCCGGCGTCGCCTCGAACGACAGGCGCCCGTTCAGCGCCAGCACGCGCTGGCGGACGAGCCGAAGCTGAACGCTCTCGTCGGACAGGTCTCCCGGCCCGTCGTCGCGCACGTTGATGAGCAGATTCGTCCCGTCGCAATCCCACTGCACGCGTACGCGGCTGACGTCGTGCCGGTCGACGAGGGCGAGGATGGAGCCCCGCACCACCGCCCGGGCCCCGTGCGCGATCTCGCTCGGGAGCGCACGGCCGTCGACGGGCGGTTCCACGAACTGCACGTCGATCTCGCGGTAGCGCACGAGCGGACGCAGGTCGTCGCGAAGGCGTTCGAAGGCGGTCGTGACGGGCTCCTCCGTGAACGTGCGGACGCGGTCGCTCGCGGTTCGCAGGTGCACCATGCCCTCGGCGGCGATCCGGGTCGCGGTGCGGCGCGCTGCGCGGTCGTCCAGCGTGGATGACCGCAGCGCCGCGAGGACGGATTCCAGCGTGGTCGAGTACTCGTCGGCGAGCTCGGTGAGCGCCTCCATCCGCACGCTCGAGGTGGCGCGGGCGAGCTGCAGGTAGTCGGGGGGTGCGGCATCCGCCAGCTCCTGAACCCGCAGGGCCACGATGTTCCACAGCTGCAGCACCGCGTCGTCGCTGTCGTCGTCACCCGGCTCGGCGAGCACCAGGAGCGCCCCGTTGTTGGACAGCGCCTGGAAGGCGTCGACCTCCCCGGTCGCGGTCGGTATCGCCCCGCGTCGGGTGTGACCGGGGCCGAGCATGCGCCGCAGCTCGTCGAGGGCGAGGAACGAGACACCATCGACGAAGGATGCTGCGCCCGCTCCCTCACGCTGGCCGCCGGCGGCATCCGCAACCAGGAAGACGAGCGCCGAGTGCGGGATCAGCGGAGCCAGGAACGCGGAGAGTCGCTGCGGGATGAGGGCCGGCGGGGCGGTGAGCACGTCGGCGAGACCGCGGATCGTCTCGACGCCCCGGGCCACCTCGTCGTAGCCGGCCGAACTCTGCACCGAGGACATGACCCCACCCTAGAGAGAGCCCACCCGTTCGGGTAGTCACAACGACACCGAGGGGTGATCGCACTACTCGAAGGGAGCGATCAAGATCGGGGAGGGGCGGGGGGCGCCTCGCTCGCTTCGAGGGAAGGACGAGGATGTCTGCGAACAGAGCTGTCGCCTACGAGGGGCCCGGAGTCGTCAAGGTGATCGACACGGACTACCCCGATTTCGAACTGCACGACGGACCGGGGGTCAACCCCGACAACATCGGCAGGAAGATCCCGCACGGCGTGATCCTGCGTACCGTCGCCACGAACATCTGCGGGTCGGATCAGCACATGGTACGAGGGCGCACCACCGCACCCGAGGGACTCGTGCTCGGCCACGAGATCACGGGCGAGGTCGTCGAGACAGGCCCCGACGTCGAGTTCATCAAAGTGGGCGACATCGTGTCGGTGCCGTTCAACATCTCGTGCGGTCGCTGCCGCAACTGCAAAGAGGGCAAGACCGGCATCTGCCTCAACGTGAATCCCGACCGGCCCGGCAGCGCCTACGGCTACGTCGACATGGGCGGATGGGTCGGCGGCCAGGCTGAGTACGTGCTCGTGCCGTACGCGGACTGGAACCTCCTGAAGTTCCCCGATCGCGACCAGGCGCTCGAGAAGATCCTCGATCTGGCGATGCTGTCCGACATCTTCCCGACCGGATTCCACGGGGCCGTCACCGCCGGAGTCGGAGTGGGTTCCACCGTCTACATCGCCGGCGCAGGTCCGGTCGGCCTGGCGGCAGCGGCCGGCGCTCAGCTGCTCGGCGCGGCCGTCGTGATCGTCGGCGACCTCAACGAGGATCGTTTGGCGCAGGCCCGGAGTTTCGGCTGCGAGACCGTCAACGTCGGCGAGGGATCCGTGCCCGATCAGCTCGAGCAGCTTCTCGGCGTGCCCGAGGTGGATGCCGCAGTCGACGCAGTCGGATTCGAGGCGCGCAGCGAGGGCCACGGCGCCCAGGCGAAGGAGGCTCCGGCGACGGTGCTCAACTCGCTGATGGGCGTGACCGCCGCGGGCGGTGCGGTCGGCATCCCGGGTCTGTACGTCACCGGCGATCCGGGTGCGGTGGACGAGGCCGCGAAGGTCGGATCGCTGTCGATCAGTCTCGGCACCGGGTGGGCGAAGTCGCTGTCGTTCACCACCGGGCAGTGCCCGGTCATGCGCTACAACCGCAAGCTCATGATGGCGATCCTGCACGACAAGGTGCACATCGCGCATGCCGTCAACGCGAAGGCGATCGCCCTGGACGACGCTCCTCAGGGCTATGCCGAGTTCGACGCCGGCGCGGCCACCAAGTACGTCCTCAACCCGAACGGCTACATCAAGGCCGCTTGACCCTCACCCGACGATCGAAGCCCCGGACTGCCGGGCAGAACCAAGGAGAACCGCCATGTCCACCGTCACCCTCGAAGACGCTCGTCGCGTCATCGCCGCCGCCGAGAAGAAGGCCGACGAGATCGGCCAGCCCATGAACATCGCCGTGGTCGACTCGGGCGGCAACCTCGTCGCCCACGTCCGCCAGGACGGCGCCTGGATCGGCAGCGTCAACATCTCGGTCAACAAGGCCTGGACCTCGCGGGCCTTCGACATCTCTACGAAGGATCTCGGCGACAACGCGCAGCCGAACCAGCAGTTCTACGGCATCCACGCCACCAACGGCGGCAAGGTCGCGATCTTCGCGGGCGGCATCCCGCTTTCGCGAGACGGTGCGGTGGTGGGTGCGGTCGGCGTCAGCGGCGGCTCCGGCGAGCAGGACCACTCGGTCGCGGAGGCCGGCGCCGCGGCGTTCTGACGCCGCGGTTCTTCGCGAGTGCACGACTTCCCGCCGGGTGCACGGCTTCTCGACGCAGGTAAGCCGTGCACTCGGCGCGAAGCCGTGCGCTCGGCGCCGGATGTTGCTCAGCCGGGCGGGCGGATGCCGAAGGATGCGAGCCGCGCGGCCAGCGCCTGCGGGGTTGCGCTGTGCTCGTCCTCCCATCGTGCGAACCGCCACTGGGTCGTTCCGCGGATCCAGTCCTCTCGCCGCTTCTCGTCGAGCAGCACCTGCTCGAGCGGCATCCCGCGACGCATCGCCACGTCGAGGTACTTGTCTTTCCCGTCGAACTCGCCGAATGCGCGCACGTCGGACAAGCCGAAATCCACGAAGTAGGTCTGGCTGTTCGGCCCGGCCACCGGCACCTGCAGCTGCGGCGCCTCGAAGCCGAGCCGGACGAGCTGCAACCGGCTCACACTCTCGCCCGGCAGTTGCGCCCGTCCGTCGGCGAAGGCGGCGACCCATCTCGCCTGTCGTACCCCGCGGGCGCCGGATGCCGCATCGACGCGCTCGCGCATAGAGCGGCGCCAATAGGCAACTGCATCCTCATCCCACACCCGACCCCGCAGCGCGAACAGGCGTTCGCCGGCGTCTGCGGCCGCCACGGCCGCCTCAGGTCCGAGCGTGCGCATCATGTCGAACACCGTTCGCTCCAGTGAGGTGCAGCGGATGCCGGAGCGGATGACGATGTCGGATGCCGGCAACGGCGCGACGTGGCGGATGACGTCGCGGCCGCTCGAGATCCGGTTCGGCGCGGGCGTCGTCAGGTGAACCCTCGATGGGCGATGCCGATAGAGAGGCAGAGCCCAGGCGACCGCTGCGGACTCGTGCGAGGCGACGGCGCCTCCGCTCGAGTCGCGTGCGACGGCGATGACATGAGCCAGGTGGCGCCCCTCGGGCCACAGGCCGGACACGTCGTCGCGTTCCATGAACGCACCGCGCCGGACCACGTGCAGTCGTCCGTCACGGACGGCGGATGCAATGGAACGCTCCGTCCATCCCTCGGCCAGGAGAGCGACGCGTGAACGGACGAGTGGGTTGAGCTCCGGGATCGAGGCAAGACGGCGCATGCCTCAGCATCCGCGGCACCGCGCGATGCCGTCGTGGGCTCCCGTCACCCCGTGGACAACGGGCCACCCCACCCTTGTGGGGAGAGTTCGCGCTCTGCCTTCGCGAGTGCACGACCTCGCGCCCAGTGCACGGCTTCTCGACGCAGGTAAGCCGTGCACTCGGCGCGAAGCCGTGCGCTCGCGATCACACAGTGGCTTCTACGCCCAGATCCCGCGCAGCAGCCGATATCTGCTGGGCGAGCGCGACGTCCTTCGCCGTGAGCCCGCCCGCGGAGTGCGTGATCAGCGTCACGCGGACGGACGGATAGGTGACTGTCACGTCCGGATGATGGTTCGCGGCCTCCGCGAGTTCGGCGATGGCCGCGAACAGCCTGGCCCCGGTGGCGAAATTGCGGGTGCGGAACTCGGCGAGCGCACCGCCGTCTCCGGGCCGCCAGTCGTCAACCCCTGATTGCGCGCTGAACTGGTCTGCGGTGATGGTGTCCATGCTCTGACGATGCCACTCTGGGCCCAGTTCACAAGGGGCTTCCGGCGCAGGGGCATGTCGCCCCTGGACACGTCGGCTCACGGGGTTACCCTCGAAACGTGACCCCCGAACTCGCCGCCCGGATCGTCGCGGACTCGCGTGACCGCGTCGCGTGGGTTCGGGCGCGCTCGCGCGGAATCACGGCGACGGACGTCGCAACGCTGACCTCGCCGAACGCCATCGCGAAGGCGGCGGACGCGAAACTCATGGGCTCGGGATTCTCCGGCAACGCCTATACCGCGCACGGCCGCGTCCGTGAACCCGAGATCGCCCGCTGGGTCGCCGCCACCCACGGCATCCTCCCGTCGAGCGCCCTCTTCCACGCCGTGATCGAGAAGCGCCACCTGGCCACCCCCGACGGCGTGGTCGTCGACCGCGAGGGGCGCGTCATCCTGTGCGAGATCAAGACGACGAACAAGGCGTGGCGCAGCATCCCCAGGTCGTATCTGCGGCAGGTGTGGTGGCAGCAGCACGTGCTCGGCGCCGAGCGCACCCTGGTGACGTGGGAGGAGCACGCCGCATTCGTGCCGGTTCAGGACGAGCCGAGGTGCGAGTGGGTCGACCGCGACGAGACGGAGATCGCGAAGCTCGTGCAGCTCGCCACCTCGCTCATCGACGAGCTGCACCGGCGCACGACCCTTCGACAGACTCAAGGACCGGAAATGTCGACGGAAGAGCGGATGCCGCGGCCGCTCGCTCCCCGCGAGCCCTTCCGCGCGCTCGCGCTCGCGGAATGAGCGATGGTTGACCGAGGTCAACCACTTGAGATATAGTTGATGCCAGTCAACCAATCGCGCCATCGCCGTCGCGCACACTCTCCGCTCTGAAAGGGCCCTCCATGGCCTCCGACACCACCACACCCGGCGATCCGGCACTCGCCGCCGAAGCCCCACGCATGTCGCACCGCAAGGTGCTCGAGGCGCTGTCGGGACTCCTGCTCGGCATGTTCGTCTCGATCCTCGCGGCAACGGTCGTCTCGACATCCCTGCCGGTGATCATCCACGACATCGGCGGCGACCAGGCCGCCTTCACGTGGGTCGTCACCGCCACGCTGCTGACGACCGCGATCTCGACTCCGATCTGGGGCAAGCTCGCCGACCTCTTCAACCGCAAGCTGCTCATCCAGCTCGCGCTCATCATCTTCGTGCTCGCCACGGCCGCGGCCGGGTTCTCGCAGGATCCGGGCACGCTCATCGCGTTCCGCGCGGTGCAGGGCATCGGCGCAGGCGGGCTCGCCGCCCTCAGCCAGGTCATCATGGCCGACATCATCAGCCCACGCGAGCGCGGTCGGTACATGGGCCTGTTCGGCGCCGTGATGGCCCTCGGCACGATCGGCGGACCACTGCTGGGCGGCTTCATCACCGACGGCATCGGGTGGCGCTGGAACTTCTACGTCGCGATCCCGTTCGCGATCGCCGCGCTGATCATCCTGCAGATCACGCTGAACATCGAGAAGCGGCCCAAGAAGAAGGCGCGCATCGACTACTTCGGCATCGTGCTGCTCGCGACATCCGTCTCGCTCCTGCTCATCTGGATCACGAACGCCGGCAAGTCCTACGACTGGTGGAGTGTGGAGACCGTCCTGATGGCCGGCGGGGCTCTGCTCGCCGCGATCGTGTTCGTGATCGTCGAGCTGCGCTCACGTGAGCCGCTCGTCCCCCTGTCGATGTTCCGCAACCGCACGTACACGCTCGCCGTGATCGCGTCGATCGCCACCGGCATCTCGATGTTCGGCACGTCGGTGTTCCTCAGCCAGTACATGCAGATGGCGCGCGGCGCGACCCCGACTGAAGCCGGTCTGCTCACCCTGCCGATGATTGCGGGCCTGCTCATCGCCTCCATCGTCGTCGGACAGCTCATCAGCCGCTTCGGCCACTGGAAGCCGTACCTCGTCGTGGGCGGCGTCCTGCTGATCGCGGGCTCGTCCCTGCTGTCGACGCTGCACTACGACACGAACTTCGTGCTCGTCTCGCTGTACATGTTCCTGCTCGGCGCCGGCGTCGGCATGACGATGCAGAATCTCGTGCTCATCGTGCAGAACACCGCCAACCCGGCCGAGATGGGCGTCGCGAGCTCGGGGGTCGCGTTCTTCCGGAGCCTCGGCGGAACCATCGGCGTGTCCGTCATGGGGGCCGCCCTGGCCACGTCGGTCACCGACCTCTTCGCATCCAGCAAGGAGGAGCTGACGACCGCGATCGTGAACCTGGGTGCGGACGGTGCGGCCGTCGCCGAGCAGCTGCAGTCGGGCACGCTCCCGCAGGTGAGCACGCTGCCGACCGCGGTTCGGATCATCGTGGAGGACATCTACGCCCAGGGCATCGCCCACTCGTTCCTCATCGCCGTGCCGATCGCCGTGATCAGCCTGATCGCGATCGTGTTCCTGCCGAACAAGCCGCTCACTCGCATGACGACGTCCGAGCGCCTCGCTGCCGGCGAGGCGGACCTCGCCACCGTCTCCACCGCCGAGGGGATGGCCGCGCTCGACGCGACCGGAACCATCCGCACGGGAACGGATGCGGCGAGCGCCGAGTCTGCTGCGCATGACGGGGCAGGGCGCCGATAGTGTCTCTCGCGATGTCCGAGTCCGAGGTCCGGGAGGCGCGCACCGAGGCGGTGCGCGCCCTCGAGGCCGAATTCGGCGAACTCATCAACCGCATGCGCCGCGTGCTCGCCGACAACGCCCAGCGCGTTGCCCCGGGTATGCTCCCCGGCGCATACAAGGTGTTCACCACCATCGTGCGTCGCGAGAGCGTCACCCTTTCCGCTCTCGCCGAGGCGCTGATGGCCGACAAGGGACAGATCAGCCGCACGGTTCGTGAGCTGGAGGAGCTCGGGCTGATCGTCCGCACGCCCGACCCGTCCGACGGCCGGTCGAGTCTGCTCTCCCCCACACCCGAAGGGCTCGAGCGCCTCGCGGCCGCACGGGCGCCGCAGGAGACCGTGCTGCTCGACACGCTCGAAGCGTGGTCCGTCGACGAGATCCGTGATCTCACGCGCCTGCTGCACGCGCTGACGGCCGGCGAGACTCCTGATCACGGGTGAGAACGCGGCGATCAGACCGACCGTCCCGTCCGATATCCGGCCGGGCTTAGTCGGCCGGTAGCACCCGCGTAACACGGGCGAGACATAGTCAGGGTTGACTGTGACCATCAGCCGACGAGTGCTGCCGACGCCGACACGCACGTGGAAGGAGCGACGGATGAGATTCCGGCCGCTGCGACCAGCATCCGCCCCCGATTCCGCCCTGATCGCGGTCGCCGATCCCCCGGAGACGATGCGGGCTGCCGTCATCGACGCCACCGGTGGAGTCGAGGTGCTGCACGAGGCATCCGTGCCCGTGCCCTCGCCGGTGCTGAGCGAGCTGCTCGTCCGCGTCGTGGCCGCGGGCATCAACCCCATCGACGCGAAGACCCGATCGGGCGCAGGCGTCTCGGGATCAATCGCGTCGTATCCTGCGATTCTGGGATTCGACTTCAGCGGCATCGTCGTGAAGTCGCCGTACGAGTCCCATCCCCTGCCACCCGGCACTCCTGTCTTCGGCATGCTGCCGTTCCCGCGGTCCGGGGGTAGCTACGCCGAGTTCGCCGTCGTTCCGTCGCAGTCCGTCGCCCGCAAGCCGTCGTCGCTGTCTCACGTCGAGGCCGCCGGGGTGCCGCTCGCGGCCCTCACCGCGTGGGGTCTCGTGGTCGAGACCGCGCACGCGCACGAAGGACAGCGGATCCTGATCCATGCCGCCAGCGGCGGCGTCGGGCACCTCGCCGTGCAGTTCGCCGCGTACTTCGGCGCGCACGTCACTGCCACCGGCTCGGCGCGCAATGCCTCATGGCTGCGGGAGCTCGGCGCGTCTGTCGTCATCGATCACACGACGACGAGGTTCGAGGATGTCATCGCGGATGTAGACGTCGTCATCGATCTCGTCGGCAACGTGCACGCGCAGACCGGCGAGCGGTCGCTGAAGGTGGTGCGTCCCGGCGGCCTGTACATCCTCGTGCCGACCGGCTCGTGGCCGGGTTACGCGGATGCCGCCGCCGACGCGGGCGTACGTGCCACGAGCTTCAAGGTGATTCCGGACGGGAGCGCGCTGGCCACGGTCGGCAGGCTTCTCGACTCCGGCGCGGTGCAGGTCTACATCGACCGCGTCTTCGACCTGGACGATGCTGCCGCCGCGCACGCGGAACTGGAACAGGGCCACACCCGCGGCAAGATCGTCCTGCGAGTCAGCGACGACTGATCACGTTTCGGCTCGCCCTGCGGGGCGGCTCGACGGCGCCGTCCGCCCTGCCGGGCCTGCTCACCGACCGGTTCCCAGCGGGCTGAGCACGCGACGCCCCTCCGCGACGATCTCGTCCGCGATCGCATCCAGCAGCGGTGAGCGCAAATTCCACTGCTGCCAGTACAAGGGGACGTCGATCGGCGGCCCGCCCAGACGCACGAGCTCACCGGCATCCAACGCGCTGTTGGACTGGAAGCCGGGCAGGAGCGCCCAGCCCAGTCCGAGACGAACAGCCGCGGCGAAGTCGCTCGACGCGGGCACGTAGTGCCTCGTCGGCAAGGCCTCGTCGATGCCGCATGCCCGCAGCCAGCGCGTCTGCACGTCGTCGCGGCGATCGAAGTCGACGAGCGGCGCGGCCGCCAGGGTCGCCGGCACGTCCGGGTCCGGCATCCAGCGCTCGGCGAACGCGGCGGTCGCGACGGCTTCGTACCGCATCGCCCCCAGGACGCTCACCCGGCAGCCCGCGACCGGCGTCGAGCGGGACGTGACCGCGCCCATGACCGTGCCGGACTCGAGCAGTCCCGCCGTGAAGTCCTGATCGTCGCGGTGCAGTTCGAAGACGACCGGATGCTGCTCCGACAGCCTCGCGAGCGGCTCGAGGAACCAGGTGGCGAGGGAGTCGGCGTTGACCGCGAGCGGCACCGTCGTGCGCGAGCCCGGGCTGCTGTCGTCGCCGAGCTCGGCGAGCGTGTCGTGCTCCAGCAGCGCGACCTGCCGCGCCATCCGCACCACCGCGGTTCCCGCCTCGGTCAGACGGGCGGGCTTGGAGCGCACGAGCACGACACGGCCGAGCTGCTCCTCGAGCGCCTTGATGCGCTGACTGACCGCGGACGGGGTGATGCGAAGCCGACGAGCTGCGGCATCCAGAGTCCCCTCATCCGCCACGGCGGCTACGGTCTCTGCCAGCTCCACAGGAATCCTCATCATCAGCAATGCTAATGCAACTGAAGAATCATGAGCTGGACTGATTCGTGGAGGCACCGTAACGTCGAAGCGTGCTCACCCCCCTGCTCGCCGGACTCGGTCTCGGTCTCTCGCTGATCATCGCGATCGGCGCGCAGAATCTCTTCGTCCTGCGCCAGGGCCTTCGGCGAGAGCACCTGATCCTGGTGGCCGCTATCTGCGCGATCTCCGATGCCACGCTCATCGCGCTCGGCGTGTCGGGGGTGGGCCTGGTGCTGCACGCCGTGCCGTGGCTGATCGACCTCGTGCGATGGGCGGGCGCGGCGTTCCTCGTCGGGTACGGCCTGCTCGCCGCCCGTCGCGTGTGGCGTCCTTCGGGCGACGCGCTCGGAGCGCGCGAAGCGGATGCCGACTCCGCCGCGGCGGGAGCCGCTGGCACATCCTCCGGGCCGACTGCTGCGCGACAGAGCCGGAGGAGCGGCACGACCGTAGCGCGAACGGCGACGCGCGCGCTGCCCGTCGCCTTGACGTGCCTCGCCCTGACGTGGCTCAATCCCCACGTGTACCTCGACACCGTCTTCCTTCTCGGCTCCGTCGCCAACACCCATGGCGACGCCCGCTGGATCTTCGCGACCGGAGCGATGGTCGCGAGCTTCGTGTGGTTCTTCGCCCTCGCGCTGGGGGCGCGCTACCTCGGTCGCTGGCTGGGTACGCCGCGAGCGTGGCGCATCCTCGACGCGGTCATCGCCGTCGTCATGATCGGCATCGGCGTCAGCCTGGTCCTCCCCCACTGATCCGAACCGCTGCGGCAGTTTCCGCCCAGCGTCACCCGTCGATCTGGTCGCGACGCCGGCGCACAAGCGTCCGGACCACGTCGTCGGGCAGCGGGTGCTCCGGCTGGAACCGGATGGTCCCCTTGTCCAGGCCCGTGCCCGCGACCGCCTCGACGTCTGCGGCGACCGCGGAGACGGCATCCGGGCTGAACGGGTAGAGGCCGATGTGCTTCTTCGCGCGCATGACCGAGATCAGCGGCTTGCCGCGATAGACCAGCGCCGGCATCCCGTAGCCCTTGCCCTGCTCGGCTTCCGGCACCACCTCGCGGGCGAGGGCGTAGACGCGGTCGATGACCTCCCGGTCGACGCTGTCGAGGTCGCTGAGGTAGTCGTCGACGGTTCCCATGCAGGCATCCTGGCACCGGCCCCTCGCCAGTGCACCCCTGCGGGCGGCACGATGGACGCATGAAGCGTGTCCACGTGATCATCTGCGGCGACGTGCAGGGTGTCGGGTACCGGTACACCATGCGGATGATCGCCGCCGACGCCGGGGTCTCCGGCTGGGTGCGCAACCGCCGGGACGGCACGGTCGAGGCGGAGGTGGAGGGCACGCCGCCCAGGTCGACGAGGTGCTCGCCTGGATGGCGGAGGGACCGCCCGGTTGCGCGGGTCGACACAGCGCAGGTGACGGATGCCGCGCCCACCGGTGAACGCGGGTTCGAGGTGCGGCGCGACGCCTGATCAGCCCTGCGGCAGCCCGAGCGCGTGCTTCCCGGCGGCGAGGAGCGTCGCCTCGGGGGTCAGCGGGTGGAAGGCCGCCGCCCGGATGTCGCGATAGCAGCGCTCGATGATCGACCCCTTGAAGAATGCGCCTCCGCCTGCGACCTGCATCGCGAGGTCGCACACCTCGACACCCGCGCGCGCGATCTCCGCCTTCGCCGCCATGACCGCGAGGAACCCGTCGTACGACGGCGTCGGGTCGTCGCCGAGCTCGGTCAGCGCCCCGTCGAGCGCCCAGCGCGGCGACCTGCAGGCGTTGGCGCATCAGCCCGATCGCCCGCTGCACGGTCGGGTCGTCGGCGATGCCGAGCGCCGGCCTTCAGCGCTTCGGCGTACGCGGCCTCGGCCACGCCGAGGTACGCGCCCGAGATGATCGAGAACCCGATGCTCGCGATGACCTGCAGCGGCGGATCGATCACACCGTACGGTCGATCGGCGAGCACGCGCTCCTGCGGCACGAAGACGTCGGTGAGCACGACATCGTCGCTGGCCGTGCCGCGCATGCCGAGGACGTCCCAGTTGTCGGCGACCGCGACGCCCTCGGACGCGAGCGGGATCGCCATGTTCAGCACGCGCATGCCGCGCTCGGGGTCGTTGAACGGGAACATCGTCGACATCACCGTGCCGCTGGAGGATTGGCTGACGAAGCGCTTGCGCCCGCTGACGCGGTAGCCGCCGTCGACGGCGACGGCCTCGCCGGCGGGGTGGGTGAAGTCGCCGCCGCCGGTCGAGACGAGCACGATCTGCTCGTCCGCGATGCGGCGCAGCGTCGCCTCCGCACCCGGCAGCCCGCGCCGATAGCGCCAGGCGGTGAAGCAGGTGACGTGCTGGTGCATGGCGCTGGCGAGCGCGGTCGCCCCGCAGTAGTGGCCGAGCGTGCGCTGCAGGCCGGCGAGCTCGCGGATCGTGGCGCCGTCGCCGCCGAGCTCGCGGGGAACGGCGGCTCTGAGCAGGCCCGACTCCCGGAGCGCGTCGTACGCCTCCGAGACGAATGTGCCGTCGCGATCGTGGCGGGCGGCGTTGGCCGCCAGGATCGGTCCGATCTCGTCCGCGCGATCGGCGAGCGGGGCGGATGTGCGTCTGTGTGTCAGTCGAGTCGATGGTGGTCATGTAGCCAGCATCCGCCTGTCGCCGTGTTCCATCCAGTGCACGATCGCGACCGGGCCGGTCCAGATTCGGGACTACCCCTCGCCGGCGCCGCGGCGGGACCATGGGACCATGGCGGATTACGGGCGGTACTGTCCCGTCGCGATGGCCAGCGAGGTCATGGCCGACCGCTGGACTCCCCTGATCGTGCGCGAACTCGTGCTGGGCAACACCCGGTTCAACGACATCGCACGCGCGCTGCCCGGGCATCTCGCGGTCGCTGCTCGTGCAGCGACTGCGTCACCTGGAGCGCAACGGCGTGCTCGAGACCTGGCCCTCTCCCACCGGGCACGGCAGCGAGTACCACCTCACCCCGGCCGGGCGCGATCTCGAGCGGGTCATCGACAGCCTCGGGCGCTGGGCGATCGAGTGGCTGTTCGACGACATGGAGCCGCACGAGGTCGAGCCGACCACGCTGATGTGGTGGATGCATCGTCGGATCGCCCCCGACCGGTTCCCGCCGCGTCGGGTCGTGATCGAGTGGCGCCACACGCGCCGGCCCGGAGACGATCTGGTTCGTGCTCGAGCGCGGCGCGGTTTCGGTGTGCACCCAGCATCCGGGATTCGAGGTCGACCTCGTCGTGACCATGGCGACAGCCGACCTCGCCGACGTGTTCCAGGGTTATCGCCGCTGGCACGGATGCGGTGGACTCCGGAGCGATCTCGGTGACGGGCCCGCCGCGCCTGGCCGCGGCCCTGCCCGACGCTGGTTCCTGTGGAGCCCGTGGGTCGACGTCACCCACGCGCGGGCGCACCGTCCGGTGATCGCGTGACCCGACATGGCGTCGCGTCCCGCGGTCGCAGCGCGACGATCGCTTGACGCTCAGCCGTCGAACGGCCGGAGGATCCGGTCGAGGAAGCGCCGTGTGCGTTCGTGCGTGGGGTTGGTGAGCAGTGCCTTGGGCGCGCCGCGCTCGAGGATGACGCCGTCGTCGAAGAAGAGCACCTCGTCGGCGACCTCCCGGGCGAAGGCGAGCTCGTGCGTGACGATGACCATCGTCCAGCCCTCGTCGGCGAGCTCCTTGAGCACCACGAGCACCTCGCCGACCAGTTCGGGGTCGAGCGCGCTGGTGGGTTCGTCGAAGAGCAGCAGGTCGGGCTGCAGTGCGAGGGCGCGGACGATGCCGACGCGCTGCTGCTGACCGCCCGACAGCTCGAACGGGTAAGCATCCCGCTTCTCCGCCAGACCCACGCGCTCGAGCAGCCGCTCGGCGCGCTCGACCGCGACCGCCTTCGGCACGCCGTGAGCGTGCACCGGTCCCTCGATGACGTTCTCGATCACGGTGAGGTGCGGGAACAGGTTGTGATGCTGGAACACCATGGCCGAGCGGTCGCGCAGGGCCAGTCGGCTGCGCCTTCGACGGAGCCTTCG
Source organism: uncultured Actinomycetota bacterium (assembly GCA_963772625.1). Classification (GTDB taxonomy): domain Bacteria; phylum Actinomycetota; class Actinomycetes; order Actinomycetales; family Microbacteriaceae; genus Microbacterium. The sequence continues at coordinate 545,900 of CAVYXT010000004.1, read as the reverse complement.
AGAAGTCGATGGCTGCGGCATCCGCGAATCGGATCACACCGCCGTCCGGAATCTCCAGCCCGTTGAGCGTGCGCAGCACGGTCGTCTTGCCCGAACCGCTCGGACCGATGAGGCAGACCACCTCGCCGCGGCGCACCTCGAAGTCGACGCCCTTCAGCACCCGGTTGGCGCCGAAGCTCTTCTCCAGACCCGTGCACCTGCAGGAGTGGCGCGCCGGACGGCTGCGACCGTCGGAGCCAGCGGGTCGTCGGGCGTCAGTGGGCGACATAGCGATCGAGCCTCTTCTCGAGTGCGCCCTGCCCGGCCGAGAGCACGAGGCAGAAGAGCCAGTAGATGAGCGCCGCCTCGAGGTAGATGATCATGAACTCGTAGGTGAAGGCCGCGATGATCTGCGCCTGGCGGAAGAGCTCGGTGACCAGGATCAGAGACGCCAGCGAGGTGTCCTTCACGAGCGAGATGAAGGTGTTCGACAGCGGGGGCACCGACACGCGCGCCGCCTGCGGCAGGATGATGCGGGTCAGCGACTTGGTGTGCGAGAGGCCGACGGTATAGGCGGCCTCCCACTGGCCCTTCGGCACGGACAGGATCGCGGCCCGGATGATCTCGGCGGCGTATCCGCCGACGTTGAGCGAGAAGGCGAGGATCGCCGCCGGCCACGGATCGACGACGATGCCGATCGAGGGCAGCCCGTAGAAGATCACGAACAGCTGCACGAGCAGCGGCGTGCCCCGGATGACGGAGATGTACGACCGCGCGATGCCCGACAGCACGGGGTTGGCTGAGATCCGCATCAGCGCGACGCCGAGGGCGAGCACCAGCCCGATCGCGAACGATGCCAGGGCGAGCGGAATCGTCGCGCTCAGCCCCGCCCACAGAAGCGGCCAGAACGAGTCGACGATCAACGCCCACGTCTCGTTCATGCTCGCTCCTCACCGTCGTCGACGGCCGCGTGTCGCGACCTCGACCCGTCAGAACTACGACGTGACGTCGGCGCCGAAGTACTTCTCGCTGATCTCAGCGAGCACGCCCTCTTCGCGCAGCTCAGCCAGGGCCTCGTCGATCGCATCGACGAGCGCCTGCTTGTCCTGTGTGAAGGCGAAGGCGCTGCTGGCGGGGTCGTCGGTCTCGGCGGCGATCTTCAGACCGGTCGGACCGTCGGTGGTCTCGTAGTCGAGGAAGGTCAGCTTGTCGTTGATCGTGGCGTCGACGCGTCCCTGCTCGCAGCAGCGCGACCGCCTGGGCCCAGCCCTCGACCGCCTCGACGGTCGCGCCGCTCTCCTGCGCGAGCTCGTACCAGTTGCTCGTGAGCGACTGGGCGGTCGTCTTGCCGGCGAGGTCGTCGAAGCTCGAGATGGAGTCGTCGTCCTCGGTGACCACGATGACGCCCGGCGAGACGGTGTAGGGCTCGCTGAACAGGTACTTCTCCTCGCGCTCCGGGTTGATCGAGACCTGGTTGGCGATGACGTCGAAGCGGCCCGCCTCGAGTCCGGCGAAGATCGCGTCCCACTGCGTCTCCTTGAACGAGACCTCGAGGTCGAGCTTCTCGGCGACGGCCTCGGCGATCTCCACGTCGAAGCCGACGAGATCGCCCGATCTCGTCGTGGAAGCTGAATGGCCGGTACGTGCCTTCGGTCGCGACGGTCAGCGTGCCGGTCTCGACCAGACCGAACTCGTCGCCCGCAGCCGACGATCCGGCGGACGTGCTCCCGCTGCAGGCCGGACAGCGTGAGGGCGGCGGTGGCGAGAGAGGGCGAAGGCGGCGACAGCGGTACGACGTGACATGCGGTGGGGAGCTCCTGTGGTTCGGCCCGGCTGCAGCCGGGCATGACGAACCAGTACAACATGAAAGCAGGCGGGCTCCCGCATCGCGTTACGTTGCGTTTCGCGCTCAGCGCGGCACGCCTGCCTGCAGTTCGGCGAACACATCGGGAGCCTCGGAGTGCGTCGCGAGAGCGGCGGACTGCCCGGCCCACAGCGAGACGTAGTCGCCTCGGTCGTGCGCTGCCGCCGCGGTGCGGAACGCGCCGGTGAGCCAGTTCTGGGCCGGAAACGGGGCCACCAGCCCACGGGCCTCGATGTCACGCAGGGCGCGATTCGGGATGCCGCGGGCAAGGCGACCACTCATAGCCCGAGTGAGCACGGTGCCCGTGTCGGTGGCGCCGGCGATCGCCTGCCGGTGCGACTCGGGCACGGCCGACTGCCGCGTGCGCAGGAACGCGGTGCCCACCTGGACGCCGGCCGCGCCGAGCGCGAACGCTGCAGCGACTCCGCGCCGATCCGCGATGCCGCCTGCGGCGATCACGGGTGCGCGAACAGCATCGACAACCTGCGGAATCAGCGAGAATGCCCCGACGAGCGACCGCTCAGCGGGCTGCAGAAACGACACCCGGTGGCCCGCCGCCTCCGAACCGCTCGCCACGATCGCGTCCACACCTGCCGCGTCGAGCGCTCCAGCCTCCGCTACGGTCGTCGCTGTCGCGAGGACATGGATGCCGCGACGGTGGGCGCGGTCGAGAACGTCCGGCGCGGGAACGCCGTAGACGAAGCTGACCACGGCGGGTGCGGCATCCAGAACCGCTTCGAACTGGGCCTCGAATGGCGGGAGGAACGCGGCCGGGGGGGTCGGCGCCTCTACGCCGACCTCTTCGTACAGTGGGGCGAGCGCCTCGAGGTAAGGCCGCAGGTCGAGGTCTGCGGGCGCCACCTCGTCGCCTGTGGGCAGCCACAGGTTCACCGCGAACGGTCGCGCGGTCGCGGCGCGCAGGCTCGCGATCGTCTCTCGGATGCGATCGGGCGTGTACCCGTAGAGACCGTAGGAGCCCAGCCCGCCGGCTTCGCTGACGAGGGCGGTCAGCTCGATCGACGACGCACCGCCGAACGGGCCGAGGACGATCGGCTCGGTGATCCCCAGCAGGTCTTGCAGCGCGCGGCCCATGTCTTAGACCGTACTCGCGCGGCGTCCGCCCGCGCCTCGGTGGGAGTGGGTCCTCGACCGGACGCAACACGCTGCGTGCCTGGGCAGTCTCGCGGCGTGTTGCGGCCGTTCACGCGAGGCGGCACGGGAACGACGAGAGGGGCCCCGCCGAACGGCGGGACCCCCTCATACGAGTCGGACTCAGAGAGCGTTGACGTCCAGCGGGATGCCGGGGCCGAACGTGGTCGACACGGCACCCTTCTGGATGTAGCGGCCCTTCGAGCTGGACGGCTTGAGGCGGATGATCTCCTCGAGCGCGGCCTTGAGGTTCTCGTCGAGCTGGTCCTCCGAGAACGAGGCCTTGCCCACGACGAAGTGCACGTTGGCGTGCTTGTCGACGCGGAACTCGATCTTTCCGCCCTTGATCTCCTCGACGGCCTTGGCCGGGTTCGGAGTCACGGTGCCGGTCTTCGGGTTCGGCATCAGGCCGCGGGGGCCCAGCACCTTGCCGAGGCGACCGACCTGGCCCATGAGCTCAGGGGTCGACACGGCTGCGTCGAAGTTGGTCCAGCCGTCGGCGACGCGCTGGATCAGCTCGGCGCCGCCGACCTCATCGGCGCCTGCGGCGATCGCGGCCTCAGCGGCGGGACCGGTCGCGAAGACGATGACGCGGGCGGTCTTGCCGGTGCCGTGCGGCAGGATGACGGTGCCACGCACCATCTGGTCTGCCTTGCGGGGGTCGACGGCGAGCTTCAGCGCGACCTCGACGGTCGAGTCGAACTTCGCCGAGCCGGTCTGCTTCGCGAGCGCGACGGCCTCGGTGGGCGTGTAGAACTTGTCAGCCGCGATCTTGGCGGCGGCGGCCTGGTAGGCCTTGGACTTGGTAGCCATGGTCGTTATCCCCCTCAGTCCTCGACCGTGATGCCCATGGAGCGGGCGGTGCCGGCGATGATCTTCGAGGCGGCCTCGATGTCATTCGCGTTCAGGTCGGGCTGCTTGACCTCGGCGATCTCGCGCACCTGAGCCTTGGTGAGCTTGGCCACCTTGGTCGTGTGCGGGGTCGACGAGCCCTTGGCGACGCCGGCTGCCTTCTTGATCAGCTCAGCCGCCGGGGGCGTCTTGAGGATGAACGTGAAGCTGCGGTCCTCGTAGACGGTGATCTCGACGGGGATGACGTTGCCGCGCTGGGCCTCGGTGGCCGCGTTGTACGCCTTGCAGAACTCCATGATGTTGACGCCGTGCTGACCGAGCGCGGGCCCGATCGGCGGCGCCGGGTTGGCGGCACCGGCCTTGATCTGCAGTTTGATCAGGCCGGTCACCTTCTTCTTGGGTGCCATTTCCTTTTCCTTTCATCGAGCGTCCCGACCCTTCGACAAGCTCAGGGACCGGGTCGTTCTCCCGCACGCCCGGCATCTCCGGGCAGCGGTTCCCCCGGGTAGAACCCGGGAAGTCTGTGTTAGAGCTTCGTGACCTGATCGAACGACAGCTCGACCGGGGTCTCGCGCTCGAAGAGCGAGACGAGGACCGTGAGCTTGCCGCTCTCGGGCTTGATCTCGCTGATCGTGCCGGGCAGACCCGCGAACGAGCCTTCCTTGATCGTGATGGTCTCGCCGACCTCGAAGTCGACCTCGGCCGGGATGCTGCGCGCGACGGCGTGACCGCCCTTGGCGGCGGCGCCCTTGACCGGAGCGACTTCCTTGACCTCGACCAGGCGACTTCAGCATGTTGAAGGACTCTTCGAAGCGCAGCGGCGTCGGATTGTGGGCGTTGCCGACGAAGCCCGTGACGCCGGGCGTGTGACGCACGACCGACCAGGTGTCTTCGTTGAGCTCCATGCGCACGAGCACGTAGCCGGGGATCCGCACGCGCGTGACCATCTTGCGCTGACCGTTCTTGATCTCGACGACGTCCTCCATCGGGACCTCGATCTGGTAGATGTCTTCCTCGACCTCGAGCGTCGACTTGCGCTGCTCGATGTTGGCCTTCACCTTGCGCTCGAAGCCGGCGTAGGAGTGGATGACGTACCACTTGCCGGGCAGAGTGCGCAGTTCGGCGCGGAACGCCTCGTACGGGTCCTCCTCGGCGTCCTCGTCGTCGGCGTCGCTCGCGTCGGCATCGGCATCGGCGATGCGTGCGTCGCCTTCGGCGTCCGCGACATCGAGGTCGCCCTCGACGGTGGCCGCATCGGCCGGGCTGACGGACGCCTCGACGTCGTCGACCACGCCGGCCGCGGCATCCACCTCTGCGACGAAGTCCGCGTCGAGCACGGGCTCGTCTTCGTCGCCGTTGATGTCGGGACCGTCGTAGGGAGTCACGTCGTCGGCGTGCACGGCCGCGTACTGCCGCCGACCTCCTCGGCCAGCGAATCGCTGAGCACCTCGGCCGCAGCCTGGGCCTCATCGGCCCTGTCGATGTTCAGTGCGTCATTCACGATCGCGTCCGCCTCCGGGTCGTCGATGTCGATGTCATCCAGATCGGCGATGCCGTCTTCGTCCTCGTCCACGATGTGCACCGCGAGGTGCTCGGCCGGTGTGTTGGCGCGGTCCTCCTCGGCGAGGATGTTGCCTTCCTGGGCTTCGTCGTCCTCGGAGGACTGTTCCGCAGCGGTCGCCCAATCGGCGTCGTCTACATATCTTTCAGACAATTGCGTTCTCTTCCGTTTCGTGGGCGCCGGATGCTGTGATCCGCCCCGCGGTGCAACTCAAGTGGGTCAGGCGGGAACGCCGAAGACGACGGTCGTCACCCAGACGAACAGCAGATCGAGGCCGTACACCAGCGCCATCATGACGACGACGAAACCGAGCACGACAGCCGTGTACTTGACCAGCTCCTGACGGGTCGGCGTGACGACCTTGCGGAGCTCTGCGAACACCTGACGGATGAACAGCGCGATGCGAGCGAAGACGTTGGGCTTCTTCTCGCGGGGTACGCCGCTTGCCGCGACGACCTCGCCCTTCGGCTCGTCTTGGACCATCGAACCCACCTGATTACCTTCCATGTGTCAGCTTCGGCTGACGCGCAGGGCGGACAGGAATCGAACCTGCAACCTGCGGTTTTGGAGACCGCTGCTCTGCCAATTGAGCTACCGCCCTAGAGGCCCGCGGCCTCGGGATGCCCACAGTCTTCCACCGCAACCTGTATGTGAGGGAACCTGCCCGAACGGCGGGCACGGCGAAAGAATGCAGACTTCAACTGCACCCTCAAGTGTACGGCATGGGGTGGATGCGGGCGAACCCGGGCCGCCTTGCAGCGACGGCTTACGATCGGAGCATGACGGTCGACCAGGCTCTGCTCGACGAGCTGTGGGACTTCTCCGACGCCGCTGCGTCCGAGGCACGGCTGCGGTCTGCGGCAGCCCGGGCGATGGACGCCGACGAGCGTGCCGAGCTCGAAACCCAGGTGGCACGTGCCCTCGGGCTGCAGGACCGGTTCGCCGAGGCGGACGAACTCCTCGACGCGCTCTCGGCGCACGCACCGGCCGTTCGAACGAGACGCGCCCTCGAGCGCGGTCGGCTGCGGAACTCGGCAGGCAACGCGGCGGCGGCGGTGCCACTGTTCCGCGCGGCGGCCGAGGAGGCGGCATCCGCTGGTCTCGTCTTCCTGCAGGTCGACGCGCTTCACATGCTCGCGATCGCGGATGCCGACAACTCGGCGGAGTGGACGCGCGAGGCTCTCTCGGTGCTCGAGGCAACGGACGACGCGCGCACGCAGCGGTGGAAGGTCGCTCTGCACAACAACGAGGGATGGACCCATTTCGATGCGGGCAGGTGGGCCGCGGCGGTCACCGCGTTCGAGAGGTCGCGTGACGCCGCGCTGCGCTGGGGCACGCCCCAGCAGGTGCAGTGGGCCGAAGACGCGCTGGCCGAGGCCCGCGCCGCCGGTCGTTGCAGTCGTGCGGGAAGCGAGACGAAACGCACGTCGGGCCCGTGCGTTTCGGCTCGCTCGCTCAACGACCGGACGGCGGCGAGGCGAAGCGCCCCCAGATGCGCTTCGCCCCGCCGCCCTGCTCCCCGCCCGACGAACGGACCTGTCGACCGCCGCGCTCCCGTTCAGACGGGAGCTACGGGCCGACGCGGACCAGCTTCTTGTTGACGAACTCGTCGGCTGCCAGGAGCCCCATCTCGCGGCCGGTGCCGCTGCGCTTGACGCCGCCGAACGGCAGCTCGGGAGAGTCCGCGAGAACGAGGTTCACGTAGACCATGCCGGCTTCGATCTTGTCGGCGACGCGCTCGGCCTGAGCCTCGTCGGTCGTGAAGACGTACGACCCGAGTCCGAAGGGAGTGTCGTTGGCGATCCGCACTGCCTCGTCCTCGTCGGCCGCGCGGTAGACAACGCCGACCGGGCCGAAGAACTCCTCGCGGTACGCGTCCATCTCGGGCGTGACGTCGGTGAGCACCGTGGCCGGATAGAACGCCCCGTCGCGCTTTCCTCCGGCGACGAGAGTCGCCCCCTGAGCGACGGCCTTCTCGACCTGTTCCTCCAGCCGCTCGGCCGCGACCTCGGATGACAGCGGACCCAGCACCGTGTCTTCGGCGAGGGGATCGCCGAGCTTCGAGCCGGTCATGACGGCCGTGAACTTCTCCACGAACGGCTCGTACAACTCGTCGGTGACGATGAACCGCTTGGCGGCGTTGCACGACTGCCCGGTGTTGTCCAGACGCGCATCGGCGGCGGCCTGCACCGCGGCATCCAGATCATCAGTCGAAAGCAGGATGAACGGGTCCGAGCCGCCGAGTTCGAGCACGACCTTCTTGAGGTTGCGCCCCGCGACTTCGGCCACCGCTGCGCCGGCGCGCTCCGAGCCCGTCACCGAGACGCCGTGCACGCGCGGGTCGGCGATGACGTCCGCCGCCTGCTCGTTGGTCAGGTACAGGTTGGTGTACGCGCCCTCGGGGAACCCGGCATCCTCATAGATCGTCGCGATCGCTGCGGACGACTCCGGGCACTGCGAGGCGTGCTTGAGCAGGATCGGGTTGCCGATCAGCAGGTTCGGCGCCGCGAAGCGGGCCACCTGGTAGTACGGGAAGTTCCACGGCATGATACCCAGCAGCACACCGAGCGGAGACTTGCGGATGACCGCCGTGCCGTCGCCGAGGATGTCGATCGGCTGGTCCTTCATGATCTGCTCGGCGTTGTCGGCGTAGTACTCGGTGATGTCGGCGGCGAAGTCGACCTCGCCGATTGCGGCGGCCAGGGGCTTGCCCATCTCGCGCACGATGATCTCGCCCAGCTCGTCGCGGCGCTCGCGGTGCAGCTCGGCGACGCGCCGCAGCAGCGCGGCACGCTCGGCGACGGTGGACGTGCGCGCCCAGCCCTTCGCCGCAGCATCCGCCACCGCGAGCGCCTGCTCGAGTTCGGCGTCCGTCGCGACGGGATAGCTTGCCAGGGTCTCGCCCGTGGCGGGGTTCACGACTGCGTAGTCACTCATGGTTTCTCCGTTCGCTGATGAAAAGTCTGCCGTCACCGGCGCGCGCGGCGCAGGCTGGCGGGGGCGTCCAGTGAGAGGGTCTCGCCCCGGAAGTATGCAGGACGCTTGATCGCCTGCCAGATCATGATCACGAGACCCAGGCCGATGATCCCCACGCCGAGCACGAAGACGCTCCCGAGTCCGAACCACTCCGTGCCGCTCCCGTAATCGGGGTCCATGCTCTCCACGAGCGTGATGACGAACAGCGCCGCGAGAATCAGCCCGCCGACCAGCGGGAACAGCAGCGTGAAGAAGACGCTGCGCGCCGAGTCGAACCACTGCTTGCGGAAGTACCACACGCACGCGAAGGCGGTGATGCCGTAGTAGAAGCAGATCATCAGGCCGAGGGTGGTGATGGTGTCCCAGAGGACGTTCTCGTTGACGAACCGCATGATCGCGTAGAAAACCGACGCGATGATGGCCGAGACGATCGTCGCGAAGCCCGGGGTGAAGAACCGCGGGCTCACCTCGGCGAACCGCGGCGGCAGGGCGCCGTAGTGGCCCATCGCGAGCAGGGTGCGAGCGGGAGAGACGAAGGTGGACTGCAGCGAGGAAGCCGAACTCGTGAGCACCGCGAGTGACACGAGGAAGGCGAGGGGGCCGAGGATGGGGCCGGACAGGAAGAAGAAGACGTTCGCCTGGATGTCCTCGTTGCCCAGGCCCAGGTCCTCCACGCCGGTGCCCGCATACGCCAGCAGTGAGACGGAGATCAGCAGGTAGAGCACCACGATCGTGATCACCGTGAGTGTCGCGGCCCGACCCGGGGTCTTCTCGGGATCCTTGGTCTCCTCGTTCATCGTGAGGGTCACGTCCCATCCCCAGAAGATGAAGATCGAGAGCGACAGCCCGGCGACGACGGCCGTGAACGAGCCGACGGCGAAGGGGTTGAACCACGACAGCTCGACGGGGCTCGCGTCGAACGCGTTCCCCTGGGCGACGTGCACGAAGGCCGCGACGGAGAAGATCACGAGAACCAGCACCTGGAAGGTCACCAGGACGTACTGCAGCTTCTGGGTGGTCTGCATGTCGCGGTACGAGATCAGCGTCGCGCCGAGCATGAACAGCAGGCAGACCGCGACGTTGATGAACGGATTGAAGGCCAGCTCGGCGATCGTGCCCGGGCTGCCGGCGATCTGGTCGATCAGCAGGAAGAGGAATTCGACCGCGATGCCGGCCAGATTCGACAGCACGAGGATGGTCGCGGCGATGAGTCCCCAGCCGGCCATCCAGCCGACCCAGGGCCCGAACGCGCGGGCCGCCCACGTGAACGAGGTGCCCGAGTCGGGCATCTGCCGGTTGAGTTCGCGGTAGCCGAAGGCGACCAGCAGCATCGGGATGAAGCCGATCAGGATGATCGCGGGCACTTGGAAGCCGACCTCCGACACGGTCGGCCCGAGGGCCGCCGTCAGCGTGTAGGCCGGTGCGATGCACGAGATGCCGATCACGACGGCGCCGATGAGGCCGACCGTGCCGGCGCTCAGCCCTTTCGCGGAAAGGCCGCCGGCTTCCTTGCCGGCCGTAGGAGCGAGAGGCGCAGCGGCGCCCAGGCGTTCGCTCATTGCGACTCTCCTTCTGCGGCCCGCGTGCGCGGCACCACGATCATCGGTACGGGCAGTTCATGAAGCATCTTCGCAGCGGTGGAGCCGAGGAAGAGACGGCGAGGCTGCGCGAGACGACTCGAGCCGACGATCGCCACCTCGCCCGGCTCCCAGCTCAGGTGCGAGACGGCGTCTTCGATGCTGTCGCCGCGCCCCACGATCACTTCGGTGTCGCCGTTGCCCGGCAGTCCCGCGCGCGCCTGGGCGAGCACCTGGTCGGCGTGAGCTGCACCCGCGATGCGGATGACGCCCGTGTCGACGCTTGCCGGCAGATCCACGGTGACGAGCGAAAGCAGTCGCAGCTCCGCTCCTGTGTCCGCCGCGAGAGACGTCGCCTCGTCGAGGAGGGCGTCTGCGCCGGGACGAGTGCCGATCGCCGCCGTGATGCGGGTGACGCCCGTCGCGGGTTCGATGCGGCGGGAGCCTTCCGGGGCGAGGACGACCGGGACGTGCGACGAGTGGAGCAGTTCGGTCGCCACCGAGCCGAGGCGGTGCCGTCCGCGCAGCCCGCCATTGGCGGCGCCTACGACGATGTGCGAGGCTCCGAACTCCTCTGCCGCGGCCACCAGGCCCTCGGCGAAGGAGTCGGCGTAGCGCACGTTGGTGCTCGTGGGGACGGCATCCGGAATGGATGCGGTCGCCTCCTGAAGCCAGGCCGTCGCCTGTTCGTCGAGGTAGCGGTCGTAACTCGCGTCGGGCGGGGTGATCACGCTCCGATCCTCACCCGGCAGGACGACGACGATGTCCAGCGTCGATCCGGATGCCGCGGCCAAACGCGCACCGAGGGCGACGGCATCCGCTCCCGCTTCGGTGGCCGTGTAGCCGACGACGATCCGACCGCTCATGCGCGGGCCTCCTCGATGATGTGCGATGCGGCGAGCCGGCCCATGCGGATGGCGCCGTCGACGTGCTGGTAGCCGGCGCCGGCGAGGTCGCTGCACGCGAAGTGGATCGGACCGACCGGCTCGCGAAGGTCGGCGCCGTACCGGTGCAGACCGCCCAGGTCGAAACTCGCCGCGTATGCGCCGCGAGTCCACTCCTCCGAGCCCCAGTCGCTCTCGTAGTAGACGATCGGGTTCTTCGCCTCAGGGCCGTAGTAGTGCGAGAGCGACTCGAGGATGCGCTCCTTGCGCTCCTCGGCCGAGAGGCGGAACACGTCATCGGCATTGCGGTCCGACACGAATCCGACCAGCGTCCCGCGTTCGTCGCCGTGATTGCTGTTGTCGTAAGCCTCGTGCGACAGCTCATACGGGCTGAAAGCGGTGCCCGACAGGCCCTGCTCACGCCAGAACGGCGAGTCGTAGACGGCGTGCACCTTGATGACGAAGCCCATCGAGATGTGCTGGTGCATCTGGTGCTGCAGTCGCGGCAGCGCGGGCACGAAGGAGATCCGCGAGTAGAGGTTCGGGGCGAGGGCGACGATCGCGAAACGGGCTCGGACCGTGAGGCCGTCGGCGACGGCGGTCACCGAACCTGAGCCGGTCGATGGGTCGCTCCATTCGAGCGTGCGCACCGCATGACCGAGGTAGACGTCGTCTCCCAATCGCTCGGCCAGCAGCACCGGAACCTGCTGAAGACCGCCGACCACACGCTTGTCGAGGATGAAGTCAGCATCCACGAGATGCGAGAAGCTGCCGGCGCTTGCGGCCATGAGCAGGGCCTGGAGCGTCGAGAACGCGTGCGCGGGCTTGGTGAGCATTGCCCCGGCGATGAACAGCGCGATGTTGTCGCGCGCCTCCTGGTCGTCCGTCTGCTCTGCCAGCCACGCTTCGAACGAGATGCGGTCGAGGGCCTCGGCATCGGGATGCTCCCAGGGCCGGTCCGGATCCAGCTGGGCAACCAGGGCGTCGAGCTTGTCGATCAGCTCGACCATGGCCTTCTCGGTGGCCGGCGGCACGGGGAAGATCTCACCGGTGAACCGCGTGAGCTTGCCCGCCTCGTCGACGTAGACGGAGTCGCCCTCCCGATAGCGCTCGTAGGTCTCCAGCCCCAGGTCGGCGAGGGTCTCGATCAGCGCGTCCTGGTCGGGCGAGACCCATTGGCCGCCGATCTCGAGCATCGCGCCGTCGATGACGTCGGTCCACAACCGGCCGCCGACGCGATCGCGGGCTTCGAGGACCGCGACCGAGAGTCCGGCCTTCCGAAGCTCGTTTGCGGCCGTGAGCCCCGCGGCGCCCGCCCCCACGATCACGACGTCACGGTTCAGCTCGACCACTGCGGCTCCTCTGCTCGATCGGGTGAGGGAGGAAGACAGCCGCGCCGGACCCGGCTCCCCCACCGGGTCCGGCGCGAACTCCTCACGCGCCGCTCAGCGCGGCGGCGACGACATCCATGCCCTCATGGAGGAGGTCGTCGGAGATCGAGAGCGGGGGCAGGAACCGGATGACGTTGCCGTAGGTGCCGCAGGTGAGCACGATGACCCCGTCGGCGATGCACGCCTTGGCGATCGCGGTGGTGAGCGCGCCGTCCGGCTCGCCCGTCACCGGACCGACGAATTCGGCGGCGATCATCGCACCCCTGCCGCGGATGTCTCCCACACGCGGATCGGCGGCCTGCATCTCGGTCAGCCGCTCGGTGAGGATGGTGCCGATCTCGTTGGCGCGCTCGATGAGCCCATCGTGCTCGAAGGCGTCGATCGCGGCGAGCGCGGCCGCGCACGCGATCGGGTTGCCGCCATAGGTACCCCCGAGTCCGCCGGCGTGCGAGGCATCCATGATCTCGGCCCGGCCCGTGACGGCCGCGAGCGGAAGCCCTCCCGCGATGCCCTTGGCGGTCGTGATCAGATCCGGCACGATGCCGAAGAGCTCGCTGGCGAACATGGCGCCCGTGCGGGCGAAGCCGGTCTGGATCTCGTCAGCGATGAACACGACGTGGTTCGAGCGACACCATTCGGCCAACCGCGGCAGGAAGCCGTCGGCGGGGACGATGAAGCCCCCCTCGCCCTGGATCGGCTCGATGATGATCGCCGCCAGATTGTCGGCACCGACCTGCTTCTCGATGATCGAGATCGCGCGGTTGGCGGCATCCGCTCCGCTCAGTCCGTCGCGGAACGGGTACGACATCGGTGCGCGGTAGATCTCCGACGCGAACGGTCCGAACCCGCTCTTGTACGGCATGCTCTTCGCCGTCAGCGCCATGGTCAGGTTCGTGCGCCCGTGGTAGCCGTGGTCGAAGGCGACGACCGCCTGCTTCTTGGTGTACTTGCGGGCGATCTTGACGGCGTTCTCGACCGCTTCGGCGCCGGAGTTGAACAGGGCGCTCTTCTTCTCGTGGTCGCCCGGCGTGATGCGGTTGAGAGCCTCGGCGACTCCGACGTAGGACTCGTACGGCGAGATCATGAAGCAGGTGTGCGTGAACTGCGCGACCTGCGCCTGAACGGCTTCGACGACCTTGGGATGAGCGTTGCCGAGCGTCGTCACGGCGATGCCGGCTCCGAGGTCGATCAGGGAGTTCCCGTCTGCATCGACGACGACTCCTCCACCGGCCGCGACCGCCTGAATCGGGACGGTGTGCCCGACGCCGGCGGCGACCGCGGCCGCCTTGCGGGCGATCAGCTCCTGCGAGCGCGGCCCCGGGATGCTCGTGACCATCCGCCGCTCCTGCGGGAGGGTGGGACCGCCGAGCGGAATGGGCGCGAACGTGCTGGGTGCAGACATGGTGTCGGGGGCAGACGTGCTCATGCTCGTGAGCGTAGGCGTCGCGACGCACCGGCCGCACGCGCCGCGATGTACATTCTGGGGGTAGCAACCGTACGCACGGTACATCGAGAGGATTCGCATGGTGACCGCCGCAGAAGCTCCGACCCTGCGCGCGCTGCTCGGTCGACGCGACCTGCACCTGCGCCTGGAGGGCGACGAAGCCTTCCTCGGTGAGGGCGCCCTCGACCGTCCGCTGCGGTGGGTGCACAGCTCCGACCTGACCGACCCCACGCCCTTCCTGTCCGAGGGCCTCGCGCTGCTCACGACCGGCACCCAGTTTCAGGATGCCGCAGACGACGCCTTGCTCTACCTCGCGTACGTCCGCCGGCTGTCGGCCCGCGGCGTGGTCGGTCTCGGCTTCGGCACCGAGGTGGTGCGCGACGGCATTCCGCCGCTGTTGGCGGACGCGTGCCGTGCCGAGCGGATGCCGCTGTTCGAGGTGCCCTACCGCACGCCGTTCATCGCCGTGGCCCGCGCCGGTGCGGAGGCGATCGCGGCTCAGTCCTACGCGCGACGCAGCTGGGCTCTCGCCGCGCAGCGTGCGATCTCGCTGGCGGCGCTGCGCCCGGACGGGCTGGGGGCCACGCTTGCGGAGCTCGCCCGTCAGCTGGACGCGTGGGTCGGGCTGTTCGACGCGGCGGGCACTCTCACGCGCGAACATCCATCGTCGCTCGAGCCCGCCGTCGCGGGAGAGCTGCTGGCCGAAGTCGGCGTCGTCCTGCGGCGAGGCGCCCGCGCGGCATCCTCACTCCGCATCGGCGGCGTGCCGTTCACCCTGCAGACCCTCGGCCGCGGCGGCCGCCTTCGGGGCGTGATCGCGATGGGGGCCGGCGATCTCGACCAGGAGGGCCGTGGCGTCGTGACGGCGGTCGTCGCGATGGCCGGGCTCGCCCTCGAGCAGCAACAGGGGCTGGATCGAGCACGCACGCTGCTGCGGGCCGGGCTCGTCCATTCCCTTCGCAGCGACGATCCCGCCCTGGCTCGGCGAATCGCGCGCGATCTGTGGGGCGGGCTGCCCGCCGCGCCGATCGTGGTGGCGATGACGGATGCCGGGGCCGCCCGCCGCGACGCGGCGCGCGAGTGGCTCGAGCTGCGCGCCGACGAGCGCGCCGGCGGATTGTTCTTCGGCCGCGGCGAGGACGGACTCGTGCTCGTGGTCCACGCGGGGCAGGCCGATGTGCTCGACGAGTTCGCGGACCGGTTCGGCGCGCGGATCGGAGTCTCGGATCCCGCGGGGTACGACGCGTTCTCGAGCGCGACCGATCAGGCGCGGCTCGCCCGCGACCGCGGGGTGGAGCGCGTGTCGCACTTCGCCGACGTCGCACGCACCGGCGTGCTCTCGGTTCCGCCGTCGGATGAGGCGCGCACGGTCGCCGCAGCCGCCCTTGCGCCGCTGGTGCGGCACGACCTCGATCACGGCACGGCGCTGCTCGAGACGGTGCGGACGTGGCTCGCGAACGACTGCTCGCACGAGGCGACAGCCCGCGCGCTCGGCGTGCACCGGCACACGGTCCGGGCGCGGATCGCCGCCGCGGAACGGGCGCTCGACGTCGACCTCTCGTCCTTCGCCGCTCGCGCCGAGATCTGGGCGGCGCTGCGCCTCTCGTCCTGATCCGCCCTGAACGCGCTCGTGGCGGCATCCGCTCGTCTGTCACAACACGCCGACACGACCCGCAGAATGTGACAGGCGAGCAGCCCGCGCTCCCGCTCGCCCGTGTCCGCCGCGCGCACCGGCATCCCGTCGAACCCACACCGTCGCCGCGAGCCCATGCCTTCGACGCCGCGCCAGCGCATGGGCTCGCGCGTAGAGATGGGTTCGCGTCAGCGGCGAGGCCGTTCAGCGCGGGGCGTGCGCCTCGAGGAACTCGTAGACGTCGGTGGTGTCGACGCCCGGGAACGCGCCCGTCGGCAGCGTCGCCAGCAACGTGCGGGGAGTCCGCACGTTCGGCCAGGAGTTTTCGCGCCACGAGGCCTCGAGGTCCGCGGGCGCGCGGCGGCAGCACACCTCCACCGAGTGCTTCGACACGCCCCGGTTCGGGGTGTCGCGCCCCAAGAACCACTTCGTGTCGTCGAAGCGCACGCCGACGCTGACCGAGTGCGCTCCCTCGCTCGACGCCTCCACCCGGGCGGTGCACCAATACGTGCCGTTGCCGGTGTCGGTGTACTGGTAGTACGGGTTGAAGTGGTCGTCCTCGTCGAACACGACGCGGCTCGTCCACCGCCGGCAGCACATCTGCCCCTCGATCCCACCGAGCCGATCGGCCGGGAAGTTCACGTCGTCGTTCTCGTACGCCTTCGTGATCGTGCCCGACTCGTGGACTTTGAGAAAGTGCACCGGGATGCCGAGGTGCACCGTCGCGAGATTCGTGAAGCGGTGCGCGGCGGTCTCGTACGACACCGAGTACGCGTCCCGCAGGTCTTCGATCGAGATCGCGCGCCGGCCCTTCGCCTCCTGCAGGAACGGCACCGCGTGCTCCTCGGGGATCAACAGCGCGCCCGTCAGGTAGTTGGTCTCGACGCGCTGGCGGAGGAATTCCGCGTAGCTCGTCGGCTCGCGGTGACCGAGGATCCGGCTGGAGAGGGCCTGCAGCACAGCCGTGCGGGGGTCGCCCTTCGCCGTCAGACGGCTGGAGAGGTACAGCCGCCCGTTCTTGATGTCGGCAACGCTGCGGGTGGTCTGCGGCAGGTCGGGAACGTAGTGCAGCGTGAATCCCAGATGGGCGGCGATGTCGGATGCTGTTCGCTGCGTCAGCGGACCGCCCGGGTGATCCACCGCACCGAGGAGCTGCCGCGCCTGCTCCTCCAGCTCGGGGAAGTGGTTGTTCTGCGTGCGCATCAGTCTGCGAAGAGCGACGTTGGCCCGGCGCGCCTCCTCGGGGGTCGCCGCACGCTCGTCGCGCAGCCGCTCGATCTCGCCCTGCAGGGCGAGCATCGCGGCGAGCGCCTCGTTCGGCACGGTCTTGCCGATTCGGAACGGCGGGATGCCGAGGGCCCGGAAGGTCTGCCCGCGCATCGCCCGCTCGAGGGCGATCTCCATCGTCGAGCGCTCGTCGAGCGGCTCGGACTCCAGCAGCGCGTCCAGCGTCGTGCCCAGGGCCCGCGCGATCGTTCGCAGCAGCGTGAGCTTCGGCTCGCGCCGCCCGTTCTCGATCATCGAGAGCTGGCTGGGCACGCGACCGACGGTCCCGGCGAGCTCGTCGAGAGTCATGCCGCGTGCGGTGCGCAGCTGGCGGATGCGGCGGCCGATCGTGAGTGAATCCACCTCTTCATCGTCGATCAGGTCGGCGTCGTGCTGCGCGGCATCCGTCGTCGTCATTCGGCGATTCTGTCACGAAAGCAGAACTTCACCGAAACTTCACACGAGAATTCGCCGGTTGGGGTTCTGGACTTCACCCAGAGTGGAGCCAAGAACAGCAGCCGTCGGCCTCGAGCCGCGGCATCCGACAGGAGACCGACATGACGATCCACGCCACCCCCGGCCAGCCGCCGCTCCGTGCGGGCGACCAGACGCAGACCGCCGCCGAACTCCAGGAGATCTGGGACACCGACCCGCGCTGGGACGGCATCGAGCGCACCTTCACCGCCGAAGACGTCGTCGCCCTCCGCGGCTCGGTCCGCGAGGAGTCGACACTCGCCCACCGCGGCGCAGAGAACCTCTGGAACCTGCTGCACACCGAGGACTACATCCGGGCGCTCGGCGCCTACACCGGCGGTCAGGCCGTGCAGCAGATCCGCGCCGGGCTGAAGGCGATCTACCTCTCCGGTTGGCAGGTCGCGGCCGACGGCAACCTCGCCGGGCAGACCTACCCCGATCAGAGCCTCTACCCCGCCAACTCGGTGCCGGCCGTTGTGCGCCGCATCAACAACGCGTTGATCCGTCAGGACCAGATCGAGCATGCCGAGGGCGAGCTGACGCAGGACTGGCTCGCGCCGATCGTCGCCGACGCCGAGGCCGGCTTCGGCGGGCCGCTGAATGCGTACGAGCTCGCGCAGTCGCTGATCCAGTCCGGCGCCGCCGGCATCCACTGGGAGGACCAGCTCGCGTCCGAGAAGAAGTGCGGCCATCTGGGCGGCAAGGTGCTGGTGCCGACCCAGCAGCACATCCGCACCCTGAACGCGGCTCGGCTCGCCGCCGACGTCGCCGGCGTGCCGACCGTCATCATCGCGCGCACCGACGCGCTTGCGGCGGACCTGCTCACCAGCGACGTCGACGAGCGAGACCGCGAGTTCACCACCGGCGAGCGCACGAGCGAGGGGTTCTACCGGGTCACCCCCGGACTGGACGCGGTCATCAGCCGCGGTCTCGCCTTCGCGCCGTACGCCGACCTGATCTGGGTCGAGACCGGCGAGCCCGACATCGAGCTGGCGCGCGAGTTCGCGACCGCGATCCACGCGCGGTACCCCGGCAAGCTGCTGGCGTACAACTGCTCGCCGTCGTTCAACTGGAAGCGGCACCTCGACGATCAGCAGATCGCTACCTTCCAGCAGGAGCTGGCCGACCTGGGCTACAAGTTCCAGTTCATCACCCTCGCCGGCTTCCACGCCCTGAACTACTCGATGTTCGAGCTCGCCACCGGCTACGCCGACCGCGCCATGAGCGCGTACGTCGAGCTGCAGGAGGCCGAGTTCGCCGCCGAGGCCCAGGGCTACACCGCCACCAAGCACCAGCGGGAAGCCGGAACCGGCTACTTCGACCGCGTATCAACCGCGCTCAACCCCGACAGCGCAACCCTCGCCCTGGTGGGATCCACCGAGGCGCAGCAGTTCCACTGACCCACCGGATGCCGCGACTGGCCTACCAGGCCGGCGGCGGCATCCTGACCCAAACCTCGCTCCCCTGTCACAAATCGCGCCCCCTGCCGGCGTGTTGTGACAGGGGAACGCACACAACAGGAAGCCAGGACCACCATGACTCTCACCGACACGGGCTCCCCGCCCACCACCACGACACCCATCCGGACCACGCACACGCCTTCGATCGAGATCCTCGGTGCCGTGCGCGACCGATACGACGAGATCCTCACCCCGGATGCCGTCGCCTTCCTGACCGAGCTGCACCAGCGCTTCGGCGGCCGCCGACACGACCGGCTCGCCGACCGGATGCGCCGGCGCTTCGAGATCGGCAACGGGCACGACCCTCGGTTCCGTGACGACACCGCGCACATCCGCGAGGACGCGGAGTGGCAGGTCGCAGGCGCCGGACCGGGACTCGAGGACCGCCGTGTCGAGATCACCGGCCCGACCGATCCGAAGATGACGATCAACGCGCTGAACTCCGGCGCGCGGGTCTGGCTCGCCGATCAGGAAGACGCGACGAGCCCGACCTGGGGAAACGTCATCGAGGGTCAGCTGTCGCTGCGCGATGCGATCCGCGGTGAGCTGCGCTTCACGAGTCGCGAGGGCAAGACCTACGAGGTCACGGCCGAGCGCACACCCACGATCGTGATGCGCCCGCGCGGGTGGCACTTGGGTGAGCAGCACCTGTGCTTCACGGACCGCACGGGTCGCCGGTTGGCGGCATCCGGGTCGCTGGTGGACTTCGGGCTGTACTTCTTCCACAACGCGAAGCGGCTGATCGCCAGCGGGCGCGGGCCGTACTTCTACCTGGCCAAGATCGAGTCGAGCGAGGAGGCGAAGCTGTGGGACGACGTCTTCAGCTTCAGCGAGGACTACGTCGGGATCCCGCACGGCACGATCCGCGCGACCGTGCTGATCGAGACGCTGCCGGCAGCGTTCGAGATGGAGGAGATCCTCTTCGAGCTGCGCGACCACTGCGCTGGCCTGAACGCCGGCCGCTGGGATTACATCTTCTCGATCATCAAGAACTACCGCGGCCGCGGCGCGCGATTCGTGCTCCCCGACCGCAGCGAGGTCACGATGACCGTCCCGTTCATGCGGGCGTACACCGAGCTGCTCGTGAAGACGTGCCACAAGCGCGGAGCGTTCGCGATCGGCGGCATGAGCGCGTTCATCCCGAACCGCCGCGACCCGGAGGTGACGCAGCGCGCCTTCGAGAAGGTCGCCGCCGACAAGAAGCGCGAGGCGGGCGACGGCTTCGACGGCACGTGGGTGGCGCATCCCGACCTGATCCCGACGGCGATGGCCGAGTTCGACGCGGTTCTCGGCGAGCGCCCGAATCAACTCGATCGTCAGCGCGACGACATCGAGGTGAAGGCATCCGATCTGCTGAACGTGCACATCGGCCGGCCGGTGACCGCCGCAGGCGTGCACGCGAACGTGTCGGTGGCGATCCGCTACATGGAGGCGTGGCTGCGAGGCCTCGGCGCCGTGGCGATCGACAACCTGATGGAGGATGCCGCGACCGCCGAGATCTCGCGCAGCCAGGTGTGGCAGTGGATCCACCAGGACCGCACCACCGAGGACGGCACACCCATCACGCGGGAGTACGTCGAGGGCCTCATCTCCGGGGTGCTCAGCGAAGTCGACCGCCGCGAGGGTGACCGCTTCGACGACGCTGCCGAGGTGTTCCGCGAGGTGGCGCTCCGCGAGGAATTCCCGGCGTTCCTGACGTTGACGGCGTACTCGCGCTACCTGGTGGAGACGGACTAGCCCCGCGAGACTGCATCGGGAGGTCGAGACTGCGGGGTCTACCCGCTGTCTCGACCTCCCCTTGCAGTCTCGGCGAAGAGAGAGAGGGAGAAAGCCCCGCGAGTTTGTCGATGCCGACACGACCGGTTCGACGCCCTTCACGTAACGTCGCTCAACAGAAGGGACATGCGATGAAGTATTTGATGCTCGTGGTAGCCGATCCGGATCTCACCACCGAGGAAGACCCGTTGCTCACGATCGAGGAGTGGGTCGACGAGACCTACGGTCAGGGCAAGGCCACCGATGGCGACCGGCTGCGGCCGCCGTCGCACGCGAAGACGATCCGCCGTCGCAACGGCAAGGTGAGCGTCACGGACGGTCCGTACGCCGAGACGCACGAGTGGATCGCCGGGTTCGATCTGCTGGAGTGCGACACGATCGAGCAGGCCATCGAGGTCGCGACGCGGCATCCGATGGCCACCCACGGCACGATCGAACTGCGTCCGGTCTGGCCGCTCGAGCTGGACTGACGACGGGCCGGGGGGCCGGGGCGCGCTGTCAGGGTCGCGCCCCGGCATCCCCGGGAGATGCCCCGCTCCGTCGCGAGCAGAAGTCCGAGACCGCGCCGACTGCCTCCTCGCCGCCGGGCGCGGGCGACTACGCTCGTAGCCGTGACAGAACGCGCTCCCCTCTCCCAGAAGCTCAGTGCCATCGCCGAGTCCGCGACGCTGAAGGTCGATGCGAAGGCGAAGGCCCTTCAGGCCGCCGGGCGGCCGGTGATCAGCTACGCCGCGGGCGAGCCCGACTTCTCCACGCCGCAGTTCGTCGTGGATGCCGCGGCGGAGGCGCTGCTCGACCCGGCGAACTATCGCTACACGCCGGCCGTCGGGCTCCCGGTGCTGCGCGAGGCGATTGCCGCGAAGACCCTGCGCGACTCGGGGCTGGAGGTTGAGGCATCCCAGATCGTCGTCACGAACGGCGGCAAGCAGGCGGTCTATCAGGCGTTCCAGGCGGTCGTGAACCCGGGCGACGAGGTGCTGCTGCCGGCGCCGTACTGGACGACGTATCCCGAGGCGATCGCGCTGGCCGACGGCGTGCCGGTCGAGGTCTTCGCCGGCGCCGACCAGGAGTACAAGGTCACGGTCGAGCAGCTCGAGGCCGCCCGCACCGAGCGCACCACCGTGCTGGTGTTCGTGTCCCCGTCCAACCCGACCGGCGCTGTCTACAGCCCCGAGGAGACGCGGGCGATCGGCGAATGGGCCGTGGAGCACGGCATCTGGATCATCTCCGACGAGATCTACCAGAATCTCGTCTATCAGGGCGCGCGCGCGGTGTCGATCGTCGAGGCGGTGCCGGATGCCGCGGGGCAGACGATCCTGGTGAACGGCGTGGCGAAGACCTACGCGATGACCGGCTGGCGAGTGGGCTGGATGGTCGGCCCGAAGGACGCCATCAAGCTCGCGGCGAACCTGCAGTCCCACCTGTCGAGCAACGTGAACAACATCGCCCAGCGCGCCGCACTCGCGGCGCTGACCGGCCCGCAGACCGAGGCCGAGGGCTTCCGGCTCGCCTTCGACCGCCGCCGGCGGCTGATCGTCGACGAGCTCTCGAAGATCGAGGGCGTCACGGTGCCGAACCCGCTCGGCGCGTTCTACGTGTACCCCGACGTGCAGGGTCTGCTCGGCCGCGAGTGGCGCGGCAAGACCCCGGCGTCGTCCCTGGAGCTGGCCGACCTGATCCTCGAGGAGGTCGAGGTGGCGGTGGTTCCCGGCGAGGCCTTCGGGCCGAGCGGATACCTGCGGCTGTCGTACGCCCTCGGCGACGAGGCGCTGCTGGAGGGCGCGCGGAGGATGCAGGAGCTGTTCGCGTGAATGATTCCGCTCGTTGAGCGAGTTGGCTCGGCCGTGACGAATCCGCCTGGGGCAGACTCTTCACCAGCAGGGGCGAAGCTGCGTCAGCGGTAGACGGCCTTGACGTTCAGGAAGTTCGCCAGCATCTCAGGCCCGTTCTCACGCCCGAGGCCCGAGGCCTTGTAGCCGCCGAACGGCGAGTTCTGGTCGGGACGGTAGCCGTTGATGCCGATCGTGCCGGTCTCGATGCGGCGCGCCACATCCATCGCGCGCTCCTCGTCGGCGCTGAACACCGCCCCGCCGAGGCCGTACTGCGTGTCGTTCGCGAGCGCGATCGCCTCCTCGTCGGAGGAGTAGGGGGCCACGACCACGACCGGACCGAAGACCTCTTCCTGCGCGAGCGCGCTCGCGGAAGCCACGTCGGTCACGATGGTGGGCTCGTAGAAGAACCCCGGCTCCCCGGGAAGGTCCTTGCCGCCGGTCACTACGCGGGCACCGCCCGCCACCCCGTCATCGACCATGCCGCGCACCCGCTTGCGGATGCGCTCCGAGACCAGCGGTCCGAGCTCTGTCGCGTCCTCACGCGGGTCGCCGACCACCAGCGATCGCGCCAGCTCCGTCAGGCCCTCGGTGAACTCGCCGAACCGGCGTAGCGGCACGAGCACGCGAGAGAGCAGGAAGCATGTCTGGCCGCTGTTCATGAACGACAGGGATCGCAGCTCCGACAGCACCTTGTCCGCCTGGGCGTCGTCGAGCACGACAGCTGCCGATTTTCCGCCGAGCTCGAGTGTCGCGGGGATCAGTCGCGCCCCGCAGCGTGCCGCGATGATGCGGCCGGCGGCGGTCGAGCCGGTGAACGCGATTTTGTCGACGCCGGGGTGATCGACCAGCGCCGCCCCCGTCTCGCGTCCGCCCGTGACCACGTTGACCACGCCCGGCGGCATCCCGATCTCGTCGACGGCATCGGCGAGCTCGAGAGCGTCCAGCGGCGTTTCGGCCGCGGGCTTGATGACGACTGTGCAGCCCACCGCGAGCGCGGGGGCGAGCTTGCCCGTCAGCAGTGACTGCGGATAGTTCCATGGCACGATGAGGCCCGCGACGCCCAAGGGCTCGGTACGGATGACCGACGCGCCCGCTGAGTGGACATTGGGTCGCTCCTGCTCCTGCCGGTAGTCGCGGATCAGTCCGGCGTAATACCGCAGGTGCACCGCGGGGACGCTTCCGCTAAGCGGCCGCGACAGCCACATCGGCTGGCCGTTCTCGGCGGTCACCAGCTGCGCGGTCGATTCGCCGCGCCGCTCCAGCTCGTCCGCGAGCTTTTCCATCCAGTCGGCCCGCTCGGCCGGGCTCAGCCGCGGCCACGGCCCTCGATCGAATGCCTCGCGCGCGGCGCGAACCGCGACGTCGACGTCTTCGGCGGATCCGTCCGGAGCGGAGCCGACGGTCGAGAGGTCGTACGGGTTCTGGACGGTGATGCGGGCGGACGTGATTGCGGGCACCCACCGGCCGCCCGCGTAGATCGCGTCAGCGGCGTGCACCGGTCGCGAGTCGATCGTGGTGGTCACAGCATCCTTCTTCCTGATTTCGTCACCGCTCGGCGACGTATGTCAGCGCGTTCTTATACGAACTGACCGGGATCACACCCACCTGAACCGGTTCGATCCGCACGCGCACCCGCAGCAACTGTCGCACCGATTCCTCGGCGTCCGCCAGTGCAGTGGCGGCGACGGCACCTTCGACGCCGTCTCGCAGCTCGACCTCGACCGGGATCGGGTCGTCGAACCGCACCTGGTCGGCGGAGTCCTTGCGGATGCGCATCGAGCCGGTCAGGTGTTCGGAGGCGACGTCGAGCACGACGTCGCGGATCGCCGTGGGATAGACGTTCATCGCTTTGAAGATCAGCATGTCGTCGGTGCGTCCGACGCAGCGGACCGTCGGTGCGGTTCGCCCGCACGCGCACTCGAGCGCGGTCACCGTGAGCTGGTCGCGGGAGCGGAACCGGACGACGGCGGATGCCTCGCGCGTCAGGGTCGTATAGATCGCTTCGCCGGTGGCGCCGGCCTCCCACGGGACGTGCGCCAGGGTCTGGGGATCGACCAATTCCACGAGCACATCCGGCGCAGCGGTGAAGTGCATCCCGTGCCCTTCCCTGCACTCCGCCCACATGGCCGGCAGCACATCGCCAAGGCCCATGAGCTCGCTCACCCGTGTCGCGCCCCAAGCATCGAGCATCCCCTGGCGGATGTGCGGCACGCCCGCCCCCGGCTCACCTCCGGCGATCACCGTGCGCACGGCGAGGTCGGTGGCGGCCACCCCGAGTTCTTCCTCGCACCGGTGCGCGAAGTGGGTGACGAAGGAGGCCGTGCCCACGAGGACGTTCAGCTGCAGGCGCTGCATCGATAGCGCCATGCGGGACGTGGTCTGGCCGCCGATCCAAGCGAGCGTGCCGCCCGTGCCGCGGATGCCGTCGGCGTATGGGAGCCCGCCGGCGACTATCGCCATACCCGTGGTGTGGGCGACCCGGGATCCCGCGGCGACTCCCGCGGTGCGGTAGGCGTTGGCGATACCGGCCGTCCAGCGCCTCAGGTCGTTCTCGGTCAGGCCGAAGAACACGGGGGTTCCGGTAGTTCCCGACGAACTGGTGATCTGCACGAGCTCATCGGCATCGACGAGCTGGAACCGCCCGAGCGGCCGGTCGGGTGAAGGCTCGGCCTGCGCGGCGCGCAGATCCTCCTTGGTCGTGATCGCCACGTCGGTGAGCGCGTCGAGTGAACGTATCGTGGCCGGCGCGCTGCGAAGGCGCTCCCGCCAGACGTCGTAGGTGCGCAGCCGCCCCAGCATGTCGGTGAACGCGTCGAGTTGCCGGTCCTGCAGTTCGTCCCACGGCATGGTGTCCACGACAGGGTTGTACAACTGCTCGGCGGGCGCTACGAGAGGAGCCGTCATCAGTCCGAGACCTCCTTCAGCGAACGGTGCAGTCCCACTATCGGCGCACGAGCCCGGCCGCGAACACTCACTTCCGCACCACGGAATCGATTCGCCGTTGTCGCCGCACTCCCGTGTCGTCGGGCGGGCTCGCGCCGGAGGCGGTTGGCACTTCCGTCCGGCGGAACTGCGGCGGTCCGCCTGCGGCGACAGCGCCTAACGTGGGCGGCAGACTGACTGCATCCGTCATCTCGGTCTGCCACGGAGGATCCTCATGCCGATCGTCGCGCTCGTCGAGTTTCAGATCATGCCAGCGTCTATCGACGACGCGCGCGCTATCTTCGAGGCGATGCTCGCCCAGACGCGGCGCTTCGATGGCGCGGACCGGATCGATTGGCTCGTCGACCGCGACGACCCTGCCGCGTGGACTCTCTACGAGGAGTGGCGCAGTGCCGAGGCCGAGCAGGCGTACCGTGCCTACCGCATGAACGAGGGCGCGGTGCCCGAGTTGGGGCCCCTTCTGGACGGGCCGCCCCGGCTCCGGCGCTTCGACGGCGCCACCGATGGATCCGGTACCTCGCGCACGTGACGTGGTGAACCCGGACGCGCAACGACCCTGAGCATCACCTCGCCACGGGAGGGATGCTGCACTGTCGTTGCGCGCGAGCACGCGACTCAGCGCCGGTTGATGGGCTCGGCCGCCGGGCCGGTGCGGCGGATCGACGCTACGAGCGACTCGCTCGAGATGACCGCGGGGGCCTCCAGCGGGAAGTGGCACGCGGCGAAGTGCCCGGGGTCATGTTCGGTGAGAGGCGGCATGACCTCGGCGCACAGATCCTGCGCCCGCGGGCAGCGAGTGCGGAACCGGCATCCGCTCGGCGGGTTCAGTGGTGACGGAGGCTCGCCCTTGAGCGTCACCGGCTTGCGCGCTATGCCCGTGACGGGGTCGAGCCCCGGGATGGAGTCGAGCAGGGCACGGGTGTACGGATGCCGTGGGGCGCGGTAGATCTCCTCGGCCGGGCCGATCTCGGCGAGCTGGCCGAGATGCATGACGGCGACCTGGTCGCTGATCTGCTTCACGGTTGCGAGGTCGTGCGCGATGAACAGGTACGACAGCCCCAGTTCGACTCGGAGCTTCTCGAAGAGATTCAGCACCTGCGCCTGGATCAGCACGTCGAGCGACGAGATCGCCTCGTCGCAGATGATCAGTGCGGGATTGAGGGCGATCGCGCGGGCGATCGCGACACGCTGCGCCTGCCCGCCCGACAACTCGATGGGCCGGCGGCGCAGGTAGGTGTCGGGCTTGAGGCCCACGAGTTCGAGGAGTTCCCGCACCCGCGCCCGCCGCTGTTCCCGGGGCATCTTGGTGTGCCCGAGCAGGGGCTCGGCCACCACGTCCTCCACCCGCCAGCGCGGGTTGAGCGAGCCGAACGGGTCCTGGTACACCATCTGCATCTCGGCGTGGACCTTCTTGAGCTTGCGCTGCGGCAAGCCGACGATGTCGTTTCCGCGGAAGATGACGGCGCCGGACTTGGGTCGCTCGACCTGGATGATCGCACGGGCGAGGGTGGACTTTCCCGATCCCGTCTCTCCTACGACGCCGAGCGTCTGGCCGCGGGGCAGATCGAACGAGATGTCCGAGACCGCGTGCACGACGCCGGCCTTCACGTTTCCCGGCCCGCGGCTGACGTACTCCTGCACGATGTTGCGCACCGATAGCAGGGGCTCGTTCTCGACGGTGGGATCGGCGCCGACAGTCTGGCCAGTGCTCACGACAGCTCCCCCTTCTTCGGAACGTGGTCCTCGCTCGGGATGACCCCCGCGGTCAGCAGAGTCCCCACCGGCGGGACGAAGCCTTCGGTGGTCAGCTGCTCGGCGTCGTCGAGCGTGTCGTCCTCGGCGGGCACTCCGTCAGCGGGTTGGGCGAGCGCCCAGTCCTCGCCGCTGGGAACCGGATTCCAGCAGGCGTACCAATGCCGCGGCTCGTGCTCGGCGAGGGGCGGATGTTCGGCGCACTTCGCCACCGCGCGCGGGCATCGCGGCTGGAACGGGCATCCGGGCGGCAGCTGGGACAGATCGGGCGGGTGACCGCCGATCACCGTCAACAGCGAGTGCGGCACGGTGGTCAGCTGCGGGATCGCGCCGAGGAGCGCCTTGGTGTACGGCATCCGCACGTTCTGGAACAGCGTCGCCGTCTCGGCCTTCTCGACCGCCTCGCCGGCGTACATGACGAGCACATCGTCGGCGTAGCTGGCCGCGAGGCCGAGGTCGTGGCTGATCATGATGACTGCGGTGCCGAGCCGGTCCTGCAGGTCGACCAGCAACTCCATGATCTGCGCCTGGGTCGTGACATCCAGCGCGGTCGTCGCCTCGTCGGCGATGAGCACCTTCGGGTTGCTGGCCAGGGCGATGGCGATCATGACGCGCTGACGCATCCCGCCAGACAGCTGGTGGGGGTACTCGTGAAAACGGCGTTCGGCTGCGGGCAGGCGAACCAGCTTGAGCAGCTCGACCGCCCGTTCGGCGGCGGCCTTCCGAGTGACGGGATTCTTGGTGCGGATGGCCTCGGTGATCTGCGCCCCGACGCTCATGGTCGGGTTCAACGACCGCGCCGGGTCTTGGAAGACCATCGAGATGTCCGCACCGCGGATGTCGCGCATCCGCTTGTCGGTCATGCCCACGAGCTCGGTGCCCGCCCGCATCGCCGAACCGGTGATCGACGCGCTGGGGGGCAGGAGGCCCATGAGCGCGCGCACGCTCACCGACTTGCCGGAGCCGGACTCCCCGATGATCGCCAGCATCTTTCCGGCGCGCAGATCGTAGGACAGCCCGTTGACGGCGTATACCTTGCGTCCGGCGCGGGAGAACGTGACGCGCAGGTCACGGACGGACAGCACGACATCCGACTCGTCGCCTGTGGAGGTCGAGTGTCCGGTGCCTCGCTCGGTGATGGTCATCGGGCACTCATTTCGTCTCGAACGTTCTCGCCGAGCAGGTTGAAGGCCAGCACGGTCACCAGCAGCGCCAGACTCGGCCACAGCACGAGCAACGGCGTTGCCGATAGGGACTGCTGCCCGTCGTAGATCATGTTGCCCCAGCTGGGGCTCGGTGCGGGGATGCCCATCCCGAGGAAGCTCAGGGCACCTTCCGTGACGATCACGATGCCCATTCCGAGCAGTGCGAAGTTCAGCATCTGCGGGATGATGTTAGGAGCGATATGCCGCAGCAGGATGCGCCACCACGGGCTGCCGCTGACGTCGGGCGGCCTGCAGGAAGGGCATGTTGACCACGCGGAGTGTCGCCGCTCGGGCGATGCGTGCGAAGGCGGGCACGGCGAATGCCGTCAGTGCGAGGATCGTATTGGGGAGGCTGGGTCCGAGGATCTGCGCGATCGCGATCGTCAGGACGAGGGCGGGGAACGCGATCAGCACGTCGAGCACCCACATGATGACGGCGTCGGCCTTGCCGCCGAGGTACCCCGACGTCGCTCCGACGACACCGCCGACCACAAGCCCGATGACGTTCACCGCAATCGCGACGGTCAGGGAAGCGCGACCGCCGTACACGAGCCGCGACAGCACGTCATTGCCGTTCACATCGGTGCCGAGGGGGTGCCCCGGTGATCCAGGCGGCAGTTGGCTCTCGAGGACGCTGCCGCCCACCGGCGCGGGCAGCGGCAGAACGAGCGGACCCAGGTAGCACACCGCCATCAACAGTATGACGAAGCCGGCGGGGATCCACACGACGAGCCGCTTGCGCAGCACCGCCCATTTGCGCTGCGGCCGGTGACCTCGATCGGCGTCAGGGCAGCGACAGTGGTTGCCGGATCAGCGACTGCCATAGCGGATCCTCGGGTCCAAGATCGCGTACATGACGTCCACGAAAAGGTTCGCGAACACCGCGACGGCGGCGAAGATGAAGACGCAGATCTGCACGACAGCGGTGTCGAGCGAGCCCACGCCCTGGAGCATCATCAATCCGAGGCCCGGCATGGCGAAGATCTGCTCGACGATGACCGTGCCGCCGATGAGGCCGCCGACGTTCAAGCCCACAAGGGTGAGCAGGCCGAACGACGAGTTGCGGAAGGCGTGCCCCCACAGCACCTTCCACGGGCCGACGCCCTTCGCCCGTGCGGTGTCGACGTAGTCGGCGGAGTTGATCTGCTCGACCAGGTCGCCGCGCAGGAAGCGCGCGTAGAAACACGCGAGCGGGAGTCCCAACGCCAGCACCGGCAGTATCACCGACCTCAGGTTGGGAATGATCCCCTCATCGATCGGCACGTATCCGATCGCGGGGAGCGCGCGCATCGTCACGGCGAACACCAGCACCAGCAGGAGCGCCATCACGTAGTTCGGCACCGCGAGCAGCGTCATCGAGATGACCATGACGATCCGGTCGAAGATGCCGCCCGGCTTGCGCGCCGCCAGGAGCGCGACCGGCACCGCGACGATGAGGGAGATGACGAAGGCCAGGAATACCAGCTCGAGAGTGACCGGGAGCCGCTCGGCGAGCATCGACGTCACGCTCTGACCGCTCACCGATGAAGTCCCGAGGTTGCCGGTGACGAAGCCGCCGAGCCAGGTCAGATACCGCTCCGGCGCGGGCAGATCGAGACCCATCGATCGACGGACGGCCTCGACCTCTTCCTCCGTGGCGTCCATGCCCGCGGCGTTGCGGGCTGGGTCGCCCGGGATCGCCTCGAGCAGACCGAACACCAGGATGCTGATCGCGAGCAGGAGCGGGATCGCCACCAGCACCCGACGGACGATCAGTCTGATCAGCGGCGAGGCCACCATCCGGCCGAGGAGGCTCTGCTTCTCCTCGGTCCGGATGGACGTGGTCTCGGCGGTTGCGGCCACGGACTACTGCTCGATCCAGACCCGGTCGTACAGCACTCCGGAGTTGACCGCGAGGGCCGGGATCGGCGTCGTGAGCCCGGGGCCATGCACGGTGGTGCGCACGATCTGCGACGGTGAGAACGCCATCCCGAACGGGGCGTACGCCTCGTCGGAGATGTACTTGGCGATTTCGTCGTACACAGCCTTGCGCTCGGCCTCGTCGGTCGTGGCGACCGCCGCGGCCAGCAGGTCGTCGAGCTCCGTTGTCCCGCCCGGTTCGGCCGGCTGCGGCGCACCGCTGAACGGAGACTGCGACCCGAATCGCACGGCGACGCCGATGCCCACCGAGGGGTCCCACGCGCCGGCGGTCTGCAGGAGCGACTCCCACTCGCCGCTGATGAACGACGTGATGACGTCGCCGAGCGGGGCGGCTTCGATCTCGACGTCGATTCCCGCTTCCTTCCACTGCGTCTGCAACGCGGTGGTCACGGCCTTCGCGGTGACGACGTCGACGGTGCCGAGGTTCACGGTGAGACCGCCGATCTCGTCGACGAGCTCCTTCGCCTTCTCGGGGTCGTAGGTGCGGTAGCCCTCCACTTCGGGGTTGTAGAACAGTCCGCCCGACGCGGTGAACGACTGACTCATCTCGCCCGTGTCCTTGAACAGACCCTTGTTGATCGCCTCGAAGTCGGTGGCGTAGTAGATCGCCTCGCGCGCCTTGATGTCGTCGAACGGCGGCTTGCGCGTGTTCAGCTGGATCACGTACGGCGAGGTGGGAACGCCGGGGAAGACGCCTACGTCGGGGTTGCCCTCCGCCTCCTGGATCAGGTTGATGTTCGCCATCCCCTCGATCACGTCGCCCTGGCCGGCCTGCAGCGTCTGGTAGAGCACCTGGTCGCCGAGCACCGACTGGAAGTTCAGCGTGTCGAGATACGGCAGCCCGTCCTTGAAGTACTCCGGGTTCTTCTCGAGCTCGAGGCGTTCGCTGAGCGTGTTGCTCGTGATGATGAACGGACCCGCCCCGACGGGGTTCTGCTTGAAGTCGTCACCGCCCTGCTCCGCGTAGGCTGTCGGCGATGCGATGAGGTTCAGGCTCGACGTCGGGAAGCCGTTCACGAACGATCCGTCCGGCGCTGCGAGCGTGATCGACACGGTGAGGTCGTCGACCGCCGCGAATGGTGCCGAGGTGCTGCTGCACGAGGTTGCGGTCGACATCCGCTGGCAGCGCCGCGTACAGGCTGTCGAGGAACTCCTGGCTGAGCTCGGGGGCGGGCAGCCCGAGGTTGAGCTGGAGCCGCGGCGTGCCGGTCGAGCCGGAATTGAGCGCGCGGATCCAGTTCCACACGACGGCCTCGGCGTTCATCGGCGTTCCGTCGGTGAAGGTGACGCCCTCGCGCAGCTTGATCGTGAGCGTGAGGTCGTCATCACTCCACTCGTGGCTCTCGGCCTGGTTGTCGACGATCCCTGCGTTGCCGCCGTCTTCGTCTGCCTCGAGCGTGAACAGGCCGCCGAAGATCGCTGAGTTCTGCGGGAGGTTCGCGCCGACGGTGTTGCTGGTGGCCGGATCGAGCCCGGTGTTCCAGCCGCCGGAGAAACCGGCGTCGAGCAGGGTCGTGACGCTGCCGCCGGACTGCGCCTCGCCGTCACCGCCACCGGTGGCGTCGTCGTCGCCGCCGCCACCGCCGGCGGCGCACGCGATGGTGGAAAGGCCGAGGCTCAGGATGACGGCGAATGAGCCGACCATCCGTGCAACTGACCGATCACGCCTCTGGCTGCTGTTCATGTGATGCTCCCTGGGTGTGAGGACCGGGTTCGCGGCCGACGACTCTGTGACCGCGCAGTCCACGGGCGAACGGGCTTGATGGGAAGTCTTGCCGACGCCTCAGCGGCGATCCATGCCTCTTCCGCCGGACGAAAGAGCGGGGTCGGCCACGGCGTCGGTGTGGCGGCCGAGCCACCGCAGCGCGTTGCGCCACGCGATGTCCTGCCACTGGTCGTCGGGCAGATCCATCGAGCGCAGCGTCCGCGCGGCGGGTTCCTCACGCAGCATCGCGGGGAAGTCCGACCCCACCAGCAGGCGGTCCGCCCCGAACAGATCGATGAGGTAGCGGATCGCTCGGCGGTCGAACACCATCGAGTCGTAGTAGAACCGCCGCGCGTACTCCAGCGGAGACGGACCGTCGTCGGGGAAGACCGCACGCTCCGGGTTCTTCGGCTCCTCGTTCCAGGAACCGCCCCAGAAGTAGTTCGCGCGCGGGAGCATCATCGCGAGCCCACCTGCGGCGTGGCTGAACGAGATCTGCAGATCGGGACATGCCGCTGCGGTACCGCCGAGGATCATGGATGCCGCGGCGAAGACGCCCTCGATACCGACGACGTAGGTTCCCATCGCAGCCGCCGGCAGGCGGTCCATCGGGGACGGCATCGCGTGCACGAAGATCGGGACGCGCAGACGTTCCGCTTCCTGGAAGAACCCCAGGAACTTCTCGTCGCCGATCGAGCTGCCCAGGACATTGGAGGCGATCTCCACGCCCGCGAGCCCCAGCTCCCCGATCGCCGCGAGCTCGGCGGTCGCGGCATCCGGATCCTGCATCGGCACCATACCCAGCGCGATGATCCGATCCGGCGCGTACGCGCTCATTCCGGCGGCGAACTCGTTGACGTGGCGGGCGAGGGCGAGTCCGTCGGCAGCGGGCAGGTCGTAGCGCAGCAGAGGAGGCATGGGGCTGACGACCTCGGCGTCGACGCCCGACGCATCCATCGCCTCGATCCGCCGCTCGGATTCGAAGAACACCTCCTTGGCCGGGAAGCGCATCTGGTCGAAGACGAGCAGGCGGTCGGTCGAGTTCTCGATCGGCTCCATGTGCGGAAAGCAGACCGGCGCATCGGCCGGATAGTCGCGGGGAAGCAGGTGGGCGTGGGCGTCGATGATCACGGCGGGCCTCTCTGGGCTCAGGTGGCGCTCGGGTGTACCGAGACGTGGATGGCGGTCTTGTCGTCTCGCTCGCCGGCGAGCGTCTCGATCGCGACACCCACCTCGTCGAGACCGAACGTGTGCGTGTGCAGCTTCTCCAGGGGGAAGCGGCCGGACTCCAGCAGCGCGATCGCCTTCTTGTTGGCGGTGGCATCGACCCCGAACGCACCCTTGACGGTGAGAGCGCGGTTGATGATGAGGTCGGTGTTGAGGGGGATGTCCCGTCCGCCCTTGAGCCCCGCGAGCACGACGCGGCCCCCGTGTCGAACGGCATTGAAGGCGTCGGTGATGGGACCGGCCGCCATCGGAGTCACCTCCAGCGCGACATCCACGCCACGCCCGTCGGTGACCTCGCGCACGACCTCGACCACGTCGCGGCCCGCTTCGCCGTCGACCACGACAGTGTGGTCTGCGCCGAGGTCGCGAGCGACCGCCAGCTTGTGCGCGTCGGATTCGAGCCCGGTCACGATGACCGTGCCGGCGCCCGCTGCCTTCGCGGCGATGACCGCGGCGAGGCCGCGCTGACCCGCGCCGAGCACCAGCAGCGTGGAGCCGAGGCCCACTCCGCCGAGGTCTACGGCCCAGCGCACGCCCGCTCCCAGCGGGTTGTACATCGCTGCGATCTCCACGGGCAGGCTCTTGTCGATCTTGTGCAGCACCGTGTTCGGTGACAGGTAGAGGTACTCGGCGAAGCCGCCCCAGAGGCTCGGCGCGACGTCGATGCCGGTCACACCGTGGCCGTAC
The DNA here is from genome assembly GCA_963772625.1 of uncultured Actinomycetota bacterium. Taxonomy (GTDB): domain Bacteria; phylum Actinomycetota; class Actinomycetes; order Actinomycetales; family Microbacteriaceae; genus Microbacterium. The sequence continues at coordinate 512,343 of CAVYXT010000004.1, read as the reverse complement.
TTGCGAAAGCGGCACGCCTGGTAGCGGCCGGTCAGGCAGTCGTCGCACGCCCGGCACGGCACGATCACCTCGAGCGCCACCCGGTCGCCGACTTGCACACCCCAGCGTTCCGCCGCCCTTTCGCCGAGCTCTTCGATGATGCCGAGCGGCTCATGGCCGGGCACGAACGGGTTGGGGTTCATACCCATGTGGCCGCGGTAGATCTCGACGTCGCTGCCGCAGATCCCATTCGCCTCGACGCGCAGGAGGCCGTCGTCAGCCCCGGTCTGCGGCCGCGGGAACTCCCGCATCTCGATGGTCCGAGGACCCGTCTGCACCGCGGCGCGAACCATCTCAGCCACATTTGCTCCGTTCTTGTGTCAGTCGGTAGCCGCCCGGCTCTTGGGCACCGACGTGATCGGTGGACCGGGAGGAAAATAGGCGGCCGGTCCCCCGTCGACCGCAAGGATCTGACCGGTGATCCAGCGCGCCCGGTCGCTGAGCAGGAACAGCGTCGCGTGGGCGATGTCCCACGCCGAACCCTCTGTCTTCAGAGTCGTCGCGAGGCGGCGGGGCTCGCGCATCTTCTCGTCCATGTTCGCCGCGGCGAACGCGCCCCAGATCGCACCGACCTCGACGCAGTTGACGCGCACACCCTGCGGCCCGAGCGTGGTCGCCGCGCCCTCGGTGAGATTTTCGATGCCGGCCTTCGCGACGCAGTAGGGCATCCCCGGGCCACGTGCCCGCACCCCCACCGACGAGATGTTCACGATCGCGCTGCCGCGCGGGAGGACGGGGACGCAGTGCCGCGTGATGTACCACGCCGACATGAGGTTGATGTCGATGAGCTGCTCGAACCGCTCGGGCGTGACCTCGAAAATGCCGACGCGGTCGCCGCTGGCGACGTTGTTCACCAGCGCGTCCAGGGCGCCGAGGCGATCGACGACCTCCTGCACGGCGCGTTCGCACTCGACGTCGTCGGTGACGTCGGCGACGATGGCGATCGCCTCACCGCCGGATCTGGTGATCGAATCGACGGTCCGCTCGGCCGCCGGCGCGGACCGGTCGAGCACCGCCACGCGAGCACCGTGGGCGGCCAGCAGACGGCTGATCGCGTAGCCCACGCCGGGCAGCTCCCCGTTCTGCCCGCCACCGGTCACGAGGGCGGTGCGGCCGCGCATCCATTCCTCGCCGATGCCGGCGAGCGGATCGCTCAGCGGATCCGCGGCATCCGTCGTCGTCACGCGCTCATCTCCCCTGGGGATGCGGCGACAGCCACCGATGTGCCGGACCAGTCCGCGAAGAGGCGCGCGACCATCGAGATGCCGGCGTTGCGTGCGCCCGCCACTGCGATGAGCATGCGGTCGCCGTTCGGCAGCGTGCGCTGGAAGGTGTCCGGATCCGCGGCGTCGCCGGGGAACCGCACGCCCATGTCGTTCGCGTTGTCCTTGCCCACCCGTGCGAGCTGCTCGGTGGTGCGGCCGGAGTGCTCGGCGAGCCACGCCGCCACGTCGGCCCGCGAGTATCCGGCGCCGGCGAGAAGCTGGGCGTGCTCAGGACAGAGGATCACGCCGACCATCGCATGCTTGAAGATCCAGGACCCTGAGCGGCCTATCGTGTCGGCGAAGTCGGCGAGCAGCTGCTCGGGGTCGCTCGTGTGCCGGTTGTCGACGTACTCGCACGTGCGCAGAAGTGTCGCGGTGACCGCGTCCCCGGGCACCCCGAGCTCGTCGGCCAGCGGCGGCCAGGGGCTCTCGTCCTCGTTCTCGCCGAAGCAGATCGACCAGCGACCGGGAAGGCCCTGCGTCGCCTGCTCCAGTTCGTGGGGATGGATGCCGAAGGCGTTGCGCACGATCAGCCCGATGGCGCGGGCCACCGTCGCGTTGGGCCGGAACCCCGGCCCGAAGACGCCGCCGGCGCTGTTGAATCCGAGGCGGTCGCGGACCGGCCCGTTGACGATGATGAGCGGGGCGGGCCCACTGGTGGACTGCCAGCCACCGCCACCCGTCGCGCGCTCGCGCATCAGGGCCTCCCAGGCGGCGAGCACCACCGGGAAGTATTCGGGGAGGCATCCCGCCATCGCGGCGTTGATGGCGGCGAGCTCGACAGTGACCTCACGGCCGGTCTGCGGCATCCGCCCGATCACCTCGTCAGCCGGGCGACCGCCGGCGTCGAGGAACTTCTCGAGCAGGGGGCGCGTCACCGGCACGAGTGGGAGCCCGTCGCTCCAGCCCTGCTCGTAGCAGTGCTCGATCGCGAGCTGCGCGGCGTCGGCGTCGAGCTCGACGGTGTTGTCCGCGGTGGTGGTCGGGGTCGTCATCAGGCGCCCTGACCGGTGACTGCTGCCACGATCTCGGGGAGCAGCCGGCGAGCGCGCTCCTTCACTTCGTCGGGGGTGAGCACCGCCATGGGATGCTCGGTGGTGATCCAGTCGTAGTCGGGCGCGCCCTGCACCTGGGCCATCGTCCGACCGGTCGTGGTGAACGCGTCGGTGAGAACGACGGCGGCAGGGATGCCGGCACGCTCGAAGTTGATGCCGTCGGCGACGGCGGCGGCGCTGCACGACCCGCAGTCGCCGACGCCGGTGACCACCACGTCGCACGTGCCCCGGTAGCGAGAGACGATCTCGTCATCGATGGGCACCGAGAAGCTCTTCTTCGTCTCGACGATGGACACGTTCTCCGCCCCGTGCTCGGAGATCAGCAGCTCGCCGACCTCGGTGAGGAACAGCAGCGCGTTGTGCTTGGTGTTGTCCAGCAGCCCGATGCGGGCGCCGGCCAGGTCGGCCGGACGCGCGGCGAGTCCGTTGAGCCGGCTCTCATCGGCTGCTGCTGTGCGACCCGTCGGGTCGAGAATGGCGTTGGGCACGTGTGCTCCCTTCCTGCGTCGCCGCAGACCGACGGGCGGCCGGGCGAATCCGGGTGACGGGCGGGCGTCCGTCACTGCTCACTCGTCGTGCAGGATCACCCCGCGGATGTTCTTGCCGGCAACGAGGTCGGCATAGGCCTCGTTGATCTCGTCGAGTTTGTAGGTGCGGGTGACGAGCTCGTCGAGCTTGAGCTGGCCGGAATCGTAAAGCCGCAGCAGGCGCGGGATGTCGTACAACGGGTTGCAGTCGCCGAAGAGCGAGCCGCGGATCTGCCGCTGATAGCCGATGAGCATGCCGGCGTGCACGTGCACGGCACGTTCGGTGAGATGGCCCACGGCCGTAATGGTCACCTTCCCGCCCTTTCCCGTCATCATGACGGCAGCGTTGACCATCTCCTCGGTCACCGCGTTGGGCGTCAGGATGACGTGGTCGGCGAGCTGGCCCCACGTCGTCGAGACGACGAACTCGTGCGCCTCCGGAGCGGTCGCGAACGTGTCGGTCGCGCCGAAGACCATGGCGTTCTCACGCTTGAAGTCGACGGGGTCGACAACGATCACGTCTTTCGCACCCGCGAAGCGCGCGCCCTGCACCGCGTTGCTGCCGACGCCACCGGCGCCGAAAATCACGACGGTGTCGCCGGCGCGGACTCCCGCGGCGTAGACCGCGGAGCCCCATCCGGTCGGGACGCCGCAGCCGACGAGCGACGCGATCGGGAAGGGGATGTGCCCGGGCAGCGGCACCACGGCCCATTCCGATACAACGGCGTACTCCGAGAAGGTGCCGAGCGAGCAGAACCCGCCGAAGTCCTCGTCGCCGCGGTGGAACCGGAAGGTGCCGTCGAGGAACATTCCCGTGCCCGCGTTCATGCCCTTGACGCACATGTTCTGGTGGCCGGTCGAACACGGCCGGCATGCGCCGCAGGCGGGGATGTACGACAGCACGACGCGGTCTCCTACACCCACCCGCGTCACGTTCGGGCCGACGGACTCCACGATGCCGGCACCCTCGTGGCCACCGACCATCGGGAACCGGACCGGCGCGTCACCTTCGGTGATGTGGTGATCGGAGTGACAGAGCCCCGATGCTGCGAGCTTGACGCGCACCTCGTGCTCTTTGGGATCGTCGAGCTGGAGCTCCGTGAGCTCCCAGTCCTGATGGGGCCCGTGTGCGACAGCGGCACGGGTGGTGATGGTTGCCATTGTGGCCCTCTCTCAGAACGCCGGGAGCGCCGCGGGACGCATCGACACGGTCTTGACCTGCGTCCACTCGAGCACCGAGTCGGCGCCCATCGTGCGGCCGAAGCCGCTGGACTTGTAGCCGCCGAACGGTCCGCCGATGACGCCTGCGCCGAGCGCGTTGTTCACGCCCACCTGACCAGCCTTCAGGGCCCGGCTCATCCGGATCGCGGTGCCGACATCGTTGGTCCATACCGATGCGACCAGGCCGTAGTCGGTGCCGTTGGCGACCTCGATGGCCTCCTGCTCGTCGTCGACGGCGATGACCGACAGCACGGGGCCGAAGATCTCCTCCCTCGCGATGCGCATGTCGGGCGAGACGCCGTCGAACAGCGTCGGCTCGATGAAGAACCCGTCGCCGAACGCGTCGCCGGTGGGCACGCCGCCGCCGGTGACGACGCTCGCACCGGCCTGCTTGCCGACGTCGATGTAGTCGAGCACCCGCGAGTGCTGCTTCTCGTTGATGAGCGGTCCCATGTTCACCTGCTGGTGCCACGGCCCGACGGTGACCTTCTGCATCTGCGCGGCGAGGCGGTCGACGAGTTCGTCGTGGATGCTGCGCATCACCACGACGCGCGACCCGGCGGCGCAGATCTGCCCGGTGTTCAGCGTGATGCCCGTGACCATCGCAGGCACGGCGGCGGCGAGGTCGGCGTCTGGGAAGACGACCTGCGGCGACTTGCCGCCCAGTTCGAGGTGAAGGGGCGTCAGGTTGCGCGCGCAGGCCTGCATGACCAGCGACCCGGTGAACGGTGACCCGGTGAAGCCCATTCGGCGGATGCGGGGATGCTCTGGGAGTGCCGCGCCCGCCTCGGCGCCGTAGCCGGTCACGACATTTATCACGCCTGCGGGTATCCCCGCCTGCAGTGAGAGCTTCGCCAGCGCCAGGGCGGTCAGCGGCGCGTCCTCGGCGGGCTTCATGACCATCGTGTTACCTGCCGCGATCGCCGCACCCACCTCCGTGACGAACATCGGACCGGGGGCGTTCCACGGGATGATGCCGCCGACGACGCCGTACGGCTCGCGGAGGGTGAACCCGAGCGTTTCGGGCGAGTAGGTGGGAAGGGACACGCCCTGGACCTTGTCGGCCTGGCCCGCGATGAATCGCAGCTGACCCGGCATCGACGACGGTCCCCAACTCGGACGGCCGACCTCGCGGGATTCGAGCTGGTCGAGTTCGGCGCCGTGCTCCTCGATGAGATCAGCCCAGTGGAAAAGCAGGCGGCCGCGCGCGGTCGCGTTGAGATCGCGCCACGCCGGGAAGGCGCGCTCGGCGGCCTGTACGGCGGCCTCGACGTCGTCGGCGCTCGATTCCGGGACGGATGCCAGGAGCTCGCGGTTGGCGGGATTGATGACGTCGATCAAGCGCCCGGTGCCGGAGGGCACCCATTCGCCGCCGATCAGCTGCACGCCATTGAGAAGGAGCGACTCGTCGATGGCCGCCGGAGGTGTTGAGGTAATGGTCATTTCGCTGTCCTCTGTGTTGGGTCAGTGCTCGATGTTGATGACGCCGCGGATGTTCTTGCCGTCCAACATGTCCTGGTAGCCCTGGTTGACGTCCTCGAGCTTGTAGCGCCGGGTGATCAGCTCGTCGAGCTTGAGCTGGCCGCTCCTATAGAGGCTCACCAATCGGGGCACGTCGACAAGGGGGTTGCACGCGCCGTAGATCGCGCCTTGGATGCGACGCTGGTAGCCGATCAGCAGGCCGGGGTTCTCGTTGATCCATCCGTTGCCGACCGCCGTGATGGTGACCTGGCCGGACTTGCCGACGATGTTGATCGCGTTGTGGATCACCTCGTCGTGCAAGACGCCGACGGTGATGATCGCATGGTCGGCAAGTTCGCCCCACGTCGATTGGATGACGAACTCGGTGGCTTCTTCGGCTGTGGCGAACGTGTGCGTCGCGCCGAAAACGGTGGCCATGTCGCGCTTGAACTCCACCGGGTCCACGACGATCACGCGCTCGGCGCCGGCCATCGCGGCGCCCTGCACTGCGTTGCTGCCGACACCGCCCGCGCCGAAGATCACGACGGTATCGCCGGCCTGAACCCCCGCGGCGTGCACGGCCGAGCCCCACCCGGTGGGAACGCCGCAGCCGATGAGCGAGGCGACGTCGAACGGCAGATCCTCCGGGATCTGGATCACGGAGTACTCCGACACGACCGTGTATTGCGAGAATGTGCCGAGCACGCACAGACCGCCGAAGTCGACGCCGTCCTGATGGAACCGGAAAGTGCCGTCGGGGAACATTCCGGTGCCGGCGTTCTTGCCCTCGTCGCACAGGTTCTGCCGGCCGGTGGAACAATAGCGGCACTTTCCGCAGGCCGGAATGAACGAGAAGACGACGTGGTCGCCGACCTTCACCCGTGTGACCCCGTCGCCCACAGCATCCACTACTCCGGCGCCCTCGTGACCGCCGACGACGGGCATGCGCATCGGCGCGTCGCCCTTCTGGATGTGGTCGTCGGAATGGCACATGCCCGCGGCGTGGATCTTGACCCGCACCTCGTTCGCCTTGGGCTCGTCGAGCTCGAGCTCGGTGATCTCCCATGGTTGACCGGGCGCCCGGCACACGGCCGCGCGGGTGGTCCTAGTCATGTGGTCCCTCTCCGTTGTGGGGTGAAGTGGCTGCCCACGTGCCTGAGCGGCGGCGATGCCGGCGATGCCCGCGAGTCTTCTTCTACCGTGTCCCGTGCGCCGTTCCCGGGCCAGACGGCTTTCACTGCGCGGAAGGAAAGCGCAAAGTGCGCGCCGCGGGCAGTTGACTGTGCCTGAAGCGCGGGCGGCTGCCGCCTGTGGGCGAGGAGGACACAACGATGGAACAAGTTAGCGGCAAAGTCGCCGTCATAACCGGGGGCTCGAGCGGCATCGGCCGGGGCATCGCACGCGCGCTGGCGCGCGCCGGCATGACCGTCGTGATCACCGGACGCGGGAGCACCCATCTCGACGAGACTGTCGCGGAGTTCGCTGCGGAGGGCCTGGAGGTGCACCCGATGCGGGTCGACGTCACCGACCTGGAGGCCATGCGGGCCGCCGCCGACGAGATAGAGAGACGGTTCGGCCGCATCCACGTCCTCGTGAACAACGCCGGCATAGGCCTGACCGGACCCGTGGCCGATGCCACCCCCGCCGACTGGGACTGGGTGATCGACGTGAACATCAGGGGCGTCGGCAACGGCATCCAGGCGTTCCTGCCCAAGATCCGCAGCCACGGCGAGGGCGGCCACATCGTCAACACCTCGTCGATGGCCGGGCTCATGCCGGTGGTCGCGGGCCTGTACTCGATGACGAAGGCGGCGGTCATCGCACTGTCCGAAGCGCTGCACATCGAACTGCTGGCCGAGAACATCGGCGTCTCGGCGTACTGTCCCGGACCCACGCACAGCAACATCGCCACCGGTGTGGCGAATCGGCCGAGCGGCTATGGCGAGTCTGGCTACGCGCCGCCGGACCCGGCGTGGGCCGCCGCGTCGAAGTCGCAGCCGTACATGAGCGCCGACGAGGCCGGCGAACGCGTGCTCGCGGGTATGCGCAGCGGCGACATGTTCATTCTCACCCATCCCGAGTTCAAGCCCGGCGTCGCAGCCCGGCACCGGCTGATCGAGGCATCCTTCCCCGACGAGCCGATCGACGCTGTGCGCGCCGAAGCAATCCCGTTCCTGCTGTCGTCACCGGTCTACGAGAAAGCGTCACGCTGACGGCAGCACCGTCGCGTCCAGCGGGATCACGGGAAGGGGTCCGGCGAGGTGATCGGGCTCCGCGGGCAGGTAGGCGAAATTGCGAGCGCGCGCGCCCCCATCGACGACGAGATCGGTGCCGGTGATCAGGCGCGCGTAGTCCGAGGACAGCCATGCGATCGCGTGCCCGATGTCGGTCGGGGTGCCGGTCGTGCCCATTGGAATCATCGGCGTGCGGGACCCTGCGAACCGGGCTGGGCGGCGCCAGTCCTCGGTGCCGCCTTCGTCGCCGAGCCCGGTGCGCGGCACCGGAGGAGCGCTGAGGACGCCCTGCGCCCCGGCGGCGAGCAGTTCGGGGTTGTCGGGGTTCGGCGCGGTGGGCGTGAAGCTGTTGACGCGGATGCCGTACGGGGCGAGGTCCATCGCCGCGGCTCGCACGAAGTTGTTCACGCCGCCTTTGTTGAACGCGTAAGCGATGACCCCCGCCGAGCCGCTCCATCCGTTCGAAGACGACACGCACACGATCGAACCGCGGATTCCGCGCTCGGCCATCGCGCGGCCGACGTGCTTGGTGTTGAGGAAGTAGCCGAGGGATGACACGCGCACCGCGCGCTCGAAGAACTCCGCACTCTCGTCAAGCACCCCTCGGCCGCCGAGGAGAGCGGCGTTGTTGACGAGGATGTCGATACGGCCCCAGCGTTCGAGCACGGCCTTGACGTATGCCTGAACCTGCGCCTCGTCGGTGACGTCGCCCGGTGCCGGCATGGCCTCACCGTCGTTGCGCTCGATGCGGCGGATGCAGGCGTCGATGGCCTCGGCCGACACATCGTTGCATGCGACCTTTGCGCCGTATCGCGAGAGCGCCAGCGCGATGCCGCTCCCGATGTTCGGCCCGCACCCGGTGACGAGGGCGACCTTGCCCTCGAGGCTCACCTCCACCGCCTACTCCCCCTCGGTGTGCACTTCTACCGGGTAGGTCACGTCGATCTGCTCGGCACCGACACCCAGCATCGGTGCGAGCATCTGGCGCATGAAGTCCTTGGGAACGAGGCATTCGGCGCATGCCGTCGGTCCCGCTTCGATGACAGCACGAGCGGTGTCGGCATCCATGGTGACGTTGAGGTGGTAGTCGTCGGCCTCCAGCGTCTTGCGGAAGTCGTCGAGCTGCTGCTGGTCGATGCTCATAGCACTTTCTCCTTCGGATTCTCAGACGGCATCTCCGACGATGCGGGATGACGCAGCGGGAACGGCGTGAGTCCTCCGCCGTCGATCGGCAGGGCCTGCCCGGTGATATAGCCGCTCTCGGGCGACGCGAGGAAGCGCGCCGCGGCAGCGATGTCTTCGGTGCTGCCGACGCGCCCCACCGGGATGACGCGACCACGCATGCGCAGTGTCTCTTCGACATCGAGGTCCGGTGAGGGGTCCATGATCGCCCGGCTGGTGGCGACCAGGCCCGGGCACAGCGCGTTGACGGTGATCCCCCACGGGCCGAGGTCCATTGACAGCGCACGCGTGAGCCCGATGACTCCCGCCTTCGACGCCGAGTAGGCGACCGACGACGGCGCTGCGGTCAGCCCGGCCATGGACGCGATGTTCACGATGCGTCCGTAGCGGCGGCGGCGCATGTGTGGCACCGCCGCGCGGCACATGTGGAAGGTGCCGCGCAGGTTCACATCGATGACGCGATCGAAGACCTCGAGCGGCACGTCCTCGATGTCCTGACGGTCGGCACCCTGTGGAGCGGCGGCGTTGTTGACGAGGATGTCGAGCTGCCCGAAATTCTCGATTGCGGCGGTGACCATGGCCTCGGCGGCGGCGGGATCGGCGATGTCGCCGAGAACGATCTCAACCGAGCATCCGTCGGCGCGCAGGGCGTCGGCGAAAACTTCGAGTCCCCCGCCCCCCGGCTGCCCGATCCGGCGCTGCCGGTCGTTGGCCACCCCCGCCGGCTCCTTGTCGGTGACGACGAGGCGCGCCCCGTCGAGCGCGAGGGCGCGAGCGATCGCCTGACCCATCCCGTCGGCTTTGCCGCAGCCGGTGACGAGCGCGACCTGACCGGCCAAAGGGCTGCTCGAGCGTGCATCCACGATTGACCTCGTTCCCGAATCCGGTGCCGCCCCGCCGGCGGTGCGCTCCTCTATCAAGGGTAGGCGGCGTCGGCCCGCGCCGCGATCGCGTTGCCACGTGACGGGAGGATGCCGCGCGTGGGTTTCCAGCCCCCCGCGTCAACCGCGTGCATCCGTCAGGCGGAAGACGGCCTGCGGATCTGGAAGAGATGCCGGATGATGGAAGGCATAACCGATCCGCACTCGCGAGGATGATTCCGGAGGTTGGTCGACGATGACCGTGAGCCACATCCAATCAGCAGGCTCTGGCGGCTCTGCACAAGCGCGGCAGATGACCGCCGCGCAGCGGGTGCTCGCCATCCTGGAGACCTTCGACGAAGACCACCTGGTGTTGAGCCTCAGCGATATCGGCCGACGCGCCGGCCTGACCCTGAGCACCACTCACCGGCTGGTCGGCGAGCTGCGCGATTGGGGGGCGCTCGAGCGCTCGGCGGAGGGGCGGTACGCCATCGGCATGCGCATCCTCGAGCTCGGCTCGCTGGAGCCTCAGGGTCTGCACCTGCGGGAGGTGGCACTGCCCTACCTTGGCGACCTGCAGGCTGCGATGAACGCCAATGTCCATCTCGCCGTCCGCGACGGCCACGACACGGTGTACGTCGAGTCGCTCCGGGCGCGCAACGGCGCGAACGTGCTCAGCCGCCTCGGCGGCCGTTGGCCGCTGCACGCGACCGGTACCGGTCAGGTGCTGCTCGCCCACGCCCCGCAGCAATTCCAGGACGAGGTGCTCGCATTGCCGCTGCGCAAATACACGCGCAAGTCGATCACCGATCCAGCGGAGCTGCGCCGCGTCCTCGCCGACGTGCGGCGCACCGGCGTCGCCATCGCCGACGAGCAGATCACCGCGAACGTTTTCGCCGTGGCCGTACCGATCCGTGGACCTCGCGATCGGGTGATCGCGGCGCTCGGGGTGACGATGCACCGGGACACCTCGACGCCCGCCGCCGCGCTGCCCGCGCTGTCGACCGCGGCACGCGCGATCTCACGCGCGCTTGGCGCCCCGTCGGCCAACCGCGCGCCGAGCGATCCGACGCGGTCGCGTCCGTCGGCGTCCGCCTCGATCTGACCCGGCGCCACTCGGGTCGCACGGCGCCCGGAATACCGACACCGCTGGCGAGCGCGGCCTCAGCGGAAGTACGCGACAGTGCGGAACTCGATGCTGTGCCGGGGAACGCTCGCGGGTGCGGCGGCGTCGAGGAACGCCGAATGCATCACGCGCCATGCGCGACCATGGTCGGAGTCGTTCAACACGAAGAACAGCGCCTCGTCACGCGTCATGCCCGGATAGTAGTACCAGCGATGCGACGGACGGTAATGAAACTCCGACCCGCTGACCGTCCGAGGCGAACCCACGATCGGGCCGAACGGATCATCCGGGATCTCATCGACGAAGTACAGCGTGTTCGGCATCCCCTCATCGTCGTCGAGGCTCTGGAAGTCCACGACCGCAAGCGGCCAATCCTGCGGCGGTGGGCTGAACACCCGCCAGAAGCTCGTGCTGACCGCGCGGGAGAACCCCGGCCCATCCGGGAAGTGGCGCGCGTACGTCTCGCGCGCGTGCTCATCAGCGCCCTCGGGCGAGAAATCGATGTGGACGAGCCCCGCGGTGGGCTGGGAGCCGTTCGCCGCGGGGTCGGCCGACCGCCGCAGCGTCGCGCCCAGGAGCGCGACCTCGTCGGCGCCCAGCCGGGTGCGGACGAACTCCTCCACCTCCGGCGCGTAGACGCGCTGCACCTCGTCGCGGTCGGTGAAGTCGACGACGGCGCTCGGTCGTTCCACCAGCTCGAACCCGTTGCGCTCGAGGGTGAAGGGCCACCGGGTGGCGCGTGCGTCGTGCACATCCACGGCGTACGCGTCGTAGAAGCCGGTGTTGATGCTCGCGCCCGGCGCGGTGAATCGGCGCAGTATCGTCGAGTCCTCGGACAGGTAGTTCATCACGCCCGCGACCACGGGCAGCGCACGCACGTCATCGATCGCCATGGAAGTCCTTTCGCGGGATCAGCGTAATGACCGCATGCGCCGGGATACCGCGCGGTTCCGCCCGGCGGAACCCGCCTGCACTCCGTGGCAGTCAGCTCGGCGAGGAGCGGCAATCCGTCAGTCGGTCTTCACCACGTCGAAGGCGCCGTCGAGCACGCCGTCGATGTCGCCGTGTAGGGGCAAGCGACGCGCCTCGAATGCGCTCTGACGCGGTGCTACAGCTCGACGCCCACCAGCACGGGCTCGGGTTGAAGGATGAGTCCGAACTCGGACTGCACCCGACCCTGGATGAAGCGCGCCAGCTCGGCGAGCTCGTCGGCCGACGCGTTGCCGCGGTTGGTGAGCGCCAGAGCGTGTTTGGTCGACAGAGCCGCGCGAGAGCGCGGGAGCTTGAACCCCTTCCGCAGCCCGGAGTGCTCGATGAGCCAGGCAGCGCTGACCTTCACATCGGACTCGCGGCTCGCCGACGGGGGCACATACCCCTCGTAGGCTGCCAGCGGGATCACCAGAACGGGATCCAGGTCGGGCATGACCGGCCAGCGCGGGCACTCCGGCGGAAGCGTGCGCGCAAACGACGGCGACACGATCGCGTTCTGGAAGAACGAGCCGGCGCTATACGTGTCGGGGTCTTCCGGGTCGAGCACCATGCCCTTGCGGCGGCGGGTGTCCAGGACGTGGTCGCGGACCCAGGCGAGTGAGACGGATGCCTCGGGCCCGAGTCCGAGCGCGGTGCGCAGCTGCTCGCCGACGACGGGTCGTTCCCCGCGGCCGACCTGCTCGAGCTCGAGCGTCACCGTGAGGATCACCCCAGGGCGCTCCGGCACCGATCCGTAGTGGTGCTTGAGGACGGACGTGCGGAAACCGAGGCCGAGTTCGTCGGCCGGAACCGTCGAGACCTGGCCGGTGTGCTCGTCGATCAGATCGACCTCGGTGAGCGTCTGGACGATCTCCTGCCCGTACGCACCGATGTTCTGCACCGGAGCCGCCCCGACGGTGCCCGGGATACCAGACATCGCTTCGATGCCGGCGAGCCCCTCGGCCACGGCGTACGCCACGAGGGCGTCCCAGTCGTGACCGGCCTGGACTCGGAGGCGCTCGAACCCGGGGCGCGGGGACGGTAGTCGCTCGATGCCGCTGGTGCGGACGCGGATGACGGTGCCGTCGAACGGTTGGTCACCGATGAGGAGGTTGGAGCCGCCGCCCAGCACCAGCAGCGGCGCGCCGTCGGCCCAGGCGGAGCGAAGTGCATCGACCAGCTCGTCGGTCGTGTGCGCCTCGATCATGCGGTCGGGCATTCCGCCGGTGCGCAGGGTGGTCAGCTGCGCGAGGGGGATCGGGGGGACGTCGGGCATCGGCTACGTGAGCCGGACGAGGACGTGCGCCTTCACGAGCACCGTGGTCTCGCCGTGCGTCACGGTCAGATCGACCCGAGCGCCTCGGTCGTCGATCGCGCCGACCTTCGCGACGATGCGCAGCTCCGCACCGGATTCGGGGTCGACGACGACGGGGTTCTTGAAGCGGACGCCGTACTCGAGGATTCGGCCGGCGTCGCCGAGCCACGGCACGATCGTCTCGACCGCAAGGCCCATCGTGAGCATGCCGTGCGCCAGCACGCCCGGCAGGCCCACGGCGCCGGCGACGTGGTCGCTGTAATGGATCGGATTGAAGTCCCCGGACGCCCCGGCATACCTCACGAGCGACGCGCGGCTCAGGTGAATCGACCGCTCCGCGACGACGTCGCCGACCGCGGTCATCCCTCCTCCCCGACCAGAAGGACGGACGTCGCGGTAACCACGTGCGCTCCCGCGGCATCCCGGATCTCGGCCTCGCTCGTGACCATCGCGTTGCCGCCGATCGTCCGCACTCCTGTAACGGCAAGAATGCCGGTCAGCTCGTCGCCGGCGACAATCGGACGCGAGTAGCTGAAGCGCTGTTCGGCATGCAGCACGCGCGCCAACTCGATGCCCGAATCCGGTTCGGCGAGCAGCTGCTGCAACGTCTGGTCTTGCACGATCATCGCGAACGTGGGCGGGGCGACGACGTCGGCGTAGCCGAGCGCGCGGGCGGCGGTGGGGTCGAGATGCTGCGGATCGTCGGCGAAGACGGCGCGAGCGAACTCGCGCACCTTCTCGCGGCCGACAAGGTAGGGCGCTGTGGGGGGAAAGGCTCGCCCGACGAGCTCGGGGTTCACTGGCACCGTGCCATCCTACCGAGCGGCGGTCTTGGGCCGACGGTCACGCGCGACGGGTGCGCAGGGTGCGCACCGCCAGCTGCACGGCGATGAAGGTGAGGAAAAGGGCGAAAAGCACGTTGCCCCAGAACGGGTCGACGAGGGTGGCGATCCAAGCGCCGAGCGCCGTGGTCGTGCAGGCGGCAACGCCGATGAGCGCGGCGGCCCGGAGATCCACGTTGCCGCGCCGGACGTTCCCGACGGTTCCCGAAACGGCGGTCGGGATCATCATCAGGAGCGATGTGCCCTTGGCGACGAGGTCGCTGGTGCCGAACAGCAGCATGAGCGCCGGCACCACGACGATGCCACCGCCGACGCCGATGAGACCCGCCACGATCCCGGTCGCGACGCCGAGCACGACGAGTCCCGCGATCGACAGGAGCGTCAGCGGCAGCCCGGCTTCACGCGACGGGATGACGATGAACAGGCTGACGATGACCGCGACGAGGAACCCGATGAAGCTCCATCGCAGAGCGAGAAGCGGCACTCGTGGGAGCAGCCAGGTGCCGACCTGCGCCCCGACGACCGCGCCCGCGGCCAGGATCAGTCCGGGGATCCAGGCGACCGAGTCATTGAGGGCATAGGAGATCACACCGACCGTCGCGGTGGGCACGATCGCCGCGAGCGACGTGCCGGCGGCGAGGCGCTGGTCGAAGCTCAGGATCAGGACCAGCAGCGGCACGATCACGGTTCCGCCGCCGACGCCGAAGAGCCCCGAGAGGAGCCCGGCGAGCAGGCCGATGCCGAGGCAGGCGAGGATGTACTTCGCGCCGCGGGGCGCATCGGTTTCCGGCACGGGCCTAGTCTGCCGGTTCGGGGCGCGGCGCATCCGCCGCCGCCCGGACCGCTGCCGGCAGAGCAGCCACGATCCGGTCGAGCTCGGTGTCGGTGTGCGCGGCGGAGAGGAACCATGCCTCGAACACGCTCGGCGGAAGGCTCACGCCCCGCTCCAGCATCTCCGTGAAGAACGGACCGTAGCGCCACGCCTCCTGCGCCTTCGCGTCGTCGTAGTTCCGGACCACTCCGTCGCGGAAGGCGAGCGAGAAGAGGCTGCCGGCCCGCGAGACCGTGACTGGGAGTCCCTGGCCGGCGAACGCCTCCTCCACCGCCGCCGACAGGCGCGACGACGACCGGTTGATGCGCTCGTACACGGCGGCGTCGGCGCGCGCGGAGCGTTGCGAGTCCAGCGGCGACCGCCAGCGGATTGCCGCTCAGCGTGCCGGCCTGGTACACCGGCCCGAGCGGTGCGAGCAGGTCCATCACCTCGCCGCGTCCGGCGACGGCCGCCAGGGGAAGGCCGCCGCCCACGACCTTGCCGTACGTCACGAGATCGGGTCTCCACGAATCGCCATCGCCCCGTGCGGTCTCCAGCCCCCACCATCCGGCGGGGCCGACCCGGAAGCCGGTGAGCACCTCGTCGAGGATCAGGAGCGCGCCCTCCCGGGTGGTGAGCTCCGACAGCGCCCGGTTGAAACCAGGCTCTGGCACCAGCACTCCCGCGTTCGCGCCGGCCGCCTCGGTGATGATCGCGGCGATCCGCCCGGGATGCGCGGCGAAGGTCGCCTCGACCGCCGCGAGGTCGTTGTAGGGCAGCACGATGGTCAGCGCCGCCACGTCGGCCGGGACGCCGGCCGATCCTGGCAGGCCGAGCGTGGCCACGCCCGAGCCCGACTCCGCGAGCAGGCCGTCGGAGTGCCCGTGATAGTGGCCGGCGAACTTGATCACCAGGTCGCGCCCGCTCGCTCCACGCGCCAGGCGCACTGCGGTCATGGTCGCCTCGGTACCAGTCGAGACCAGGCGGACGCTGTCGAACAGCCGGGTGCCGTTCACCGTGGTGCGCTCGCGCAGGAGTTCGGCGAGCTCCGCCTCGCCGGGCGTGGTAGCGCCGAAGGAGAGTCCGCGGGTCGCGGCCTCCTGCACCGCCTTCACGACGTCGGGGTGCGCGTGGCCGAGCAGCGCGGGACCCCACGAGCCGACCAGGTCCACGTACTCGCGGCCCTCGACATCCGTGACGTACGGGCCACGGGCCGACACGAGGAACCGCGGTGTGCCTCCGACGGAGCGGAACGCGCGGACCGGCGAGTTGACGCCGCCGGGGATGACCGCGCGAGCGCGCGCGAACTCGGTCTCGTTGCTCACGCCCGGTTCCCCTCGCGGATCAGCCGCGCCGCCTCGACGGCCCAGTACGTGAGGATCGCGTCGGCGCCCGCCCGGCGGATCGCGACGAGCGACTCGAGCACGGCTCGCTCGCGGTCGATCCAGCCGTTCGCGCTCGCGGCCTCGATCATCGAGTACTCGCCGCTGACCTGATACGCCCACACCGGAACGGAGGATGCCGCCGCCACCCGCGCCAGCACGTCGAGGTAGAGCGAGGCGGGCTTGACCATCACGATGTCGGCGCCCTCGTCGATGTCGATGGCAGCCTCTCGTGCTCCCTCGCGGGAGTTGGCCGGATCGAGCTGGTAGGTGCGCCGGTCGCCTTCGAGCGAGGACTGGACGGCCTCGCGGAACGGGCCGTAGAGCGCCGACGCGTACTTGGCGGCGTAGCCGAGGATCGCGGCATCCTGATGTCCGTTCGCGTCGAGCACGTCGCGCACCGCCCGCACCTGGCCGTCCATCATGCCCGACAGCCCGAGCAGCGCGGAGCCTGCGGACGCCTGTGCGAGCGCCATCGATCGATAGCGCTCGAGGCTGGCGTCGTTGTCGACGCGTCCCGCGTCGTCCAGGACGCCGCAGTGACCGTGGTCGGTGAACTCGTCCAGGCACAGATCGGTCTGCACCACGAGCGCGTCGCCGGCCTCCGCGACGGCCGCCCGGGTCGCCACGTTGAGGATCCCGTCGGGGTCGTCCGCGCCCGAGCCGATCGCGTCCTTGTGCTCCGGCACGCCGAACAGCATGACGCCGCCGACGCCCGCGTCCGCGGCTTCGGCGACCGCGACCTTGAGCGAGTCGAGGGAGTGCTGGACGACGCCCGGCATCGAGGAGATGGGCACCGGCTCGCTCACGCCCTCGCGCACGAACATCGGCAGCACCAGCTCGGCGGGATGCAGCCGGTTCTGCGCGACGAGTCGGCGCCACGCCTCGGTGCCGCGGGTGCGGCGGGGGCGGATGTCGGGCACCGGCCCGCCGAATGTGCTCATGGCTGCGTCCTTCCGTGCGTTCATCGTGCACCCCCGAGCGGTGCGAGCGCGGCCGCTCCGCGATCGAGCATCGACGCCGCGACCCGGTCGGCCAGATCGAGGGCCGCGCGGCCGGACTCGACGGGTTCCGTGTCGACGACCGTGATCTCGCTGGTCCCATCCGGCGAGTACACGGTCGCCGTGAGCCAGAGCACGCCGCCGTCGACGGAGGCGTGCGCGGCTATGGGCGCAGAACAGCCGGCCTCGAGCCGCGCGAGCACGCCGCGTTCGGCGAAGGCTGCAGTGCGGGTCACGGGGTCGTCGATCGTCGCGACCCGTTCGGACAGCGGCGCAGAAGCGTCTTCGCGGATCTCCAGCGCGAGGGCACCCTGCGCGGGCGCGGTCGGCCACGTCTCCAGTGGCAGCAGTTCGGAGGCCTCGCCGAGCCGCCCGAGCCGCTCCAACCCGGCCGCCGCAAGCACCAGCCCGTCGACGCGCCGGTCGTCGTCGGGGTCGTAGAGCCGTCCGAGACGGGTGTCGACATTTCCGCGGATGCCGACGACCTCGAGATCAGGCCGTGCCGCCAGCAGCTGCGCCCGCCGCCGCGGCGACCCGGTCCCGACGCGGGAACCGGGTGCGAGCCGGCCGAGCGTGACGCCGTCCCGCGTGGCGAGCGCGTCTCGCGCATCCGCTCGCACCGGCACGGCCGCAAGCCGGATGCCGTCGGCCGGGGCCGTCGGGAGGTCTTTGAACGAGTGCACGATGAGGTCGACCTCGCCGGCCAGGAGCGCGTCGCGCAGCGCCGAGACGAAGACGCCCGTTCCACCTATCGAAGCCAGTGGCGCCGTAGACCGGTCACCCTCCGATGTGATCGTGACGAGCTCGTGGGCGCCGAGCTGCGCGGCGACGGCGGAGGTCTGCGCGACAGCGAGCGCGCTCGCGCGCGTGCCGACGCGGATGGATGCTCCGGGTTTGAACAGCGCGGTCATGGCGCGATCCCCGAGACGGCCGGCTTGAAGCCGGCGCGGATGTTCTCGCAGCAACCCGGTCTGCACACATCGAACCACGGGCCGAGCGGAGTCAGGTGCGGGCGCTGCGCCGCCGGCGTCCCCTCGCAGCGCTCGACGACGAGGTCCACGAGACCGCTCACGAAGGCACGGTCGACGCCCGGTGTCGGCGTGCGCACGGCCCGGATGCCGGCGGCCTGCGCGGCATCCATCGCCTCGGTGTCCAGGTCCCACAGCACTTCCATGTGGTCGCTGACGAATCCGAGCGGCACGATGACGACGGCCTCGACGCCCCGCGCCGGCAGGCCGGCGATCACATCGCCCACGTCGGGTTCGAGCCACGGCTGCGTGGGCGGTCCGGAACGGGACTGGTAGACCAGCTCCCACCCGGTGTCGGCGGCAGCGGGAACCTCGTCGACGACGTTCGCCATCACGACGCCGGCGACGGCCTCGTGCTGCGCCGCGTACGCACCGCCCGCTCCGAAGTCGCGGTCGCGGGGTCCGGAGCGCTCGGCGTCGGCGATCGGAATGCTGTGGGTGGAGAACAGCACCCGGATGGCGCCGGCGGGCACGCCCTCGTCGACCAGGTCACGCACTGCCGAGGTCACACCCTGGGTGAAGGCGGACACGAAACCCGGGTGGTCGAAGAACTGTCGCACCTTGTCGATCGTGACGGTGCCGCCGAGGGCGGTCGCATCGAGGACGCGCGCGAGATCCTCCCGGTACTGACGGCAGCTGGAATACGAGCTGTACGCGCTGGTGGCGATGGCGAGCAGCGTGGTACGGCCGTCCGCCGCGGCATCCTGAACCGCTTCCTCGAGGTACGGCGCCCAGTTGCGGTTGCCCCAGTACACCGGCAGGTCGATGCCCCGCGCGGCGAGCTCAGCCTCGATCGCCGCCTTGAGCGCACGGTTCTGCGCGTTGATGGGGCTCACTCCGCCGAAGTGGCGGTAGTGCTGGGCCACCTCCTCGAGTCTTTCGTCCGGGATGCCGCGACCTCGCGTGACATTGCGCAGGAACGGGATCACGTCCTCCTGCCCCTCGGGGCCGCCGAACCCCGCGAGGAGGATGCCGTCATACGCCACCGGGGTCTCCACGTGCGGTCGGCCGGACGACGCGGCCGGACTGGCGGCGAGCACTGCGTGTTCGGTGTCGATCATGCGAGCACGTCCTCGAGCTCGTCGAGGCCGATCAGCCGCCCGGTGAAGAACGGGATCTCCTCGCGGACGTGGCGGCGCGCCTCGGTGGCGCGGAGGTGCCGCATCAGGTCGACCAGGTCGATCGGGTCGTCGGCCTCGAGCGCGAGGATCCACTCGTAGTCGCCGAGGGCGAAGGCCGCGACGGTGTTCGCCTGAACCTGCGGGTAGTCGCGGCCCATGCGGCCGTGCTCCCCCAGCATCCCGCGGCGCTCGTCCTCGGGCAGGATGTACCAATCCAGGCTGCGCACGAACGGGTAGACCGTCACCCAGGACTTCGGCGGGAGTCCGCGCATGAACGACGGTGCATGGTCACGCGTGAACTCGGCGTCGCGGTGCACGCCGAGGGCGTTCCAGCGGGGGGTGAGCTCCGCGAGCGGCGCTGAACGTCGCAGGGAGCGGAGCGCCGCCTGCAGGCGCTGGGCATCGTCGCCGGTCAGCCACAGCATGACGTCGGCGTCCGCCCGCAGGCCGGACACATCGTAGATGCCGCGCAGGGTCACGTCCGACTCGGCGAGCGCGTCGATGGCGGTGGCGAGGGATGAGCTGTCGGCGCCTGACGGGCGGAAACCGGCCGGGCATGCGAACACCGCCCACAGTGCGTAGCCGACTCGGACCTGCGTGTCGTTTGTCATCGTCATCCTTCCGCGCCGCCCGAGCGGGCGGCTCTCACGTTCGCGCTGAGTCGCTCAGCTGTCGCCCTCGCCGCGGGCACGATCGAGGCGAGTCCGGTGACGGATGCCGCCTCCCCGACGGCATCCTGCCCGGCCGCGACCGGCTGTGCTTCGAGGGTGCGCGTCCAGTTGCGCACGTCGAGCTCCACAAGCCCGTCGATCGGCACCCCCGTGATCGCTCGCAGGTCCGCGGCAACCGTTCGCTCGGGGTCATCGGGCATGTCATCGTACGAGAGCCGTAGCACATGCCGGTGCGCGGGCAGCTGGTCCGCGAGCCACTGCCACTTCGCCGTGGAGTGCGTCAGGGCGCGTGCGCTGATTCCGCGGACGCCGTCCTCGACCAGGGCACCGGTCCCGCGCGGAGCTCTGTCGAGCTCGACTGAGTCGACGACAGCGGTGGCGACCGTGATCGTCCGCTCGCGCCGCGCGGGGCCTGCCGAGGCCGCGGCCGCGGTCACGACGTGCCCGCGCACGGAGTCACCCCCGACAAGCCACACGCCGGTCTCATCCGATCGCACGACGCGGGCTCCGAGCACGATCTGGGCGCCGGCGGACTCCGCGGCCTCCGCCAGGAACACGGCCAGACGGTGCATTCCGCCGCGCAGACCCGCGACCTGCGATCCCGCGGGGCCGGCAGCGCGCAGCCGCGCCACCGCCGCACCGAGCGAGCCGGCGTCGCGCAGGGCGTCGCGCATGCCCGGAGAGGCGCGGTCGAGTGAAAGGCCGTCGGGTGCCGTGGAGTAGACCCCACGGATGACCGGCGCCACGAGCTGCCGCAGGACGCCCGATCCCATACGACGCCGCACGAGGGAGCCGACCGACGGATAGGACTCCGGATGCCGCAGGGGCAGAACCGCGTCGAGCCGGGCGCGCCACGCGGCGAGAGGGCCGATCGCACGCACGACGTCCGACGCGCGAGGGTCCGCGGGGATGCCGAGGAGGCTCGCGGCGGGCAGCGGACGAGCACGCCCGCCGCGGCCCACGAGCCATGCCGGAGATTCGCGCGGCCGGACGAGATCGTCTGCGAGTCCGAGTTCCATCGCCAGCGCCGCGACCGCTCCGCCCCGCGTCGCGAACGACTCGGCCGCCGAGTCGACGTCGATTCCCGCGATGCGAACCGAGGCGAGCTGGCCGCCGATGCGATCGGATGCCTCGAAGACCGTCACCGGCATGCCGGCTCGCGCGATGTCGCGCGCCACGATCAGACCCGCGACGCCCGCGCCGATCACGATGATCCGCGCGGGTGACTGCGATGCCGACGGCATCGATGGCTGGACCATGTCAGGCCGGGACGCCGACCGAGGCTTCGTGGACGAGGTTCACGATGCGGGTCAGCACGTCCGGGTCGGTCTCTGGCGGAACGCCGTGACCGAGGTTGACCACGTGCGCCGGCGCGGCCCGGCCGCGCTCCATCACGTCGAGCACGTGTGCGCGCAGCACCTCCCACGGCGCAGTCAGCAGCGCCGGGTCGATGTTGCCCTGCACGACCACGTCGCCGCCGAGCCTTCGCGAGGCCTCGTCGAGCGGGATGCGCCAGTCGACGCCGACCGCGTCCGCGCCGATGCCGGCCATCAGATCGAGCACGTCGCCACTGCCGACCCCGAAGTGGATGATCGGCATGTCAAGCCCGCGAAGTGCGGACAGGGTTCGACGTGAGTGCGGCGCCACGCGGCGCTGGTAGTCCGACCGCGACAGCGAGCCGACCCACGAATCGAAGAGCTGCACCGCGCTGGCGCCGGCCTCGACCTGCGCCCGCAGGAAGGCGCCCGACACATCGGCGCACCAGTTGAGCAGCTGCGCCCACGCCGACGGGTCCGACACCATCAGGCTGCGCGCGCGCAGCTGGTCTTTCGACGGTCCGCCTTCGACGAGGTACGACGCGAGCGTGAACGGCGCACCCGCGAACCCGACGAGCGGAGTGCCTCCGAGTTCGGCGACGGTGCGCGCCACACCCTCCCGGATGGGTGCGAGCGCGTCCGGATCGATCGGGCGCAGACGCAGGATGTCGGATGCCGAGCGGATCGGCGAGTCGAGCACGGGTCCGCGGCCGGCGACGATCTCGACCGGCACGCCGGCCAGCCGCAGTGGGATCACGATGTCGCTGAAGAACACGGCGGCGTCCACGCTGTGCCGCCGAACCGGTTGGAGCGTGATCTCGCTCGCGAGCTCGGGATCGAGGCAGGCGTCGAGCATCGCCGTTCCCACCCGCAGCGCGCGGTACTCGGGGAGGCTGCGTCCGGCCTGCCGCATGAACCAGACCGGAGTGCGTTCGGGACGCTGCCCGCGCAGGGCTGTGATCAGCGCAGAATCAGCGGTCCGACCGTCCCGGAGCGGGTGCGTCGCGGGGGAAGACATATGGTCTATCCTCCCACCGTTCGCGAGTCGCGCGGTCGCCACGGGCATCGTCTCGGAACTCGCGAAGGCTTCGACGCGGTACCCCCCGACTGTTCCGTACCATAGAAGGGTGCTCCTCTGCGTCTCCGTGTCTCACCGGACAGCGGATTTCGATCTGCTCGGTCGCCTCTCCGAGGCTGTGACCGCGAGCGCTGCGACGACCCTTCTCGCCGACGGACGTGCTCAAGGCGCCGTCCTCGTCTCGACGTGCAATCGCGTCGAGGCCTATCTCGATGTGCCGCACGGCGCCGACAGCAGCGTTGCGGAAGCGACTCTGCGCACGCTGGCGGGCGCGGCCGAGCTGCCGCGGAATGCCCTCAGCGGCCGAGCCGATGTGCTGGTCGGTGCGCCCGCACTGCATCATCTGTTCGCGGTGACCTCCGGCCTCGAGTCGATCGCTCTCGGCGAGGAGGAGATCGCCGGTCAGGTCCGCCGCGCCTACGAATCGGCTCGCGAGACAAGGACCACGACACCGGAGCTGGACACGGCGTTCCAGCGAGCGGCGAAGGTCTCGCGCGACGTGCGAGCGGCGACGTCGCTCGGGCAGGCGGGTCGGTCGCTGGTGCAGTTCGCCCTCCAGCTCGCGGGCAGTCGCCTCACCGACTGGCGGCGCACGCGCGCACTGATCGTCGGGACGGGCAACTACGCCGCGACGACCGTCGCGAGCCTCCGCAATCTCGGCGTCTCCGAGCTTGCCGTGTATTCGCTCACCGGCCGTGCCGAGAAGTTCGCCGGGCGCTACGGCGTCCGCGCCGAAGACGACCTGCCCCAGGCGATCGCCTCCGCCGAGGTAGTGATCACGTGCACGAACAGGTACTCCGTGACCGTCGACGACATCCCCGACGAGGCGCGCCGGACGATCATCGACCTCGGGCTGCCCAGGAACGTCGACCCGGCGGTCGGCAGGCTGCCCGGCGTCGAGCTCATGGATCTCGAACTCATCGCCACCCACGCGCGGCTGCCGAAGCTGGCGCCCGACGCAACCGCTCGGGAACTCGTCTCCTCCGCGGCAGAAGCCTTCGCCGCCGAGCAGGCAGCGGCGCCCGCCATCGTCGCACTCCGCGGCCACGTGTTCGACGCCCTCGACAGCGAGCTGGCTCGGCTCTCGTCGAAGTCGGTCCCACCCGAGCAGACCGCCGCCGTCACCGAGGCCCTCCGTCACTTCGCCGGAGCGCTGCTGCACGACCCGACCCAGCGCGCCCGCGCTCTCGCCGCAGGAGGCCGCGTCGGTCATTTCGAGGCGGGTCTCGCAGCGGTCTTCGGCATCGAGCCGGTATCACTGGGTGGCTCCGTCACCCCGCTCCGCCGCCCGGTTGACGATTCGGAGTCTGCCGATACCGGGCACGCCTGACCCGGTTACTCTGCGTCCTCAGCCCGGTACGACTGGTTGATCGCCCAGCCGTCGCCTGATGGGATCACGATGTAGATGTAGTGGTCCTCCACCGTCGTGGCGACATCGGTCGGGTTGCCTTCGGCGTCGAAGAAGGAGTCGTAGGTCTCCGTCGTCTCGACCGTGACCTGGTCACCCTCCTGCTGGACGACGTTCACAGTGACCTCGTAGTTCTGGACGGAGTCGATGAAGCCCTGCGAGGCCGCGGCGAAGGTGTCGCAGTCGAGAATCGGAGGCTGCAGTGCCGCGCGATTTCCCTCCGTCGTCGCTTCGAAGAACTTGTCGCAATCGTTCTCGCGCCAGGCCTCGTCGTAGAGCTCGACCGCCGCGACCGCGGCATCCTCCTCTTCGTTGGACGCGCCGAACAGTCCGATGAGCACCGGGATCAGGATCGCGGCCAGGATCACGAGGCCGAGCAGCACGATGCCGGCCAGCACCCAGATGACCCAGAGCCTCGACTTCTTCGGCTCGGTCGCGGCGATGAATGCTCCTGATGGAGCCGGTCCGCCCTGGAAGCCCCCCGGGTACCCGGGCGGCGCGGACGGCGGGTGACCGCCCTCGGGCGCGGTGACTCCGAAGGAGGCAGCGGGCGACGCCACGCCCACATCGGTCGCCCACTCCGGGCCCGAGGTGGTTGCCGAGGCGGAGGCGGATGCGCCGGACTCGTCCGCTGCGCGGGGAGCTTCCGAGGCACCGGCCGGCGCGAAGAGCGAGTCGATGGAGTCGGCCGGGTCGTCGTACGCGGACGGCTGCGTCGCCTCGGACGCCGCCCGCTCGCTGTCGGATTCCACGGACCCGTCGGTCACGTCGGATTCTGGATCCGGCGTCTGCACGTGCTCGGTCCACTGCGTGCCGTCCCACCAGCGCAGGGCTCCGCGCCCGTCGTCGTACCAGCCGGGTGGTTTGGTGCTCATGCGATCGTCCCTCTCGCGCCGAAACCGTCGTACTCCGGCCGCCATTCGAGCTTATCCGAGCGCATCGGATCGACGTTTTCGTCCTTCTGGGATGAGGCGCAGCGGAACTGGCAGCCGATAGCGTGACGCCCAAATGGACATCCTCGGCATCAACCTCCCTGCGAGCCTCCTCGCGCTCGGGCACATCGTCATCGTCATCGTGGCCCTGATAGTCATCCCGAAGCGCCGGAAGCCGACGGCGGCGATGGCGTGGCTGCTGGCGATCATCCTCCTGCCGTACGTCGGCGTTCTGCTGTTCCTGCTGATCGGCAGTTTCCGGCTGCCGAAGAAGCGACGGGACGAGCAGGCGAGGATCAACGGGCTCATCAGCGAGCGCGTCGCCGGTCGCAACGAGCCCCACGAGGCCGCGCAGTGGCCGGTGTGGTTCGAACGGGTCGTGGACCAGAACTTGAAGCTCACCTCGCTGCCCGCCGTCGGGGGCAACAGCGCGACTCTGCTCGGCGACTACACCGCGTCGATCGACGCGATGGCCGCGGAGATCGACACCGCCACCAGATTCGTGCACGTCGAGTTCTTCATCGTCGCGTGGGACGACACCACCAGGGGCTTCTTCTCCGCGATGGAGCGCGCCGTCGCTCGCGGCGTGACGGTGCGGCTCCTGGCCGACCACCTTCCGTCCGCCAAAATCCCCGGCAGCAAGGAGACGTTCGCCGAACTGGATCGCATCGGGGTGAAATGGTCGTGGATGCTGCCCGTCATGCCTTTCAAGGGCAAGTACCAGCGGCCGGACCTGCGCAACCACCGCAAGCTCGTGGTGGTCGACGGCCGGGTCGGATTCATGGGATCGCAGAACCTCATCGCCCGCACCTACGATTCGCCCAAGAACATCAAGCGCGGCCTCCAGTGGCAGGAGCTCATGACGCGCCTGACCGGTCCGGTCGTGGCATCCGTCAATGCCGTCTTCCTCTCGGACTGGCTGATCGAGACAGGCGAGCTGCTGCTGGAGACCGAGCACGTGCCCGCCGACGAGTTGAGCCGCACCACTTCGCCCGACGCGCTCGTCTGCCAGGTGGTGCCGAGCGGACCCGCGTACACGACCGAGAACAACCTCCGGATGTTCCTGTCGCTCATCTACGGCGCGACCGAGCGGGTCATCATCACCAGTCCGTACTTCGTCCCAGACGAGGCGATGGTGTACGCGATCACGACGGCATGCCAGCGGGGACTGGAGGTGCAGCTGTTCGTCTCGGAGATCGGCGACCAGGGTCTCGTCTACCACGCACAGCGCTCGTACTACAGCGACCTGCTCGAGGCCGGCGTGCGGATCTTCCTTTACCCCGCGCCGTACATCCTGCACGCCAAGCACCTCTCGGTCGATGACGACATCGCCTTCATCGGGTCGAGCAACATGGACATCCGGTCGTTCAGCCTCAACGCCGAGTCCTCGCTCCTGGTCCGCGGCAGGTCCTTCGTCGCGAGCATGCGCGAGGTCGAGCGGGGTTACCGGGACGCGGGTCGCGAGCTCACCCTCGAGGAGTGGCGCCGAGAGCCCGCCAAGGCCACGTTCTTCGACGGACTTGCACGGTTGACTTCAGCCCTGAACTGAGCCGGGATAAGTCACCCGGTTCGCATGATGCGGGCGCGAGGCGACGATCGGTACGTTGAGCCCAATCATCGGCCGCATCTCGCCGTCGTCGAAAGAAAAGAGCAGATCAAAGTGAACTTTTGGGAATTCCTGCTGTGGATATTCTGGATCTATGTCCTCATCGCGTGCATCTGGATCTTCATCACCGTCATCATCGACATCTTCCGCGATCCAAGCCTGAACGGGTGGGCGAAGGCCCTCTGGGTGATCTTCCTCGTCTTCCTGCCCTTCCTCGCGGCGTTCATCTACCTGATCGCCCGCGGAAAGAGCATGACCGAGCGGCGCATGGCGGAGGCAGCGCAGGCCCAGGCGGCGCCGAACAGCTACATCCGGGAAGTGGCGGGCGCCTCATCGCCCGACCTCCGAGATCGAGTCGGCCAAGAAGCTGCTCGACTCCGGCGCGATCACGCAGGCGGAGTTCGATGCGCTCAAGGCCAAGGCGCTCGCGGCCTGACCACATACGCAGCCCCCGCGGTCTCGTCTGAGATCGCGGGGGCTGCGCCGTTTTCGATCAGTGATCGAACTATTCGAAGCCGAAAACGGGTGGGAACACGATCATCACGATCAAAGCCCAGCCCAGATAGACGGGGATGTAGCGGGTCTGCCATTTCTCGAGCTGTGCGGGTCGCGCTGTGCCGCGAAGGATGGCGAGAAGCAGATATGCCGACCAGGCGAGGTTGACGAGCAGGATGATGTTCAGCCCGAGCGAGGCCATCTTGTTCGCACTGACGCCGAACGCTCCGATCCTCGCCACCATCGCGATCAGCACCAGAAGGTCCACGACGAGGGCGCTCGAGACCATCAGCAGCTGCAGTCGCTCGAACCAGCCCGGCTTGCTTTCGGGGTTTCGCGCGGACAGCGAGTAGAGCAGCAGACCGAGGACGACCACCAGGACCACGTCGAAGATGATCAGCAGGTCGCGACTCGTCCCGAGCAGGTCGCGCTGGATCAGAGCGGCGACCACGAACGCGAGCAGCATCGCTGTGAACAGCGGGGTGAACAGCTTCGTCAGCACCGGGGCGATGTTCTCGATGACACTCTGCTTGGCCTCGACGAGGCCCGCGGCGACGATCACGGCGCCGGCCACGCCGCACGGGATGATCCACTCCTCCACGACCGTCGCCGGCATCCAATCCGATCGCACCGAAGACGCCCATCGTCAACGCCACCAGCACGGCGCCGCCCAGCGCGATCAGCGTGTAGTAGACCACCCACTCCCCGGTGAACCGCACGAAGTCCATTCGGACGGTGTCTGACCGCCACAGTCCCCCCGCGTAGGCGAGCCCGACCGCGAGCCAGAGGACCACCAGCGCGTGCCCGGCCGCGAGCGAGACCGTCATGCCCTGCGGCGTGAACGGGTAGACGTTCAGGATGACGGCCGTCAGAGCGAATGCGGCGGCGACGGCGATCATCACGGCGGCGGAGATTCGACGAGTCCAGGCGAAGTACGCCGCGAGGAACGGCAGGATGAGAACACCGGCATTGAGCAGGTAGAACTCCGGATCGCCCGAGAACGTCACGCCGAACAGCGCCGGCGCCTTGAACGCGAGAGCAGCGCCGACCGCCAGCCCCGCGGCGAGCGGGAAGGCTCGCGGTTGCCGCGTCGGGCTCGGCGCGTCGTCGATCACCAGCTGCTTCCACAGCCGGTCCGCATGCTCGCGGGCGTACTCGCGCGAGACCTCGTCGAGGCTGCCGATGCGCTTGATCGCGACGAAGAACGCCTCCTCCTCGCTCAAGCCGGACCGGACCAGATCGTCGACCTGATCGCGCAGATGTCCTTCGAGTTCGTCGACATCCGCGCCCGTCACCGCGCGCCGGCGGCGCAGATACTCCGTCCAGGATGCGATCTGGGCGTCCAGTGCCGACTGCTTCTCGGCCATCGTCACGCCCCCGCCGGGCTGGCGACCAGTCGTCGCGTCGAATCTGATGGCGGCACCCACACCTTCTCGAGTGCACTGCTGACCGCGGTCCACTGACGGCGCTGCTCTGCGAGCACGGAGCGGCCGTCACTGCTCAGGAGGTAGTGCTTGCGGCGGCGTCCGGTGGGCGAGGCGTGCCAGGCGGACTCGACGTAGCCGAGGCGCTCCAGCCGGTGCAGCAGCGGGTACAGCATCCCGTCGCTCCACGACAACTCCCCCTCGGAGAGCTGCTCCACGCGCTGGAGGATCGCGTAGCCGTACGACTCGCCCTCAGCGAGGATGCCGAGGACGAGCGGGGTCGCCGCGGCCGCGACCAGATCCTTGCCGATGTGCATCGGACACCCTTCGAACCTTGATACCTAGAACTACTAGGTACATAGAACCACAAGGTATACCTGGGCGCCAGGGCACCGTCGGCAGACCCGTCTCGGCGGGCAGCGTCAGTCGGCGATGCCCCAGAACGGCCCGCGCAGTCCGGCCTCGCGGAAGTAGGCGGCGGCGGACCCGGGATCCCGGCGCTCGTACGGCGAGTCGAGGCGCCCCTCGTACCAGCCTCGAGCCAGTCGCCACAACGTCGCCAGGGTCATCACGTAGCCTCGCTCATTGCCCGTCTGATCGAGCCAGTCGCTCACACACTCCTCCGAGCAGAAGATCAGCTGGTTCTCGCACGCGTGCGCGGCGTCGGGCCAGATGCCATGCACCGGCACCAGAAAGTGCGCGACCTGCTCGCCTTGGGGCGGCGACTGGTTGGTCACCACCCACGCGTGCGGCGCTCCGCACGCCGGGCAGGTCGTTGCGACGAGCACCTCGGATGCGCCCGGAACCAGGTGCGGGATGGCAAAGGCATCCCATGCGCATCCGCCCCACCAGAGCGTCTCGGATCCCATGACCGAGAACCCGAACGAGCGGGTGGCGAACGGATGAGCCATCTCGATCTGTCCGTCGCGGAGGACGACGTGACGGGCGTCAGCCAGCTCTGCGAGGTCCGCTCGGAGATCGGCATCCGGGATCCCGAGGTCACGGGACATGTCATCGGTCCGGGGTATCCGCCCGGTCGCGGCGAGCTCGCGGTAGATCGCGAGGCGGAGGCGCTCCGCTGATTCCGAGAGGGCCATCAGTACCCGCCTTCATACGGATCAAGCTTGATCTGAAGGCCACGATATCCAGCGATCGATGCGCCGAGAAGGTCGATCGGCGATGCGCGACCCCCGGGCGGGACACCCCCGCCGCGCGGTGGATGAGGTTAGCCTTTCTGCCATGAGCGACGGTCGACAGGATGCCGTGCAGTACACGCCGCGGACGGACCCGACGGTGATCGACGACCTGCGACGTCGACTGCGCGCGACTCGATGGCCGGATGCGCCGGAAGGCTCGGAATGGTCGCTCGGCACCGACGTCCGGTACCTGCGCGAGCTGACCGGATACTGGGCGGACGGATTCGACTGGTCGGCAGAGGAGTCCGTCCTGGGACGCCTGCGGCACTTCCGCATCGAGCTCGAGGGAATCGGCATCCACCTCGTCCATGAGCGCGCCGTCGGCGGGCCGGCGATGCCGCTCCTGTTGAACCATGGCTGGCCGGACTCGTTCTGGCGGTACCTCAAGGTCATTCCACTCCTGACCGATCCCGGCGCGCACGGCGGCGATCCGGCTGACGCATTCGACGTGATCGTTCCCGACATGCCCGGCTTCGGCGCGTCGGACGCTCCCCCCGAGCCGCTGGACTCGATCGCCGTCGCCCGCCTCTGGTCGCAGCTGATGACCAGCCTGGATTACGAGCGCTTCGGGACGGCGGGCGGAGACATCGGCAGCCATGTCAGCCGGTATCTCGCCCTCGACTTTCCCGACCGGGTCGTCGCCGTGCACCGCATGGATGCCGGGCTGCCCGTATACACCGGCGACCGGTCGGACTTGACAGCGGCCGAGCTCACGTGGCGCGACAGCGGGCCGGCATGGGCCGCAACCGAAGGCGCGTACGCGGCGATCCATCGCACGAAGCCTCAGACGGCCGCGTTCGGGCTCACCGACTCACCCGTCGGCCTTGCCGCGTGGATCGTCGAGAAGCTGCGAGCGTGGAGCGACTGCGACGGCGACATCGAGAACTGCTTCACCAAGGACGAGATCCTCACGCTGCTGACCCAGGCGTGGGTGAGCGGCAACATCGCGTCGTCGATGCGGATGTATCACGCGAACGCGAGAATCGCTCCGGATCAGCTCGCCCGGCGGGTGGAGGTGCCGTCCGGGTTCTCGATATTCCGCGGCGACATCCTCCGGCCACCGCGAGCCTGGCTCGAGCGGAGCACGAACCTCGTCCGCGCCACCGAGCCCGAGCGAGGCGGTCATTTCGCGCCGTTCGAGCAGCCCGAGCTGTACGCGCACGAACTGCGCGAGTTCTTCCGGCCATACCGGGACGGGGCTCGGTGACACGCGCGCAGCGGTGACCGAGTCGCGTCCGCGAGCGCAAGAGCGCCGGGACTTCGATTCCCGCGAGGCGAGTCACTGCCAGTTCCGTCGCCTGGGAACGCACGAGGGCCGGCCGGGACTTGGAGTCCGGCCGGCCCAGGTCGCTGCTCTAGCGGAGCGTGTCCTTCACGTCTTCGCCGACCTTCTTGACCTTGGCTTCCGCCTGGTCCATGTCGCCTTCGGCCTCGAGGCGCTCGTTGTCCGTCGCCTTGCCGACGGCTTCCTTGCCCTTGCCGGTGAGGTCCTGAGCGGCGTTCTTGATCTTGTCGTCCATGCCCATGGTGGTCTCCTTCGTGATCAGCGCGCCACATTTTCTGCGCGACTCTGCATCGATTCCACGCCCGCGCGGCCGCCCCGAGCAAGGGGTTGACGGATCCCCAGGCGAGTGCCATATGCCGCGGATCGTCGCAGGGATGACCCAGTTGACCCGGACGCAGCACCGTAATAGACAGGGGACATGACAGGCGACATCGCAACAGCGTCGATCACCATCGACGCCACCCCGGACGAAGTTTGGGAGGCGCTCACCGACCCCGAGAGGATCAAGGAGTACTACTTCGGCACGACGGTGACCACCGACTGGGCGGTGGGCGATGCCATCACGTGGGCGGGCGAGTACGAGGGGAAATCGTACGAGGATCACGGCGAGATCGTCGAGGTGGAGCGTCCTCGGTTGCTGCGGCACACGCATTTCAGTCCGCTCGGCGGCAAACCGGACGCGCCCGAGAACTACCACACCCTCACCTACACGCTCACCGGCGTGGGCGACGGCACCGAGGTGACGCTCGAACAGGACAACAATGACAGCCCGGAGGCGGCCGAACACTCCGCCGATAATTGGCGAACCATGCTCGAAGGCCTCAAAGCGGCCGTCGAGAAGCACTAGAGGGCACGTTCGGACCCGCTTCCCGAGGCCCTGCTGGACCATTCCCCCCGCTGCGGGCGGAGCCGCGGTCACTGCGTGCGGTCAACCGGACGGCCAGACCTCTTTTCGGCCCGAAGTCAAGCCCGTTTGCGGCGTGTGTTCCACCGCCGTACGGTCGTGCCGAACTCTTGACAGAAAGGCGCGATGATGTCGAACAATCCGTTCCCGGTGCCCGGACGTGACGACGGCACGCTCGATCCGGCCGACCCGACGAAGAAGGTCGACGACGACCGCGTCCTCGATCCCGACGCCAACGACGACCTCGTCGACTCCGCTGAAGCCGACCGTGTCGCGGCCGGCGCGGACGAGAACGACGACGATCGCTGATCCACCGGGCGGGGCTTCGCCCGTCACGGTGCGCGCATGGACAGCGGGCCCCTTTTCCGGCATGTCAGGGCACATCCGGGGACGCTCGAAGAACCCTCGATCGCCCTTGTCAACCCCCCACCCGGAAGCGCACACTCAGAGGGAGAGTTCATCTTGAGGATGCCCTCGCCGCGCACCAGGAGATCGAAGGAGATGAGTGCGGTGAGAAACAATCGAACGGGCTACCGGGTGGAGGATCGACCTCCCTGGATAGACCCCGTTGCAACGCAGGAACTGCGCGACGACGCCGACGATTTCGAGGACGAACTGATCGCCGAGATGCGGCGGCACGGCAAGATCGAAGAACCGTAGGTCGGGCACATGGCTGACACCTCGCAACGCTTCGTCCTCCAGCGACTCGGCGGCAGGAACTGGGTTATCCGGGACCACGGTCGTCGGCGCGAAACGTCCGACGTGATCGCGCAGATCGCCCTGACGGATGACGACGATTTCGAAGTCGCCTGGCTCGACCACATCCCGCTCCCCGGGCGCTATTCGACTCCCGAAGACGCGGTCGCCGACCTGCAGGTCTGGAAGGACCGTCAACGCGGGAGCACGAAGCCCGTGCCGATCCCCCACTTCCCGCCGCCGGCCAGCCAGCGGTAGCAGCAGAGTCAGGCGTCGATCTCCGCGACCGCCGCGGTGAGCTCCGCCGGAAGCTCACGCGCGAGGAAGCCGATGCCCACGCGCTCGGTGAGCCGGTCGCCCGCACGGGCGTGCGCCCAGCTCCCCCAGACCGCCGCGCGCGGCGGCTCCGACCCGCGAGCCGCGAATCCGCTGATCGCGCCCGCGAGCACGTCGCCGCTGCCGGAAGTGCCCAGACCGGCGCCGCCCGCAGTCACCTGCCACGTCGCTCCGTCGGGCGTCGCCACGAGCCCGTAGCAGTTCACGACCGCACCGAAACGCTCGGCGATCGCCACCATTTCCGCGGCGCGATCGTCCTCGGCCACGTCGCGTCCCAGGAGGATCGCGGCCTCCTCCTGATTCGGATTGAGGATGAGCACGTCGGGAAGCGATGAGCGCGGAACGTCGGGCAGGATGCCGAGTGCGAAGGCATCCAGGATGAGGCAGCCGATCTTCGCCTCGGCGATGGCGAGGAGCGTGGCGCGGGTCTCCTCGGCGTCGTCGAACCCCGGACCGACCAGCACCGCGTCGGCGGATTCGAGTTCGTCGCGCACAGGCCCCTCGATCCGATCCGAGGCGTGGGCCGGCAGCGGGAACACCGCGGCCTCGGGCAGCATCACTCCCAGCCGGGCCTCGATCGACTCGGGCACCACCAGGCCGAGGCGACCGGCGCCGACACGCAAGGCGGCTTCCCCGGCGAGGAGTACCGCTCCCGGAGAACGGCGGGAACCGCCCACGACCATCACCCGACCGCGAGCCTTCTTCGAATCACCGGGGTCGGGCAGCCCCCACGCCCGCAGCAGGTCGGGTGTGACCGGCTCACTCCGGCTCGACATCGGGGCTTCCCGGATGCACGGTGACCGGCGCGCCCTCGCGTTGCAGGTGCCCCACTTCCGAGAATTCCGCCAGCGTCCAACCCTCATCCCTTCGGACGATGTGGGTCACGGATGCGTTGAGAACAGTGTTCGCTGCCGCGAACTCGAGGAGCTCCGCCTCCTCCATCGGCAGCAGCAGGTAGAGGAACAGCATCACCACCGCATCGTGCGCGACGACCAGTCCGGTGCTCCCCGGCGTGTTGAGCGCATCATGCAGGAAGGACCGCAGCCGCAGTGCGACATCCGCCCATGACTCCCCGCCCGGCGGACGATGGTAGAACTTGCCGAGATGGCGCCGGCGCTCGGCTTCGGCGGGCTGGTAACGGGCGACGCCGTGAGTCGTCAGCAGATCCAGCACGCCCAGCTCGCGGTCGCGGAGGCGCTCGTCCACCGTGGCCGTCGATGCGGACCCACTGCCGGCGAGGGCCATCGCCAGCGTCTGCCGGGCGCGCAGGTACGGCGACACCCAGAAGATGTCAATTGCGGCATTGTGGCTGCCGACCCACGTGCCGAGCGCGTCGGCCTGCTCCTCGCCGGTCGGCGACAGCGGAACGTCGGCGTCGCGGATGTCGATGGGGATTCGGTCCAGTCCCTCGAGCTCGGCACGCGAGGCCGCCGAGTTCGCAATGCTCTCGCCGTGTCGGACCAGCCACAGTTCCGTGAGCGCCATCCCGTCAGGCTAAGACCTCGTGCGCCGGCGCGGAACCTCTTGACAGCGCCCGCGGCCCATGTCCCGGGCGGTGCACGGCGGAGGTGCTAGATGACCTCGTCCCAGTTGACGTCGTACGAGGCGTAATGCCCGACCCTCTGTCCCGAAAGCGCCGGGGCGCGGAGCACCTTGAGCGCGTGGGTTCGAGACAGGATCGACAGGATCGTGTCGACCTCGATCAGATCGTCCCCGGGGAGCTCATCGGACGTGACGACAGTGTCTATAAGCCAGCCGATGCGGATCTGAACGCGTTTGACGGTCCCGTCATCGGTGACGAACGGAATGTCCACCACGTCCAGCATCCGGGCGCGCGCGAGCGCGAGCGCGTATTCCGTCACCGCATCGGCGATCTCCGCTCCGGTTGCGAAGGAGCCGTGCGAGGTGTGGATGGTCTTCATGCCGGGACCCCCGTCGCTCGGTTGATCGAGCGCCACCGGGGTCCGGGGTGACGCAGCCATGCTAACCCGAATGGGCGTCCACCGACAGGGTGTTACAGACTCAACGTCCGTTCGACGAGGCTCGAGGCGACGAGGCTGAGGCGCATCTGGTGGGCTCGTGCGTATTCGCGCATCAGGTCGAACGCCTCGTCGATGGGAATTCCGCGGACCTGCGAGATCACGCCCTTCGCCTGCTCGATGATCACGCGGCTGTTCAGGGCCGCCTGCAGCTGCGAGGTGATCAGCTCGCTCTCGCGGAGCGAACGCTCGTGGAGGATGCCGATCGTGGCGACGTCGGCGAACGCCTGTGCCGCCACGACGTCCTCCGCGGGGGCGGGTCCCACGGTAGCTCGCATGAGGTTCAGTGTTCCGATGGTCACATCGCGCAGCCGGAGCGGAAGTGCATCCACGGAGCCGAAGCCCTGACTCAGTGCGCTGTCGCGGAACTGCGTCCATTCCGGCGGTGACGCTGCTATGTCAGGTACCTCGATGGCATGGCCGGTACGGAAGCTCTCCACGCACGGCCCCGCCTCGGCGCTCAGCTGCATCATCTCGACGAGCATGCTCGCCTCGCTGGTGGAGGCCACGACTTCGAGCTGCCCTCTGGCGTCGGCGAGCAGGATCCCCGCGGCCGACATGTCGAGGACGTCCCGGCAGGTGTCGACGAGGAACTGCAACAGCTCCACGAGGTCGTAGTCGTCGACGAGCGTGTCCGCCAACGTTGCGAAAGTCTGCAGCAGCCGCGCCTCACGAGTCATTTGATTCATCGGTTCACCTCGATTCGTTCTCCGTGGCGGGAGAACCGGAGCTGACCTCCGATGATCTCCTGGGCGATCTCCATCATCAGTCGCCCCTCCGCGAAAGCGTGCCCTTCGATCACGAGCAGCGCGTCGTCCGCGCTCACGTCGATCTGCGCCAGCACCATACCGGTGGCTTGGTGAACCAGCCTGCGGGAGAAGGCGTTGGTGATGTCATCCGGCTCGACTCCCACCGACGTGATCGCCCGTCGAAGGATGCGTCGGCTGACGACATCCGCCATTGCGGCCGCATGCCGCGTCTGGGTGTCATCAAGGCGGACTCGGTCGGTCGAATACAGATCGATCGCTCCGAAGCGAAGCGGACCAACGCCAAGCGGGAAGGCGAATACCGAACTGACACCCTCCGAGACGATGGAATCCGAGAACGACGGCCATCGGCTGCGTCCGCTCTTTGCGATGTCGGGCTGCAGGATCGGCGCGCCGGTGGCCATGGCGTCCCAGCATGGCCCCTCGCCGAGATCGAACTGCAGTTCATCAAGCCGTGCCGCTTGCGCATCGCTGGCGGCGAGCGTCTCGCTGCCCATGACCTCTCCGAGTGTCGACACGGCCGCACCAGAGACCGGCAAGACGTTCATGAACACTTCGCAGAAGGCGCGCGGCGCGTCGGGAGCGCGGTCCAACTCTCGCAGTGCGGCAACGAGGAAATCAGCCATGGGATGCCGTCCATCTCATCACTACGACGGTACTCCTGTGGCCGCTTCCACGGAGGTGATCTGCTGCGTTTCCGCGCGGGAAAGGGCTGCGTCTCGCCCTTCGACGCGGGTACGGTGGCGGTCATGGACGGCTTCGCGGCGGTCGACTTCGAGTTCGCGCGCCAGGCGCTCCAGCGCGGCATCGCGGCTCTGTATCTCGTCGCGTTCGTGTCGTCGTTGAACCAGTTCCGACCTCTCCTCGGTGAGCACGGTCTGCTGCCCGCACCCGAACTGCTCGAGTGGGCGCTCTCGACGCGCTCACGGCGGCGGATGCTGCGGCCCACGGTTTTCCGTTGGATGAAGTACTCGGACCGATCGCTGTCAGCCCTCTGCTGGGCGGGCATCGTCCTGGCCGCCGCTCTCGCAGCCGGGCTGCCGCAACTGGCGCCGCCGGCGGTGCCGATGGTGTGCTTCCTTCTCCTGTGGCTCGGCTACATGTCGATCTCGAGCATCGGGCAGACGTTCTACGGCTTCGGCTGGGAGATGCTGCTGCTCGAAGCGGGATTCCTGGCCGCCTTCCTCGGGTCGGACGACCAGCCGCCGCCGACCGTGGTCATCGTGCTGTTCTGGTGGCTGCTGTTCCGTCTCGAATTCGGCGCGGGGATGATCAAGATCCGAGGAGGTCGCGAGTGGCGCGACCTCACGGCGCTGACGTACCACCATGAGACGCAGCCGATGCCGGGTCCGCTCAGCCGACAGGCGCACCTGCTTCCGCGCTGGTTCCACAAGCTCGAGGTGATCGGCAATCACTTCGCACAGCTCGTCGTGCCCTTCTTCCTCTTCGCGCCGATCCTCGGCCTGTGGGTTCCCGGGCCGGTGCCGGCGATCGTCGGCGCGGCCGCAGCGGCGATCGTGATCGGGACTCAAGTGTGGCTGGTTCTCACGGGAAATTTCGCCTGGCTGAACTGGGCGACGATCGTGCTCGGCTTCTCTGCGATCGGCCTGCCGGGAATCGGCGCGGATTCCGCCGCTGCGGCATCCGACCCTCCCTGGCTGATCGACGGCTTGCCGGTGGCGTGGCTTGTCGGAACGTCGGCGGTCGGCCTTCTCTACGTCATCATCAGCTGGCCGGCGCTGCGCAACCTGTTCGCGCACCGGCAGCTCATGAACGCGAGCTTCAACCGGTGGCAGCTCGCGAATGCGTACGGTGCGTTCGGGACCGTCACGAAAGAGCGGATCGAGTACGTCGTGGAGGGCACGGCCGACGACGACCCGGATGCCGCAACCTGGTACGAGTACGAGTTCAAGGGCAAGCCCGGCGATCTGCGGCGCATCCCCCGTCAGTTCGCGCCCTACCACCTGCGCCTCG
Organism: uncultured Actinomycetota bacterium; assembly: GCA_963772625.1. GTDB lineage: Bacteria > Actinomycetota > Actinomycetes > Actinomycetales > Microbacteriaceae > Microbacterium. Next base: position 474,777 of record CAVYXT010000004.1, on the reverse strand, counting down.
ACTGGCTGATGTGGTTCCTGCCCCTCGGTGCGCCGTTGCACGAATGGTTCACGACCTTCCTCGCCCGGCTGCTCGAGGCCGATGGGCCGACCCTGGCGCTGCTGCGGCACGATCCGTTCGGTGGTCAGCGACCGCGGTGGGTGCGCGCGGTGTCGTACCGCTATCGGTTCGCGACGCGCGCGGAATATCGCGCCGACCGGGTGCGCTGGGTGCGCGACCGTCGCCGCATCCTTCTCGGACCGGCGAGCCTGCGGCAGTGAGGCGGCCGCGGACTGCCACACGAACGCCGTCGCGACAACCCCTGCAGACCGGATGCCGGGGCACCTAGCCTGGCTTGGGCGGACTAACTCGGTTGGAGCGACGGATGTCACGGAATGTCAGGCGGCTGGCGTGCAGCGCGGAGGATGTCTTCGCAGTGCTGGCGGACGGATGGCTCTACCCGGCGTGGGTCGTCGGCGCGTCCCGGATGCGCGCCGTCGACGAGGGCTGGCCGCACGCGGGCGCCCGGGTACACCACTCGGTCGGCGCGTGGCCGATGCTGATCGACGACGTCACGGTGAGCCTGCGGTGGGACCCTCCGCATCGCATGGTGATGCAAGCGCGCGGCTGGCCCATCGGAGAGGCGCGCGTCACCCTCGACGTCCGCGCACAGGGCCGCGACGCGTGCGTGGTGCGCATCCAGGAGGAGGCGGTGACCGGTCCCGCCCTGCTCATCCCGTCGCCGATCCGCGACCTGCTCCTGCACTGGCGCAACACCGAGACCCTGCAGCGTCTCGCGTACCTCGCAGAGGGCATGCAGAAGGAATCCGGGGATGCCGGCGCCGAGTTCGGCGAGAGCCCCGACATCGAGACGCGGGCGGACCACGCCCCACCGCCGGGCGCGGGCGGCTCGTGAGCACGCGCCGCCCGCGATCGGATTCCGACGCCGTCGTCGTGGGGTCGGGACCGAACGGCCTGGCTGCCGCGGTGACCCTTGCGCGCGCCGGCGCGCGCGTGACGGTGTTCGAACGAGCCGCCACGCCGGGCGGCGGGTCGGCGAGCGCCGAGCTGACCGTTCCCGGCTTCGTGCACGATGTCTGCTCGGCCGTGCACCCGCTCGCGTTCGAGTCCCGCTTCTTCCGGGAGTTCGGGCTGCGACGGCGCGTACGGTTCGCGGTGCCGGAGATCTCGTTCGCCCACCCGCTCGACGGTGGGCGAGCCGGCATCGCCTACCGGGATCTGGCGCGCACACGTGCGGCGCTGGGGCGCGACGGCGGTGCGTATGCCGCGCTGATCGGACCGCTCGCGGAGCGGGCGACGCGGGTGGCCGAGTTCACCGGCTCGACCCTTCTTCGCGTGCCGCCCGATCCGATCACTGCCGTCCTGTTCGGCGGTGCGGCCGCCGAGCAGGGCACCGCGGTGTGGAACGCGCGATTCCGGGAGGATCGTGCTCCTGCCATGCTCACCGGCGTCGCGGCGCACACGATCCTGCCGCTGCCGAGCATCGCGGCCGCCGGGGCGGGGCTCGCGCTCACGTCGTACGCGCACGGCGAGGGCTGGCCCATCCCGATCGGCGGCAGTCAGGCGATCGTCGACGCGCTCATCGCCGACCTCGAGGCGCACGGGGGCGAGCTCGTGACCGACCACGAGGTGCGGTCCCTCGACGAGCTTCCGTCCGCGCGGGCGATCATGCTCGACGTGACACCTCGCGCCCTCCTCGCTCTCGCGGGTGACCGCCTGCCCGCCCGCTACCGCCGGGCGTTGAGCCGGTTCCGGTACGGCAGCGCGGTCGCCAAGGTGGACTTCGCCCTCTCGGATCCGGTGCCATGGACGCACCCGGAGCTGTCCGGCGCGGGAACGCTCCATCTCGGCGGTACCCGCCAGGAGATCGCGGCGTCGGAGAACGCGGTCGCGCGCGGTCGGCTCAGCGACTCGCCTTACGTCCTCGTGTCGCAGCCCTCGCTGTTCGACGACTCGCGCGCGCCGGCGGGCAAGCACACCCTGTGGGCGTACACCCACGTGCCGGCCGGATCGCGCACCGACCGGCTGGAGGTCATCATCCGTCAGATCGAGCGGTTCGCCCCAGGCTTCCGCGACACGATTCTCGCCAGCTCGTCGCGCACCGCGGAACAGGTCGCGCGCCACAACCCGAATTACGTCGGGGGCGACATCGCCGCCGGCGAGCCGAACCTCCGGCAGATGCTGAGACGGCCGACGCTCGCGCGCGAGCCCTGGCGCACTCCTCTGCCCGGCGTCTATCTGGCGACCGCATCCGTCAGCCCCGGCCCCGGTGTCCACGGGCTCGCGGGCTGGCACGCTGCGCTGAGCGCTCTTCGGCACGAATACGGGACGGCGGCACTGCCGGATCTCTCGCCGCGCTGAAGGCCGCGCGCCCTGCTCTGCGAACGTGCGCCGGAGCGCCCGGCTACTGCCTTGCCATGGCGATGCGCAGTCGCTCATCGGGATCGATGAGGTGGTCGTGGTCGTCGTCGCCGGTGTCGATCTGGACCCACTGGATCTTGCCGGTGAACCGGCTGCTCTGCGCCGTGTAGTCGTCACTGACCGACGTGCCGGACTCGTACCCGACGTCGGTGGTCTCGTCAGCAGAGAAGATCATTGCCTGCGTCGCGCCGACTCGGCCTGTGCCGACGGCGTTGCCGTCGTAGTAGAGAGTGACGTCACCGCCTTTGGCGAGTCCGCCGCCGTCGTAGGCGAACTCCACTCGAACCTGGTGCTTTCCCGACTCCAGCACGGAATCCGCGACGGTTGGGAACCGGTGGATGCCGAGCACGTTGTAGACGAACGTCGCCTTGCCGGCGACGAAGTAGAGGCTCCATCCTCCGAAGCGCCCGCCTTGGGCGATGACCACGCCCTCCGCGCCCTTCTCGGGCACCTCGACCTCGGCGGTGACCGAGAACGACTTGTTCTTGATGCTGACGACGCTGTTCTCGGACAGCCGGCCCATACCCGCGAACAGCAGCTGGCTGTTTCCGTGGATCAGGGTCGGGCGACCGGCGATCTCAGGATTGAGCCTGTCAGCCGTGCGGTCGTCGATGGGCAGCACGTTGTACTTGACCGCCTCGATCAGCCACAGCCTCTGCAGCTCATGGAGCTTTTCAGGATTCTCGGCGGCGAGGTTGCGGCTCTGGCTGAAGTCGGAGTTGCCGTCGTAGAGCTCCCACACGTCGTCGTCGAACGCGGGCACAGTTCCTCCGACCATCTCCCACGGGGTGCGGTGCTTCGTGACCGCGCTCCAGCCCTTGTAGTAGATACCGCGGTTGCCGAACATCTCGAAGTACTGCAGATCGTGGCGTTCCGCGGCATCCGGATCATTGAGCGTGTAGAGCATGCTCGTGCCCTCCATGGGCGACTGCTGGACGCCGTTGACCATGGTCGGCTCCGGCAGCCCCGCCGCCTCGAGGATCGTGGGCGCGATGTCGATAACGTGGGTGAACTGGCTGCGCTGCCCGCCGCTGTCGTCGATGCCTCGCGGCCAATGCACGATTGTGCCGTTGCGCGTGCCGCCCCAGTGCGAGGCCACCTGCTTCGTCCACTGCAGGGGCGCGTTCATCGCCCAAGCCCAGCCGACCGCGTAGTGGTTGTAGGACGTGGGCGAACCGAGCTCGTCGATCTTCGAGATCATGAACTCCGGGGTCTCCAGGGCGGCCATGCCGTTGAAGTTGGCCATCTCGTTGAAGGCGCCGTTGAGAGTGCCTTCGGCCGAGGCCCCGTTGTCGCCGATGATGTAGTAGATCAGCGTGTCCTCGAGCACTCCGAGATCCTCGATCGCGTCGATCACCCGTCCGACGTGATGATCCGTGTGCTCGAGGAATCCGGCATACACTTCCATCTCGCGTTCGAGGACAGGCTTCAATTCGGCGGGCATGTCGTCCCACGCGGGGATCTCCGCGTGACGCGGAGTCAGCTCGGCGTCTGCCGGAACGACACCGAGTTCCTTCTGGCGTGCGAACGTGCGCTCACGTTGCGCGTCCCACCCGCCGGCGAACTGACCCTTGTACTTGTCGGCCCACTCCTGCGGCACGTGGTGGGGCGCATGCGTGGCTCCCGGAGCAAAGTACACGAAGAACGGCTTGTCGGGCATGAGTGCCTTCTGCGTGCGGATCCAGTTGACCGCGCGGTCGGCCAGATCCTCGGTGAGGTGGTATCCCTCCTCGGGCGTCGCAGGCGGCTCGACCGGCGTCGTCCCGTCGTACAGCGCGGGCTCCCACTGGTTGTTCTCCCCGCCGATGAAGCCATAGAACGTCTCGAAACCGCCGCCCACCGACGGCCACGCATCGAACGGGCCCATGGGCGAGGATTGCCACACCGGAACCTCGTGGCACTTGCCGAACTGAGCGGTGGAGTAGCCGTTGAGCTTCAGGGTCATCGCCAGCGGAGCCTTGGTGTTCGGGCGCAACGAGCTGTTGCCCGGGGCCGACGTCGCGGTCTCGGTGATGCTGCCCATTCCGACCGAGTGATGGTTCCGGCCGCTCAGCATGGCCGCACGCGTCGGTGCGCACAAGGCTGTCGTGTGGAAGCGGTTGTACTTCAAGCCGCCCGCTGCGAGCTTCTCGGCGTTCGGCGTCGCGCACGGACCGCCGAAGGCGCTCGACGCGCCGAACCCGGTGTCATCGATCAGGACGATCAGGACGTTGGGAGCACCCTCCGGAGGCAGCAAGGGCGTGATCGGCGGAAATGCCGTATCGGGATCCTTCGCGTCATACGTCGTCAAGCCTGGCGTGGGCCGATCCGGGATCGGCAGCATCGTGCGGGCGTGGCGATCGGCAGTCATGAGAGACCTCCTGATGGGGATTCGGCATGAGCACGGTATCGCCGAGGCGATGGCCCGCGCGTCACCCGATCCGCGTGATGCGACGAGGCGGCGAGGAGGACTCAGACTTTGAGGTCCTGCTTCGGAACGACGACCTCCCGGATGATCAGCAGCAACGACGCCATCACGGGCAACGCGAGCAGAACGCCGAGGACGCCCGCCAGCGCACCACCCACCAGCGCTCCGATCAGTACGAGGGCAGCGGGGATGGAGATCGCCTTGGTCATCACCCGCGGGCTGACCACGTAGGACTCGAGCTGTATGTAGACGAGATACGCGATGCCGAAGATGAGCGCCTGTGTGGGACTGGAGAACAGCGCGATGCCGGTGGCGAGGATCCAGAAGATGACCGAGCCGAACAGTGGAATGAGCGTGATCACGAAGGCGATCAATGCCATCAGCGCCGGGAAGGGCAGTCCGATCACCAGGTGCAGCACGAACACGACGCTCGCGTTGATGGACGACAGGATGACAGACCCGATGAGCGCACCACCCACTGACGCCGTGATCCGCTCGGTCATGTCGGCCAGTCGAGGACGGTCGTGGGCGGGTGCGAGCGAATAAAGCGCCTTCTTCATCCCGGTCAGCGAGGCCAGGAAGTAGAGGGTCAATGCGACCACGATGAAGCTGGCCGAGATGAAACTCGCCACTCCCAGTCCCACCGCCAGTGCGCCCCCGCCGATGGCTGCCACCGTCTGCGGATCCGACAACGAGCTCGACATCTCATCGAGCCCCGCGCCGACCGCCGCCTCCAGATCGTCGTCCAGGCCGATGAACCAGGCGGATTGCTGGATGTCGCTCATCGCCTGCGGGATGGAGACCACGAACTCGACGATCTGGGTGAGCACGGGCGGCAGCACGAAGATGAGGAACAGCGCGACCAGCACTGCGAACGCCCCGAACACGGTCGCGATGCCCGCCCCGCGCTTCATACCGGCGCGCTCGAGCCGCCGCACGACCGGATCGAGTCCGAGGGAGACGAAAAGGGCGAGAACGATGTACGCGAGGATCGTCGCGATCGAGCCGATGGCCGAGCCGATGAGCAGGGCGCCGAGCACGCCGAGGGTCGCCACGAACGCCACGACAAGCGGATGGTCGATGACGGCCAGGATGCCGCGCCGGCTCACGCGCTGGCGGCGCGCCTCTGTTCGGGGGACGTGCGTCTCGACGGTTTCGGCCGAGGTAAGAGTTTCGGCGGGGGGCTGGCTGCGCCGCGGATCGGCGGCATCCGATGATTCGGTCATTGCGGTAGCCCTTCTCATGCGACGCGGCTCCGGAATCGCGACGGCGCGTTCGCACACTATTGCGCGGCGCCTCGCCGCGGCATCACCCTCATCGCGTGATTGCGAGGGGATCGCCGTCGCGCTGGCCGCGGAGGCGTCGACTGACTCGTCGACGGCGGGCGCCCGTGGGTGACCGTTCCGTACGGATGCCGGCGGGTCGCCATTTCGCAGTGACCTGGTCGATTCCCGATGACTTCGGCGGCATGACGAAGGCCATGCTCCGACGCAGCCGGGCGTTCCACCGGTTCGCGGGCGGGGGCGTCGAGGTGCTGACCTTCGACGACCGGCCCGACTATCCGACCGTCGAAGCGGCGCTGCGTGCCAGGGGCCCGCTCACCGACGGCGTGACGATGATCAACCTCTACGACTGGCTCGGCGCACACCCCATCCCGCCGAGCGAGAGCCTCGTGGACGTCACCGCGTTCGCTCCACTCGCCGACGGTGCCGGGGTGGAGCGCCGCCTCCGCGGACAGCACGTCGTGGCGCGGGTGCGGCGGGACGCGCACGGTGCGGTGCTGCAGGTCGACCACCTGCGCGAGGACGGCAGCCTCGTTCTGAGCGATCGACGCGATGTGCGCACGGAGGGCACTCTCGGCGGTAGGCGCGTTATGCTTCTCGCCGTCCTCTCCGCAAGCCAGGCTCGCGACATCCGCCGTGAGATCGGCCCGAGCGCGCGCCGTTCGCACGACGCATCGGTTCGACGACGCTCGTGTCACGCGGCGCTGGGCACGGCTGCTCGACGAGGTCAGGGTGCGCCGCGCCATGAGCGTCTGGGCCCGGATGCCGCGGCTGCGAGCGGCAGTGGCGCGCGGATCCTGCGTCGGGCGACGACCGCGACAGTCCGCGTGGGGCTAGGACTTCGACGGCTGCCGACGGCGGCACATCCCCGACTCGGACCCTCCCACATGAAATAGGCACCACCTGCGCCGGGTTCCGCGTCCGGGTCTGACCCCGGTAGCGCGTGACGAGGGTCCCACGACACAATGCACTCATGTGGCTGTACTCGATGCCGATCGCCGTCGCGCTGCCGCTCTTCGTCGGCGTTTTCGTCGGGCTTTCGCTTCTCGTCGTCCTCGCGCTCCGACGGTGGGTGCCGCACCCCGCGGACCGCTCCAGCGAATGGGACCGCGTCCTCGGATACGTCGTGGCCGTGTACGGCGTGCTGTACGGCGTCACCCTCGCGCTGATCGCGGCCGCATCGTACGAGAACTACCGCGGCGTCGAGGAGATCGTCCTGAAGGAGACCTCCTCGGTCGCCGTCCTGTACCGCGACGCGTCGGGGTTCCCCGAGCCGACGAGGACCGAGCTGCAATCGCTGATCGTCGAGTACACCCAGCACGTGATCGAGGTGGACTGGCCCGTGCAGGGTGCGGGCCAGGTCCCCTCCAACACGGTGAAGCAGGTCACCGACCTGCAGAGAGTGCTCTTCCAGTTCGAGCCGGCCGACGAGTCCGAGTCGAATCTTCATCTGGCCACGATCAGCGCCTTCAACGAGTTCGTCGCCGACCGCGGAGCGCGGATCGGTGTCACCGGGCTCGAGCTTCCCGGCATCCTGTCGCTCGTGCTGTACGTCGGGGCACTTATCAACGCGATTCTGATCGGGCTCGTGGAGGTGACCCGCATGCGGACGCACCTCATCATGGCGGCGCTGGTCGCCAGCTACGTCGCCATGGTGATCTTCGCGATCGCCAGCTTCGACCACGTCTACGAGGGTGAAGTGTCCGTCGACACGACGTACTTCGACGAGCTGCGGGAGTGGCTCTTCACCGACTCCGGTTAGCGCTGCCGATCAATCGACTCGGACGCCTGCCGCCCCGACGGGTCGGGCGGGGCGGTCAGTGCGCGCCGGCGCCTTGCTGGAGGGCGGCGAGCGCGTCTTCGAGCGCGAGAGTCTGCGACACCTCGACCGCCCGGTCGTAATGGACGCCGGCGAGGACCACGTAGACGGCTCCGACGACGTCGATGTAGCCGATCGTCTCGGTTCCCGCGCGAACCAGATAGCGGTCGAAGCCGACGCGCTCGCAGTGGACGGGCGGGGCTGCCGGCGGCTCGTCCGGGCGCTCCGAAGAATGTTGCTTCGGTGATTCCGTCGCGCCGAGTGGTGATCTGCGGTCGCGCCCAGCCGGAATGTCGATCGTCATGGCCCAACCCCCTGGGTTGCGATCATGGTGCTCCGGTACCGGCGCGCATCCGAGAGGCTTGCATCGGGGTACGGCTTGCGCTATAAGCCTTCGCGGCGCGGTCGTCGGCATCGAGTGCACGACCTACCGTCGAACGCACGACTTCGCGACGCCGATACGCCGTGCCCTCGGCGGCAACCCGTGCACTCGGCGGCAACCCGTGCACTCGGCGCTCGAGCGCGGCGCAGGGTCAGCGACGCGTCTGCGACTGGGGGTGCGGACCGGTGTCGTCGGCGCCTGTCGTGGCGGCGGAGGCGACGAGGAGACCACCGAGCAGAAAGCTCACGATGATTCCGACGAGAAGCCCCGACGAAAGGGTCGGGATGTACCGTCGTGCCCCGCGCGGGGCCTGCGCGGCATGCTGGTGCTGATGAGCCAGGGCGTGGCCTTTGCCGCGCTTCAGGAGGATCCGGTTGACCGGGTACGCCGCGAGGAAGGCCGCGGTCAGCGCGATCATCATCCCGATCCAGAAGACGGGATTGACCAGGCCGGCCTCCATCGCCCCCGGGATTAGCGCCATCACCGCGTTGTCGACGATCTCCATCGTCGCGATCGACAGCGTGTCCGCCGCCAACACGATCGTCAGCGCCGCCCCGAGCGCCAGGCCCGCCTTCAATAGTGGAAGCGTCGAGAGCGCATAACCGAACAGGAACGCCAGTGCCACTGCCAGCACGACCGTCCATGCCGTCGACAGCCCGAGGGCAGTGCCGATCACGAGCCCCGCGATCTCGCCGATGGCACAGCCCGTCAAGCAGTGCAGCGTGGCGCTCGCCGCCATGCGATTCAGCCCACGATCATGACCCGCGGCGTCGGCGCCGGAACCGTGATGGGCGTGCGGGCTCGCGTCGTGATGAGCGTGGTCATCGTCCCTCGTCATCGGCGCGACTCTTTCCTCGGGATTCTCCAGCAGAGTATCCCGCGATGCGGTCATCGGCTCAGGGCGGCCTCCTCGTCGACGCGGCCGAGCTTGTCGGGGTTCGCGATCGAGTAGACCCTCGTCACTCGCCCGTCGGCGACGGTGAGCGCGACGACCCCCACCAGCTGTCCGTCCAATTCCATCCGGATGCCGGGCTGACCGTTCAGCCACGTCGCCCTCGCCAGCAGGACACCGTCGACCTTCGCCATCCCGCCGACCAGGTATCGTGCCAGCCGATGTGCGCCGACGATCGGCCGGCGGGACGCACCGCGGACCTTGCCGCCTCCGTCGGCGACCGAGACGACGTCGGGAGCGAGGACGTCCATGAGGCTCTGCAGGTCGCCCGTGTTCAGGGCGGCCACCAGGCGTTCGACCACCTCCTCATGCTCGGAACGGACCACCTGCACCCGCGGCCGCCTGGCCGAGACGTGCGCCTTGGCGCGGTGTGCGATCTGGCGCACGGCCGCAGGTGACTTGCCGAGCGCATCCGCGATCTCGTCGTACGGCACGTCGAAGACCTCGCGCAGCACGAAGACGGCGCGCTCCGCCGGCCCGAGGGTCTCGAGCACCGTGAGCATTGCGATAGAGACGTTCTCCGCGAAAGCGACGTCGTCGGCGACGTCGGGGCTCGTCAGGAGCGGCTCGGGGAGCCACTCGCCGACGTAGTCCTCCCGGCGCCGCGCGACGGTGCGGAGATGATTCAGTGCCTGCCGTGTCACGATCTGCACGAGGTAGGCGCGCGGCTCGCGGATCTGGGACCGATCGAGCGAGTCCCAACGCAGCCACGACTCCTGGAGCACGTCCTCGGCGTCCGCGGCCGACCCCAGGAGCTCGTACGCGACGGTGAACAGAAGCCGCCGGTGGACGACGAACGGATCGTCGACGGCGCTTGCGACGCTGCTCATGGCCGCGAGCCTACGCGGCGTCCGAGACGGCCGAGCGCGACGCGAGCGGAGGTAGACCGCATGCGTCCGCGAACTGCTCGGACCGGATGCCGAGCGCCACGTTCATGCGCGCCGACATGTTCATGAACGCCACGCGCGCAGCGAGCTCGATGAGCGCCGCCGGGCCGAGTTCGGCGAGAAGGGCATTCGACAGTTCGTCGGTCACCGCCGGGGGCGTCTGGCTCGCGGCCTCGGCGTACTCCATTACTCGGCGTTCGCGGTCTGTGAAGACGGACGACTCGCGCCAGCGGGGCACCTCGCGGACCTTCGCCTCGTCGAGGCCGTGGTTGTGGGCCATAAAGTAGTTCAGGTCGAGGCAGAAGCTGCAGCCTACGGTGGCTGCCGACGCCATCGCGGCATACGACGCGAGTTCCTTGTCGAGTTCCCGCCAGCCCTCGATCTTCCGGCCGATGCCCATGGCGTCCTTCATGACCGCCTGGTTGTGCCACAGCACGCCGAGCGAATCGGGCACCCGGCCCGTCATCTTGCGGGCCGCGAACTTCACGAGGGCGCCATAGGCGCCCGTGACGTCGGTCGGGGGGATGCGGTTGTGGCTGCTCATTTCGGCTCCAATGTCGTCGATGTTCGAACCCTTCGACATGGAGACACCGGCCGAGCCGTTCGTGTGACACCGGTTCTCCGATTTGTTGGACTGATGTCGAATGTACCCTTTCGGTTACGTAACGAGGTGGGTACACTAACGCTATGGATGCCGTACTGCACGCGCTTGCCGACAGCGGCCGACGCACCGTCGTGGCCGCGCTCCGCGACGGTGAGGCGAGTGCGGGAGAACTCGCCGCGCTGCTGCCCATCGCCCGGCCAGGCGTCTCACGGCACCTGCGAGTTCTGCGGGAGGCGGGGCTCGTCGAAGTCCGCAGCGACGCCCAGCGCCGGATCTATCGACTGAGGCCCGAGCCACTCGCCGAACTCGACGACTGGCTCGATGCGTACCGGGCCCTGTGGCGCTCGCGGATGGACGCCCTCCACACCGAGGTCGCTCGCGGCATCACTGAGAGAAGGAGCACAGAATGAAACCCACCGATCCGACCGGCGATCTGCTGATCGAAGGCGACACCGGAACCGTAAGCATGGACGACCTGTATCCCACCCATGCGGAGGACCTCTGGGAGGCGATCACCAGCCCCGACCGGGTCGCGCGTTGGCTGGGTACAGTCACGGGCGACCTCCGACGGGGCGGGGTCGTGCAGATGAGCCTGGTCAGCGGCTGGACCGGTCCCGCGCGCATCGAAGCCTGCGACCCGCCGTACCACCTGTCGCTGCTGGCAAACCCCGGTGGCGATGACGAGACGCGCATGCAAGCCACGCTCACGAGCGAAGGGGATGCGACGAGACTCCGCATCGAGGAGTCCGGCTTCAGCATCGACGCGCTCCCGTTCCACGGCTCGGGGTGGCAGGCACACACGGAGGACCTTCGCGCCCATCTCGAGGCGCGCCCCGCCGGCGACTGGCAGACCCGGTGGAAGGAGCTGACGCCCGCGTATCAGGAGATGGCGCGAGCGCGGCTCGCGGACTGAAGAAACGGCAGGACGAAGAGGGTCGGCTAAGACGCGGGCACGGGGTCGTCGCCTCGCGACCAGGCGATCGCGATCAGCCGGCGCAGCACATCGAGATCGATGTCGTCGAGCTTCTTGACGTAGACGCAGCCGGCACCCTCGGTGTACGTCCCGAGCGAGGGCAGCAGGGCGGCCCCATCGGGCAGATCCTTCAGCCCGTACAGCGACAGTTGCGCCTTGCGCGGCGAGAACCCGGTCTTCATCCAGTCGCCGCGGGTGCGCGGATTGGCGGGCGACACGTAGCGGTAGCTGCCGTAGCCGACGATCGACGAACCCCACAGCGCCGGCTCGGAACCGGTCACCTCGTGGAAGATCTCGGAGAGCTTCAGTCCGTCTTCGCGTCGGCGAGCGGGGGTTGCGGCATCGAGGAAGTCGTCGACGCTCGCATCGTTGGGCACCGTCTTCTGTTCACTCATGGTTTTCAGTCTGACACTGGACCGAGGCGAACAAAATGGTCGGCAGGTGACTGCGCCCGCCGCCCATACATTGGCGGCATGACCAGCGCCGCGCTCCCGTCCCGTCGTCGACGCTGCACCGGAATGGGACCAGGAGGCGCATGGTGGAATGGCGACGTTGTGCACAGGATCGGGCGGACACGGAGGGGCCGTGCCACGCCGACGTGCTGCTCGAGGTCGCGAACGGCGACCTGAACTGACCACCGTTCGGGGCGGGCGGTTGTGGATCACGTGCCTACGGAGTGCGACCTCGGCCGCAGCCGGGAGCACACGCACTCAGTCCGAGAACACGAAGCGCGTGGCATCCGCGGGGAACTCCTTCCACGCCAGAACCCGCTTCGGCGTGACCCTCCAGACGGGCGACCGATACGCTGCGGAGTCTCCATAGCCGTACTTCGCCCGAGACCCGGCGGCCAGCACCTCGCCATGTTCGGCGCTGGCAGTGATCAGCTCCGCCAGACCCTCGACGATCACCGGTGCCATCGCGTCTTCGGTGTGCACCACCACCTGACCCCCGCGGAGCAGGTTCGCGTGATGCACTGTCGCCGTGCTTCCACCGAACCACAAGCGGTCGCCCTCCCAGAGGCCGTCGACGGGCACAGCGTGCGGGCGACCGTCGTCGCGGACCGTGGCCAGCCAGTATCGCGGTGCCGCACGAAGGCGAAGCGAGACGTCGGGCCAGCTCAGCCGCTCACGCACGGTTCCGTACTCTGGCGGCAGCGTCAGCGGTTCGACGCGGGGTGATCGGTCACTCATCTGTGTCTCCTCACCGATATGCCCACCCGCGAGAGAACGCGGGTGGTCGACCAGAGTCATGTTGCCGTCGGGGTCGGACACTTCGCTGCGGTTTCGAGACCAGAAGCGCGGCCGCCGCTACTACTCTGATCGGCATGGCCTCCCTTGATGTCGTGATTCTCGAGGTCGCCGACGCCGGTGCGACCGACGCCTTCTGCACGGCCCTTGGTGTGGGCGATCGCATACACGTCCGAGAGTCCGAGGCGCCGTCGACCGGCTTCCGCGGATTCACGCTGTCGATCGTCGTGGCTCAGCCGGCCACCGCGGATGCCTTCATCGCCAGCGCACTCGAGGCCGGTGCGACCTCGCTGAAGCCGGCCGAGAAGTCGCTCTGGGGGTACGGCGGTGCGGTTGAGGCACCGGACGGATCGATCTGGACCGTGGCGTCGTCGGCGAAGAAGGACAACGGCCCCGCCACCCGGCAGATCGACGATCTCGTGCTGCAGCTCGGCGTGCAGGACGTCGCCGAGAGCAAGCGGTTCTACGTCGACAGAGGCTTCGAAGTCACAAAGAGCTTCGGCCGGAAATACGTCGAGCTGGGCGCGCCCTCGGATCCGGTCAAGCTCACGCTCAACCCGCGCCGCGCGCTCGCCAAGGTCGCCGGCGTTCCCGACGACGGCACCGGGTCGCATCGGATCGTGATGGCGAGCAACGCCGGGCCCTTCACCGATCCGGACGGATTCGTGTGGGAGGCTGCTTCGCCCTGAGTCGACTCCAGGGGCTGGATGTCCGATCGCGAAGCGGTCGGCCTAGCGCAGGCGGGGAAGCATTCCGGCCACCTCTTCGAGCACGGACTCCTGGCCGGCGTAGATCCCCTCCGTGCGAGGCCAGTGGGCGACCACATCGGTGAACCCGAGCGCTGCTGCCCGGCCCACGGCATCCTCGTACGCCGCGGCGCTCTCGAGGGAGTAGCCCGACTCGATGTCGATCGACACGATCCGTGAGATGTCGTCGTCGCGGCCGGTTTCCCGGTACTCGTCGTCGAAGCGCCGAGCGAGCACGGCGAGCTCCGACCACCACTGCTCCCGATCCTCCTCGCTGCCCCCGGTCGTCACCCATCCATCCCCCCGTGTTGCGGCGTAGCGGACGGTCTTCGGGCCATTGCCGGCGATGATCAGCGGCATCCGAGGCCGGCGGGTCGGCATCCCCACCATCCGCGCGTTCTGCGCGACGAACCAGTCACCCGAGAACGAGATGCCACCCGACCCGGGCTGCTCGAACCGCAGCAGAACGTCCAGCGCATCGACGAATTCGACGAATCGAGCGTGCCGCTCCCGCGGCGTGAGCTCCTCCTGGCCGAGGACGTAGGCGTCGAAGCCCGTTCCTCCCGACCCGACCCCGACCAGGACCCGCCCACCCGCGATGTCGTCGAGCGTCGCGAGGTCCTTTGCGAAGGGGACCGGATGCCGGAAGTTCGGGCTGGCGACGAACAGCCCCAGCCCGATCCGGCTCGTCACGGTCGCGGCCGCCGTCAGGGTGGGGATCGTCGCGTGCCACCGCTGGTCGGCAAGGGTTCGCCAGGACAGGTGGTCGTACGTCCACGCATGATCGAATCCGTACTCCTCGGCCAGCCGCCAGCGGCGCGCCGCGGCCGGCCAGTCCTCCTGCGGCAGGATCACAATTCCGTGTCTCACCCGCGCCACGCTACGCCGGCGGATCGACACGTGCCTCGATCCGCGCCACGGCGGTCGAAACGGCGTCCGCAGACGACTACCCGGGGTGGGATGCTGTGATCGTGGAGCCGACGGACGCATCTCCGCACGCGGATGACCTGACCGCGCAGATCAGCGGCACGGAGCGAGGGTATACGGTGCAGTGAGCACTGACGGCGCGGATTCTACAGGGACGGGGCTTGGGCATTGCGGCGCGCGAGTTCGGCGTAAAGTAGGTTTCTTGAAGAACAGCGCCTGACGGGCCCGTTCAACGGAGGTCCCGTGGCCGGAAATGCCACCACTCGCTTCGACAATGTCTCACTCTTGTCGGTCGCGAGTACCCTGCCCAGTCGGGTGACGACGTCCGAGGAGATCGAGGATCGTCTCTCGTTCGCGCTCAGACGGCTCAAGCTGCCCGGCGGGCTGCTGCAGCGTGTCGCGGGTGTGCTCGAGCGTCGTAACTGGGCCGTCGGCGAATCGTCCGACGACGCCACCGTGTCGGCGGGGCGGCGCGCGCTGGCCGAGGCGGGAGTCGGTCCCTCCGATGTCGGTCTTCTGATCAACACGTCGGTCACCCGCAAGCACCTCGAGCCGTCGGTCGCCGTGCGCCTGCATCACGGCCTGGGCCTGCCCAGTTCAGCCATCAACTTCGACGTGGCGAACGCGTGTCTCGGGTTCGTGAGCGGCATGAGCCTCGCGGCGAACATGATCGAGTCCGGTCAGATCCGCTACGCCGTCGTCGTCAACGGCGAAGATGCCGACGAGATCCAGGTCAACACGATCCGACGCCTTCTGCGCAGCGATGTCGGCCGCGACGGCTTCATGAGCGAATTCGCGTCGCTCACGCTCGGCTCGGGTGCTGCCGCGGCGGTCCTCGGGCGGACCGACGAGCACCCCACGGCCCACGGCATCGTCGGCGGCGTCACACGCGCCGCGACCCAGTTCCATGAGCTGTGCGTCGGCAGCGTCGACGGCATGTTCACGGATGCGAAGGCCCTCCTGAAGGGCGGCCTCGACCTGGTGGTCTCCGCCTGGAAAGAGGCATCCGTGGACTGGAACTGGTCGTCGATGGACCGGTACATCACGCATCAGGTGTCGTCGGTGCACACGAACGCGATCGTGAAGGCAGCCAAGCTCGACCGTGATCGCGTGCCGGTGACGTTCCCCAAGTACGGCAACGTCGGGCCGGCCTCGATTCCCATCACGCTCGTGGAGGAGCAGGCGACGCTCAGCAAGGGCGACCGCGTGCTGCTCATGGGCGTCGGCTCGGGCCTGAACACCGCGATGATGGAGCTCGCCTGGTGACTGAGGGCGCCACACTGCCCCCATCCGGTCTCCCCGGACTCGATCCACGGTTCAGCCGCATCGTGCCCGCGCCCGGCCGCGGCGTCGATGCGGGGCTGATCCGGGAGTGGCACTGTCTCGACACCGGTGAAGAGCTGGCTCGGCTCGGCGTCCCCATCTCAGGCACCATTGTGGCCGTGCACGGCAATCCGACCTGGTCGTACCTCTGGCGCTCGATCGTGACGGAGTCCGTGCGGGCGGCCGAGGCCGGAAACCCCGCGTGGCGCGTCGTCGCGCTCGACCAGCTCGACATGGGCTTCTCCGAGCGGACCGGCGCGCGTCGTCCGCTCGCGCAGCGGGTCGCGGACCTCGGCGCTCTGACCGAGGCGCTCGCACTCGACGGCCCGATCGTCACGCTCGGTCACGACTGGGGCGGAGTGGTGTCGCTCGGCTGGGCGATCGATCATCCGGCATCCCTCGCCGGCGTCATGCTGCTCAACACGGCCGTGCACCACCCGGTCGGCACCCCGATCCCCGCCCCCCTGCGGATCGCACGCGCACGCGGAGTGCTCGCCGCCTCGACTGTCACGACGACCGCGTTCCTCGACACCACACTCGCGCTCGCCTCGCCGGCGATGGATGCTGCCACCAAGGCCGCCTACCGGGCACCGTACAGGGCGGCCGCCCGGCGTCGCGCGATCGGGGAATTCGTCGCCGACATCCCGGTGGATGAACGTTCCGAGAGCTTCCCGGAACTGGGACGGATCGCTGCCGGTGTCGCCCAGCTCGACGTGCCTGCCCTGCTGCTGTGGGGTCCCGACGATCCGATCTTCAGCGACCGGTACCTCGACGACCTCGTGACCCGCCTCCCGCACGCCGATGTGCACCGATTCGAGGGCGCGAGCCACCTCATCGCCGAGGACCGCCCGTATGCGGACGCGGTGCTGGCATGGCTCCGTGACCAGAGCGATCGGTTCGAGGGACGGAACACGACCTCACCCCGCGAAGCGCTCGCGCCCACGGCGTCCACGGGCCCCGCCGAATCGGCGTTCGTGCCGATCTGGCACGGGCTCGACGAACGTCGCGGCGAACAAGAGACCGCCATCGTCGACATGTCGGCCCGAAGATCAGGACCGCCGTTGCGCGTGAGCTGGCGACAGCTCGACGATCGGGTGCGGCGTCTCGCGGCCGGGCTGCATCGCGTGGGCGTGCGCAAGGGCGACCGTGTGTCGCTCCTCGTCCAGCCCGGTCCCACGCTCTCGGCCGTCGTCTACGCATGCCTGCGCATCGGCGCGGTCGTCGTGGTCGCGGACGCCGGTCTCGGCATCCGGGGGTTGACGCGCGCCGTCCGCGGGTCGTGGCCGGACTTCATCATCGGCGAGACTCTCGGGCTCACCGCCGCGCGCGCCCTGGGCTGGCCCGGCGTGCGCATCTCGGCAGCGCGTCTTCCCAGAGCGGCAGCCGCGGCGCTCGGTGTCTCCCACAGCCTCAGCGAGAT
Organism: uncultured Actinomycetota bacterium; assembly: GCA_963772625.1. Taxonomy (GTDB): domain Bacteria; phylum Actinomycetota; class Actinomycetes; order Actinomycetales; family Microbacteriaceae; genus Microbacterium. Next base: position 457,386 of record CAVYXT010000004.1, on the reverse strand, counting down.
TCTGGACACGAGCGCGAGCGTGACGCTGCCTGGCCCGCCCGGAGCCGACGACGATGCCGCGATCCTGTTCACTTCCGGATCGACCGGCCCCGCCAAGGGCGTCGCCTACACGCACGGACAGCTCGCCGCGCTCCGCGATGTGCTCGCCGCTCACTTCGATGTGACCCGGGACACCGGGCTCGTCACCGGCTTTGCGCCGTTCGCCCTGCTGGGGCCGGCGCTCGGCACCCGCTCGGTGACCCCCGACATGGACGTGTCCTCGCCGCGGACGCTCACCGCGACCGCCGTTGCCGCCGCGGTGCGCGAGTCCGACGCGCGCATCGTGTTCCTCTCCCCCGCCGCGATCCTCAACGTGGTCGCCACCGCCGACGCGCTCACCTCCGAAGACCGCACCGCCCTCGCCCGAGTTCGCACGTTCCTGTCCACCGGTGCACCGATCAGCGCGCGATTGCTGGAGTCGGCCGCCGAGCTCATGCCGAACGCGACGCCGCACACCCCATACGGCATGACCGAATGCCTGCTGGTGACGGACGTGACCCTCGTGGGTGTTCACGACGCGGCCGCCGCACCCGATGCGGGCGTGTGCGTCGGGGTGCCGATCGGGTCCAACCGCGTGCTCGTGAGCGCGCTCGACGCCGACGGTCGCGCGATCGGTGCACCGAGCGCGGACCCTGGAGTGCTCGGCGAGATCGTCGTATCGGCGCCGCACGTCAAGGACCACTACGACCGGCTGTGGCTCACCGACCGCGAGGCGGTGCGGGATACCGACGGCATCCAGGGCGTCGAGGGCGCGGTGGCGAAGACACGGTGGCATCGCACGGGAGATGTCGGGCACCTCGACGGGCTCGGACGCCTGTGGATCGAAGGTCGGATGCCGCACCTGATCGTCGCAGCCGACGGACCGATCGCTCCCGTCGGGCCCGAGCAGCAGGTGGAGCGTGTCGACGCGGTCCGCCGGGCCGCCGTCGTCGGAGTCGGCCCGCACGGACTGCGCCAAGCCGTGGCCGTCGTCGAGACGATTCCCTCGACCGCACGCGCCGACCTCGCCGATCCCGGGCTTGCCCGGGCTGTGCGGGAGGGCACCGGCATCCCGCTGGTCGCCGTGCTCGCCGTGCCGCGGCTGCCCACCGACATCCGCCACAATTCGAAGATCGACCGGACGCGGCTGTCGGCGTGGGCCGAGCGCATCCTCGCCGGCCGCAAGCCCAGCGCCCCGTGATCGTCCTCGTCACCGGGGCATCCGGATTCCTCGGCCGCGCCGTCGCCGCGGAGCTCGTCACTGCCGGCAACGACGTGCGCACGCTGCAGCGGCGACCCTCCGGAGTCGCGGGGGCAACGGACATACTGGGGTCGATCACGGATCCGGCTTCGGTCGAGCGGGCGATCGAGGGAGCGGACGGCGTCGTGCACCTGGCCGCGAAGGTCTCGCTCGCCGGCGCGCCGGAAGAATTCCGTCTGGTCAACGTCGAGGGAACCCGATCGGTGCTCGATGCGGCCGAGCGCGCCGGGGTCTCCCGGTACGTGCAGGTCTCATCCCCCTCGGTCGCGTACGCCGGCTCCGCGCTCGCGGGGGTCGGCGCCGAACCTGCCGACCCCCGACGGGCGCGCGGCGACTACGCACGCACCAAGGCGGAGGCGGAACTGGTCGCGCTCGCGCGGGATTCGGAGGCGATGCACGTCGTGGCGGTCCGTCCGCACCTCGTCTGGGGGCCGGGAGACACGCAGCTGGTCGCCCGGATCCTGGAGCGCGCGCGCCGAGGCCGGCTGCCGCTGCTCAACGGTGGGACGGCCCTCGTCGACTCGACGTACGTCGACAACGCCGCGACCGGGATCTCGGCAGCCCTCGCTCGCGCGCCGCAGGCTCACGGCCGGGCCTTCGTGCTCACCAACGGTGAGCCTCGTCCGGTGGGCGACCTGCTCGCGGGCATCTGCCTCGCGGCCGGCGTGCGACCTCCGCGTCGCAGCATCCCGGCCTGGCTCGGTCGTGCAACCGGGTCCGCGATCGAGAGAGTGTGGGCGATCAAGCCGGGAACGGACGAGCCGCCGATGACCCGCTTCCTCGCGGAACAGCTGTCGACGGCGCACTGGTTCGACCAGCGCGACACCCGCCGCGCCCTCGCCTGGTCGCCGACGGTGTCGATCGATGAGGGGCTGCGCCGTCTCGCCGCCGGTTACGCGGGCTGACCACCCTGATTGGGTGCCGCCTGCACTCGATGATCCGCAGTCGGCCCCGGCATCCGGGATTCGGTCACTCCAGCCATTCGGTGATGAAGCGGTCGCTGGCGTGGATGTGCGTCGCGGTGTAGGTGCCGCCGTCGAGCACTTCGAACCGGTGCGCGACCAGCTGCGGCACGACCAGAACCTGCCCGCCGACGCCCACCAGCTGTTCGTCGGCGACCGTGAACAGCGCACGGCCGGCATGGATCAGGAATGTCTCGGTATACGGATGCCGGTGCAGTCTCGGTCCGGATCCCGGCCGTGAGTTGTGCTCTCGGATGATGCTCACCTGGGAGCCGTGCAGATAGCCCTCGAAGTTCTCATCCGGGGCGACATCGATCGCTGCGATCATCGGCGCGCAGCCATCTACGGCTTCGTGAAGCTGCCGGTGAGGGTGGCGGTCGCGAGCACGTGACCGTCGATCAGCTCCAGGAACTCCGCCAGCGGGGTTTGCGGAGGCGCACTCGGCGCGGATCGATCGAGCGCGTACAGCGTGAACACGTAGTCGTGCGTGCCGGACGGCGGGAAAGGCCCGGCGTACGGCTCCAACTCGCGCCCGACCCGGATGCCGCCAGCCGCGATCTCGCCGTCCACAGGGGGAATTCCGTCGACGAGCCAATGCACGTAGCCGCGCGCGACCGGATGCGCATCGACCAGCGAGAGAGCCAGCGATCCTGCTTCGGCCGGAACGCCGGTGCACGCCAGTTGCGGCACCAGATTGTCGAACTTCTTGCCGTGGCGCGCAGCCAGCGCTCCGCCGTCCTGGAAATCCGTTGATGTCAAGCGCATCGTCGTGCTCCATTCGCGATCGGTGTTCACGCGGCATCGAAGCGGGCTCGACCTGCCGCGTCATCCACTCTCCTGCCGCGGCACGGCCCTCGCAACACACCGGGGTCGAGAGGCTTGCCGCGAACGAAACGTACCCCGGCCCACCCTGGCTGGGCGGGCCGCACAGTGGCAGGATGCCGCCATCGGAGCGAAAGGAGAGCAAGGTGGACTACGAGGGCGCCAAGCAGAACTTCATCTGGAATCTGAGTCATCCCGAGCCGGAAGCATCCGAGATCTACACCGACGACGCGGTCGTGGAGTTCCCGCAGTCGGGTGAGCGATTCGTCGGCAAGGAGAATTTCATTCCGTGGAGATCGGCGTACCCGCTCGAGACGTACTTCGAAGTGCTCTCGGTGCGCGGTGAAGGCGACACGTGGATCATCGAGGGCCGTGCCGGCTACGAGGGCACCGAGTCGATGCCTTTCGTCGACATCCATCATTATCGGGGCGACAAGATCGATCGCGAGAGCATCTATATGGGTGGTGCCTTTCCACCGGCGGAAGACCGGGTCCCCTATGCAGACCGGTCACCGGCCCGGCCAACACCGGGGCTTCCATTCAAGATCCGGGGCGGCGGATAATCGGGCCGATTCGTCTACCGCTTGATTTCCTGAACCGACCAGCCGTTCCCGTCGGGGTCCTCGAAGAATGCGAACCGGGAACCCTGCATTCCCTCCGGCCCGAGCTGCATCACGTCGGAGATCCGCACGCCGCGCTCGCTGAGTTCTGCTCGTGCCGCATCGATGTCCTGGACGACGAGCTGCAGGCCCTTGGTCGTGCCCGGCTCGCCGAGCGGCATCCCTTCGCCGAACACCACCGAACACGGCGACCCGGTCGGGGTGAGTTGCACGACGCGCATGCCCGGACTCTGCGATACGTCGTGATCGAGGTGGAACCCGACCTGATCGACGTAGAACCGTATTGCGGCGTCGACATCGGAAACCGGGATGCCGATGACTTCGAGCGAATAATCCATCAGTTGTAGTCCTCACCACGTGGAGTTTCGGCGGGCGCATTTTCCGGGCGGTATGACAGCACGACGGTGCTCGAGTCTTTCCACGTGCGCGCGCCGAGAAGCGTCAGGTCGATCTGCGGAAGTCCGGTGAATGCCCGGTGGTCTCCCGCCACGACCTTCGGGCCGATGAGCACGTGGAGCTCGTCGACGAGACCTTGAGCGAGCAGTTCCGTCCACAGGGTGCGGCTGCCGAAGACGAGGATGTCGTCAGCCTCCGTCTCGCGCAGCTTCGCCAGGTGATCACGGGACTTCGCACGGGACACGATCTCGGTGCGGTCGCCCCAGATCGGGATGTCGTCGCGGGTGAGGCTGTCGGACACGACCGTGATGCCGAGGTCGGTCGCGTAGCGCGACGCGATGTAGCGGTCTTCGGGAATCGCGTCGTGGTTGTCGACCTGGTTCGGCCAGTACTGCACCATCCCGCGATAGGTCGTCGCTCCGAACAGCAGTCGCCCCGCCGAACGCACCCGGTCGGCGTTGTGTTCGGCGAAAGCGAGATCCATCGGCATCTGCGACACGTCACCTCCGACCCCTTCTGTGTACCCGTCGATGCTGACCATGCTGCTGACGATGATCTTTGCCATGGAGTCCGCCTTGCACGTCGAAAACGACCAGTATCTCGGCCGTAGCCCCAGCCTGCAGCGCACTCGACGGGTCGATCAACCCCCCCGGGTGCGGAAACCTGGTCTCGCGGGCCGTCTGCGTGATTCTCCACAATCGCGCCGACGTACAGTGTCGCTCGCGGCCGATGCCTACGGCGAGGGCGACCTCAACGGTTCTTGTATTGGTCGCGCACGTTTCGCGGAATGCGACCCCGGGTGGATATCTCAATTCCGTTCTCGGCGGCCCAAACGCGCACTGCTGCGGCATCTTCGTCGCCCTGCCCCTTGGAGCGCCGGGCGCCTCCGCGGCTGGTCGAACGCGCTGCTCCGATGAACGGAGACAGTGCTGCATCGAGCGCGTCACGATTCTTCGGCGCGAGGTCGATTTCGTACGTCACTCCCCCATAGGTGAAAGTCACCGTCTCGGCACTTTCGGAACCGTCGATGTCATCGACGACGCTGACGACAGTCTTTGTAGCCATTCTTGCCTCCCTTGGCGTGGCGAATGGGGCGTTCCGGGAACCCGCCTTCGGGGGCGGGTTGGAACGACTCCAACGGGCGCGGATTCGGGTCCGTGCCAAGTCAGACACTAATACGCTTTGGCGCCGTTCACATCGAATTGGGAAAGGAAAATTCTCGGGGCCTACTTCATCATTGTGGGATTGGATGCCTGAACGGCACTTTGCATTCCTCCGGGCCGCGTCGGCCCGCCGGCGCTAGCGTCGGAATGTGCCCGAGGAGAAGCAGCCTTCGGCCACGTCGTCGGATGCTGAGCGATGGCTGGGATGTGCCCGAGGCGGAGCGCCTGGAACGAGCGCGAGACGCACTCCGGCAACTCGATGCACTGGACGGCGACGACTGGGCGGTCGTCTAGCCCCAGTCCGGCGGCGTTGCCGTCGCCGGACCGAACCAGCGCGTCAGCGCGTCGGTGAGCGGTTCGTCGGTTCCGTTCTCGACCCATGCGACGTGACCGTCGGGCCGAATGAGCACGGCCGTCGGAGGCGGGACTTCGCCCAGTACCGGCAACTCCCAGGCGCCGGTGAATGCCGCGTCCACAGTGCGGACCCGGTCGCCCCATGGCGAGATGTCGATGCGCTGTGCAGCGGCGAAGTCGAGCAGCACCGGTTTGGCTTCGTGGAGAAGTGTGTAGGTCCGCGTCGGGCCGCTGCCGGTGTCGAGGGCGAGGTCCGGCATCCGTCGCCCGACCAGGGGGTGCTCTCCCCCGAAGTCGTACGCAACGTCCAGGCCGTGGATCCGCGCGGCGAGCCGCGCGCGGGCGGCGGCGGTCGTCAGGATGTCGTCGATGGTGTCGCTCAGCGCGGTAGTGCGCGGGTCGGCCCGTTGCAGGACCGTCTGAGCCATGGACAGCTGGAGCGCCCGCGCTCCAGCTGGGTGACGCTCGACGTGATAGCTGTCCAGCAGGGACGGCGGCGAGATGTCGTTCACGACTTGGGCGAGCTTCCATCCCAGGTTTACCGCATCCTGGATCGCCAATCCGATGCCTTGACCGCCGGCGGGGTAGTGGATGTGCGCGGCGTCGCCGGCGAGCAGGATCCGCCCGCTGCGGTACGCGGCGGCCTGTCGGGTGGCGTCGGTGAAGCGGGAGATCCACGTGGGACTGTGCACACCGAAATCGGTCCCGTACACCCCGATGAGGGCACGGCTCAGGTCGGCAAGCGTGGGTTCAGCCGCCGGCCCGAGCTGTCGTTCCGTCGTCACGACCCGATAGGTGCGCCCATCCGGCATCCGATGCAGCCCGTGCGTTCCCGACTCGTCCTGCCGCATCCCGGTCGGCGGCTCGTGGGTGACCTCGACCTCGGCGATGAGGTTGCTGCGCGTCGCGTCCGACCCGGGGAACGCGATGCCGGCCGCCCTGCGCAGAACGCTTCGTCCGCCGTCCGCTCCGACGAGGTACCTGGTTCGCGTCGCCCCACCGTCGCGGAATTCGACGTCGACACCGCTCTCGTCCTCGACGAAGCCGGTCACGTCGCGGCCTCGCTCCACCCCCACCCCGAGCTGCTCGATCCAGTCGCTGAGGATCGGCTCGATCCGGTTCTGCCACAGAGCCAGGCCGTACGGATGCCGCGTCGGGAAGTCGCTGATGTCCAGCGTCGACGAGCCGAACCTGGCGGTCTGCGTGATCTGCCCTTCGGAGAGGAACCGATCGGCGATCCCGCGTGAGTCGAGGATCTCGATGGTGCGCGAGTGGAATCCGCCTGCACGCGAGCCCACGAGATCCGATGTCGAGCGGCGTTCCACGACAGTCGCATCCACGCCCGCCAGCGCCAGCTCACCGGCCACCATCATGCCTGCGGGCCCGCTGCCGACGACGATCACATCACTCATGGCTGCCGCCATTGTGGGCCGCCGCGCCATTTATCCGATGCGCTGCGACGGGGCTCCGCGTGATCACGGCGGCCCAGCCGAGCCGCGCGGAGTGGCGCCGTCCGGCCAGGCCGCGATGCAGACGCGGTTGCCCGCGCTGTCGGCCAGGATCCAGGCTGCCGGTGCCTCGTCGTCAGCGAGACTCGCCCGCCTGCATTGAGCGCTGCAGAGACGCGGGCCTCGGCGTGCTCGCGCGGCACGGACACGTCGATGTGCATGGCATGCCGCAGATGCTTCTCTTCGGTCTGACCCTGCATCCAGACGGTCGAGCCGTGCCCCAGCGGGTCGATGGCGTTGTCGTCCGAAGCGGGCGCGTAACCGAGTACCGCACGCCAGAATTCGATGTGGCTCTCGTCGGGCTTGGCTGCGATAGCGAGCTGGACCTCGGATGCCGACGCCCGAGCAGGGCTCGCACCGTACGTCCGAGCAACTGCCGAGATCCGTTGCGCGAGACCGATGTCGTGCTGCTCGAGCTGCCACATGTCACGTGTCAATCGGATGCTCAGGCCACCCGCGGTGACGGTGAGCACCATCCCGGAGACTTCCGCATCGGCAAGCCCGGCGACCTGTTCCGCCAGTTCGGCGGCATCGACCAGAGATCCTGTCTCGAATACCGCTGTTGCCACTCGCGCACCGCAGCGACGGCCGCGTCCACACGCGCTTGCGCATGCTCCCGCGCGGCGGATACTTGAGCTCTGCCCGAGCGGGTGGACGGCATTGTCTTCGGCCAAGGGTTCGTACGCGAGCAGCGCCCGCCAGAATCCGATGTTCAGATCGTCGGGCCGGGCGCCTACGGCCACCTGCACCTCCTGCACGGCGGATCGGTCCGCGACGGCATCGCGTGCGTGCGCGATCGCCGAGATCCGCCGGGCCAGGTCGATATGCCGCACTTCCATCCGGAAGAGGCCTCGCGTCAGGCGGACCGACAGCCGGCGACCGCTGATCGTCAGAATCACGTCCGTCGAGTGGGCCTGTGCCACCGCCGCCACCTCGCGCGCGAGTCCTGCCGCCGCCCGGAACGAACCGACCTCGAACGCCGAGGCCGCCCCGCCGTGCGTCACGACCCAGTCCGCGAGGCCGTCGGCGGCAAGGAACGCCTGCCAGCCCTGCTCACTCATGCCAGCACGATACGCCCGGGCGCCGACGCGATCACACCGGACGCAGCGGCCGCTGCGACCGAGCCGCCGGCCGAGCGGGGAGGATTCACAGGCCGTGGCACGCTTCGGGTCATGCCTGTAGGAACGAAGCAACTGATTGCGACTGCCCGACGGGTTGCGCGGCACCGAGGTGGAGGAAGCGATGATCGATCGCGAGGGACTGGCCGCATTTCTGCGTCGCAGGCGAGAGTCGCTGCAACCGGAGGATGTCGGGCTGACCCGGGGTCCGCGTCGGCGGACAGGCGGCCTTCGCCGCGAGGAAGTGGCCGCTCTCTGCCACATGTCAACGGATTACTACGCACGTCTGGAGCGCGCGACCGGCCCCCAACCTTCGGAGCAGATGATCGCCGCGATAGCGCAGGGTCTGCACCTGTCGCTTGGCGAGCGCGACCACGTGTTCCGTCTCGCCGGTCACAACCCGCCGCCTCGTGGGGCCTCCAGCGAGCACATCAGCCCCGGCCTGCTGCGGATCTTCGACCGCCTGCAGGACACCCCCGCCGAGATCGTCACGGAGCTCGGTGAGACACTCCGCCAGACCCCGGTGGGAATCGCCCTCACCGGCGACGCATCCAGGCGCGAGGGCGCGGAGCGAAGTGTCGGGTATCGATGGTTCACCGATCCCGCGGCACGCGCGCCCTACCCAGCGGACGAGCAGACGGTCCTGACGCGGGTATACGCCTCGGGGCTGCGCGAGCTGATCACGCTGCGCGGTCCCGACTCGCGCGCGGCCCAGCTCGCCAAGGACCTGCTCGCGCAGAGCGAGGAATTCCGGGACGTCTGGGCCGCTCATGAAGTGGGCCTGCGACCCCCCGACCTCAAGCGCTTCAATCACTCCGAAGTCGGGGCGCTGGAGCTGAGCTGCCAGACCCTCCTCGATCCAGACCAGTCCCATCGCCTGCTCGTGTACACGGCCTCCCCCGGCAGCGACAGCCACGACAAGCTGCAGCTGCTCGCTGTCATCGGCGCGCAGACCCTCGCCTGATCACGTCTCCGAGGGGTGGATCCGCAGTCAGCGGATCCAGGGGCACTGAATGCGCTTCGGATCGCGACTGAGCATGGTCCTGCACCCGCATGTACCTGCCACCGACCCTCGAGGACGCACCCCCATGTCTCGCACCCCCGACATCCAGATTCCCGACCTCGCCGGAAAGCTCGCCGTCGTCACCGGGGCGAGCGACGGCATCGGTCTGGTCATCGCGACACGTCTTGCCCGCGCCGGAGCCGATGTGGTGATGCCCGTTCGGACGCCGGCCAAGGGCGAACGGGCCGCGGAGCAGGTCCGCCATGGGGCGCCCGGCGCGAACATCTCGACGCGTGCGCTGGACCTGTCCTCGCTGGATTCGGTGGCGGCGCTGGTCGACACGCTCGCCGCAGAGGGCCGGCCCATCGGCATCCTGATCAACAACGCCGGTGTCATGACCCCGCCCGACCGGCAGGTCACCAGAGACGGCTTCGAGCTGCAGTTCGGCACCAATCACCTCGGCCACTTCGCCCTCACGCTCGGTCTGCTGCCGTTGCTGCGAGACGGCGGCGCCCGGGTGACGCACCAGACGAGCGTGGCCGCACGCAGCGGGGGCATTCACTGGGACGACCTGAACTGGGAGAGGAGCTACGACGGGATGAAGGCTTACGCCCAGTCGAAGATCGCCGTGGGACTGTTCGCCCGCGAGCTCGACGCCCGCAGCAGGCAGGGCGGCTGGGGCGTGACCAGCAACCTGTCGCACCCGGGCATCTCGCCCACCAACCTGCTCGCCGCGCAACCGGCGATGGGACGCCCGCGAGAGACCGGCGGTCGCCGGATGATTCGTCTGCTTTCCCGTGTCGGCATCACCGGGACCGTCGATAGCGCCGCGCTTCCTGCGCTGCAAGCCGCGACCGACCCCGAGTCCCGAGGAGATCGGTTCTACGGTCCGAAACGCGTCATCGGCGGGAGTCCGATCCAGCAGGAGCTCTGGCCGCCGCTGACCGCCCTGAACGAGGCCGGCCGACTCTGGGAGGAATCCGAACGCCTGGTCGGTGCGCGTTTCGCTGTGGCTCCAACTGACTAGGGCTGAGCAGTCCGGCCATTCCGGTGGCCGCCCGCGATCACCCGCCACGGCCCTCAGCGGTCGTGGCCAGTACGCTTCGTCCATGACACGGCGGCCACCATCGATCCTCGGCGGCGCACCCTCGGGCACGGACGTCGAGATCCGGTGGGAAGTCGACTCCTTCTTCGGCGACTCGGAGGCGCCCGAGAAGATCCTGATCGAGCTCAACGGACTGCCTCACGCCGAACTCGACGCGGATGAGACATCGGTGACGATTCCGGGCGCGGCTGTCACGGCGCTCGGCACGCAACTGGTCGCCGTGGGCGTCATCTTCTGGTGGTCCGGATCACCGCCGGACGAGCAGCAGAGCGTTTTCACATTCACGATCGCCGGACCCGTCCAAGGCGGTGTGTATCCGGCGGCGCCACCACAGCTGAACCTGGTCCGTGTCGCTCCTCGGACCTCCACCACGCCGGCATCGATCACCATCGCGTGGAGGTCGAACAACTACAACGACGGCAACATCGTCTGGGGGCCCGAATCGACTCCGGCCGCGTTCCGGCGCAGCATCCGTCCGCGAGGCGAGGTGTACAGCGGAGAATTCACCACCGATGCCGCGCTCACACCCGGAGCGCGCTACGTGCTCCGCGTGGAGGTGCGCAACACTCTGCACAGCCCCGGATGGATCGCCTCGACGATCACCGTCGCCGTGCCGGCGGCGCTGTGGTCGGTGCGCGGGTTCCTCCAGCTCAGCGGCAAGCCGGTCGACAGGGGCATCGCGGCATTCGTGGGGCCTAGTCGGAGCGTGCGCACGTGGATACGCGGGTGAGCCTCAGCCCTCGAGGTTGAGCGTCACGACCACCGTAGACCCTCGCATCACGACGGTTCCGGGTGCGGGGTCGATGCTGATGACTTCTTCGTGATCGAAGTTCGGGTTCAGCTGGTCGATGACGTATTCGACCGTGAGGCCGAGAGCCTCGGCGGACTGGTAGACGATCCCCATGTCATCGCCCTCGAGGATCTCGGTCTTGGTCCGCCAGGCCGGCACGACGACGGCTCCGGCAAGCGTCAGCAGAGCCTCGACAGTCTTCTCGAGCGCGGCGATGCGCACCTCGGCGTAGCGCAGGTCGCCCTCCAGGTAGCGCGTCGACTCGATCCGCTCGCCGTCGACCAACAGATCGCCTGCGACGGTGAGATCGCCCGCGACGCTCGCTTTGCCGCCGATGGTGAGATCGCCCGAGACGCCCGTCTTACCGGTGATGGTGACCCCGGCGGGGTAGTCCCCGGCGTAGTTGAGCGTGAGCCCGTCGTTGAAGTCGTGCACGAGGGCGCGACGATGCGGACTCGGACCGCCACGACGACGGGCCGGCGCGTCGAGCATCAGATCCGACGCGGTCGATTTCAGCACTTGACTCTCCGCGACGAGCCAATTGCCGCCTTGCTGATCGAGCTTGATGTCTGTGGCCATGGCCGACCCCCTCGTCGGGTTTCCGGGGCGCCGTGTCGACGCGCCGGACTGCGGTACCAGTGGCGAAAGTCTGGAGCATCGGGCTCGTCTCCGACAAGTGGAGCGCGATGTTTCCGAGCCGCTGTGGGATGTCGGCAACCCGTGCCACGATTCACGCATGACTCGCTATGCCATCGATGCGGGAATCGCTCTTCGCCTCATTCGTGACGGATCAGACGCCGATCGTCGCCACCAGCTCGTAGCTCCGTCGGTTCTGCGGTCGCAGGCCCTGTCGCTGCTGTACCGCGACGTGCGTGCCGGCACGATCGCCGAGTCGGCCGGGCGTCAGCAGCTCGAGGCGGTGGCGGCGATGAAGATCCGGCTGCTCGGCGATCGAATGTCACGGGCCACCGCGTGGAGGATCGCCGCCGAACTCGGCTGGGACGACATCGGTGCTTCCGAGTACCTCGCCGTGGCATCTCTGCAGGCAGACGCCATCGTCACCGACGACGATGCCCTGGCATCGTCCGCCTCGGGCATCGTGCGCGTCGCCCCCTACAAGGAGCTTGCGCGGTAGCCGGCGTGACGCCAGTGCTCGGTATCCTCGGCGCCGGCCGGCTCGGCAAGGTTCTCGCGCGGCTCGCCGCCAAGGCCGGATACCGGGTGCTCATCGCGGGATCCGGCGATCCGAGGAGGGTCGCGCTCGCAATGGATGACCTCGCCGCGGCGGGGGAAGCAACCACCGCTGCGGATGCAGCGAAGCGCGCCGACATCGTCATCCTCGCCCTGCCGCTCGGCAAGTACCGCACGATTCCCACGGAGGCCTTGGTCGGAAAAATCGTGATCGACGCCACGAACTACTGGTGGGAGGTCGACGGCTTCCCCGCCGAGTTCACCGACCCGCTCACCTCGAGCAGCGAGCTCGTGCGCGATCACCTGCCGGCTTCACGGGTCGTGAAGGCTTTCAACCACATGGCCTATGCCGACCTCGAAGACGAGGCGCGCCCTTCGGGGCACACCGGGCGAAAAGCCATCGGCATCGCCGGAGACGACGCCGACGACCTGGCGATCGTCGCCGGCCTGGTCGACGATCTCGGCTTCGATCCCGTCGTCGCCGGGAATCTCGCCGACGGCGTCAGATTGGAGCCCGGCACCGAACCGTTCGGCGCAGACGTCGACGCCGCAGAACTCCGAGCCATGATCGACGGGTTTCCCGACTCGCAACGCGGCATTCGCTGGGCGGCCGCGCTGGCAGCGAAGACCCCAGACCAAGCCGAGCACTGAGCGCGGTCTAGACCAACGGCTGTTCCGGACCCTCGACCTGCGACTCGATCCAGATCGGCAGGTCTCTGGTGCCTCGCGCTCGCATCCGCAATTGGAAGTTGTGCGAGAGCGCCTGCAGCACGTCGTAGGGTTCGACGTCGTGGACGGTGAACTCGGTTGCGGGTATCACCCCGCCGTTCTCGCCTGCGATCTTCGGGAACACGTCGGCGGCTTCGGGAATCAGGTCACGGTGCAGGGCGACCACCCGCAGGTGATGGCCGCGCTCGCCGCCGCCGATCTCGAACCCGACGATGAGCCATTTCTCGCTGTCCAAGCCGGCGAGCTCCGCCAAGTCCGCCGACCGCCATTGATTGAGCTGGGCCGTGCCGTTCCAGTCCGAAAAGGTGACCTCGGCGGCACGCCAGACAAACCCGTCGTCCATAACATCGAGCGTAGCCATGCCTCCCTACGCCCGCGCGGTGCCGGCGATGTGGGTGTTGAACGGGAGGAACGCCGAGTGGATGCGGTAGCGATCCACCGTGACGCTCTGGAACCCGGCGGCGCGCACGGACTTCTCCAGGTCTCGTTCGCACGAGCAGCCTTCGAAGGTCCACGCCCACGGACGACGGAGGATGCGCTGCGCCGCGCGCGTGGGCGTGCCCTCCGCGGCCACGACGTGCTCGAGGAATCGGAAGGTGCCGCCGGGGCGCAGGATGCGGCGGACCTCGGCGAGCACGACCCCCGGATCCTGCACCGAGCAGAGCACGAGCGACGAGATCACGCACTCGACGCTGTCATCGGGCAGGCCGGTCCTTTCGGCCATGCGCTCCCGCAGGTCGAGCTGCACTCCGCGCCGGTGCGCGGCATCCTGCAATGGGCCGTGCATGTGCCGGTTCGGCTCGATGGCGACGAGGATGCTGCCGACGGGGAGGTAGCGGAGGTTGGCCCCGACACCCGGCCCGATCTCGACGACCTCACGCGGAAGCCCGGCGAAGATCCGCTGCTTGCGCGGGTGCAGGGTCCGCTCCATGTACGGGTCCATCAGGCGGAAGAATGCGGCGTTGAAGCGGCCGCGGAGAGCATGCTGCTCGAATCCGGTCTCGGGCGGGGTGAGGATCGTCGTCTCGGTCATGTCTGCTCCAGCGGCGTCTGGGTTGTCGATGACACCAGAGTGCAATGGCCCGCCCGACCTTTCAGGCGTGGAACTACCTCACTTCACCGCACCGGGTCGTTCCGCCGCGAGGCGTACCACCCCGCGATCTGAGCGCGGGTGCTGAAGCCGAGGCGCAGGCGGATCCGCTCGACATGACCCTCCGCGGACCGTTCGTCGATGCCCAGTCGCGCAGCGATCTCGCGGTTCGTGCATCCATCGGTGATCAGCGCGGCGACCTCGGTCTGCCGAGGGGTCAGCGCCCGCGGTGAACGCGGCAGGCTTCGCAAGCCCAGGAACCGTCGGATCGCCGCAACGACGGCATCCGCATCGCCGGAATACGGCAGGTGCGAGCGCCCCGGCAGCACCACCAGCTGCGCGCCCGCGATGCCCTGCACGAGCGCCTCTGCCTGCGCGACCGGGGCAGCGCGGTCGTGGGCGCGGTGGACCACCAGCGTCGGCGCGCGCACCAGCGCGAGCATGTCGCTGACGTCGAGGGTGTAGCTCAGCGCCAGCAGTGCCCGGGCGGTGGCTGCGGTCGAGCTGGCCCGCTGGTAGCGGCCGAACTCCTTCCGTGCCGACGCGGAGGCGTCGGGGGCGAAGATCTCGGTGAGCACGTCCGAGCCCAGACCCCAATGGGACTCGACCAGCCCGAGGACATGATCGCGAGCGCTGGGCGGCGAAATGTCGGAACCGGAGACCCAGCCGCCGTAGAGCACGAGTCGCCGGACGGTCTCGGGGTGCGCCGCTGCCCATGCCACCGCGACCAGCGCACCCATCGACGTGCCGATCAGGTCGAAGGGCTCCGAACCGAGCGTTTCCGCTACCGCGGCAAGCTGTTCCAGCTCGAACTGCAGAGACGGCGGTCGATCGGCTGCTGCCGACAACCCGCATCCGGCACGGTCGTACCGCACGAGCCGGCAGCCCGTCGCGAGGCTCTCGTAGAAGCTCCGCTCCTCCGGCTGGTCCCAGCTGAGCTGCAGGTGACTGAGCCAGCCGCTCACATAAAGCACCGTACGACCGGCGCCGACCGAGGAGTACGCGACGTCCGTGCCACCGGTCGTGATCGCACGGCCAATGCGTTGTTGCACGCGTCCATTATGGCGACGGATGAGTCGTCTCGGGCGGCTGCGGAGCGGCCTCGAACGCACCGCAGGTGGCCGGCTTCATCGCCGAGCGCACCCGGCATCTGTTGCAGGTGTGGTCAGCTCGCGCGCTCGCGCACGACTCGCGCGGTCGCAACCGGGTCGGGCCGGTGCATGACCGATTCGGGAACGATCACGAGTTCAGCATGGTCGATCGCTTCGACGAGTCGATCGGCTGCCGTCACGAGCATCGGGAAGGTCTGTTCTCCGCGGAGCACGGTCACCGGCTGCGACACCGTAAGCATTTCGGGGGTGGGCGTGGAGACCTCCCGGGCGAGGAGCGTGTCGTACACAGTCGACTGCCCCAGCGGCACGAGTCGCTCGAACTGATCGCTCGCCCGGATCTGATCGACCATCTCCTTCGGCAGTCCGACGCCCTCCAGCTGAAACGTCACCACCGCTTCCGCGGCGTCGCCCTGGTCCACGAGACCCTGCAGCCTTTCAGCAAGATCGTCTGCGGGCTCGTCCACGCCGAAGCGGAACGGGGGCTCGGAGAGGAACAACGCTTTCATCGGCACGCCCAGCGATGCTGCGTACAGCGCGAGGATCGATCCCGAGGAGTGACCGAGCACGATCGCGTTCCCGCCGGCCGCGCCGATCACCGCGGCGAGGTCGTCGGCCTCGCGCTCGGGAGTCGATCCCCTCGCATCACCACTGGACCCGCGAGCTCGGCGATCCCACGTGACCGCTCGAAATCCCTCGCCGGCGAGGCCCGATGCGAGGTCTCCCGCGTCGGATGCCGTCGAGAGGGCGCCTCCGATGATCACGACGACCGGTCCCTCCCCCACCTGCTGATACGCGATCGACGTGCCGTCTGCGGAATCCACGATGTCCATGCCGACACGAAACCACGGACCCGCACGCCACGACAAGACCGGGTCAAGGCGTCGCGTCCAGGACTCTGCCAGGTTGGCACCGTGACAGATTCGTTACATACGGGTAGCTTGAAGAGGTCCATAGGCGGAAGACCCGCCGTCGGACGCCACCCGGATCGCCTCTCAGGCTCGTCGTCCGCGTGGTTGAAGCCGCAGACCGTGCCCCGACACGAATGCTGACGAGCCGGTGCTTCGGCGCGGAGGCGCCGGAGGAGCTTTTGGCTGACGATTTCGATTCGCTCGCGCGCAACCCCCGAAGCGACGAGACACGTGTGACTCGCCGCGATGCCCGCGAACGAACCTCTCCCCCACCCGTTGTCAAGCGCGAAACGGCCGTCGTCTCTCGCCACAAAGCCGTCAGCGCCACGCGTGCGCCGTCGGCACCGCCCGCCAGGCGGAAGACGAATCCGCTGCGCAGTCTGATCGTGCTGACGATGGTCGGCGGCCTCATCGCCACGGTCGCGCTTCCCGCCTATGGTGCCTGGCGGCCCACCGAGGATGCCGTCACGCTCCAGCAGGTCGCCGCCGACGACGCCCAGTCGCTGCTGGTGAGCTCCGACTCCACCAGCGCCGATCTTGCGCGGGACAGTTACTCGGCGACGACGCCGGAGGAGATCGCGAAGAAGAAGGCGGAAGAGGCGGCCGCGGCTGCTGCGGCTGCCGCCGCTGCCGCAGCAGCCGCCGCTGCGGAGGCAGCCGCGGAGCGAGCACGGCAGACGACGAACGTCGCATCCGGACTGCCGGTCAACGTCGGCATGGTCTCGCCGGGCAGCGGCGAGGTGCGCTGGCCGATCCTCAACTTCACCCTCGGCCGCGGCCTCTGGGATTCCGGCTACCACCAGGGCGTCGACCTGCTCGCCTCCTGTGGTGAGCCGCTCTACGCCGCCGCCGCCGGCAACGTCAGCGTCTCGCAAGAGAGCTACGGCGGATACGGCGTCGCAGTCTCGATCGACCACCAGCTGGGCGGGCAGTCGGTGAACACCCTGTACGGGCACATGACCTACGGCAGCCGCCAGGTGTCGGCCGGTCAGTACGTGGAGGCCGGGCAGCTGATCGGACTCGTCGGCTCGACGGGGAGTTCTACCGCCTGCCACGTGCACTTCGAGGTCCACATCAACGGTGGCGTCGTGGACCCGTGGGCGTGGCTGCAGGCCAACGCCGGCTGAGCCCGTCGAAGCCTGAGCCTACGGACGACCTTCGCCCGCGTCCTGAGGGCCGGCGTCATCGAGTTCGCGCCGCAGGTACTTCGGAGCCTGGATGCGCCACGCCTCTGCGACGAGCTCGGCGAGATGGGCATCGTCGATGACGGCCATGCGGAACGCGACCTTGGGCTCGCTCCACGGCGTGGTGGTGCGCAGGAACACGTCGGGCGCCATCTCGACGAGGGCGAGCGCGTCCATTCGGTCGCCGACCTTCACGCCCACGACCAATTCGGCCGCAATGATCGCACGGATCTCTTCAGGGATGCTCGGCCACGGGTGGCACTCCCACGCGTAGAGCTTGGCGCGCACGAACCAAGCGGCACCGCCCGTCGTCGCGCGCTCTTCGCTGCCGGGCAGCCCGACGGCGATGCGGCGCAGGTCGTCGAGGGTGGCCACCACGCCAGCGTATGCCCGGCCCCCGACAGCCTCAGTGTGAAAGCGTGGGGATGCGACGGCGCCACCCTTCCACTCGACCCCGGCATCAGACCGCCGGCTCAGCGCTCCGTTCCGCGATGAAGCGCGAACGTCCGGCGACGATCGTCTCGACGACGCGCGCTTCGAGCAGTGAGGCGGCTCCGGCCGTGAACGGATCCGTGTCGAGCACGACGACGTCGGCGGCGCAGCCCGGCGCGATGCGGCCGCGCCACTCCCCGTCGCCGACCGAGGCGGCGGCGTCGCGTGTCGCGTGCCCGATGGCGCGCTCGAGCGGCAGCGCGTACTGCGGATGCGTGGCGAGGACCGAGCGGTCCAGGGCCGACGCGCGAGTCGATGCGATGTAGAGGTTCGCCAGGGAATCGTGCGGCGCGGTCGGCGCGTCGGTGGAGAACGCAAGCAGAGCGCCGGCGTCCTCGTACTCAGGCCAGGGGAAGGCACGTTCGACCCGTTCGTCGCCCAGCATTTCGGCCCAGTTCGCGAAGATGGCCGGATCGGCGTGCACCGGTTGCATGGATGCGGTCACGCCGAGCCGCGCCATCCTTTCTGCCGTTCCGGGTGCGGCGTACTCGAGGTGCTCGATGCGGTGGCGCCGAGCGCGATCACCGTTCACGGCGATCGCGTGCTCGATCGCGTCCAGGGCGATCTCGCTGGCATAGTCGCCGATCGCGTGCTGAGCCACTTGCAGCCCCGCTGCATCCGCCGCCGCGACCACCGGCTTCAACTGCTCGAGGGGCCAGATGGGCTCGGCGTTGGAGCCGTTGGCATAGGGATGCCGCATCGCAGCGGTGCAGGCATCGATCACGCCGTCGAGGATGAGCTTGATGCCGACGACACGTAGCCAGGGCGTCGACGCAGCGTCGGCGAGTTCGGCCGCCCGCGCGACCTGAGCGAGATTGGCGACGTCGTCGCCGGTGTTGTTGATGAGCCAGTGCGCGGCGACGCGTATCGGCAGCTCACCGCCGCGGCGAGCCTGCGCGCGCTGGAACGCAGCGAGCCCGTACTCGTCGAACGCCATATCGACCACGCCCGTGACACCGGTGGCGAGGTAAGCGTCGACGGCGCGCTGCGACATCTGCATCCCGGTCGGCGTCGGTCGTCGTCGCGTCGCGATGTGCCCACGCGTACTGGGTGGCCGCGGTCTCGTAGCAGCAGCCCGGTCGGCTCACCTCCGGCATCCCGACCGATCTGTCCGCCCAGCGGATCCGGCGTGTCGCGCGTGATGCCGAGCTCTGCCAGTCCGGCGCTGTTGACCCAGCACGAGTGGTAGTCGTTCGCGTCGAGGTAGACGGGGATGTCGGCGACGGCGGCGTCGATCATGGCCGCGGTCGGCGTGCCGCCCGGAATCGAGTCGAAGAGCCATCCGCGCCCGCGGAGGACGGTCGCGTTCGGATTCGCGGCGCGGGCGTCGCGCAGAAGGTTCTGGATCTCATCGAGTGTGCGGGCGTCGGTGAGGGGAACCTGCCCGAGCGCCGCGCCCATCATGAGCAAGTGCGTGTGGGCGTCGGTGAAGCCGGGCAGCACGAGCCGGCCCTTCAGGTCGACCGTCGTGTCGGCGTCGGGCGCCTCGACGTCACTGCCGACGAAGACGATGGTCTCGCCGTCGATGGCGAAGGCCTCGGCCCAGGCCTTGGTGAGGTCGGGGTCGGCGGTGAAGATGCGTCCGTTGATGTAGCGGCGGGAGCTCACGGCCGGCCCTCCTTTCCGAGCGACGTGCGCTGCAGGCCTGCGTAGAGCCCTCCGGCCACGAGCATGCCGACCGGCACGGAAAGGTCGATGAAGCCCGTCGCCTCCGCGATCGGCCCGACCCAGACATTCGTCGCCAGGCACAGCGCGGTTGCGAGGCCGCCGAGCAGCAGTGCGGTGAGGCCGGGGATGCTCCATCCGCCGGTGTACCAGAACCGCGCGCCCGGGATGATCGTCGAACAGCTCGACGCCGTCGTAGGCGTAGCGGCGCAGGAGCACGTCGACGACGAAGATCGCCATTGCAGGACCCGAGACGATGACGAGGAACTGCAGCATGAGGTTCGCGGCTTCGAGCAGGCTCGACGACAGCACGAGGTAGATCGTCAGCGCGGTGCCCACCACGCCGACGATGATCGTTGCTGGGATGCGGCGCAGCCGGAATCCGATCGCCTGCAGCGCCATGCTGGAGGTGTAGGTGGTCATGGCGTTGAGGGCGATCGTGTTGATCACCACGCCGATCACGAGGAGCGGACCGAGCCATGCGGGCAGCAGGTCGAGCAGGGCCACGTCGATGCCTGCGTCGAATGCGGCGACGCTGAGCCCGGTCGCCAGCAGCACGCCGACGGTCGTGAACACGATGAACGGCACGGCGCCTCCGAGCGCGGTGGCGGCGGCGATGTGCGACGGCTTCGTCGAGCGCGGGAGGTACCGGGCGATGTCGGGGCTGTTGATGAACGACAGCGGGGTCGAGGCGAGGATCGTGAATCCGATCGTCATCGACGACCACAGCGCAGCCCCGCTCAGCGGCTCGGGCGCCGCGTACTGCCAGTCGACGGTCGGCAGGATGAAGGCGGCGACGAGCAGGAAGATGACGAACAGCGCGGCCGCCATCGTACGGGTAGGCGCGCAGGATCAGCCCGTGACCGAAGATCGCGACGAGCACGTGACGGTTGCCACCACGAGCGTCACTCCGATCGGCACCCAGACCGGGTCGTCCATCCCCGCGCGACGCAGCAGATCGGCGCCCATGAAGGATGACGCGAGCCAGGTCAGCGACAGGAACACGGCGCCGATGAACCAGCCGACGAAGGCGACGAAGAACTTGTTGCCGAGAATGCCGTACATCGCCCGGGTGACGACCGATCCCGACGTACCCGACGCGGGTCCGCTGCCGGCGATGATGCCCGGGAACACCCAGAGCAGCGAGGCGGCGACGATCACAGCGATCGACTGCCAGATGTCGAGCCCCAGCAGGATCAGCGTGGCGCCGATGGTCAGGTTCAGGATGCTGACGTTCGGCGCCGCCCAGATGAAGAACAGGTCTCGCGCCCGGCCGTGCCGCTCTGCGTCGGCGATCAGCTCGATGCCGCGTGTCTCGGGGCGGGATGCGGCGTCGACGAAGTCGACGTCTGCGGGTCTGCGTCTGGGCCATGGTGTTCCTCTCGGGACGAGCATCGTTGCTATTGGTCAGATGCCCAATGGACTATTGGTCACTTATTCAATAGCATGGGTGGCATGACGTCAAGTGCAACTTCCCTACGGACCCGCAAGCGTCCCGAGGAGCGACGCGAGGAGATCCTCTCGCACGCCGCGTCGATCGCTCTCGAGGAGGGGCTCGAACGCATCACCCTGCGCGCCGTCGCCGACCGGCTCGGCGTGCGCCCCGGCCTGATCACGCACTACTTCCCAGCCGCTGAGGATCTCGTCATCGACGCGTTCGCTCGTGCGGCGGTACTGGAACGCGAGCAGTTCTTTCCGACGGCAGGCACTCCGCTGCAACGCCTGGCGCACTTCGTCGGCCATATCGAAAGCGGCGCGTCACTGCCCCTCGCCCGGCTGTGGCTGAACGCGCGACACCTTTCCCGCTTCAGCCCCGCCCTCAACGCGGCGCTCGACGAGCAGGATGCCCTCGACCGCGCGCGTCTGACCGCGATCATCGAGGACGGCATCGCTTCGGGTGATTTCCCGAACGCGGATGCCGAGCCCGCCTGCATCCGCATCTTCATCGCCGTCGACGGCGCCGGCTCCTACGTGAACAGCACGTCCGAGTGGGCTCATCCCGCGCACAGGCATGTCGTGGCAGACGTCGCCGACTGGGCGCTCGGGCTCGAGCCGGGAACCCTGCGCGCCGCCATCGATTCGGAGGGCTGAGCGAGCGCGCGGGTCGAACGGACGAGTTCCGACGTCGTGCCACGCTCGATAGGGTGCGTCTCATGGCCATAGACGTCACCCTGTACTTCGGCACCACGCCGAGCCACACGAAGTTCCACTTCACAGACCCTCACGTGTGGGAGTGGGTGCGGGCGCAGATCATCAAAGCGATGAACCAGGGCCACGGGACGATCGAGATCGACCGCAAGGGCGACAAGGTCGTGTACGTCTACAGCCCGCACCTTCCAGTGAGCTGGGTCGAAAAGGCCGTCTGAGACGCTGCGCGTCGGCTGGTTACGTCGAGGCGGAACGCGTGGAGACCACCACGTCACGCTGCGGCCCGTAGTTCAGTGGAGACGCGACGAAGATCGCGACCGCGAGCACGGAGAGCACGGTCCCGATCAGGCACACGCGGGTCATGACCACAGCGGTGCGCGTTTGCAATCTGCGGCGCGCGAGGGCGAGCAGCCCGACCCCGGCTAGGCCTCCCGCGGCGTTGACGATGACGTCGGTGATGTCGAAGCTGCCGATGGAGAGCAGGTGCTGGGTGGTTTCCAGCACCGTACTCGCGCCGACGAGAACGCCCGCCACCTTCCACCATTGCCATCCGGGAGCCAGAAGCCCGAGGTACAGGCCGAACGGAACGAACAGCAGGAGGTTGATCACGACCTCGATGGGTGCACTGGCATCCGCCTCAGCGCTGGGCAGGAACGGGACGAGCTTGATCGGACGCGGAAGCAGAGCTGCCTCTCCGATCCATGGAATCTCGAGCTTCCACAACACGATCCACACGAGCAGCACGAGGTAAGCCACGAACGGCACGACCAGAAGGGCACGCGCGCCGGGCTCGGACGGCTCCTCGTTCACGGCGGACACCATCAAATACTCTCGCGCGCGTTCGGTGCACCGTCCGGCTTAACCGTCCCGGGACCGCGTTTGCGGATGCGGATGGGTCCGCGGGCGGTGGATCCGTTCACCACCTCCCCGCGCTGCGTGATGTCCACCGCACCTGCAGCCACGAGCCTGCCTGCCGCAAGACGTGTCGGTTCCATGAGGTCGCGCCATTCTTCGCCCCCGACAGCGCGCGCGGCGTCGGACGGACAGATCGTCGCGGTGGGGGCCCGGTGACTCAGCAGGTCGAGGATGGTGCGCTCGAGGAGGCGATCGACCTCCGTCGGTCGCAGAGAGCTGTCGCTCTCGGAGTGATCATGCGCGGCATCCATGACGTCAAGTGGCGCGCGCATCGTCGATACCGACCGAGTACGACAGTGCGGCGACTTCGTCGCTGCTCAGCTCGAGGTCCACGGCCTTGGCCGAATCGGCGATGGACGCGGCGCGCCGGGCGCCAGGAATCGGGATCACGTGCGGATCGAGCGCCAGCTCCCAGGCCAGCACGACCTGCTGCGGGCTGACGCCGTGCTTCTCGCCGACCTGCCGGAAGGCCGAGAAACGGTCCCCCACCGCACGAGCCCCGCCGCCGGTGCCGCCGAGCGGGCTCCACGGGAGGAACGTGATGCCCTGCGCACCGCAGTACCGCAGCTCGCCGATGCTTCCCGGGTGCTTGGGCGAGAACTCGTTCTGCACGCTCGCAAGGTTGCCGTCGCCGAGTACTTGCTGCGCGATCTCGATCTCTTCGACGCTCGCGTTGGAGATGCCCACCGCGCGGACCAGCCCCTCCTGTTGCAGGGTCGCGAGGTTCGCCATCACCTCGCCGTACACGATCCAGCGGTCGGGTCGGTGGTACTGATACAGGTCGATGATGTCGACCCCCAGGTTCTCGAGCGACCGCTCGACCGCTACGCGCAAGTGCGTCGCAGAGCCGTCTCGGCCCCACACCTCGCCCTCGCTGCGGGTGATACCGCCCTTCGTCGCGACCAGAACGTCGGACGTGTCGCCGCTCCAGGTCCGGAGCGCCTCCGCGACGATCCGCTCGTTGTGTCCCATCTCGTTCCACGCAGGTGCGTAGCAGTCGGCCGTATCGATGAAGGTGACGCCGGCATCGAGCGCAGCCTGCACGGCGGCGATCGCGTCATCGTGCGCCGGAGTCTGCTTGTCGTCGCTCATCGACAGAGGCATGGCTCCCAGGCCGATGGCCGACACCTGCCTCCCGGCCAGTGTGCGCTGGTTCATGTTCTCTCCTCGTCGTCGCGTCCTCCCACCCTGCCAGGTGCGCACCCACAGGTTCATCGGCGCAGCTGGGCGAGCAGCTCGACGTTGTCGGTTGTTCCCGAGAATTCCGCGATGCGACCGTTCGTCACGCGGTACATCGCGAACTCGGCGACATTGGCATGCCTGCGAGTCGGTGCGATGCCGCGGAACGCACCGAGATGCGTGCCGCTCGCTCGGAGGTGCGCGGCGAGACGATCATCCTCGACGACGAGCTGGATGCGGCGCCAACGCCAGTCGGGAAAAGCCTGGAAGAGCTCGGCCATGTCGACGACCCACGCATCCACCCCACCAGGAAGATGCGCTCGCCGGACCGAAGGATCGACGAACGAGCGGATCGCGGCGAGATCGTGTCGGTTGCACGCGTCGAGGTAGTCGGCGTACCACTCGCGCATCTCCCACGGCTCCACCTCCTCATTATCCGCACGCGTTGCCGAGGGGCGCGTCACGCGGTGCGTCGCTCCGGATGTCCGCTCACGCGGACGCTCCGACCGCGGACCCGGGTCTTCAGCACGAGCACCGCAATGATCGACATCGCGACGAGCGCCACATGGCGGCTACAAGCGCGACAGTGCTCGTCACGTCGGCGGCCGCGATCGTCCATCCGACGGGCAGCCTCGCGAGGTGTTTCATGACTCGCGCTCGAGGAAGGCGGTGATCCGGGCCAGAGCGCCGTTCCACACCTCGTCGACGAAGAAGTCGCGGATCTCGGGAACGGGGAAGCCCGACTGCAGGATCGTCATTCGCGTGCTGTCGTCTCCTTCGGCGTCGAACGTGATCTCGATGCGTGTCGTCATCGTCATGCCGTCCGGCGTGCTCCCCGTCGACTCCGTGACGAGCCGCCGCGGCCGATCGATCTCGAGGAACGTCAGCGTCTCGCGGAACAGTGAATCGGCATCCGGGCCCCACACGGCGGTCTGCGTGCCCCCGACCCGCAGGTCGACCTCGATCTCGACGATGCCCGGGCGCTCGTCCAGAATGCTGAACCAGATCTTCTGCTTCTCGGCATCCGTGTAGGCGTCGAACACCTCCTCGGGTGTAGCAGGGAGCACCCGTTCGATACGGAGGCTGAGTGGCGTTGTGGTGTCGGTCATGACTGCTGTCCTTTCTGGAGGGTGAAGAAGGCATCGAGACCGTCGAGGCGACGCTCCCAGAGGCGTTGATAGAAGCTGATCCATGCCATCGCGTCATCCAATCGCTCCGAGCCGAGGCGGCACTGCCGAGTCCGTCCCACCTTCTCGGTCGTGACGAGTCCGGCATCCTCGAGCACCCTGATGTGCTTGGCCATGCCGGTCACGGTCATCTCGGCGGGTGCGGCCAGTTCCGAGACAGTCGCCGGGCCGGCGCCGAGCCGCGAGAGGATGTCGCGACGCGTACCGTCCGCGAGTGCCGCGAAGGTCTGGTCGAGAGCGGAATCGTGAACCATGTGGTTCAGTGTACATCACTGAACCACATGGTGCAATATCGACTCGCCGCCGGCCGGATTTACGGCTCGCTCGCACACACTCGGTCGTGGATCGCCGGCGGGGCCGCTGCGATGTGCGAGATCGAGCGCCACACCAGCAGCAGGGTGACCGCCGACCCTGCGAAGGCGAACCACCACGGCGCCGTGAGACCCCACGCCTGGGCGAGGAGCCCGCCGAGCAGCTGCCCGATCACGAGGCCCCCGAACACGCCGACCATGTTTACGGACGCGATGCGTCCCTGCAGCTGGAGAGGCACGAGGCGCTGTCGCACGGTCGTCGAGATGGTGCCCCAGATGAACGCGTATGCGCCGAACCCGAACATGATGGCGAAGGCAACGATGCCCGACGTGGTGAGGGCGAATGAGAGGTGCATCAGCACCTCGAGTGACAGGCACGTTCGCATGAGCGTCGCAAATGACACGTGTCGCTCGAGCCAGCCGAACGACGCGGTCCCGACGAGCCCGCCGAGGGCCGACGCCGTCATCAGCGCGCCGAAGCCGACGGGACCCATGTTCAGGTGCTCGGTTGCGTAGAGCACGAGGATGCTCCAGGGCGCCGCCCACGTCACGTTGAAGACGAAGATGATGAGCACGAGCGTTCGCACCGGCGCGTTGTATCGGAGCCAGCGCAGACCCTCGCGGATCGGGTGCGTTCTCTCGCCCTCGAGAAGAGCGTCCTTGGGCGGGACCGGTGTACGCGCGATCCGTGAGATGAGAATCACGGCGAGGCTCACGCACAGGATCTGCACGAGGAACGGCCAGAGCGATCCGATGGCGAACAGGAACGCGCCGAGCGGCGGGCCCGCGAGCTGGTTGCCGACGAGGAACCCGGTCTGCAGTCGCGCATTGCCGACTCCGAGATCGGCGGGCTTCACCAGCATGGGAAGGAGGGTGCTGCCCGCCGTGTCAGCGAAAACCTCGGCCGTGCCATAGAGGAAGGCTGTCGCGAGGACCACCCACACCGTCACCTGGCCCGTCGCGAGGAAGACGACCAGACCCAGCACGATCACCGCACGGGAGCCATCAGCGATCATGACGAGCCGACGCCGATCCTGATGGTCCGCGATCGATCCGGCAAGCAGCCCGAACAGCAGCCACGGGAGGAACTGCATCATCGCGCCGGCGGCCACCAGAAGCGGCGAGGAGGTGAGCGATGCGATGAGCAGCGGTGCCGCCGACAACGCGATGCCGTCGCCGATGTTGCTCGTCCACGAGGACGCCATCAGCCAGCGGAAGTCGATGCCGAGTCGACGTGGCGCGATCAGTTCGCCGAGCGAGGGCATTGCGCCACTCTAGGGGTACTCAGGTCGGGTCGGCGTTCATCTCCCACTGCTTCGGCGAGCGCCAGAGTGCGCTCGTGGTGAGAGACCGGATCATCTCCATTTCCTTCGGCAAACGGTTGTACAGCTTCATGAACAGCTCTTCCACGTCCAGAAGCTCGGAGGTCCAGTCCCGGCGGTTGATCGCCATGCAGGCAAAGAAGTCCTCCTCCGAGAAGTCCAGACCGTCCCAGGTGAGGTCTTCGTAGCGCGGCATCCAGCCCAGCGGACTCTCGATGGCGAGCGCCCGGCCGCGCGAGCGGGCTACGATCCACTGCAGTACGCGCATGTTCTCGCCGAACCCGGGCCAGAGGAAGTTTCCGGTCTCGTCGCGACGGAACCAGTTCACCTGGAAGATGCGGGGAGCATTGCGGACCTGCCGGCCCAATGCGAGCCAGTGGTTGATGTAATCCCCCATGTGGTACCCCGAGAACGGGAGCATGGCGAATGGATCCCGGCGCACGACACCCTGCTGGCCGAATGCGGCGGCGGTGGTTTCGGAGCCCATCGTGGCCGCCATGTAGACCCCGAATGCCCAGTTGAAGCTCTGCACGACAAGCGGGATGGTGCCGGCACGACGGCCGCCGAACACGAAGGCTCGAAGCGGCACACCCTGCGGGTCATCCCACGACTCATCGAGTGCGGGATTCAACGTCGCGGGCGAGGTGAACCGCGAATTCGGGTGCGCCGCCTTCGTTCCTGAGTCTGGAGTCCAATCGTTGCCCTGCCAGTCGATCGCGTGCGCGGGCTTCGGGCCGTCCATGCCCTCCCACCACACATCTCCATCGTCCGTGAGCGCGACGTTCGTGAAGATCGTGTCTGAGCGGATCGACTCCATCGCGTTGGGGTTCGTGGCATAGGACGTGCCGGGCGCGACTCCGAAGTAACCGGCCTCCGGATTGATCGCGAAGAGCGTGCCGTCTTCCCCGGGCTTGATCCACGCGATGTCGTCGCCGACGGTGGTCACCTTCCACCCCTCCTCCGCGAATGTCGGCGGCGGGACGAGCATGGCGAAGTTCGTCTTGCCGCACGCGCTCGGGAAGGCCGCAGCAACATACGTCTTCTCCCCCTGGGGGTCGGTCACACCCAGGATGAGCATGTGCTCGGCGAGCCATCCGTCGTCGCGTGCCATGGTGGACGCGATGCGCAGAGCGAGGCACTTCTTGCCCAGTAGGGCGTTGCCGCCGTAGCCGGACCCGTACGACCAGATCTCGAGCGTCTCCGGGAAGTGCACGATGTACTTCTCCGTCGGATTGCAGGGCCACGCGACATCCTGCTCACCGTCGCTCAGGGGTGCTCCGACGCTGTGCATGCAGGGCACGAACTCGCCGTCGGCGCCGAGCACCTCAGCCGCTGCACGCCCCATTCGCGTCATGATCCTCATGCTCACGACGGCATAGGGCGAGTCCGTGATCTGCACGCCCAGCTGAGCGATGGGTGAGCCGAGCGGCCCCATGCTGAACGGCACGACGTACATCGTGCGTCCGGCCATCGACCCCGCGAAGAGTCTGCGGAGGATCCGCATCATCTCCTTCGGCTCCATCCAGTTGTTGGTCGGGCCTGCGTCCTCTTCGCTGCGCGCGCAGATGAAGGTGCGCTCCTCCACGCGGGCGACGTCGCTCGCGTCGCTGCGCGCAAGGTAGCTGCGCGGCCGCTTCTCGGGGTCGAGCCGTATGAACGTGCCCGCTTCGACGAGCTGCTCGCAGAGCGCGTCGTATTCGTCATCCGAGCCGTCGCACCAATGGACGTTCTTCGGGGTGCAGAGTTCAGCCATCTCTTCGACCCAGGCGACAAGCCCTAGGTGCTGGATCCAGTCGGGGGTGCTCATTCTCCGATCATCCCGCGCCACCTACGCAGGCGCCAGCGCTTATGAGGCTGCGAGGCTTTCATGTACCCTCCTCGGACGGCCCGGTCAACCCGCTTCTGAGAGCTGTGGGCCAGCGCGAGGATCAATCGAGACGGGTTCCCCCGCCCGCATGAAGGAGCATTCGATGAGCACATCCAATTCGACTCCCGGTGGTCCGGGTGAGATCCCCCCAGGTCCCGATGAGATTCCCGTACCGGGCG
This sequence comes from uncultured Actinomycetota bacterium, assembly GCA_963772625.1. Classification (GTDB taxonomy): domain Bacteria; phylum Actinomycetota; class Actinomycetes; order Actinomycetales; family Microbacteriaceae; genus Microbacterium. Next base: position 428,787 of record CAVYXT010000004.1, on the reverse strand, counting down.
AGAACCCTCCCGGTCCGACCGTGCCGGAGCGGGCTCCGCACGCCCCGGGGTCGCCGTCCGGGCCAACGGTGCCGGCTCCGGACGAACCGTTCACCCCCAGTCCCGACGAGCCGCTCACGCCGAGTCCTGACGAGCCGCTTGCGCCCAGCCCGGATGAGCCCACCTTTCCGCCTCCGACCGAGCCGAGTCCCGGCGCTCCGGAGGCCTGAGCCGGTGACTCAACCGCCTCACTGACGGATCCGCTCGCAGGCTCCTCGCGGGCACGAGCCGCCGTATCCTCATGTGATGGGCGTCATCGAGTTCGACTTGACCCGCACCGTTCATGCCGGCATCCAGGACGTCTTCGCCCGTCTGGCCGACATCAACGGGCACAATGACTGGATGCCGAAAAAGCGCAGCATGCTTCGGCGCACTCGGCAGACCTCGCCGGGACCCCCGGCCCTCGGAACGACCTACCTCGACGAGACGTCCTTCGGGCCCACTCCCGGCGAGATCGAAGAGTTCCAGCCGCCGCACCTGCTGGTGTACCACTGGTGGGATAAGTCCAAGGCAGGCAAGCTCAAAATCGAGGGGTGGCCCGCGTACCGGCTCGAAACGAGCGAAGACGGCTCCACGCTTGTGCGTCACAACGCCAAGCTGCGCACCTACGGCATGTACCGGCTGGCCACTCCGCTCCTCGGGAGGATCGCGAAGAAGGAACGAGCCGTCACGCTCGAGGCTCTCGCGGCGTCCTTCCAGCCCGGTCAGCAGTCGGCGCTCTGAATCCAGTGACCGCAGCGTCACCATCTCGCGGCGCACCGTTTCCGAGATCGACCAGGGCCAACGGGATCGAAACACGCGCCCAGCGCGTGTCCGGAAGATGGTCGAAACAGGGCAACCTCAAGACACCTAGCACCCTCTAAGGCGATCCCCTACCCGGCGACCTCTTGGTAATCGGTATAAGGCGCGTCCAGCCCGGGGAGATGGACGACGTACTGGAGCCATTGCTCGAGGATGGGTTGCGCGACCGCGAGCCACTCGCGACCTTCTTCGGTGTCATCGAACCCGCCACCGGGTGATACCCGGTTTCGTGCTTCGACGCTGTCCACCTCGACAAGGGCGAGATATTGGCCGACCTGGTCGCCGCGCTCGCCTTTGAGCAACGCGATGCGCCAACCGGGCAGTCGGGGCAGCAGCTCGATGCTGCTGGAGAGAAAGCGTTCGAATTCCTCACCATCGACGCCGGGCCGAAGCTCCAAAGAATGCAGTCCAAAAATCGTGCCCATGGCGTTTCCTTCCCTCGATGCCGAGTGCATTCATCGTGGCACTGTGCCCCACGGTTCGCATGGCCCTCTGGTCATTCGATCATTTCGCTCGCCTCATGCGGCCTCGCCTGCCATGAAAATGTCCTCGATCGCGCAACTGAACGTCTGTGCGATGAGGAAAGCAAGGGGAAGCGACGGGTCGAATCGCTCGCGCTCGATGGAAATGACCGTCTGCCGGGAGACTCCGAGCGCCTTTGCGAGGTCGGCCTGAGTCCAGTCGCGCTCGAGTCGTCGTTCGGCGAGGTTGTTCTTCATTTCAGAGCGCGGTGTCGGATTGCGAGATAACGCAGAACAGCATCGGCTGCGCTCAAGCCGATCAGAACAAGGAGAACCACCAACGCATCGACGTAGAGCCTGAGGACCATCAAGGCGACGGCCAGGACGATTGTCGTCAACAGAACGTCGAGGAACGCTCCGGCGGCCGCCTGCCGCATCCATGTCAGCTCGACGCTCTCGTCTCCGCGAGCATCCCGGGTGATCGTGTTGTTCGTGACGAAGATCCGCGCGCCGAGAGCAAAGGCGGGATAAGCCGCGCACAGCGCGCCGATACCCGCGGCGAGCCAAAAGTCCTCGGGGTTGGTCGCGGCCACCACGAGTGACACCGCGATGGTCGCGATGGACCCGAACGCGATCGCGAGGAGGAAGTGCGACACCGGTGCGCGTCGGTCGGCCGTCTGGTCGCTCACGACGCGGTCCGACTTGGGTTCAGCTCGGACGGGCAAGCCATCCTCTGTGTGGACTCGCCTCCGATCAGGATGGGTGGTGTAAAGCGTGCTTTACTCATGGCGAAAGTAAAGCACGCTTTACGTCGCGATTCAATCCGGGGCGGTGCCATGCGGCCGCATGCGCTCAGCGGCTTCCGCGGGCACGCTTGTCAGGCGACACACCCGCGGGCACGCTCATCAATGAACGCACCGTAATCGGGTGTGCGCCTGCTAGTCCAATTCGGCGGATGCTCGGCGCACGTCATCGGTCACCGCGTCGGTCGGCAGGTCGAGGTCCGCGTTCGTGTCGTCGGAATCGTTCGTCGTCGATTCTGCGCCCTCGGCTCCGGTTTGCTCGGCTCGGTCGTCGTCAGCCCGTCCGGGCTCTGACGGGGTCGATGTGTGCATCACGCCGATCCCGACCGCCTCGTGATCTGCGACATCCTCCTCGCTTCCACCTTTCGGCTCCTCGCCGGGCTCCTTCTCGGTACTCGGCTCTTCGAGGACTTCGTTCGTCGGCGACTCATCCTGCGACTTGCGGCCGTCGTCTTGCGATGCATCGGTCATTTCGTCACTCCTTTGGGCTGCGCGGTCTATGTCAGTGTTCACCCGTTGGGCGACGACGGAACATGGGCTTGACGCATCGGCCAGATGTGTCGATATTCGGCCGCTCCATTCGACGCACAGGGTGAGGCGGTGGTCCGCGCCGCCCTCAGCCCAACAGCGGAGGAACCACGATGAATCTGAAACTCGAGCTCGTGCCGGTACCGGTCTCCGATATCGATCGCGCCATGAGCTTCTACACCGAGCGGGCCGGGTTCGTTCTCGACGTAGATCACATTCCGGCGGAAGGCGTGCGTTTCGTTCAGCTCACCCCGCCCGGCTCCGGCTGCTCCATCGTGCTCAGCCACGGAGTGCCGGCGCTCGACAAGATGAAGCCCGGCAGCATCCACGGACTCCACTTCGTCGTCGACGACATCGACGTCGCGCGCACCGAACTCCGCAGGCGCGGCGCCGACGTCGCGGAGATCATCGACGTGGGAGGTGGAGTCAAGTTCGCCGAATTCGCTGACCCGGATGGCAACACCCTGCTGCTGCAGGAGATGGCGTGGCGCAGAGGCGAGAACTACTGACCGATCGCGCCGCCGTGTTGACGCCGGCGGTCAGAGGTGCACGATTGTGGTTCCGCGTCGGCGAAATCGGCATACGCTGTGGATGCTGCCGACCGAAGGATTCGCCGTGTCCGCCCATTCCGAAGACTCGTCTCAGGGGCACATTCCCGGCCCGGATGAGCCGAGCGTGCCAGAGCTCGAGGTCGACGAGACCATTCCGCCGCGTCCGGAGGAAGAGGTCGCTGACGTCGCGCGGGCGAAACCGGACGTCGAAGACCACAGCGAGCATCCCGGATGACACCCGGTCCCGAGTTCACTCGCCGTCGAAGAGTACTCGCGCGAAAGCCGCGCTACCAGGAGGAGTTCGCTCAGCCGGCTGCCTTGCGGATGTGCTCAGTGATCGTCCGCTCCGTCTCCGGCGTCAGGGCGAGCACCGCAAAAGAAGTCACCCAGAGGTCGCCGTCGTCGAGCTGAGCTGCCTCTTCGAAGCCGAGGGTCGCGTAGCGCGTGGTGTACTTCGAGGCGGCCTTGAAGAACACCACGATCTTGCCGTCGTCGTCGGCGTAGGCCGGGAACCCGTACCAGGTCTTGGGCGTGAGCTGCGGCGCAACTTCGGTGACGATGCGGTCGATCCCCTCGGCAAGAATGCGGTCCTCGTCCGGGAGCGCCGCGATTGCCTCACGAACCGCCTTCTCTCCAGCGGCACGAGTCTTGCCGGCCTTCTCCTCGGCACGCAGCTCGGCGGCGCGCTGTTTGACGGCATCGCGTTCCTCCTTGGACAGTCCCGCGGTCTTCTCAGCCATGTCTTGCTCCTTCCATGTACGTCGGCCGCTTCCCGGCCTGGGGATCACGCTACGACTCCCGGCTCTCGAACACTTCTCGAATCCTGATCGATTCGGATGTCGCGGCGAGGGCGTCCGCTATCGACTCTCGAGCGCGAGGCGACCGGCGAGCAGGGCATAGGTCGTGGCGAATGTGCGGCGCAGCCACGCCATGACTTTCGGGCGAGTGATGACCTGGTTGCGCATCGTCGCCGCGAACACGCCGTAGAGCGCGAACACCACGAACGTCAGAGCCATGAAGACAAGGCTGAGCCCGATCATGTGCCAGGTGCCGTTCGGATCGCCCGCTGGGACGAATTGGGGCAGGAATGCGAAGAAGAAGATCGTCAGCTTGGGGTTGAGGAGGTTGATGAGCACCGCGGTGCGGATCACGCGCCAGAATGACACCGGCGCCCCGGCTTCGTCGATCTGGATCGCCGACTTGTCGCGGAGCGTCTGCCACGCCAGGAACAGCAGGTACGCGACTCCCAGCCATTTCAAGGTCTGGAAGGCGATCGCGGAGGCATTCAGGATCGCGGCGAGGCCGGTGATCGCGGCGACCATGTGCGGGATCACACCCACGGTGCAGCCGAAGGCGGCGATGATTCCGGCCTTCGTGCCACGGGACAGCCCCGCGGCGATGGAATAGACGGCACCCGTGCCCGGGGTGGCGACCACAACCAAGGTGGTCAGCAGGAACGCAATGCTCATCGTGATCCTTCCTGCGTCGGTGCTTCCGGACAATACCGCGCGTCTGCCACTGAGCGAAGCCCCGCGTCTCGCGGAGGGCCGGGAGGCGCGGGGGCTTTACTTCATCGAGTGGTGAGGCTGGCGCGAAGCCGATGTGTCAGATCTGCAGGGCGGGCCGCCAGGCCCGGAACCGGCGACGGGGCGCATGTTCGCTCTCCTTGCGGGCTGTCATGATGGCATGACGCCGAGCGGCGTCCCGGCTGACCTGAAGGCTGTCAGGCATGAGCCCTTCGAGCAGCAGCGGGTGCATGTCTTGCTCCTAACGACGCTTAGCGGTGACGATGAGGTACTCCCAGGGCATGACGCCGTCGTCGACGAACCGGTCGCCCAGCGCCGCCATGTCGGCGTCCAGGGCCGCGACCTTCTCGGCATCGTCAGCCATGAAGCGGTAGACCGCGATCGTCGGGCCGTAGTGGGCCTTGAAGAAGTCGCGGAACTCCGCCCCCGTGGCGAATCGGTCGACTCGCAGCACCTGCTGGTGAGCGACGAAGTCCTCGACGCGGTCGCCGAACAGCTCGCGAACGTGCGCGACGCTGCCCCAGAGCGGTGCAGGCGAGGCGCCGGGAGGGGGCGGCGGCGCGTACGGCTTCATCGTCGCGAAGAGCTGTCCGATGAAGCCGTTGGGGGTCCAGCTGAGGACGCCGATCGTTCCGCCGGGACGGCAGACGCGGACGAGCTCGTCCGCAGCCAGCTCGTGGTGCGGGGCGAACATCACGCCGATGCTCGACAGGACCACGTCGAAGTCCGCATCGCCGAACGGAAGTGCTTCGGCATCCGCTGTCTGCCAGGTGAGCTCGATTCCCTCCGCCTCGGCGGCGGCCCGTCCGACGTCGAGGAGTTCGGGCGTGAGATCCGTCGCGACGACCTCCGCGCCGCGGCGGGCCGACGGGATCGCAGACGTGCCGGTGCCGGCGGCCACGTCGAGGACGCGCTGGCCGGGCCGGACATCGATCGCCTCGACGAGGATGCCGCCGAGCGTGTGGACGACCTCGTCGACGACGGTGGGGTAGCTCCCGCTCGCCCACATCGCGGCGTGCGTCGCCTTCAGTGCGCGGTCCTCATCGGTCGCGGTGACGGTCCAGGTGTTGCTGGTAAAGGATGACATCTGATTCCTCCGGTTGTGGTTGGTGTCACCACGGTAGGAATCGCGCACCCCTCGTCACATCGGCGCCGACGCGCAAACAAGACGCCCCGTCGGGAGGCTGTTGGCGGCTGACGCGTACGCGTTAGGCGCGGGACAGCAGCCGGGCGACGGCCGCGGTGCGAGCCGTCCGACCGCTCAGCCCGAGCTTCGCGTAGGCATTCTGCAGGTGGCGCTCGACGGTGCGCACCGAGAGGAACAGCTCGGCTGCGATCGCGTCGTTGTCGTACCCCGCTGCCGCGAGCCGCAGGATGTCGAGCTCTCGCGGGGAGATCAGGGCGGCAACGTCGTCCGCGACTTCGACGGTGCTCTGCCGGTCCGGCTGCATGAACTCGGTGACCTCGTGTATGAACGCCGGCCACGCCGGCTCGTCGGCGAGGACGATGTGGTTGTTGCTGTCGAGCCCCACGAGGCGGGCGCCGCGGATGCTCGCCGCGAGGTGCCGGGCGTGGTGGAACTCGTTCATCTGATCCCCCCGGCTGTGGATGACGAGCGTCGGGAGATCCAGCTCGGGCAGCCGCCACGTCGAGTCAGTGACCTGTCGTTGGGCGCGCGAGAGAACCGCGGTCTCGGTGTCGCAGGCGCGCCGCTGCAGGTCGTCCAGCCACCGCATCTGCTCTTCGGTGCCGCCGGGGATCATCATGCTGCTGAAGACGCGACGGAACTCGGATGTCGGGCGAGCCCATCCGACCTTGATCAGCGCCTCGAACGCCGCGAGCATCTCGAGCTCCTCGGGCGTGGCCACCGCCTGCGCACCTGCATAACTCCCGTAGAACATGAGTCGGGTGAGTCGTTCGGGATGCCGCGCGGCGTACTCGATCGCGACCGGCCCTCCTTGCGCCATCGCCATCAGCGCAAACCGGTCCAGTCCCGCATCCTCCACGACCGCCTCGAGGTCGGCGACCCGCGCTTGCAGACCGTGGTCGGTGACACCCCGGTCGGAGAGCCCGTGACCGCGCTCGTCGTAACGGATGACGGTCGCGACTTTCCCGAGTTCGACGAGGTAGTGGCGCCAGACCGGGCTCTCCCAATCGAACTGCAGGTGGCTGAGCCAGCAGGCGTCGATCAGTAGTGGGGGCCCGGATCCGTGCACGGCGTACGCGATCCCGACCCCGTCGGCCGAGCGCGCGAAGCGGATGTCTTGAACGACATCGGCTCTCAGGGGCTCCCCGCCGACATCATAGGAGGCCTGCGCGATCAGCACACCCGGGTTCGTCCGTCCACACGCTCCGAAGGATGTCATCCACGACGCTCGCGAGCGGCGCGGTGGCGTCGATCGCCTTCGATTTCGCGTAACACCTTCTTGGCCGAGTGATGGCGAGGCGCTCGTCAGCCGTCGTCGCGCAGCCAGTTCACGACGTAAGCCGGAGCAGTGTCCAAGGCCTCGAGACCGAACGCGAGGTGCGATCCGTCCATCCAGTAGAGCTCGGAGCGGCTGATATGCGCGTGCGCGTGCTCAGCGTTGGCCGGGGGCGCCGTCTTGTCCGATCGGCCATGCACGATCAGCGTCGGACAGGTGATGCGCTCCAGCGGTGCGGGGGTGAAGACGGTGAAATCGTTGTTCATCCCCGGGCGTCGTCGCGCCGAACCGAGCGACGTGCGAAGCGTTGCCTCGAGCGCCGCGGTTCTGCCGGGAATCGCCGCGAGCATGGCGGCGCGCTCTGCGGCGACCTCCTTGGTGTCGCTGCTGGCGACCCGGAACAGTGCGGCGAGGGTCCGCCGCGTTGCATACTTCAGGAGCCAGAGGTTTGCCTTGGCGAAGATGTCCCGCGCAAAAAGCCGTGACGCCGTCCCCGGAATGGGACCCGGGATGCAGACGCTGTCGACTTGGACGAGCTTGCTCACCCGTTCGGGGTGCCGGGCCGCCAGCTCGTAGGTTGCCGGCCCGCCGCCCGAGACGCCGAACACGATGATGCGATCGATCTCGAGTGCGTCGAGCAGGGCAGCCAGAGCATCGCCCTGCTGGACGAAGGTGCGCCCCGTGGAAAGCGGCGTTCCCATGTACCCGGGCCGGCTCGGAGCGATGATCCGGAAACCGTTCACCCGTAGGAACTCCCCCGCGACGAGGCCTTGGTCCCACCCGCCGAGCGTGCCGTGGATGGCGAGAACCGGCTCGCCCCGTCCGCGCTGGGCATACTCGACCGGTCCCGCAGCGGTCGACACGGTCCGCGGCGTCTCCGCCATACACCCGCGGTAGTCCTCCGGCGTGGGCAGAATCGGCGCGGTAGCCATGTTCAACTATGGCAACCAAGGCGATTCTCGACCAGGTGGCGACTCCTCGACGAGTTCGAGATCGAGGCGCGCGCTGTCGCCGTGCTACTCGACGAGCTTGCCGACCACCGAGACCTCCCGCATCAGCTCAGCGATCTCGGGGGGAATGGGCGGAATCGGTTCGCGCACCACTCCGGTCTGAGGCGACCACACCAGGTTCACCTGGAGCTCGGGGTCGATGTCCGGGTAATCACTGCGGTTGTGACACCCGCGTGTCTCGCGCCGCTCCAGCGCGGCTTCCAGGGTGGCGCGCGCCGCCAGAACGGCGGACTTCAGGTCGAATGCGTGCGCGAGGTCGTGATAGCCCGCGATGTCGGGATGCACGCCGATGTCGGCAATTCGCGCCTCGATCGCATCGAGTTCGCTGAGGCCGGTGAGCAGTCCCTGCTTGTCGCGCACCACACCGGCGTGCTCGGTCATGATGTTGCGGACGGCGCGCTGCAGGGTCCGCACGTTCTCGGTTCCCGACGCCGCGAGCAATTCCGTGATCTCTGATCGGGCAGCATCCACCGCCACAGCCGAGCGGGTCTGCGCCGACAGCGCGGCCGAGTAGGCGGCCGCCGCCTGTCCGACGATGCGTCCGAACACGAGCAGTTCGATGAGCGAGTTGCCTCCGAGCCGGTTCGCGCCGTGCAGCCCGGAGGAGGCCTCGCCGATGGCGTAGAGGCCCGGGACATCGGTGGCGTGGTCGACGGGCCGCACCCATACGCCGCCCATCGAGTAGTGGGCCGTAGGCGCGATCTCAATCGGATCGGTGGTGATATCGAGCATCTGGAGTTCGAGCATCGTCTGGTAGACACGCGGCAACCTGGTCATGATCGTCTCGCGCGGGAGGTGCGATACGTCGAGCCAGACTCCGCCGTTGGGGGTTCCGCGGCCTTCCTTGATCTCGGTGTAGCAGGCGAGCGCGACGCGGTCGCGGGTGGACAGTTCGAGCCGATCTGGGTCGTAGTTGTGCATGAAGCGTTCACCGAGGCCGTTGCGCAGGATGCCGCCCTCTCCGCGCGCCGCCTCGGAGATCAGGGTGCCGGCCGCGTTCTCGGGCTCGATGATGCCGCTCGGATGGAACTGCACCAGCTCCGGATCGCGCAACCGCCCACCGGCCTCGACGGCGAGCCGGAACGAGTCGCCTGTGTTCTCGTCGCGTCGCGACGAGGTGCGCCGCCAGATGCGATTGTGGCCTCCTGCGGCGAGGATGACGGCGTCGGCGTGGATGAGATATCGGGTGCCGTCTTCGAGATCGAAGCCGTACGCGCCGAAGACCGAGCCCTCGTCGTTCACGAGGATGCGCGTGACGTAGACGGTGTCGAGGATCGGCACCTGCAGTTGCGCCGCTCGGTTGATGAGCGTCCGCTGGATCTCGAGCCCGGTGTAGTCGCCCGCGAACGCGGTGCGACGGTAGGTGTGTGCGCCGAAGTAGCGCTGCGAGATGCGGCCGTCCGCTTCGCGCGCGAACGGCATCCCATAGCGCTCGAGGTCGTCGATGCCGCGCGCGGCGCCTGACGTGACGATCTCCACCGTGTGCGGGTTGGCGAGCAGGTAGCTCTCCTTGAGCGTGTCGGCCGCATGCTGCTGCCAGCTGTCCGCGGCATCCATCGTTCCGAGGGCGGCGTTGATGCCGCCCGCAGCGAGAGAGGTGTGTGCGTCGAACTTGGGGCGTTTGCCGAGAGCGAGCACATCCACCCCGGCCTCCGCGAGTTCGATTGCTGCACGAAGGCCGGAACCGCCGGTGCCGATGACGAGGACGGTTGTGGAGATCTGCCGTTCAGAGTTGCTCATACCTCCACGCTAGGCAGCCAGCGAAGATTACTCCAATGCATCTTTTACGTAATTTCGATAGCGCTACGGTATACACATGAACTTCGAACAGTTGCGAGGCTTCGTCGAGGTTGCGATGCTCGGAAACTTCACCCGCGCGGCCGAGCGCCTGCACCTCGCGCAGCCGTCGCTGAGCCGTCAGATCGCGTCGCTCGAACTCGATCTCGGCGCCGAGCTGTTTCACCGCGCGCGCGGCGGAAGCACCCTGACCATGGCCGGGGAGTCTCTGCTGCCGTTGGCCCGGCGCATGCTGGCCGACGCCGAGTCCGTTCGTCGGGAGCTGGCCGAGCTCTCCGGGTTGCGACGGGGGAGGGTTCGTCTGGGGGCGACGCCCACGCTGTCGATCAGTCTCGTCGCGGAGGCGCTCAACGCCTTCCACGCGGCGTACCCGGCCATAGATCTGCATCTCTCCGAGCAGGGATCGCGGCGCCTGCTCGACGAACTCGCCGGAGGCGAACTCGATCTGGCCCTGATCACCACGTCGCATTCGACCTCGACGGAGCGCCTCACGGTGACGCCACTGCTCGTCGAGGAACTCGTGCTGATCTCCTCCAGCAGCGAGCCGCCGGTGACGACCGGTGACACGATCGGGCTTGCGGACGTCGCACAGCTGCCGCAGATCGTCTTCAGCTCGAGCTACGACCTTCGCAGCGCGACGGATGCCGCATTCGCTTCGGCCGGTGTCACGCCCGAGGTCGTCGTCCAGGGGGCGGAGATGGATGCGGTGCTTCGGTTCGTGGAACGTGGGCTCGGCGTCGCCATCGTCCCGGCGATGGTGCTCATCGACCGACCCGGGCTGCGCTCAGTGCGTCTGGCCGAGCCGAGAGTCACCAGAACGATCAGCATCGCCCGCCCTGCCGACTTCCAGCCGTCGACCGCCGTGAAGCTGATGCAGCGCACCATCGCGAGAACTGGTACTGGATTGGCTGCGAAATCGGGGGCGACCATGTGGGTCGCGGATGCCGGCGGATGACGTCGTGAGGAATCAAGCGGGCTCTCGTGCGGTCGGGCGGGCAAGGAGCCGTACAGCCAGGGCGATCACCCAGGCCCAGAAGATGAAGTACGGAACGGTCCAGGCGAAGCTTTCCCACGCGTAGCGGACGATGACCAGGCCCGCCCCGGCCGCGATCGGCCACCAGCCCCACCATGCGGCCAGCGCGCGGCCGTGCAGGAGTGCCCAGCCGGACGCGATCGCGAAGCTCGCGAGCGCAAGCCACACATTGGCGAATCCGAGGTTGCCGAAGTCGAATGCGAATATGGCGACGCTCGAATCAAGCTCGTCCCCCCGGTTGAAGGCCGCCTCCCAGCTCGCGTCGATCACCCCGTAAGCGGCGACGAGCGCGCCGGATACCAGCGCCACCGTCGAGCGCCAGGCGGGCTCGCCTTCCGCGCGACGAAGCAGAGTCGTCAGCCCCGCCACGAACCAGAGGAATGCCACCATCCCCAGCGCTGCCGTGGCCTCCGCAGCGACAATCCACGCCGTGTCGCCGTTGCGGAAGAACTCGGCGGCTTCCTCACGGCCTGCGCTGAAGCCTGGCTCGCCCAAGGTGGAGATCGCGATGATGGGCGTGAAGAGGAGAACGATCGCCGCGAGGCCCGCGATGCCGGTCACCCGGTCGAGCTCGCGCCACTTTGCACCCCCGTGGGCGCCGCGGTCGTCGATCATGGCTTCCCTCCCTCAGTGGCTAGGCGATGCGAGCACGATCAGTATCACGCTGGCCGATGCAGGACGGAAGGCGGTCATCGAACGGTCTCAGTCTGCTCGCCTGATCAGCGAGGCCGGCGGCGGCGGGCGATTGCGATCGCGATCCCGATCAGCACCAGCCCGACCACGAGCACGATCGGGCCGATGGTGGCCCAGAAGGACGAGCCGCTCATCACCGACCCTCGCAGCACCCCGAGACCCTGCAGCGTCCACACCAGTCCGACACCGCTGAGGATCAAGCCGGGGACGAGGAACGGCCAGATTCGCTTCACAGCCCCACCATAGTTCGGCGGTGTCGATCGAACGTCGCTGTAGTCTTCGGCGCTACGGCACCGCCGGCCCCCGCCTGCGCGCGACGATCATCCCCGACCTGGCAGCGTGACCGACTCGGCCCCATCCTGCATGACGATCGCCTCACGGCTCAAGTGGATCGGACCCGCCGCTCCCCCGCGAGCTTGTGCGTCGAGCCGACTGAGGCGCCTGCGATTTCACCATGCGATGCGAGCTTGACCACGGAGGGCAAAGTAGACAGAGCGCGGTGCCGGCGATCGAGTCAATGAGGCGGGTCGCGTCGGACCGGATTGCCGAGGATGCTGGAGTGATGGGCAAACAGGAGTCATCGACAAGTCGGCGGGTCTGGGCAGCGATCGTGCTCGTGGGTGCCGTGGCGGCTGGCGTTGCCACCGCCATTCAGCAGGTCCTGACGGTTCGAGATCGTCGGCGCTACCGTGCGCCGGGCGTTCTGGTTGACGTGCAGGGTGGACAGATGCACTTATTGGTCAGCGGGGCTGGGGCGGATGCTCCCGCGGTCGTCCTGGAGGCTGGGATGGGCTCCTTTTCGCCGAACTGGTATTGGGTTCAGCGAGAGTTGCCGGATATCCGGACCGTTGCGTACGATCGCCCCGGGCTGGGCTGGAGCGAGCCCACACAAAGAACTCGAGACGCCCGAACGATCGCGCAAGATCTTCTCCAGGCGCTGACCGCAGCAGGCATCGAGCCGCCCTACGTCCTTGCCGGGCACTCGTTTGGCGGGCTCCCCGTTCGCGCGTTCGCCGACCTCTATCCAGAACTCACTGCGGGGCTCGTGCTCGTCGACGCCTCGCACCCGGACCAGTGGGCCCGGTGGCCGGTGCCCTATGCGGATCGGATCCTCGCGGCGTCCCAGCGTCTGCTGGGTGCGCTTGCCTGGTTCGGGGTGTTGCGGGCCATCGATGCTTCGCGCGCGATCTCTCACGGCCTGCCGACCGAGCAGGCGGCACAGTTGCGGGCGGCAGCGGCCCTCCCCCGGTTCGCCGCTGCCGAAGCAGCTCAGACGCGAGCGTGGGCGACGAGCCGCAACCAAGTGAACGGCGCCGCTCCGCTCGGCAAGCTCCCGCTGACCGTGCTCGCCGTCACCGACCAACCGGTCGGGGGTGACCTCCTGACCGCATTACAGCTCGAGCTCGCGGAACTGACCGACGACGCCCGGTTCGAGGTTGTCGAGGGCGCGGGGCATGAGTCGCTGGTCTCCCACCGCGAACACGCACGCACAGTGGCTGCCGCCATTCGTTCGGTAGTGCAGGCGGCGCGGGACGCGCAATCGTCGCGCCTCAGCACGCCGTCGCCTGAGCTGAGCTGAAGCTGACTGGCTGCGCGAGAGGAAGCGATGCTTCGCGGAGTGGCTACCGCCGTCGGATCGGGACGGCGCTGAGGGTATAGCTGTAGCCGGCGTCGCCGACGCGGGGCATCCCATCTGCATCCAGAAGAAGGAGCAGGTTGTCGCCGACCGCCCAGAACGCACCCACGTGAGAGGGAGCATCGGTGAGCCGATACACGGCGGCATCCGCATCGAGCGCCATGCCGGTTTCCACCCGCCACTCGCCCTGTCGGACCTCCCGCTCATCGCTGACGCCCACCCGCACGATCGACATGACGTATGTGGATGGCTCGCCTGTCACCGCGTCGCGGTACAGCACGAGCCCGAGCTTCACTCGCTGGCACGTGGCATCCGGTGCAGGGTCGATCGCGCACGGCACATGCGCCTCGAAATCCGCGGCTGCCGGGTCGCCTCGCGCATTCTCAGTGGCGTACCAGGGAGGATAGGCAGCCACGGGCAGCGGCGCGCTGGCCGCAAGGCCCCAGAGAACCGCGCCGGCTGCGACGATCACGATGACGATGCCGGCGATCGCGCCCCATGTGGTTCTCTTCATCGACCTGACTCCTTCGCGTGCGACTATGCGCGCCACGCATGGCCATTGCAAGCGTCATGTCGTGTCGCACGTTGCCAGCCGGGGATGCTGCTATGCGGCGCGCCGGAGGAGCACCACACCGTCCTCGAGGTGGGCGGGCTTGCCGTTCGGTGCGGTTGCGTCGCGCGTGTACAGCTCGGCGAGCTCGGTCGTCCAGAGCGTCGGGTCGAGCGCGAGCTCGAGCAGCTGATCTGCGGGTGAGACGAACACGTGGTGACGCACGTGCTCGGGTGACGCCCAGGGCGGCGGAGCGGCGTGCGAGACGATCAGCAGCCGGCCGCCCGGAGCGACGCGCGCTGCGGCGCGGCGCAGGGCCTGCGTGCGATCGAGTGCCACAGGAGAGTGCAGGAAGCTCGCCGTTACGAGGTCGAACTCGCCCTCGTCCGCCCATGTCGCAACATCTGCCGCGAGGAAACGGGCGCGGACGCCAGCAGCTCGTGCGGCCGTCTCAGCTCGGGTGACGGCGGTCGGCGAGATGTCGATGCCCACCGCATCCCACCCCTGCGCGGCGAGCCACATCGTATCGGCGCCCTCACCGCAGCCGAGGTCGAGTGCGCGGCCGGGCGGGAGGCCGCTTGCGACGTGAACAAGGGTCGCGTTCGGGCGGCCGGACCAGATGCGATGAGCGTCGGCGTAGCGCTGTTCCCAGTACGCGGCGGGAGCGACCTCCGGCCGACCATGCCCGGACTCGTGTACCGCCGCATCGAAATCCTCCTCTACGAGCGCGGCATTGAGTGCTGCGCCGGCCATCGCTCCGGCGCCCATCGAGATCGGCACGTTCGCGCCGGGGTTCACGACGTTGCCGGCCGCCCAGATCCGGGCGGAGCTCGTCCTGCCGGTCTGATCGACCGCGAGGAACGACCCGGCGGGGGTGTCGACGCGTTCGAGTTCGAGGTGGGTGAGGAATGCGTCGAGCGGTCGTGTCGTCGGCGCGGTGAAGATCCCACCGAGCTCGACGACGCGACCGCCGCTCAGCCGCACGCCGGTGACCTCGGCTCCCTCGCCGAGCACTTCGACCACAGGCTCGGTGATGATCTCGACATTCCGAGCGGTCAGCCGACGCACCATCGCGGGGTCGAGCGCGCCCATCGCAGCCGTGAACACGACGACACAGTCGCTCCACTGCCGGACGAGCTGCGCCTGGTGAAGTCCAAGCGGTGATGAGAGCAGCACGCCCAGAGTCCGGTCGCGCACCTCCCATCCGTGGCAGTAGGGGCAGTGCATCACCCCGGCTCCCCAGCGATCGGCGAGGCCTCGGATAGCGGGCAGTTCGTCGACCAGGCCGGTCGCGACGACCACTGCTCGTGCGGTTTCGATGCGACCGTCCGCCAGGTTGACGACGGCGAGGTTCTCGTGCGCATCGACCCGATCGACCGACCCGGGCCGAATCTCGACCCCGTAGGCCTCAGCCTCCTCACGACCGCGCGCGAGGAGGTCGAGCGGAGCAGCACCGTCCTGCCCGAGCACGCCGTGCATGTGCGCGGCGAAGCGGTTGCGGGGGGAGCCGGAGTCGATCACAAGCGTGCGGCGACGGGCTCGTCCGATCATCTGCGCGGCGCTGAGCCCAGCCACACCAGCGCCGATCACGATCGCGTCCCAGTGGCTCTCTGTCATCGTCCGATCATGCGGCGATCGGACACGATGTGGCAAGCTGACTTGCAGAAATAGCAAGGAGTTCCCGTATGCCGTCAGAACTCGAGCATGTCGGACCGCGCCTTCGCGCGGCGCGTCAGGCGAAGGGCGCCACGCTCGAAGAGGTGGCCGGCCGTGTTGGCATTTCCGTCAGCACGCTCTCCAGGCTGGAGTCGGGTAAGCGCCAAGCGAGCCTCGAGTTGCTGGTGCCGGTGACGCGGCACCTCGGCATCCGCCTGGACGATCTGGTTCGAGCCGAGTCGCCAGACCCTCGCGTGCGCCGGCCGGCGATCCGGCGCGGTGGCCTCGTGATCGCACCCCTTGCACCGGAGGAATCGCCGATCAGCACCTACAAGATCACCTACCCGCCGGTGGCCGAGCTCCCCGCCCTTCGGGTGCACGACGGGTTCGAATGGGTCTACGTGCTCAGCGGAAGGCTGCGGCTGCGGCTCGGTGAGCAGGATCTGGTGCTCGGCCGCGGCGAGGCCGCCGAGTTCGATACGCGCACCCCCCATGCGATGAGCGCGGCCGGCTCGCGGCCAGTTGAGGTACTGAGCATCTTCAACGCCGAGGGGGAACGGATGCACACGCACATGCGCCCGGAGGATGCCGTCGACGTCGGGTGACCAACGCGAGGCCCGAGCAGCGGGCTGCTCCGAGCAGCAGGTTACGTGCCTGGTGCCTCCTGCAAGGCGCGCACCTCGATGCGGGATTGCACTGCGACCGAAGCCCTGACCGCCCAGTCGACGGCCTCGGCCGCGTCGGCCGCTTCGATCACCCAGAAGCCGCCGACATACGCCGGCGCATCGACGAAGGGCTCGTCGAGAACCCGCGTTCGGCCTGACGTCGTATTGAACTCATCGGGACGGTCCCTCCGCCGTCGATCACCGCCAGCAGGAACCGAGTACTGCCATGCTCCAGGTGTTCAGCCATCAATGTCCGGCGCCCGTCAGATCAGGGTGTGGCTGGTGGCGCACATGGGATGAACCGCTCATCCCCGGCCGGCGCAGCACGTCGAGCCCATGCAGCTCCACACCACCCGACACCGCTCAGGACACTCCGAGGACGAGGAAGAGCCACTTTCGCTTCACGGGCCCAACCTTAGATCGGCTGCGGATCGCGGCGGAAAGCTACGCGTCGAGCACCCGCCATTTTTGAAGAGTCTGTACCAGCCAGAAGACGCCGAAGCCGATCAAACCCCACGCTTCAACCCAGAACACGCCGTCAGGACCTGGTTTGATCATCCCGGCGAAGATGGCGCCCCCGATCAGCTGCACGCCGATGAGTAGTGCGGCGATGAACCAGTAGACCCACGGCAGGCTGCGTTGCAGCCGTGTCGGCTGATCTCCGTTGGCGATCTCCCTGCGTGTCTGCAGCGGTCCCAGGATGGCCTGCCAGAGCGCGACGAGCGTGACCACGACGAAGAATGCGACAGCAGACATGTAATGTCCAGCGGTGAAGAATGCGTCACGAAACCAGATGAACCAAGTGAAGACGGCGATCCATACCGCCCAGCAGAGTGCCTGCGTCCAGAAGAACTGCGCAGTGAATTTCCCGCTCGACCGACGATCGGCGATCCCGATGCCAAGTGCGATCAACAGCACCGTAGGTACGACCACGCACCACACCGTCATCCCGATCGTGGCGTAGCCGTCGAAGGGCGAAGGCACGCAGACTGCCGCTCCGTCCGGGCACAAGTTCTGGCGCAGGTTCTTGAGCATCGTGTTGTCGGCGTTGGTGGGCACCAGCGCGATGATCGGTGCCAGCATCGCCGCGACGTCGAGCAGGACCTGCTGCACGCCGTCTCCTGACAGGGCAACCATCGCCGCCGCCGCAGCGATGAGCGAGCCGACGAACACGACTCCTGCAGGCGTATAGAAGAAATGACTGATCGTCGGAATCAGGTCGTGGTATTCCCGCCAGGTCAAGCCGACCGCGAGAAAGATTGTGGCGACCGCGCCGATCATCACCAGGCGCAAGTACCGGTAGGTGCGCCTCGGTGTCGTCGTGGGGTCCTCCGAGAGCGATCGCAATCCGGTCGCGACACCTCGCGCGTCATCGCGACTTCGGCGTAGTCGCTCGATCTGCTGGTGGAGATCTGCGATCCGTGCATCCCCATGCACCGCCGCGGGCGACGTCGCGGGGGCGGTAGGGCCGTCCGCATCCGCAACGACCGGCGCGAAGCGTTTGTCGAGGCGGGCCAGCTTTTCGTCGGCCCGCGCTTCCTTCAGGCGTGCCCGTATTCTCGCCACGATCGTCGGTTGACGCCCGGTGTCCGCCATTTCCGCACCGTACTGGCGTTTGATTTTGTCGGTCAAGAGTTGCCGCAGACTTAGGACACAAGGCAGTCACGCGGATTCTTCTGAACGGTACAACAGTGGACGTCCACAAGGCCGAATCGGCCCGTTGAGCGACCGTGCAGCGATTCTCGAGCGCGCCGAATGTGTCCGGCGTTGTCCAATTCGGCGCGCGCCGGGTTGTCAGTCTTGTGGGAGCTGTCAGGCAAGTTTGAAGGCGAGCTGCGTGCGCCATTTCGTCATGTCGCGCTCTTCGGCGGGGTCGGTGAGGTACCACTCGATCCGTGCCGCCCAGTGCTCGCCGTCGTCTGTCGTGACCATGTCGAATCGCTCACCCTGGCTGGCAGCCCAGTTCAATAGGGCAGCGGTCGCGTCCACGAGGGAATCGGGATGCCCGGTATGGATCACGGTCGCATAGCGGCCCGCTGGCAGAACCCCGGAGGTGATGCGTCCCGTGCCTGCGCTGTCAACGACCGACTCCGTGGGTGAGCCGACCTCGACGACCAGGCCACGCTCCATGTCGATCACAAGGTAACGCCAGAACGGGGGGCCGGCGGCATCGATGCTCTGATCCCGCAACCAGTCATCGACCACCGCAGAGGCGTCGGGCAAAGTGGGCACCATCGTCGTCATCGTCACCCGTTCGCCAATGGCGACGTAGGGTTGCTCCGCCCGGACCTCGATGGTTGGTTGTGCGAGGTCGACCACAAGACCCTCCTGACTCGCGGGACAGCCAGTTGCCCGCGCCTACCGACGAGCCTGGCGATGTCGGCGCAGCCGCGCAACCAAGACTCGCGCGGTTCGGCGTGCTGTGTTCACAGGCGCGACGGGAAGGACCGGATCGATCGACGGCCGATCAACCGCCGAGCGGGATGACGCCGAGTTGCCGGTAGAGCCCGAGGCGGTCGTACTCGACCCAGTCCTCAGCGAACTTGTCGTCGGCGAAGCGGCCGATGATGATGGCGGTCCATTCCGCCTTCGTGCCAGAGGCGGCAATCCCGGCCCAGTCGCCGCGCTGGGTTCCGCTCCAGCGGCCCCGCCAGACGCCACGGTCTCCGGCGAAGAACAGGTCATCCAGGGTGTAGGTGATATCCGGAAACGCCGCGAAGAAGTCCGCCATCGCCGTCCGCCACGCCGGAAGTCCGTGCAGCGTCTCTTGGCCCATCCAATGGGACGAGAGGTTCTCCGTCCAGTACGCTTCCAGATCGTCGAGCTCGTGCCGATTGAAGACGGCGTCGATGTAGTCGCGGACCAACGTCTCGTGCGGCGAAGCTGACACGGCATGGCTCCTTCGGACTGGGCTGGCGACGGACGCGGTTCCGTCTCGTCCTCCAGGCTGGCCTGAGTCAACCTCCCGCGTCAACGCCGTGTGACTGCGCGCACGCCCGCGTGCCAGGTGCAGCAGAGCGGGGGCTGACGGTCAGCGCGACGGCTCAGCTGGTGGAGCCCTCGGTGACCTCGCCCTTGTGGGCCGCGAATGCAGCCAGCACCTCGTCCTTCTCCTGCGCGGGCACGCCGACGGCATCGAGCGTCCGAGCCAGTTCGGCAGCCACCTCGTCGAACTCCGCGGGCTGGATGCGAAGCCGGCGATGAGCCTCCTCGAGGCCGAGTACCGTGCTGCCCGGCACAGTCGGCGTGTATCGGAAGGGCCCGCCCGCGACGTTGCACACCCACAGGGTGCGCATGAACTTCAGGCCGGGCAGGCGGCCCAGGTTCTGAGTGTGCCACTCGCGAAGCGCCGGATTCTGCGACTGCTGACCGACGACCGGATTCTGCACGACCGCGTCGCTGAAGTGGTCGACGACGGCGGCGATGGCGAAAACGCCGCCGAGCCGTTCGTAGAGGCTCTGCTCGGACATGGCCGATCTCCTTCGATCTGATGCCCCGCTGACTCGCTCAGTTGAGGCGCAACCATTCTAAAAACACATTACTTGTTTATACAAGTGCCTCACAGCGTGCGGGCGAGCCGGTCTGGGTCGAGGGCGGCAGTCTCGGGTCTCATCGTTTCTGGGTGAGTTGTTGGCGTTGCCAGTGGTGCACGTCGGCGAGCCAGTCCAGGGCGGCGGCGGGGCCGACCCGGGGGTCGTCGGGATCCTGGCCGTCACGCAGGGCGTGCACGTACGCGCGATCCAGCGCGATCCGCTCGCGCAGCTGCCCGGGCCCGCCGACCGAGCCGTGACCGGGGATCACCGCATCCACCCGGTCGGCGACACCATCGAACAGCGCCAGCGCCGCAAGATAGTCACCCAGCGGGTCCGCGGCCTGCAGATCCAGGAACGGCATCAGGATGTCCGAGAGCATGTCCCCGGCAACCAGCACCCGGGCGTCCTCGATCAGCAGCGCCGCATGCCCCGGAGCGTGCGCCCGATGCTCCACAACCCGCACACCGGGCCCATCCCACGGAACCCGCACCGACCCGCCCGGCAGCGGACTGATCTGCCCGAGCAGCTCCATCGGGATCTGATCGGCGTACTCCGGCGGCAACCCCTCCGCCACCCGGTCCTGCCACCCCGGATCCGCCAACACCTCCCGGATCGCCGCCGCACACCGGGCCGTGCCGTACCGCGGCACCTCCCCGAAACTGCCGTGCCACAGCACATGA
Source organism: uncultured Actinomycetota bacterium (assembly GCA_963772625.1). Taxonomy (GTDB): domain Bacteria; phylum Actinomycetota; class Actinomycetes; order Actinomycetales; family Microbacteriaceae; genus Microbacterium. Next base: position 408,402 of record CAVYXT010000004.1, on the reverse strand, counting down.
TCCCAATCCGGATGCGTCGAAAAACCCGCCACCACCCGCACACCCCACACCCGCAGATCACCCGCAAGATCCGCCATCTCACCACCGGTGATACCCGGATCCACCAGCAGCACACCAGCAGGACCCAGCACCACGACGGAATTACTCTGAATGAACTCACTCACGTGCACGAAAACACCCCCCGCGACCTGCCTCAACATGAAACGCCTTCCCCTGGGCTGAATTGGATGGGTGGGAGCGGGCGATCCTCAGCCCAGCGCCATGGCGGCGACGGCGACGGTGCAGATGCCGATGCCCACGCGTTGCCCGATGGCGACCCGCTCTTTGAGGAAGCCTGCCGCGAGCAGGACCGTGACGGCCGGGTAGAGGGAGGCGAGGACTCCCGTGATTGCGAGGCTGGTTGTTCCGGTGGCGACCATGAAGGCGAAGGTGCCCAGTGCACCGAGCACGCCGGAGGCGCTTCCCCAGCCGAGTACGCCGAGCGAGGGACGCCAGGCCTGCCCGAGGCCGGCGGCAGTCACGATCGTCAGGATCGCTCCGATCAATTGGTTGGCGGCGAGCGGCAGGACACCGGCGTCATCTGAGATCTGTGCCAGAGCGATGAAGAGCATGCCGAAACCCACCCCCGCGAGGATGCCGTCGACGACGGCTTTGCGGGCGTCCGTCGGGCGATCCGAAGCGGTGTTGCGGGAGACCAACCAGATTCCCGGCAGTGCGACGAGCATTCCGATCCAGACCATCCAACCGGGGCGTTCGCCGAAGGCAGCGCCTGCCAGCACGGGCAGAACTGCGGCCCCGACTGCTGAGATCGGTGCCACCAGACCCATTCGGCCGCGGGCGAGCCCGCGATACAGGAAGATGCTGCCGGCTGCCGAGCCGACTCCGGCCAGGAGCGCCCAAGCGAAGTCCAGTGCGACCGGCGTGCCGGGCAGCGCCAGCCCGGCGACGAGCATCACGAGCGCACCAGCACCCTGCCCGACGAGCACGACCTGCCATGAGGAATACCGGCGCGAACCGACGCCGCCGATGAAATCCGAGGCGCCATATGCCGCCGCGGAAGCGAGAGCGAGAAGGATGCCGGTGTTCATGGCATCGACTCTGTCGCCGATGCGGTCTGGAGTGAAGGTCCGCTTCCTCGCCAAACGAGTGGACCATTTGGTGTAATGGTGCCATGACGGTGACCTGGGGGCACGGTGGTCCGGACTTCCTCGTCGCACTGGACCGCCAAGCTGGACCACTCGGGGGTCAGATCCAGGACCAGCTGCGTCAGGCGATACGAAACCACCGGCTCGCCGCCGGCGAGCGACTGCCATCGACACGACGCCTCGCCGAACTGCTCGGAGTCGCACGTGGAACGGTTGTCGAGGTCTACGAGCAGTTGCTGGCTGAAGGCTACGTGGAATCCGTGGTCGGCTCGGGGACGCGGGTAGCCGCCGTACCGTCGTCCGGCGGTCCGGCCCAGCAAGCCTCGCCTGTCATTTCGGCGCCCTCGCCGTCTACGCGGCCGGTTGATTTCGAGTACGGCATCCCCGATCTCCGCTCGGTGCCATTGAGCGACTGGAGCTGGGCGGTGTCGAAGGCGACGCAGACCCTCCCGACCGCGCAGTTGAGCGATGAAGACGCAGCCGGGTCTCGGCACCTGCGGGAAGTCGTCACCGCCTACCATCGTCGCGTCCGGGCCGGCTGCGCTACCGCTGAGGACGCGGTGGTCGTGTCCGGTTTCCGGCAGGGACTGACGTTCGCCCTCGCGACTCTGGCCCAGCACGGGATACGCCGCATCGCGCTCGAAGACCCCGGTCCCCGCGAGCACGACCTGATCGCCCGGCGCGCCGGCATGGCGCCCGTACCGGTTCCGGTCGACGATCAGGGGCTCAACGTGGATCGACTGCGCGAGAGCGGGGCGCGAGCGGTGCTGTTGACACCGGCCCACCAATGCCCGACCGGTGTGGCGCTCGGCCCGTCACGACGACGCGATCTGATCGCCTGGGCGGACGAGACGGACGGGGTGATCCTCGAGGACGACTACGACGCTGAGTTCCGATACGACCGTCAGCCGGTCGGCTCGCTGCAGGGCTTGAACTCCGCCCGCGTGATCGCCCTGGGATCAGTCAGCAAGACGCTCGCCCCCGCGATCCGGCTCGGCTGGGTGCTCGCGCCGCCGCAGTTCGTGGCCGGAATCATCACGGAGAAGCAGCTCAGCAGTCGCGGCGCGCCAGGCCTGGACCAGGAGGCGCTCGCGCTGCTCATGGAGACGGGCCGCTTCGATCGCCACCTGCGACGCGTGCGGGAGATCTACCGCGCCCGCCGGGACGTGCTGGCAGCCGAGGTGGAGCGTGCCTTCGGACCCGGCAGGCTGCAGGGGTTGGCAGCGGGCTGCCACGCCCTGTTGCTCCTCCCCCACGGATCATCCGAGCGCGCCGTCGCGACCGCCGCAGCGACCAGAGGCGTCCGGGTCAACCCACTCAGCCACTATCGATTCAAGTCCGAAGACATCGAAACGGAGCCGCTCCGGCCCGCGCTGGTACTCGGTTTCGGCAACGTCGGCGAGCAGGAGATCCGCCGCGGAATCCGCGGCATCGCCGAAGCCGTCGTCGGGTTCGGCGACGGAGTCGCGCTCTAGGGTGGAATCGGATTTCCAGCCCCCGCAGCCGCGGGCCGAGGAGGACCATGCCGATCGAGAGCGAGCACCGCGGCTGACGTCCATCGCCACCTCAACCTGAGAACTGGTCTCCTGGGAGAACGACGGTGTCATGCACGCGGCGGCGCGCGGTCCCGAGACCGCCTCCTCGAGCGCAGAGATCGACGGAAACTGGGAGTCGTTCGTCCAGCGGCTGGTGCGCGCGGGGTTGGCGTAACATCGCGGCCATGGTGGACCTGTTCGCGGGCTTTCCCGTCACCGACTACGACCGCTCCCTGCAGTGGTATCGGCAACTGCTCGGCAAGGAACCCAGCTTCTACCCGAACGACCGCGAGGCCGTCTGGGAGGTCGGTGAGCACCGCTACGTCTACTTCGAAGTGCTCCCCGAGCGGGCAGGCGGATCGCTCAGCATGCTCATGGCCAAGGACATCGACGCGACGGTGGCCGAGATCGCCGCGCGCGGCCTAGATCCGCTCCGAGTCGAACACTACGAGGAGGGCATGCGGAAGGTTGTCTACCAGGACCCCGACGGGAACGAGCTCTCCTTCGGCGGAACGAGCGGGGCTGAGTCCTAGCCACCGCTGGCCGTCACGAAACGAACCGGTCGATCAGACGGACGAGCGTCGGCAGCCCGCGAGAGGTCGCTCGGGCACCGGTGAGGCTTTCGAGCGCGGGGGTCGCGTGCCCTTCGCCCGCGACGTTGTTGCGGACGAGTGCCCAGCCCGAGCCGGCATCGACGATCTGACACCGGTTGCGATCGGCCTCGGCTTCGACATCCGGATCATCGAGGTCGATCGTGCCGCCGCCGTGCAGGGTGAATTCGAGCCGCCGTGGCTCGCGCGCCCCGCGGTGCTTTTCGACGACAGCGACCACCTTGCTCCATCGAGATCCAGAGGATCTCGCGCTCGGCGCCTGACCGCGCCGCGATTGCCTCGGCTGCCGCATCGACAACCTCCTCGGGGGAACGCGAGTCGAAGAGAACCGTGCCGTTGCTCTGGAAAGTCACTGCGTCGGGGCACCCGGCATCGGCGAAGCCGGCCAGGATGTCGTCGGTCGACGGGTGGCCACGCTGGCCTTGGTTGACGTTGCGCATGAGTGCGATGCACCGCATGCCTCGAGAGTAGGGGAGGTCGGGTCGACGCCACGCTCCCCCGGCGCCGGGAAGGCGGGCAGCCGCCCGCCTTCCCGGGTGCACCCTTTCCGGCTGCCCGCCGCAGGGCACCGGTGAGGCCAGCACGACGCGCGAGTTGAGTCGGACGGTGCGTCGGTTCAGTCGTCGACGTGCGCTGTCATCATGATCGATACCAGGATGCCGGGTAACTCCGGGCCGAGCCTCGTAACCGCGCGAGCGGGCGGGTCATGACGGAAGACGGCCGCGTAGGCCTCGTTCATGCCGGTGAAGTCCGCCGGGTGCGCAAGCAAGACCGTGACCAGGGCGACGTCGTCGAGCGAACATCCTCCTGCCTCGAGGACGGACTCGCAGTTGCGCAACGCCTGCCGGGTCTGTTCCTGAACTGATGCGCCGGCGAGCTCGCCGGTCTTCGGGTCGACCCCGACCATTCCCGACACATGAATCGTCGATCCGACTCGAACGCCCTGACTGTAGAGGGAGGAACTCGGTGCGTCGCCCGTGGCGATGATCTGCCTCATCATGCACCGGAGCATACGCGAGCCTCTGCAGCGCGGTTCGGGTGATGGACGGCGATCGTCATGGCCCGCACAATGGCAGCATGCAGGGTCGATTCGAGAGGCATCGCGGTGACGCCGACGAGGCCGCCGTGTCGAAACGTGCCAGCGACCCCATGATCCGAACGCCGGATCAACGGCTGCGGATCTTCGTCAGCTCCACCCTGAAGGAGCTGGAGCCCGAGCGCCGCTCCGTGCGCGCCGCGATCGAACGACTGCGGCTCGCCCCCGTGATGTTCGAGCTCGGTGCGCGGCCGCATCCGCCCCGACAGCTGTATCGCGCCTACCTCCAGCAGAGTGACGTGTTCGTCGGCGTGTACTGGCAGGAATACGGGTGGATCGCACCGGGCGAGGAGATCTCCGGACTCGAGGACGAGTACCGCCTCGCGCCGCGTGAGATGCCGAAACTCATCTATGTGAAGCAGCCGGCCGAGCGCGAGCAGCGGCTCGCCGAGCTGATGGCGCGAGTGCGCAGCGACGACACGACGTCATACACGCCATTCTCGACGGCGGAGGAGCTCGCCGAGCTCGTGACGGCCGACCTCGCGACGCTGCTCGCCGAACGGTTCGACGCGTCGCGCGCTGCCTCGGTACCCTCCGTCGAGGCCACACCCGCCGGCCGCATCCCCGCACCATTTTCCAACGCCATCGGCCGCGAGCGCGACCTCGCGACGCTGCTCGCGTGGCTCGGCGACGACGCCCACCGGCTCGTCACCCTCGTGGGTCCCGGCGGGATCGGGAAGAGCCGCCTCGCGATCGAGGTCGCCCGAAACGCAGGCCAGCGCTACGACCGGGTGACCTTCGTGTCGCTGGCGCAGGTGCGCGACCCCGACGAGGTGCTGGGCACGATAGCTCGGGAGCTCGGGGTCCGCGACACGAGCGGTGCGCCGCTCAGCGAGCAGCTCGGGATCGCGCGAGCCGGCCGACGAGACCTCATCGTGCTCGACAACTTCGAGCAGATCGTCGACGCCGCCCCCGACATCGTCTCGCTTCTCAGCGACCTGCCCGGCGCGACCTTCCTCGTGACCAGCCGGATCCGGCTGCGGGTGCGCAGCGAGCAGGTCTTCGACGTCGAACCACTCGGCCTGCCGCCGGACCCGTCGCAGGCGTCGACCCAGGCCATCCTCGAGGCACCCGCCGTGCAGTTGTTCCGCGATCGCGCGCGGTCCGCGGAGTCGAGGTTCGAGGTGACCGATGACAACGCCGAGGACGTCGCTCGCATCTGCCGGGCGCTCGAAGGCGTCCCTCTCGCGATCGAGCTCGCCGCCGCGCGCATCCGTGCGCTCACCCCCGCGGCCATGCTCAGGCGGCTCGACCGGGTGCTGCCGCTGCTCGTCACCGCGGCGAGGGATGTGCCCGAGCGCCACCGTACGATCCGGGCGACGGTCGAGTGGAGTATCGACCTGCTGAGCGCCGACGCGCGCGCACTCTTCGACCGGCTCGGGGTGTTCTCGGGCGACTTCAGCCTCGAGGCCGTTGAGGCCGTCACCGCCGGCGAGCCGTGGGCTGCCGACGTGCTCGGCACCCTCCTCGAGCTCGTCGACGGCAGCCTTCTGCGGCAGCACGACCAGCACGCCCTCCCGCTGTTTTCGATGCTGGTCCCGGTTCGCGAGATCGCGGCCGCACGTTTCGGGCTCGACCCTAATGCCGCGGCGGTGCGACGCGAGCACGCGGAGTATTACGTCCGCCTCGCCGCCGAGACCGAGCTGCTGCTCCGAGGTGCGACGCAGTCCGCCGCACTCGACCGGCTCGAGGCAGAGCGTGACGATCTCCGCGCCGGGTGTCGTCACCTGATCGCGGTCGGCGAGGTCGACGTCGTCGCCGACGTGGTGTGGCGCCTGTTCCTCTACTGGTGGATTCGGAGCCTGCTGCCGGAGGTGAAGGCGTGGATGGAGGCCGTCCTCGATTCCGGCCAGCAGCTCTCGACCCGCGCCAGGGCGATCGCGCTCGCCTTTTCGTCATGGGTCGCGCTCTGGCAACCCGATTCGCAGATCGATACCGAACGCATGGAAGAGTCCGTCGCGCTCTTCCGCGCCATCGGCGACGAGTTCAGTGTGGCGTTGGCCCTCAGCATCGCGTCGCTCTCCTACACGTCGGCCACGCCCCCTGACCTCGAGCTCGCGGAGGAGCGACAGCGCTCGGCGCTCGCACTGGGCGCTGCTCGACACGACACGACCTTCCACTCGCTTTTCGAAAGCGTGCTCGGGCGCATCCTGCACCTCCGCGGAGACGCCGCCGGAGCCGTCGAGTGCTACAAGCGCGCACGAGAGATCGCCGCCCGCGCTGGCGACGAGTTCGCCGAGCGCATCGCGCTCAACCAGATCGGATGGTCGCGCATCGCGGCGGGCGAGCCGCAGCCGGAGCTGTTCACCCGGGCGCTGGAGCTCTCGCTGCGCCTGCGCAATGAGGATGGCGATGCCTACGCGCTCGAAGGACTCGCCGGATCAGCGGCTGTTGTCGGCGACGTCGAGCGCGCCGGCCTCCTCCTCGGCGCGGCAGAAGCGCTGCGCGCGCGCACAGGCCTCCACGAGCAACGGTCGTACGTGACCTACCAGTCGTTCGTCGACGCCGTCATCACCACCGATCGCGCCACCGAGTTCGAAGCAGCGCGGATCGTGGGCCGCCGGATGCCACGACGAGCCGTGCTGGAGATGGCACTCAACCCTCAGGCGGATGCCGCAGCCACCGGCATCCCGCGGCCATCGGGGATGACATCGTGAACGGGCACAGTTCGCGGTGACATGGTCTATTCATGGGAATGTTCCCCGACGGTCGGCGGTTGCCGTTAAGGCGCGGCGCCACTCTCGGTCGCTGCACTCGTCACAGGGTCGTTGCGACCCGGCAGCAAAGGAAGTCATGAAAGCCATCTGGAACGGAGCGGTCCTCGCGGAATCCGACGACACGGTCGTCGTGGAGGGAAATCACTACTTCCCGGAGGACTCGATCGACGATCGTCACCTCGTCTCGAGCGAGAATCGCACTGTGTGCCACTGGAAGGGAACGGCGAGCTACTTCCACGTCGAGGTCGAGGGCAAGCGCAACCCCAATGCCGCCTGGTACTACCCCGCGCCTTCGGATGCCGCATCGCAGATCGCCGGGCACGTGGCATTCTGGCACGGCGTCGAGATCGTCGCCGCGTAGGAAGCATGCCCGGCTCCGCCGGTCTTGGGTTCAGTGACAGAGCGAGGAGGTGATACCCATGAACGAATCGACGTGGGTGCTCCTCTGTGAGGTCACGGTCGGGTGCTGATTCGCCCGGGAGCGCCGCCCAAGAGCACTCTCGAGAGGCATCACCATGCCACTCTCACTTCTGGGTCACCCCGCGCTCAGTCGAAGCACGGCGGCTCGCTCGCTAGAACGCGCACTGGGCTCCGGCTGCCACCATCGAACTCCCCGGAAGCGGAGAACGGCCGGCTTCGCCCGCAGCGGAGCAGGCACGCACGGACCTGCGCCAGGCCCTCGCGGCCGGTGTGCGGCCGAGCGAGGAGATCGTCGACCGCCTGATCCTTCCACTCGTCGATCAGGCGGTCCCGGAATGGCAGGCCGCCTTGGACGCCCTTCAGGCCTTGCCCGACCTCGGCGGTCCGGTGGGATTCTCTGGTGGGGTGATAGCGATCGCCACCCGCTTGGCTGTCGTCGAGCCGCGCGTTGTGGCCGCCGGCCTCTTTGCGGGGAGTTTCGTGCCCCGCGCGATCATGGAGCAGGCGCGCGAGGTCACCATTCCGCTGCATGTCTTGCTGCAGTGGGATGACGCGGGCAACGACCGGCAGATGGCTTTGGACCTGTTCGACGCTTTCGGCTCGAAGGAGAAGAGCCTGTACGCCAACATGGGCGGGCACACCGGCGTACCGCAGTTCGCGGGGGAAGATGCGGGCCGATTCTTTGTGCGGCACCTGAAATAGGCCTGTCGCGTCGGATCCAGTGCGAGCAAGCGAGCCTTGAAGATGGCTGTGAACTTGCGGCCAAGCTCCTGCGGTCTTCCGGCATTCCGCCCGTCGTACCGCACACTGAACGCATGTGGTGGAGATTCCTCAAGGCGGTCAAAGAGCGGCAGCACCGCGTTGCGCCGACGACCTGGGTTGCCGCCATCGCCGCGGTCGTCTACACGTTCGCTCCGATCGATCTGATCCCCGAACTGGTGCTCGGTCCTCTGGGCTTCGTGGACGACATCGGCCTGTGGAGCATCTTCGCCATCCTTTTCGCGCGCGAGCAGCACCGGTGGCTGACGGGCCTCGAGCAGAAATAGCCTCACCCCGCGATCTCGGGAACCGTGCGTGCGTTCTCGCGGCGCGCTTCAGATTCGCCGAACCGGCGGCATGCGGATCACCGTCACGCCCTGACCGTGCCCGGTTGCGCTCAGCGCGACGAGAGCGGCTGGGGCGCCTTCCAGCCCGATGACGTCGCCGACCAGACGGGCGGGTTGAAGGGCACCGGATGCCACCAGTGTCAGCATGTTCGGATAGTCACGCGCCGCCATGCCGTGCGATCCGTAGATCTCGAGTTCCCTGGCGATCACCTGACCCATCGGCAGGGCGGGGGCCGCGTCCTCGCCGAGGAGGAGTCCTACCTGGACGTGGCGCCCGCGCGGCCGCAGTGAGGCGATCGAGGCGACCGCCGTTGCCGTCGAACCCACCGCGTCGAGAGAGACACTCGCGCCTCCGTCGGTGATCTCGAGGACGGTGGGCGTGGTGTCGTCGCCGGCCTCGAGGATGACTTCGGCGCCGAATTCGTGCGCCAGCCTCAACGCCGCCAGCCGACCGATCGACAGCGATGACACGAGCGCCGAGAGCGGAAGCGACCATCACCGCTGACAGGCCGACCCCACCACACCCGTAATACCGCGACCCACTCGCCCGGCTGGACGCGCCCGTGCACGGTGACGGCACGAAAGGCCGTGGCGAAACGACAGCCCAGCGACGCGGCGGCGACGAAATCGAGGGCGTCAGGCAGGTGCACGATGTTGAAATCCGCGGCAGGAATCGCGACGAGTTCAGCGAACGAGCCCGCCATGGTGAAGCCGGGCTGCAACTGTTGGGGACAGATCTGCGCTTCGCCCGAGACGCACCACGAGCACCGTCCGCAACCGCAGACGAACGGCGCCGTCACCCGATCGCCGATCGCGCACGTCTTCACGTTCGGGCCGATCGCGGCGACGACGCCGGCGAACTCGTGGCCGGGGATCTGCGGAAGAGTCACGGGGTCATGCCCCTGCCAGGCGTGCCAATCGGATCGGCAGACTCCGGTCGCGCGCACTTCGATCAGCACACCGTCGTCGGGGCACACCGGGTCGTCGATCTCGACCAGGGAAGGGACGACCCCATACGCGTCGTAGCTGATTGCCTGCACGATGCGATCGTAGACGCGCCGCTGAAGGCCGGCCCTCAGCGCCGCTGATTTCGATGACTACCGCAATCTTTCTGGGATGCCGGATGGCGGCACGTTGCCGGCACACGCTGGTGGGTGCCCACGCCTTCGAAACACCATTCGCCTTGTTGCGCCTCGCCGGTCCGCTACTGCTTGTCGGAGTTTCGCCTTTCTTCGTCGGGCATCGGCGCGCACTCCGGAATTCGACCCGTAGGGGTGTGCCGGTCGACGTCGGCAGGTGGTTCAGTCAGAGTCCAGTGCACAGATGCGGCGCGCGCCCGTACAGGGCGCAGGGCCGCGATCGCTGGATCGAGGAAGCATGGACAGTATCACTGCCCTTCGTGCGGGGAGTTTCGCATGAGCGGCGTCAAGAGTGCAGCGCGGGCCGCGCAGGATTCGACGATGCTCCGGGTGATCGCGCGAGTCGGCTACGTCGTGCTCGGCATCCTGCACATCTTGATCGGCCTCATCGCGATCTCGTTCGTGTTCGGCGGCAGCGGAGGCGAAGCCGACCAAGGCGGCGCCATGGAGCAGATCCAGGAAGCTCCGATGGGTGTGTTGCTGCTATGGCTGATCGTTCTGGGTCTGCTCGCCCTGGCGATCTGGCAGGTCGCGGAAGCATTCCTCGAACGCGACCCCGACCTGAAGAAGAAGTGGGGGCGCCGCCTCAAGTTCGTCGGCACCGCCGTCGCCTACCTCGCCATCGCGGGTACCGCGCTCGTCTACGCCCTCGGAGGCAGATCAGACTCGTCGGAGTCCTCGCAATCGTTCAGCGCGCAGCTGCTGTCCAGCCCCGCCGGTGTCGTGCTGCTGACCCTCGTCGGCCTGCTCGTCGGCGGGATCGGGGTCGCGTTCATCGTCCGCGGGGTCACCCGCGCATTCGAGAAGCACCTCGACCTGCCCGCCGGTACTGTGCGGAAAGGCATCGTCACGTTCGGCCTCGTCGGGTACATCGCCAAGGGCATCGCGGTCGCGGTCACGGGCATCCTTTTCATCATCGCGGCTCTCACGCATGATCCCGAGACGGCTGGGGGGTTGGATGCCGCGCTCCGCGCCTTGGCCGAACTGCCGTTCGGGCCGATCATCCTCTGGATCGTGGGCGCGGGGCTCATCGTCTACGGGCTGTTCTGCTTCGCCCGAGCACGCTACGCCAGGATGTGACGCCCGGGCCGATCTCGCCTGATGCTCATCATCGCTGAGATTGGGCAATCGGGCGTACTCGCACCCTCGGGTGTGGCCGGACTCATGGAGGCGTACTCTCGCACCATGGCCGAGATCGTCGTCGGCGGGGTGCGCATCGCGTACCAGCGGCGCGGAACCGGGGCTCCGCTCGTCCTCTTTCACGGCGCATTCGAGGACTCTCGGATCTGGAGCGATGAACTGGAGCGCCTTAGTCCGCACGTCGAGGTGATCGCGTGGGATGCGCCCGGCTGCGGGGCGTCCGACGATGTTCCGCCCACGTGGAGCGAGAGGGACTGGGCGGACGCGGCATCCGGATTCATCACGACGTTGGGTCTTGGAACGCCCGCCGTCGCAGGCTTCTCGCTCGGGTCGATGCTCGCGTTGCTGCTCGCCCGCGACCATCCCGCTAAGGTTGGCGGCCTCGTGCTCGTCGGCGCCTACGCAGGCTGGGGCGGGTCGCTGGACGCCGATGCGCTCGCAAAGCGCATCGCGGCGGTGCGGTTCACGATGAACCACCCGGTCGACGAGTGGGCAGATGACCTCCTCGCTTCCGTCTACGCACCGGATGCCGCGCCGCAGCGCCGTGCCCTCGCGCGCAGCCTCTTCGACGACTGGCGACCTGCGACGACGGCAGCGCTGCTGGACGTGATGGTGCAGGATCTTCGTCCCGCCCTGCCGACGATCCGGGTGCCGACCGTCATCGTGCGGGGAACCGCCGACGCACGCAGTCCTCGCACCGCTTCAGTCGAGATGCGCGGACTGCTTCCGCGTGCACGCCTCGTGGAGATCGCGGGCGCCGGACACGACTGCAGCGGGCCACAGCTCGACGCCGTGCTCATCGCCGCGGCGCGCGCGGCGTCCGGCTCGTCGTGACGTGCCAACGTTGACAACTGTTTGGTTGATCAACAGAATGGTTGTCATGTATGGGGCAAGCAGAGTGAGCGCCCAGTTCTCGATGTCCCTGGACGGATTCATCGGGGGCTCTGACGGGTCGGTCGGGCCGCTGTTCGACTGGTACGAGGCCGGTGCCGTCGAAACGTGGATGGCCGGGCATCCTCGGCCGTTCCACCTGAGTGAGTCGGATGCGGTGTACTGGAAGTCGCTTCCGAAGGAGGGCGCCTTCATCACCGGCCGCAACCTCTTCGACGTGGCGAAGGGCTGGGGTGGGCACCCGCCGAACGAGTCTCCGACTGTGGTCCTCACCCATCGCGAACCTCCGGACGACTGGCCGCCGATACGACGCGACGAGCAGCCAGCCCCGTTCGAGTTCGTCGGCGACCTCGATACCGCCCTGGAGCGTGCAGGGGAACTGGCGGGAGGTGGCGAGATCGGTGTGGCGGGGCCGGACGTGGTGCAGCAGTGTCTGCGCCGCGGCGTTCTGGATGAGTTGCGCGTCGATCTCGTTCCGGTGCTGCTCGGCGGCGGCATTCGATGGTTCGACGACCTCGACGAGGTGATGCTGCTGGATGATCCCTCCATCGTCCCCGGCATCCGCGTCACGCACCTGACCTACCGAGTGCGCCGGTGAGCGCGGACGAGGAAGCCTTGGATCGGGCGTTCCTCGCCCTTGCCGATCCGGTGCGCCGCGCCATCATCGCGAGGCTCTCGCGAGGCCCTGCCACCGTCAACGAGCTCGCCCGGCCGTTCACGATCACGAAGCAGGCGGTGTCGAAACACATTGCCGTACTGGAAACCGCGAAGATGGTCACCCGCACCAAAGACGCACAGCGGCGGCCCGTTCATCTCGACCCCGTGGTACTGGAACTCCTCACTGCGTGGATCGATCGATATCGCCTCGAAACCGAACGCAGATACCGGCACCTCGACGACCTCATGGTCGACGGCGCGTGAGCCGGCCTCCCTAGCATCGGCAAACCTGGTTCTTCGTGCCGTGGCGTCGGGAAGGGTGGTGCGCGTGGCTCCCAAATCGGCTCGGCGGCGTGTTGACTGGGGTGATCGAACAATCAACGCCCGGATGGAGCAACCTATGACTGGCAGCGCACGTCTCGGCCGCTCTGATCTGCAGATCAGCCGTATCGGGCTGGGCTGTATGAGCTATGGCAACCCCGTCACCGGGTTGCATGCCTGGACGCTCGACGAGGACGCGTCGCAGCCGTTCTTCCGTCAAGCCGTGGAGCTCGGGGTCACTTTCTGGGACACCGCGAACGCGTACCAGGCGGGTAGCAGCGAGGAATTCGTCGGCCGCGCCATCCGGAAGTATTCGCGGCGCGAGGACATCACCCTGGCCACCAAGGTGTTCGGGAGGATGCACGACGGGCCGACTGGTCAGGGCTTGTCTCGTGGGGCGATCCTCGAACAGGTCGACGCGTCCCTGCAGCGTCTGGGCACCGATTACATCGACATCTACTACATCCACCGGTTCGACCCCGCCGTGCCCGTCGAGGAGACCATGGAGGCACTGCACGACATCGTCCAGGCCGGCAAAGTCCGCCACTTGGGTGCGTCGTCGATGTTCGCCTGGCAGTTCGCGAAGCTGCAGACCGCCGCTGCGGTCGGCGGATGGACGCCGTTCGTGGCGATGGAGGACCAGTACAACCTGATCAAGCGCGAGGAGGAGCGGGAGATGATCCCGATGTGCCTGGACATGGGCGTCGGTCTCACCCCCTACTCGCCGCTCGGCAAGGGCCGTTTGACCAGGCCGTGGGGCGAACAGACCCAGCGTGCGCAAGCCGACGCGGTCGCGAAGACGTTCGACTCCCCCGCGGACGAACCCATTGTCGACGTGGTCCAACGAATCGCGGAGCAGCGTGGTCTGCCGATGGCGCAGATCGCGCTGGCGTGGGTGCTACGCAGCCCCGTCGTCGCCGCTCCCATCGTCGGGGCAACTAAGGAGAAGCATCTCGCGGACGCCGTCGCGGCTCTCGACGTCACCCTCAGCGACGACGAAGTCGCGGCCCTTGAAGCCCCGTACGTGCCCCAATCACCGTACTGGTACTAAAGCTCCAAGACCGCCATCCAGGTCGCGGGAGACGAACGCCCCGGCCGACATCGCAGCCGCCTTCAGCGATCGACGCGTCGTATCACCCATCCCCCGCCGACCCGCTCTGGGTCGGTCTCGAGTTCACTGAATTCTGGGTGGATCGGAACGCATCGGAGACCACTGGGAGAGGAAGCAGGAGAAGGGCCCTTCGGGCGCGGCAGCCTTGGTGTGCCTGCCCAGGAAAGCGTCGACGTCTCGACTCTCAGAAGTCGCTCGGTGGGTTCACGTCTCGCCAGCCCAGAGCCTCAAGTACAACGCGCGCGATGCTCTTGGCGGCGTCGAGGTCGCGTGGCCAGTCGACACCGGGTTCGTCAGCGCCTCGGGTGCGCCAGAGGATCGCCTCGGCTGCCGTTTCGACGGCCGCGTCCAGTGCGGCCGTGCGTGGCTCCTCGCCGAACTCGCGAGGGGGATGAGGTGGGTCTTCCGGGTTGAGCGCGTCCCACATGGCTGTTGCGCCCGCGCTCGTGCCTTCGAACCATGCTCGTCGAAGATCGCCCGCGTCGAATTCCTCAGGGACGGGCATCGCGATCGTCATCATCCCGGAGTCGGTCAGGAACGTCAGCGTCTCAGTTGTCATGTACGTCTCCCCGTTGTCTCTGACCGAGCCGTTCGAGAATTCGCGGGAACCCGCGCTCTTAAGACGTCAGCCGCAACGCTCCATTACGCGGGCCGTCAGACGACGTCCTCAAGGCGCTTCACGAGAATTCGGTCTGACCTGTCCCGAGATGCTCCACGCCGGAGCATCGACTCCCCACGCTCCCCCGACCACGGGATAGTCGTCGGGGGCGCCGTCGAATGCCAGGACTGGCGGCGCGTACGTCAAGGACTGCGGGCGCCCGGACAGTTCGCGGTGACGAGACGGCAGGGGAACCGCATCCGTCGTCGAGGTCAGGGTGCGGCTGTCAGGAGAGTGCAGCAGAGCGTGCGCGATCCGCGCCAGAGCGATCCGCACATCCACTGATCCGCCCTGCTTCCGCTGCTCGATGAGACCGATCGTCACTGCGGCGGCGAGGAAATGTCCGGCCGAATGGTCCAGGGCCTGAACGGGCAGCGCGCCCGGCGTGACACCGTCGGGACTCTCGAGCATCGCAATACCGGTGACGGCCTGCACGATGCTGTCGAATCCTCGCCGCCCCGCCCACGGCCCGTGTGTGCCCCACGCCGACACCGAGCCGGTCACCAGACCCGGGTGCCGGTGGGCAAGGTCGCCTGCGTCCAACCCGAATCTGCTCAGCGCACCGGGCCGGTACCCCGTCAGAAGCACGTCTGCGGTGGCGAGCAGCGATTCGAACGCTCGCCGGTCGATCGTGTCATCCAGGTCGAGCCGTGTCGACCGCTTCCCCTGCCCCGTGTCGAGGTGGATCCACCCTGTCTCCTCCAGGTGAGGAGAATCCACCCGCAGCACCTGCGCGCCCGCCAGCGCCAGATCACGGGCGGCGACCGGGCCGGCCAGAACCCTCGTCATGTCCAGGACACGGATGCCGCTCAGCGGCGCGGATCCATCCCGCCATCGTCGCGGCGGCGCATCGCCGAACCGCGTCACCTCCACCAACGGCTGAGCAGCCACGGCGTGCGCCTGCGGGTGCACTGACCAAACATCCGCGCCCCGCACAGCGCCCACGACGGCGCCCGAGGACGCAGCCAGATCCTCCCAGTCGACGGCATCCGCCGCCAGGATCGCATCAGCGACCGCATCCTTCCCGGCTTCAGCGGACAGTCCGAGCAGCGCCCGAAGCGCACGCTCGTGATGCGTGTAGTTCGCATGGGTGCGCACCCACCCGTCCGCCGAGCGCCAGAACCCGGACAGGGGCGCCCACACCGCCGGCGGCTGGTCGTCCACCCGGAGCACTCGCTCACTGCCGAACGATGCGGCCACACGGGCGCGATCCACGCGAACTGTCGACGGCGTCGTGGAGCCGCGCGCGTTGCGTGCGTCGTTCATCGCCGACGATGCCACCGCAACGCTGTCTGTGGCCAGAGTCGCGACCGGCAGCCGCGACGTCCACGGCAGAGAGCCGACCGGCTCCGCGATTCGGTCTGCCCACTCCATCCCCAAGGCGTTCGCGACCTCGCGGCCCACACTGCCGAGTCCCACGAATCCTCGATCCTTCCGCGAACAGTCACCCGCGCACTCGCGGTCTCGCTATTTATATACCAGTTCGGTACAGGAACGGTACGCTCACGCCATGGGGAGAACGCCGCAGCCGCTATCGCGTGAACGCGAGGCTCGCATCTTCGACGCGGCCGCGCACGCCTTCCTGACGCAGGGGTACGAAGCATCCTCTCTCAACCGCATCATCGAGGCCGCGGGGATGCCGAAGAGCTCGTTCTACCACTACTTCGCCGACAAGAACGATCTCCGCGACCGCATGTTCCGAAGCGTCACGAGCGCTGTCGCCGAGTACATCCGACCGCCCGATCTCGCCGCGCTCGCTGCCCCCACGTACTGGAGCGCGATGTTCGCCCTTGTGGACGACCTCGGCGCGATGGCACACGAGCGGCCCGAGACGATCGCAGTCTCGCGCATGCTGTACTCCTCTTCCCCGATCGCCGACGAGACGGCGGCCCGACTACGCGAGGCGGTGCGGAGATGGTGCGACGGCGCCCTTGCCCGCGGAGTCGAGCTGGGCGTTGTGCGGAGCGACCTCCCGGTGTCTCTCCTCGGGGAAATCGCCATCGTGGTCCTCGTCGCCATAGACCGCTGGGCTCTCGCTGCGGCGGCAGGAGCGGATGCCGCCACCTCCGACCGCGCGCTCACAGCGCTGCGACAGCTGCTCGAAGGGAGCTCAGAATGGCCGATGTCCTCTTCTGCCCGGTGACCTTCAATCTGGCCGAGACCACCCGGATGATCCAGGTCGCGCGTGCGCTCGACCCGATTCACCACCCGGTGTTCATGGGTTACGAGGACGACTACGTCTCTCTCATCGTGGATGCCGGCTTCGAGTATCGAGCGTGTGCACCATCGTGGTCGGCAGCCGAGCGCAGACAGGCGATCGCCTTCGACCAGGGCCGCGCGCTGCGGACACCGTTCACCACCGAGCTCGTCACCGCTCGCGTGGATGTCGAGCGGATACTCATCCGCGAGCTGGCTGCGCCCGTCGTGGTGACGGGATCGAATCTGACGTCCTACATCTCGGCGCGCGCCGAGAAGGTGCCCCTGTTCTACCCGGTGCCGTTCGCGCTCACCGTCGCGCAGGTGCAGCAGACCATGCGTATGGAGTTCATCAGCGGCAGGGGCTGGCCGGCGCGGGCGGCTGACCGTGTCGCCACCTCACTGTTCCGCTGGATCTACACGCGCGCGCCGCTCGCTCCTCGGTCGTTCACCAAGGTCGCGAAGACCAACGGCGTTCCCCCGCTTCGCACGGTCGCGTCGCTGCTGACCGCCGACCGGAACCTGCTCACCGAGATGCCGTGGGAACTGGACGGCTTTCGCATTCCGCCCGGGTTCGAGCGCATCGGGCCGATCTTCGCTCACATCGACGCACCCCTCCCGCCGATCGTCGACGAGCTGGCCTCGGCATCCGAGCCTCTGATCTACCTCGCACTCGGCTCCTCCGCCGATCGGGCACTCGCTCTTGCGGCGGCGCGGGCCCTCGGTGAGCTGCCTGTTCACGTCGTTGCGCCGATCCTGCACTACCTGGAGCCGGGTGACGCCGTTTCCGCGAACGTGCACGTGACCGACCTGCTGCCGGCGCACAAGCTGGGCGGATTGGTGGATGCGGCGGTCGTCCACGGTGGGCAGGGCACAGTGCAGACGGCGTGCGCGACGGGCGTGCCGTTCGTGGGGATGGGACTGCAGCCGGAGCAGACCTGGCACGTTCGCGCCTGTGAGCGCCGCGGCAATGCCATAGCGGTGTCGCCGAAGGATGTGTCGAAACCCGTCTTCGTCGAAGCGGTGCAGCGCGTTCTCACGGAGCCCCGCTTCCGCACCGCCGCCGCCGAGGTGCGCGAGGCGTATTCGAGGGAGGACGGCGCGGCCAAGGCCGCTCGGCTCATCGAGGCCGCGATCGCGCAGCGGTAGGGCCGCGTGACACGTCGAGTTGTGCGCCGAAGCTGTTCGCGGCCGACTCAGGGAGCGTCGCCCGGGCCAGGCGTCGTACTCCCGGCTGTCGCGCCGTAGATCTGCTCGATGAGTTGTTTTGCGATCGTCGCAGCCGGAGGCGCGCCGGTCGCGGCCGTCGACAGGTTTGTCCAGACGACCACGGTCACCTTGTTGACCGGGTCATATCCCGAGTACGTGTTATAGCCGTTTATCAGTCCACCGTGTTCGTAAAAGCCTGACGCTGAGCGGATGATCCCCCAGCCGTAGGCGCTCGCCGAGCCAGGTTCCGGGGGGACGACGTTCTTCAGGCGCTGCTCTTGCACATCCGGGTTCAGCAGACCGCCTCCGACCATCGCCTCGATCAACGTCGCGAGGTCGCCGATGGTCGAAATGCCCGCCCCGGCCGCCCATGCCCATGAAGGATTCGCGTCTGTCTGGTCATTGGGCAGAAGTGTGCCTGCCTCCGCCTGGGCGAGCAAGTCGGCCGGCAGCTGGAAGGTAGTGATCGTCCGCACGTTGTCGGTGTACATGTACCCGTTCGAGTACGGGGCGGGGATTGATGAGTCGTCGATCGCCGGGAAAGAAGTGTCCTTCAGGCCGAGCGGGGTGAAGAGCCTCTCCTGGAAGATCTCCTGCAGCGGCTTCTGTTCGAGCTGCTCCGCGATGAGACCGAGGAGCACGTAGTTCGTGTTCGAGTAATGGAAGCCGGTGTCGGGCTCGAAATAGGGCGGCAACCCCACGCCGATCGCCAAGAGTTCCTCAGGGTCCCAGACCGTCTGCGGATCGAGATCCATATCGTGGAGCAGCTGGTACGTCTCGGTGTAGCTGAACAGACCGCTGCGCATGTTGAGCAGTTGTTCGACGGTGATGTTCTCGCCGTTCGGGATGTCTGGACGGTACTTCGACACCGGATCGGCCAGGGCGATCTTGCCCTCCTGGACCAGCTGCAGGATGACGGTGGCCGTCCACGGCTTCGTGCTCGACCCGACGCGCACGTGATCGTCGGGTGACACCGGCACCGAGCCGCCGAGCTCGGTGGTGCCATGCGTCGCGGTGACCTCGCCATCCGGCGAGCGGATCAGCATCGCCGCGCCGGGGACCATCATGCTCTTGGCGAGTCGGTCGAACGACGCGATCAGGGCGGCGCTGTCAAGCGGCAACTGGGACGCTCGAGCGCTCGCCGTCGGTGACTCGAACGGCGCCGGCTGGGTGTCTCCGGTGCACGCCGTCACCATGACGGCGAGCGCCAGCGCCGCGGACACGCCCATTATCCGTTTCAGGGGTGTGCGCAACCGTGATCGCATTCCGGCAACAGACATCTCGCCAATCCAGTCAGATGACGGTTTGCGCGACGCGCTCGCATCGTCCTCACTGACCGGTACGAACGTACACCTTGGTCCTCAGCGCAGAGCGGGCGGGCGGACTGGAATCTGGCGCCTGGCGTTGCCCACCAGTCCGCCCGATCGTATTCGGTCAGGAGCGTTCGATAGGCAGCCACAACTCGGTGGTCGCAGTGCTGAAGTCGGAGGAGCGGTCGATGATGGCCACGATGGAGGGGCCAGGCCGGAGTCGCCACGGGTTGGACGGGAACCAGTCGGTGGCGGTTGCCGCCCATGTCGACTGAAGCCTCGCCGGGTACGGTCCTTCGGTGCGGAACACTGCCCAGGCGCCGGCAGGGACTTCGATCACGTCAAGATCTTCCGGCACTCGCGTTCCCTCCCGTACAGCGACGCCGTGCAGGTACGTCAACTCACTGCCCTCTGTGTAGTCCGGGTCGACGTCAGCGCTCACCTGCAACATGCCCCGCGGTTCGGTGTCACTCAAGTCCTTGAGTCGGAAGTGCTCAGCGGCAGGCAATGATGCGATATGCGCCTGGATGTGCGAGTTGACGCCCTGATGGATGAGCGGCACGCGGGCAGCGTGTCCGACCAGTACGAATGCGGGGCGATCTGCGATGCGAGTCTCCATGGTGGTGTTCCCTTCTACGGTCAGGCGAAACCTGAGCGGCGGTTGCGTATGAAGGGGGCCGCCGTTTCTCCGCACGTCGCCGGGCCCGGCACCGTGCACGGATCGGAACGCTCGACTGAAGGCTTCGGTCGAGCCGTAGCCGTACCGCACCGCGATGGCCAGCAGCTCGCCGTCTCCGAGAACGACGGCTGCGGCGACCGTCATGCGGCGCCTGCGGATGTACTCCGAGAGCGGCATGCCGGCCAGCGACGAGAACATCCGGCGGAGGTGATACTCCGTGGTGCCCAGATTCGCCGCCAAGCCGGTGATGTCGATTTCGTCGGTCAGGTGCTGCTCGACGAACTCGACGAGCCGATTGAGCGATGCGATCACGGTTCCCCCTTCGACCTCAAGCCTGCTCATCCGCTTCGACCCGCACCCTACTATTGCGGTCCGATGCGATCGCCAGCCTCCGGGTCAGGTGCTCAGGAGGCCGCGCTCCATCGCCAGCGTCACGGCGCGAGTGCGGTCGGCGACGCCGAGCTTCTCGAAGACCTTGAGCAGATGGGTCTTCACGGTCGACTCGCCGATGCCGAGCGCGACGGCGATCTGCTTGTTGCTGTTGCCCCGGGCGACCAGCTGCAGCACCTCCGTCTCGCGCGAGGTGAGCACCGCTTCGGGCGCCGGCGCCCGCATGCGCTCGACCAGGCGTGCGGCCACGTGCGGCGAGAGAGCGGTCTGGCCCGCCGCCACCGAGCGGATGCCTGCGACGATCTCCGCCTGCGGGGAGGCCTTCAGCAGGTAGCCGCTCGCTCCCGCCTCGATCGCAGCGAGGATCTGGTCATCGGACTCGTAGGTCGTGAGGATCAGCACCTTCGCGTCGCCTGCGGCGGTGATCTGCGCGGTGGCCTCGACGCCGCCGACCCCCGGCATCCGCAGATCCATGAGCACGACATCAGGGCGGGTCGCCGCCGCGATGCGCGCCGCCTGGTCTCCGTCGGAGGCCTCGCCGACCACCTCGAAGCCGGGCTCGTCCGAGAGGATTCCCACCAGGCCCGCCCGCACCACGGGATGGTCGTCGACGATGAGCAGCCGGATCATCGCGCGACCACCTGACCCGCCGGCGTCGCGGGCAGCCGCACGACGAGCGTCGTGCCGCCGCCGGGGGTCGACGACACCTCGAGTTCGCCGCCGGCCAGTGCAACGCGCTCCGCCATGCCCTCGAGGCCGAAGCCGTCACGCCGCGCGGCGACATCGAATCCGCGGCCGTCGTCGGTGACGGCGAGCTGTGCGCCGCCGTCGGGCGCGGCCGACACCCGCACATCGAACCCGGGTGGCCGCGCGCGTGCTTGCGAACGTTGGCGAGCGACTCCTGCAGGCACCGCAGCAGCACCAGCTGCGACTCGCGGGGAAGCACCCCGGCGGAATCGAGCTGCAGGTCGAGGTCGATCGTGAGTCCCGCCTCGGCGCGGAAGCGGCTCACGAGGCGGTCGACGGCGTCGCCGAGGGCGGCATCGGAGGGGACCGCGGCCATGCGCGACACGATCGCGCGAGCCTCGTCGAGGGCGTCGCGCGAGAGTCGCTCGACCGTCGCGATGCTGTCGGCCGCGGCATCCGCTCGCCCCTCGCCGAGCTGCCGACCGGCGCGCTCGGACAGGATGGCCAGGCCCGCGAGAGTCTGCGCGAGCGTGTCGTGCACGTCGCGGGCCAGCCGCTCGCGCTCCATGGCGGCGCCGCGGTCGCGGCTGAGCGCCTCGACCTCGGCCTGCGCCGCGGTGAGTTCGCCGACCAGGCGTGCGCGCTCCTGGCCGTACTCGACGACGCTCGCGATCCACAGGCCGAACGCGATGGCGAAGGCGAGACCGAAGCCCGCGACTGCGGCGGCGATGGCGAGAGCCGGCACCACCGCATCCCCGCCGTCGAGGATCCCCGAGAACAGGGCGAAGCCCGTGAAGGTGCCGAGAGCGATGACGATCGATCCCGCGATGGCCCGGCGTCTGTCTGCCGCCAGCACCCAGGTCAGCGGGTAGGCGATCGCCTGCAAGATCGCGAAGAAGGGCTCGCCCGCGCACCCGCCGGCCAGAGCCACGGCGGCGCCGGCGACGAAGACGGGGAAGTGCCACGGCCGAGGCGACGTCAGTGCGGGCCGCGCCACGAGCAGATAGCTCAGCACGAACAGCACGAGCGCCGCCCCGGCGACGGCGACGGGCGGCAGACGATGCGCCGCTCGATCCGACCGCCAGGGCCACGACGACCATGAGGGACGCGGCGATCACCGCCGCGTCCCACCATCGTCGATTCTGCATGGTCTCGTCCCGGGCTCAGGCTACGCGTCGCGCCTGTTCCAGCGGAAGGTCACGCGCGCGAGCACGAGCCCGACGACGAGCCAGACCGTCAGCGCGATCGCGACGCCCGCGATGTTCCATTCGCCGTTCTGCTCCAGCGCGGAGTACTCGTCGGGGAGGAAGACGTACCGCATCCCCTGCGCCATCCACTTCACCGGCAGCGCGCTGGCCGCCGTCTGCAGCCAGTCGGGGAGCATGTAGAACTGGAAGTACACGCCCGAGATGAACTGCACCACGAGCCCGATCGGGATGACCAGCGCCACGGCGCCGCGCGTCGAGCGGGGAACCGACGACAGCGCCACGCCCAGCAGCGCCGACCCGGTGATGCCGAGGACGAAGACCCACGCGAACGTGAACCACTTCGCGGGGTCCGTCGGCAGCGGCACCTGCAGCACGACAGCCGCGAATCCCAGGAGGACCGCCGCCTGCGCGACGCCGGTGACGCCCACCTGCACGATCTTGCCGAGGAAGTAGCTCACCGGCGAGAGCGGCGTCGCGCCGAGCCGCTTCAGCACTCCCTCGGACCGATCCACCGCGATGTCGATCGCCAGATTCTGGAACCCCGAGAGCAGCAGACCTGCGGCGAGCATGGCGGGCAGATACATCTGCGCGACCGGCACCGGGGGCAGACCCGGCGCGGGCTGCATGTCGCCGTCCGCGCCGAAGGCGACGGCGAACAGTCCCAGCATGAGGATCGGGAAGAGGAAGGTGAACACGACGGTATCGCCCGAGCGGACGTACTGCGCGATCTCGAAGCGGGCCCGCCAGAGTCCCATGCCGACGCGGCTGCGCCCGGCGGTGCTGCGGGCAGTGGGGGTGTGGTGCGTGATGACGCTCATGATTCATGCCTCCGTGACGAGGGCGTCCGCGGGTGCCGCGGCGCCGGTGTGCTCGGCCACCAGACCGAGATAGATGTCTTCGAGCGACGGGCGGACGATCTCCACCGCCGCCGGCTCCGCCCCGGTGCGGGCGACGAGGTCGGCGACGAAGCGTCCGGGTTCGGCGGTGCGCGCCTCGCGCGGACGTCGTTCGCCCGGCTCGCTCCAGCGCACGATCGGCGTGCGGGCATCCTCGCCGCCGACGGTGCCGACGGGCCCGATCGCCCGCAGCCGCCCGGCGACGAGGATGCCGACGCGATCGGCGAGCTGCTCCGCCTCGTCGAGGTAGTGGGTCGTCAGCAGGATCGTCGTGCCGTCGGCGGAGAGCCCCCGGATCATCGTCCAGAAGTCCCGTCGCGCCTGCGGGTCGAACCCGGTCGTCGGCTCATCGAGGAACAGCAGCTCGGGGTTGCCGACGACGCCGAGCGCGACATCGACGCGTCGCTGCTGACCGCCCGAGAGCTTGCTCACCCGCATCCCCGCCTGCTCCTCCAGACCGACGGCCGTGAGCACCTCGTCGACGCCGCGCGGGTTCGGGAAGAAGCCGGCGAACTGCGTGAGGTACTCGCGCACGGTGAGCGCGCCGAGCACCCCGGTCCCCTGCAGCACGACCCCGATGCGCGCCTTCCACGTCAGCCCAGCCGTCGCGGGATCCGCTCCGAGCACCTGGACCTCGCCCCTCGTGCGGTGGCGATACCCCTCGAGGATCTCCACCGTGGTCGACTTGCCCGCGCCGTTGGGGCCCAGCAGCGCGAACGTCTCACCGCGCGCGATGTCGAACGACAGATCGTCGACGACCGCACGGCCCGAATACTCTTTCCGCAGGTTCCGCACCCGCACCACGTTCTCGTTCATGGCATCCACGATTCCGCGTGGCGGACCGCGCCGCGGCAGGGCCGTTCATCCGGTTCGGGGTCCCCCATTCGGTGGATGCCGAGCGTCATCCCACCGGTGCGACCGCTCTCGCGAGACGCACGGTGAAAGGTCCTGGTTGCCCTGCCAGTCGCGGAGCGTACGTCGGTCGGACAGCCAGGAGGCGTTTCAGCGCGCACCCGTTCGGTGACGGCGGTGCCACACCACGCACGCGGCGGAATACGCCGCGACGCAGGCAAGCAGGATCGTCATGATGAGCTGTCCTATCCCGTCATCGACCGTGACGTAGAGCAGGAGAGACGCTGCTGCGAGGCCGATTCCGACGAACAAGAGAAGCCACGACTGGCCCTCGGTTCTGATGATGTAGAACTTTGCGCGCCCCTCGGGAACAGCCATGGGCTGAGCGTACGCGGAATCGACTTCGGAAGGCCTTGGCTCAGCGTGCGGAATTCGGAGCTTTGGAGTTCGGCGCCGACCAGTCCAGAGGCGCCGTGTCAGGTGGTTTCGGCGAGAACGCGGTACCGGAGGTGGGCCTCGCTGGCGAACGCCGCTGTCTCGACACGTTCCAGCCTGATGTGCTTGCTCAGTCCAGCGAAGAGCGAGATTCCTTCCCCGAGGAGGATCGGAACGATGTGCAGCTGGATCTCATCGACGAGTCCGAGCTCGAGGCACTGCCTTGAGATTCTGCCTCCGAGCAGGCTGACCCACTTGTCCCCCGCCGCCTGCTTGGCGGATTCGACGGCCTGTGTGATGTCGTCGACGACGAAGGTGTACGTGACGCCGTCCTTCTCGATCGGCTCGTGAGCACTGCGGGTCATCAGGTACACCGGCACCCCGAGCGTGCCCCCGTATGGAACTTCTCCGTCGTCGATCGTCTGCGTCTTATTGGCCCCCCCGACAACGGCGCCGAGTTTCTCCACAACCCTTCCAACGACATCTTCGTCCTCAGGAGCTGCCGGGAATCCGTTCATCCAGTCGACGCTTCCATCTGCGTCAGCCATGAATCCATCCAGGCTGACGGTCGCGTGGACGATCACCTTTGCCATTGCTCCTCCTTGGGTGTGCGCTGCTTCGTCAATTCCCTGAGGTGAGTCGATCAACTCGCCTCTGAGGAAGGCTACCGATGGCCTTGTCCTGAGTCAACCGACTCACCACTGCGTCATACTGGATGCATGCCACGGGAACTCTCTGCGTATCATCGGCAGGTCGCGGCCAACAACCGGACGGCAATCCTCGAGGCGGCCACCGACCTGTTCCTCGAATTCGGCTATCGACCGGACTTCGTTGGCCCGAGTCGCGGACCGCGCCGACGTCTCGAGGGCGACTCTGTTCAAGCAGTTCCCGACGAAGGCGGAGCTCTTCGAGGCAACGGTGCTCGCAGCCGGCGACACGTCGGATTCCGAGCCGTTGGAACCGCCGTCCGGAGACTTTCTCGCAGGCTTGGTCGGTCTTGGTATGGCGTATGCCGAGTTGCTGTCGCGGCCCCGCACAGCAGACCTCATCCGGGCTGTGATCGCCGAATCAGCGAGGTTCCCAGAGCTGCGCCAGCGGACTTTCGACTTCGGCACCCTGCCCGTGCTCAGGGCTCTCAGGCGCTACTTTCAGACGGCGAATGCTCAGGGAATCGCGCATGTGAACGACTTCGACGTCGCAACGGCGCAGTTCCTCGGCATGATCGCCACTGTCGTGTTCTGGCCCCGCCTCGTTCACGGCAACTGGTCGCTCACCGATGAAGAGACGCTGCACACGGTCGACGAGGCCGCTCGGACGATCGTCGCCCGCTACGCCACGACGCAGAGCGCCACAGACGTGCGCGCGATAGTGTCCCGGCATGGGCGAACTCCCTGAACATGTCGCTGTCAATCGTGCGTACTGGGATGGCATGGCGCATGAATGGGTCGAGGGGGGTGAGCGCGCCTGGAATTGGGCTGAGCCGGCGTGGGGCGTATGGGGCATCCCCGAGAACGAGCTCCGCCTGCTCCCGGACGATATGGCCGGGATGCAGGCGATCGAACTGGGCTGTGGGACCGGCTATGTGTCGGGATGGATGGCCCGGAGGGGGGCGTCGGTCACAGGGATCGACAACTCAGTCGAGCAACTCCGCACTGCGCAGCGACTTTCCGAGCAGCACAGGGTCGCTCTCGAACTGATCCACGGCAACGCCGAGGCGGTCCCCAAACCCGGCGAGTCCTTCGACTTCGCGATCAGCGAATACGGAGCCGCCATTTGGGCAGACCCGTACCAGTGGATACCTGAAGCCCACCGGCTACTGCGGCCGGGAGGGACCTTGGTGTTCCTGGGAAATCACATTCTGGTGAGCATGTGCTCGCCGGTCGATGGGTCATACCCGATCACACACCGACTCGAGCGGCCGTACTTCGGTGCCCATCGCCTCGACTGGCGAGACGCCGTCGATGACCCAGGCGGTATCTCATTCACACTGACCTTCTCGGAGTGGATCAAGCTCTTCCGCGCTACCGGGTTCGAGATCCTCGATCTGGTCGAGATCCAGGCTCCTGCCGACGCCGTAGGGTCACCAGCCGGCATCTCCGCAGACTGGGCACGGGAGTTTCCGAGCGAGCATGTCTGGACACTTCGCAAAGAGCCCTGAACCCGGATCGCTGAGCGGCTTCTCTATCCCTCCGCTCGCGCAAGCGCCCGCCGGTGCACCTCGTGCATCTGGGCGTCGAACGGCGCCACCGGCGCGATCACGACGACATCTGGCGCGATATCCGTGAGCGGCAGTGGTGTCACCGGGCCTGCCGGCAATCCCCACGACGCCCGCCACTCGGCGAGCTGTGCGGCCGACGCGGCAGCGACGACGCGTCCCAGTCCCGCCCATCCGTGGGCGGCTGCGCACATCGGGCAGTGCTCCCCCGACGTGTAGACCGTCGATGTTGCGCGCTGGTCGGGGGTGAGGTGTGCGATCGCCCACCTCACGAGCGCCAATTCCGGATGCGCGGTCGGGTCGCCATCGGATGTCTCGCGGTTCATCGCCTCGACCAGTACTGCTCCGTCTGCGTCGACGAGCACGGAGCCGAACGGATCGTCGCCGTTCTCGAGCGCCTGAGTCGCGAGGTCGACGCACCGCCGCAAGTGACCCTCGTCGATGCTGGAGATCTCGGTGCGCATGTTCGCAACCCTTCGATTAGTTCACGCGTCCCCCACGGCGCGAGGTAGCGGGGGGCGTACGTCCGCAGCACGGGACGCGGCTCGTCCGCATTCCACGACGAAGTCCATCCCGAGCATTCCGATCTAGACGCCAGGGTATCGAGGCGGTCGGCACCGGTCAGCACGCACTCGTCGGCGCAATCGTCGGCGCGGCGCCTACCTCTGCTCCGCTCCTGGACCATGAGCCCGTCAGCACCACGGTCGCCGCCCTCAGCATCCTCGACATAGCTAACGGCTTCACCCTGCGGGTCTCACCCGACGCGGTCGCGTTTCCGAACCTCGACACCACCGTCCACCTGTTCGAGCAACCACGCAGCGACTGGATCGGCTACGACACCACCGTCACGTTCGGAACCAACCGCGTCGGCCTCACCCACATCGTCCTCCACGACACCCGCGGCCCTATCGGCACTGCCGAACAGATCCTGACAATCCGGCCTCGCTAACCCATCGCCCCCTTCGCGTCACTCAACTCTGAGGTCCACCACGTAGCCGATGAGCGCGGAACGGGTTCCCCCGGCCCTGTGCTGGTCTCGTTCTCGCGAGGCGGCCACGGCACTCGCGGGATCCGCGGTCGGGCTGACCGGAGTATGGTCTCCGCTGGCGAGAACACCCAATGTGCAACGTATCCTCCGCACTCGGATTCGGATTCGAGATACTCATGGTTTTGGAAGGCAACCCAGGTCAGCAACCGCTGCTCATACTGTTCTGTGGTCTGCCCGGATCTGGCAAGACGACTATTGCGCGCCGGCGAGAACGAGAGACGGGTGCCATCCGATTCAGCACCGATGAATGGATGGCCGACCTGGGCGTCGATTTTTTCGATCCGATCCGCGACAGCCTGCAGGCGCGACTAGACCAGCTGTGGAAGGAACTGCTCGAACGCGGGCAGAGTGTGATTCTGGAAGACGGCACCTGGAGGCGTGAGGAACGCGATCGGCTGCGCCAGCTCGCGAGTGAGTTGAACGCAGTTACCGAGATTCACTACTTTGATGTCGCGATTGACGTGCTGTGGCGACGACTTGAGAACCGCAACGCTAACCCCACATACGGCACAGTCCCGATTACAAGAGAGTTGCTCGAGGAGTGCCGGCTCCGGCTCGAGAGCCCCGATGACGCCGAGCTATCGCTGTTCCATCGACGCGTCGTGCATAACTAGCAAACCGCGACACCGCTGACCGCGTCATCAGGTGCGGGCATATCGACGCGCTGGGCTCGCGCGAGTAGTGTTCGGGGCAGTACGACCAGGCGTGCCGACGATGCCACTGGCCATCGCCTCGCACCTTTTCATGGCCCCTAGTTAGGTCCACCGACGTCACGAATAGCGAAGAACCTTCGCTGTGTCCGAGCTCTTCTCGACGACGCGTGCCTCACAGCGCTGCCGAGCTGACCGGCAACTTGCACTTCGCGCTCGTCGACCAGCCGGATATCTTTGTCGCGAGGACCCTGCCGTACGTCTTCGAACAGTTCACAGTCGTCGGCAAGCTCGACTTCGCCGCGTCGACGGGCGACAGCCTTGCCATCGCGCCGGAGTCGAAGGAGGCCAGCGACGCGTACCCGCTGTACGGCGCGATCGTGAACTTCCCCGAAAGCTGACGCCCTGGGCGGCGGGGTCCTTGAGATCCGCGAGCTCTCGCGCGTCGGACCATCCGCTGCCGTCGCGCCATCTCAGTTCAGATGGCTGAGCGTGGCCTAGCGGCACCGGCACCACTGGGCAACCCACTTGTGCGCCGAGCGGGTCGGCAGAAGAGTGTGGACACCCAACAGGGCGTTGCCTGGACGGGGTCGTTCCGTGCTGGAAGTCGCGTTCGTCCTGGTCGACTTGCTCGACGCCGCTGATGGTAGCGCAGGAGATTCGCCGACCGGCGGGAGTTGGAGGACATCATGTGGACGGTTCTGCTCTTCGGTGCCGTGGCATCCAGCGCGCTGATCATCGGGGCAGCCATCGGCGTCAGGTTCAAACTCCCGAAGCGGCTGCTCGCCATGCTTCTCGCCTTTGCGGCGGGCGCGCTGATCACAGCATTGAGCTTCGAACTGTTCGAGGATTCTTACGAGCGTGGCGGGATATGGCTGGCGGCCATCGGCCTCTTCGTGGGCGCCATCGTTTTCACTGTCCTCAGCGCACTCCTGGACCGGTGGGCACAAGCTGGCTCCCGGGCGACCCCGGCAGATGAGTACCGGGGAAGCGTCAAGCTCGACACGGATGCCGCGGCCTCCGACCGACCCGCGACTGCGGCGTCCACTCGCGGGACCGCGGGGCTTGCGCTCTTGGCGGCGGCGACCCTCGACGGCGTCCCCGAGAGCCTCGCGCTGGGCATCTCGCTGACCGAAGGAACCGGTGGCCTGGCACTGATGGCCGCGATCTTCGTCTCGAACCTGCCGGAGGCGCTCGTGGGTGCGGCGTCCATGCGTGAACAGGGCCGCTCGGCCCGACAGGTGATCGGTCTCTGGAGCGCGTGCGCGGCGCTGGTCACCATCGCGGTGGTTGTCGGTGCAGCATTCCTCACGGGCAGCGACCCGGCGCTGGTCTCGTTGCCTCTCGCCTTCGCGGCGGGCGCTGTCATCGCCGCGCTGGCAGACACCATCATGCCCGAGGCGTTCGAGAACGGCGGTCCCGCAGTCGCCCTCAGTACAGCAGCTGGTTTCGTCTTGTCCTTCGTGCTCTCCTTGGCGTGACGCGTACGTCGGTGACTCGGGGCGATGATCACGCGTTGGTCGCGTCGACTACCACCGGAGTGAACCGCTACCGTTTGAGCCGATTATCCGCCCGGGCATGATACGGGGAAAGGGGTGCCCCGGACCGATGAGACATCGCCAAGACCAGGGATCACTAGCGGTCCACTACGAGGGGTTCGAGGCCTATCCTGCCGTTAGCGATGAACAGCGACGCGCGACCCGCCAGGTCCGCTCAACATGATCCGGAGTCTTGATGGAGCGCATTCTCACCACGCATGTCGGGTCGCTGCCGCGATCAGCCGAGGTGACTGATCTGGTCTTCGCGCGGGAGCGTGGGGAGCCGGTCGATCAGTCTGAGTTCGCCGAGGTCATGCTGGCGGCAGTCGACGCGGTCGTCGCACGGCAGGTGGCGGCGGGCATTGATCTTGTCTCCGATGGAGAGATGTCGAAGATCTCCTACGCGACGTACATCAAGGATCGTGTGACCGGTTTCGACGGCGACAGCCCGCGCACGCCGCCGGCCGATCTCGAAGAATTCCCGGCATTCCTGGCGCGGCAAGCCAAAGGCGGCGGCACGCCCACCTATCGCCGCCCGCGCTGCGTCGGCGCGGTCGCGCCCAAAACGCTCGCGCCGCTCGAAGACGACCTGGCACACCTCGCGGCAGGTGTTGCCGCGCACCGTCCAGGCGGAGCATTCATGAACGCCGCCTCGCCGGGCGTGATCGCACTGTTCCAGCCCAACGAGTACTACCCAGACGAGGACAGCTACCTGGAAGCCCTGGCGGAGGCGATGCGCCCCGAGTACGAAGCGATAGCCGCCGCCGGTGTGATCCTGCAGATCGACAGCCCCGACCTGGGGCTCGGCCGTCACATGATGTACAAAGATCGCAGCGACGAAGAATACCTTCAGCTCATCGGCCGCCACGTCGAGGTGCTCAACCATGCGCTGCGCAACGTGCCCGCTGATCGTGTGCGCATGCACGTGTGTTGGGGCAACTATGAGGGTCCGCACACCCGCGATGTCGAGATGGATGTGATCCTGCCGACGCTGATGCGGGCGAAGCCCGCAGGTCTGTTATTCGAGACCGCTAACCCCCGCCACCAGCACGACTGGAACTACTTCGTGGAGATGTCCACGTCGATCCCCGACGACAAGGTGCTGATTCCTGGCGTGATCGATTCGACCACCAACTTCGTGGAACACCCGCGCGTGGTCGCCGAGCGCATCGAGCGCTTCACCGCCATCGTGGGCAGGGAGCGAGTGATTGCCGGCACTGACTGCGGCTTCTCCACGTTCGCGGGATTCGGTGCGGTCGATCCGGACATCGTTTACGCGAAATTGCAGACGCTCGCCGCTGGCGCGGCACTGGCTAGCGCGCCGCAGTAGCGCTGCGCCGCCGCGCCGCCCGTTGCAGTCACTCGATGTCTTCCACGGCGGCTCCGCCGTCGGGTTCACTCTCGAGCGCCGAGCGCCGGAAGATCATCAGCCAGGCAAAGTAGACACCACCGGTGAGAATCAGTCCCAGGACCACGAGCGAGGGGATGAGAGAGCCCGGCGGCGTGATGAGGACGACCAGGGCAAGGCCGACCCAAGCGAGCGCGGCGATCGTCACCGGAAGCTCGAAGCGGCCGAGATTGAAGCCGCCCTCCTTGCGCTCGAGCTTCTTGCGCACCACGAGGTAGAGCACGACGATCGCGCCGTACATCAGGGCAGGCAGTATCGTTCCGCCGACGAGCAGCTGATTGAGGGCATCGCCGGGGAGAACGACCATCAGCACGATCCCGATGACCACGATCAGCACGGTGGCGGCGATCGGCGTCCGAGTTCGAGGGTTCACCCGGCTCATCAGTCGGCCGGCGGGGAAGCGCCGATCGCGCGCCATCGCGAAGACCTGGCGCGAGCAGGCCGCCATCACGACCATGCCGGCACCGAAGAACGCGAAGGCGATGCCTCCGATGAGAATGCGTTCCCAGACGGGTCCGAGCTGGCCGCGGATGATCGCTGCGACCGGCGACGGGTCGGACGAGATGGCATCCACGTCCTTGATCGCTGTCGTGAGCACGATCAGGAAGATGAATCCAGCCACGCTGGCCGCGATCACCGAGCCCACAATGGCGCGGGGCACGTTGCGGAACGGATTCTTCGCTTCCTCAGCGAGGTTGGCCGCAGAGTCGAACCCGACCAGCGTGGTGAGGCCCATGAGTGCGCCGGCCATCAGTCCCCCACCGATCGCGAAGTAGTTCGGGTCGCTGATCGACACCCCACGAGACCCGAGATTGCCGATGTCGCCGCTGCCGGTGACGCTGATGACGACAAGCAGAGCGATCACCAGCACGGCGATGATGCCGAACTCAACAGCGACCGCGGCCGATGTGATCATGCCGAGCAGGCGCGTCGAGGCGATCACAAGCGCAGCCTGAACCACGAGGATCACCAGCGTGAGGATACGGGCGACCTCCTCATCGGCATCCATTCCCAGAAGCGGCATCAGCGCTTGGCTGGCCATGGCGTTGGCCATCGTGACGACTGAGATCGCCAGATACCAGAAGCTGAGCCAACCGAAGAACCAGCCGATCTTGGGGTTCGCGAGCCGCGAGGCCCACTGATACGACGATCCGCTGAGCGCGATGCGAGCCGCGAACTGGGCTACGACCAGGGCGACGAGAGTCTGACCCACAGCGGCGAGCACCCACAGCCAGATGCCGACGGGGCCGGCCGTCTGCAGCAGCTCGCCATAGGTGGCGAAGACGCCTACCGCTACGGAGATGAACGCGAACGAGATCGCGAACACCTGGAAGCCGCCCAGGGTGCGTTTGAGCTGAGGCTGGGGATCACCCGGTCCGGGGGCTTCCGGCTCGTCCGAGCTGATGCTGACAACAGGATCGGTCATGGCTCATCTCCAAAGGTCGGCAGGCAGTGTCGTGATTCAGCTCTGCCGCCGACGGCAGTGCAGTCTCAGCCGGGGGGGTGAAACACGGTGCCAGGCCACCGATCATGATGAGGGCCCGACAAATCATTTCAACGAGCGCCTCGCAGCGAGCTCCGCCTCTTGTCGGTCCTCGAGTTGATCGTGGCGGCTCGCGGGCCCATCCGCAAGCATTGCCGGCAGTTCGGGCGACGGTCGCGGCCCAGATGACTCCGTTGATCCCGAAGACGGCGTTGCCGGCGAGGATGATCGGGATGAACAGGTGCCTTGCGCGACGGACATGATCGTGGCGTTGCGCATCTGCTCGGTGGACGGCAACGCTTGACACTGCCGTGGGGCGGGTGTACTCCGGCCCCATGGGGTTGAGCCGTGTGGTCGTCGCGCTCGCGACGACCACACTCGTGATGACCGGGGTTGTGCTCAGTGCGTGCGCCGCGCCCGATCCGCGCTCGGAGCGAGCGGGCGCCCTGCTCGATGATGCGATCCTCGCCGAAGGCCCCGGCTGCTCGGCAGCCGTCGCCGAGCGCGGCGAGGTCGTCTGGACGTACGCGCGCGGGATGGCCGACCTCGACCGCTCGATCCCGATCGACACGTCGACGCGCTTCAATATCGCTTCGGTGACGAAGCAGTTCACCGCAACTGCCGCGCTGATGCTCGCGGAGGAGGGGAAACTCGCGCTGAGCGATCCTGTTTCGGACTACCTCGACGGACTTCCGCCGTGGAGTGATGAGGTCACCGTGGGCGACCTGATGACTCACACGTCGGGCATCGCGGACCTGGTGGTCCCTGGCGATGAGACGGTCGATCGCGAGGTTCTGCTGCAGAGCCTGGTCGCACACCCAGGCGCGCGTCGAGAGAACACGTCGTTCTATTACTCCAACGACAACTACATGCTGCTCGGTCTCATCGTCGAAGAGGCCGGGGGCCGCGATCTGGGGGCGTGGGTGCAAGAGGAAATCTTCGCACCATACGGACTCGACATGGTGCTCGAACCGGGCGCAGTCGCCGACGACATCGCAATCGGATACCTGGAGGGATCGCCGCCCTTCACGCCCGCGCCGGACAAGTACGTCGTACCCGGGCCTACCGGGATCATCACCACACCGAGCGAGCTGGCCAGGTGGGGCGATCACTATCGCGACCCGCAGACGCTTCCGAAGGCGACCCTCGAAAAGGCGCTGAACGCCGCGGTATCCGTCGACGAGCGCGATTCCGGGTACCGCTATGGGCCAGGTGTGTTCGTCTCGGAGGACGGGGCGATCCTGCACAGTGGAAACGTCGCCGGCACCGGCACGTACTTCGCAGTCAGCCCTGATCGGATGTCCACGCTCGTGGTGAGCTGCAACTGGCGGATCTGGAACCCAGATGAGATCACCGCGGCGCTCGTGAAGATCTGGTTCCCGGATGACGAGGCAGAACCTCTCCCCCGACTGACGGGCGGCGTCGCGGCGCATCTCGCGCCACACTACGACATACGAAAATGCCCGCCTTCGGTGTGGCGGTGGTTTCCGGGTTCGCACACTTGCGATCCGCGACATACAGAGTAGGCGCCGACAGCAGCGCCTGACCTACCCGGCCGACCTACCAGACGGTGCCGCCCCCGACCGAGATGCCGCCCCACGTGAGCAAGATGAAGATCGCGGCGAACACGACGGGCGCGATGCCCTTGCCGTTGCGCGCGAGCCCCTTGAAGAGGGCGATCACAGCGAGGATGGCGGCGACGATCGAGAGGCCGCCGCCGACGATCAGCCCGATGAACAACGGGATGGGCATGAGCACGAGGCCGGCAAGCGCGACCCAGAACGCGGCCCAGGCAGTCGGATTGGAGAGGCGTTCGACGGAGGAGGACATGCTTCATTATCTCGTGTCCGCAGCCCGGTCCGTGTACGAGCCCTGGACGGCGTCGACCGCATGTCCGGGCTGAAAGGAGGTCGGGTTACTCCGGCGCGTACTTGAACGAGAGCTGGATCCGGGCCCTGAACAACAGCGTCCCGTCGTCGCCGACCACGACGTCCTGCTTGGTCACCTCTGCGACGCGGAGGTCGTGCAGCGATCCCGCGGCTGTTTCAATGGCTTCTCGGGCCGCCTCCTCCCAGGACGAGGCACTAGTGCCGATGACGTCGATTACTCGGTACACGCTCATGTTGACCCCTCATTGCTCGATGTCGATCACTCCATACTGCTCGCGCGCGCGCTGGTGTGGAAGGGCTGCACGTTCGACCTGGCCGCGGTGACGCAGCGCGCCTGGAGACAAGAGCGGCGGGTCAGCGCGGCCGTCGGCGAAGGAGCCAGAAGACGTCACGCCCGAACGACTCCACGAGCAGCGCCAACGCGAGAAGGGTCACGAGGACGTCGGCACCCCCTGGCATGAGCCCCGACGCAGCGATCGTGAGGCCGATGCCGGCGACGGCGGTGACCACCTTCCGCCAGTACCGCGGCGGGAGAGTCGCCGCCATCCACGGCAGCACCCATGCCGCCGCGACGAAGACGTAGCGGAGCGCTCCGATGACGATCACCCACCAGCCCAGATCCTGCGCAACGTACGCACTGAGGACCAGGAGGAGAAAAGCATCCACTTCCATGTCGAATCGGGCGCCGAGTCCGCTCGTGGTGTGCGTGCGCCGGGCGATCCAGCCGTCGACGGCATCCAAGACGAGGGCGGGGACGGTCAACCCGATCAGGAGCGGAACCGAGATCGGGGCGTTGAAGGATGTCGCCACCAACGCGGTGATGAGGCCGACCAGCGTGGAGCGCACTTCGGTCGCCGCGTTCGCCGGACCGAATCGCGCTGTTTCGCTTCGGCGCAACCCACTGGTGAGGAAGGCGTTCGAGCAGACAAGGTAGATCAGACCGGCGCCCCACCCGGCGACCGAGAGCGTGCTGAACCAGCCGATCGCGGCCAGCCCGAAGACGCCGAACGCCACCGACCAGAGCGGAGCAACGTGAACCTTTTGCACTATCCGTCTCGTTCTTTGTTCATGGGTACCACTCATGACACGTCCTCAGAGCGCCGAAAGGTTCAATGTCGGAGCGCGGAGTGGTGAGCCCGGCGACGGCGTTCTGGGTGGAGAGGCCCCGGGTGGGCGCGCTCCGAACCCAGGATCTCGCGGATCCCGCAACAGGCGAGGTGCGGGTGCGCACGGCCTACACGGGCATCAGCCGCGGCACGGAGTCCGTGGTCTTCCGCGGCGAGGTTCCTCCGGGCGAGCACGAGCGGATGCGCGCGCCGTTCCAGGAGGGCGACTTTCCCGGGCCGGTGAAGTACGGGTATCTGAACGTCGGCATCGTCGAGAGCGGCCCGCCGGCACTGCGAGGTCGCACCGTATTCACCTTGTTCCCGCATCAATCGGCCTTCGTCGTTCCCGAATCCGCTGTCCACGTCCTCCCTGACGGCATCCCCGCCCGCCGGGCCGTGCTCGCCGGGGCGGTCGAGACCGCCGTGAACGTGTTGTGGGATGCCGCGCCACTCGTCGGCGATCGCATCACCGTCGTCGGAGCGGGGATGATCGGCTGCGCCATCGCCCGTATCGCGCGAACGATCCCCGGCGTCGAGGTGAGCGTCGTGGACGTGGATCGCTCGAAGGCGGCCGTCTGCCGGCAGCTCGACGTGCCCTACGCGCACCCGGACGACGCACCCCGCGATCGGGACATCATCGTGGACGCGAGCGGGTCCGAAGGTGGTCTGCAGTTCGCCCTCCGAGCAAGCGCCACGGAAGGCGAGATCATCGTCGCGAGCTGGTTCGGGGATCGCCCCGTCACTCTCCACCTCGGTGAAGAGTTCCACGCGCGCCGCCTCACCATCCGTTCGAGCCAGGTGGGGATGGTCGCGCCCCGTCGACGCGCCAGCCGAAGCACCGCGGGCCGGCTGCGACTCGCGCTCGACCTGCTGCAGGACGCGGCATTCGACGCCCTTCTCACCGACAGCTCGTCTTGGCGGGAGCTGCCCGACGTGTTGGCAGCCATCGCCGACGGCTCGTCGCCGGGCCTGTGTCACACCATCGACTGGAGGGATGCCGAATGACGTACTCCGTCACCGTGCGGGATCACATGATGATCGCGCACAGCTTCACGGGCGAGGTCTTCGGGCCGGCGCAGCGCCTGCATGGCGCAACATACGTCGTCGATGCGACCTTCCGGGCGACGGCGCTCGACGCCGACGGGGTGGTGGTCGACATCGGGCGCGCATCCGAGGTGCTCGGCGGCATCCTTTCGACCCTGTCGTATCGCAACCTCGATGACGAGCCCGAGTTCTCGGGAGTGAACACGACGACCGAGCGCCTCTGCAGCGTGATCGCGGAGCGCCTGGTGACAGCGGCGCGAGACGGCGGGCTCGGGAGGGGCGGCTCGCAGCTGAGTGCGATCGTCGTGACGCTGCACGAGTCGCATATCGCCTGGGCATCGTTCGAGGTCGCCCTGTGACCGGCCCGGCGGGAACCCGCGTGAACTTCGTGGTGCCGGAGGGCATCGACGATCCGGCGCTAGCGAGCGGCGGGAACGTGTTCGACCGGCACGTACGGGACGGATTGGCGGCGCTCGGGTGGGATGTGCGGATGCTGCCGGTAGGGGCGGATGCGGGGGGCGTCCTGTCCCGCCTGCCTCCCGGGGCTCTCGTGCTCGTCGATGGGCTGGTCGCCGGTCGCTCGCCGGCCGCGATCGAGGCGGAGGCGGATCGACTGCGCATCGTGGTTCTCGCACACATGGTGTCGTCCGCGTTTCCCGACGCCGATCCGCACATGGTGGATGGCGAGCGTCGAGCGCTCGGGAGCGCGCGACGCGTGATCGCGACGAGCGAATGGACCCGGGCGGAGCTGACCGCGAGCGACCGGCTTCCGGCGGACCGGGTTCTGGTCGCGCTCCCCGGTTCGGACGATGCGCCGGCGGCGAGTGGGACGCCGATGGGCGGGTCGCTCCTGTGTGTCGGCGTCGTCGCTCCGCACAAGGGACAGGACGTCCTGATCGAGGCGCTGGCGGCGCTCGACCCGGACATCTCGTGGACATGCGCCATCGTCGGCGGGCTCGATGCCTTCCCGGACTACGTAGAACGGGTGAGGGCGCTCGCAGAAGACGCCGACGTAGCCGAGCGGATCACGCTCACCGGGGCGCTGGGAGCGGGTGAGCTCGACAGCGCCTACCAGCACGCCGATCTCGTCGTGGCGCCATCGCGGGTGGAGAGCTACGGCATGGCCATCGCGGACGCGCTGCGGCGCGGCATCCCCGTCGTCGCGAGCCGCGTGGGTGGCATCCCGCAGACCGTGGCAGGGCGGGCAGCCGTGCTGGTTCCACCGGGTGAGCCGGCGCCGTTGGCCGAGGCGCTGCAGCGATGGATCGCGGACCCGAGACTCCGCGAGAGGTTGACCGAGGATGCGCGTCGGGGCAGGGCCAGCCTCCCCCGCTGGAGCGACACCGCGGCAAACATCGCCGAGTCGTTGGCGGGGGTGTGATGAGCAACCTCATTCCCGTCTCGGTGCAGTGGCTGACGCTGCGCGAGCACGCCGACGCGCGCTCGCGATCGCGAGCGCTCGCCTCTCGCGCAGCCCGTGGAATGCGCGCACCGCTCGTCATCCACGATCTCGGCAGCGGGACGGGGTCGATGATGCACTGGCTGGCGCCGCTCCTCCCAGCGCCGCAGACGTGGGTGCTTCACGACTGGAACGCCGACCTGCTCGGGCACGCGGCCGAACGAGCTGCCGTCGACGCCATGGGGCGCCCCGTAGCCGTCACGACCAGCGTCAAGGACGTGGCTCACCTGCGCGACGGAGATCTCGCCGGGGCAACGCTGGTCACGATGTCGGCGCTGCTCGACGTGCTCACGCGAGATGAGACCGAGGCCGTCGTCCGGGCGTGCGTCGCGGCCGGCGCACCCGCGCTCTTCACCTTGAGCGTCACGGGTCGGGTGTCGCTCGATCCGGTCGATCCCGGCGACCGCGTCTTCGAGTCCGTCTTCAACGACCACCAGCGGCGCGCTGCCGACCCTCGCCGGCTCCTCGGACCGGATGCCGGAGCCACCGCGATCGACCTCTTCGAGTCCGCCGGCTGGGCGGTCGAGGTCGCGGAGACGCCCTGGCTGCTCGATGCGGCTGACCGCCCCCTCCTGGACGAGTGGCTGGAGGGATGGGTGGCCGCGGCAGTCGAGGAGCGCCCGGCGCTGGAGGAGTGGGGCGACGAATACCTGCGGACGCGGGCGGTGCAGCTCGCGGAGGGCACGCTGAAGGTCGTCGTCGATCACCAGGACTTCCTCGCGTGGCCGCGATGACGACGATGGTCGGTGCGCGCCCGGCATACCGGACTCTTGGTACGCCGCGCATCCGCGCGATCGCCCGCGCCGTGCTGGGCGCCGGCATCCTCGTGGCGATCGTCCTGGAGGTCGGCGCCGAGCCGTTCGTGCGTGGCATCGCCTCGTTGACTCCGGCCGGGGCCGCAGCGGCGCTCCTGCTCGGTGCGGCGGTCACGGCGGCCGCAGCGTGGCGGTGGCGAGTGCTGGCCGGGCGCCTCGGCCTGGCGCTCGGCTGGGGCGCATCGGTGTCGTCGTACTACCGGTCGCAGTTCCTGAACACCGTGCTCCCGGGCGGCGTCGTCGGCGACATCCATCGTGCCGTTTCGCACGGGCGCCGCGTGGGTCAGGCAGCTCAAGCCTCGCGCGCGGTCGTCGCGGAGCGCACGGCAGGTCAAGCCGTGCAGCTGGTCTTGGCCGCGGTGGTGCTGGTGTCGCTCGGCTCGTCGGCCTACGCTCCCGCTGTGGGCATCGTGCTTCTCGCGCTCGCCGTCGCCTGCGTCGGACTCGTCGTCGCAGCGAGGGCGAGCGCGCATGCGCGGAGGACGATCACCCGCGAGCTGGTCACGCTCCGATACGCCTTCGGCACGATCGGGATCGTCGTCGAGGTGCTCGTCGCGTCCACGATCGTCATCGCCGGACTCGTCGCGATGTTCCTCGTCGCGTGCCTGGCGGTGGGCGTCGACGCCTCGCCCGATCGCCTGATCGCTGTCGCCCTGATCGCCGTCCTCGCCGGGTCCATTCCGCTGAACATCGGCGGTTGGGGACCGCGCGAGGGCGCGGCGGCGTGGGCGTTCGCCGCGACCGGTCTCGGCGCCGGTGCGGGAATCGCGGCGTCGACCGCTTTCGGGGTGCTCGCGCTGATCGCCGTCGTGCCCGGCGCTGCGGTGGTCGCGGCATCCGCTCTTCGCCGCCGTCGCGGTGTCATGCAGGGCAAGGAGGCGTCCTCGTGAACCGGCCGTACGTCACCCTCAGCTGTGCCATGTCGATCGACGGCTACCTCGACAGCGCGGCACCACGGAAGCTCGCGATGTCGAACGCTGCGGACTTCGACCGCGTCGACCAGCTGCGCGCCGAGAGCGACGCGATCATGGTCGGCGCGTCGACAGTTCGACGGGATTGTCCGAGGCTGATGGTGCGAGCGGACGAGCGGCGCTCGCTCCGCCTCTCCGCAGGCAAGCCGAGCTCACCGGTCAAGGTGACGGTGACGGCGAGCGGCGAGCTGCCGCGGGATTCGGCGTTCTTCGCAGAAGGCGATGTCGAGAAGATCGTCTACTGCCCGCAAGGCGATCTGGAGCGCATCCGCACCACGCTCAGCGGCGTAGCCACCGTGGTGGCGCTCGGCGCGACGGTGACGATGGCGGATGTCGTGGCGGACCTCGCAGCGCGAGGGGTGACCGCGCCTCCTAGTCGAGGGTGGCGGCCGGCTGCACACGCAGTTCCTCATCGACGACCTCGCCGATGAGCTGCAGCTGGTGGTCGCACCGTTCTTCGTCGGCGAGTCCCGGGCGCCGCGATTCGTCGAGGCCGGTGCCTTCCCGTGGACGGCGTCCCGGCGCGCGACGCTGGCGGAAACTCGGCAGATCGGTGACGTGGTGCTTCTGCGGTACGCGCTGTCGGCGCGGTTCCTGGCCGATGCGCCGGAGGCTCCGTCGGTCAGAGAACTCTCCGCGCGATCCTGAGGGCCGGCAGTGGAAGGCGGGTTCGAGGAGCAGCGCGGCACCCGGCGGCTGGGAGCACGGATCGCCACCGGACTTGCGGTGGCGACGCTCGTGGCCGCTCCCCTCGCCGCGGGTGCGCTGACCACCGGCACACCCGCGGCGCTGCTCGGACTGCCCGTCGAGTCGATCGCGGTGCTGCTGATCCTCCTCGCCGTGTCCGGCCGGCCCTTGCGGTGGATCGTGGCCTCGGTCTTCGGCGTGATCGTCGTCCTCGCGGCGCTCGCCGCGGGGCTGGACGCAGGGTTCAAGGCGACCATCGACCGCGCGTTCGACATCACCCAGGACTGGCCCGCTGTCGTCAGCGCCTTCGGCGTGGTTCAGGATGCTGCCGGGACCGGCAACGCGATCCTGATCGTGGCGGTGCTCGTCGCGGCGCTCATCGCCGGAGTGATCGCCGTCGCGCGAGCCGCGCTGCGCACCGAGCGAATCGCCGCGCGCTCGGGACGCACCGGGCGGGTCGCCGCAGCCGTGGTGGCGACGACGTGGATCCTCTGCGCCGTCGTCGGCGTCCAGCTCTGGCCGGGCGTGCCCTTCGCCGCCGCCGACGCAGCGAACGCGCTCGCGGCCACGTCGGCGCAGACGGCTCTCGGCATCCGCGAGCAGGAGGCGTTCGACCGAGCAATGGAGTCGGATCGTATGGCTTCCATACAGGCCGCCGACCTGCTCACCGGGCTTCAGGGCAAGGACGTCGTGATCGCCTTCCTGGAGAGCTACGGCTCGGTTGCCCTGCAAGACCCTGACATCGCCCGCGGCGTCAGCCGCGTGCTCGAAGAGGGCGGCGCCGAGCTCGTGCGGGACGGATACTTCGCACAGAGCGCGTTCCTCACCTCGCCGACGTTCGGCGGAGTCAGCTGGCTTGCCCATTCGACTCTGCAGAGCGGCGTGTGGATCGACTCGCAGCAGAAGTACGACATGCTCACCGCGAGCAACCGCTTCACGCTCACGCGCGCCTTCGCAGACGCCGGCTGGCGCACGGTCGCCGTCGTGCCCTCCAACACCGAGCCGTGGTCGGTGGGCACCGCTTTCTACGGCTATGACGCCGTGCTGAACTCCCGCAACATGGGTTACCGGGGTCCGGCGTTCAGCTACGCGCGCGTGCCCGACCAGTACACCTGGCAGCACTTGTACGAGCGAGAGCTCGCTCGCGAGCACGCTCCGGTCATGGCCGAGGTCGACTTCGTGTCGTCGCACACGCCGTGGACACCGGTGCCCCGCCTGGTGCCGTGGTCCGAGATCGGGAACGGCTCGGTGTTCGACCTGCAGCCCGCCGCAAGGACTGGCACCGCTCGAGGTGTGGACCGACCCGCAGCGCGTGCGGGCGGCGTACGGACAGTCCGTCGAGTACACCCTCGGCGCGATGTTTTCGTTCCTGCACACCTACGACCAGCCGAACCTCGTCCTCATCGTGCTCGGCGACCACCAGCCGGCACGGATCGTGAGCGGCCCCGACGCGGAGCGCGATGTGCCGATCACGATCATCACGAAAGACCCGGCAGTCGTCGACGACATCGCCTCTTGGCACTGGGATGCCGGAGTCCACCCGTCGTCTAAGGCTCCCACCTGGCGGATGGATCAGTTCCGCGATCGTCTCTTCGAGGCCTTCGGCCGCTGATACCCGGCCCGCGTCAGGCGCCGCCGCGGACTGGCGTTCCGTCCGGGTGCCGCGTCAGCAGCGACGACGGCGTACGAAGCACGACGACGGTCGTGATCGCCAGCACCACGATGCCGATCGATTCGACGATCACCGTCTGCGGGACGAGCATGAAGTCCCACGTCTGAGAGATCCCGAACAGACCGACCGTGAGAGCCAACAGCAGCGCGCCCAGGGTCGCGATCAGGAACAGCAGGCTCAGGACGGTCGCCAGCTTGAGCAGCCTGCCCTGAAGAATCACCATTCCGAGCGCGAGCACCAGGCCGGCGACGGCATTGAGGATGAAGGCCACACCCAGGATGCCGCCGACTCCGTTGAAGGCGAGGTACAGATGTATCCCGCCGGTGGCAAGAAGGAAGATGGCGCTGAGGATGCGCATGACCCACAGAACGCGCCGGTTGTTTTCGGCCATTCACTCACCCGATTCCGAATCGGTGGCCCCCTGCGGGGGGCCTTCTATCAATACAAACGAGTCAGCGGGCAGTCCGGTTCAAATCTTCTCCGCTCAGCGCGAGCGGGATCCCCGGCATCCACAACAAGGGCCGGTATTCGGGGGTGCCACCACCCGTGCCTCACAACCTGCGCGGCGAGCCCAAGACGCGGAAGTCAGGTTGCGGTTGGTGGCTGGTGGTTCCCGCGTCTTTCGGTGCCAATTCGTGGTGGGCCAGTTCGCTCACCCACGGGGGCTGGTCGTCGATCGTCACTGAGCCGACGCCGACCGTGAAGTACGCAGCGACAGGGGCGCTGTGGACGAACCGGGAGGCGACGACTCCCGCGATTCCTGTGCGCATCATGGCGTCGCGGGGTTCGGCATCGCGGACAAGCGTCGCGAGCACGTCTGGTTCGTCGAGGGCGGCGTCGCGCTCCGCTTCCGCCACGAGCGGGCGCAGCCGGTCGAGCAACTCGGTGCGCTCGTCCACTGACAACTCCGCGAAGGCCTGAGCATGAGCCTTGAAGCTGACGTCGCGCGGCAGCATTTCAACGAGGTGGTTGTATCGCGCGATCTGCTCCGTCTCCGAAACGATGGGCGTGTGTCGATCCTTGTGATTCAAGTTCCGCATGTCGCACCCCCCGCATCCCAGACGCGCACAGAGTACTCCTCCATTGGGCGAGCGACTAGAGCTCGTAGCGAATCATGTCCGAGAGGATGCCTGAGCGGGCAATGATGACCCAATCGTTGACAATCGTCGCGCAAGAGGGATCGCGCGCGGGGGTCCGTGGCGTAGTGTCCTTTCGTGCGGACCCGACACTGGCTGCTGGTCATCTCGGCGTTGCAGCTTGCCATCGGTGTGACGGGTCAGTTCGTGGCCATTCGCCAGGGTCGGTCCTTCGAGATATTCCGAAGGCATGGAAGTCCCGAT
Organism: uncultured Actinomycetota bacterium; assembly: GCA_963772625.1. GTDB lineage: Bacteria > Actinomycetota > Actinomycetes > Actinomycetales > Microbacteriaceae > Microbacterium. The sequence goes on along the minus strand of CAVYXT010000004.1, from coordinate 364,668 downwards.
CGCGTTGCGCAGGAGACGTGGTTCATGGGGACAGGCCTGTCGGCGCCGGTCGACATGATGGCCGTCCACGCGGTCGCCATTGCGGTCTTGGTTGCGCGACCGAGCCGACGTGCCGCGCGCACGCTGTGCGGACTCGGCGCTGCCATGGCGGCTGGCTATCTCATCGAGAACAAGTTCCGAAGCGCGATGCGGCGGCCCCGCGAAGATCTCGTCGTCACCACTGTCGGTGGAGCGGGATTCATCCTCGCCGCAGCCATGGCGGTCGTCGGTGCGGTCGAGGCGAGGAGCGCGGGATTCGCACAACGTAAGCGGTACTATCCGCCTGTATAACCGCGGTCTCGATCGAGGGGCGACGAGGTGGGGCGGTCGGGTCGCGGGCACGGCGACGGCGAGACCTTCGCACCGGGCAATCGGGTAGGCAGCGGACTGGGACTGGCCTTTCCGCGGACGTGTCGATCGTGGCCCGGCGGTGACGCCTCCAAGCGATCCGTGTGCGTGGCACGGACGCTGTCTACGCGCGCTGGCGCGGGCGGGCCAGTGGCATGGTGGCGGCCATCGCCCAGCGCGGCATCCGGAACATGGGCCGGTCTCTGCCTACTGCGTTGATGGCCGACATCTCCGCGGCCGCGAGTTCAAAGTCGAACACGTCGATGTTCGCCGCGATGTGCTCGGGGTCGGTCGATTTGGGGATGGCGACAAACCCGCGCTGAACGTGCCAGCGCAGAATGATCTGCACCGGCGACTTCCCATGCTCGTTCGCCGCAGCGAGGACCGCGGGCTCGGCGAGAAGAGAATTCGATCCGTGGCCGAGGGGATACCACGCCTCAGCCACGATGGAATGAGACGCGAGGTGAGGGAGCAGCTCGGGCTGCTGCCAATACGGATGCAGTTCAACCTGGTCCAAGACGGGCGTGATCCGCGCCCTTGGAAGCAAATCGTCCAGGTCGGCCACGGTGAAGTTGCTGACGCCGATGGAGCGGACTGTTCCCTCATCCACCGCTTCCTCCATGGCTCTCCAGGCGCCGTGTATGTCGCCCACGGGTTGGTGGAGCAGCAGCAGATCGATGTAGCCAGAGTCAAGTCGTTTCACCGACTCGGCGATCGCGACGCGCGCCTTGTCGTACTTGTAGTGCGACGGCCACAGCTTTGTGGTGAGGAAAATCTCCTCACGGGGCACCGCCGAGGCGCGGAGGCCGCGGCCCACGGCGCGCTCGTTCCGATAGGCGATCGCGGTGTCGATGAGCCGGTATCCCGTTTCCAGGGCCGACTGCACGCTGGACTCGCACACCGCGATATCGGAGATGAGATAGACGCCCAGGCCGATCTGTGGCATCCGGAGACCATTGGAGAGCGGAACGCTCGTCGTCATGAGCCACTCCCCTTCGTGTGGATGGTGCGCCCACGCCCCATTGTGGGCGTGATCACTTCATTCCGACAGGAGCTTTCTTGCGCGCGCTCCGACACACTGACCGGGCACTGGTCCGGAACAGTTGGCATCGTCTCGCAATACGGGCCCGCGAGTGCGGCCGCTTCCGGCGGGGGCGGCTGCACTCAGCCGAGTTGACCCGCGCCATGGCGGCGATGACGCCGCCGTCGATGAGCAGGTCTGAGCCGGTGATGAAGGCACCGTCGGGGCCGAGCAGGTAGGCGGCGATGTCGCCGATCTCGACGGGGTGTGCCCATCCGGCCGGCAAGCGGACGTCTCGATCATGGCCGCGTAGCCGGCGGCGTTCGGACCAGTCATCTCGTCGTGGGCGAGCGGGGTGGCGAAGCGGCCCAGGCCGTTGGCACGAGCCGAAGAACCGGGCGCCGGCTGCTCGCCGCTGCGGGCGGGGTCTCCGGTCGGTTGCGCCGGGACTTCACGCGAGATCGAAGCTGTATTAGCTCGTCGCCCTCGGTGTCGAACTCGTGCACCCTCATTATCAAGGCCATGCTAAACGCTGAGTCAGTAGAGGATCCGTTAGCGCACACACGTTTGGTCAGCGGCGCTCAGAGGTGAATGTGTGCGGGTCTCGGGGTAGCGGCTCGCCGCGGAGGAGACCATATGCTCAACGGCTTCGGAGTGCTCGCGCCTGGTTGGAAAGGTCGACAAGGCTCAGGTGCACCACGGTCACTGTGACCCGTGATCCGCCGTAGTGACTCCCGGGCGACGCGGCCGACACGCTCGATTCAAGCGAGTGCGGCCTCGACGATGTCGGCGAGTTCAGCCTCACGCCCGAGCCGTCGGGCCTCCTCAAAGCGCGGCGCTTCGGACCCTGCGAGCACGCGCTCGAGGAATGGCTCCAAGAATGACAGCGGCGAGCGGGTGGGCAGACCCTTGCGTTCGCGGATGTCTTCGGCCGCACCGAGCATCCGCCCGGCGCGCTCGATGTCCTCCGAGGTTGAGGCGACGGCGAACATTCCCTCAAGCGCATCCGCGAGCCCTTCCTCGTGCCCGATTGTGGAGGCGAGGAGAAGCTGCTCGCCGAAGCACTCGCGGGCCCTATGCGACTCGCCCCCGACCAGGCAGGCCCAGCCGAGATGGCTCAGGTTGATCGCCTGCCCCAGCGCGTCGCCGATGCCCCGAGCCACCGAAAGCCCACTCTCGAACTGCCATATGGCGTCATCTACGCGACCCTGCGCGAGCCAGAGGCGGCCGAGCATCACTCCCACCACTGCGCTCCCAAAGGCGACATCGAAACCCTTGGCGAGCTCGAGCGCCCGCCGGGCGTTCTCCCGCGAGGCCTCGATGTCGGGCGGTGTCTGAGCGAACTGCGCGAGGGCGAGCGACGCGCGAGCGAGCGCCTCGCCCCGGACATCCGCCGCACTGCTGAAGTATGCGACGCAGCGTTCGATCCCGGGGATGATCGACTCGTCCGATGTGCGCCAGTAGCGGATGGCGTTGAGACAGTACTCGGCGATCACCCTGGAGCGTTCGTCGAGCTCGACGCCCGGCTCGAGGAGGCGGGTCATCCAAATCCGGATCTCTCCGGCGCGACCGCCGCCCCACCAGAACGAGTAGAGCGTCCACGCCAGCTCGGCGACGGCATCGAACCGACCGGTTGCGAGGAGGTGGTCCGCTGCTGCTCGCAGCTCGTCTTGCTCGTCGAGCAGCCGCGTCACCCGCTCGACCTGGCCCTGCCACGTCGAGGACGAGCCGGCCGCGACGGCGAGACCGACGTAGAAGTCGGCGTGCCAGTCCTGCGACTCGGCGAGCAGTCCTCGCTCGGCGAGCCGGTCGCGGCTGTACTCACGCACGGTGGCGAGCATTGTGAACCAGGGGCGAGATCCTCGGTCCTGCTCGCGCACGAGGCTGCCGTCGACAAGAGCGCTGAGCGCCCCCACGGCATCCGCGCCGATAAGGCGCTCGGACACGCACTCGACAGCATCCAGCGCGAAGCCCGCGCGGAAGACCCCCAGGCGAAGCAGCAGCTCCCGCTCGGTATCCGACAGCAGCTGGGCGCTCCATTCGATGGTCGCGCGCAGCGTTCGCTGACGTTCGGGCAGGTCACGCGCCCCGCCGACGAGCAAGGGCAGAGCGTGGTCGAGCCGTTCGATGAGCGCGCCCGGCGTCAGCACGCGCAGTCGCGCGGCCGCCAGCTCGATCGCGAGCGGAACATTGTCGAGCGCTCTGCAGATCGCGACGACCTGCGCCGTGTTGTCATCGGTGAGCTCGAAGTCCGGCTTGACCGCTCGCGCACGTTCTGCGAACAGCTCGGCGGCTTCTGACGAGGGCAGCGGGCCGAGCGCAACGCTCTGCTCGCCGCGCACGCGCAGCAGAATCCGGCTGGTGCCGAGCACGGAGGCCGACGACGCGCCCAGCACCGCGACCAACTCGGGAGCTGCCTCGACCACCTGCTCGACGTTGTCGAGCACGAGCAGCAGGCGACGTCGGCCGAGCGCCGCGACGAGCTTCTCGGACAGCGGTCGGTCACCGATGTCGCGGATGCCGAGCGCGTTTGCGACCGCGGGGATCACGAGCGCGGAATCCAGGACGGGCGCGAGGTCGACGAACACCACACCGTCGGGGAACGCCGCCTCCATCTCCCGTGCCGCGGCCACCGCGAGTCGGCTCTTGCCGATCCCGCCCGGGCCGGTGATCGTCACGAGCCGCTGTCTCTCCTCAACCAGCATCCGCATGACGACGGCAAGTTCGCGCTCGCGGCCGACGAGTCTGGTCAGCGGTGACGGCGGCCGCACCGGCTCCGTTGAGAAGACTTCCGCAACGGGTTCGCCGAGGGGCACGTGTCGGCCGGCGGCAGCATCGAAGCGCTCGGCGAGCAGCGTCGCGAGGTCAGCGGTCACGAGGTCGGCGAGCGCCGCGGCATCGGTGAACGCAACGTACGATGCCCCGTCGTCGTCGCGGATGCGAGCCAGGAGCTCGTCGAGGCGATCCTGACGATGGTCGCTGCGTTTGATGTAGATGAGTTTGGGGATCTCGGGCGCGAGGTTCCACTCGTCTTCGAGACCCGAAACCACCTCGCCCGGGGCTATCCACCCGTACTGTTCCCAGTACACGCCGACGAAGATGTCACTCTGGTCCAGATAAGCGCGGTACAGCTCGCGCGGGGGATGCGGCCGGGCACCGAGCTCGAACATCACCGGAGCGAGGGCGAGCCTCTCGATCGCGGCGCGCGCGGCGCGACGTTCGGCCGCCAGTTCCTTCAGTGTGGAACTCACGAATACGCGCAGGCGCTGGTCGGGTGTCCGGATGCCACCGGCGGCCACCGTGTGCATGGGTCACAGTCTGGTGGCAGGCTCCCCAGGGTGTCCAGCGCCCCGGCCACTGCAGTCCGAACCGAGCGGTTGCAAGTCTGATCGAGCATGAGAAGACCGCCCCGAAAGCCGGTCCCCTATGCGCACCATCACTCGGTGATCAGTCATCCCCAGAACACCCGTCACCGGCGACTTTCCGCGTTCTCCCTGGTGGAATCGAAGCCCAACTTTGACCATTGCGGTCCGCGCTGATCCGAGCGGTGACCCGATCTTCACCTTGATTCGGCCGCAGACTAGCGTGGGAGCGTGTCCGCTCCTGCGACTGACGCGCGCACCGCTCACGCCATCGGCGTGAAGCGCCTTCTTGAGAGCTATCAGGCGGTCCCGCCGACTGCCTCTGTTCGGCTCGCCAAGCAGACATCGAACCTGTTCCGTGGCCGTGCCAGCACAGACGCCCAGGGCCTTGACACATCCGGCTTGACGGAGGTCATCTCGGTCGACCCCGAGGCGCAAACAGCCGACGTCGCCGGCATGTGCACGTACGAAAGACTCGTTGCCGCGACGCTGCCTTTCGGATTGGCGCCCCTTGTGGTGCCCCAGCTCAAGACGATCACCCTCGGCGGCGCGGTCACCGGCCTCGGCATAGAGTCGACATCGTTCCGCAACGGCTTGCCCCACGAATCCGTACTGGAGATGGACATCCTCACCGGCGCCGGCGAGGTCGTCACCGTGTCTCGTGAACGGCATGCAGACCTGCACCGCGCCTTCCCCAATTCCTACGGCACGCTGGGCTATGCCGTCCGCCTGCGCATCGAGCTCGAGCCCGTGAAGCCGTTCGTCGCGCTCACTCACCTGCGGTTCCATGCACTCGCAGATCTGATGGCCGCGCTGGACCGCATCGTCGCGACCGGGCGCTTCGAGGGCGGGGCGGTCGACTACCTCGACGGGGTGGTGTTCAGCGCAGACGAAAGCTACCTGTGCGTCGGTGCGCAGACTGCCGCACCAGGCCCTCTCAGCGACTACACCGGAGAGCAGATCTACTACCGCTCGATCCAGCACGAGTGCGGCGCACGCGAGGACAGGCTCACCATCGCCGACTACCTGTGGCGCTGGGACACCGATTGGTTCTGGTGCTCCGCGGCGTTCGGCGCGCAGCATCCGCTCATCCGCCGCCTCTGGCCCCGGCGCCACCGGCGCAGCGACTCCTATTCGAAGCTCATGAGGCTCGAACGGCGCTTCGATATCGGCGATCGCCTCGAGAAGCTGCGCGGTCGGCCACCCCGCGAGCGCGTGATCCAGGACGTCGAGATGCCGATCGGGCGATGTGTGGAGTTTCTGGAGTGGTTCCTGGCGAATGTGCCCATCCAGCCCATCTGGCTCTGTCCGCTCCGAATACGAGACGACGACCGCTGGCCGCTCTACCCCATCCGGCCGCATGAAACCTACGTCAATGTCGGCTTCTGGTCCACCGTCCCGGTCGGCGCGAGCGAGGGAGCGACCAACCGCATGATCGAACGCCGAGTCAGCGAGCTGGACGGCCACAAGTCGCTGTACTCCGATGCCTACTACGGCCGAGACGAGTTCGACGAACTGTACGGCGGAGAGAGCTACCGGGTCGTCAAGAAGCGGTACGACCCCGACTTCCGACTCCTCGACCTGTACGCGAAGGCGGTGCAACGGCGATGACCATATTCGAGGAAGATGCATCGGATGCCGCGAAGCATGGGGCCACAGTGGAACACGCCGACGCTGCGCGAACAGCACCGGCGGAGGAAAAGCTCACTCTCGCCGAGGTCCTCGAGTTATTCGCCGGCGGTCGGCTGCCGCTGAGATTCAGCGCGTACGACGGCAGTTCCGCCGGACCCGCCGACGCACCGTTCGGACTGGACTTGAGAACACCTCGCGGGACGACCTATCTGGCCACAGGCTTCGGCGATCTCGGGCTGGCCCGCGCCTACATCGCCGGGGACCTCGACATCCACGGTGTCCACCCCGGTGATCCCTACGAGCTGCTCAAGGCGCTCGCGCAAAGCCTCGAATTCACCAGACCTCCGGTGCGCGTGATGGCGAGCATCGTCCGCTCCATCGGCATCGAGCACCTGCGACCGATCGCGCCGCCGCCACAAGAGGTGCCGGCGCGCTGGCGCCGCATCGCGACGGGAATGCGACACAGCAAGTCCCGCGACGCCGAGGCGATCCACCACCACTACGACGTCTCGAACAGCTTCTACGAATGGGTGCTCGGGCCGTCGATGACCTACACCTGCGCGTGCTATCCGAACCCGCACGCCTCTCTGGAGGAGGCTCAGGAGAACAAGTACCGCCTGGTCTTCGAGAAGCTGCGGTTGAAGCCGGGCGACCGGCTGCTCGACGTCGGATGCGGCTGGGGAGGGATGGTGCGCTACGCGGCTCGACGTGGTGTCAGGGCCACGGGCATCACGTTGTCACGAGAGCAGAGCGCCTGGGCTCATCGGGCGATCGTCGATGAGGAGCTGGACGACCTGGCCGAGGTGCGCTACGGCGACTACCGGGACGTCGCAGAGGACGGCTTCAACGCGGTCTCGTCCATCGGGCTGCTGGAGCACATCGGGGTGCGCAACTATCCGTCCTACTTCCGCTTCCTTTCATCCCGGATGCGGCTCGGTGGGCTCCTACTCAATCACTGCATCACCCGTTCCGACAACCGAAGCGAACCGTCGGCGCGCGGCTTCATCGATCGCTACGTCTTTCCGGACGGGGAACTGACCGGCTCGGGCCGGATCATCAGCGAGGCCCAGGACGTGGGTCTCGAGGTGCTGCACGAGGAGAACCTGCGCCCGCACTACGCCCTGACGCTCCGGGACTGGTGCGCGAACCTCGTCCATCACTGGGACGACGCGGTCGCCGAGATCGGACTGCCCGCCGCGAAAGTATGGGGCCTGTACATGGCCGGATCCCGGCTCGCCTTCGAAAGGGGCGGCATCCAATTGCACCAGGTGCTGGCGCAAAAGCCCGTTGATCGTGGCAGTGCGGACCTGCCTCTGCGGCCGTGGTGGACGCCGTAGCATCGGACCACGCCGGCCTTGACCAACGGAACATCGGCGTCATTCGGCGAATCGAACGCGGCGGTGTGTCGATCGCACGTGACGGCCGTGGCGGAGGGCGAGTTGGAGCACTTCGAGTGTGCAACATTCGTGCGCCTCACGGAGGGCCTCATTCACGAGATGACGGAAGTGTGGACCGGCGTCGCGCAGTCGGCGCCGGATGGGACGAGGCCACCTCCCAGCGAGCAGCCGTAGTCGACCGCGCGGCGGCCCGTCCGGTGAGGAACGCGAGCATGACCAGTCCAGCTGCGAAGATGGCCCATCCAGCGACAGCGATGTGGGAGAGGACGACCGCCGATCCGCCTGGAATAAATGTGGCGTCGGCCAGCGGTTGGTATGCGAACCACCCGAAGGACGCAATGCCTATCGGCGTGAACAGTCCGATCACGATCGTGATCGCGCCTGCCGCGACGAGCACGCCCGCACCGACCCAGGTGGGCATCGCCCTACTACTCTCGCCAGCCATGCTCCGACACTATCGGCGGCGCAACCTGCCGCCGTTCGGAACCGGTCCCTCAATGCAGCGGATTCACGGCGTCGGCGAGATTTCCCGCATCCGTCTCGCTTGGGATTCGTACCCCGCGCAAGGGTTGCGCGATCGTCGCCAGCGGCTCAACTGTCTTGAGGAGTCGCTGGTTAGGAGACCGGTCGACCGAGAACGACCGTAACTCGCTCAACGTCGCGAAGACCTCAGGAGGCCCCCGCCGATCGTCCGCAGGCCCACGGCAGCAGCGGAGACCGGGTGGATACAGCGTCCTGGCGCATCCGGCGATCGTTGACTGTCCAATCCGAAACCACGCCACTCGCAATCGCCCATGATCAGCCGAGACCGTCGACCCGGCCGCCGCGCGACGTCAGGTGAGCGCTTCCTCGACCACCTCGGCGATGTCGGCGCGGCGTCCTTGCTCCCGTCCGATGGTGAACTCGTCCGCCGCCGGTGACGCCTCGATCTGCGCGAGGATCTGTAAGTGGTACGAGAACCAGCCAGGGCCGAGCAGCCCTTTGCGTGCCCGAGTATCCTCTGCGGCACCGAGGAGCCTTCCCGCTCGCCGGACATCGCCGGCCACGGCTGCGACGGCGAAGAGCCCTTCAAGTCCGTAGGCGATGCCCTCTTCGTGCCCGATCGCTGACGACATGAGCAGTTCCTGAACGAAGTAGTCGTGTGCGGTGCTGTGGTTGCCGAGGCGCATCTGCACCCATCCGAGCTGGTACAACGCCGAATACTGGAGGACCGCTTCGCCGCTGCTCTTGGCGGCGTCGAGGCTCGCCTCGAAGGTCTCTTTCGCTTTGGCAACGTCGCCACGGATGGAGAAAGTCTGCCCGCGCATCACCAGAACCATCGCCATCAGGGAAGGGCTGTGCATCTCCTCGGCGATGGCTTGCGCGCGTTGCAGTTGATCGTCGGCGGCTTCCACACCAGAGGCTCCTCGAAACAGTTCGGAGATCGCGATATGTCAGTCGAGCGAGGAATTCACCGAAAAGGTCGTGCTCGCGGAGGAAGTAGGCAAGGCAGTCCACCATGTCGGGGATGCGGCTCGGGTCGGTCTGCGTCCAGGTCGCCGCTCCCGCGACGTAGAACTTTGCCCTGGCGCGTGTCAGGTCGCTTAGTTCGTCGTTGTCGGCGAGGTTGGCGATCCAATCCCGGACTTCCGGAATGCGACCCGTGATCCACCAGAACCAGTAGAGCGGCCAGACCAGTTGCGCGACAGCGGCTCCCTGCCCGGTGGCCAGAAAATGGTCTACAGCGCCGCGGATGTCTTCGAACTCGTCGCGCAGCCTTGCGAGCCAGTCGCCCTGCTCCGGCGCCGAGGAGGTGCGGTTCGGCGACGGCGGCGAACTGGGTGTAGAACTCGGCGTGCCGCTGCTCGCACGTCTGCAGGGCACCGCGGCGTTCGAGGCCGTCACGCGCGTACTCTCGAACCGTCGCGAGCATCGAGAACCACGGACCAAAGCCCCGGTCCTGCTCCTGCACCAGGCTGCTTTCGACGAGCGTCGCGAGGAGATCCACCGCATCTTCTGCGTCCATGCCCTCGCACATCCACTCTGCTGCGTCCAGGGCGAAGCCGGTGCGGAATACCGAGAGCCGGAGCAGAAGGTCCCGTTCTGGGTCTCTCAGCAGCTGGGCACTCCAGTCGATGGTGGCTCGAAGCGTGCGCTGGCGTTCGGGACGGTCTCGCGCACCCCCGACGAGGACCGGCAGTGCCCGGCCCAGCCGTTCGGACAGAGCCGCCGGCGTGAGCACGCGAAGCCGGGCGGCGGCAAGCTCCAGCGCGAGCGGCACGCTGTCGAGTGTCGCGACGATCGCGGTGACATCGGCTGCGTTGGCGTCAGTGAGCTCGAACTCCGGCTTCACCGCGCGGGCTCGCTCGACGAACAGTTCGACGGCGACCGCGGAAGGCAGCGGTGTCAGTGGGAGGCTCTGTTCCCCGTCGATGCGAAGCGGGATTCGGCTCGTGGCGAGCATCGAAACTGAGCTCCCGCCGAGGAGCGCGCTGAGTTCCGCCGCCGCGTCGACGACCTGCTCCACATTGTCCAGGACAAGCAGCACCCGACGGCGGTCGAGCGCCCGCGTCACCTTCGCCAGCAGCGGCTCATCGCCGGTGTCGCGGATCCCCAGCGCCGTCGCGATTGTGGATACAACAAGATCCGGGTCCTGAATCGGCGCGAGGTCGACGAACGCGATGCCGTCGGGAAACGACGGCTCAGCATCCCGGGCGGCAGCTATCGCAACACGACTCTTGCCGATACCACCGGGACCGGTGAGCGGTGACAAGTCGATGCTTCTCCGTGGTCAGCAAGTCGACCACCCGCTGCACCTCGGTCTCGCGTCCCATCAGTCGAGTCAACGGCGTAGGCGGCCTCAGAAACTCAGATGATGCCACGGCAGGCGCGACATCCAGCGGGCCTGGCCGCCGCCGACGGCCCTCATCGAAACGCTCAGCGAGAAGCGTGGCGAGGTCCGAGGTGATCAGGGGTCCCAGCTCCTCGGCGTCATCGAACGCCACGTACGATGCCCGGTCATCGGAGCGGATCCGGTCGAGCAGGGAGTCCAAGCGATCTTGGCGCTGTTCGCTTCGCTTGACGTAGATCAGCATCGGTACATTCGGGGCGAGGTTGTACTCGTCCTCGAGGCCGGAAACTTTCTCGCCGGGCGCGACCCAACCGTATGACTCCCAGTACACGCCGATGAAGATGTCGGACTGCTCGAGGTACGCCCGGTACAGCGACCGCGGCGGGTGCGGACGCGCACCGAGCTCGAACATCACCGGCGCCAGCGCAAGCCGCTCGATGACCGCACGAATCACACGACGCTCCGCCGCCAACTCCCGCAGCGTCGAACTGACGAACACGCGGAGGCGCTGGTCGGGCGTTCGTATCACCCCGGCGCCCCCGCCCATGGCCGAAAGTATGGCCCGGGGCCCACCGGTTGTCTAGCCAGGATCGGCCACGGGCGGCAACAGCAAAGGCCGCTCCCAAATCGGTTCGAACTGTGGCGGCGCGACAGATGTTGTCGGGTAAGTCTGGCGTCAGCGCTGTCGCTCGATGGTCGTTCAGCACGCGACTTGGGCCGAGCTGCGTGCACGTGCAGGCCTGGCGGAGCGGGTGTATACCTTGCAACCGTGGATGGATCGCCCTCCACATCAGACTCGGAAACCGAGTCATTTGAGCGCATGACACCCTCGCGCCCGTCGCCGCGCCGACCTCCGCTCCCGCCCGCGATAGCGTCGCAACCAGTCCAGCGGCGCAGAAGGCGGAGCCGACGCCCCACGACCTCGGCAGGGGGCTCCGCGCGGTCGCTGTGGAAACGTGCCACCCTGACGCGCAGCCGCGAACGGTTCGTCGTCGGGTCGATCGTGGTCGCCGCGATCCTCGGCTCGGCCGCCTCGCTCCGTGCAACGCACCCCGATGCGACGCTGCAACTGACCGCGGGCGAGGCGGACTTGTTCATCGAAACGCTGATTGCCCAGGACGAGGACCCGGACATCTCCACACTGCGCCAGTTCGAGCGGTACCACGACATCGACGTGTGGTCCGTCCGCTTCCCCAAACCCCTGGGAGTGGTCCTGCGACGGTGTGGACTACGTGTAGCGTCAGCCAGATAGGGTCACCGTGGCTCTCAAAGGAGCACGACCATGGGTGAGAAGTCCACGCGGAAAGAAGGCGGCAAGACTGCGCCCGCCAAGACCCTCAAGGAGAAGCGCACCGCGAAGGCGGACAAACGGGCGGCGAGCAATCGGGCCGAGAACACCGACGCTGTCTCCAGGGTCAAGAACCGCTAGAACGCCAGCCAGCGCTCCGTCGCGACCGGCACGAATGATCTAGCGCGTTGGTCGCGCTGGCAAGCCGTCAGGCGGCCTGCCGCTATCAGCGGTCGGATTGCCTCGACCGATGGTCGTTGACCATCGTCTGTCGGGTGGGCGTCGGTTCTGACTCGCTCCGGGGACGGGAGCTATCCTCCCGTCATGGCCGACCGCGTGAACAAGCCCGAGCTGCACGTGGACACGGTCGCGGACTGGGAAGCCTGGTTGAACGCGGATCCCGACCCGAGCGGGGTCCGACTGCGACTGCGGAAGAAGGCCACGACGCAACCCGGGATCACCTACGCTGAGGCCCTGGATGTCGCGCTGTGCTTCGGGTGGATCGATGGGCAGTCGCATTCCCTCGACGCTGACTACTACTTGCAGACCTTCACGCCACGACGACCGCGAAGCATGTGGTCGAAGGTCAACATCGGTCACGTGACCCGGCTGATCGAGGAGGGTCGCATGCGGCCCCAAGGCCAGCACGAGATCGACCGTGCGAAGGCAGACGGGCGATGGGACAGCGCGTATCGACAGCGGGACGGCGACCTCCCCGTGGAGCTGCAGGAAGCCTTGAACGCGGACCCCGAGATCGCCAGAGCTTTCGCGTCCCAGTCGGCGCAGAACCGATTCGCGATGGCTTTCCGTATCGCCAATCTCAAACGGCCGGCCTCGCGAGCCGCGCGTGTTGCGGAGTACGTCGAGATGCTCAAACGAGGCGAAACCCTCCACTGACGGCCACCGAGCAGGCGCTGGCCGCGCCCCCGACGGATCCCTACGCGAGCAGTCCTAGGGCGATCGTTGACAATCGTCCCGCTCAGCGTCCGTCGAATGACGATCCCGACCGGGCGCTGAACGACCGGTTCTTGAACCGGCGCCCCGTTGAGGCCGAAGGTCGGCGCGGGGTCGCCTCAGGCAACGCTCGTCGACGATCGCGCAGCCCTCGCGTTTTCATGGGCTTGAGACGGACGCGGGTCCAGGATGCCGTGCCGAGCGGCATCCCGGATCGCGGCCGGCACGGGCAGGGTCGCGGACAAATGCCGCTGCCGTGCAGGTCGAAGAGCAAGGCGCGGCGCGCTCGCGGTCAGGCCACCAGTGTCGGCGGCGGGAGCGTCTCGGTCCGGTGCGGCGCCGACGCGCGAGTCACCAGGAGGAGGAAGACGCCCGCGGCGACAGCGACGATGCTGAGCGTGATGGCGACGAGCGGGGTCGTCACCGGAGTCGGGTCGATGCCGAGGATGGGGACGATCGCTCCGACTCCCAGCAGCACACCTCCAAGGACCGCGCCAGCACGCGGCAGGGCACCCGCGGCGCTGCGGCGCGCGACCTCGATGAGGGCACCAATGGCGATGGCGACGCCGAAGATCATGAGCGGGGGTGCCCAATAAGCCGCGAGCGTGGGAAGCGCGCCAGCCGCGATGAGCACACCCGACAGGCGGGGCACCTTGACTCGACACGCGATTCCGGCGATGAGGATCGCCAGGTAGCTGAAGCATGCAGCGGCCGACCTTGGGAGCGGACCGTAGTCGGCGATAAGATTGTCGATCCCCGCACCGAAGTAGATGGCGGCGAGCACGGCGGCGCCGGCGACCCACCACCAGCGGGCGGGTGAGCTTGCGTGAGAGTTCATGGCGGATCCCTTTCGATCGGCCCGCTGACCCCGCATCGCCAGGCGTTGTGTTCGTACCCAGATGAGGTCGTCGGGCACTCCGCCGACGACCCGCAGCGCGATCGCACCGGCGACGATCGATGATCGCGTGCCGGTCTCCCGCGCATCGGACTGCTGCTCCCAAAGATCGGACTCGATCTCGGCACGGCGGCGCTCGGCCGCCTCCGTGCCCACGAGGCCGGAGTACCAACGAACCCATCGCCGGGCGACAGCCGCCGCGGTTGCGGCGATGCGGTCGTCTCGGGCGGTGCGGTTCGGCGCCAGGCTGTCGTTCACAGCGCCTCCCATGCGGGGCGGCCGATGGGCGCGTCATGGGCCACCTCAGCCCGGTGCGACGCAAGGGCGACCTGGCCGGCGCCGGTCAGGGTATACAGACGCCGACGCGGGCGGCCCTGCTTCTCGGCGGTCCCGGCATCCTCCCACTCGCTCTCGAGCAGACCGGCCTTCTCCAGCCTGCCGAGAGCCTTATAAAGGGTGCCGTGCGCCGTCAGAGTCTTCCCGTCACCGGCGAGGACCCTCGCGAGCGCGAAGCCATGGAAACCTCCATCGCCGGCCCGCCAAAGGCGCAACCCTGCGTCGAGGATCGCGATCTCCAAGGGAAGCAGCACACCCGCCCGACGTCTCATACTCGCAGTATGGGCAGATATCTTCCCATTGTCAATAGGAAGATATGCCGGCGAGCCAATCCCTGACGCACACAGCGGCCCACTTTCACAGGGCAGGGCACTTCAGCATGCCGCCACCGCGCATCGCACCCTCGAACCCGCGGCGCTCGTACCCGAGTGTCATCCCGCTATGACCCTCCCGGCCTCGACGCCTATCGCTGTGCCTACGAGCGCGCGGGCCGCCGCGATCGTCACCTGGTTGTACGCAGCTACGTTTAGGGGCTCCCAGCGATCCCGATCGTGGTCTTCGTCGTGCGCGCGCGCTGCCCTGGTCGCATACTTCGTCTAGACGCTGATCGCGACCACCGCGGGCGTGCTGCTGTGGCGTGGTCGACGCGCAGCCGCGATCTTGTCTTTGTCCTGATCCCGGTCGAGACGAATTTCTGGTGGGCATTCGCACTGCCGTTCCCGCCGCTCATCGGGGTCGCGCGCGTGGCGCTCGCCGCTCTCGCGTGACGGCGTCTACGCCGCTGAGCTATCTAGTGTCGCGCGCGCGAGAGTCAGTTTTCACAAGGGATCCCTGACCGGGCACTGGTCACGAGCTAGGTGGCGATAGTCCCGCGGAGGGGACGTCCAATGACGATCGCAGCCTGATGCGCTCTTAGATGCCCAGACCAGCTCGGCCCTGAGCGTCGCTACCCTGCGGCCGGCAATCATGAGACACAGCGCCTCGCCGTCCGTTCGAGTACGCAGCGGTGTCCTTGCTAAGGCTGGAGGACCCGGGTGGGCCGTTCGGGCTGGGTGGCCCTGCGTAGGCCATCGCCACGAGGTGCTCTCCGTTCGGCGTCCAGGCGACGAAGTCGTACCCGAGACATGAGCCCTCGCATGCTGCGAGCGGGGCTGGGTCCGAGCCGTCGGCCTTCGACAGCCATACGTCATCGTGGCCGGCGTCGCTTTCGATGAAGGCGATGTAGTTTCCGTCCGGAGACCATTCCGGATGCCGCTGTTCGCCGGGAAGGTCGGCGAACAATTCCCGACTCTGCCCCGCGCCGGTGTTGGTGACCCAGATCCCGTCGCCGCCGCCCGAGACCAGCCATTGGTATGCGATCTCCGCCGCGAGAATTGAAACCGTGCTTGTCGCCTCCGAGTCGGGCTGCGGGGCCGCCGTCGGCGCGGCACATGAGGCTAACCCGATGGCCGTCATGCTGGCGACGACGCCAGCGAGGGGACGCCTCATCACGGTCACATCGTAGCGAGACCGACAGATTGATGAACGCTGTGTGTGGATGGGATGCCGCCAAGGATCCCTAAGCGGGCTGTGCCCTGATCGGGGACCTCCGCGGGCTGCCGATCGGATCCACGTGCGAGCGCTGATCGAATGCGAAACCCTCGCGCATCAGGGACCTCGCGAGCCCGTCCTGTGCCAGTGCTGTTGCTCGACGATCTGGGCCGGGGCGGCACTCGAAACATGATGTTGTCTTCAAGGCGGGACGCTTGGTGCGAGGTGTGGCCGGCCCCCTTGAGCGATGCCAGATCAATTCGTAGAATCCCGCAGCGAAGGGAGCGAACCGACATGGACGGACCAGATCTTCTCGTGGCACGACTTCTCCGTGCGATGGTCGCCGACGACGTCGACGCCGTCAGTCACCTCGTCGTCGAAATCGAAGACAGCGGCTACGCCGGCCTCGTCGCCACGGGACTCGCGCAGTCCTACATCAACGAAGTGCTGAAGACGGCCAGACGCGAACCACTCCTGCGTGCGCTCGAAGCGCGGATCCTCGAGCTGACCACCGTCGCCGAGGACACGAACGACAAGTCGGCCTGATTACCGCTCGAGCACAGGGCGGGTCGGGCAAGATCAGCGCATCCCGCTTCGGCCCCATGGGTGCCAAGAGACTCGGAGGTGTGCGATGGCTGCCAAGCGGTACCAGGTCCCCCACGATCTCGACGGGACATGGTTCGAGTCGGACGACCAGGAGGTCGCCGAGGCCTACCTCCGCGACCTGGATCCTCGGCCTGGAAGGGGAACGTCATGACGCTCTACCAGCAACCTGCCCGGCGTACGGTCGAGGAAGGGGCGACCGATTCCCCGTCGTCCCTCTCGCCCCTGCCTAGACGAGTGAGCTCGATGTCGTTCCGCCAGGCCCGGTCGCCTGGCGGCGCCTGGATCACTCTGCAGTTGATACGAGCGGATCGCCGTTAGGTATCCACGCTCCAGAAGCGATTCAGCGTGGCAGGAAGATGCCACTCTTGCTTCGAGGGTGCATTTTCGCGAACAACTCGTAACCCTTCAATTTGCAACCCTCCTCCCCGGGCTCCACAATCATGAAATCGTCCGTGGCGCATAGCGCCAAGTCATCCGACAACAGAAGAGTTCGGCTATTGACCCGTGCTACGACCTCGGGGGTCGCCGCGACTGTTCCGCTTCGAGCGCCGTGATACGAAACGAGTGCCGCATGTCGATTGACGGGAAAGGTGACCTCCTCGTGGGTGTCGAGGATGTCAGCCCCTTGTCCCCCATGACCCCGTCGAGATGACCCCGAGCGAGAGGATGGTCGGAGCAGATGAAACCGCCCGTCGCGCTCGGATCCGTTACATGAAGCTCCCAGTCTCGCCTCAGCAGACGGTGACCCAAGGCGACGGTTGCTTCAGGAATCAGTCCTACGACGGAGTGAGATTGATCGTGTGCGGTTAGAGCTGCGCCATAGGTCTGACTCCGTCGCTTGGGCGACTCCGTGTGTCGGTCGCTCGGAGCGGGCTGCTCAACGGGACTCGTCGTCGCCGCTCTGGGCCAGTTGCGCCTCCACTGCCCTGTGGACGTTGCCGTGGACATGATCGGCGCCGATCCCGTCGAGGACGCCCTGGGCGTCAAGGACGGCGAGTACTCGTGGCTTCACCCGGGCCAGCCGCAACGTCACGCCTTGCGTGTCGGTCAGCTCCGCGATCTCGGTAAGCTTCGCCGCCCCCTGCGAGTCGATGAAGCCGACGCCCTCTAGATCCAGCACCAGTGCGGTCAAGGGCTTGTCGCCGTTGATGAGGTCGCGGACTCGCTCGTCGAACGCCTCTGCGGTGGCGAAGAACAGGCCGCCGTCCAGGCGGATGACGCCGATTCCGGGGAAGGTCTCGTCAGCGGGGTTCAGGTCGATGTCGCGGAAGACCTGGGTGCCGGGCTCGCGGCCCAGCAACGGCATAGCAGGCCGTGTCGAGACATAGACGAGCCAGCCGAGCGATAGCGCGATCCCGATGAGTATCCCGAACAGCACGCCCGCGGAGAGCACACCCACCAGAGCTGCCACCGCGATCCAGAAGTCGAACCTCGAGACGCGGTGAAGGCGGGAGAACTCTTTCAGGTCGATCATCCCGAACACGACAGCATCGATGATGATCGCGGCGAGCACGGCTTTGGGCAGTTCCGAGAACAGCGGCGCGAGGAAGATCAGTGTCAGGATCACCAGCGCACCGGTGGTGAGCGAGGCCACGGGGGTGCGAGCGCCGGCCGACTCATTGAGCGAGCTCGCCGACAGACTGGTCGAGACCGGCATCCCCTGGACCAGACCCGCCCCGACGTTCGCCATCCCTTGGGCGACCGCCTCCTGGTTCACGTCGACGCGATAGTGGTGCCGGGTCGCGAAGGACCGCGCGTCGCCGGCTGTTTGCGAGAACCCGATCAGCAGCAGAGCCAACGCCGCGATCACAATCTCAGGAACGTTCGACAGGACGATGTCGAGGCTCGGCAGCTGCGGCACGGGCAGCCCGCTCGGCACCGGACCGACCAGCGCGACATCTCGCCCGGCCAGACCGAAGAGACTGCGAGGCGAGCAGCCCGCCGACCACCAGGACCAGCGCGCCGGGGACCTTGGGTGCCCAGAACCGGAGGGCGAGGATGACGGCTAGGGCCAACGCCCCTACAGCCAGCGTCGGCAGATGGATAGCGCCCAGCCCGACGATCCACGAGGCGAACTCTCGCCAGACGTTGTCTCCCTCGCCAGAGGTGCCAGTCAGCTTGGGCAGCTCCCCGACGACCACGTCGATCGCAGCTCCGGCCAGGAAACCGGTGACCACGGCCCTCGAGAGGAACTGGGCGATCCAACCCATCCGAAGCACGGCCAACAGCAGTAACAGCACACCGGTCACCAGTGTGATCGCGGCCACGAGCTGCGCCGCATCGCCACCGGTGACACCGCTCACGATCACCGCGCCCCCCGCGACCGTCGCCAGGGCCGAACTCGGACCAGTCGAGATCTGCCGTGAAGTGCAGAACAGGGCATAGATGATCGCCCCGGCAGCCGCGGCGTAGAGCCCGTTCTGAACCGGCACGCCCGCGATCTCGGCGTACCCCAGGTTCTTGGGTACGATCATCGCGACGACGGCCACTCCGGCGATGAGGTCCACGCGCAGCCAGCGCCGCTGGTAGCGCGGCAGCCAAGAGGCTATCGGCAGCAGCCCTCCCGTGCCGTCCCGCCGCTCTGCGCTCACGACTGCCCCCGACGATCACTAGTTCGCTGGTGCGCCTGAAAGCCGGACGCAGTCACACGCTAACGCAGACGCGAAGGAGAAGTGCGCTTCAGGATGATCGGCTCCCATCGTTGGTACGACAGCTCCTTGGCCGATGGGTCGCGTCCGCGGGCTCGTACTGGCTGAATGGGGCGATTCTGGCCCCTTCCCAGGAAATTCGCCCTGCCACGCACGGATGCGGTTGGGTTATGGAGCCGATATCCCGCGCGGGAGGTCCCACGAACTCACTCCTCGTGCCCGAGCCGCCGGCGAAGGCCGTCTCTGGGGTGTGATGTAGCGGAGGAGATTCGTTGCGACCCCAACACCTTCGATCTGGCCGGTATCCGGATATGGGTGAGGTTCAGGTTTTGGGGGGTTGGACGTCTGCAACCGCCTTGATCCAGTCAAGGGCTGGCTTGGACAGGTAGAACCTGGTCCCCACTTGCTTCCCCACCCACCACTGCTCCGCGTCGACCGGGACGCCCGCCCAGGCGATATCCGCTATCACCTCTGTGGGTAGAGGCTCCGTGCCATCAGCGATCAGCCATTGCCTCGTGGCTGGGGCAAGCTTCGGCCACCATTCCTCGATAGTCGCCACGGGCCTGTCCATCAAGTTCGCCTCCAAAGGCGCTTCCCTCGGCACCGATCGCGACGTCAAACGCCAGGGTTTAGGACGTCCTGCTGATAGTACTCACCACCGAGGCCGCGACCCAAACCGCGCACCAGAGCAATGTCCTGCGGCTTGAGACTCCCCGCGGCAAGGAAGCCATCTGAGCGATCCTCCCCGACGAGCTGATGCGCTGATTCGAGAACGGTACGGTCGCGAACCCGACCACACTTCGCAGGGCACTCGTCCAACACATCCACGACGTCGGCGATCCGTCGGGGGAACCGAGCTCGAAATCACGCGAGACGAATTCGACCTCTGACTCCGCAAGAGGACGGGGGTGCGTCAGCCGTGAATTTGAGGGATAATTCGGGGCCTCCGGTAACGGAGCGGCTATGTTCGCTGCCCCCCGCTGAGTGCGACCGGGTGCCAGGAAGGGCACAAGATGGACGGGATTGTGGCAGTCATCACGATCGCGTTGGCGGCTGCTGTCAGCTCGGTCCCGTTGATGGTGACGATCCTGTTGTTGCTCTCTTCCAATCGCTCGCGCTCGGCGCTGCCCTTTCTGATCGGCTGGGTCGTCGGACTTTTCGCGGTCGTGGTGGTCTTCACCGTCGTCGCGCAGGCCGTGCCGGCGTCGCGGTCTCCGCGGCGTCCAGATACCGTCGTTGGGGTGCTGGAGATCCTGATCGGATCCGTGATCTTCGGTGTCGCGGCCATATCTTGGTGGCGGTCGCGCCGAGCGTCGAAGACGCCGAGTCCGAGCCGGTTGACCTCGGTGACGACGCTGGGTCCGTGGTCATCTCTTGGTCTGGGACTTGTGCTGAATCTACGGCCGAAAGGACTGCTGCTGGCGGTCGCCGCAGCCCTCTCGATCCGAACGGATGCGCAGTCTACATCCGCGGCATTTGCGATGATCGGGATCTACACTGCAGTGGCCGCCTCGACGGTGGCCGTGCCGATCATCGCAACGCTTGTCGCTCCTCACCGCCTGGAGCCAGTACTGGCGCGCGTGCAGGGATGGATGACGCGCCATGGTGACATGCTGACCAGCGTCATCCTTGGGCTGATCGGACTGGTGATCGTTGGAATGGGGATCGCCCGCCTGTAATTGATAAGACTCTGATGGTTCGCATGTGCAGTGTCTCGCAGTGCCCGCGAACCGAATTCTCTCGGCGCCTCGAATCTTGACGTCTTCGCGCCACGGCGCGCTCGAGTGCGAATGCAAGGAAGACGCCGAACGCGGTCGCCAGGGTGGTGAAGCCCACGCCGAGCCAGAACATCGGATCATCAAGTGACATGCGGTGAGCACATATTGGCGCTCACCGACTCGCGCCGCGAGCCGGCTCACCGGCCCGCAAGCCGATCCTTGGGTTCTTGCGGTGGTTGCAACACCTAGCGAGATGGTGGTGTTGTGGCGATGTTGTCACTTCGTATTCGACCTGATCTTGCTCGCAGGTGTTCTGGGCGGGGATGCAGGCGGGTGCATTTCCTGACGGACGCGGTGCGGCCGCTCGGGGTCGATCGGAGGACCGGGGCGCGGATGCTGGTCGCTGCCGGCGGTGTCAGACCGCGCCGCGGCCGGGACCTGAAGGGCCGGTATTTGACGTTCGCCGAGCGGGAAGAGATCGCGGTCTGCGGGCGCAGGGGAAGTCGATGCGGCAGATCGCGGCGGTGATCGGGAGGGCGGCGTCGACGGTGTCGAGGGAGCTGTCCAGGAACACCGCTGCGGGGCGGCGTATCGTGCGACGACCGCGCAGGTGCTGGCGTACGAGCGGGCGTCGCGGCCGAAGCCGGCGAAGCTCGCATGTGAACCTGCGAGCTGCGTGCGAGGGTGGAGAGGGACCTTGGCCAAGAGCCGTACTCGCCGGAGCAGATCTCGGGGCGGCTGCGACGGGAGTTCCCGGACCGGGACGGAGATGCGGGTGTCGCCGGAGACGATCTACCAGTCTCTCTACGTGCAGTCTCGGGGCGCGCTGAAGCAGGAGCTGACCCGGTATTTGCGGACCGGGCGGGCGTTGCGGCAGCCCGTCGCGGAAGACGGGGCAGCGCAAGAACCGGATCCCGAACATGATCAACATCTCCGAGCGACCCGCCGAGGCCAGCGACCGGGCCGTGCCGGGCAGTTGGGAGGGCGATCTGATCATCGGGAAGGGCAACCTGTCGGCGATCGGCACGCTCGTGGAACGCTCCAGCAACTACACGATGCTCGTGCCCCTGCCCGACGGATACAAGCCGGAGCAGGTCGCGCCGGCGTTGACCCGGAAGATCCAGCAGCTTCCCGAGCAGCTGCGGGTCGCGTTGACCTGGGATCAGGGACCCGAGATGCGGGACTGGGAGAAGGTCCGCATCGACACCGGCATCGAGATCTTCTTCTGCGACCCGAAGTCGCCGTGGCAGCGCGGCATCAACGAAAACACGAACGGGCTGCTGCGCCAGTACTTCCCGAAGGGCACCGAGCTGGCCGGGTTCAGCGAGGAACACCTCGACGCTGTCGCCGCGGAACTGAACGACCGGCCACGCAAACGACTAGAGTTCCAAACCCCGATCGAAGTCATCGGGAACGTCCTGTTGCGATGACCGCCAGAATCCGCCGATCCCTCAGCGGGCGATGGGTGAAGTGGGATCGCGGCTGCCACGTCGGAGTTCACCTGAACTTCGCTTTCCGTGCCGTTGGTCCGTGTCGCGCCCGCGTCATACGCATGCGCGAGTTCGCTAGGTGAGCGGGGTCTGAACCTGCACGCTCACGCGGGTGGTGGCGTCTCGAATGCGTGCGCGAGGAGCGCGTCTACCATCCAGCGCTGGATGGCACCGACATCGTCGGGCCCGAGGCCAGCCACATCGGTCAGCCATACGCGCGTCTCGATTCCGCATGCGGCGCGGAGCGCCAAGGCGAGCCGGCGCGTGCTTTCGCTCCCGAGTTCGTCGGCGAGCGGTGTGAGCGCATCCACAAACCACGGGATGACGCGACCTTGTCTCAGTGGCAGCTCATGCGGAACCGTGCCGAGCGACAGGCGCAGCATCGCACGCTGCTGCAACTCCGTCTCCCGGACTCGGTCGATGACGAAGTCCGCGACGAGCGCGACGCGCTCTTCCACGCCGGATGGCGGCGGGTCGGGAAGCGCGGATGACAGGGTTGTCTCCGGATAGGCGGCCGCGAGGAGTTCGGTCTGCGAAGTGAAGTAGCGGTAGGCCGTCGTCCGTGAGATCCCGGCGGCCTCCGCGACATCCTCGATCCGCGGAGTGTCGCCGGTCACGATCAGTTCGCGCGCGGCCGCGATCAGCTGATCGCGGGTGCGTTTCTTCTGCCGTGCCCGACCCGACTCGAGGTATCCCGTTGACATGGGATTCATGGTATGCCATTCTCATTACGGGATTGCAATCCCACGAAATGGAGGTCAAGATGTCACGGCAAACGATGAGCGCACCGGTGATCCGGCGTGCCGGCGAGGGCGAGCAACAGTGGTTCTTCGGCGGGGGAGTCTTCACGTGGAAGCTGAGCGCTGCCGACGGCGACATCCACCTGATGGAGGTCGACATGGTCCAAGGCAAGTGGACGCCCGTCCACACGCACCCTGTGTCGGAATCGATGTGGGTGCTCGAGGGGCAGATCCGCTACCGAATCCTCGATGACGACCACGAACTCGGACCGGGCGACTTCGTCATGGTCCCGGCGGGAGTGCCGCACGCCTTTCTCGTGGAGAGCGCAACGGCGAAAGTGCTCGGCATCCAGCCGACGTGCGAATGCGAACCGTTCTACCGCGGAGCGTGCGAGCCCTTGGAGGGGTCGGCATGCCTCGTCGACTTCGACCGGATCGCCAGGAGCGCGCAAGAGAACGGCGGGATCCGGATCGTCGGGCCCCCACCGTTTAGTCGCGAGATTCGCCGGTGAGTCGCGCGATCGAGGACGACCGGGCGACGCTGGATGCGTACCTCTCGGTGAGGTCCTGCACTGCATTCGTCGCAGCCGAAGGTGCTGCCTGCTGAGCACCCGCGCACGGGTCCTTCGGCGGGGACTTTCCGCGCTTGCACTCGCGTCACGAGGACCGACCGCCTCTTCTGCGGGCCGGGGTTCCCTGTCGGACAGGACTTGGCGTGCAAGAACGACCAACGCATCGCTCAAGTCCCTCGCCGCCTTCCACGCTCCCACGCCGGCGTTGCCTCGCAGCCGATGGAGTGGGCGAAGGTCGGTGAAACGACCCTCAGTGTGGGCGTGGATCTACTGGCCAGACCGTCCCGCAGACAAGAAGTTCCACCCGCAATGCCGCGGGTACCATCTCGATACTCACGCCCAAGGAAGCCGAGGTGCCCAGGGGAGCGTGATCGCGACAATCGCGTGACGTCTGCGCGCGACATCGCGCAGCCCCGTGCTATCGCCTAGGCGGTGACGGGGACATCCGCCTCGGCGCGGACATCCGCCGCCTCACGCGTCGCGCCCACAAAGCGCGCCGTGTCCGACACGGCGGCGGTGAGCAGGGCGACGAGTCGTTCGTCGGGGTCCCCGCCGCACGCCCGCGCGATCCCATCGACGGCGCCGGTCACGATATGCCGGCACTGCCGCACGGTCATGTCCGCGCGGCCCGGACCGACCTTCTCGATGAACTGGATGGCCCAGGCATCGGCGGCGGGGGCGGCGCGGAGGGCGGCCTCCGCCAGTTCGCGCAACTCCGCGGTGAGCTCGTCGTCGCGTTCCGCGAGGACCCTGAGGGCGACGCGCACCCCCACCGCCTGTGAACGCTGGCGCTCCTCAGCGGCGATAGGCAGGGCGGCGCTGGCAGCTCGCAGCGCGAGCAGGACGTCGAGCAGCGGGTCGTCGCTCGTCAGGCCGACGACCGTCGGGATGAGTGGCGTGAGCCGGGCGCGGCCGGCTTCGCTCGTTCGGTCGTTCACCATCCGTGCGAGATGCGCGAGGGTGCCGTGCGTACACGCGGGATGGTCGCTCCAACGCTCTCCCGCGAGGTACGACGCGAATTCCATGAAGCAGGCCCCGCGCCGCGGCGAGCGGTGCCGGCCCGGGGAGAGGATCGGCATGACATCCGGGTGAGCCATCCAGTCGCGCATGAGACCTCCCTCTCTCCTTCCACTGTGCGCCTGCCGCATCCGTGATTCAAGTACCTCGGCCGGATGTCCGTAGGCAAGCGTCTGTCGGGGAACCATGCATTTGGCTCGGCGTGCTTGCCGCGATCCTCAGTTGCAGTGTGCAGAGAATCGCGCACCCTCAAAACGAAGATGATGCCTACTCGGGACATAGTTCGCCTCGCGGGCGCTACTCCTCCCCCATGGACCGACGCGTGACAGTCCCTGCGTCGGCGGCAACATCGGAGGCGGCGGGCGTGGCGTCAGCCATCGGATCAACTGATTGGCCATTTACCGAATGCACGTGCTCGGTCCATGCGGCTCCATTCCAATACGAGTAGCGTGCAGATCGACCTGGCTATCGGGAGGCGACTGATGACGAATGTCGATGAGATGGTCGACGCCGCCGAAGCGTGCTGGCTCGCCGCATACAACACCGGTCCAACCGAGCCGCCGAGCCGCGTGCTCAGTTTCGGCGATCTCGCACCTGATGCTGAGCTTGCCGACAGCACCGGGGCAACGCGACGACTGTCGGAATTCTGGGTAGCCGGCCCGGCGCTCGTGATGTTCTGGCGGCATTTCGGGTGCGGGTGCGGGATGGAGCGCGCCGCACGGCTGGCGGGCCAGGTCGACGAGTTCATCGCGTCCGGCCTGACCGTGGTGATCGTCGGTCAAGGCGATCCCGAACGAGCGGCCGCGTACGCCGCGAAGCATAAGATCTCGGTGCCGATCCTCTCGGACCCGACTGCCGATGTCTATCGCGCGTACGGGATCGGTCACTGGCAGCCCGAGCAGGTCTTTTTCGACGCACCCGCCGAGTACCTCACCCATCCTCCCGAGTTGGGACGCGACCTGATGGAGTCGCGTCGGCAGCTGGGTCGCCCGATGGTCGACGACCCGTGGCGAGCCGCCGCGGAGTTCGTCATTGCCCAGACGGGGTCGATCCGACTGGGGTATTCGTACCAATACTGCGAAGACTTCCCCGATCCTCGCTTGTTCCACGCTGCCGCCCAGCTCGCTCGTTCCCCCAGGCTCGTTTGACGTAGTCGCTTATGCAGCAGATCAGCGAAGGATCGCGCTGCGGGCGTTCGGTGACCGGCGGACTCAACCACTTCCGAGGGCTTTGGCTTCGGATCTGCGTCGCTCGAGCGAGATCAGTGGCTGTGCAACACCGCCCGGGCGAAGAGCGAGTCGATCCCTCTTAGGCTCTCTGAGGTGCGACGATTGATGATCCCGCGCCGCCTGGACTACCGCGCGAATGGCCGCCGCAACCGTCCGCGCATACTGGGGTTGGGAGACTAACGACTCATGGCTCGCGCCATCTACCACCTCGAACCGGGCTTGCTCGGTGAGTTCGGCGAGCTCGAGTTGAAGTGCGGTCAGCAGGTCACCCCCGACCGGCTGGTCCGTGACCGCGAGCACGGTCAGCGGCAGCTCGCCGAGTGCGCCGGCGGCGTTCAGTTGGTTCCGGCTCGTTGCCCTCGCTCGAGTCTGAGCCGCTTCGGTCGCGGAGAACCGGGGGAGGGCCGCGGCCGCGTCGCCGCCAAGTGACCGGACGACCACCTTCGTGCGGGCTCGACTACTCCGCCTCGGGGTAGAGCATGCCCACGAGGGTACGCGTCGCCGCCGCCGGCGAGAGGTCGTCGAGCAGCCCGGCCGGGACCTGCATGGGCGGGAAGTGCGCCGGGAGGGGTGCGCTCGCGTCGATGGGCAGCCCGACGGCCCGTTCCAGATCTGCGGGCGCGATAATCCCCTGACGATCCAGCCGCAGCCCTTCCTCGTTCAGCTCGAGGATCGGAAGCGAGCCCAAGGCATTGTGAGGGGCCGACGATTCGAACAGAAGCGGCAGGCGGTGCCGGCGGCAGAACTCAGCAGCATCCTCGATCTCGACGATCTCTGTGGAGCCGGCCTCGTTCATCGACGTGGCCGCGACCCACTGCACGCCGGCGTGCCACAGGGCCTCGATGAACCCGAAGGTCCCCGGCATCCTCCGCGGATCGAACACCTGCACCCAGTGCCGCCCCTGATTCTGCGAAATGAGGTGCTCGGGAATCCGATTGGTGGGATGAGCGGGCGCTCGGACGGCGATCATGCATGCCAGCTCCGCCGCGAACCACGGGGTTCCGAGCAACCGCTGCACCTCGGGGGGCAAGGATGCGCCGTCGATGAGGTCAATCAACTCTTGATCGCCGACACAGATCCCGAGCGGTTTGAACCCCCGACCGGCGCCCTTGATCGCCATGATCCGCTCGGCGACACCCGCGTGGGCCCCGTCGACGATGAGTCCGAACACCGTGCCGAAGTGCGCGCCGACCACGTCGCCCGATCGGATGATCTCGACGGCGCGAGCGACAGCGCCCTTGTCATCGAACGAAACGATCTCCACGGCATCATTCCACCACGCGACCGCCCCCCGGACGGCGTCCCGACCGGGCACCTGCCACAGACGCCGCCGGTGACGGCGACCACGAGATCGTCGATGAGCGCGCCAATCGACCGGCTGCCGGCCCATCACTCTCACCAGCACCGCGGAAGGCGATCCAAATGCGAGCGGTGACCAAATGCCTAAACCCTCTCCTGCATCAGGGTTGTAGACGCCCTTGAGCAATGCCCGATCGATTCCTAGAATCCCCCAGCGAAGGGAGCGAACCGACATGGACGGACCAGATCTTCTCGCGGCACGACTTCTCCGCGCGATGGTCGACGACGACGTCGACACCGTCAGCCACCTCGTCATCGAAATCGAAGACAGCGGCTACGCCGCCTCGTCGCCACAGGACTCGCGCAGTCCTACATCAACGAACTGCTGAAGACGGCCAGACGCAAGGAACGTGACCATGCACTCATACGCGAACGTCTTGCGCACCTACATGGACGCGCTCGGTCGAAGCGACTACGCGACCATCGCCGGCCTGTTCGCACCCGAGGGCACCGTGCGATCCCCCTTCTTAGGCGAGATGCCCGCCGAGCCGTTCTTCGAACGACTAAGACAGGCATCCGAGAAGAACGTCATCACTCCCATCGACGTCTTCCTCAGCAACGGCGATACGACGCGTGCGGTCGCGTACTTTCAGTACGACTGGACCGTCAGAGACGGGTCGCTGATCACGTTCAAGGTGATGGACTTGTTCACATTCGATTCAGAAAGCGAAAGGGTCACCTACCTCGACCTCATCTACGACACCCATCCGATCCGCGAGACCTACGGGAACAAGTACGAATTGCCCCTATGACCGATCCCTGAGCGGTGGAATCTCATGAAGTCGTCCGCGGTCGTCTCGCAGAGGGACCGCTTAGCGGGAACCCGCTGGCGCCGGTTTCACAGGGTGCAGGTATCGCGGCCGCCGTGCGAGAGTGGAGGCGGGCCAACGGGGGTGGGAGTGTGATCGATCGCGACGAGGATCCTCTGGAGTTCGGCCGAGTCCTCTCCCTGAGCGACGCAGTGTTCGGTCTTGCGATGACGCTGCTGGTGGTCAGCATCGTCGTTCCGCCGGGGCTTTCGTCACGTCAGTACACAGTCGCAATGGGCGAACTTGTTCCGCGAGTCGCGATCATGGCGGTCAGCTTCGCCGTCGCGGCCAGCGCCTGGATCGGGCACCGCCGCTTCTTTTCACGACTGCAGCGCATCGACGCCGGCATTCAGTGGCGCAATTTCGTGCTCCTCGGCCTCGTCGCGCTTTTTCCGCTCGCACATCAGGTGCTCGGCAGCTACGCAGATGAGCCGCTGTCATATGTCCTCTACGCGATGATCCTCAGCGCGGTGAATGTGATGTTCGTGGTGCTCGAGCTTCATGCCGCCCGCGGAGACCTGCTCCGCCCGGGGGCCACGGAAGCATCCCACCGGCTCGAGGTCGCCCGGGCCGTGCTGGACGCGGCCGGCTTCGCGCTGAGCATCCCGCTTGCATTCCTGGTCGTGGCATGGACGCCGCTGCTATGGGTGGCGCTCCTACCACTCGAGGCGCTCCTGGTGTGGCGGATGCGCCCCAGTCGGCCCTCTCCGGCGTCGCCTCGGGCGAAGTAGCCTTCTCGGCGTCCCTTCGGCCGCGACTGGGTCGACGCTTGGAGCACTTTACGCGGACAGCTCACTGGCAAATTGGGCAACCACTAAGCCTGCACCGCGCCGAAGAACTCGCGTGCGGTCGCCAACTGGGCGAGTGCCATCACGCCGGCCACGACGGCGTAGATAAGCCCGATTGTGTCGATGCCGTAGGCGATCGTGACCGCGGTCGCCAGCACTACGAGCCAGATCGAGGCCCACGCCCAGCGCTGCCTGACGCGGTAGGGGAAGAACAGCACGAGCAGGGCCAACGCGTTGACGACCGCGTAGGCGATGAACATCCGGCCCTCGTCTGGTGACGTGGCCACCAAGAAGATCGCGACCAGGTGATTGAGCAGCATCCCAGTGTTGAGCACGATCAGCACGATCCAGCCGGCCTTCGCCAGTCCAGTTCTCATGGCGCGATTGTAGGACCGCGTGTCACGCCGGCGACAGACGCGACGAGCGCTAGTGGGGTAGACGACGAGTAACCCCGTACATCGCCCGCGCTGTGGACAGGTACAAACTGCGCCCGCAAGCCGGTCGCTCCGTGACGCAACCCGAGCCCCACGAGCGGATCTGTTATTCGGTCACCGTGTCAGCATGGCGATGGGCTACCTTCCATTCGCCACCTTCTCGGCGATACACCTGAGTGGCCCGCAGGGTGAAGCTGCGCGGCTGGCCGCTGACCGAAGTTGAGATGTGCTCCAGGCCAGCCGTATAGGCCATGTCATCCACGACGTCGTATGCCTGCAATTCGAATGTGTAGGACGTGCAGTTGGAGAAGTTCTGCTCGAGGAATGTGAAGGTCTCGGCCACCTCCTGTTGCCCGTATGCGTTTCGCCACGCACCCAGGATGCTCACGGGCTCGTTGCGGGACCAGAGCGCTCGGCGCGGGTCCGCGTCGCCGTTGTGAAGGGCCTGCTCCGCTTGGTAAAGCGCTGATTTGACCCATGCTAAGAATTCGTCGCGGTCGGTCATGCCTCAGTATGCCTCCGGCCTGGCGGGCATGCACAGGCGTGATGGGCAGTCTGTACGCACCATGGACCAGGTTTGGGGGTCGCCGCGGACATCAACGCTTTCGGATGACGACGCAGAAGCCGGTCGATCTGCGAAACGACCGAGGGTCACCGTCCCGGGAGGCCGGCCTCGAGTTGTTTCCTCGCACCTGGCAGCGCGTAGACAGAGTTGAGAAATGGGATGGTCACGTCCAGGCCGGGTGATGCGTCCCGCCCTTTCCAGCCCCACACGGCAGTCCCGCGGCGCCTGACCCAGCTCATCACCCGATTGACCCACCGCTCGTATTCGATCGAAAAAGCAGCCATCGAGTCCGCCTGGGAGCCGAATGAGCTGGTTCGCAGCTCTCCGGGAGAGCTCGCGCCCGATTGCCAGAACAAGACGGGAGATCGCTTTGCGTCAACCAGATAACCAGCGTCCGGACCTGGTTGGAGGCGTTCCCGATTGATTCTGTTTAACACGCCCGCGCGGCTTGCGGCGTGGAACGCCGAGTCCCCGTCTCGATGGACAACGGGCCCACCGAGCTCCGACGATTTCACCATCACAGACTCAGCAGCGATCGCCTCTTCCACGGTGTAATCCACTTGCGGTTCCGTTCCCAGCGGCTACGGATGCAGCGACACGGTGTTACCGATGTCGAGGTACTTCGACAGACTCAGCGTGTCGCCACGATCCGCGTAAAAGTAGACATCAGCCACCATGCCGCGACGGTATCAGCCGGACGCGCGATCTGAGCCCCCAAGCCGGTCCCCCTCCGCGCGCCGTCATCGACGTCAGATCGCGGGACTGGAACCGGGATCATTGCCGCGCGCGGTGTCCGCTTGCGCGCTGGGGACTTGCATGCGAAGGATGAACTCATGTGTGGCGGACGACGTGGCTGAACAGCCGGGGTGTGGCCGTGCCCGGTTCCTGTTGGCGGTGATCGACGGCGGGGGGACCGTGCCGCCGGCCATCGGTCTGGCCGCCGAACTTGTCCGGCGCGGTCATGAGGTGCGCGTATTGGCTGATCCGACGATCGAAGCGTCGGCCAGGTCGGCTGGTTGCGCTTTCAGCCCGTGGAGGGATGCGCCCCACGTCAATTCCCGAGCCGAGCAGACGGCCATGATCGCCGCGATGGAGGGGCGCAACCCCTTGCGCGCCTTCCGGGCGGCCAAGAACTTTGCCGGGAAGGAAATGACCAGACGCTTCGCCGGTGATGTCGTGGCTACCATTCGCGAGTTTCCTGTGGATGCAGTCCTGGCGGATGGACTGCCAGGAATTCTGATCGGTGCCCAGTCGACCGGCCTGCCGACCGCCGCTCTGCTTGCGCAGATCTACCTGCGGCCGACACCGGGCCTGCCGCTGATGGGGACCGGCTGGTCACCAGGTCCCGGCGGGCTTCGCCGCGCGAGGGACACGCTGGCCCCGCGGACCGCTTCCTGGCTCCTGAACCGCACCTTGCCACGGGTCAACGCCGTGTCAGCGAGCTACGGACACCCGCCGTTGCACGACGTATTCGAGTTGTTCGACCGGTGCAGCAAGGTCCTGGTGATGACCAGTCCGTCGTTCGACTTCGTCGCCCCTCGACTGCCTGCCAATGTCAGATACGTCGGGCCGCAGCTCGACGACCCCGCTTGGGCAGCCGCGGAGTGGCATTCTCATGGCACTGACCCGCTCGTCCTCGTCGCGACCAGCTCGATCTTTCAACACCAGGTCGGCCTGCTGCAGCGCATCGCTGGAGCACTGGGCCAGCTACCGGTCCGGGGGCTCATGACGACCGGCACTGCAGTGGATCCGGACGAAATCGAGGCGCCACCCAATGTCGACGTTGTACAGGCGGGTCCGCACAGCCGGATCCTCCCCGAGGCATCCGTCGTCATTACCCACGGCGGCCACGGCACGATCATGAAGGCTCTCGCGGCCGGTGTCCCGCTGGTGTGCATACCGATGGGCCGCGACCAGAAGGACAATACGGTGCGAGCTCTCCGGCACGGTGTCGGCGTACGCCTGAGCGCAAAGTCGACGCCGGACAAGATCGCGGCAGCCGTCGCCGACCTCTTGGACGATCCCCGCTACGCGGCAGCGGCTCGCCATTTCGCACACATTCTTGCGCAGGAGGCCGCGACGATACCCAGCGCGGCCGACGAGGCTGAAGCCATGGTGCGAAACTGACGGATTGAGCACCCAATGTGCGCCATGGCGAAAGACCTAGCGCTCCTCGTCGGCCGCCAGCAGCCGCACAACCCGGCACAATTATTCGGCAAGGACTGACCGGACAGGATCCCTCTGCGAGCTGACTGCCCTGCGCAGCTTGGGGTGAGTTCCAGCGGTTGTGCTCGGTCGCACGACTCATTTGCAATTGTCGCGGTCGGCTCGTCGTGCCTAGACATCCGTTGAGTCGGGGGCCATACTTTCGGCCATGGGCGGAGGGGCCGGGGTCATCACAGCGAACCCGAACGGCATCATTGGCGGGGACATCGTCGCCACGGCCGACGCGGTGTGGGTGCAGGCGAACAGCGTTCTCGGCGTTCAAATCGACCCGTCGACGAACGCAGTCATACAGCGCGTAGGTCCCGCGAAAGGAAGCGGCGGCGTCGCGATCTCGGCGGATGGTGCGGTGTGGATCACAGCGCACGACGCGCTGAGACTATACCGGATTCCACCGGGATAGCGGCGTGACCTAAGTGGGAGCATGCGGGAATGAGCACAACTCGTTTCGAGGCGTGCCAATCATCGGAAGTTGGCTTCCAATCTGAATGTCGAAGGGCTCCGAACGCTATTTGTGCGGCTTCCTCATCGGCTTGGGGGCCACAAGGGGGTTGAGGAAGCCGCATATCTCCGACTTGCGTAGACGTCACGTGTGGCGGTCCCGAGGCCACACCATTGAGGTGAGGTGGTCTCGGGACCGTCTGCCCCGGGATTGGGTTGTGGCTGAACGACGGTGGGGATCCGAAGGAGCGGCATCCTGGGGCCTTGTCGACACGTGGTCTGCCCCGAGAATAAGAGCGGCCGACTGCGACCGTCAACGACACCCAGGGAAGTTTCACACGCTCGTAACAGCGGCGTTCCCAGACCCGAAAAGATGATGCGTAGCTTGTCGGCATGGACGTTTTCAACATCGGCGCTCAGCCCCGCTGTCCAGACGACGTCGAGATCAAGATGCGCGACATCGGCGGGGTGTGGGAATGCCCCGCGTGCGGTGGGCAACTGGTGGTCGACTTCGACGTGCCTCAGCCGATGTTCAAGGGTTCAGCCATCCACGGCGCGTGACTGCCCTGCGCTCCGACCTCCGCGCAAAATGTCGGCGGTGTGACAGTGCCCCGAGTTCTAGTCCCGTAGCAGAGGACGCCTGGGGTCAAGGGGTGCTGACGGTGCCGTCGGACGCACCCTTCATGCGCACCCGAGAAGGGATGCGGTCGCCCGCGCCAAGGGCAGGCTCAAGGGCAAGCAACCGAAACGTCTAAGACTCAGCGCGCCCTTCTCTACGAACTTCACGACCGCGGCGAGTACACCCAGGCGGAGGAAGCTGAGTTGTTCAGCGTCTCGCGAGCGACCGTCTACCGTGAATTGCAACGACGTCGCGCGTCCTTCATCGCCACGTGTGAGGCACACATCTACTGACCGTGCCTCGACATGCGCGGTCGGATGGGTATTCGCCCACTACTCCGTCGCCCGTCGCGCCAGGTAGGTGTAGTAGACCGACGCTCCGAAGAATGCTCTGCGCGCGTTGGCGTCCGCCTGTTCGGCTCTCCAGCTCTCAACGAGGTCGACCGGGAGAAGGCCCGAACGGCCCAGGAGAGCAGCGTACGCTTCGGCCGCGTTCGCCCAGAAGCTTCCAGTGCCGATATCGGCGTACACAGCTCCGTCAGCTGCTACGAGGTCGAGAGCGGCTTCCTGGAGCAGCCGCGGTAGGTCACGCATTACCCGAGGGTTGGCGACCATGATCTGCTTGAGCTTCTCCTCGACGGTGACAGCGGTCAGCGGGTCGGGATGCGCGAACGTCAACGAGGCATAGTCGCCGTCGAATATGGCGATGGTCCCACCTGGGCGAAGCACGCGACGCGCCTCCGCCAGCACCGTGGCCGGATCGTCCACGTGACTGATGAGCGTGTGAAGGACGACCACATCGAACTCGGTGTCGGCGAAGGCCAGGTCGTGGGCATCGCCGATGAGGTAATCGACGTTTTCGGCCAACCCCTCGTCCGCTGTTTCCTGACGGGCGCGCTCCACTAGTGCACTGCTGTGATCGACCCCCACGAGGGTCACCTGGGGGTCGACCATTCGCCTCAGGGCGCGGACCTCCACGCCGGTGCCGCATCCCAGGGCAAGAACCCGGCACGGAGGCGACAGCGGTAGGCGCTGGAAGTACGCCTGCGACAAGGCGACGTAGCCTGCGTCGGTTGCGCGAAACTCCAGTCGCTCCGCCACCGTCCGCAGGACGGACTGATCCATGCTAGGGGCGAGTCGAAACACATCTCGATCGTTGCGCGGGCTCGTGACCATCGGTCCTCACAATCAGGAGCGACCGGAGTACGTCAGAAATGATACTCCCCAGGCGAGCGAGCCCAGCCTCCAACGGCTCGGAAGCGTCCTGCGGCAAACCACCTACCATGGCTGAGACTCCGGCCGAACAAGTTGACAGCGTCCACCGTCGTAGAAGGATCGGCGCAGCCTTTCGCGCAGGCGGGGCCGTCACCGCGCTCTCGAGCACGCAGGCGGGTCTGAGCCGGGCACTGTTCGACGATGGTGCCGCGGTGCGCATGGTCGAGCTCGATGCGCTCGACTGTGCCCGGGTCACGACCTCGGCTCGGATGGATGAGCGGGACCTGTTTAGGCCGGGCGGTGAGTTGCGTCATGGTCTCACGCGCGGCCTGAGCTCTTCGGCAGCGGCTCAGGTGCAGTAGCGCCGCTTCAGGTCGGCCTCCACGCCACGCCGGCGAGCGACGCTCGCCAGGTGACGGACGGTGTTGAACGGCCTCATGGGTCCGACGATCCGAGTGTCGCTCAGCTCCGCCAGTACGGCCACGTGCAGCAGGTTACGTGGGACTCCCGCTGAATTGACCAAGCCATCGCGGGCCAGACCGTAGCCGATCCGCAAGCTGTCCTCGAAGCCCGGGCGCCCTGGCCGAAGCTCAACCCGGACTCGAACCGAGCTTGTCGTCGACGAGTTGAACCAGCGGTGCGGGGTTCGGACGGGAACAAGCTCGCTCTCGCCGACGTGCAGCAGCAGACGCCGCTTACCGATCTGCGCTCCCAGCTCGCCCTCGTCAACCATGAACCGCTCTGTGAACGACGTATGGAAGTGCAGCGGGTTTCCACCCCCAGGCGAGACCTGCAGCTCCACGAGCGTCAGCTCGCCGCCTGTCTCGCTCGAGGTCTTGATGAAGACGACCCGGTCTCGCTGCACCGGGTTATATCGACCCTTTTCGTTCCTGAGCTGACACCGGTGTGGAGCGAATGCCACCGCACACTCATCCCGGGTGGCGTTTTGATCACCGGCTTCCTTAACCCGGACGAGTTCGCCTTCGACGCCGACGCGCTCGACCAACGCGGAGAGTTCATCATGCGCCATCCGCTTCCCTACATCGAACATGACACCCTGTCACCGGCGGAGGCAGCCGCCCGCCGCGCGGCCGGTGAGATGTTCCATTTCAGCCACACCATGCAAGCCCAGCTCGGCGGTATCCTCGGTGCCGGCTTCATCATCACCGGCTTCTTCGAGGACCGCCGACTCGAATCCGATGGAAACCCCATCAGCCGTTACCTGCCCAGCTATTTTGTTGTCCGCGCCGAGCGCCGACTCCCCTAAGTCGCCACAGATCCGTCCGGCCGAAGCACCCGGGGCGCTCGCCGGAAGCACCGTCGTGCTAGCGCCCGAACACATGACGAGTGCCGCCCGCCACCCGGTCGGTCAGCGGTCTGTATGTGGGCGGCCTGCAAGACCTGCGCGACCGTCGGGCGGGGCGGTCCGCCCGCCTACGACGAGATCAGCTCCCGCCGCACCACAGCGGCGCTCCACCGTCCCAGCATGGCGCCTGCGACGGTGTCCGAGATGTGGTGCTGGCCGCGGTACACCCGCGAAAACGCGATCGCTCCGGGAATCCCGTACCGAAGGAGGGGGCCGAGGAGCCGCGCGCCACGGGCGCCGTGGCTATCGAGCAGGTCGGCGAGCGTGCCGTGGAGCGCGAAGGCTGCCGCCGTGTGCCCGGAGGGGAACGACGACGTCGCGTGCGGCTGCTCCGGGCGCCACACCCCCTCGGGTCGTGGCCGTCCCACGAGCGCCGCGGATGCGACGAAGCACGCGGTCTCGAGGGCGAGAACCGCCGCAGGGGCGACCGCTGAGCGCCGGTCGCGCGTCAACAGCCAAGTGACGCCGCACCAGATCGCCCCGTTCGCGATGGTCTGCGGCACGCCGGAGTACCACGAGAGCGGCTCGGTGACTTGGTCGATCGGCTCGCGTGGCCCAGTCGGGTCGGCGGGATCAGTCGCGACGGCGGCATCGCCGTCGTCCGGCCGGTGGCCGAACGCGTCCTGGAGCGCACGCACGGCCCGGTCCTCACGTGGGTCGTCGCCGCCGAGGAGCCGCATCGCCCGCCCCGCCGCGGCCAACACGGCGATCGCGCCGAGCCCCGGCAGGACGACGGCTCGAAGCAACGGCATGCCCGGAGCGTAGTGGCGCTGCGTGGGTGGGAGTGCGTCGGAGCACCGCACCCCGGTAAGCGACCTCAAGCCGGTCGTGCAGCGCGCCTGCTCAGGCGGCGCGGGTCGCGGGGCGTCTCGACTCGTCGCTCGGTGCATCCCACCGGTTCGGACTAGCCGACTGGCTGATCTCGCTCCGGACCGGATCGGCCGCGCCGAGTCCTGTTAGCCATGCGACGCGTTCGGGTCGGCGGTCCTCTCGTACATGTAGACGTTGACGTGATCGCCCCTGAGCACGAATCGCTCGTGAGCCGTCCGTCGCCCATCTGCACGTCCAGGATGGTGTCCTTGCCTTTGAGGGAACACCCTTCGGCGCTGAACCCGTCGGGGGTCCCCTGATCGGAGACGGCCACGAGCAGGCAGGTCATGCCGAAGCGAGACTCTCCGCTCCAGACGTCGAGGCTCCCGAGGTCGCGGCCCTTGAAGTCCTCGTAGCGCCGCAGCTCATCGGCGCTGATACCCAGAGCGTCGAGAGTGCCGTGCGGGTCGTTCGGCTTATCGGCGTCCTCACCGACCGACTTCAGCGCGAGCACATAGTCCGGTGCGGGCTACGTAGTCCGGACGTCCCTGCGCAGCGGGGAAGCGGGGCATCTCCGCCGTCGCCGTCTCGGTCGGGATGGGAGTGGACCCATCAGCAAGCAGCTGCGACATCCCCGCGCCGGCCGCGATCAGGACGAGCGCCGCGATGGCGACGCCGAGGATCGCCAACCAGCGGCGGCGGCGCCACCACGGTGCCGCGGGAGGTCCGTCGATCGGGTCGGAATCGGCGATCGGCCCCTCGGCGGGGTCTTGCCCGGTGACCGACCCTCCGGCGGGGTCATGCTCGGCGAACGCCCCGTCGACAGGCTGCGGGACCGATGTCGAAGCAGAGCGCGGCCCTTCGACAGGCTCAGCGACCGGGACGCGCTCCGAGACCAGGGCGGGGCCCGCTCGCGGCGGCATCGACGACGGGAGTCGGCTGTCGGCGTTGGGCGGCCTCCAGTTCGGAAAGCCGAGCCTGAGCCGCCGCATCCCCCGCGATGTCGGCATCCGGTCCGTACGCGCGTCGTCGCAGGCGCTCCAACTCGTCCGCTTCCTCGAGCTCGACCGACCCCCGCGGGGCATCCATGCCCTCATTCTCCGCCCGGGCACCAGACGGGGAAAGGGGTGCCCCGGCGCGAGGCGGTCCTTCTGCGGGCATCTCGTTTGGTACCTCAATTGCCACCATTCGCCCGGAACGGATCCACTGAGCAAACCTGGTCGTCGTCCACAGAGCGGGTCGCGCGCGGTTGTCCGACTCGTTGATGCATCATGCACGTCTCGAGAGTGACAGAGGCCCTTTAACACGGCGCCGTCCTCGAGTTGGAGGGTGACTTCCGGAGCCTGCCACCGCGGGTATATCGTCGGCGCCACAGTCATCATCGACTGGAGGTGGCCATGAGCCGGGCTTCTGCACGCCCACGGATCGCTGCCCTGATCGCGATTGGACTCGGCCTCGCAGTGACGGCGGGATGCGCACCGCCCACCCCGACACCGGATGTGGTCGAAGCGATCGAGGAGCAACTCCAGTCCGTGATCGAGCCGCTCGATCAGCGGAGATCGAATCCGCGCCATTCTGGTCTTGCAGGACGGGCAGCCGGTCTTCGAGCGCTACATGGGTTCCACGCCGGAGGACTACTGGGACGTTCGTTCGGTCACGAAGAGCGTCACTGCGACCCTCATCGGGATCGCCATCGACCAGGGACTCATCGGCGGCGTCGACGCGACGCTGGGCGAACTCCTGCCGAGCCGGTC
The DNA here is from genome assembly GCA_963772625.1 of uncultured Actinomycetota bacterium. Lineage (GTDB taxonomy): Bacteria > Actinomycetota > Actinomycetes > Actinomycetales > Microbacteriaceae > Microbacterium. The sequence continues at coordinate 326,634 of CAVYXT010000004.1, read as the reverse complement.
GGCCGATCTCACCCCTGAAACGGCGGGCATTTCGCTCAGCGCCATCCTCACTCACACGGCGAACTTCGTGACGGAGTGGGACGATGAGCAGGATGTGTTCGCGGCACCAGACGTCGTCCGTGCGATTCTCGCAGACCGCGCCGCCCGCGGGCCGGGCGATGGTTCCTTCCAGTACTCGGACGCCGGTGCCCACATACTCGCCGCTATCGTCGCCGAGGCGACAGACATGCCCGTCCTCACGTTCGCCCGCGAGTACCTTTTCGATCCTCTCGATGTGGCGACCGAGCCGGAATGGGACCAACCCCCCGCGACGACCGACGAGGAGTGGGAGGCTCTTCTCGACTCATACGACGAAGCCGACTTTGCGTGGCCGGCTGACCCGCAAGGCGTCCACACCGGGTACGCCTTCCTGCGGCTGCGCGCTACCGACCTTGCCCGGATCGGGGAGCTCTACCGCTCCGGCGGGTTCTTCGAGGGAACCCGGATCGTCTCGGACACCTGGGTCGCGCAGGCGACCACGGCCCATGTGGACCAGGCCCGTGTGGACCAGGCGGCTCCGACGACGGACTACGGGTACCAGTGGTGGGTCGAGAGTTCGCAGGGATACTTCTTCGCGCAGGGTCGAGGAGGGACCATCATCCTGGTCGATCCCGCAAAGGAAGCCGTAGTCGTCGTTGCATCGCAGATCGACAGCCGCGAGAACGACGAGTTCGAGGTGCTGACGGGCGAGAACGCCCAACTCATCGCGGAAACGATCCTCGCGAAGCTCGACTGACTGTGACCGGGGCTCTTGACATCGCCTCCCGGCCGGTGAGGATCCCTCAGCGGGCATCGGATGGTCAGGGGTCCTGCCCTGAGACGCGGTCATTAGGGCCGCCTGCCGCATCTCCTCTTAGTTCGATGAAGATGGTGTGCGTCACGGACCGGCCGACGTTCTCGGCGACATGGCGCTGGGCGGGTAGCCACATCACCTGATTGGCGGGGATGTCGACTTCGCCTTCCCCCACATCCGCGTTTAGCCGCCGATGGAAGTGGCTGAGCCCTGACCATCACGCTGTTCGGAGGCAGGCGTCGTGCTTTCCCCGCGCCCGTCGTTGTACTCCAAGACACGAACGAACTCGTTCTCGAAGATCGTGCGGTAGTGCGCCGGGTTGGTCGTCACACCGGATCTTCCTCGATCCATCGTCGCGAGCGTATTCCGCCAGGTGCCAGCATGAGTCCCTAACCGCGAGGTGGTACGCCGCCGGTGTTGGAGTGGCCGTTTCAGAAGTGGTATCCGCCGGGCCGTTGCTGCACTGTCACCCACTGGGTCTCGGTGAATGCATCGAGGTTGGCGTCGGGTCCGCCGACTCGGGAACCGTTGCCGGAGAATCCGACGCCGCCGAACGGCGCGATCGGCTCGTCGGCGATGGTCTGGTCGTTGATGTGGACCATGCCCACCGGGATCCGTTCCGCCAATGAGAGCCCGGCCATCACATCCCTGGTGATGATGCCGAGCGAGAGGCCGTAGTCGGTGCCCGCGGCCAGACGTGCTGCCTCGTCAAGGTCCTGGAAGGTCACGATGGGGGCGACTGGTCCGAAGATCTCCTCCTGGTAGGCGCGGGCGGTGTGCGGCACATCGGCCAGCACGGTCGGTCGATAGAACAGTTCGTCATACGTGCCGCCGGCGATCAGGCGAGCACCCGCGGCCACACTCTCCTGGACGATCCCGTGTACTCGGTCACGCGAAGCAGCGTCGATCATCGGTCCGTACGCGACATCCGCCTCGATCGGGTCGCCGACGGTCAGGGCAGCGGCTCGATCGGCCAACAGGGCCGCGTAATCGGCTGCCAACGGTTCAGCGACGAGGTGTCGGCTCGAGGCCATGCACACCTGTCCGGCGTGGACGAACGAGCCGGCGGCGCCGGCGGCCGCCGCCAGTTCGATGTCGGCGTCCTCCAGCACGATCAGGGCGGAGTTTCCGCCCAGCTCGAGATGTACGCGCTTCAGGAGCGGCGCCGCCAATTCTGCGATCGCGCGTCCCGCGGCCGCTGAGCCGGTGAACGCGATCACCGCGACGTCGGGGTGGACCACGAGTGCCCGCCCGATGTCACTGCCACCAGGCAGGACATGGAAGACGTCGGCGGGCAGCCCGGCCTCTTCGAAGACACGGGCGAGCACGAACCCGCCGCAGACGGCGGTGCGGGGATCGGGCTTGAGGACGACCGCATTGCCCACCGCCAAGGCCGGGGCCACCGCTCGGGCGGCGAGCATCAGTGGTGCATTGAAGGGTGCGATGACTCCGACGACGCCGACCGGGATCTGGCGGGTGAACGAGAGCCGCTGTTCGGTGGAGGGCAGCACCCGGCCGCGGGGGAAGCTTGCCAGCGAGGCCCCCTGTCGCAGTTCCTCGGCCGGCCCGGCGACGCCGGACCAGTAGCGCGGCAGCCCTGCTTCGCGGATCGCCCATTCCGCGATCTCTGGCTCGTGCTGCTCCAGCAAGTCGGCGGCTCGGCGGAGTACCGCAGCGCGAACTTCGTACGATGTCGCGGCCCACTCGGCTTGTGCCTGGTGGGCGCGTCGGACCGCACGCTCGACATCGGACACGTCGGCCGCTCCCACTTGTCCCAGGGTGCGACCGGTCGCCGGCTCGATCGCCGGGTAGCTTTGCCCGCCACCCTCGACCCATCCGCCGGAGAATATCCGGCCCGACCAGTCAGCCGGCTCAAGGAGTGCCATCAGATACTCCTTCATCGAGTTGGGTCAACACTGTTCGACGGGCGGCAGTGTCTCCAGAGGACAGGGCCGCTCGACGGACACCTCGTCGACGAACCGGGGGGCGGTTGATGCTCCTGCCTTTTGCGCTCGGGAGCTCGAGCAGGCAGGTCGCTGCCGCACCCACTGGGTCCGACGCGCGTAGTCGATCCCCGATTGCCCGCGTGGACCGCGCAATCCTGGGATCCGCTAGCACGCTGCGGATGGCGGTCGCGATCTGCTCGCTCGACGCGCTGCGCTCGAGCATGAGGCCCGCGCCGGCCTCGACCACGGACGCGCCCACCATGGCCTGATCCAGCATCGGATGCATGGGCAGGATCAGGAGCGGTTTGCCGTGCGCGAGCGCTGTGAACGTCGTGGCATGCCCGCCGTGTCCGACGACCAGCGAGACGCCTGGCATGACCTCATCGTGACGAGCGTAGTCTCGCACTTCGACGTTCGCGGGCACTGTCAGCGCATGGTCTGGCGTCACTCCTCCTAAGGTGACGAGCCCCCGAACCGGGAGGGTGCCAAGGGCCGTGATGATGCGCTGGTACGCGTCTGTCTGTCCGGCCACCCACGTAGAACTGAGACTGACGAGCACCAGCGGCGGCTTCTGTGCAGGCGTCGGTGCGGTACCGGCGACAATCGCTCCCACCCAGGTCGGCCGATGGGCAAGAGTCCGGTTCCGGGTAGCGGGATCGAAGTCGGCTTCGCAGGTCACGAGCTGGGCATCTGCAGACTCCCACGTCTTGCGGACGTCGACGCCACGCAGGCGGGCGAGTGGGCCGATGCGGCCGTTGTAGCCATCCAGCCAGAACTCGTAGTAGGTGTGGAAGAGAACAGCGGTGGCCAATCCGGCATCGTGCGCGCCGAGAATTGCCGTGGCCATCAGCACATCGACCAGCACCGCATCGGGAGCGAGGCGTGCCAGGATGCCACCGGCTTCGTGGCGGATGTCGCTGCTCGAGGCGAGACGCACCACGTGGTCGGCGCTGGCAGGAGCCGGCTCCTCATTGCGGCGGTCGCCCCAGAATTCAAGAGAGCGCAATGCGGTGAAGTCGAATCCGGCGGCCGCGAGTCGTGTGCGCTGACTCTCCTGGCCGAGCATGTGGACTCGGTGACCGCGCGCCACGAGTTCGCGCCCGATCGATATGGCCGGGGGCACGTTGCCGCCGGCCGCGACGGTGATGATGGCGATGGTCGACATGGTTCACTCCTCGAGCGTCTCGGATTCCGCGGCGAGGATCGCGGCGACCAGTCGCCGCATCCGGGACGCCGTCTCATCACGACTCAGACCGCGATCTCGCCGCAGCAGCTTCCACGCGTAAACATCTGTCGCCACAACCAGCAAGTCGACGGCTTCATCCCGGCGCGGGACCGGCAACCGCGATACCACGCGTGCAAAGGCACGGGTTACCCAGTCACGGTGCAGCGCCTTGCCCCCCGTCGTCCGCGCTGCGGCGGTCTCGTCCCAGCTCTCCTGGCCCAAGAGCAGAAGAACCCCGTCTCCGCGGCTCTCATAATGCTCGATCAGAAGATCCAGAGACCCGTCGATATCATCGGGATCGACCGGGCGCTCCGCGAGCACCGCCGTCCGGGCGGCACCAGCTGCCTCGTCGAACAGTCGCTCGCGACTGCCGAACTGCCGAAGTATGGTCTGCACCGAGACACTCGCGCGAGCGGCGATCAGCGGGAGTGTGATCGCGGCGATCGGCTTCTCACTCATCAGCTCGATCACACCCGCAATCACCCGGGCCCGAGTCTGCGCGGCTCCCTGAGCGCGAACTCTCATCCGGTACGGACGTGGTGCGCTGACTTCCGACTGGACTTCCATCAATCCCCCCACCCTCAGCCGATCGGATCGACTTTTCGTGTGAGCACTAGTAAACACGAAATGTGAATTCGTGTCAATGACTATTCTCACGAAAGATCGGTGACAGCCGATCGATCAGGCTCGTAGCCGAGCTCCTCGACGATCAGGTGCAGAGCTCGATTGAGGGTCCCTCAGCGGCCTGCTTCAACGGGCGCCACACGATGCCCGCGGTCTCAGCTCTCAACACATGCCGCGGCGTAGCATTCTCGAATGATCCATCTCAGCGCGCGGCGCTGAAGCCCGAGATGCGGGAGTCGGTCGAGGGTTGGTTGCGTGAGGTGAATGGGCATCTGCGCAGCGAAGCGATCGACGCTCAGAGTCGAAGGCGTGACTCATGAGACCGGCATCCACTGGGAGGAGCCGACCGAGAGCCGGTCCTGCGCCCCGCGCACGCCGGTCGTTGTGGTTGCGGCTGGAGCTGAGGTCCTCAGCGTGAGGCGATCTCCAGCCACGAGAAGTCGCCGGTGAAGCGGGCTTCCACCTTCATCGTGGTGTTGGCCTGCACCCATTCCAGCAGGGCCGCATCACCGGCCTTGGCGTGTTCTTCCGACTCCCACGCGCTGGTCGAGTCGTACTTGTAGTGGTAGGTGCCGAACCCGATAGTGCGAACATTCCACAGTGTCGGCTCGTGCCCACATCCGCTGCATCGTCTGGTCAATGTCTCGCTGTCCTTGACAGCCTGCTCCGACATTCCTAGGAACCCGAGGAAGCAGATTCAAGCGCGAACGAAAGCCGGTGCCTGAGCGGCAGTGGTCACATGATCGTTGACCCGGTCCGCTGAGTCGGATGCCCCTGCTGTCACGACACGTCGGAGGTGCTTGGCGGGGTTGCGCCCCACAGCGCCGGGGGGCTGGGTCACAATGGGGACGTTGGCTCCAAGATCGCTCGCCCGAGAAGAGGTAGCCCGATGAATGATTCCAGTCTGGCCGTCCTGATCAACGGGTTCGGGGTGCTGTTTGTAATCCTGAACTCGTTCGGGTTGGGACTCAGGCTTCCAATCGGGAAGTTGCTGGGACAGGTTGCTGCCCATTGGAAAATTGCCGTGTGGGCGTTGGTGATCAATTTCGTCGTCATCCCGGTCGTGTTCATCGGCTACCTGCTGACGATCGCCTCGTCGATTCCGGGAGAGATTAAGGTCGGGTTCTGTGTCGCGGCCCTGTGCGCGGGTATGCCTTTCGCTCCCGTGCTCGCCCGATTGGCAAAGGCGGATGTCAGCATATCCACGACCCTGCTCGTGGTGCTGACTGTGGCGACCATTGTCGCTCTGCCGCTCGGGTTGCCCTTTGCCATTGATGCGGTTGACGCGCAACTGAAGACCACGGCCTGGGACGTGGCGTGGCCGCTGCTGCTTTTCATCCTCCTGCCGCTGATTCTCGGGTGCGGCTTCAGGGTCTGGTGGCCCGACCTGACATCGTCGTTGGCGCGGTGGACGGTCCGCGTCGCGATTCTGTGCCTGCTCTTCAATATGAACTTCACGCTGGTGGCGTATTGGGATCTGTTCGTGCAGGAGTGGGGCACCGCGAGTTACCTCGCCGCCATTGCCGGGCCCTTCATCGGCCTAGGGTGCGCTTACCTTCTGGTGTCCGGTCTTCGCGTCAAGAAGGTGGGCGTCAGGCATGCGACCGAGGTGACCACCGCGGTCCGCAACATCGCTCCGATGCTGCTGATGATGATCTTTCCGTTTGTATCCGATCCGCTTGTCACGGTGTCGATCACCATCCTCAACACGGTCGGCCTGGTGGTTGTCCTCTTCTTCGTGCTGATGTGGAGGCGTGCGGCTAAACGATTGGACACCCACGCAACGTCCAACCATCACGCTAGCGACGTTCCGCCCCCGCTAACGCGTGACCGGAGGCGGGGCAAACCCGGCGCGGTGACGGAGTAGCTAACGCACGGACAGGTCCTGACTTCATCTTCCCCGAATCGGACGTGGATCTCATCGTCCAGACTCTGCGCGACATCAACCACACAGCTGTGCCTAAACAGGTGGCGTAGGGCACCTTCGGTCACGACCGACGGGGACGGCTTACAAGAACCACGGATGACGTTCCGCCGACATGGCGTTCTACGGAAGCCGGTCCTTCAGCGGGCACCGATCCGTAAATCGTGCACAATCGTCTAGCAAGGGGGCTGCCAAACGGAGCTGACACTCGGGAACGTCAACCTTCGAACGACCATACGGGGTGGAAATTTCGCGGACGCTATTTGGCGGACTCCGCCACACACTTGCCGTCTGTCGGTACCTGAATGCTGGCCCTACTCTTTGCTCATGTTGTTCGGCCGCGCACGCGAGATCGCGGTTCTCGACGCGCTTCTCGCGGACGCGCGTGAGCGCAAGAGCGGGTCCGTGCTTTTTCGGGGCGAGGCCGGCGTCGGGCAAGACCACGCTGTTGCGGTACGCGGAAGGCCAGGCTGTCGGCCTGACGGTCTTGTGGGCGACCGGCGTTCAAGCGGAGGCGGAGATCCCGTTTGCCACGTTGAACCAGTTGCTGCGCCCGGTGGCCGGGCTGACCGGCGCGCTGCCGGAGGCGCAGTCGAATGCCTTGAACGCGGCCCTCGGATTCGCCGATGCCCGCCATCTGGATCGGCTCCTGGTCGCCTCAGGGGTGCTGTCGCTACTCGGTGAGGTAGGCGCAGCCGGCGGCGTCCTGTGCGTGGTCGACGACCTGCAGTGGGCCGATCGCGCGTCGGTCGATGCGCTCATGTTCATCGCTCGGCGGCTGGCGGCCGAGGGCGTCGTACTGCTGTTCGCGGATCGGAACGAGTCCAGTCGGGAGGTTCCGCCCGAGATCCCAGTGCTCGTGGTCGAGAACCTGACCCCAGCCGCCAGCCGTGAGCTGTTGCGGGCCTGCGTGCCGCTTGAGCCAAGCGAAGTGGTCGCGACCCGGCTGTTCGAGCTGACGGCTGGTCATCCGCTCGCCCTCCGCGAGCTCGCGAGGGCACTGGGGCCTGACATCCTGACCGGTCTGGCGCCACTACCCGACCCGCTGCCCGTCACTGCCGGCATCGAGCAGGCCTTTCTGGAGCGGGCGCACCGGCTGCCCGACGCCGCGCAGCTCGTCCTCCTGGTCGCCGCGCTCGATAGCACCGGCAGGGTGGCAGTGCTGCAGAACGCAGCCGGGAGGCTCGGCGTTGGACCGGGGGCGGTGACGGACGCCGAGGAGAGCGGGCTACTCGACCTCGGCTCCGGGGCGATCGCGTTCCACCACCCGCTCGTACGGTCGGTCGTGGTCGCCGCCGCGGGCGCGACGCAACGACGGCTCGTCCATTCGGCCCTCACTGCGGTTCTGACGGATCCGGCGGATGAAGAGCGGCGTGTCTGGCATGCCGCGGAGTGTGTCGTGGGGACAGACGACGCGATCGCCGACCGACTGGAGCAGGCGGCAGACCGCGCCGGCTTACGCACCGCGCATTCGGCCGCCGCCAAGGCGCTGACACGCTCCGCTGAACTCACGATGGACCAACGAGTCGCTGCCGGCCGGTACCTGGGTGCCGCCCGAGAGGGCTGGCTGGCCGGGCAAGCCGCAACGGCCGAACGCGCGCTCGATGCAGCCGCAGCGGCCACGGCAGACCCGCTACTTCTCGCTGAGGTGGCGGAGGTGAAGGCGCACCTCGAGCTGTACCAGGGAGACGCCTCCGCGGCGCACCGACTCCTGGTGCAGTGGGCACCGGTGGTGGCGACGCACCGGCCTCTCACCGCCCTGCGGATGATCTTCCGCGCCGCCGAGGCCGCTCTGTGGACCGGGAACCTGGCCGGGGTGGTCCGTTGTGGCGCACTTGCTGAGGACGTGGACCCGGGGGACGACCGGGACGCCCAGCTCCTCCGGGACATCGACATCGGGCTGGCCTCGCTGTTCACCGGAGGCGACCATCCGCCACGCGAGAGTCTGCACAGCCTGGTCACCGAGGCTGCCGGTCGGCGCAGCGACCCCGAGTGGCTCATCCTCGCAGCCGAGACCGCAGTGGCGCTCGGACGGTTCGCGGACGCCGGGACCATCGCGCGCGAGGCCGTCGACGTGGCGCGCAGCCTGGGCTCAACCAGTGACCTGCCGCAGGCACTGCACATGTGTGCACTGGCCGATCATGCTTTGGGACGGTACGCCGCCGCGGCCGGGTTTGCGTCCCAGAGCACGGACCTAGCTCGGGAGACGGGACAGACCAGCGTCCTGGCCGCGGCGCTTGCATGGTCGGCTGCCACGGCCGCCGTCCGGGGCGATGACGCCGGCTGTCAGGCGGCCGCCCGAGAAGCGGAAGAGCTGGCCGCCCCCCGGGGTCTGGTCCTGGTCGAGGTCGCCGCGGCACAGGCGCTGGCCCATTCCGACTTGATGCAGGCCCGCTACGGGGCTGCATTGCGACGGCTGATGGCCATGGACTCGATGAGCACCGCCGATGCCACCCCGTCGTCGCAGATGTTCGCCCTTGGTGACCGGATCGAGGCGGCCGTGCGCACCGGGCAGATTGACATCGCGAAGGACGGGGTCGCTCGGTTGGAGCAGTGGGCGGACTCGACGGCAAGCCTGGGCGCGAACGCGATGGCCCTGCGCTGCCGAGCACTCCTCGGCGACGGCGACCCGGGGCTACTGTTCTCGCAGTCGCTCGCGGTGCACCCGGAGGGGGAGGCCCCGCTGGAACGTGCCCGCACCCAACTGCTCTTCGGACAGTGGCTCCGCCGGGAACGCAAACGCACGGAGGCGCGCGGACACCTCAGGGAGGCATGTGAGACCTTCGAGCGCCTGGGTTGCGAGCCGCTGGCTGCCCGGGCACGCGAAGAGCTCAGAGCGACCGGGGAGACCATGGCATCCACCCGCTCCCACAGCCTTGCCTCGCTCACTCCTCAGGAGCTCGCCATCTCGCGGCTGGTCGGGGAGGGGGCGTCCAACCGTGACGCGGCCACCGTCCTGTACCTCAGCCCGCGAACAGTGGAGTACCACCTGCACAAGATCTTCACCAAGCTGTCTGTGGGTTCCCGCACCGAGCTCGCCCACCTCGTCGCGAACCGTTCCGGCTGAGGCGGGCGCCGGCGCGGCGGAGCATGCGTAGCTCGCGGCCGATCGGGTTCCAGGAATCCCCCGTTGCGTGCGGGACTGGTGGAACCACAGATGCCGCGCTGCCCCCTGGCTGAAAATCTCGAAGAGTCCACTGCGCGGGTGCGCACTGACTCGAGAGGAGTTGGAGATGAACCTCCACCAAAGTTGGATCCACCGGCACCGGCTCGGCGCCTTCCTCGTGCTGGCTTTCGGGCTGTCCTGGTGGCCGTGGCCGCTGGCGTTGGTCGAGCCCGACAGCGAGCCGATGGTGTGGTTCGGGCCACTGATCGCGGCCGTACTGGTGACTGCCCTGGCGCATGGTCCCGGCGCGCTGTGGGCGCTGGCGCGGTCGATCATCCGATGGCGGGCTCCCTGGTCCACGTGGGCGTTCGCCGCACTAGGACCTTTCGGGCTGGCCTTCCTGACCGGAGCGGCAGCGTACGCACTCGGGCTCATGCAATCGGTCGATGTTTACCAACCGGGCGGGTGGTCGACTCTGGTCGACGTTCTGGTGGTCATGATCACCACGGCGCTGCTGGGCGGACCCCTCTTCGAGGAGGTCGGCTGGCGCGGGTTCTTCCAGCCCGAGCTTCAACGACGCCACTCCGCGGTGTGGGCCAGCATGGTCGTCGGCACGGTCTGGGTGATCTGGCACCTCCCGCTCCTGCTCACCGACCCGACAGGTCAGCGGCCGCCGCTGCCCTTCGCCGCCTGGATTCTCGCGCAGGCCGTCCTGATCGCGTGGGTGTACAACACCAGCCGTGGAAGCGTCCTCATCGCGGTCGTGTTCCACGCCGCGGCTAACACCGCCGGCCGGATGCTGCTGGAACCACTTGTCGGCGAACCCGGTTTCAGCGCCGTGTGGTGGCTCATGGCCGCCCTGTACCTCCTGGCGGCCGCGGTGCTCATCTGGCGAACCCGGGGACGCCTCGGCGTGACTCACCCAGGCACGACCCGACCCGACCCGATCATCACCAAGCCCGAGGAGCGCAGGATAACCAGCACGTGACCCGAGTCGCGTAGCCGATTCTCGGCATACGACTCGAATAAAGCGGACATCCTCTCCCGATTCCGGATCGGGAGAGGATCGACGCGTCGTCGAGCGGAAGGCCATCCTGCCAGCTCCAATAGGCTCGCGCGGCAGGCATGCGGCGAGATCCTGGGCGAACGCAATGACGCGGCAACTGTGCGGCTCGCCGACATTTCGGCCGATCTGCACGAGCTCGTCGACGTCCTCCGAGCTCGAGGCGTCCCCCTGCCGAGAGGTCGGCGCTCAGCGAGGAGCCACCCGCGATGAGCCATCCGTCGCCGACGCCCCGGCCGCCCGCGCATGCCCGAAGTACATCAGCTCCCAGATCGCGTCGTCGGCGTACTCCTCGACCTGCTCGCCGGCGCGGTACACCGTCACGGTCATCGGGCCGGCGAAGCGCAGGTAGGCGCCGTCGAACCGCGCGAGCTTCGCGAGTAAGCGTTTCACGGGCGACAGCTCGTCGACCATGTGCGCACGAACGAGGTCGCGCGCCCGGTCGAACGTGACCACGATCCGCTCGTCGCCGCGCTCGAAGATGTAGCGACCGACGGATGCCACGGGCTTGCCGGTGACGTCGTCGGTGTACACGCCGTCGGTCTCGAACCGCACGAGCGACGCGTCATCCGCCACGATCTCGCCGTCGCGCGCCAGCATGAAGACCGGGATCGCCTGATGGCCGTACTTCTCGGCCGCCGTGATGTACGACGCGATGACGCTGTACGGGCCGGCCTGGCCGCGAGCCCAGTACCAGTCGTGGATGATCTTCAGCAGCCCCACGTTGCCCCAGTTGTGGTCGTGGTAGCCGACCCCCGTGACCTCTTTCGTCACGCCGTCGACGGTATAGCTGCCGGTGACGGCGCCCTGCGGCACGGCCGGCAGCCATCCGAACTCGAGCGCGCCATCTGCTCCGAAGACCATATGACCGGTCCCGGGCCGCCACGGCCGGATCTGCCCGGTCAGCGTGATGTCGACCGACAGTTCATCGGCGGTGGCCGTGATGCGGTAGGTGTGCAGGTCGCCCGCGAAGCGGTTGTCGCCGATCCGCACGTCGGCCCGATCGGTCGCGGCCGACCAGGACTCGGCCGGGAAGTCGATGAGTTTCTCGTACGACCGGCCGTCGGGCAGGTCGAGGCTGAGCCGCAGCAGCGGCGACAGCGGCCGGTTCGGGTTGACGATGTCCTTGTTCTGGAACACCACCACGACCTTCGCCCCGCCGTCGAGGTGCGCGTCGAAGTACCACCACTCGTAGGTGCCCGGCCGGTTGTCGGTGCGGGCGCCGTCCTCCCACTGTGCGACGGTGGTGGGGTGCAGCCCGAATCGGGCGTAGTCGTCTGAAGTGCGGGCAGCGGATGCCGCGGTCGTGTCGGTCATGGGACGCCTCCGTCCGGCGGCGAATCCCGACCAGCGCGTCGGATGCCGCGTACCCACTGTGCTCCTCTGAAGTGGCCCCTGTCGAGCAGCGTGCGACAGCGCTGCCGCTCGGCGGCGAGCCCACGCTGGAGTTCAGGCCCCCATCGTCTACGCACGCGCCCCGGGTCGCGGATCCGCATCAACTAGGAACGTGCCGACCCGGCTCGAGATTTCCGTAAGCCTCAAGGGGTCTTCGTAGGTGTGGCGCGCCCCGCGTCACATGCGTCAGGTCCGCAGGACGCGATCACCACTTCCGCTTAGCGGTTAGCCGCGTCTGGACGCAGGAGTTTCATCGCGTCGTATATGCGTGACCACCTGGGTCTGAACCGATGTGCGCGCGAAAGCGGGTCGTCATTCGGGCGGGGACGCGCAGGTGTCCCGCCGACGGCAACCCCCTGCTGTCATCGCTCCGCCGACCGGCGGCCCCCTCGTGCGGCACCGCACTTCCTGTGATTCGAGCCCGCTCAGCGAATGTGGTTTGGGCCACATGACCGGTGACAGCCCCCACCGTGAGCAGGTCCCTGATTGACGCTGGTTTCTATCTAGAGTCGCTCTTGTAATCTCGGGAGCCCGCGGCGCCGACGGCGACTGCTCCGCCACTCGCGACTCCCGCCCGTCCCAGGGAAAGTGCGGCTATGACCGACCTCAACGTCACCGAGCTGGGTATCCCATTGGTGGCAATTCATGTATCCCCTCCTTGAGGTTGCTTCGGATGGGAGAGATTGGTCGCGGCGAGACTTGTACTCGGCTGCACTTGATCGCGCTGGGGTCTCCGAGGATCTCAGCTTGATCCAGTACGGTCCGTCGGGCAACTATGCGGCCTGCAACGGCTGCGCGACGGGAATTGGCGCTTCTTTGAGCGAACTGTTCGTGCGCTACTCACCGAGATGGGGTACGGACCTGAGGGGACGAAGTTGCGCGCCACAACGTCCGGCGAAGGAGGGCTCGACGGAGTGATCAATCGCGATGCCCTCGGCCTCGACCGTATCTACATCCAGGCGAAGCGATTCCGGGACAGCGCTGTGGACAGTGACACCGTCCGGACGTTCCTGGGGTCGCTCGACACACAGAAGGCCGGCTTCGGTGTGTTTTTCACCACGAGTCGCTACACCAAGGATGCCGAGGTGGCGGCGGACCGTAGCAGCAAGAGTGTAGTTCTGATTGATGGCGAGCGGCTGGCTGGGCTAATGATTCGGTATCGGATTGGCACGCAAGTGCGTCGGACGGTGGAAGTTGTCGAGGTGGACGAGGACTTCTTCGAATAGCGATCCATCACCGGCCGCGAGGCGAAATCGGACCTCGCCCTGGGTTGTTCCGGTCGCGATATCCCGCCGGGTTTCAGGGCGAGTTTGCGCCTGCCGCCCGCTCGAAACGGGCCGCGAGATCGTGCAACGCGGTCACGAGTTCGGGCGCGTCGATCACGTCGAACTCGGCATCCAGCATCCCGAGGTACAGCGCGAGCATCCGCGGATCGTCGGACCCGACGACGATCTCGCAGCGCTCGGGAGCATGCTGGGTGAGCGTCAGCCGCACCGGTATGCGCCGGCGTACGTGGTCGGCAGAGGCGTGCACGATCACCCGCGCCCGGAAGCGCCAGGTCGCCCGCCCGATCCCGGCGGAGACATGTTCGGCGATGACCTCGTCGGGTGGTAGCGGCTTGGGCACGAATCGCGGCCCGACCGGCACGCGCAGGCTCATGCGGTCGACGCGGAACGTGCGCCACGCATCCCGCTCAACGTCCCATGCGAAGAGGTACCAGCGACTCTCGCCGGCGACCAGCCGGTACGGCTGGACGTCGCGGTAGGTGATCGATCCGCCGTGGGCCTCGTAGTCGAAGCGGATCCTCTCGGCGTCGCGCACGGCGGCGGCGATCGTCACGAGCGCGTCGGGATCGACATCCGGACCCCCTCCCGGCAGGGCGATGGCCGCCACGCGGAACGACTCGAGCCGCTCGCGGAGCGGGGAAGGGAGGATGCGCTGGATCTTCAGGAGCGCGCGGACGGAGGCCTCGCCGAGACCTTCGGCGGATGCCGACGCCGCCGATCGCAGGGCGATCGCGACCGCCACTGCCTCATCGTCGTCAAGGAGCATCGGGGGCATCGTCGCGGATTCACCGAGGCGATAGCCACCCGTGACTCCGGGTGCCGCCTCTACCGGGTAGCCCAGGCGCCGCAACCGGTCGACGTCGTTGCGGATGGTGCGGGTTGTGACGTCGAGACGGGCGGCGAGTTCGCCGCCCGTCCAGTCGCGACGCACCTGGAGAAGAGCCAGGAGGCGGAGGAGTCTCGCCGAGGTCTCGAGCACGAGTCGACGATCTCACGAATTGCGGAAAGAACCGTTCCGCATGCCCGGATACCGTGAGGAAAGAGGTCGACGCAGCGGGCGCCGGCCGGCAACCCCAGGAGCGACCGATGAACGACATCCAGCCCTTCCGCATCGCGATCGAGGACTCCGAACTCGACGACCTGCGCTCCCGCATCGAGCGGACGCGCTGGGCGAACGAATCTCCCGCACCCGGCCGAGAACGCGGCATCCGGTCATCCGAGCTCCGCGCGCTCGCCGACCACTGGACCGGCTCCTACGACTGGCGAGCCCACGAAGACCGTCTCAACGGCATCCCGCAGTTCACAACTGAGATCGACGGACAGCGCATTCACTTCTTCCACGCGCGATCGTCCCATCCGGATGCCACGGCCCTGCTCGTGACCCACGGGTACCCGAGCTCGAACATCGAGTTCACGCGGCTTATCCAGCTGCTCACCGAGCCAGAGACGGGTCGTGCATTCCACGTCGTCGCGCCCTCTCTGCCCGGATACGGATTCTCGACCCCGCTCAGCGGATCGGGTTGGGCGATGGGGCGAACCGCCCGAGGCTGGATCGAACTCATGCGCCGGCTCGGCTACGACCGGTACGGCGTGCACGGCGGGGATGTCGGAGCCGGCGTGTCAGGGATGGTGGCGGGCTTCGATGCCGACCACGTCGTCGGATGCCACATAATCACTGATCCGATGACCGCCGCAAACACGGCGACGTTCCTTCCCGGTCTCGCTGACAACCTCGACCCCGACGACCCGGTGGACAAGCTCATCCTCGACCGCATGGAGGAGTTCCGTACCGACACGTCGGGGTACCTCGCGATCCAGAACACGCGACCGCAGACGATCGGCTATGGGCTCACCGACTCGCCGACCTTCCTTCTCGCATGGATCGCGGAGAAGCTGCAGGACTGGACCGACATCCCGCCCGACACTGAGCAGCTGCTGACGATGGTCTCGGTCGCGTGGTTCGGCGAGGCGGGCGCGTCAGCGGCCCACACGCTGTACGACCAGGCGCATTCGCACGAGTGGGGAGCACCGTCGAGCGTCCCCCAAGGGATGTCGGTGTTCGGCACTGACCCGACCGTGCGCCGGATCCTTCCGTTCCCCGAAGACGGGTGGTGGGCCGAGCACGAACGCGGCCTGCATTTCCCCGCGATGGAACTACCGGAGGTCTTGGCTGACGACCTGCGCGCCTTCTTCGGGTCGGTGTCCTGAGCCTCAGGTGGGTTCGTGTCCGGCATCCACCGACCACCATCGCCTAGTCGATGGTGGTCGTCGCCGTTCTCGCCCTGACGATCACCGCACGGATCTTCCAGAGCCTGGCGCGATAGCCGGTCCTTCACCGGACGCATCTCCCCGGCTGCGCCGTTTGGTCCCTGGCCGCGACAACTCGCCACGACGAGGATTCGCCCATGAATGAACTACTCATCGGATACGCACGCGTGTCCACGTACGACAGGACCTCACCGCACAGCGCGTAACGCTGGGGCGGTTGGGTGTCGACCGGCATACATCTTCACCGACCGCGGGTTGACGAGAGGCGCCTGCCGCTTGCCGAAAGGGGGACACACTGGTTGCCCCAAGCCGGACCGCCTGGCGCGATCGCTGCGCGGCGCGAAAGACATCGTCGACGAACTGACCGGCAAGCAGGTGAAGCTCAGCATCGGTGGGTCCGTGGACGACCCGCTCGATCCAGTCGGGCGCCTGCTTTTTCAAAGTGCTCGCAATGGTGGCGGAATTCGAATCGGATCTGATTCGTGCCCGCACCCGCGAGGGAATGCAAGTCGCAATGGCGAAAGGTCGCCTGCGCGGGAAGCAACCGAAGTTGTCCATTCGCAGCAGCGGCATTTGATGGAAGTGCATAACGCATGCACTCACACGACGGCCGAGCTGGCCGAACTTTGCATGTCGCGGGGTCGACCGTCTACCGAACCGTCCAACGCCGGATGGCGATCAAGCGTTAATCACCCCTCACCAGGGTCGTTCTCGCAAACCCCGCCCGCGATCTAGCCCCATTGAGGTGCCCCAAGCGCTACATCCGGCTCCCACGAGAATGCGCCGGTGCGAACGCGACCTCACCACGCGTCGAGAGCCGTGCAGATGGCGACCGCGATCGTCCGACCCATTACTCGCCGACCGGCCGATCGAGCCGAACTCGCCATGTGCGCACCTCGAACGCTCCGAGGTCGAATGCTGCCGAGCCACCCCAAGCAATCGGCTCCTCCAGCGCATCCTCAAGGAGCGACACCTGCTGGATCGTTGAGACCGGCGCTGAGATGCGCAGCTGCCCGGCGGTGCGGCATCCGAGGTATTCGTGGGCGCGGACGATCAGGTCGCCCGACCGGTCCGCGGCCAGCTTGACGCTCGACACCGCGATCCCCGAGCCACGGACCACCACCAGCGGATCCACCGACCCGGCCCCGCGCACAACGTTCCGCTGAGCATTCGCACGCGCGCCGTACCGCGTCGCCGCGTCGAGGTCGGCTCCGATCACCAGCCCGAACCGGTGCGAGTGCGTACCCTGATCGGTCTCGGGATCGGGATACTGTGGGGCGCGTAGGAGAGACAGGCGGATGTCGATGCCCCAGTCGTTCTCGCCGCGGATGCGCAGCGCGTCGAACCCGTAGGACGAGTCATTGGTCAGGGCGATGCCGAAACCGCCCTCGGCGACGTGGACGAAGCGGTGCATCGAGGTCTCGAAGCGCGCGTCATCCCAGCTCGTGTTGGTGTGCGTGGGGCGCGTGACAAAGCCGAACTGCGTCTCGGCGGACGTGTGCTCGGCGCGTACATTCAGCGGGAACGACAGCTTCAGCAGCTTCTCGGTCTCGCGCCAATCGGTGGTCTGCTCGATCACGAGTTCGCGACTCCCCCACGCCAGGCTGATGCGCTGAAGCACCGACGAGACCTCCGAGATCGCACGCTCGACCTTGACCTCCGCCCGCGCGCCCCGGCCGGTGACCGCGCTGCTCGTCGCATCCGCCACGTCGCGACGGGTGTTGCGATAGAACGGGTCGACATCCCACGCATCCCACTTGTTCGGAAAGTCCTGGTGGATGTGCAGCACGTTGGCGGCTCGTCCGTGGAAGATCGCCTCGCGCCCGGTCGCGAGGTCGACGGCCGATGGGATGAGTCCGTCGGCCGTGACCTCGACTTCGACGAGATCGTTGCGGAGGATCCACCCGCGGTCGGTCTCGCGGATCTCGACGACCCCGACGCCCTCACCGTCGAGAACCGCCGCGCCCCCCGTGGCCACGCCCTGCACCTCGAACGCCGACCCGTTGAACGTCAGCACCTCTTCGCCGACGCCTGCCAGCTCGCGCTGCGCCCGCTCGATCAGCGCCCGAGCCTCCCGCTCGAGCCGACCGTAGGTCTCGCGGGCCTCGCGATGCACCCACGCGATCGAGGTACCCGGCAGGATGTCGTGGAACTGGTGCAGCAGCACCGTCTGCCACAGCGCATCGATTTCGTCGAACGGGTACGGGATGCCGAGGCGCACGCTCGCGGTCGCACTCCACAGCTCGGCTTCCACGAGCAGCTGCTCGACCCTTCGGTTGCCCTGCTTCATCGCGTGCTGCGATGTGAGGGTGCCACGGTGGAACTCGAGGTACAGCTCGCCATCCCAGGTGGGCAGCCGGTGCCGGATGCCGGCCAGCGACGCGAAGTAGTCGTCTGGGCTCTCCCACGCGACGCGGGGACTTCCCTCGAGATCGGCGGTGCGTGCGGCGCGGGCGAGCATCTCGCGGGTCGTCCCCCCTCCCCCGTCGCCGAAGCCGGTCGGAGCGATCGATCCTGGCACCACCCTGTTCTCGCGGAACGTGCGCGACGCGCGGGCGAGCTCTTCGGCGGTGAGTTCGGCGGCGTAGGTGTCCATCGGCGGGAAGTGCGTCAGGATGCCGCTGCCGTCGATCCCATGCCAGACGAAGGTGTGGTGGGGGAAGAGATTCGTCTGGTTCCACGACAGCTTCTGCGTGAAGAACCATTCGAAGCCGGCGCGGCGGATCAGCTGCGGCAGCGCTGGCGAGTATCCGAACGTGTCAGGCAGCCAGACGCCGTTCGGCCGCAACCCGAACTCCTTCTCGAAGAAGCGCTGACCGTACAGGAACTGGCGCACCAGCGACTCCCCCGACGGCATCACCGTGTCGCTCTCGACCCACATGCCGCCCAGCGGAATGAACCGGCCCGACTCGACGGCCGCCTTCAGCCGCTGCCACAGGTCGGGATGGGAATCCCGGATCCACGCGTATTGCTGCGCGCTCGACATCCCGTAGAGAAAGTCGTCGCTCGAGTCGAGGAGGTCGAGCATCGAGGCGACCGTCCGCGCGACCTTGCGGACGGTCTCGCGGATCGGCCACAGCCACGCCGAGTCGATGTGGGCATGGCCGATCGCCGAGATGCGGTGCGCCGAGTGCTCGGCGGGCGCGGCGAGGACCGCGCGCAGCGGCTCGCGCGCAGCCGCGGCGCTCCCTGCCACATCTTGCAGGTCGAGGACGTCGATCGCGTCATCGAGCGCCTGCAGAATGCGGGCTCGCCTCGGCCCCTCGGGCAGCTGCCTCTGCAGACCGAGAAGCACATCGAGGTCCATCGCGAGTTCGAACACGTCGGTGCGAAGCACCGCCAGATCCGCGCGGCGGAGGCGGTACAGCGCGCGATCCGACGCCGTGCGGATGTCGCCCTGGAGCGTCTTCTCGAACCGCAGGTCCTGGAGCAGAACCGGATTGGACGCGGCTTCGACGAAGAACTCGACGCGCCCATCCTCGTCGGCGAGGTCGGACACGCGCACCCACTGGTTCTGCGGATTGAGCGACTTGATGGCGCGGCCGGCGGCGGTGAACGCCAGCCCTTCGCACTGGAAGCCGGGCATGCTGCGACCGAAACCGAGGTCGATGAGCGCCTCCACCGGGCGACCCGCCCACGCCGGCGGGATGCGGCCCTCGAGACGGAACCACGTCGTGCCCCACGCGCGGCCCCACTCGGCGCCCGTCTCGAACGGGCCATACTCCGCCGCGATCGCGAGCGCCGGCGCGACCGGCTCTCCCGGCAGCTCGTGCAGCGACACCTGCAGCGCGACAATCGGACCGTGCACCGCCGGCAGGATGCGCTCCGCCAGCGCGCGCTCCGCACGGCCGATCGTGATGTCGTCCATGAGGTGCACGGCGGACTCCTTCGATGGGACTGCAGCGGCGCTCGACGAGCGGGAGATGCCCCTCATCCTGCTCTGCTCGGACGCCCGGCGGCACCCGTCGATGGCATCGGCCGGCCAGGACGAGAACGCTCGACGAGACTTCTCGCCGTCCACGTCACATGATGGACTCAGCAGAGGAGAGCGTTGTGGTCGATGTCGACGTGTTGATCGTCGGGGCCGGACTGTCCGGAATCGGACTGGCCCACGAGCTGCAGACGCGCGCGCCCTCGGTCACGTTCGAGCTGCTCGAGGCGCGCGGCGCCACAGGCGGCACGTGGGATCTGTTCCGGTACCCGGGCATCCGGTCGGACTCCGACCTCTACACCTTCGGCTTCCGGTTCCGCCCGTGGCGCTCGAGCAAGGCGATCGCGGACGGCGCCAGCATCCTCGATTATCTGCGCGAGACGCTGGCCGATTCCGGCAACGAGCGGCACGTGCGCCTCCACCACCGGGTGCTGTCGGCGGACTGGTCGAGCCGGCGAGCGCAGTGGACCGTCGAGATCGAGCGCACCGACACGGGCGAGCGCCTGACTCGAACGGCGCGCTGGCTGTTCTCGGCGGCCGGCTACTACCGGTACGACGGCGGCTACACTCCCGAGCTGCCGGGTCTGGAGAACTTCGCCGGCGAGATCGTGCACCCGCAGGACTGGCCGGCCGCGCTCGATCTCGAAGCCCGCAAGGTCGTGATCATCGGCAGCGGCGCGACCGCCGTCACCCTGGTTCCGGCGCTCGTGGCTCAGGGAGCTCGAGTGACGATGCTGCAGCGCACTCCGAGCTACATCCTGCCGCTGCCGTCGGAGGATGCCGCCGCGCTGCGGCTGCGCCGCCTGTTCGGCGATCGCGCCGGCCACGCTCTCGCGCGCAGCAAGAACATCGCGATGCAGCGCGTGCTGTGGCTGTTCGCGCGCGGTATGCCTCAGAGGACGCGGCGGTTCATCCGGTCGGTCGTGGCGCGGAAGCTGCCTGCGGGCTACCCGGTCGACGTGCATTTCGACCCGCCGTACAACCCGTGGGATCAGCGGCTGTGCTTCGATCCGGACGGCGAGTTCTTCCGCGCGATCCGCAGCGGCGCCGCCGACGTGGTGACCGACCGCATCGCCGGCTTCACCCCCGGCGGAATCACGCTGGCGTCCGGCGGCCACCTCGACGCCGACGTCGTGATCACCGCGACCGGGCTGCGGGTTCTGCCGTTCGGAGGCATCGCCCTCCGCATCGACGACGAGCCGGTCGAGCTGCACGACCATGTGGCGTACCGGGGCATCATGCTGGACGGCATCCCGAATTTCGCCTACGCCATCGGCTACACGAACGCCTCGTGGACGCTGAAGATCGGCTTGACCTGCGAGTACTTCGTGCGCCTGCTGAAGCATATGCGCCGGCACGGACACGACTCGGTCGAGCCGCGTCTCGATGCGCAGGTCGGCACGCGACCGCTGCTCGACTTCCAGTCGGGGTATGTCCAGCGCGCGATCGCGGAGCTGCCGCGCCAGGGCGAGCGCAGCCCGTGGCGCGTGTCGATGAATTACTACGCCGATGCGCGGACACTTCGGTGGAGTCCGATCCGCGATCGGCGTCTGCGCTTCGGTCGCCGCGGCGAGGCACCAGCGCCCACCTCGAACACCGGAGTGGCCGGGGCCGCTCGAGAGCGGACCCCGGCCACCCGGTAGGGAGGGTTGGCGCCGGCGCGCTGACCTCGCGGGTTCAGTGAGCCGAGCGCCCGCCCGCGCTGGCGCTCGCCTGGCACGAAACGCGGTGCAGCCCGCCGTTTGTGACAGGCGAACACCGGTCAGCGCTCCGGTGACGGATGCAGCGGCCCCGGCTCGCCGGCGAGGAAGTCGGTCAGCGCAGCCGCCAGCTCATCCGACGCCTCCTCGGCGACGTGGTGGCCGCTCTCGATGATCCGGCCCGTGTAGTCCGTCGCCCAGTCGCGCCACACCTCCATCGGATCGCCGTGGAGCATGTCTCGCGGCGACCAGAGCAGCAGCAGGGGCGCGGTCACACGGCGCCCATTCGCGCGATCGGCCTCCTCATTCGCGCGGTCGATGCCGAGGCCGGCGCGATAGTCCTCCAGCATCGCGTGCACGGTCTCGGGGTTGCGGATCGCCGCGAGCCACTCGTCGTGATTCTCGGCGCCCATCGCCTCTCGGTCGCCGTCGTACCAGGCATCCGGATCGGCGTTGATGACCCGCTCGGGCGTCTCCGGCTGGGCGAAGAAGAACCAGTGCCACCAGTCGGCCGCGAACTCGGCCGTGCAGCGGCGGAGGTGCTCGCTGATCGGCAGGCAGTCGATCAGCACGAGACGCTCGATCGCGGCGGGGTGATCGAGCGCCAGCCTCAGCGCGACGTAGCTCCCGCGGTCGTGGCCGACGAGCGAGAAAGTATCGTGACCCAGCGCCTGCAGAACCTGGACGATGTCGCCGGCCATCGCCCGCTTCGAGTACGGCGCGTGGTCGGCGGTCGTGGGCGGCTTGCTCGACCTGCCGTAGCCGCGCAGATCCGGGCAGATCACGGAGAAGCCGGCCGCGACGACCTGAGGTGCCACGCGATGCCAGGTCGCCGACGTGCGCGGATGCCCGTGCAGGAGCACGACGGGCGGCCCCTCGCCGCCATGGCGGACGAAGATCTCGGCACCGTCGACGGAAATCGACTCGGCGGTGAACCCCTCGAACACTCAGAGGTCCCCGGGCGAAAGGTCTCCCTGTCCATCTTCGCCGAGCTCGGCATCCACAGGGTCGGTGCCCTGCGTTTCAGGCTGGAGCGCATCGCCCGGGAGGTCGCTCGCGGGCACGTCATCGTCGTCGGCGGGCAGTTGCGCGGGATCGTCACCGGTCACCGTCCCGACGTCGAGGTCTTCCGGTCGGGCGCCCGCGTCGAGCGCCGTCGTGCGATCCCACTCGGCCTGCGCCGGATCCGCTGCGGGATCGGGCTCGATGGAGGTGTCGCCGTCTCGCAGGGGCTGGATGCCCGCCTCGTTGTCCGTGGTTCCGATGCTGTGGTCGCCCGTGCTGCCGCTCATGAATGGTCGTCCTTTCCGTGTTCAGTCTTCCGAGCGGTGACGGCGACGTCGACCCGTTGCCAACAGCGGTGAGTGCCGCTAGCGTGGCGCGCCACCGCGCGCTTCCTGCGCGATAGGGAGGAGATGCGGGATCGGGAGGATGGATCGGTCGATTTCGGTCCTCCGCTTCGCGCACCTCCTCCCGCGTGCGCAGTGCGCAAGCCTCCGTGCCCAATGACGGGCGGGCGCTCAGATTCCCTCGGTGAAGTCGAAATGAGGTCCGGGCCACGGTTCGGCCGGCTTCGCCCTCGGCGGCCGCGTGACGGCGTCGATCCGGTCCCTCATCTCGCGCACAGCCTCCGCATTGTCGGGAGCCTCGACATCGGAGTTCGTCGACTCCACGCCGCCCCTTCGACGGCACGGGACTTGACAACCTCGGCTCGGCCCTTTCGGAAACCGATCGATCAGCCTCAGCGCGCGTCAGCTCGACGGTAGGTGTTGATCACCACCCCGGACTGCAGGACGCGGGTGCCGGTCCGCGTGAGCCTGGCGACCGGGAACCCCTCGGGGAACAGCTTGGTGCCGGTGCCCAGCACGAGCGGATAGACCGCAAGCCGGTACTCGTCGATCAGGTCGTTCTCGGCCAGCGTCCGGATCAGCTTGGTGCTCCCCCACACGCGGATCTCGCCATCCCGCTCCGCGCGCACCCTCTCGACAGCGGCCGGCACGTCCGAGCCGAGGAGCTCGGAGTTCTTCCACTGGACCTCGGACAGCGTGCGCGACGCCACGTACTTGGGCACCCGGTTGTACCTACGGGTGAGCTCGCCGTCCAAACCGCCGGCGTTCTCGTCCCAGACACCCCACGAGTTCGCCCAGATCTCGTATGTCCGCCGCCCCAGCAGCAGCGCCTCGGTTCTGCGCTCCCACTCCCCGACGATGTCGTTGATCTCGTCGCCGCCGTGCTCGGTGTCGTAGTCGATCGGCCAGTTGCCGTACTCGAAGCCGGCGTCGCCGTTCTCCTCGGTGCCGTCATCGGCCTGGACGACGCCGTCGAGGGTGATGAACGCCTGCACCACGATCGTGCTCATCTCATTCTCCTGCTCCGTTAGGGCCTCGCTCGCTCGGCGCTTGGCGTCGGCGTCCGCCGATCACGCCGGGCAGTCCTCCGACTCCCACGCAGTAAAGCACGTCTGCTGGAAACCTACAACCGTTTGGTTGTACGATCGCCTCGTGAGCAGAAGCAGCGTGGATCGGGTGGATGCCGCGCTGCACGCATTGTCCGACCGGACCCGCCGCGACATCCTGAGGCGCGTCCTCGCCGGTGAACAATCGGTCACGAAGCTCGCCGCGAAATACGAGATGAGCTTCGCCGCGGTTCAGAAGCACGTCGCGGTCCTCGAACGTTCCGGTCTCCTGAGCAAACGCCGCAGCGGGCGCGAACAGCTCGCGAGCGGCGACATGGATGCGATCCGCGCGGTCACCTCGACGCTGGACCAGTTCGAAGCAATCTGGCGCGCCCACATCGACCGCATCGACGAGCTGCTCGCCGACGACCCGCCTCCGAAGGAGACCTGACATGCCCGTGCTCGACATCGCGAAGGACGTCGAAAATCACACCCTCACCATCACGGCCGAGTTCCGCGCCCCGGTGAAGAGGGTATGGGCGGTGTACGCCGATCCGCGTCAGCTCGAGCGGGTGTGGGGGCCGCCGGGTTACCCGGCGACCTTCGTCGACCACGACCTGACGCCCGGCAGGCGGAGCACGTACTACATGACCGGCCCGGACGGCGAGCGCTACGGCGGCTGGTGGCAGATCACCGAAGTGGACGAACCGCGCAGCTTCCGCTTCGACGAGGGATATGCCGATGCGAACCTCTCGCCCAAACCCGACCTGCCCGTCTCGCACAACGTCTACTCCTTCATCAGCGTCGGCGACACCACTCGCGCCACCTACCTCATCGCGTTCGACTCGGCGGAAGACCTGCAGACCGTCCTTGACATGGGCACAGACGAAGGCATGCGCGACGCCATCGGCCAGATCGACGAGGCGCTGGCGTGACGACATTCATATCGATGCGACCCGAGGAGCAGCATCCCCCGACCCAGAGAGGACTCCAGAAATCATGAGCGCAGGTGACCCGAAGGTCGTCATCGAGATGTCGATGTCGCTCGACGGCTTCGTCGCGCGCACCGACCACTCCACCGAGGAAGTGCACGCGTGGTACGAGGGAGGCGATGTCGCGGTGCAGATGCCCAACAATGAGCTCACCTTCCACGTGGACGAGGCGAGCGCTCCGATCGTGCGCGACGCATTCGAACTCGGCGCGAACGTGACGGGCCGCGTCACGTTCGACGACGCCGAAGCCTGGGGCGGAGACGACCCGATGGGCATCCCGAGCTTCATCGTGACCCACGAGGTGCCCGAGGAGTGGCGCGACCGCGACGCCCCGTTCACGTTCGTCACCGACGGCGTCGAGAGTGCGATCCGGCAGGCCAAGGCTGTCGCCGGCGACAAGCCGGTCGGCGTCGCCGGCGGCGACATCGCCATGCAGTGTCTGAGGCTCGGCCTGCTCGACGAGCTGTGGATCCACCTGGTTCCCGTGCTGCTCGGAAACGGCACCCGACTGTTCGACGAGCTCGACGGGTCCGCCGTGCACCTGGAGCAGGTGCGAGTCGTGGAGGGACACCAGGTCGTGCACCTCTTCTATCGGGTGGCCGACCGACTCCCGCGGTGAGGTCGGCGCGATCCTTCGGTCGAAGTCGAGCGCTCGAGACGCAGGAGCGCCGCCTGAATCCAGAAGTCGAGGGCGTCGTCCGCTGCGATCGTGTGCTCACTGATCCGCAGCCAACCCGGACCCATCGACCGGCCGGCGCCCATCTCTGCGCGCGAGGCCTCCGACCGCCTGCTCAGTTCCTCGTCGTCCGCGGGATCGACCCGCACGAGCAGGCTCCGGTCATTGTTCACAGCCACGACCATCGAATCGTCAACCATCACGGCGATGGCCCCGAACATCCGCACCTCGCGAACGGGTCGGTCGGGCAGACGCCGCTCGATCCGATCCAGCAACGCGCGAGTCTCGTCGTCCGGAACTCGCGAGGTCATTCCGGCCCGTCCTGCCGCGGCATGTAGCCGAGGCGGTCGAATGCCAGGCGGATCTCGACGATCCGGCCGTCTTCGACCGTGAACAACTCGCTCGCGAGCGTGGTCGTGGTGACCTCGGTCTGCGGGAAATACCACAACGACACCCGGTTGCCGTCCGACATCCGCGTGAGTTCCGGGGCCCCGGTCAGCATCGGGACGAAGCCGGACAGGTAGTCGCGCCACTGATCCTTCGTGGTCACGTCGGGGTCGGGGGCATAGCAGGCGACGGATTCGGCGAGAAACGCCATCGCGCGGTCGATGTCACCGCTCGTCCACGCCTCGTGGTAGCGCTCTACGACCGCGAGGGCGTCGGTAGTCGTCATTTTCGGTTGCATCCCTTCTGTGCTCATGGTGTCGGCTTCCAGGTGTCTTGGCGTGGGGTGCCGCCCGACGCGGCGATGGCCAGGCGCGGCAGGAAGTGATCCCACCCGTCGACGTGGCCGGGCACGTCGCCTTCCGGCAGATCGGTGTGCACGACCTCGAGGCGCGTCCCCGCTCGAGTCGGACTGAGTTCGAATGACACGGTGGAGCTGCCCGGCGGGAGGGTGTCACTACCCTCGAACCCCCACGACACGGTGACGCGGCGCGGGGGGTCGATCTCGAGGAACGTGCCGCGGGCGCCGTAGCCGGCGATGTTCACGGCGAATGCTCCGCCGAGCACAGGCTCCACCCGCGCCCAGTCGCCCATCCACGCGGTGATGCCCGCATCGGTGACCAGGTAGCCGAAGACCGTCTCAGGAGTGGCGGCGATATCGATCGACGATCGATGCTCAGCCATCCGTCGCCTCCTGCGCTTCCTCGATCGCGCGCTTGAGCATGGTGAGCCGCTCCGGCCAGAAGTCATCGAAGAACGCCTTGCCGACGGCCAATCCCTCGACCCGCACCGCATACAGATGGCGCGTGCCCGACGGGGAGCTCGTGACCAGGCCCGCTCGTCTGAGGACCTTCAAGTGATGCGAGACCACCTGCTGCGAGAGGCCGAGCTCGCGCGCGATCTCTCCCACTGGCCGGCGGCCTTCGCGGATAGCCGCGAGAATCACACGCCGATTGCCGTCGGCGAGCGCGTGGAACGCGTCATCGAGGGCGGGCGCGGCAGTCGAGGTCATGGCAGAGAGCGTAAAGCACAAACGCGCGTTTGTACAAACAACTCGTTGGTACATCAAAGAGCCTGAATGGATGCCGCCGCCATCCGCTGGCGGCAATCACTCGGCCTCGCTACCGCGAGCCGGAAGTGCCCCGGTGCACGAGTCCCCGCACTCGCTGAACGACCCGACGCGCGAGCCGCCCCGCCCGCCGTGCCGCACGCGCAGCGGTGTCCCTGAAGCTGCGCGCGCGTCCGTCGCGGCGCAACTCGACCGTGCCGTCGGTCCGCAGGACCAGCGCGCATCTGCGTCCGGCCAGGATGGGAGAGCGACGCACCGAGTCCAGCGTCGCTCGATCGGCTCGGAGTGCCGTCTCGAACGTCCAGCCGGCGTGACGCACGCGTGCCACGAGCTGCCCGCCCGGCGACGAATCGCGCCGGGCGAAGATGTTCAGGGGGTCGACGGTGATGGTCGCGTGCGTGGTGCTCTGCGGCGAGCGGCCCGCGATGCGGCGCTCAGCGCCACCTGCCCCGTCGCGCAGGAGGAGATCGACCCGGCCTCGGCCGATGTCTCGACTCGCATCGAGAGCCTCCGGCGGAAGGATCCCGCGCCCCAGCGGCTCGGGGGGCACCCAGACGGAGGGCTGCACGTCCTTCGTCGATCCGCCGGTTGCGGACGACGCCGTGGTGGCGGGCCGATCGAAGATCAGCGCATCCTCCCCGTCGCGAACGACCCGGAAGCGGACGGTCAGGTTGAGCTTCCCGGTGCGCGTCCACTCCGCGCGCGTCACCTCGGCGCGGCATTCGAGTCCGGCTTCGAACTGGGCGAGACGCAGCAGGTCGTCGCGCCGGTCGGCGCGCAGCAGCGCAGAACGGATCCGCAGTGGAAAGGGGAGACCGTCGTCCACGCCGGGGCCGAATCTCTGCTGCACGATCGGAGTGACGACGTCGAGGAAGCGCTGCAGATATTCGTCGGGGTAGCGGGCCACTCGTGTCGCGTCGAGTCGCTTCAGGATCTTGCCGCGATACCAATGGCGCAAGAGCGTGTCGCGCAGCGGACCGGGTTCGGTGTTGTCCTCGACGAGGTCGAGCACGGTTTCCAGATGGGGGAAGTAGGTGACCGGATCGATGCGCGACGAGCTCGCACTGCCCTCGTTCTTCAACCAGGCGTAGCAGGGCCGGCTCGCGAGGACTGAGATCGTCCTCGCCTTGAAGTAGGCCTGCATCACGAAGAGGTGGTCCTCCAGCCGCACGCGGCCGTCCGGAAATCGGATGCCGTGCTGGCGCAGGAAGGACGTGCGGAACAGCTTGTGCGGAGTCAGCAGCTCGAGCAGCGGGTCTTTGCCCAGCACTGCGTGAGGGATGTCGCGGCGGAAGATCTGGCGCGGGATCTTTCGGCCGACGCCGACGACCTTGCCGATGACGACATCGGACGAGTGGCGGTCCGCGTAGTCGCAGAGCTGCTGCAGCGCGTCGGGGAAGAGCCGGTCGTCCTGGTCGGAGAAGAACACGTACTCGCCTCGCGCCGCGTCGACACCGTGGTTTCGGGGCGTGCCCGGCCAGCCGGTGTGCGGCAGGGTCAGGACGCGGACGTTGGAGCGGGCTCGGGCCGCCCGCTGGAGGCGATCACCCGTCGGCTCCCCAGAGCCGTCGTCGCACAACAGGATCTCGAACTCTGTCGATGGCAACGACTGGCGATCAAGCGATTCGAGGAGCTCGTCGAAGCCCTCTCCCGGTCGGAAGACCGGAACGATGACACTCACCCGCACGGAGCTCGGCGGCTTCGACCCACGCGGACTCGAGCGCGGGCGCACCTTCGGCGACGACCTCGGAAGAAGCTCGCTCGCTCGCCATGACCCCAGCCTGCTCCTCCTGCTCCATCATCCCAGGGCCCTTGTCCCTCCCTGACGCAGGTGCTATCGCCACCGGCGCGTGACGTGCGTCTCGAAACAGAGAGGCGGTCACGAGTGGTCCCGCGCGAACGACTGCATCACATCGGCGCGCGACTCGCCGCCTGCGCCGAAGTTGTCGCGCAGACACTCCCCCAGGTCTTCGAGCGCGTCGTCCAGGATCGACCCCGCGATCCGAAGGTCGGCGTGCGGCGACTGGAGCGCCGCGTCTGCGAGTGCCTGCGCGACGGGCAGGGCGTGCCCGAGGGATGTGGGCGCTTCGCCCTCACGGAAGTAATACGACTCGGGACTCTGGCTGAGGTCGACACGCACGCTCGCGAGCTGCTGCGCCACGGCGTGCAGCACGCCGGACGGGGCGACGGGATCAAGCGTGCCGAGCTGCTCCGCGTAGCGGGCCCGGCCGAGCAGGGTCAGGTACAGCGCAGTGGAGCGGCGACGCGCGAGCGTCGGGAAGAGCTGCAGGAGCCATGTCGCCCCGCCGGTCAGAAGCGCGAAACCCGTCACCGCCTGCAGGGGTGAGAGCAGGCGGACGAAGGGGTCGGTAGGCACGACCTCGCCGAAGCCGAGCGTCGACAGCGACACCAGGGAGAAGTACAGAGCCTCGAGCACGTCAGGGTACCGAGCAGGATCGATCCCCTCGGAGTAGAGGAACCCGTCGGGCACATGCGGGAGGTAGATGAGCCCCCAGCCGATCGCCTGGATCGCCGCCCACGCGAGGACGACGCTGATCGCCGCGAGCGGACCGGATGCCGCCCGGGCACGCCGCCCGAAGCGGGACGTCAGGTTCCAGATTCCGGCGACGATCCCGCGGGTCAGCCGCCCACGCGCGTGCGGGTGCACGAGGGTGAGGAAGATGTCGGACAGCCCGTAGACGACGATGGCCGCGCCCACCACGGTGCTTGCGGCATCCCAGATCACGGGTTCACGCTACCCGCATCTACGCGCGCGGCCCGCTCGCCTCGAAAGCGCTCTGCTGCGACCCGCCGATGGGCTCAGCGGATTGCCCGTCCGTTGCGGCCGCGACCGTCTTGCGGTGCCGCGGGAGCAGGAAGTACGCGATCACGCCGGCGACCAGGTACAGGATGCCTTGCAGCTCGAGAAGGGGAACGAGACCGATCGGGCCGTCAGCGAGCCCAGCCAGGAGGATGCCGGCACCTTGGCCGACGGCTCCGACGAGCCCGACCGCGGCGAAGACACCGGCCCGTTGCGGAGGGCTGGACTCGCTCTGCAGCGTGCTCATGAGACCGGCGACCATCACGACCCCGGGGGCACCCACGGCCGCGAAGAGGACGAGGTAGGGCACGACGTTCGTGGTGAGGGCAGGCAGGTTCCAGATCGCGAGCGACAGCAGACCGAATGCGAAGAGGCTCGCGATGGTGAGCGAACGCGGACTGCCGGCGCGGACGAGAAGCCCGAGACCGACGCCGGCGACGATCGCTCCGACCGCCTGGATGCCGCGCAGTGCGCCGACTTCTGCGTCCGACCCGCCGATCGGACCGAGCACGAACAGGAGGAAGATCACGAGGAACAAACCTTGAGCGACGCTCGAGATGAGGATGATCGCGTAGGCGCCGCCGAGGCGCCGGATCCGAAGGGCCGCGAGCACGCCTGCGGGAGCGCTGTCGGCGGGGTCGGTGACGTGACCCGGGGTTGCCGGAAGGGTAGCGATGAGAACGGCCGACACGACGTAGGTCACGATGTCGACCGTCACGATCAATCCCAGGCCGCCGATGGCGAGCAGCACGCCGCCGAGCGGTCCGCCGATGAGCCTGCCGAGGTTCTGGTTCAGCCCGATGAGCGCGTTCGCGGAGACGAGCCGGTCGGCGTCGACCAAGTCGGGCAGAAGCGAGTTCTTGGCGGGTTCGAAGAGTGTGCTGAGCGACGCGTGGACGAAGATGACGGCATACACGAGGGGCAGCGCCGCCTCGTTCTG
Source organism: uncultured Actinomycetota bacterium (assembly GCA_963772625.1). Classification (GTDB taxonomy): domain Bacteria; phylum Actinomycetota; class Actinomycetes; order Actinomycetales; family Microbacteriaceae; genus Microbacterium. Next base: position 295,997 of record CAVYXT010000004.1, on the reverse strand, counting down.
GACGAAGATGAGCGGCACGAGCGCGAGAGCCTGAGCCGCGTTCACGATGGCCATCAGCCAGCGCCTGTCGAATCGGCCGGCCAGTCTCGCCGCCAGCGGGGCGAGCAGCACCCCGGGCACGAGCTCGAGCAGGAATGCGATCGAGGTTCCCAGCGCCGAGCCGGACAGCTGGAACACCACCAACGGCAGGGCGATGAACAGCATCCAATCGCCGATGTCGGAGACGAAACCCGCGATCCAGAGCCTGCGAAAGGCCGCGAAGGCGAACGCGCTGCGTGATCTCATGGCGCGGGCCGTTCGAAGGTGGGCCGCGGAAACGCGAGGACCGACAAGGAAGCGAGGGCAGCGTCGTCGGGACCGTCGTCGCGCGTCGCGGCGATGTACGGGCGGACGATCTCGTCGATCCGCTCGACGATCGACCGCAGCTCACTGGGAGACACCCGCAATCCATAGTTCAGGTGGGCATCCACGTCGCGCCAAGGCCCCTCGATCTGGTCGCGCCTGCGCAGGTGCTCCCGCGCCAGCTGGTAGTCCAGCTGAATGGACGCGCCGATCACCGCTGTCGCGCCGGCGGCCGTGGCCGGATCATCCGAGCCCATATCCGTGCTGAGGCCGGTGACGGTCGCGCGCCATGGCCGCTCCCGTCCGTCGACGGATGCCGCGGGCTCGACGAGCCCGTGCTTGGCGAGCACTCGGAGGTGATAGCTGCAGTTCGAAGGGGTGTCCCCCACGGCGCGTGCGCACTCTGATGCGGTCGCGGGTCCCTGCGACATGAGGAACCCGAGCACGTCGAGCCGGACAGGGTGTGCCAGCGCCTCCAGGACGGCAGGGTCCTCGATCCGAGGGCGGTTCTCGGCTGACGGTGACATGGCCGCTCCAATCTGAAAGACGACTTCAGATTATCCTCGGCACGGGAAATCTGCAAGAGTCTTTCAGGTTTCGGTTTGACAGCGCCGCTAGCCTCAGCGGCTCCTCACGGAGGCCTGCCGGCGTCACCGGCCCCAACCCCGACACCGGCCGCAGCGCCCTCGTTGTGACACCCGCGTCGCGACCCGCCGCAGGTCGGACGTCGCGGTCATCCGGCCCCTAGGGCATAATCGCCAACAACCGAACTCGCACCGAGACCTTGAATTGGTTCATGTCCCCGCACAATCTGAAGAGGCTGGTGCCCCGTAGCTTGCGGCTGCGGAGCAAGATGCGATGGAAGAACGGTCGCTGGAGGCTCGCGACCCCGGATCGGGTGTTCCTCGAGGACGTCATCGTTCCCGGCTTCCTCGCCGGCGACGAGATCCGTCACGTCCTGGACATCGGAGTGGCGTGGTACACCCGTTCTTACCCCCGACTGTTCGCGGGTGTCGACTACTGGACGATCGATGTCGACCCGGAGAAACAGCGCATCGCAGGTCCGAACCACCACACACTCTCTGCCACACACCTCACCGACAAGTTCGACCCCGGCACATTCGATCTGATCCTCTGCAACGGAGTGATCGGCTGGGGGCTGAACGACCCGGCGGATGTCGGGAAGGCACTGGATGAGATCGCCGACGTTATGCGACCCGGCGCGTGGCTCGTCGTGGGCTGGAATGACGTGGAGGGTCGCCGCGTCCCGGGCTTGGACGACCTGCTCGACAAGCGCTTCCGCAGACAGATCTTTCCTCCGGTGGGAGCCGATCACTTCATCCCGGACACGCCGTACGCGCACCGTTTCGACTTCCATATGAGGCGCTGAGATCGTGCGGGCGGAGTCGACTGGCAGTGAGGAGCGTCTGATCGAAACCGTCGCGACGTTCTGGGCGCACTATGACGACGACCTCATCTTCGCCAATCCGACTGTCATGCATGCCCTGGACAGCGGGCACCACGCGCACAGCTTCTTCTTCACTGCCGGCGATGCAGGCAAGGGCAGATCGCCGTACATGGACGGCAGGGAGCGCGGCATCCGTGCCGCCTACGACAACATGCGCGGCGCGTCCGGCCCGTGGTCGGACCGATCCGTGGTCCTCGACAACGGCGTGACGGTGACCGTCACCCGGCCTGACGGGGACGACCGCGTGTCGCTGACGTTCCTGCGGCTGCCCGATGGCGGCTTGGGCGGGGCGGGATACGAGGCGACAGGACGGCACAGCCTGCGGCGGCTGCTGACCGGCGAGCTGTCCTCCATCAGCACACTGGACACCGGGCAGGCGCTTACTCTCGACCTTCTCCGGAGCACCGTGACGGAACTCGTGCTCGCCCACCGGGCGACGATCGTGATCACGCACCACCCTGGGCCCCTTGGGGTTGCGAGCGGAGACCATCCCGATCACCAGAGCGTCGGTCGAATCGTCGCCGAGGCGGTCGACGCCGGACCCATCGACGCCGAGGTGGTGCAATACGCGATCGGATACCTTGCCGCGGAGCGCCCCGCGAACCTCGACCCCGACGTCCTCGACCGCAAGCTGGAAGTGTTCGCCTCCTACGCGGCGCACGATCCTGTGGTTGCTCGCGACGAGATACAGAAGTACCTGGAAGTCCGCGGATTCGGCGAGTGGCTGCAGCGCCAGTACCTGGTACCCCACGGCGAACTGCCGAAGAGCGACGAATGACACGGAAGCCAGGCACTCGCAGGGCCTCCCGTGGCCGGCAGAAGGGGCCGTAGCGTTGTCGCATGGCTGACATCCGTGGCGAAGTCCGGGAATTCCTGAGCAGCCGGCGCGCCCGAATCACGCCGGATCAGGCGGGCCTCCCCGCGTACGGCGGGAACCGTCGCGTCGCAGGGCTGCGACGGGAAGAGGTGGCGATGCTGGCGGGCGTGTCCGTGGATTACTACGTGCGTCTGGAACGAGGCAATCTTGCCGGTGCGTCCGACAGCGTGCTGGATGCGATCGCGAACACGCTGCAGCTCGACGAGGCGGAGCGCGAGTACCTGCACGACCTCGCCCGCACGTCGGGTCCGGGCGTCAAACGGAGCATGAAGGCGAAGTCGACGGTGCGGCCCGCGGTGCAGCAGGTGCTGGACGCGATCTCGGATGCGCCGGCGTGGGTGCGCAACGGCCGGCACGACATCCTCGCCGCCAATCGTCTCGCCCGCGCGCTGTACTCGCCGGTGTACGACGACCCGCGTCGGCCTGTCAACACCACCCGGTTCGCGTACCTGAATCCGAAGGCACGGGAGTTCTGGCGTGACTACGACCAGATCACGCACGACGCGGCCGCGATGCTCCGGTTGGAAGCCGGCCGCAATCCACACGACCCCGACCTGATCCGCCTGATCGGCGAGCTTTCAACGCAGAGCGAGCTGTTCCGACAGCGCTGGGCGTCCCGCGATGTGAAGTACCACCGCAGCGGGACCAAGCGGCTGCACCATCCGGTCGTCGGCGACCTCGAGCTCAATTTCGAGTCGATGGAGTTGCCCAGTGAGCCCGGTCTCGTGCTCAACGTGTACACCGCCGCGGTCAACTCGCCGTCAGCAGACGCCCTGAAAGTGCTCGCCTCCTGGGCGGCGACCCGCGAAGACGAACTGACCGCCCAGCAGGCGAAAGGACCTTGAGCATCGCCGGTCCTGCATGGACGAGTCGGGGGGCCCGCTACTCCTCGGTCTTCCACAGGATCTCGCGGATCGGTCCGTCCTGGGACTTGGACTCGACGAGCGCATACGACTCTCGGATGATCCGCTCGAGCACCGGCAGTTCGACGTCGCTGAGCCGCCGGATGTAAACGCAGTATCCAGTGGTGGAGTGCCTGCCCAACTTGGCGAGCAGGTCGGAGTGGCGTGCCGTGCCATCCATCAAGTAGATGGTCAGTTTGCCTTTCCTCGGATAGAAGCCGATCGTGTGGCCGTCGCCTTCGCGCCCGCTGTCGTACTTGTAGTGGTAGGTGCCGAAGCCGATGGTGCCGACATTCCACAGTGTCGGCTCTTGCCCGCTGATCCGCTGCATCATCTCTATGAGCGTTTCACTGTCCTTGACGGTCTGCTCATCGAGCGATGCGATGTAGCTGTCGACTGAACTGCTGTCGGCCGTCATTCCGCTGGTCCATGTCCCAGGCCGGAGTCCGGCATCTCGCCGTTCGCGATTGCCTCGATCCAGTCGATGGCCTCGTCCGAGAGATAGAGGCCCTCTGCTCGCTCGCCGCCGACCCACCCGGCGTCGGAAGCCACCACCCCGCCGGCCGCGACGATCTCGCTAACCACCTCTGGAGGCACGGCCTCACCGTTGTGAGCAATCAGCCACTCGCGGGTAGCTGCGTCGAGCTGGGACCACCACTCCTCGATGTCCATGTCACAACACTGCCATCGGGGCGGGCAGCTCGGAAGTGGGTGCCTGCGTGCTCGGCGACGGCGGGCCTTGCGGGTGGGCTCCCGGAGTGCGATCCTTCCAGTAACTCCACACATGTGGAATTATCTGGTCGGAAGGACGGGAAATGGTCACACCCGACCAGCCTGCCTTCGTGGATGGCGACACCGCACTCGTTCTCGATCTCGCCCGACTATCGGCCGACCACATCGGGGCGGTCGGCGGCAAGGCGGCGAATCTCGGAGAGCTGATCCGTGCCGGCTTCGACGTGCCACCCGGCTTCTGCATCACCACCGACGCGTACCGGCTTGCCGTGGGCGGAACCAGCGTCGAGGCGGGAAGCAGCGCGGATGCGCCGGCCGCGCGTGCAGCTGTCCTCGCTGCACCGTTCCCGGAGCCGGTGGCCGACGCCGTACGGGACGCCTACGCGCTCTTGGTCTCGCGCGTCGGGGGTCCGGTCGCGGTGCGATCGTCGGCCACCGCCGAGGACCTGCCCGGCGCGAGCTTCGCCGGACAGCAGGACACGTACCTCAACGTCGCCGGCATCGACGATGTGCTCGAAGCCGTGCATCGCTGTTGGGCGTCGCTGTGGACCGACCGCGCGGTCGCCTACCGCGCCGCCCAGGGGATCGACGGCTCCGGGGTCGCGCTGGCCGTCGTCGTGCAGCGAATGGTGGACGCCGTGTCGGCAGGCGTTCTGTTCACGACCGACCCGGTGACTGGCAGGCGGCGGCAGGCCGTGCTCGATGCCGCGCGTGGCCTCGGCGACGCGGTGGTCTCCGGCGCGGTGGACCCCGACCACTTCGTCGTCGACACCGCCACGCGGCGCATCCTCGAGCGGCGGCGAGGACGCTCGGTCGACCAGCCGGCGGCCAGCCTGACCGACGCTCAGGTGCGTGATCTGGCGTCGCTCGGCGAGCGAGTGGAGACCGCGTTCGGCAGCCCCCAGGATATCGAGTGGGCCATGGACGCCGACGGACACGTGTGGCTGACGCAGTCCCGGCCGATCACGACGCTGTATCCCATCCCCGTCCGCGCCACGCCGCTGTCTGCTGACGACACCCGCGTCTACTTCTGCATCAGCCTTGCGCAAGGCCTGCACCGGCCGATCACGCCGATGGGCGTCGCCGCATTCAGAGTCGTGGGCTCGGGGTTCCTCGACCTCGTCGGTCGCAGACCCGAGCGGATCATCGACGGGCCAGGCGGATTCGCGGTCGGCGGCGACCGGATCTTCGTCGACGCGACGTCGATCGTGCGATCGGCGGTGGGCCGCGAGATCATGCCCCGGGCCTTGGACGTGATGGAGGCACGGTCTGCGGTCGTGCTACGCGGCTTGTTCGGTGATCCGCGGTTTTCCGTACTGCGAGGATCCCGGCGCCGTTTCGTGTGGCCGGCGCTTCGTCTCGCCATACGGATCCGGCTGCCGTTCGTCGTCGCGCAGGCGCTCTTCAGTCCCTCGGCCGCGCAGCGCCGGGTGCGGCGTCTCGCCGACGAGGTTCGTGCCCGAGATATCCCGCCGGGCGGCGACATCGCGACCCGGGTCGACGGCGTCGTCGACCTGCTCTTCGATGCGATGCCGCTCGCGCCGCGCAGCCTGCCCGGGGCGGCCGTCGGCTTCGCCATGCTCGGACTCGCCGGGCGGATGCTGCGTGGCTCGATGGGTTCCGGCGACCTGCAGTCGGTCCTTCGCAGCGTTCCCGACAACGTGACCACGGAGATGGATCTCGCATTGTGGCGCGTCGCCGTGCGCGCCCGGAGCGACGCCGACTCGGCATCCGCGCTGGGGTCGCGGACCGCGCGCGACCTCGCCGACGGCTACCGCGCCGGTACCCTGCCGCCCGTCCTGCAGCGCAACATGACCGACTTCCTGGGCCGCTACGGTCACCGCGCGGTCGCCGAGATCGATCTGGGCATGCCGCGCTGGTCGGACGACCCCGCGCACTTGTTCGGCGTGCTCTCCGGATACCTGCGCCTGACCGCGGAGGCAGCCACACCCGAACAGCATTTCGCGGATGGCGCGAGCGAGGCCACGAGCATGATGCGCACGCTGGTCCGCCGCGCCCGTCAGCGTGGCCGGCTTCGTGCCGCTGCCGTCCGATTCTGCCTGCGACGCGCTCGGGCCCTGGTCGGGATGCGCGAGATGCCGAAGTTCCTCATCATCACCGCCATGGCCGGGGCGCATGCGGCTCTGCTCCGGATCGGCGGCGAACTTGCCGATGCGGGGCGGATCGCGCAGCCGGAGGACGTGTTCTTCCTCGATTTCGACGAGACGAAACGCGCCGCCTCGGGCGCTGACCTGCGCGTGGCGGTCAGTGAGCGACGGGAGCGTTACGACGCCGAGCTGCGCCGCCGCCACGTGCCGCGGGTCCTGCTGTCCGACGGGACGGAGCTCGAGGCTCTCGGTTCCGGCTCGACGTCCGTCCAGCCGGGATCGCTCCGCGGAACGCCTGCTTCGGCCGGAACGGTCACCGCAACGGCGCGGGTCGTCCTGGACCCGGTCGGCGCCCGGCTGGAACCAGGCGAGATCCTCGTCGCCCCGTCCACTGACCCGGGCTGGACGCCCCTGTTCCTCACGGCCGGCGGCCTCGTGATGGAGATGGGCGGTGCCAACAGCCACGGTGCCGTCGTCGCGCGGGAGTACGGCATCCCGGCGGTGGTGGGGGTGCCACACGCGACCGAGGCCATCACGACCGGCGTCCAGGTCACCGTCGACGGGGCCAGCGGGCTGGTGACGCTCCCGTCATCCGCCGCCGCCAGCGGCCCGCCGCCAGCATGACGTCCCCGTCGGCACCGCGACGAGGACGGCCGCCCGGCGACCAGAACACCCGCGCGCGGGTATTGGCGGCGGCGCGCCAGACTTTCACGGAGCGCGGGTACGACGCGGCGAGCCTTCGGCACATCGCGAGGGCGGCCGGCGTCGACGCCGGGATGGTGCGGCACTACTTCGTCGACAAAGCCGGACTTTTCCGCGCGGCGATGGACCTGCCGATCGATCCGGGCGCGGTGCTCTCGTCGCTGCTGTCCGGGGGGCTGGAAAGTCTCGGTGAGCGACTGCTGCGGCAGTTCATCGCCGAGTGGGATCGCCCGGGAAACGCGAGCGGCATGATCATCCTCATCCGGTCCGCGATGACGCACGACGAGGCGACCCGCATGCTCCGCGAGTTCATCAGCAGTCAGGTCCTCGGCCGGATCGCCGGTGCGGTGGACGCTTCGGACGGGGCGCTGCGCGCGAGCCTGATCGGCAGCCAGATCGTCGGTCTCGTCGTCGCCCGCTACATCGTCCGGGTGGAACCACTCGCCTCGGCCGATCCGGAAACCGTGGTGGCGGCCGTGGCACCGACGGTGCAACGGTATCTGACCGGGTCGATCCACTGACCGACCCGTGCTTTGCTGTCGTCTCGCGGGTGGACCCGTGGTGATGCGCGCCCAGAAGTTGGACTCAATCCGTTACTGAGACGGAGCGGCCGTCGACCTCGTCGTCGGTGATGTGCTCTTTCCAGATGGCCGGCGGCTGATGGGGTGGGGTCAGCGGTCGGCCGTGGGCTGGGAGGTAGGGACACGTTGTTCTCGAGGGTCGGGATGCAGCCGGCGAGCGTGGACGCCAGCAGAGCGCCGCCGAAGAGCACGCCGCCCGCCAGGAAGGCGCGACGTTCCATCAGGACCTCCGTTTCCAGTCGCTGTTCGAGGGTCCGGCGGGGCGGGCGAGAGGAGGACGATCCAGTCGGGCTCCCGGGCGGCGGCCTATGCCTCGGGGATCGGCCTGCCGAAGGTTTCGAGGGTGATGACGTCCGGCTCGGGACCGCCGCGCACGCCGGTGTCCAGCGCGTCGATCTGGGCGACCTCGTCGGCGGTGAGTTCGAAGTCGAACACGTCGAAGTTCTCTGCGATGCGCTCCGGCTTGGTCGACTTGGGGATGACCTGGATGCCGTTCTGGATGTGCCAGCGGAGCATGACCTGCGCGGCCGACTTGCCGTGATTCTCGCCGATGGCGAGGATCACGGGCTCGTCGAAGCTGCGCCTGGACGAGTCGCGGTACGACGTGATGCCGCCGATGGGCGACCACGCCTGGGTGAGGATCCCGTGCTCCTTGTCGAGGGCCTGCAGCTCCTTCTGCTGGAAGTAGGGGTGCACCTCGATCTGGTTGACGGCGGGCACGACGTCGGTCTGCTCGAGCAGGGAGGTGAGGTGCTCGGGCATGAAGTTGCTGACCCCGATGGCGCGGACCTTGCCGTCGGCGAGGAGCTTCTCCAGTGCCTTGTACGCGCCGATGGTCTTCTCGAATGCGGAGGGCAGCGCCTGGTGCAGGATCAGCAGGTCGATCTGCTCGACACCGAGCTTCGCGGCGCTCTTGTCGAACGCGTGCAGGGTCTCGTCGTAGCCGTAGTCGCTGATCCAGATCTTCGTCTCGATGAAGATGTCCTCGCGGGGAACGCCCGAGTCGCGGATCCCCCGCCCTACCTCACGCTCGTTGGCGTACGCGGCGGCGGTATCGATGTGCCGGTAGCCGGTCTGCAGTGCCGACACCACGGCGGCAACCGTCTCATCGGGCGGGGTCTGGAAGACGCCGAGTCCGATGGCCGGCAGCTCGACGCCGTTGTTCAGGTTGAAAGAAGTGGTCATGCTTCAACCGTAGGCACCCGACCCCGACGCGTGAGAGTCCCCAGCATTCACCCCCACCTCCCCGACGACCTGGAGCGCACGCGGAACACTGCGAGATAGCCGCGCTCATCGCCAGTTGGGGCGATAACAGAATCTAGTTCACCATCTCGGTGATCACACCATGCTGCGGCCGACCAAGGTCTGTTGGAGTCGGCAACGACATCAGTTATCGCCTCGATGCAGCGTGCATTGCGGCTCAGGTCCGGCTTTCCATCCAATCTTCAGGCTGGAACTGAGTTGCATCGGCGGGGCGACTGTCGTCGAAGATCAGGCCCTGGGCACCGTTCACCACCACCCCGTCCACGTAGACACCGCGGCCGTGCGCAGCCGAGCCGGTGGTGTAGATCCAGCGAATGTGAGTGGTCAACGGGTTGAGTTGCGCCGACGCCCGCAACCATTGCCTGCCTTCGAATCCGGTGAATGTGCCATCGGTCTGCCAGCGATCGCTGCCCACCCGCAGCGACAGCGGAACCAGTTGCCAGGTCGCGCCGCCGTCGGAGGATGCCTGGACTGCTCCGCCGTCGGTTTCGGCGGTGTCGTACCACAAGTCGAAGGACAGCTCCGCGGTACCGGCGGGAACTGCGACCGGAACGGTGAGCGTCGCGGTCGTGTCGTCCACTGCCCCGGCGAACCAAGCGGTGCGACCTCGTGTGGGGCGTACCGGGGAGGCCAGGGCCAGGTCGGTCGCCACCGCCGCGCGCGGCGGGTTGTCGGCGCCCCAGCTACGGCTCGGGTGGACGCGGTTGGTGAGCAGGATCATGAACGAGTGTGCGAGCGGATCGATGACGATCGACGTTCCGGCGAACCCCGTGTGCCCAGCCGTCACCGGCGAGCTGAGCGCGCCCATGTACCGACGTTGATCGAGCTCGAAGCCGAGCCCGTGCGCATGGGTGGGAAAAGCCTGGTTGTAATCGGTGAGCAGCGTACGCACCGATTGCTCCTCGAGGATCTGAGTCCCCTTGTACTGCCCGCCGTTCAGCAGGGTCTGCGCCAGCACGGCCAGATCGTTCGCCGTGGAGAAGACACCGGCGTGCCCCGAAACCCCGCCGACGCAGTAGGCGTTCTCGTCGTGCACGCTGCCCCACACGATGCCACGACCCGTCCAGGGCTGGTATTCCTCGGCCGCGATGCGCGGCTTGAGTGAGGCGGGCGGGTTGAACATCGTCTCGGACATGCGAAGCGGCTCAGTGATGCTCTGCCGGATCACACGATCGAGAGTCTGCCCGGTGACGGTCTCGATGACTTTGCCCAGCGTCATCATGTTCATGTCGGAATACAGGAACGCCTCGTTCGGCGGAGTCACCGGCGCCACCGCATAGACGGCCGCCCACTGCTGCTCGCGAGTCGGGTAAGCGCACAGCCTCGGCTCTGGGTCGGGGGGAAGGCCGGATGTGTGGGTGAGCAGGTTGAGCATGGTGATGTCGGACTTGCCGTTGGCGGCGAAGGCCGGGATGTAGCGTGCGACAGGCGCATCGAGCGCGATCCGGCCGTCTTCGATGAGCTGCACCGCGGCGATCGACGTGAACAGCTTCGTCATCGAGGCCAGGTCGAAGATGGTGTTCCGTCGCATCGGAATCCACTGGTCCGGCGGAATGTCCGTGGGGGTGTCATTGAGGTAGCGCAGCGCGTAGCCGACCGCCTCATGCGTAACGATGACGCCGTCGTGGACGGCCAGCGCCACCGCACCGGGATACACCGGGTACGACGGCGACGGCCGCAGGAATCGAGTGATGTCCTCTTCAATCTGGTCGACGTACCTGGGAACGGAAGCGACCTGCCGGGCTGTGCGGTAACGCAGCGTGAGGTCCGGATCCGCGAACCTGATGTCCGCACTGGTTACCGTGGGCGGCCCGGCGACCGCTTGCGGCCCGGCCGACTGGGCGACAACTGTCAGGGCGACCGCGCCAACAGCGCTTGCCAAGGCGCGCAGCAAACGCCTGAACCCGAAACCTGCGCCCGGATCAACCATCTGGACCCCCCGAAGTGAACGACGATCCCGCAGTTGCACCTTATGCCCCACCCACGTGGCGGATCTGCCCGTCCCCATCACGGAAGCGCGTTGCGGCACGAACCCTGCGCGGCGTGATCTCGCGACCGAGATCTCCCCGAACGTCCCGATGGGCGTTCGCGGCCGGCCGGCCAGTACCAGAGCGGCGCAGAAGGTCGCCTCGAGCGTCAATGCGATGAATAGTTGCTGGACTCATCGATTGCCTGGCCCTCCATATGGGACAAGAAATCCTGGTCAGCCGCGATTTCTTGTAGCAGGAGCGCGGCTTGTCCCTACCACCCCTCCGCACGCCGCTGCGCGGCGCGCGGAGCCTTGGCGGCGGGAGCCCGCCCGCGGATGCGGCTCAGCCAACCGCACCCAGAACGAACGAAACGCCCCACACGGGGGCGTCTCGTTCGTAGCAGGAGCGGGGCTTGAACCCGCGACCTCACGATTATGAGTCGTGCGCTCTCACCAACTGAGCTACCCTGCCGCGCGGCATCCGAGTACGAGATCCGGATGTCCGAGCCCCGAGTCAGGATTGAACTGACGACCCCTTCCTTACCATGGAAGTGCTCTACCACTGAGCTATCGGGGCGCGCCCAGGCATGCCTAGGCAACTAGAAGAGAATACCAGAGCACCGGCATCCCCCTGAATCGAGGTCAGCCGCCGGCGTGCTCGCGCAACCACGGGATCGGGTCGATCGGCGTCGTGCCGTTCGCGAGCATTTCGAAGTGGGTATGAGCGCCGAACGAGCGGCCCGTGTTGCCGGTGTTGCCCACGATCGTTCCGACCGTGACGTGATCGCCGACCTCGACCGTGCGCGAGCCGTAGAGCATGTGCGAGTAGCTGCTCGAGATGAGCTCGCCGTCGATGACGTGATCGATCACGATGTGCACGCCGAACGCGCCGCCCGAGTCGGTCGACTCGCGGACGACACCGTCGGCGATCGCCTGGATCGGCGCACCCTCACCGGGAGTGAAGTCCGCACCTTCGTGCATGGTGCCGTCTCGCATGCCGAAGCCGTAGCTGATGGGCACGCCGACCGCGAAGGGCCACTGGATGGGCGAGTTCGGGTTGTTGACGAAGAAGTTCGAGAAGTTCGAGATGCCCGAATCCGACGCGAGCTGGGCCATCGTGAGAGTCGAGTAGGTCTCGGCGCGGTCGATCGCGGCGTTCTCGACGCCGGTCGGGGTGACGTACGCCTGGATCTCGTCTTCGTCGACCTGGACGTCACCGGCGGCTGATGCAACGAGTGAGGTCGTGATGTCGGTGCCGCTCGGCGCAGAGACCGCGTCCGCCGGCATGGTCATTCCAACCGTGAGCAGACCGACGATGCCCATCACTCCGACCGAGAAGGATGTCGCAGTGAGGCGGTTGAACGAGGCACCGCCGTTTCGACGCGACGGGACGTGCTTCTCTTCGGGCTCTGCGGCGGCCGCGGCGGGCTCTTCGTCAGCGGCATCCGTCTGAGTCGACTGGATGGGCGTCTCGCCGGTGAAGGCGAAGAGACGGGCGGCGGCTTCGAACGCGTCCATCTCGGCGGCCGTGGGTGCGGATGCGGACTCAGGCGAGTAGAAGGTCGTGTCGGCCGCGTCTTCTCCCGGCGTCTTGGCGATCGGCTGCGTCGCATCGTCGATGACGGGCTCGAGCAGTTCGAAGGGCTCCGGGGCGACCTGCACCGTGTCGAGCAGCGGCGCCTGATCGGCGACGGGCGTCGACGCAGGGGCATGCGCGACAACCGGCGTCGCCGCCAGGGTCTGAGTGACGATCTGCTGCTCGGCCGTTCGCCCGGCGCGGCGGCTGCGACGGGTGGGGGCGGCGATTGGCGCTTCAGCGGCCGCGGCCAGCGCGGTCACGACTGCGACGAGAGGAGTGACATCCGAGAGCTGCGGCATCGAGACGGTGTCGGTGGCAGACGACGCCGCCTCTGAATTCCGACGGCGGTGACCTGCAAGTGACGCCCCTGGCGTCTCCACGGTCGCCGAGAGCGGCACGGCGGATGATCGGCTGGAGCGCCGCGTGGGCGCAGACTCAGCCTGAGGGGCATCGAAAGGCAAAGGGCAGGGGGCTCTCGGGTCGTGTCGCGTCGGGGGGCAACGGTCGGGCGTCGGGAAGAGATCACCATCGCCATTCGGGCGGCTTTGGTAACGATTCAATAAACACTATCGGGCGGCACCTGGGAATGCCATGTACGGCAGTCCGTGACACGCCGATGGGTGCTACGTCATCCTTTCACGAACCCAGGGCAGCCGCGAAAAGCGCGTCGAACAGTCCCGGTCCGGCCGTCACGAAGAGGGGACGACCGGGCATGTCGTCCAGCTCCACGCGGGCCGTCCGTCCCCCCGCCTCAGCGACGAGCAACGCTCCCGCTGCGTGATCCCAGGGCTGCAGGCCGCGTTCGAAGTACCCGTCGAAGCGCCCCGAGGCCACGTACGCGAAATCGAGGGATGCCGCTCCGATCCGCCGCAGATCGCGCGCCATCGGCATCACCCGCGCGACCCGCTCGAGGTCGCCGGCGTGCGTTGCCGGGTTGTAGCCGAAGCCCGTGGCGATCAGCGCGCCCGCCGGCGACGGCTCGGCGTTCACGGCGAGCCGTCGTCCGTACAGCCAGGCGCCCGCGCCCTGCGCCGCGTGGAACAGCTCGCCGGTCGCGGGGCTGAACACCGCCCCGGCGAGCGCCTCCCACTGATCGGGCACGGGCACGCCCCGCACCGCGGCGATGCTGACCGCGTACGCGGGGATGCCGTATGCGTAGTTCACGGTGCCGTCGATCGGGTCGACGACCCAGGTGATGTCGGTGGTGCCGGCTCCCGACCCTGACTCCTCGCCGAGGAAACCGTCTCCGGGACGCTCCGCTGACAGTCGCCCGCGGATGAGCGCCTCGACCTCCCGGTCCGCCTCGGTGACGATGTCGGCCATCGCGGACTTGGTGGCCGCGATGGCAACGCCCGCGGTGCGGCGCCGCTGCGCGAGCTCGCCGGCCTCGCGAGCGATATCCATGGCGAAGGACTCGAGGTGCTGGGCGAGTGGCATGGCACCACGCTATCGCCGCGGCATCCCCCGCTGCCGTTGCGGTGCCGAGCGTGGCGGTTAGCGTGGGGTGATGCGCACCACCGCCACCCACGACGTCGTCATCGTAGGCGGAGGCCACAACGCCCTCGTCGCGGCCGCGTACCTCGCACGCGCGGGGCAATCGGTCGTGGTGCTCGAGCGGTTGGCGCACTTCGGCGGCGCTGCCGTGTCGGAAAGCCCGTGGGCAGGCGTCGACGCGCGGCTGTCGCGCTACTCGTATCTGGTGAGCCTCCTCCCCCGCAGGATCATCGACGACCTCGGCCTCCGCATCGACCTGCGCCGACGTCGGTACTCGTCCTATACGCCAGACCCCGCGGATCCGCAGCGCGGAATACTCGTCGACACGGAGGATGCCGCGGCCACCGCCGACGCATTCCTGCGCGCGACCGGCGACCCAGGCGAGGCGGACCGGTTCGCGCGGTTCTACGACCGCATCGCCCCGATCGGGCGCCACCTCTTCCCCACCGTCACCGAGCCGCTTCAAAGTCGCTCGACCGTGCGCCGACGCCTCGGCGACGCCGCACTGTGGGACGACGTGGTCGAGCGACCACTGGGCGGAGTGCTGCGTGCCTCATTCGACTCGGATCTGGCGCGCGGGATTGCGCTGACCGACGCGCTCATCGGTACGTTCTCCTCAGCCGATGACGAGAGTCTGCGGCAGAACCGATGCTTCCTGTACCACGTGATCGGCGGCGGCACGGGCGACTGGGACGTTCCGGTCGGCGGAATGGGGCGCGTGAGCGCCGAGCTCGAACGAGCGGCCCGGGATGCCGGGGCGGACCTTCGCGCCGATGCCGACGTCGTCGCGATCACTCCCGACGGTGAGGTGAAGATCGGCGGTGAGCATCCGGAGACCGTGCGAGGACGCCTGGTGCTGAGCGGGGTCGGTGCGGCTGTGCTGGATGGCCTCCTCGCTGCCGGCGGCAGCGGCGGCGAGGGCGTCGCGGAAGCCCCCGAGGGCGCGCAGGTCAAGGTCAACATGCTGCTTCGCCGGCTGCCGCGCCTGCGCGACGACCGCGTCGCGCCGGAAGCGGCGTTCGCCGGCACGTTCCACATCAACGAGACGATGTCTCAGCTCGACGGGGCCTACGCGGTGGCCGCGGGCGGCGGCATCCCGAACCCGCTCCCGGCGGAGATCTACTGTCACTCGCTGACCGACCCGTCGATCCTCGGACCCGAACTGCGGGCCCAGGGCGCCCAGACGCTGACCCTCTTCGGCCTGCAGGTGCCGCATCGGCTGGTCGCCGGGCGAGATCGGGATGCCGTGCGCCGCGAGCTGCTGCACGCCGCCGAGCGCTCGCTCGACTCGGTTCTCGCGGAGCCGATCGCGGACTGCGTGTACGAGGCGCCCGATGGTTCGCCGTGCGTCGAAGCGCGCACGACCGCCGACCTGGAGGAATCGCTCGGCATGATCGGGGGCGACATCTTCCACGGGTCGCTCTCGTGGCCGTGGGCCGAGGACGACGAGGTGCTCGACTCGCCCGCGGCGCGCTGGGGCGTCGAGACGACGCATCCTCGTGTCCTGGTGTGCGGGTCGGGAGCGCGTCGGGGCGGCGCGGTCAGCGGAATCGGCGGGCACAACGCCGCGATGGCTGCGCTCGAGCTGCTGCGCGGCTGAGTCGCGACCGCGGCGCGGCGAGCGCCCTACGGTCGCGGAGGGATCGGCGGCAAGGGCGGGGGCGGCGGGAAGCCCTCGTACCCCGCAGGCGGGGTGCCCTGTCCGGGCGCGGGTGCCGGCGGCGCGGCCGGTTCCGACCACTGCGGGGCGGCGGCCGGTTCCGGCCACGGCGGTGCCGCCATGGGCGCGACCGGCGCGATCGCCTGCGAGACGTTGGACGGGTAGCCCGTGTAGTAGGCGTTCCAGTCGGGAGAACCGTCGGGCATCACCGGCAGCGGCGTGACACCGTCGGCGTACGTCGGCCATGCCTGCGGCGCAGGTGCCACCGGAGGCGGAACCAGCTGGGCGGCCCGCGGCTTCTTCGGAGCGAAGAGCGCGTTCACGAGCGGGATCAGAGCGGTGCCCACGGCGGCGAGGATCGTGATCGCGACCACGATGCGCCAGTAGAAGTCCGGGAACTCCGCCCACTCGGCGATCACCAGCGGGATGACCAGCAGCACAGCCAGGACGACGACGAGCACGATCGTCACGATGAAGACCGTCTTGGTGAACGTCGTGACGTGGCGCGCGAACGCCTTCGTGTACAGCCGCACGTGCAGCAGCGCCAGCTGCAGGATCAGCACGATCAGGAGGAATTGGATGAACCGGTTGAATCCGCCGAACGAGTAGCGCTCGGGCAGCCAGATCAGCACCGCGCCGAGCAGCAGCGTCACGACCCACGTGACCATGCTCGCCAGCGCGAACCAGGCGGGTCGCCGCGAAGCGAGGTGCGCGTCTATGATCGCCACTCCCGCGAAGGCAGCGAGAAGCAGGATCGTCAGGAACGCACGGCCGATGATGCCGTTCTGGGTGCCGATGAGCACCCAGACGACACACACGATTGCTGCCGCGATGAGTGCCCCGATCGCGACCCAGATCGCGGCGCGGACCAGCGAAGAGCTCGACGAGTCGGTGATGGCCGGTTGGGCGTGGGGGTCGGGCGCGGTCATGGCCATCCTCTCGTCGGCGGGCCCCGCCCGCACAGGCCCATCCTGACATGTGCATCCGGCGCTCCGGGAGAAGCATCCGCGTGTGTGTGGAGCCGCCACCACCACGGCGCTGGGGAGGAGCGCCACCGCCTCACGACACGGGTCGGGCGAGCCCTTCGATGACTTCGGCGTGCGGCAGCTCGGCGAGGCAGGCACCCGGGAGGAACAGCTTGCTTGCACGGATGCCGCTGCCGATGACGACTTCGCCTGCATCGGCGACGGCCGCGTCGATGAGGATCGGCCAGTCCGCCGGCAACCCGATCGGGGTGATGCCGCCGTACTCCATCCCCGAGATCTCCACGGCTTCGTCCGTCGGGGCGAAGGAGGCGGCGCGCACATCCAGCCGGCGGCGCACCACTCCGTTCACGTCGGCTCGGGATGTCGCGAGCACCATGCACGCCGCGAAGCGCACCTCGCTGCTGCGCCTGCCCTTGATGACGACGCAGTTGGCCGAGGCATCCAGCGACACGCCGTAGCGCGCGCAGAACTCAGCCGTGTCGGCCAGTGCAGGGTCGATCGCCGCGACGCCTACGCGCTCCGCCCACGCCGCGCCCAGGTGTTCGAGTGCGGCGGCGACCGGCGGGGCGAGGAGTTCGGGATGCCGCAGCGCGGGCTGTGCGATCAGCGTTCCGGTCGCGAGCCACTCCATGATCGCAGTGTAAAGCCCCCGCTGATCCCGCTGTTTTCCCGCGAGACTGCACCTGCACGTCCAGACTGCGGGTGTACCCCGCAGTCTGGACCTCCGGTTGCAGTCTCGCGGCCCGAGAAGCGCAGGGTCAGCGGCGAGCGAGAGAGCGGATGACCGCCGCCGTGAGGAACACGGCACCGATCGCCGCTCCGATGACGACGCCCGGACGCTCCCGGTACGCCTGCTTGATCTTCTCGCTCCACCCGCCTGCCATGCTGCGGGTCTGCGAGACGAGTCCGTCGAAATCGACGTCGCCCGCGGCATCCTTCAGCTTCGCGCCTGCGGCCTTGGCGGCGTCGGCGACCGCATCCGCGGCCTTGCCGGCCGCTGCCGCAGCGTCGGATGCCGCACTCTTGGCACCTTCGACGACGTCACTTGTCTTCTGGCTCACCGTTCCGGTGACGTCGTTCACGGTGTGGGAGAGGTCACTCTGCTCCGCCGGCTTGAGGTCCGACAGGTCTTCCTTGATCTGCTCAGGAGTCGCTCCGAACAACTTCTCGGAGTCGGCTGCGTTCTCCCGAACCTGCTCGGCAGCGTCGCGCGCCGCCTGCGTCGCGGGATCGATGTTGGCGTTTGCATCAGTCATGGTCGTGCTCCATTCATAGCGAGGATTGGCTCATCGTACGCTCGCTACTTCGGAGGTTTCCGAGGGGCAGGTGGGGTTGCCAGCGGCTCGGGCGAGTGCTAGCTACGGTGCCAGCGCGGCGCAGATGTCGGTGGTCTGGCCCGATGAGCTGGTGAGCGTGAACACACCGTCAGTTCCGATGGTGTAGGTCACGCGTCCCACGTACAGCGTTGTGCTCGGACCTGCCGGAACGTCGCTAGGAAAGAGGATGAGCACGTTGTGCCCCGTGCTCTGCACTGCGCGAGTTCCATCGGCGTTGATGGTCGTCCTCTCGACAGCGCCGTTGCCCTTCAGCGAGACGCTCACGTCAGTCTCGACGTTTGTGAAGGTGATGGCCTGACCCCTGCCGGCCTTGATGACTCGAACGGTCTCTCCATTCGCGTCGGTGAATTCCTTAACGTCCCGTTGGTCCTCAGCGCTGAAATCCAGCCTGAGCTCGAAATCGCATGCCAAGCCTGCGGGGAGGACCAGAGGTGCGGGTTCGGCGTATGCCGGACCCGGTACCGCGAGGGCCGCCGCCGCAAGAATCGCCGCTGCGCCGAGCCGGCGCCGAACCGAAGTTGCCATGACGACCTCCACGTCCTCAGGGGGTACGGCTCCCCGCTCCGGATCGAGCGGGTCGACGAGCAGCCCGTCGAGGTATCGCGTGAGACACAGGATGGCAGTCGACCAAGGACGTGGCAATGGGATGCCGCGCGGTCGGGCAGCCGATCGCGTGTGCTGTCCGAATCTCCGTGCCCGAAATGACGAAAGCGCCCACGAGGGGCGCTTTCGTCATTTCGTGGCGAGTGAGGGATTCGAACCCCCGAAGGCTACGCCGGCTGATTTACAGTCAGATCCCTTTGGCCGCTTGGGTAACTCGCCAGACGCGCACCCGCCCGGCTTGTGCAGTCGATCGGAGGCGCGATCACCCATCTTACGCGTCCGGCCCGCGCCACGAAAATCCGTGCAACCGTCGACGAATCCGACCTTCACTTGCCCCTAACCGTCGCCACTGACGCCGCTAAGCGACGTTCAGCGGCAAGCCAAACGGAATGCGGCATCCCGCGGAATCAGGTGCCGATGCGGTCCAGATCGAGGTCGGCGAGCGACTCGGGAAGCCGCAGCAGCGCCCCCTCGTACCGACACGTCGCCGCCGCGACATCCATCGCCCGTGCGAGCGCCGCGCGCCACTGGTCTTCGTCGGCTGGAGGTCCGTCGAGCACGGAGACGATCGCCGACGCGAAGGCTGCGTCTCCGGCGCCCATCGTGTCGATGATGCGGCCGGGCAGGTCGGAGATCGGGTGCGTCACAACGGCCTCGCCGGCCTCGATCGTCGCGCCGGACGCGCCCTGCGTCGCCAGCACCGCGTCGACGCCGAGGTCGACAAGCCTCGCGCGTAGGGCGTCGAGCGGTTCGCCGTAGAGAAGGGTCGCGTCGTCCTCGCCCACCTTGACCAGGTCGGCGCCGGCCGCCAGCTTCTCGAAGCCGCGCACGAACTCAGCCCGGTCCGACAGCATCCCGGAGCGTGGATTCGGGTCGATGGCGAGCATCGCCGACCCGCCCTCGAGCGCGTGGGCGAATTCCGCCGTCTGCGCAGCTTTGTCGAACGGGAAGCAGCTGACCGCTACGACGGCGGCCTCGGCCATTGCCGTGCGCTCGGCCTCGCCGAAGGTGATGGCGCGCGCTTTCGCCGCGTCGTTGAACTCGTAGACCGGCTCTCCGGACGCGCTGCGCGTGCTCACCGCTCGTGATGAGCCGTGCGCAGACGGCGACGCGATCAGCTCCACTCCGAAGTCGGCGAGATACGCGCGGATGTGAGCCCCGGCCTCGTCGTCACCCACCATCGCGATCAGCGCGGCCGGCACACCGAGACGCGTGAGGCCGACCGCCACGTTCAGCGCGGCCCCGCCGACGAACTCACGCACACCGTGCTCGTCGCGAAGCTCGTCGATCAGCGCGTCGCCGATCACGACCACCCGCGCGCTCACGCGTCGGCCCTCGCCGACTCGAGGATGCGCTCGACGAACGACTCGGCGCGCTGGCGGGTGCCGTCGATGCGCGCGTCCACGCTGGCGCGGATCTCGTTGGGTGCGAGTGGTGCGGCCAGCCGCACGTTCTCATGGCACGACAGGTCGGCGCAGATGTAGGTGCCGACGGTGCCGCCGTGCAACCCCGCCTGACCGGCCTTCCGCGCGGAGAACAGCGACACCTGATCGGCCGGCTGCATCGTGTGACACAGGTTGCACAGCGCCGAATTCGCTCGCGACGTGCCTTCGGCCGCCCTGAGAACCACCCCGATGGGCTCGCCCCCGAGTTCGGCGATCAGGTATCCGCGACCGCTCGTGCGCGGGTCGCGCCACGCCAGGAAGTCGAGATGGTCCCAATCGGTGAGCATGAAATCGGCCGGCAGAGTGAGGAGACGCAACTCCTCATCGCCGGCGTTGGCGAACGCCCCACGGACATCGTCTTCGGTCAACTGGCGCATCGAGCCTCCTCGCCGTCTGGGCACAGTCTACGAACAACCCTCGGCGAGCGCGCCAGGTTGCGTCCATCCCAATCGCCGTGCGACGGCGTCCGCGCGGCGGCACCGTGTCCGCTCGATGCCGGATCTCCCGAGTCATGCGGCATCCGCAATGACAGGGCTGTCGATCGTGGGAGTCGTCTCGCGTCGCGGCTAGACTTCCGCGCATGGCTGATTCATCCTTCGACATCGTCAGCAAGGTCGACCACCAGGAAGCCGACAATGCGCTTCAGCAGGCCCGCAAGGAGGTCGAGCAGCGCTACGACTTCAAGGGCACGGGCTCTTCGATCGAGTGGAGCGGCGAAGCCGTCCTGATCAAGGCGAACACCGAGGAACGCGCGAAGGCCGTTCTCGACGTGTTCCAGTCCAAGCTCGTCAAGCGGGGCATCTCGCTGAAGAGTCTCGAGTCGGGTGAGCCGGTCGCCAGCGGCAAGGAGTACCGACTCACGTCGACCATCAAGGACGGCATCTCGCAGGAGAACGCCAAGAAGATCGGCAAGATCATCCGCGATGAGGGCCCCAAGGGTGTCAAGTCGCAGATTCAGGGAGACGAGCTGCGTGTGCAGTCCAAGAGCCGCGACGACCTGCAGGAGGTGCAGCGCCTGCTCAAGGCCGCCGACCTCGACGTCGACCTGCAGTTCATCAACTACCGGTAGCGCCGCCTTCTGACCCGGGCCTGGTTCAGTGCGCGGGGAGTCCGCAGAATCCTAGGACGAGGCTCGTTCGCGCGGTTTTGCTCCAGACGGATGCTTCGCTGAACCTGGCAACAGCGGTGGTGTGCTCGCTGACAGCGGGGGCCGCATGGTCGGGGTCAACACCGCGCGCGCCGCAATCGGACTGGGGCTGGTGCCGATCAACGCGTCGACCCGCGACATCATCGACTCCCTGATCACGCGAGCGCGAGTGGACGGGCCTGGCTCGGCGTGGCAGGGGCGCAGATCACCTCACCCCCGTGCTCGCCGTTCATCCCTCACCCGTGCACGCGATCTGCGTGCTTTCGCGTGCACAGGTGACGGATGAACGGACTGCACGTCGCCTGACCGCGCGCCGGTGTTGTCGCAGCCACCCCTGTTCCTGCAGACTCCGCTGCCCTAGCCTGTCGAGCAAAACGCAGGGAAGGGACCCATACCGATGAGCCTTCGCGATCAGATTGCGGCAGCGAGACCGAGCCGTCGGCAGCCAGGGCGATGCAGACCGACGGATGCTGCTGACCGGCGCGACGATCGTCACGATGGGTCCGCCAGGAGTGGTGCGGGGCGACATCCTGCTGAGGAGCAGCACCATCGAAGCCATCGGCCCGGGGCTTGCGGATCAGGTCGGCGAGGACGCGATCGTGATCGACGCGAGTGGCACGATCATCGTGCCGGGGCTCATCGACTCCCACCTTCACGCGTGGGAGGGGCAATTGCGCGGAGTGGCACCGGATGCCGACTTCGGCGAATACATGTCGATCACGCACGGCGGCCTCGCGCTGCACTACCGCCCCGAAGACCTCGCGATCGCGGAGCGCCTCTCGGCGGCGCAGGCGATCAACGCGGGCACGACGACCTTCATCGACAACAGCCACAACTCGCGCTCGCGGGGGCATTCGGATGCCGCCATCGAGGCGCTGCTGCGCACCGGCATCCGGGCGGTCTACGCGGCAGGCAGCGCGCAAGTCGGCGACCACGAGGGCCAGCTCCCCACCGACCTGCTCCGCCTGCGCGAAGAGTACTTCTCCAGCGGGCAGGATCTGGTCACGCTGAGGATGTTCGACGTCATGCCCTCGATCGAGCAGTGGAGATTCGCGGACGAGCACGGCTTCGACCTGTGCGCGGAGATGGGCTTCTGGGTGCCGGACGTCGAGAAGCTCGGCGAAAGCGGGCTGATGCGACCCGGGCACACCTACAACCACTGCTCGGGCTTCAGCGACGCGATGTGGGGCGCGATCGCCGACAGCGGGGCCGCGGTCAACCTCGTGCCCAGGTCCGACTCGCAGTACGGTCTCGGCGGGTTCTCTCCCGTGCTGCAGGCGGACCGGCACGGCATCCAGATCGGCATCAGCTCCGACAACGAACTCAGCTATCCGCACGATCTCTTCGCCGAGATGCGCACCCTCCTGACCGTTCAGAGGGGCCTGTCCTTCGCGGCCGAATACGGCGGCGAAGCCGACGTCCCACCCCGATACGGAGTCGAGGACGTCCTGCGCGCCGCCACGGTGGGCGGCGCCCTCAACGCGGGCCGCCAGGCCGAGATCGGAACGATCGAAGTCGGCAAGAAGGCGGACCTGGTGGTGATCGCCCTCGACCAGGTGACGACCAGGCTGTTCGGATCGGACATCGGCGCGGTCGTCGACTGCGGCAGCCCGGCGGTCGTGGACACCGTGATCATCGACGGGAAGATCAAGAAGTGGGGCGGCGAACTCGTCGGAGTCGACTACGAGGCACTGGCCCGCAGCGGCGAGGCGTCGCGGAGCTATCTGCTGGATCGCTACGGCGTCACCGAGGACGACATACGCGCGGGTCTGCGCGTCGCCGCAGAATCGTGACACCCGAGGGTCACTGCGAGATCAGATGGACGCGGTGCGCCACGCCTCGAAGATCGGCGGCATCTTGATCTCGAGGGCGGTGATCCAGGCGCCTGGCTCGGTGGTCCCGCAGAACTGGCCGCTGGGGTACCAGAATCTGCTGGCGGGATCCGCGGTCTCCTCCCCGGGGCGCCCCGTCCGGGCGACCCAGCACCGGTAGTAGATCTTCGACCGGAACGCGAGCTGGGTGATGGCACCGGCATCCTCCGGCGGGCACCGCTCTCCCGCCGGGGCCTCCGCCGTGAGCACGCCGTCGTCGCCGGGGCGTGAGTATCGGCAGGTGTAGCTCATTCGCAGCGAAACCCCTGAGGAGATGAGGCGCAGCGAGATCCAGCGGAAGGAGCCGCCGTTGCCCGCGCGCGCGAACAGGATCCCGTTCCGCGACCGGACGTAGGTCGCGTCCTGTCCTTCGCTGTCGCCGTATCCGAGCTCGAAGATCGGGAAGCGGTCGTCCACCGCGTCGAGGCCTGTCATCGTGCACACCTCCGTGAACGCTCAGCTCGCGCCCCCGCTGCCGGCTGTCGAACCGCCGCATCGGCCGCGGTCGGCTCCGGCTGGGCGGCGTCCTCGCGGTGCTAGTGTAGGCCGCGGCGCGCACCGAGGGTGGTGGGCTGCTTCGCGGTTCCGGGCGGCTGGGCCCACCCGATCGTGCCGCGCACTCTGCGTCAGGAGAGATCGGTGCCTCCCGAAACGTCGAATCCGAAGCGTCAGGTCCACGTGTTCGGCGGCGGCCCGGTCGGCCTGATCCTGACGGCGCTGCTGCAGACGATGGGCGACTACTCGATCCGGCTCTACGAGAAGCGGTCCTCATACACGCGCACCCGGATGGTGAAGCTCGACACGTACCTGGTCGCCGATTCGGTCGAGGACTACTGCATCGACTACATCGACGGCGAGAACGTCGAGGCGGTGTTCGACCGCACCGACCTGGACGAAGGCGTCGCGTCGCGGCAGTCGATTCCGGCCGACCTGAGGGCACTCCTGCTGGATTGGACGCTGGGCTTCTGTCCGCTCAACGCCATCGAGCAGGCGCTCAGCGACCTGATCGACGCACGCGGCACCGGCTCCGTCGAGCGCATCGTGGGCGAGCTGACCGCCGAGGACGCTCTGGCGATGGTCGGACCGGACGACATCGTGATCGATTGCACGGGCAGTCGCTCCCTTCTGCGCGACCACATCTCCCCCGCATTCGGCAGCGCCCAGCCCAACCTCTTCAAGGTGCGTCTCGAGTACGCGCTGGTGATCACGTTCCTGTACAGCCAGACATACGTCTGCGACGAGTACTGCAAGTACTACAAGAACGCCGAGAACGACCACTACAAGTTCATCCCCGCCGTCCACCGGACCTTCTACGACCAGGGCGTGAGCCACGTGACCGGGATCGTCAACATCACGGAGGAGGAGTTCCGGGCCATTCCGTCCCGCTTCGACAGCCAGTGGCTGCGCGACAACCTTCCCGGGGTGACCCAGTCGATGGACAGGTTCATCGAGAGGATCAAGCACGAGACCGGAGGGGAGATTCTCGGCGAGACCGAGATCGTCCGCATTCCGCTGGACCTGTATCACGCCCGCAACGTCACCAGCCGGAAGTGGCGTGCGCTGAACGCCGCGGAGCATCCGTTCGTGAATGCACCGGCGTTCCTGGCCGGCGACTCGGCCATCGGCTCACCGTATTTCCAGTCGATCTCACTGGGCTTCGAGTGCGCGATGTTCCTCGCCGGACTCCTCGGGCAGCAGGACCTGCCGCTGCACGAGCGGTTCGACCGGTACGAGAACTTCATGTACAAGCAATGGCTGCGCGTCTACATGCGAAGCAAGATGATCAAGCACAACAAGGACCTCTTCGAGACCCTCGACGACACCTTCGCGCTCCTGGAGAAGCTTCACATCTACTGATCCGCCGTAGCGTCGGCGTTGCGATTCCAGAGCCGGCCGAGCGGAGTCGTGAAGAGCTGCTCTTCGGGATCGGTCACGAGATCGCGTGCGACGTGCGCCGACAGCGACGCGGTGAGTTCACGATCAGGATCGCCCAGAACGATTCGCGCTCAGGAGAACGGTCAGGCGATTCCTGTCGACCCGAGGAGGGAGCCGATCCCGTATGTTGCGGCGAGAGCGGCTGCGCCGCCGATGACCACTCGAAGGATCGACTTGGCCTTTGAACTGCCGCCCAGACGCGCGGAGAGCCAGCCCGTGAGTGCGAGCGCGACGAGCACTGCGATGAATGTCGTCGGCACTCGCCATCCGGGAGCGGGGAGAAGGACTGCAGCGAGCGGCAACAAGGCGCCGACGGTGAATGCCGCGGCAGATGCTGCGGCGGCACTCCACGCGCTGACGACATCGTTCTCATCGATGTTGAGTTCGGCCGACAGATGCGCGGCGATGGCATCGTGATCGGTGAGCTCGATAGCGACCCGCTGCGCTGTTTCGGGCTGCAGGCCTTTAGCTTCGTAGAGGCCGGCGAGCTCATGTAGTTCCTCTTCAGGCATCTCCACGAGTTCTCGCTTTTCCTTCGCGATGAGTGCCCGTTCGCTGTCAGTCTGGCTGCTGACCGAAACATACTCGCCAAGCGCCATCGAGATGGCTCCGCCGATAAGGCCGGCGATCCCCGCGGCGAGGATGATTGACACCCGATTCGTCGCACCCGCAACGCCGACGACGAGCGCGGCGACCGAGACGATTCCGTCGTTAGCGCCCAGCACTCCCGCGCGAAGCCAATTGAGCCGCTGAGCGAGACGATGCTGGTGACGCTCGGCTACGTGCGAGGAAGGGAGGGCAGAGATGTGCCGCAGCATGATCTCACGCCCCCTCACGAGTCAGGTCGTCTCTTCCCTACTCCATATCTTCCGGCCGCGACGCGGTAGGGACAAAGGTCCCGTCGCACGACCGGCGGCGACCTCAACGTCGAGGCAGCAGGACTTCCGCCCGGGGTGAGTGCCCGGGCGGGGTAAGGCGTGGTGCGCGCCGAGACGTGTGACGTGTCCTAACGGTGGGAAAGAAGAGATGTGCGGCACTGCGGTGGGGTTCGACGGGACGGATCCATCCTTCGTCGCCGCGGACTGGGTTGCGGAGCGCGCTGAACGCGGACACGTGCCGGGTGGAGCGCGACGTGGCGTCGGACGCCGCTCCGAAGCCCCACAGTCCGCTCCACCGCCTCCGCAACGCGCGACACCGCCAGGACCTTCGGCCCTACCACCGGGTCCGCAGAAGCCGGATTGTGGAGGTGACGCCCGCCGCGGCATTCATCCGCGGCACGAGAGTGAGGATCACCGTGACCGCCGTACAGCCAGCGCCCGCCCAAACCGCTAGCGAGTTCGCTCCGTTCCACGAATCCGACCAGAAACGCCTTGTGACCATCGCGACCGGACGACGATGGCTTGCCGTTCTGCGGCTGGCCACAGGCTTTATTTTCCTCTGGGCGTTCTTCGACAAGGCGTTCGGTCTCGGCTTCTCGACACCGACGGAGCGCGCGTGGATCAACGGCGGAGCTCCTAGCCAGGGCTTTTTGAATAGCGACGCCGTGGTTGGGCCGCTGAAGCCGTTCTTCGCCGCGATCGCCAGCCCGGCCACCGACGTGCTTTTCATGCTGGGTATGCTCGCGATCGGGCTCGCTGTGATGCTCGGGGTCGGGCTGCGGGTCAGCGCCGTCGTGGGGAGCATCCTGATGCTCGCGATGTATCTCGCGGAATGGCCCTTCGGCCCCAACGCCGCATCGAACAATCCCCTCGTCGACTACCACATCATCTACGCACTCGCGCTGATCGTGGTCGCCGTTCTCGCCGCCGGCGACACGTGGGGTATCGGTCGTCGGTGGCGGGCGCTCCCCGCCGTGCAGCACAATCGCTGGCTGGTCTGACGCGGTTGCTCGTGCGGGCTGCGAGTGAAGGAGTGGGTTCGAAATGACAAACATCGTGGTGGGATTCGACGGTACCGAAGCGTCGTTCGTCGCTCTGGACTGGGCGGCCGAGCGTGCGGTGCGCGGCCCTACGCGCGTCGAGATCGTCATGATCGCCGGCACGGTTCTCTCGGACGACTTCCGGATCGACGCGTCCATCCTCCAAGCCGAACGACGCCTGCGTGACCGCGCTCCGGACGCCGAAGTCTCCTCACGGTGCTTCCCAGGGCGGATGCCGGACTCTCTCTTCGACCATGCGAGCGCAGCAGATCTTCTCGTCATCGGCTCCCACCGAGCTCGCGCGCTCCCGGCAGTGCTCGCCAGACGGCTGCCCCTGCGGATCGCCTCACACTCCCGTGTCCCCGTCGTGGTGGTTCCCGACACCTGGTCACCGACCTGGGGTCCGGTCGTGGTCGGTCTCGACGACGACTGCTCCTCCGGCGCTGCCCTGGACCGTGCCGCAGGCGAAGCGGGCGCCGCCGGCGTTCCGCTGGTGGTGGTGCACGCCTGGGAGATGCCCACCCCCCGGATGGAGGGGTCCATAGCACTGCTGGCGTCACCAATCCAGGTCAAGGCTGAGCACCGCAAAGCGCTTCGCGAGGCGGTCCTCGGGGTGACTCTCACGCATCCCGGCGTCGCCATCGAGCAGGTTCTCGTGCAGGAAACCCCGACCGCCGCGCTCCTGGACAGAAAGGATGCCTCGCTTCTCGTTATCGGCACCCACCACCGAGGGCTTTTCGCCGGCGCTCTCCTCGGGTCCGTCGGGCAGGATGTGCTTTCGCAATCTTCGGTACCCGTGTGTGTGACGCCGAACGTGGCGCAAACTGAGGGGTCGCTCACGTGAGCGCTCGATAGACTCGCGAGGACGAGAGGCCGCGATGCCGGAGTATGTAGGCGGAGCCCGCAGCGAGGCCGAAGCCGCAGCGCTCGCCCAACGGCGGCTCCGAGACCTGCTGGACGCGAACGCAACGATCGTCGAGCGTCTCGATCTCGAGATCGTGCTGCGTCGCATCGTCGAGGCGGCAATGAGGCTGGTCGACGCCCGGTACGGCGCGCTCGGAGTAATCGCTCCGGGCGGAGGAGGCCTCGAGCGGTTCATCCACGTAGGAATCGACGCGGCCACCGCCGAACAGATCGGTGAACTGCCCATGGGGAAGGGGCT
This sequence comes from uncultured Actinomycetota bacterium, assembly GCA_963772625.1. Taxonomy (GTDB): domain Bacteria; phylum Actinomycetota; class Actinomycetes; order Actinomycetales; family Microbacteriaceae; genus Microbacterium. The sequence continues at coordinate 267,916 of CAVYXT010000004.1, read as the reverse complement.
GCTCGGTGCAGTGATCACAGATCACGCGCCGATCCGACTCGCGCACCTCGCCGACGACCCGCGGTCCGCCGGCTTTCCCGACAATCATCCTCCGATGGAGGCTTTTCTCGGTGTTCCGGTGCGAGTCGGCGACCAGGTCTACGGCAACCTCTACTTGACGCAGGGAACCAGGGGTCCGTTCAGCTCAGACGACGAGGAACTGGTCATCGCGCTCGCGGCGACCGCGGGGATCGCCATCGAGAACGCGCGCCTCTACGACATCGCGAAGACACGCGAGATCTGGAGCGTCACGACCGCCGATGTGATGGCGGCCATGCTGGACGTATCCGGCGAGAATGTTCTCGAAGTCATCGCCGAGCGTGTCGGTGCCCTGATCGACGTGGATCTCGTCGTGGTTGCGGTGCCTCACGGCAACGACGAGTTCCGGGTGACCACCGCCCGCGGCCCTGGTGCAGCGTCCCTACAGGATCGGGTCTTTCCGGCTGCCGGAACACTCGCCGCTCGAGCGCTCGCAAGTCAGCGTGCGGCCAGCGCCGTAGGTAAGGCCGACCAGGCCCCGGTCGACTGGCAGCCCGGGTCGGGCCCCACGGTCGCCCTCCCGCTCTACAGCGGCCAGGAGCCCCTCGGCGTTCTCACCATCTCTCGGCGACTGGGGGCGCCGCCGTTCACCGAGGCAGACCTGGACATGGCGTTCGCGTTCGCGGGGCAGGCCAGCGTCGCGATCGAGGTCGTCCGCGCGAGAGAGGACCGCCGCCGCCTAGACACATCCCGAGATCGAGCGCGGATCGCGCGCGACCTGCACGATCACGTCATCCAGCGTCTGTTCGGAGCGGGGCTGTCGTTGCAGGCCGTTTCGGCGACCGTTGATGCCGAGGCATCCGCTGCCATCGAGACGCAGGTCGACGCGATCGACGCCGCGATCAAGGACATCCGCACGGTCGTATTCGCTCTCGGCGCGGGCGAGCGGGGCAGGGAGAAACGAGCACGCGATCGCCTGCTGGATGTCGTTTCAGAGGTATCCGCCGGCTTGTCATCGACACCCCGGATCACATTCTCGGGGCCGCTCGACTCGCTGGTGCATGCATCCCTTGCAGACGAGCTGGTCGCGGTGTTGCGTGAGTGCCTCACCAACACCATCAGACACGCCGAGGCCCATGCTGTCGAAATCAGCGTCGGAATCGTCGATGGACTCGTGACTCTGACCGTCGAGGACGACGGTCGCGGCATCCCGGACGGGGCTCGTCTGAGTGGACTGGCGAACCTCACGCGAGCGCGCCCAGCTTCGCGGTGGGCTGTGCACCATCTCCTCTGGCGCCGTCACGGGAACCCGCGTCGAGTGGTCGGTACCGGCAGCGGACGACCCGGAATCGGGCTTCTCATGATCCGCGTCTTCCTTGTGGATGATCACGAGATCGTGCGGCGTGGCATCGCGCAGCTCGTCGATGCGGAGCCCGACCTGACCGTGGTCGGCGAGGCGGGCACATTCCGCGAAGCGGTTCGGCGTATTGCAGCCACACTCCCTGACGTCGCCGTGCTGGACGTACGGCTCCCCGATGGCGACGGCGTGAGCCTCTGCCGCGACATCCGATCCGCTCACCCGGCCATCGCGTGCCTCATCCTCACCGCATACGACGACGATGACGCTCTGCGATCGGCGATCCTGGCCGGCGCCAGCGGATACGTCCTCAAAGACATCCGCAGCGGCGCGCTGATCGACTCGATCCGCCGCGCGGACGCCGGGAGCACCATTCAGTCCGCCGACGTGCTCCGCCGCGCAGCGGGCGCGATGCGACCGAGCCCGCAGGATGCGCGCGAGCATGCCGGCCCCAGCCTGTCGTTGCGTGAGAGCCAGGTCCTCGATCTGATCGCCGCGGGCTTGACCAATCGTGAGATCGGTGCCCGCCTCGGTCTCGCCGAGAAGACGGTGAAGAACTATGTGAGCGGGCTCCTCGCCAAGCTCGGCATGGAACGCAGAACCCAGGCCGCGGTGTACGGAGCCGAGCTCAAGCACACGTCACCATGACCTCACCGCGGCCTTCCCCGCCCGTCGTCGCGGCTCAGGCATCGAAGTGCGGCCTGTGGCGAAGGAGTGCTTCCTCGTGACCACGTCCAACCGACTGGTGAACGGTGAGCAGGACCGTGCAGAGGCCTGGGCAGCCGAGCTCCACGATCTCGTCGGAGCACCGGCGTAGCGGGTGTGAGTTCGCGGCCCAGACTCGCAGGCGGCCCGGCCCGGGGGTCGGTGTCTGACTACAGAGGAGGAAAGTGCGCGATCGGCACCGGACGTTGCGGGCGCGAGAGTCAGGACGCGGCCACGCCACCGTGTCCTCGTAGGGCCGCGTCGGCTCGTGGGCGCTCGTGGGTGGTTGGGAAATCAGCGAATCCTGCGTGGCGGACGAGTCTCGGCGACTGATCGACGAACCGCCGCCCCGAAACCGAGGACGGTGTCACGCAGATGTAGTTGTACTTGGCGGTAGGGCTGGATGAGACCAGGGATTGCACACCCGACTCACGGATCTCCTTGTCGATGGCGAGTCTGCGCGCGGAACCCCGAAGGACGACGCTCCAGCGGAACCCGTCCTGCTCACCATCGATCTCGAACGCTGCGACCGGATGCACCGCGATGGCCATGAGCTTCGACCCCGGAGCGGACCTGATGTAGATCGATCCATCGTGCACCGTATAGTTCAGCGGGAAAACGTCAGGAATCCCATCGAGTCCCTCTACCGCAAGACGGCCGAAGGACCCGGCTTCAATCAGCCTCCAACACTCGGCAGTCTTCAAGTGCTCAACCGCTCCAGGCCCGGGCGGCCGGGCGGCGTGAGAAGTGGGAGTCTGGGACGCGGTCACCTCCGGGGCAGGTCGGATGCCGTCGCTCGAAGTGTTCATGGCGTGCTCCTTTGCTCCATTCCATTGCACAACCTCAGCCGACGGACCGGCAGGGTCGAAGGTCCCATCGGCTCATTCGCCCGCTGAACCGGCCGCATCCAGGTGAGATGCGGGCCAGCACGGAGGGTTAGGCAGAGTCGAAGGTCCCGCGGCCGCGCATCCGCGCTGCACAGGGATCGCCGCCCGTGACGTGTCATGCCAGGGGAGGGCTCAGCACTCTCCCGCGGGCCAGACGAGCAAGCTCCTTCTGCATGGCGCGCGAGAAGACTGCGCCCGGCACGGTCTCATCGTCGAAGTGGATGCCGCAGCGAAATCCGCCGTCGTAGGAGACTGCCGCGACGCCGAGTCGCACGTTCCCCGCGAGAACCGCAACCGGCCAGATCGCCACCGCCGGGGCGCCCGCGAGACGGAGTGGTCCCGCCGGACCGGGAACGTTCGTGACGAAGCCGGCGACCAGATGCTGGCGGCGAGCGATCTGGTCCATGATGCGCGCGCCAATGGGGCCGCGCATGAACTCGAGCGTGCCCTGCCGCCGTGCCGTCACCTTGTCCAGGCGGGTCTGGGCGGCGATGAGCCGCAGACGCTCGTCCGGGTCCGGCTCGCCGAGCGGCAGTCGCACGAGCATGACCCCGACCTGATTTCCCGATGATCCTCGACGCCGCAACGCCACCGGAACCGAAACAGGCAGCCTGGCGGGGACTACTTCCCCGGCAGCGGCGAGAGCTGCTCGGTATCCCGACGCCACCGCAGAAAGCAGGGCGTCGTTCGCCGTAGCACCTAGCGACCGCGCATACTCTTCGAGCGACGCCAGGTCCGCGGCGAGGAAGGCGACACCGCGGTGCGGACTGCGCTCTCCCAGCAGCAGGGTCGACCCGACCTCACGCGCACTCAGGGTCATTCCGATGCGGCGCAGACTGGAGCTGATTCTGCCCAGCACGTTCCACGCGCCTCGGGCGGCTCTGGCTTCGCGGTGGGGCCGGGGCGCGGCTGTGCGAGTTGCGGACCTCTCGCTCGGATCGAACAGCTGTCGCGCTATTGCGACCGCTGCAATCCCGTCGGCGAGCGCGTGGTGGATGCGCAGCACCACCCCGATCGCGTCGACGCTCGCGCCCGGGATGAGCAGGATCTCCCACATCGGGCGATCCTGAGGCAACGGCACATTCATCAGTACGCCGCACAGGCGCTCGAGCCCCGCAAGTCCCGCCACGGCGTCGCCGAGTCGAATGTGATGATCGAGGTCCGGCGACGACTCCACCCAGCGGTGTCGCAGACCTGCCGCCACCGCGATGCGGCGAAGCTGGGGCAGCGCATCGATCCGCTCACCCAAGACGGCACGAAGTGCAGCCATGTCCGGGATCCGGTCGGGGCCGACGAAGCCGCCCTCGGATAGCAAACCGGCGATGAGGAATACATTCACCTGGCCCGCGTGGTCGAGAACGAGGTTCGCCTCGTCTACGGAAGCACCAGACGCTGCATCGCTGCTGCCATCATGCGGCCCGTGCGGACGTGTTCGCTCTCCCGCCAGGTGCATCCAGATGGCGCATGTAGAAGAAGAGCGGCACCGCCCCGACAATGGCGAGGGCCAAGAACAGCGGAACCGCCGCCATCGAGGCGAACGGGGTGTCTGGGTCCGCCAGCACACCGAACCACTGGTCGGTGGCGACGCCGATACTTTCGAGCAACAGAAGTACGAGCATCGCACCGACGACGAGCTGCCCTAACGCTCGGCCCTTCCACAGCCACCAAGACCCCATCACGATGAGCGGAAGCCACAGCGCCAGATCCTGAACGAATACGGGATTGGTCGTGACGCCTGACCCCTCGAGAAACGCGGACGGCGAGTCGCTGAGCATGGCGGGCACGATCGTCCGCAACCACACCACGGCGTTGAGGGCAGCCAAGACGACCGCGTAGATCGCGATCCCTCGAGCAGGCAGACGCCCATCGAATCGGGCACCGAACGCCAGCAGGTCGATCTGCCGCATCAGCACCACTGCAGACCAGAAGCCCAGCGACAGCATCGCGACATAGATCAGGAACAGACTGTTGAACGGCGAGCCGAACAGAAAAAGCACGGCCTGGTAGATGATGTACGCCACCGCCCCAAGCCAGACGACGAGTGCGCGCGCAGAGTTCCTCGAGGCGAAGTACATCGACGTGAAGAGTATGGGCACGGCAAGGGCCATGATCACCAAGGCCGTTCCGCGCAGATTGCCTTGCGCGACGGCCGGCCCGCCGAGGACGTCCGGAATGAAAAAGGACGTGGCTGAGGCCGCCAGCGCCACCACTCCCAATCCGATGCACAGTCGATAGGCGACAGGAGAGGGCACCGCCTCGGCAACTGGGGCGCCACGTCGTCCGATCAGCTGCCTGGCCGGCGCGGGCAGGGGGCCAGCCTCGAGGATGTCCTGAGTGTGTCCAGCGTGCAGGGTCGGGTCGACACTGTTCATAGATCCATGCTCGGAGGCCGCAGCCGACCCGCGTAGGGCCGAAGGTCCCCCTCCGTGTTCAGCGCGCGATTTGCCCGGTAGTCAAGCGCTAGAAAGCCGTTTCCTGAGCGTCAGTATCGCTTTCTTCGGAGAGTTGAGCCCGATCGTCCGCAGACTTCTCCCGGTCGCCTTTGGAGTGGGCTCGATCCAGTGCGGCCGCGCGGCGTTCCCCGTGACCGGCATAGTCTTCACCGATGTCCAGAAACGCCTGAAGGTCGGCGGCTTCCGCACGCTCGTCCGCCGCGATGTCACGAGCAGCGGCCTCATCGTCTCGTCGATCCGCGTCAGCTCGGATCTTCTTCGTCCTGTCGGTCCGGGGATGTCGGTGTCGCCGTCGCCCGGTTCGACCCGCCAGACTCGCCCTCGAGGGACCCGGAGCTTGAGTTAGCCACAGCTACATCTAACACCCCGGGTAGCCCATCAGATGAAGCGAGAGAGTGAGCTTGTTGGGCGCCGCAGAGGTTTGGCCGGGTCCGCGTGCACTCGTCTCCCGGGTTCTTTTATGACCTGACCGCTCTACGCTCGGCGCAGGCTCCTCACTTTCCTCGGCGCTGCGGGCATCCCCGCCGTCAGCGAAGTTGTCGGCGTACGCCCACTGGGTGACCTCGGGCAGACTGAGCGCATGCATCGAATCGGCGAGGAACCGTCTCAAGGCGCATCTCTTCGCGCGAGCCGCGGGGTGGGCAGCGGCTCCTGCCATCAACGCGCTGACGAGACTTTTCCCGTTGGCACCCTCGGCTCTCGACGCGCGGGCGGCCGCCACCAGAAGGACGTCAGCGTGAGCGTGCATGTCGTCTTCGGCAGTGGCGCGGTCGGCCGCGCCACTTCCCGGGCACTCCTGCGCCGTGGGTTCGAGGTCCGCTTGGTCAACCGGCGTGGGCGAGACGCGCTCGGGCCGGATGCTGCCGCGTTTGCCGATGTCGAAGTCCTCGCCGGGGACGCCACGGATGCCGGATTCACCACGCGAGCGGCCGCGAACGCGAGCGCTGTGTATCAGACTCTCAATCCGGAGTACTACCGCTGGGCAGAGGACTTTCCGCCGCTGCAACGCGGAGTGCTGGCCGCCGCTCAAGCGAGCGGCGCCCGCTACGTGAGCATGGACAACGTGTACTCGTACGGCCGCCCGCACGGTCGCGTACTCGACGAACGCACACCCGAGAACACACACACCAAGAAGGGGCAGATCCGCCTTCAGATGGCACGGGAGGTGTGGGCGGCTCACGAGGCCGGACGAGTCAACGCTGTATCCGGACGAGCATCGGACTACTACGGCCCGGGCGGAGGAGCTGCCTCACCGCTGGGAGACCGCGTGCTCTCAGCCGTCGTGGCGGGCAAGCGCGTGTCCCTGTTCGGCAACCCCGACCTCGTCCACACCTACACGTACATCCCCGACATCGGAGAGGGGCTCTCCGTGCTCGGCACGGCCGACGACGTCACGGGGCGTGCGTGGCACCTCCCGAACGACCCCAATCCGTGGACCAGCCGGGCCATGACCGAAGAGCTCTTCCGGCTGGCCGGCACTCCACCACGAATAGGCAGCATGCCCAAGCTCGGATTGCTGGCCGTGGGCCTTTTCAATCCCACCGTGCGTGAACTCGCAGAGATGGCCTACGAATTCGACGAGCCGTTCGTCGTCGATTCTCACGACATCGCAGCACTCGGCGTGCACGCCACCCCGATCGCCGATGCGCTCGCGCAGACACTCGATGCATATCGCACCCGCGCGGCCCGGTAAAGCCGTCGTCCTGCGCACCCGGGCGGCGCCATCGGGCCGCATGCGACAGCGGCGACAGCCGGGGCTCCGACCGGCGATGCAGTAGCCGCGTCCACTCGGTTCAGGTTCACCGCTTCACAGGCCGGGACCAATGGCCCTACCGCTGGCGCGAGGTCGGCGGAGGATGAGTGTCGACGGTCGTTGCCGTCATCAGTCCAGGGAGATCCTCATGCGAGCGGTCGTGGTCTACGAGTCGATGTCCGGAAATACCCACCAGATTGCCACTGCGATAGGCGACGGAATCACGGAGGTCATGCCGGTGACGGTCACCAGCGTCACCGACGCCACCGCCTGCCTCATCGCAGGCGTTGACGTGATTGTGGCAGGCGGGCCTACTCATGTGCGCGGCACGTCGCTCGCCCGGACCCGTGAGGAGGCGTGGAAGACGGCAACCGAATGCGTCAGTGACCACCACCTGGACGAGGACGCCGCAAGGATCGGTGTTCGCGAATGGCTGGACGCGTTGCCCACGACCCACGCGATGGCGGCAGCGTTCGACACGCGGACCGATATTCCGCGCACCGTCAGCGGTGCCGCCTCCGGCCGCATCGATCATGCCCTTCGTCGGCGCGGCCTCCGAGTCCTCGCCGCCCCGATGAGTTTCCTCGCCGACAGTTCCAACCATCTGGGCACCTCAGAACTCGCGCGAGCACGCGCCTGGGGAATAGACATCGCACACGATGCGATGTCGACGGATGCCGCCGACACAAACGCGGCACGCCGCTGAACCGATCCCGAGACTCGCTGACGGTGGGCCGAGGCCGGGCCCGACCCGGCCGTGCTATTCGCCGTAGTGGAAGTTCACAGAGCGGCGACTGCCGGCGACCAGGATTCCGTAGATCGCCAGCGGTACGGTCGCCAGCACCGATCCGAGGAGCACTGCCCACACGAGGAGGTCTCGAAGCACTGGCTGATCCTTGTCTTCGCGTGGAGAGACCCCCGATTCCGGGGGGACACCGGGGGTCTCTCTTCCGCGTTCAACGAACACAGAACCGCAAAGGCCCGAATCCTGGCGGTCGGTTCAGCGGATGTCCTACGTCAACCAGCCTATGAAGACCGCAACAACCTGTCTGTCCCCACTTCGGAGGACAGTTGAGCGTGCCCTGTCGGCGCGGAGCGGGCCGGGTGCACAATGTGAGGCATGATCGAGGCCGCGCCTCCCCAACCGGCCGGATCGCCTGGATCCGGCGCTCCGGCGGGTGCATCCTCGCCCGTCGACGGCGCCGATGCGGTCGAATCGGATGCCGCGCTCGGGCGTCGCGCACAGATCCTGGCAACGGAGCACTGGGGTCTGCTCGCGGCCCGCAGTACCGCGCAAAGTGAAGTCCTCACCCGCATCACGATCTTCCTCACCCTGGTTTCGGCGGGGCTCGTGACGATCGGCTTGCTGGGTCAGGCATCCGACTTCGTGGGGTGGTTCGGCGGAGCGTCACTGGCGATCCTGGCGTTCCTCGCCATCATCGGACTGATGACGCAGACCCGGGTGATGAACGTCGCTGAAGAAGACATGATGTACGTCGTCGCGATGAACCGCCTGCGCAGCGGGTACGTCGATCTCGATCCGCAGGTCGCCGAATACTTCCTCGCCTCGGTGTACGACGACCGGAAGGGCATGGAGCTGACCTACTCGTTCCTGCGCCATCGGAGTGTGAGTGTGCTCGTCGGCAGTTCCTTCCTGCTGCTGATCGTGGTGAACGCGTGCGTGTTCGGCCTGCTCACCGGCGCCATCGTCGTCTCCAGCGGCGCGACGGTCGGATGGGCCATCGCCGGCGGCATCGCCGTAGGCATCGTGTACTTCGGCATCTTCTTCGTCTACGGGAATTGGACCTTCCGCAGCGCGTGGAATCGCTACGTGCCGCGCCGACCGACGCCCGGCCCGCCGTCGTTCTGGAGACAGTGAGTCGCTGAGCGCGGCTCCCCGGCATCCGCGGCGGTCGTTCGCCTGCATGCGGGAGGAGATGTCCCATCGGGAGGACGGATGTCGCGAAATCGGTCCTCCCGATTGCACGTCTCCTCCCCCTTGCACGGGTGATCGGCCGAGTCAGTCGTCGCCCCGGTGCAGACCCTGCGCGACCGCCCGCATGATGACGTCCTGCACCTCGTGCCACCGACGGACGACCTGCTCGTACCCCACGCGGATGACGTGGTAACCCATGAGCATCAGCGCGGCATCGTGTGCGACGTCGCTCTCGCGCTGCGCTCCGACGTGGTGACCGCCGTCGATCTGCAGCACAAGCCGGTCACCGATCAGCAGATCGACGCGATGACCGGCGATCCACACCTGCTGCCGAAGCGGCAGCCTCAACCAACGCAGACGAGGGATGGCGATCGACTCGAGTCCGGAGTCGGAGAGCGGCCGCACCTGCTCGGCAAGGCGCCTTGCCGCCGGTGGCAGCTTCAGCCGGCGGAGCGCCTGCAGGTCGACGAGGCCCTGGTTGAGCGCCGACTCCCACACTGCGAAAGCACTCTCGAACGACTGGCACGTCGCAACCAACCCGAGGACGTTCTCGATCGGATCGGCAAGCAGATCCGGATGCCGCGGCAGGAGCGGCCGCGACCAGTGGACGGTTGCCGTCACCGCTCCGATATGACCCGCGTGTGCTCGAGCAGCGACGTGCATGCCCTGGTCCGCGAGCACCCACAGGCCCAGTCGACGGGCCTGGCTGACGCATGTCAGCACGACCCCGGTCCGCGCGGCCGCCACCAGGTTCGCGTCGGCATTCGCCGTGGCGACCCAGCCCGCCCTGACGCGTACGAGCGCGCCGCTCGACACGGTGCGGTCGACCGCCCGGCGCCCCCAGCCGGCTTCGAGGAGTGCACGAGTCCGAACGACTCCCCCGCGCCGCACCACGGCCTCCCGGATCGCGTTGGTGACGGCGGCTGCGGGACGTGCACTCGCAAGACGTGCCGCCGCGGCATCCTGAATCGCAGTCATGAAATCGAGGCTTGCTGAGGCGTTCGGGAGCCGACGCCGACTCAACGCAAACCGTGAGCAGACGCAGGCGGTCGTGATCGTGGGGAGGAACCGAGGCGGCGAAGTCGCGAACCCGCGCAGGCGGGAGGAGATGTCCCATCGGGAGGGCGGATGCCGCGAATTCGGTACTACCGATTGCGCATAGCCTCTCCGGCGCACGCGGAGGGGACGGCGAAGGGCAGGCCGGCCCCACGCGAGCCCGCGCGGGTGTAGACGGTGTCGCCGGGTCGGGATACTGTCGGCCTCGATGAACGCCGCAACGGCCTTGCCGAGTCCTCGCCGAGTGCAGGGCACGTACTACACGCTGATGCTGGGCAACACGCTCGCGGCATCGTTCATCTGGGGTATCAACACGCTGTTCCTCCTCGATGCCGGCCTGTCGAACCTGGAGGCGTTCGCGGCGAACGCGTTCTTCACCGCGGGAATGCTGATCTTCGAAATCCCGACCGGGGTCGTCGCCGACACCGTGGGGCGGCGGGCGTCGTATCTGCTGGGCACAGTCACGCTCGCGGTGACGACCGTCCTCTACTGGCTCCTGTGGGTGTGGGAGTCGCCGTTCTGGGCGTGGGCGGTCGTCTCCGTGCTCTTGGGGCTCGGCTTCACGTTCTTCTCCGGCGCGGTGGACGCCTGGCTCGTCGACGCCCTCAAGGCCACCGGCTATCAGGGCAGCCTGGAGACGGTCTTCGGCCGCGCGCAGATCGTGGGCGGCATCGCGATGCTGTCGGGCTCGGTGCTCGGCGGCGTGATCGCGCAGGCCACGAACCTCGGCGTGCCCTTCCTGGTGCGCGGTGCCATCCTCGCGCTGATGCTGGTCGTGGCCGCCCTTCTGATGCACGATCTCGGCTTCACCCCGGATCGGAGCGAGAACCCCCTGCAGGCGACGCGGACCGTGTTCCGCGCCTCCGTTCGCTACGGCCTCGGCAATCCGCCGGTGCGGTGGCTCATGCTCGCGAGCCCCTTCACCGCCGGCGTCGGGATCTACGTCTTCTATGCCCTGCAGCCCTACCTGCTCGAGCTGTGGGGCGATGAGGAGGCGTATACCGTCGCCGGCCTCGCCGCGGCCCTCGTGTCCGGTGCGGCGATCGTGGGCGGATGGATCGCGCCGTGGGTGCGCAAGCGGTTCCGCCGTCGCACCTCGTCGATCCTGCTCGCCACGGCGGCCAGCGCGCTGGTGCTCATCGCGCTCGGGTTCGTTCAGAACTTCTGGCTGGCGGTTGTGCTCGTCGCGCTGTGGGGCATCGCGTCGGCCATCGACGACCCCGTCCACCGGGCTTATCTCAACGACATGATCCCGTCCAAGCAGCGCGCCACCGTGCTCTCCTTCGACTCGCTGATGGGCTCCGCCGGCGGGGTGGCGTTCCAGCCGGTGCTCGGGCGCGTGGCCGATGTCGGCGGCTACGGAGCATCCCTGCTGTGGAGCGGAGTGATCTCCGCGGTGGCCGTGCCGCTCGTGCTGATGAGCCGCGCGCAGCGCGACCCGGCCGACACGAAGCGCGACGTCAGCGAAGGAGCGGCGGCCGAGGACCAGGCCGCGACGACTGCGGACGACTGAAGGCGGCCGCGTCAAGCCGTGGCACGGCTGGGCGCGGAGGGCTAGACATGGACTCATGGCATCCCTTCCGCTCGTCGCTCGGGCCGATGCTGCGCTACACCGATGAGACGTGCGCGGCCATCTGGGTCGAGACCGACACGGATGCCGAGGTGAGCGTCCACGCCGGCGACCGCGAGTGGCGGTCGCGCACCTTCGCGGTGCACGGACATCACTACGCCCTCGTCGAGATCGAGGACCTCGCGCCCGGTTCGGTGATTCCGTACGAAGTCCGGGTGAACGGCCTCAAGGTGTGGCCGGAAGCGGATTCATCCTTGCCGGCGCCCGTCATCGCGACGCGCTCTCCTGGGCAGCCGTCTGCGGATGGCGTGGGGATCGTGCCGCACGAGTGTGAACCATGACGCGGCCGGCAACCGCACCCACGGCGTCGACGCGATGCGCACGTTCGCGCTCGCGCTCGAGCGAGGACGCGTCTCTGCGGCCGGACCTCATTCTGCTGCTCGGCGACCAGGTCTACGCCGACATGACGACCGAGGCCATGCAGGAGTTCATCCGCGGCCGACGCGACATCGGCCAGCCGCCCGGCAAGGAGCTGAAGGACTACGAGGAGTACGCGCACCTCTACCGGCTCGCGTGGTCGGACGATGCCAACCGGTGGCTGCTGTCCACCGTGCCGAGCGCGATGATCTTCGACGACCACGACGTGCGCGACGACTGGAACGCCTCGCTGGACTGGAAGAAGCAGATGGAGGCCACCTCCTGGTGGCACGGCCGCATCGTCGCCGGGCTCGCCTCGTACTGGGTGTACCAGCACCTCGGCAACCTGTCCCCGGCGCAGCGCGCGGAGGACGAGATCTGGCAGCGGATCGTCGCGCACACCGGTCCCGGGGAGCCGGACGTGAGCGACGCGCTCGATGCCCTCGCCGACCGGGTCGACCGGGACCCCCGCACCTACCGTTTCAGCTACCACCGCGACTTCGGCGACGTCCGTCTGATCGTCGTCGACTCTCGTTGTGCTCGCGATCTCACCCCGACGGCCCGGGCGCTCGTCGACTCGACCGAGTGGGAGTGGCTGGACGAGCAGCTGCAGGGCGGCTTCCGGCATCTGCTCGTGGCGACCTCGCTTCCCTTCCTGCTGCCCATCGGGCTGCACCACGTCGAGTCCTGGGACGAGGCGATCGCGCAGGGTGCCTGGGGACGCTTCGCCGCGCGGATCGGCGAGCGCCTGCGGCAGATGGTCGACCTCGAGCACTGGGCGGCCTGGCAGAACAGCTTCCAGTCCCTCGCCCGCATCCTGACCGAGATCGCCGACGGGGGTCGCGGCACCGCGCCCGACTCGCTGCTGATCCTCTCCGGCGACGTGCACTTCTCGTACATCGCCGAGGTCGAGCGGTCCGGCGGCGGCAGGATCGTGCAGGCGGTGTGCTCGCCGGTGCGCAATCCGCTGCCGAGGCTGATGCGATGGTTCTCGGTGGTGATGTCCTACGGCCTGGCGCGACCGGTCGGCGCCGTCGTCGCACGCTCGGCGAAGGTTCCCGATCCGCCGTTCGAGTGGACGACCGACCAAGGGGCCGTGGTTCGACAACAACCTCTCGGTGCTGCAGGACACGCCCGAACGGCCTCGAGCTGACCTGGCACAAGGGCGTCGTCGAGAACGGCGACGAGAGGCATCCGCGGATCGAAGAAGTCTCGCGCGTGGTCGTCGGCGCCCGTGCGTCCGTCGACCGACCCTATTCGAAGCCTCCTTCTTCCTAAGCCTCAGGGATAGCTTCCGGGCGCGAGCGGCAGGCGTTCGGTGCCGAGGCTTCCCATCACCCAGCGGTCGAGCCTCTCGTACGCGAGGTCGCGGGCGTCCGCGCGTGAGAGAAAGACGTCGTGCAGGGCTCCGGGGATGCGCTCCACGCTCACCGACTCGCCCAGCTTGAGAGCGGCGCGGGCGATGTCGTCCACGACCACCACCGTGTCGGCATTGGTCAGCTCCTCCGACCAGCGGGTCGGTGGGATCGACTTCGCGGAGAGGAGCACGCAGATCGGAGCGTCGATGTGCAGTCCGTTCGCGACGCGGTTCTGGCCGTCGAGGATCGCATCGAGCCATCCGGCGTGGACGGGCATCGTCTGATCGGGCCGCCACTGCAGGTTGATGTCGAACGGGGTCGCGCCGCACCTCCCGCTGGGCCCGGGAGTAGTAGCCCAGATCCACCTGAGGGAGAGTGTCGAGCGGGCGCAGGCGCGCCCTCAGATCCACGAGCGGCGCGACAGCGGCCCGCGTCACGGCACGCAGCTGGAACTCGAGCCACGGGCTGTTGAGGATGAGGGCAGCGGCGGCGCCGGGATGATCCGATGCCCAGAGGCTGAGGATGAGTCCTCCGGTGGAATGACCGATAAGGACCAGGCGCCGCTCGATCGGCGGCCCGTCGAGCGGCCGGTCCATGGCGGCGAGCGCCGCGTCGATCTCCTCGTCGTACGTGGAGAGATGGGTGATGTACCCCGGCGTCTGACCTGGGCGGATGCTGCGGCCGTACTTGCGCAGGTCGAGGGCGTAGAAGTCCGCGCCGCGATCGATCCAGTACTGCGCGAGACTCCGCTGGAAGAAGTAGTCCGACCAGCCGTGCAGGTAGAGGACATCCACGTCGTGGAGCGGCCGCCGATCGCCGAACAGTCGGTCCAGCGTGGAGTGCGCGGCCAGCGCACGCACCAGCGTGGCGACAACCGGCCCCTCATCATCCTCGCCGAGCGGCAGCGTGAGCTTCGAGAAGGGCGCACCGAGCACGTCGGGCTCCCAACCTGGCGTGCTCACACCGTCAGGCTATCGAAGCGGCAGGATCCGTACCGGCCCGCCCAGACGCGGCCCGTCCTCCTGCCCGTTACGCTGGGCGGATGCCGGGGCTCACTCTCCGCGCGAGATGTCGACCATGTCGGGCCGCGGCACAACCTTGATGCGGGCGCGGCCGTGGGGTGCGCCGAGACCCACCTCATGACCGTCGAGTCGGTGCCAGCCCTCGAGGTCCGTCCACCGCACGCCCCGCTCGGCGAGCAGACGCGGGATCGCCTCCTCCGACGGGTCCACCGGCTGCCACCACGACCCCTGGTCGTTGATGATGTGCCGGACCGTCTCCATCGCGTCGGACTTGGTGTGTCCGATGAGCCCGACAGGTCCGCGCTTGATCCACCCGGTCGCGTACACGCCCGGTACGCGGTCGTTGGAGTCCCTGCGCAGCGCCTGCCCCTCGCGGTTGGGAATGATGCCGTGGCGCTTGTCGAACGGAATGCCCGGGAGCGGCGAGCCGAAGTAACCGACCGCTCGGTAGACGGCCTGAACCGGAACTTCGCGGATCTCGCCCGTGCCGACCACGCCGCCCTCGCCATCCGAGCGAGTGCGCTCCCACCGGAACGCCGCCACCCGGCCGATGTCATCCAGGAGAACGGCGAGCGGTTTGGCGTAGAAGTGCAGGTGCAGACGACGGGATGCCTCTCCCCCGGCGTTGTTGGCGGATGGTCGTTTGCGCCACGCCTGCAGCACGCGGTCGATGACCATGACCTGCTTGTTGCTCGTGATCGCAGCTTGCGACGCCTCGTCGTAGTCGAAGTCCTCGTCGTAGACGACCATGTCGACATCGCGCAGCTCGCCGAGCTCGCGCAGCTCGAGCGGGGTGAACTTCACCTGCGCCGGGCCGCGGCGTCCGAAGACGTGCACGTCGGTGACGGCGCTCGAGCGAAGACCCTCGTAGACGTTGTCGGGCACCTCGGTCGGAAGCAGGTCGTCGGCGTGCTTGGCCAGCATGCGCGACACGTCCAGCGCGACATTGCCGTTGCCGATCACCGCGACGGATGCCGCATCCAGCGGCCACTCCCGTGGCACGTCGGGATGGCCGTCGTACCAGCTCACGAAGTCGGCGGCGCCGTACGACCCGATCGCATCGATACCGGGGATGTCGAGGCCGGCGTCGCGAATGGCGCCGGTCGCGAAGATGACAGCGTGGTAGTGATGCTTGAGGTCTTCGAGCGTGATGTCCTGGCCGAAGCGCACGTTGCCGAACAGCCGGATGTCGCCGCGGTCGAGCACCTCACGCAGCGCGGTGACGATCCCCTTGATGCGGGGGTGGTCGGGGGCGACGCCGTAGCGGACGAGGCCGTACGGCGCCGGCAGCTGCTCGAACAGGTCGATGGAGACGTCGAACTTGCGCTCGGCCTTGAGCAGGATGTCGGCCGCATAGATGCCGGCGGGGCCCGCTCCGACGATGGCCAGCCTGAGCTTGGTCATGTGGTCCTTTCGTGCGGTCCGTGAGCTCGTCGAACGGTCGGCGCTTCGACAGGCTCAGCGACCTGAGGTGATGTCAGCTGGATCGGTCCGCGACGGCCTGGGCGAAACGCGTCAACGCCTCGCGGACCGCGCCGTCGGGCAGCGGCGCGAGCGCGTCGACGGCGTCGTTCGACCACGCGTGGGCGAGATCGAGGGTCGCGTTGGTCGCCTCGTGCTCGCGCAGCTCGGCGAGCTCGGCATCGAGGATCGCAGGATCGGCGCCGGCCGCGATGCGCTCGACGCCATCGTCGATGCGCGCGCGCAGGGCGGTGGATGCCGCATCCGTCCGCTGCCCGAGGACAAGGTAGGGCATGGTCGGAACCCCGGCGCGAAGGTCGGTGCCGGGCACCTTGCCGGTTTCGTCGGGGTCGTCGGAGAGGTCGATCACATCGTCGAGCAGCTGGAAGGCGACGCCGACCTTCTCGCCGAACGTGACGAGCGGCTCTTCGAACTCGGCCGGCCCGTTCGAGAAGATGATGCCCGACTGGGCGGCGGCCGCGATGAGCGAGCCGGTCTTGTCGGCGAGCACTTTGAGATAGAACGCGACGCGGTCCTCGCCCTCTCGCGGCCCGACCGTCTCGTGCATCTGACCCAACACGAGGCGCTCGAACGTGTCGGCCTGCAGGCGAATCGCCCGGTCTCCCTGCTTGGCCATGATCTGACTCGCGCGGGAGAACAGCAGATCTCCGGTGAGGATCGCGACGCTGTTGCCCCAGACCGCGTGCGCGCTCGGCACACCGCGGCGCTTGTCGGCGGCATCCATGACGTCGTCGTGGTACAGCGTGCCGAGGTGGGTCATCTCCAGCGCGGTCGCACCCTGGATGACGTCGTCGTTGGCGCCGTCGCCGAGCTGAGCGGTGATCAGCGCGAGCATCGGGCGGACGCGCTTGCCGCCGGCGTCGTAGAGATAGCGGCTCGCGGCATCGGCGACCTGGTCGGTCACGCGCAGCTCCCGTTCGAGCGAGCGATCGACGGCGGCAAGCCCGGCCTTCACGGCCGACGCGAGCTTTCGGGACCGCGGACCCGCGAATGTGCGGTCGGTGAGGCCCAGCTTGCCCGCGACCCGCGAGCCCGACGCTGAGGGAGTCACCCGTCCAGCCTACCGGGGTCCGGGCGCGTCGCCCCTGCCGCGCAAGGGTGGGTCACCGGGCACGCGGCTTGGTCGCGCGGTGCAGAGCGACGATTCCGAGCGACAGGTTGCGGAAGGCCACATCCCTCCAGCCCGCCTGGCGGATCCATGCCGAAAGGGTGCGCTGGTCGGGCCACTCCCGGATCGACTCGTTCAGGTAGTCGTAGGCGTCGGCGTTGGAGCTGACGGTCTTGGCGACGACCGGCAGGATGCGGTCGTTGTAGAACCGGTAGAGCCCCTTGAATGAGCGCGACGGCGGATGCGAGAACTCGCACACCACCAGCCGGCCCCCCGGTTTGGTCACGCGCAGCAGCTCCCGCAAGGCTTTGTGCGGCTCGTTCACGTTGCGAAGGCCGAACGACATGGTGACGGCGTCGAACTCGGCGTCGTCGAACGGCAGCGCCGTGGCGTCCGCCTCCACGAAGGTCAGATTCGGCATCCCCGCGTGGCGCCGTCGCCCCTCGGCGATCATGCCGGGCGAGAAGTCGGCTGCGACCACGTGTGCGCCGCTCTTGGCCAGCGAGACCGAGCTCGCGCCCGTTCCCGCAGCCAGGTCGAGGATCCGCTGGCCTCTGCGCGGCGCGACCGCGCGCGTCGTCGCGGCACGCCACATGCGGTCGTTGCCCATGCTGAGGACGGTGTTCGTGCGGTCGTAGTTTTTGGCGACCTGATCGAACATGCCGCTCACTCGGGCCGGGTCCTTGTGCAGGTCGGCGCGGTTCGGCTCACCGTGCGGCTCGTGGTCTGCGTTCACCCGTCGAGTCTAGGCTCGGGCGGTTCCAGCGCGGCGAGCCGGTCGAGCCAGGAGTCCGGGGTCGCGTCATCGAACGGAGGCACGCCGTGGCGCACTCGGGCCTCGAGGTCGACGGCCAGCGACTCCAGTCGTTCCACCAGGTCGAGCGGATAGCCATAGGCGACGCGGTGCTCATCCCACTCGTCGCGGTCGTCGATCCAGATCCCGCGTCCGTCGACGGCTTTGACGACGTCGAGATCCATGTCGATGCCGGTCGGCTCCAGTCGACCGTCCTCCTCGTGCCAGCGCACATCCCAGCCGAGGTCGATGTAGATGCGATATGTCGCCGGCGGGGCGACGTTGACCGTCATGGCGTACAGGCCGTCGGGCGGCACGAGGGTCACGCTCGGGGCGTTCACCTGGAAGTCCCGCTCGGGTCGATGGCTGCGCCACCCGACCTGCTGACCGAACCAGTCGCCCCATTCGTCCGAGCCGAGATACACGCACTCGTGCACCCAGTGCGGCGAGCCGTCCCACTTGCGCCAGCGGAAAAGCGTGCGTGTTCCCGGCGCAGGACGGGACACGGATGCTGCCCCCGGAGTTTCTTCGGTCACGCCTGCGAGTCTATGGACGAACCGCCCGGGAGCTGAGAGCGACCGGGGCATCGGTGCGACCGTAGTCTTGAACCGTGACGAAACCCGACGAACTGCCGCGCCTGCGGGTCGTCACACGCGAGGTCGGCGCCGTCGAGGATGTGCTCTCCTTCGCGTCACCCGCGAGTCCCGCCTTCTGGAGCCGCCGCGGCGACGCCCTCGCCGCATGCGGAGAGTCCATGGCGTTCACCCGCATCGGCCCGGGATTCGATCTGGGTGCGCAGTGGCGGGCGCTGGTGGCGAGGGCGACGATCGACGACCCGGTGCGCCTGCCGGGGACCGGCCTGATCGCGTTCGGCGCCCTCGCCTTCGATTCGCGCTCCGACACGCCGAGCACGTTCAGCGTGCCGTCGGTCGTCGTCGGGCGCCGCGGCAGCCGGTCCTGGCTCACACGGATCAGCTCCGCAGACGACGTCGACGGCGACCCTGCTCTTCCCGATCGGGCGCCGTACGGACCGTACTGGTCGGCGAATCTCGGCCCGGGGGCGCTGAACCCGAGCGACTACCAGGCGGCGGTCCGCGGCGGGCTCGATGCGATCACGGCGGGCGAAGTGAGCAAGGTCGTGCTCGCTCGCGACCTCGTCGGGTCGGTCCCGGCCGGTTCGGATCTTCGCCGGCTCGTGCGCGCCCTGGCCTCGGGCTACCCGGACTGCTGGGCATATGCCGTCGACGGGATCATCGGAGCGAGCCCCGAGACACTCGTCACCGTCTCCGGCGGAACCGTCACGGCACGGGTGCTCGCCGGCACCGCGCCGCGCGGCGCCGACGCGGACGCGGACACCGCGGCATCCCTCGCCCTGGCCACGAGCGCGAAGGATCAGGACGAGCACCTGTACGCCGTGCAGAGCGTCCTCGCCGCGCTGCGTCCGCACACCAGCGCGCTCGCCGCGAGCGAGCAGCCGTTCACCCTCAAGCTTCCGAACGTCTTCCACCTGGCGACCGATGTCGAGGGCGAACTCAACGGCGGCGCGTCTGCGCTCGACCTTGTCGCGGCGCTGCATCCGACGGCGGCTGTGGCGGGCACGCCGACGGATGCCGCGCTGGAGCTGATCCGTCGGCTCGAGCCGTTCGACCGCGGCCGGTACGCGGGCCCCGTCGGATGGGTGGACGCGAACGGCGACGGCGAATGGGCGATCGCGCTGCGCTGCGCGCAGTTCGATCTGGACGGCTCCCGAGATGGTCGGAGCGCCATCCCGCTGAGGGCGCACGCCGGTGCGGGAATCGTCGCAGGCAGCGACCCCGAGGCGGAGCTGCTCGAGACCCGCGTGAAGTTCCGCCCCATCGTGGATGCCCTCGCATGACCATTGCGCCGGTCCTCACATGAGCGGCCCGGTCGGCTCGCTTCCCACGAGCGGCGACGCGGTGCTGACGAATCTGCGACTGATCGACGGCATCGAGCCCGGACCTCAGGAGGGGCTGTCCATCGTCGTCCGGGACGGAGTGATCACGGCGATCGCGCCTTCATCCGACGTGCGCGACGAAGGAGCGATCGATCTCGGCGGCTCCTACGTGATGGCAGGGCTGATCGACATGCATACCCACTTGTCGCTCTCGCTGCCTGGCTCCGCCGGTGACGTGGTGAGCAGTCTGGGCCCGCATGACCTCGCCCACTACATGGCCGACGGTGCACGCCGCACCCTGCTGACCGGGGTGACCAGCGTGCGCTGCGTGGCCGAGAAGGGCGGCGGCGACTTCGCGCTTCGAAGAGCCATCCGGGCCGGGCGGGTGGCGGGCCCCCGCATCTACACGGCGGGCCGGGGGCTGTGCTGTACCGGGGGGCACGGCCACGATACCGACGACACGCTCGAATGCGACGGGACGGACGCGTTCGCCCGCGGTGTCCGCACCCAGATCAAGGCCGGTGCAGACTTCATCAAGCTGATGATCTCGGGCGGGATCGCCGGTGAGAACGAGCAGATCGCGACGCCGCAGATGACGCGCGAAGAGATGGCGGCTGCGATCTCGACCGCGCACGCGTGGGGCCGCAAGGTCACGGCTCACGCCGGACCGGCGGAGATCATCATCGAGGCCGTCGAGCTCGGCCTCGATTGCGTGGAGCACGGCTATGAGCTGACGCCGGATGCCGCGCGACTGATGGCGGAGCGCGGGGTGGCACTGGTTCCGACGCTGGTCGTCACCCGCGCGGGGGCCTTCTTCGACGAGCTCGGCGTGCCCTCGTGGATGCAGGAGCGATCGCTGAGCGCGGGCGCCCGCCATCTCCAGTCCTTCCGACTTGCCCTGGATGCCGGGGTCGACGTGCTGTTGGGCAGTGACATGCCCCCCTTCTGGAAGTTCGAGGGGACCAGTGCAGTCATCCGGGAGATCGAACACATGGCGGCCGGCGGAATGTCACCGCTCGAGGTCATCCGCGCGGCGACCCGCGCTCCGGCCCAGTGGCTCGGGGCAGACGGGCAGATCGGAACGCCGGCGCCCGGGCATTTCGCCGATCTCATCGCGATGACCGACGACCCGACCGTCGACGTCTCGGCGCTCCGAGGCATCGAGTTCGTGATGAAGAACGGCGTCGTGGTGCGCGACGATCGCGCGCGAGCCGGCTGACCACCCCGCGCGATCGGATCGCTCACCGCGTCGGCGCGACGGCTCAGGCGCCGCGCCCCAGGAGTTGATCTCGCAGCGGCTCGAGCCCCATCGGCCCCAGTCGTAGCGCCTCGGTGTGAAATTCGCGCAGCGAGAACGCGTCGCCCTGCACGACGGCGCGCGCAGTGCGCGCCTCACGCCAGAGGCGGGCACCCACCTTGAACGCGAGCGCCTGCCCGGGCCAGCCGAGGTACCGATCGACCTCGAATCTCGCAAGTTGGGGTTCGACGAGGGCGAGGTCCACCAGCATCCGCTCGGCGATCCGGGGGGACCATTCCGTTTCGTCGACGACCGCACCGGCCGGAATCTGCCAGCCGGTGTGCAGGCCGATGTCAGCGACGATGCGCACGGACCGCCAGATCTGACCGAGCAGCAGCCCGAGCCGTTCCGCCGGGTCGCGGATCAACCCGAGTTCGTCGGCGAGCTGCTCCGCGTAGTGCGCCCATCCCTCGGCGTATCCGTGGACGTGGCATAGATGCCGCTGCCAGGGGTGAAGGTCGGTGAATGACGCCGTCATGGCGAACTGCAGGTGGTGCCCAGGCAGCCCCTCGTGGTGGACGCTGGTGACCTCCTGCCACGACGCCGCGACGGGGATCCCGCTGGGTATCGTCCACACGATCCGGCTGGGGACGGAGCCGTCAGGAGGCGCGGGAGTGTAGTACACGACTCCCGAGGATGCCTCCGCGACCATGCACTCGACGTCGCGGATGCTCGGGGGCAGGTCGAACGCGCGGCCCAGCGCATCAGTGGTGTCGTCGACACGGCGCTCGAGCCACGCCCGGATCGCGTCGACACCGTCGAGACGGTACTTCGGGTCCGTGTCGAGCACCGTTGCCGCGCTGCGCACCGGGTCGGCTCCGGTGCCGCCGAGTTCTTCGGCGAGGGTCCTCGCCTCTGCGACGAGTCGCTGCAACTCCTCCCAGCCGAACGCGTAAGTGTCAGCGAGGTCGATTCGCGCCCCGAGCATCGATGCGGCCAAGTCGGCGTACTCCGCCGCGCCGACCCCGTCGGTGCGCGGGGCGACGGGCCGGAGCTCCTCGCGGAGCACGCGGACGAGCTCGACCAGAGCGGCGTCGGTGGCGTCCGCTGCTGTCCGAACGCGAGCGCGCAGGTCGGCATCCACGCCCTCGCCCATCGGAACCGAGCCGAAGAAGTCGGCCGCCACCCAGGCCTCGACCTGGCTCGCGAGCGCATCGAGCTGTCGCACCGGGGCGATCCCCGTGCCGGTGAACCGATCCGCGTTGTCCCGCGACCATCGCAGTGTGTCGATGTACTGCCGGACCGCGCCCGGTGCCGCCTCGATCCGCGCGACCAGTTCACCGCCCGCGGCATCGGGCGTGACCCGCAGACCTTCGACGGCGTACCGGACGAGGTGGACGGGGCTCGCAAGCCCGGCGACGAGTCGTGTGGTGAAGCCGGTGTCGAACAGCACTCGCTCGCGCTCCAGCCGTTCGCGCAGTGCCGCGTGCAGGGCCTGATCACCTTCGCCCTCCGCAAGGCCGTTGAGTGCGGCTAGCGTTTCACCCTGGAGCGCGTACCGGCGCTGCAGCCACTCAGGTCCGATGTCGGCAAGGGGCCCTGGGGACGACAGAGCCGCCGCCTGCGCGGCATCAGGCTCGTGCGCCGCGAGTTCTCCCACATATCGATCGGCGATGCGGCGGACGGCATCGGCGACACCCTCGAAGCTGGTCACTCGTCAAGGGTAGGCGGCGGCACGTGCACGGGCGGATGTCCGCGGTACCGCGTGCGAAGCGTCAGGTCGCGGCCAGCCGCAGCTTCTCGGTCTCGACGTCGAATGTCGCGACCGGCCACTGCGGGTCGATCTCGCGCAGCGCGCCGAGGAGCAGCTGCTGAACCGCCAGCCGGGCGTACCACTTGCGGTCCGCGGGAACGACGAACCAGGGCGCATGATCGGTCGAGGTCCGCTCGAACACGGTCTGGTACGCCTCCATGTACTGCGGCCAGCGCAGGCGCTCGTCCACGTCGCCGGGGTTGTATTTCCAGTGCTTGTCGGGCCGGTCGAGACGCTCCATCAGTCGCGCTCCCTGCTCCTCGTATGAGATGTAGAGCATGACCTTGATGATGCGGGTGCCGGCATCCGTCAGTCGCTTCTCGAATTCGTTGATGGCGTCGTACCGACGCTCGATCTCGTCCGGCGGGGCGAGCGAACGCACCCGCCCGATCAGGACGTCCTCGTACTGCGAGCGGTCGAAGACCCCGATGAAGCCGGGCTCGGGCAGACGCTGCTCGACGCGCCAGAGAAAGTCGTGCGCGAGCTCCTCGTCGGTGGGCTTCTTGAAGGCGGTGAGGGTGATGCCCTGAGGGTCGACGGAGCCGACGACGTGGCGGATGATTCCGCCCTTGCCCGCCGAATCCATCGCCTGCAGCACCAGCAGCACCGACGCCGTCGCCGACCCACCCCGGCTCTGGGCGAACAGACGCTCCTGCAGTTCGTCGAGCTCCGCGGCTCCCGTGTCGAGGTCCTTCTCGGCGCCCTGCTTGCCGCCGTCGTACCCGGGGGTCGACTCGGGATCGACGTCGGCGAGCACGAAGTCCTTCCCGACGCGCAGCAGCTCGTCGACCTCGCCGGTCCAGTTGTCGTCGCTCTTGTCGGTCATGGAGCCCATCATGGCCGACGGGCGGACTCGGCGGGGCTCGTGTTGCGAGGCCACGAACTCATCGCCGGAGCGGCACCTCGATGAGCTGCCGGCCGCCGACGGACGATGTGAGCACCTGATCGAGCGCGGCGCGGGTCGTGACGCGCTGATACTCCCAGCCGTAGGCGAGAGCGAGGTGCTCGAACCGCGCCGAGTGAGGCGTGTACAGCACCCGATCCATCGCGGCTGGAGGTGCCACCGACGCCACCTCGAGGTCGTCGAAGATCGTGCCGCCGCCGTCGTTGCCGGCAATGATCTGAATGCGGGGCTCGTGCTCACCGGGCGGCAGCAGCAGCGCCCCGACGTCGTGCAGCAGCGCCAGATCGCCCAGCAGCACACGGGTGACGCCGGGAACGCCGTCGGCCTGGGAGGCGAGCGCGATCCCGGTCGCGGTGGCGATCGTGCCGTCGATCCCGGCGAGGCCGCGGTTGGCGTGCACCGGCACCTTCTTGCCGCCCAGCAGTGCGTCCGCCACGCGCACGAGCCGTGACGACCCGAACACCAGCCGATCGTGCGGCCACGTCGCCCGCCACACCGCGTCGACGAGCGCGGCACGATCGAGCGGGGTGCGCACAGCGGCGAGCTCAGCGCGGATCGCTCCGAGGCGCTCCTCAGGAACGGCCGACGACAGCCCGTCCGCATCCGGTGCAGGCGGCGCGAGATCGACGGACGCCTCACGGGAGGCGTGCAGCCACGCACCCAGCCACTCCCGATCCGGCTCACCCGGCGCCACCGCAACGGCGTCGAGGGCGGTCGTGGCTCCATTGAGGTTGAGGGGCTCGCCGGGGCCGCGGATCGCGAGGACCTCCACGCGCGGGTCGGACAGCAGCAGGGCGGACTCACGGCTGAGGGTGGGATGCCCGAGAACGACCGCGCGCTCGATGCGGCCACCGAGGAGCGGGTCGGCGAGCAATCGCCGGTAGCCGTGGACGAGATTGCGGCCGAACCGCGCGCCGCTGACGATCTCGGCGATCAACGGCCATGCGCCCGCGCGGGCGAGGGTCTCGGCATCCGGTCCGGCATCCGCGCCGGCGACCACCACAGTGCGCGGCCCGCGGACCAGGACGAACGGCAGCTCCTCGGGCTCAGCCGGCACGTCGGCTCCACCGATGCCCCCGCCGCCCTGATAAAGGGCGCCCGATGCCTCATCCTCGATCGCAGGCTCTTCGGCCGGGGCGGCGTCGGGATCGATCTCCACGACCGCGGTCAGCTCGGCAGTGGGCACCCCGAGCCAGCGCGGCAGGTCTCCGCCCAGCGGCTCGCGGAACGGCACGTTCAGGTGCACCGGCCCGGGCGCGCGAGTGCCGGCACCCAGCGCCGCAGACACGGCGTCGGCGGCGACTTGGCGGAGCATCAGGCTCTGCTCGCCGTCGCCATCCGGGTCGGTCGCATCAGGCACGGGCAGATCGGCCTCGAGCCGCGCGCCCGGCGAGAACAGTCCCAGCTGGTGCGTGGTCTGATTCGCGCCCACGCCCCGCAGCTCGGGAGGCCGATCAGCCGTCAGCAGCAGCAGCGGGACGCCGGCGTGGTGCGACTCGAGCGCGGCCGGCAGCAGGTTGGCCGCCGCGGTGCCGGACGTGCACACCACGACCGCCGGCATCCGCGTCTCACGCGCGATGCCGAGCGCGGTGAACCCGGCCACCCGCTCGTCGATTCGAACGTGCAGTCGCAGCATCCCGCGATGTTCGAGCTCCGCCGCGACGAGCGCGAGCGCCTGCGATCGCGACCCGGGGCTCAGGACGATATGCCGGACGCCGAGCTCGACGAGCGCGCAAAGAAGTGCGGCTGCAGCATCCGTCGCCGCTGAAGGCTGCGCGCGGGGGTCGGCGCGGCGTGCGACGGGAGGGGCCGGGTCAGCGGCGCCGTCGTTGCCTCCGAGCACGCCGAACGCGCCTTCCCGGTCGTCCACGACTAGCCGACGGCGCCGCGTTGACCGCGCGTGTCGTCGTCGCCGTCGGTGGGCCGGTCGGTACCGCGCGTCGGTGCCTCAGGCGCCGGCGTTCCGGATGCCGGTGCCCCGGTCGCCGGCGTTCCCGCGGGCGCCGCATCGGCCGGGTCGGTCCAGCGCGGGTCGTCGTCTTCGGCGTCCAGCAGCGCAAGCTCTTCTTCGAGGCGGCGGATCCGCTCGTCCTGGTCGCTCAGCGTGCCGATCTTCTCGAGGAACTCGGGATCGTCGTCGGGAGCGCGTCGCGCGGCGATCGTGGAGCGGCGGACACGTCCGACGGTGAGCCACAGCATGCCGCCGAGGACCGGCAGCAGGACCACGATGAGGATCCAGATCGGCTTGCTCACGCCGCGATGCCGGGTGGCAGGCTGCACACTGCAGTCGACGATGGTGTAGACCCAGAAAGCGGTCGCCACCAGCGCCAGAATCAGCAGCACTCTAGGCACGGTTCCATCCTAGGCGCGTGCGGGCCTCAGCGGTCCGTCGTGACCGGACCGAAACTCCCCGCGGGACGCGTCTTTTAGGATGGATGGGTGAAAGCCCGCTCCGCCCTCGTGTACACCGTGCTGCGGCTGCTCGCCTTCCTCGTGCCGTTCGGCATCCTGATGCTGTTCCCGATCTTCCGCGAGCTGTACTGGCTCGCCGCGATCTTCGCCGCGCTCATCGGCCTGAGCCTGTCGCTCCTGTTCCTGCGCCGCCCGCTCACCGACGTGACGACCGACCTCGCCCAGCGCCGCGCGCGGGCCAGGACCGCGAACGACGAAGAGGCCGAGGATGCCGCAGCCGAGGCCGCGTCAGCCGATGAACGCCCACATCAGGAACGCGCCGTAGGCGACTGAGGTCAGCGACGTGAGACTGAGCGCGACGACGAGCTCACGCGGAACCCGGTAGGTCCACACGATGAGGATCGCCGGCAGCGCCGCCAGCAGCGCCAGCATCGCCAGCCACGCGATCGGGTAGAAAAGGGCGAGGTAGCCCGCGATCCCGAAGGGGACGAGGACGAACACCGTGAACAGCACGCGCGTCCACCGGCGCCCGATCAGGACCGTGAGCGTGCGCTTGCGCGCGGCGCGATCCTGGTCGATGTCGCGGAGGTTGTTCGCCAGCAGCACCGCACAGGCGAGCAGACCCGCCGCGACGGCGCCGAACCACGCCTCCTGCGGCACGGCGAGAACCTGCACGAACGTGGTGCCGACCGTCGCGACGAGCCCGAAGAACACGAAGACGAACAGCTCACCCAGGCCGTAGTACCCGTAGGGTCGCTTGCCCCCGGTGTACAGCCACGCGGCGACGATGCAGGCGGCTCCGATCAGAAGCAGCCACCACTGCTGACTGCGGATCACGATCGCGAGGCCGGCCACCGCGGCGATGGCGAAGAAGGCCAGCGCGGTGACCAGCACCGCCCGAGGCGGCGCCTTGCGGGATGCCGTCAGCCGCGCCGGGCCCACGCGGTGGTCGTCGGTGCCGCGGATGCCGTCGCTGTAGTCGTTCGCGAAATTCACGCCGATCTGGAGACTGACCGACACGATCAGGCAGAACAGGGCGATCACCCAGTGGAACCGACCGTCCACGAGGATCGCCGCACCCGTCCCGATCAGAATCGGCGTGATCGCGAGCGGCAGCGTTCGCAGTCGCGCGGCACCGAACCAGTCGCGGGCAGTCGCCTTTTCGACGTGGCGAGGATCCCGCGCCACGTGCACCTTCTGGGGATTGCCGCGATGGGGCTGCTTGCGGGGTCCGGGACGCTTGCGCTTCTTGCTGGGGGTGCCTGCCACGAGGTGACATCCTACGGCCTGAGCAGCGCTCGCGACGGTCCCCAACCCCTGGCCGACGGCGGCTGCGTCGCCGAGAATTGCGGGATGTTGAGCATCGGAACGGTCGTGCTGACCGTCGAGGACATCGCCCGCGCCGGCGATTTCTGGCGCGCGGCACTGGGCTATGTAAACCGCAGAGATCCCTCGGAGGACTGGGTGATCCTGGATCCCCCGACGAAGGCCAGCTGGGATGCGCCGGGTGCGAGCATCGCGCTGTCGGTCACCGGCTACCCGCAGCACTACCCGCCGCGCATCCATCTCGACCTTTACGCCGACGATCAGGCGGCGGAGATCGCCCGGCTCAAAGGGCTGGGCGCGCGAGACGTGGATTGGGACGGCTACCCCGACGACGCGGACTACGTCGTCCTCGAAGACACCGAGGGCAACCGATTCTGCGTCGTCGACACCCGACCGTTCCCGGTGTCCTGACGCCGGGGCGGTTCAGTGCAGCGCGGCGACTGCCGCACGGATCGCCTCACGGTCGGGCTTGCCGCTCGGCAGCGTCGCGAAGTCGTCCACCAGTACCAGGCGCGTGGGGCGCGCGTGGACTCCGATCTCATGGGCGACCGCGGCGCGCGCCTCCTCGAGCTGCACCGACTCGCTGCGCCTCAGGGCTTCGCCGCGCGGCACCACCACCACGGCAGCCTCGCCCCAGCGGGCGTCCGAGACGCCCACCACGACCGCCGACTCGAGGCCGGCGATCGCCCGCACGATGCGCTCGACCCGATCGAGCGACACGTTGATCCCGCCCGTGACGATGACGTTGTCGATCCGACCTCGCACCCGCAGCACGTCGTCCTCGATGATCCCCGCGTCGCGGGTGCGGTACCAGCGCGTGCCATCGGGGTCGCGCGGGAACGCGGCGTCCGTCGCCGTCGGGTCGCCGAGATAGCCGTCGGCCAGTGTCGGCCCGGAGACCTGCACCTCGCCGTCGACGATCCGCACTGACACCCCGGAGAGGGGATGCCCGTCATAGACGCAGCCGCCGCTCGTCTCGGTCGCCCCGTACGTGCGGACCACGCGCACGCCGGCATCCTGCGCACGTTCGAGGGTCGCGAGGGCGATCGCCTGCCCGCCGACGAGGATCGTCTCGAACGATCGCAGCGCGGTCAGCACCGACGTGTCATCGGGGGCGGCGTCCAGAAGCTTCGCCAACTGGGCCGGCACCAGGGAGGTGTACGTCGGCACTCGCTCGCCGCGGTCAGTCGAGAGCATCATGAGTGCCGCGGCGGAGAAGGCCTGCGGAGTGAACGCACCGGTGAGCCAGGCCGGCTCGCGGTCGGCGACGATCGAGCGCACGAGCACCTGGAGTCCTGCCACGTAGCTTGCGGGAAGCGCGAGCAGCCACATCCCGTCGCCGATCCGGTCGGCCGTTGCCATCGCGCTCGAGGTGAGCGCGTCGCGGCTCAGGATGACGCTCTTGGGGACTCCGGTGGAGCCGGAGGTCGTGACCACCACCGCGGTGCCGGCGCGGACCTCCACCGGGAACTCGCCCACCATGCCCAACCCGAGCGCAGGTCCGGCGCCGTGGAGTGCGCCGCGGAGACTGCGCAGGATGTCGCGCGGATCGTCGCCGACGATGGGTTCCAGCTTCACGATGTCACGCCATCCCGGAGCGGCGCGCTGACCGCGCAGCGCGGAAGGTCAGGCCGCGCCGCGCTCCCCTGGTCCTGCACGCGTCAATAGTGCCACGGGTACGGCGACCAGTCCGGGTCGCGTTTTTCGAGGAACGAATCGCGCCCTTCGACGGCCTCGTCGGTGCCGTACGCGAGGCGCGTTGCCTCGCCTGCGAACACCTGCTGGCCGACCATCCCGTCGTCGACCGCGTTGAAGGCGAACTTGAGCATGCGGATCGCGGTGGGCGACTTCGTCAGGATCGTGCGCGCCATCGCGAGCGCCTCGCGCTCCAGCTCGGCGTGCGGCACGACGCGGTTGACCGCGCCCATCTCGTAGGCGCGCTGCGCCGAGTACTCCTCCGCGAGGAAGAACACCTCCCGCGCGAACTTCTGCCCGATCTGGCGCGCGAAGTAGGCAGAGCCGTAGCCGGCGTCGAAGGATCCGACGTCCGCGTCGGTCTGCTTGAACCGGCCGTGCTCGGCCGACGCGATGGTGAGGTCGCACACCACGTGCAGGGAGTGACCGCCGCCGGCCGCCCAGCCAGGGACGACGGCGATGACGACCTTCGGCATGAAGCGGATGAGTCGTTGCACCTCGAGGATGTGCAGGCGTCCCATCGCCGACCCCATCAGCTCATCGTGACGAGGGCCGAACCCGGTGGGCGGGGCGGTCCCTGAGCTCGTCGAGGGGTGGTGCTCCGACGCTTCGACAGGCTCAGCGACCGACTGGGCGGCATCCGCGTATTCGTAGCCGGCCCGCCCGCGGATGCGCTGGTCGCCGCCCGAGCAGAAGGCCCACCCGCCGTCCTTCGGGCTCGGCCCGTTGCCCGTGAGCAGGACGACGCCGATGCGAGGGTCCTGCCGGGCGAGATCGAGCGCGCGGTACAGCTCGTCGACGGTGTGCGGGCGGAACGCGTTGCGCACCTCGGGGCGGTCGAAGGCGATGCGGGCGATGCGGCCGTCCGCGGACACGTGGGCTGTGATGTCGGTGTACCCGTCGGCGCCGGGCGCCGAACCCCACTCGGCGGGATCGAAGAGCTCCGAGACGGTCATCGCGGTCCGCCGTTCTTCGCGTCGCGCCAGGCAAGCCAGGAGCGCACGCGGTCGTAGTCGAAGTCGGGGCCCGGGAAGCCGAGCGTGAACAGACGGACGCCTCCGTCGAAGAGCGCGTCGGCGACGTCCTCGCCGCGCCGCTTCAACTCGTTCGAGAGGATCAGCGTGGACGTGTCGCGTCCCTCGCGGTCCGCCCACTTCTGGATCACCGAGAGCTTGTGCGGCAACTCATCGGGGCGGACGAAGCTGTGCCAGTAGTCGGCGTAGCGGGCCACCAGTCGGAGTGTCTTCTTCTCGCCCTTCCCGCCGATCAGAACCGGGATCTTGCGCGTCGGCGGCGCGTTGAGCACGTCCCAGCGAGCGTGGATCCGCTCCAGCCCGTCGGCGAGGTCGTTGAGCCGGCTGCCGGGGGTTCCGAAGTCGTAGCCGTACTCGTCGTAGTCCTTGTGGAACCACCCGGCACCTGTGCCGAAGAGGAAGCGGCCTTCGCCGCCCTTGGCGCTGATGTGGTCGATCGTGCGGGCCATGTCGGCCTGGAGGTCGGGGTTGCGGTAGCTGTTGCAGTTCACCAGCGCGCCGATCTCGACGCGATCGGTCTGCTCCGCCCACGCCCCGAGCATGGTCCACGACTCGTAGTGACGTCCGTCAGGGTCGCCCGCGAGGGGGAAGAAGTGGTCCCAGTTGAACAGGATGTCCACGCCCATGTCCTCGAGCCGGCGCACGGCATCGCGCAACTGCGGGTAGGTGACATGCTGCGGCTCGAGCTGGACGCCCAGCCGTACGGGGGTGTCGGTGAGCATGCGGCAAGCCTATTCCCGCGAGGATGCCCGACCGCTTCGCGCAGCCCGGGCTTGCGGCATCCGCTGCGTGAAGCGCGATCAGCGACGCGAGCGCGCTGCCTTGAGCGACGCGTCCACGATGTCCCACAGCGCGACGCCGGCGATGGTGAATCCGGCGACGATGCCCACGATCGTGGCGACCTTCTCGCCGTCGTCGGGAACGAGCGTGGGAAAGTACTCCGGGTTCAGCAGCTGCCCCTCGGCGAGCAGCAAGAGTGCCGGGATCGCGACGGCCAGCGCCAGCACCGCGTTCGCCACGGCGAGCCAGACCGTCCAGCGGCCGACGAGGTACACGACCACGGCGAGGATCGCCTCCAGCGCCATGAGTACGAACAGTCCCGCGATCCACCACGGCCACAGCCCCGGGTTGAGGAAGGACAACGGCGCGTCATCCGTCGTGACGTACGCGGGAATGAACCCGATCGTGAGGTCCCAGATGATGGCGCCCGCGGCGATCGCCAGGAACACGAGCGTCGCGATCATGTCGGAGAACCCGACACCGCGCGCAGTCGGTTCCGGCAGCTTGTCGACGGTCCACTCGGTGAAGTTGTCGGCTCCGGCGCCGGACCGCTCCACGATCGCGAACACCGCGGTCGTCCAGAACACGAGGTGCACGACCACCGAGATCAGCGTGACGACGACCGTGCCGATGGTCTCGCCGATGCCGTCACCGGCGAGCGTCTTGCCGAGTGCGACGCCGAACGCGGCGCACGCCGGGACGATCCACAGCAGCAGCTTGAGCAGGCGCCACCAATCGAGGTAGTAGCGCGGCCCGATGAGGTACAGCTGCCGATCGGTGTACCCGGCTGCGAGTTTGTCGGGGTCGCCGAGCTCTGTGAGCACGGCGCGCTCCGCGTCGCTGTGCGGTTCGCCGTTCTCGACGCGCGCGTCGACCTGGTCGTCGATCGAGGCACGCAGCTCGGTGCCGAGATCGTCGCGCTGCTTCTCGGGCACCGTGCGCATCGCAGCGGCGACGTAGCGGTCGGTGAGGGATGTGGCGGTCATTTCAATCCTCCTGGGGCAGGCAGTGCGTCGATCGCCGCGGCGATCGAGTGGAAGTCGTCGGTGAGGGCGGCGGCGAGCCGGGAACCCGCCGCGCTGGTGCGGTAGAACTTGCGGGGCCGCGCCTCGTCGGTGTTCCACTCGCTGGTCAGGTGGCCCTGCTTCTCCAAGCGGCGCAGCAGGGGGTAGAGGGTGTTCGCGTCGGTCTCGAATCCGCGCGCGCTGAGTTCCTCGAGCAGTCCATAGCCGTACCCCGGACGCTCGAGCAGTCGCAGGCAGGCCAGCACGGCGGTGCCGCGCCTCAGCTCCTGCAGGTGGGTCTCGAGGGCTTCGGTCTCGCTCATGGCTCACACTGTACTGTGTGTCACACACTATAGTCAAGCGCGCATCGAAGTGTGAGATTCGGAGCGGCTCCGCGGTCGGGGCGCGTGCACAACGTCGCTGAACGGGTGGTCGCCGGCACATCGATCCCGGTGTGGAGCGAGCGACACAGCTCGCCGATGCCTGATTGGCGACGTTGTGCACGGCGACGTTTCGTCTCGCCTTCGGCTGCTGAACGACCGGGCCGCAGCCCGCGCGACGACCGACACCGGGCGAGGGGCCATGATGGAGCGGTGAGCAACGACGCCGCAGCACCCCTCCCCTCCCTCGCGGATCTGCTCGACGTCGGCGCGCGTGGTCGCGCTCCCTCTCGCGACGCGGTTCCGCGGGATCGATGTCCGCGAGGCGGTGCTCCTCGAAGGGCCGGAGGGCTGGACGGAGTTCTCACCCTTCCTCGAGTACGACGACGCCGAATCCTCGACGTGGCTCGCCGCGGCGATCGAGTACGGCTGGGCGCCGCAGCCGGCGCCGCTGCGCGATGCGATTCCCGTCAACGCGACCGTGCCGGCCGTCGACGCGGCATCGGTCGCCGGGGAGCTCGCGCGCTTCGACGGATGCCGCACCGCCAAGGTGAAGGTCGCCGAGCCGGGTCAGCGACTATCGGACGACGTCGCGCGGGTGCGGGCCGTGCGCGACGCGATGGGTCCGGAGGGCCGCATCCGCGTGGACGCGAACGGCGCATGGAACCTGGACGAGGCGGAGCACGCCATCCACGCTCTCGCCGAGTTCGATCTCGAGTACGTCGAGCAGCCGTGCGCGTGGATCGAGGAGCTCGCCGAGCTGCGGCGGCGGGTGAAGTATCTGGGCATCCCGATCGCGGCCGACGAGAGCGTTCGCAAAGCGGACGACCCGTTCGCGGTCGCGCGGGCGGGCGCGGCCGACATCCTCATCGTCAAGGCGCAGCCGCTGGGCGGCGTGCGCCGCGCGCTCGAGATCGTCGCCGAAGCAGGTCTGCCGGCCGTCGTGTCGAGTGCGCTCGAGACCTCGGTCGGTCTGGCGATGGGCGTCGCCCTCGCCGCGGCGCTGCCCGACCTCGACTACGACTGCGGTCTCGGCACGGCCGCGCTCCTGACGGCGGATGTCGCATCCCCCGCGCTCCTGCCGCGCGCGGGGATGCTGCCGGTGGGTCGCGTGACGCCCGATGCGGCGCTGATGGAGCAGTTTGCGGCATCCGAGGATCGGCACGAATGGTGGCGCGCCCGGATCGCCCGGTGCTACTCCGAGCTTGCCCGCGGCTGACCCGCGAAGCCGAACTCAGTCCTCGGGCGCCTCGATGATGAGCTGCGCCACGCGGGCCAGCTCCTGGCTGGTGCGACGGCACAGCGCCTCGTAGTCCAGGCCCGCCATCGCGGCGCGCACCGCCTCGCTCTCCCACACCGTCAGCATCAGGCGAGCGGCCTCGTCCGCCGGAACGCGGAAGCGCAGCGTCTTGGCGCGTCCGATGTCGGTGATGATCTGAGCCACGCTGTCACGCATCTCGGCATCCTGAGCGAGATACGCCGCTCCCAGCTGTGGGTCTCGCAGCGCATGGATGCGGATCTCGCTCATCAGCAGGATGGCGAGCCGATCGTCGGCGGATACGTCCAGGATCTGCTGCACGATCGACAGTGCGTCGGTCGAGGCGAGGGTGAGCGCACCCTCGCGCTCGAGCTCGGCGACCCGATGGCGGACCGCCTCGACGCGGGCTCGCGCGACGCGGCCGGCGAGCTCGAGGAACAGCTCGTCCTTCGAGTCGAAGTTCGAATAGAACGCACCGCGCGTGAAGCCGGCGCGTTCGCAGATCGCCTCGACGGATGCTGCGTCCAGCCCCTCTTCGGCGAAGACCTGGGCGGCCGCATCCAGCAGCTTCTGACGAGTGGCTTCGCGGCGGCGCGAGGTCACGGCAACGGTGTCGGTCATCCGTCCTCCTCACTGGCCGCTCAGGGCTGGTCGAAACACACACGCGGTACTCAGGTTGGAGCATACGCCGCGCCCTACGATACACTCATGTATCCGATACAGCGCTGTATCCATCCTGTCTGAATCCTGGTAGCCCGGAGGCGCTGTGTCCACTCTTCTGTACGCGCTCGGCCGATGGTCGTATCGGCATTCATGGCGGGTGCTCATCGCGTGGCTCCTGCTGCTCGGCCTCGCCGGCGTCGGCGCCGTGACGTTAGGGCAGGGGACGGACAACTCGTTCTCGATTCCCGGAACCGAGTCGCAGGCGGGCATCGAGCAGCTCGGACGCACCTTCCCGCAGGCCAGCGGCACGAGCGCCCAGATGATCGTCGTCACGGCTGACGGCGCGTCGGTCGAGGATGTGCCGTACTCGTCTGCGATCGCGGACACGATCGCGGAGCTCGAGGACCTCGACGGGATACTCGCGGTCACCGATCCGTTCAGCGAGATCGTGAACGGGCAGGTCTCGGACGACGGGGATGCCGCGATCGTGCGGATGCAGTTCGACGGGCAGTCGACGGATGTGCCGCCGGCCACCAAGACGGCCCTACAGGATGTCGCGGCCGACCTGCGCGACGAACTCCCGGCCGGATCCGACGTCGCGCTCGGCGGCGACCTGTTCGCCGTCTCGGTTCCGGGCGTCACGATCACCGAGGCGGTCGGACTTCTCATCGCCCTGCTCGTGCTGATCGTCACGTTCCGCTCGTTCGTGGTGGCCGGGCTCCCGCTGCTGACGGCGATCATCGGCGTCGGCCTGTCGATCGCGCTCATATTCCTCTCCACCGCCTTCGCGAGCATCTCCTCGACGACCCCGCTCCTCGCGCTGATGCTCGGGCTCGCGGTCGGCATCGACTACGCGCTGTTCATCGCCGCGCGACATCAGGACCAGGTGCGCGCCGGCGTTGATCCCGAAGAGTCGGCGGCCCGTGCGACCGGAACCGCCGGATCGGCCGTCGTGTTCGCCGGCGTGACCGTGCTGATCGCCCTCGTCGGCCTGTCGTTCGCCGGCATCCCGTTCCTCACCACGATGGGCATCGCGGCGGCCGTCGCCGTGGCCATCGCCGTGCTCGTCGCACTGACTCTCACGCCTGCGATGCTGGGTTTCCTCAAGGGCCGCGTCGCGGGGCGCCCTCAGCGTGAGCGGCGGGCTCCCGCCCGTCGATCCGCCCCGCGCGATGAGTCCGCCGGCCCGGCGCAGGACCCCGTTCCGGCCGCGGGAATGAAGCGCGGATTCGCAGCACGATGGGTCGGGCTGGTGACGCGGCATCCGATCGTCACGACCGTCGCGGTCGTCCTCACCCTCGGCATCATGGCCATTCCCGCGGCGAGCCTGGCCCTCGCGCTGCCCAACGCGGGCATGCTGCCCGAGGAGAACGAGGCGCGGCAGAGCTACGACCTTGTTGCCGAGGAGTTCGGCCCGGGCTTCAACGGCCCCATCATCCTGACCGGCACGATCGTGACCTCGACCGATCCGGTCGGGCTGATGAACGACCTGGCCGACGACGTCGAGAGTCTTCCCGGCGTCGAGACCGTGGCGCTCGCGACGCCCAA
This sequence comes from uncultured Actinomycetota bacterium, assembly GCA_963772625.1. GTDB lineage: Bacteria > Actinomycetota > Actinomycetes > Actinomycetales > Microbacteriaceae > Microbacterium. The sequence goes on along the minus strand of CAVYXT010000004.1, from coordinate 232,032 downwards.
CGAGACGGCCGACACCGGCATCGTTCAGCTGGTGCCGACGACGGCGCCCGACGATCCGGCGACGGCCGAGCTCGTGCGCGAACTGCGCGCGCAGCACGATCGCTGGCTCGACGAGTACGGCATCGATGTGAAGGTCACCGGGTTCACCGCCGTCGCGATCGACATCTCCGACCAGCTCGGCCGCGCGCTGATTCCCTTCGGAGTCTTCGTCGTGGGCCTGTCGCTCGTGCTGCTGACGATCGTGTTCCGCTCGATCGCCGTGCCCATCAAGGCGGCCCTGGGATACCTGCTCTCGGTTGCAGCGGCGTTCGGCGTCGTCGCGGCCGTGTTCGAGTGGGGATGGCTGGCCGAGGTCCTGCACGTCACCCGCACGGGCCCGATCATCAGCTTCATGCCGATCGTGCTGATGGGCGTGCTGTTCGGCCTGGCGATGGACTACGAGGTGTTCCTCGTCTCACGGATGCGCGAGGACTATGTTCACGCGCGCAGAACCGGTGGCACCCGACACGAGGCGCGCACGGTCGCGCTGGGCGCCGTGAAGTCGGGCTTCACGTCCTCCGCTCGCGTCGTCACCGCGGCCGCGCTCATCATGTTCGCGGTCTTCGCGGCGTTCGTGCCCGAGGGGGATGCGTCGCTCAAGCCGATCGCCCTCGGCCTCGCCGTGGGCATCGTGATCGACGCGTTCCTCGTGCGCATGACCCTGACGCCCGCCGTCATGGCGCTGCTGGGCGATCGTGCGTGGTGGCTGCCGAAGTGGCTCGAGCGCACGCTCCCCCATTTCGACATCGAGGGCGAGGCCGTCCAGCGCGAGCTGGCACTGACGGACTGGCCGGAGCCGAACACGACCGCTGCGGTCGTCGCCGAGGGCGTCGGCGTGTCCGCCGGCGACGTGCGGCTCGTCGACGGCGCCGCCCTGCGGGTCGAGCGCGGCGACGCGCTCGTGGTCACGGCGACGGATGCCCGCGGCCCTCGCGCCCTGCTGCTGGCGCTCGCCGGTCGCGCCGCGCTGGACGGGCGCGCGCGCGTCGGCGGGCACCTGCTGCCGGGCCGTGAGGCCTGGGTGCGCGCGCACGTCGGGGTCGCCCTGCTCGACGGAGCGCCCCACCCCGTGCGGGATCTGCGCCGCGCGCTGAACGGCCGACCCGCGATCCTCGTGATCGACGGACTCGACGCCGTGATCGCAGGCGCCGCTCACGACCAGGCGGCCGCCGTGCTGCGTGATGCTGCGGCATCCAGTCCCGCTCTGACGGTGCTCGCCGCCTCAGCCCACCCGGATGCCGCGCGTGCGCTGCTCGCAGACGCGGGGTGGCCCGAGGCTCCGGTGGTCGACGTCACGGTCGGGGCGAGCGTTCCGCCGCCCGGTGCGTCACCCCCCATTACTGCGCAGGCATCCCCTCCGACAGACGTGCACGCGCTCCTCCGGAGCGACCCCGAAGGAGTCGAAGCATGACCCTCCACATCGAGCGCGCCCGGTCGCGGCGCCCCATCACCTGGCTCACGCTGGTCGGCGTGCTGCTGCTGCCGGTGCTGATCGGCGGCATCCTCGTCGCCGCGCTCTACAACCCCGCCGAGCGTCTCGACAACATGAGCGCCGCCATCGTGAACGAAGACGACCCCGTCACCATCGATGACCAGCTCGTGCCGCTCGGCCGTCAGCTGACCGCCGGTCTGGTGGAGGGCTCGGACGAGATCGCGAGCAACCTCGACTGGACCATCTCCAACGCCGACGATGCGGCCGCCGGCCTCGCCGACGGCACGTATCAGGCGGTCGTGACGATTCCGGCGAACTTCTCGGCGGCAGCGACCTCCACCGCGCCGGGCGGCACGCCCGAGCAGGCGACGATCGAAGTGGCGACGCCGCCCGATTCGAAGGTCGTCGACGACGCGATCACCGCGCAGGTGACTTCGGCCGCGGCATCCATTCTGGGGCAGCAGCTCTCGCAGGTGTACCTCGAGAACGTGTTCCTCGGCTTCACGACGCTCGGCGACCAGCTCGGTGAGGCCGCGTCCGGCGCGCACCAGCTCGCCGACGGCGCGACCGAGGCGGCAGGCGGTGCGACCGCGCTGGCGGGCGGCACGGCGCAGCTGAGCGAGGGCGCTTCCGGCCTCGCCACCGGGGCGGACCAGCTCGGAAGCGGGCTGGACACGATCGCCGCCGGCATCCGTTCGGCCTCTTCGGGTGCGACGCAGCTCGCCGACGGCGTGTACGCGGGGGCGGACACGATCGAGGCAGACGGGATCGTGCCGCAGCAGATCACCGACCTGGCGGCGCAATCCGCTGGTGCTACCGCCAGCGCCGCGGACCTTTCGGGCGGAGTGGCCGCGGACGTCGGCGCGCTCGCCGCCCAGTGCACCGCGGTGAGCACCGACACCGTTTTCTGCGACAGCCTCGCCGCTGCCGCCGCCGATGCGACCACTGCCGCACAGACATCGGGCGGCGCCGCTCAGGCCGCCGGCGGAACCTCGTTCGCGCTCGACCAGTTCGCGGCCGCCGCGCCGGGAGAGTTCGCCGCCCGGTTCCGCACCATCGCCGACAACGTCGGTGCACTCGCGGGCGGCCTCGACCAGCTCGCCGGCGGCACCGCCCAGTCCGCGACAGGCGCGCGCCAGCTCGGCTCGGGAGCCACGCAGCTCGCCGGGGGCATCGACGAGGCCGGTGTCGGGGCGACCTCGCTCGCCGACGGCGTCGCGCAGCTCGCCACCGGAACGACCACGCTGGCCGACGGCCTGGATCAGGCATCCTCCGCCGTGCCGTCGTACACCGACGAGGACGCGACGAGCCTCGCCACGGTCGTCGCCGACCCGGTCGCCGCCGAGGGCGTCGGATCCACGCTGTTCGGCGCGTCCGCCGTCCCGCTGCTGGCGACACTCGCCCTGTGGTTCGGAGGCCTGGGAACCTTCGTCGCGCTCCAGGCGGCATCCCGGCGCGCCCTGACCTCGCGGGCACCGTCGGCGGTGCTGGCGCTGCGCGGACTCGCGCCGGCCGCGGCGCTCGGCGCGGTGCAAGGACTGCTGGTCGCGGGTGTGGTGCAGCTCGCGGCGTCGTACGACTGGGGCCAGTGGTCGCTGTTCGCCGCGCTGTGCGTGCTCGCGGGCGTTGCTTTCGCGGCCGTGAACCAGGCTCTCGTCGCCGTCTTCGGCGGTGCGGGGCGGTGGCTGGCCGCGCTCGTCGGCGTGCTCGCCGTCGCGACCGGGGTGGTCTCGACGGTCCCGGGCGTACTGTCTGAGGTCGCGTCGCTGCTGCCGACCGCCCCCGCCTACAACGGGATGCTGGCGGCGTTGACGGATGCCGAGGGCCTCGGCGCCGGCATCGCGGGGCTGCTGATCTGGTCGCTCCTGGCGTTCATCGCGACGACCCTCGCGGTGGCGCGGCGCCGCGTGGCGCGGTCGCGGGACCTGCTCGCCGCGTCGCCGGCCGCGGCGTAACCCCGAGGCCCGGAACGCTCGCCTGTCACATTCTGCTGGTCGACCCGGCGTGTCGTGACAGGCGACGCCTACGCGCGGCGCGAGACTCCGCGAAGCCCGGAAGCTCATGCTCGCCTGCACAATCTGCGGCCGCGCCGGCGGTTGTGACAGGCGAGCGCGCGGCGGACAGCCCGGCGCGCCGCCGGAACCTCGAGCCCGAGAACGGGTCAGCTCAGGCCGGAGTAGGCGTGCAGACCCTTGAAGAACATGTTCACGATCGTGAAGTTGAACATCACGGCCGTGAAGCCGATGATCGACAGCCACGCCGACCGTGACCCGCGCCAGCCGCGCGTCGCGCGGGCGTGGATGTAGCCGGCATAGAGCACCCAGATCACGAAGGTCCAGACTTCCTTCGTGTCGAAGCCCCAGTAGCGGCCCCAGGCGTCGTTGGCCCAGATCGAGCCGGCGATGAGCGTGAACGTCCAGAAGATGAACCCGAGGATCGCGAACCGGTATGCGATCGACTCGAGCGCGTCGCTCCCGGGGAGCGTCTTCAGGAACCTCGGACCGGTTCCCTTCGCCGAGACGACGGCGGTTCCGGCATCCGTCAGCGCGGTGGTCTTGCGCTCTCGCCGAGCCTGCATCAGCTGCAGCACCGACAGCCCGAACGCGAGCGCGAACAGCGCCGTCGCGAGGGACGCGACGAACACGTGGATGACGAGCCAGACGCTCTTGAGCGGGTCCATCAACGGCGTGATCTCGACGTAGAACGCGAGGGCGGCCCCGCCGAGCAGCAGCACCACGAGCCCGGTGATGAACGACCCGAGGAACCGCAGGTCGTAGCGGATGAGCGAGGCGAGGTACACCGCGACGATCAGCATCGTGCCGGTCAGCGCGAACTCGTACATGTTCGACCACGGCACGCGGCCGGCGGCGATGCCGCGCGTCACGTCGCCGGCGACGTGGAAGAGGAAGCCGAGTACGGTGAGCGACGTGCCGATCCGCGCCCAGATCATCCGCGGCCGATCGCTCGGCCGGGCATCGAACGCGGCCTCAGCGGTCCGCTCCTGATCGCGGAGGCGCGTGCTCGCGTCGGTGTTCGCCGACACGACGACGGATGCCGGAGCCGACGCCCCGGCAGAGTTCACGGAGACGAGCTCACGTTCGCGGTTCCGAGCGTCCTGAGCCTCCGCCGCGCGGGCCCCGCGACGGGCCAGATCGACCGCGTACGCGATGAACGCGAGCGCATAGATCGCTATCGCGGTCCAGACGAGCAGCACGGAGACCGAGTCGAGCGTGAGGGTGCCGGGCATGGTCTCAGTCTACGCAGGGCCTGAAGGAGCGGACGGTGTGACCTGCTCTCGCAGCACGGGCGCGAGGGACTCGGCGTGGCGCTCCACGAAGCGGTCGAGCGCCGGGCCGATCGTCGGATCCTCGCCTCGCGCGAGCCCGGCGTATTCGAGCCGCAGCGTGCGGCCGTCGGGCGTCGCCTTCACCCACAGCCGGCGGCGCGGCACGAACAGCGCGGCGAGCAGGCCGAGCACCGCGAGCACCGCGAAGGCCAGCACCCAGGTGGCCGCGGCATCCCGGTGGATCGACAGCGACACGAAGCGTTTGACCGACTCGTCGTAACCCTCGGCGGCCGCGGGCGCCTCGTTCTCGAACGTGATCGTGCCGTACCCGTCCGGAAGGTCGGCGGACTCGCCCGGCGCCAGCTCGATCGACTCGACGTCGATTGCGCGCCCGGTGAGCTGCGTCATGTCCGAGGTGTCCAGGGTGTAGACCGAGCGCGGCGTCCCGTCGTCGATGCCGAGGTCGCCCGCGTAGACGTCCAGGGTCATCACCGGGTTCACGAGGGCCGGGTACGCGGAGGCGAACGCGCCGGTCGTCAGCGGAGCCTGGGTGGGATAGAAGAAGCCGACCAGACCCAGCTGCTCGGGCAGCCCATCGGGCACCTTGACCACGCCGAGCGAGGTCAGCTTGTCGTCCTGCGGGAGGAACGGCACCGACTCCGAGAACACGATCGTGCCCTCCGCGTCCCGGATGGTGATCGTCGGGGCGTAGCCGTTGCCCATCAGGTAGATGCGGTCGCCGGCCATTTCGAGCGGGTGATTCACCCGCACCTCGCCCTGCGCGGGCTCCTCCCCCGCGCGCTGGGTGGTCAGGTGGGCGATGAAGTCGCCCGCCTGCCCGGCGCCCTGGGTGCCCGACGGCTGGTAGGTGACGCTGAACTCGTCGAGCGTGAGCGAGTACGGCGTGAGCCTGTCTTCGTCCACGAAGCGTCCCGGGTTGAACGACGTGTAGTCGAGCATCGTGTTGACGAACGTGCCGCCCTCGATGATGACGCCCTGGCCGGTGTAGGTGTACCCGCCGCCGATGCCCACGGCGACCAGCACGCCGATGAGTGCGGTGTGGAAGACGAGATTGCCGGTCTCGCGGACATAGCCGCGTTCGGCCGACACTGACAGCGTCTCGCCCGAGTCGTAGCGCTCCACGCGGTAGCCGCCCCGCCGCAGCTGGTCCGCTGCGACCTCGATCGCGGACGCGGCGGCCGCTTCGGCGCCCGCCGCCTGGGCGCCTGCAGACGCTGAGGTATCCGGGGCGAGCTCGATGATCGACGACCGGAAGTCGGCGAGACGCTCGAGGCGGGCAGGCGTCCGCGGCGGGCGCGCGCGCAGCGCCTTCCAGTGGTGTCGCGTGCGAGGGATGACACAGCCGATGAGCGAGATGAACAGCAGGATGTAGATCGCCGAGAACCAGATCGAGGAGTACACGTCGAACAGCTGAAGGTTGTCGAGCACCGGCGCGACGTCGGGGTTGTCGGCGTAGTACTGCGTGACGCCGTTGGGGTCTGCGCTGCGCTGCGGGACGATCGAGCCCGGCACCGCGACGATCGCGAGCAGGAGCAGCAGCACCAGGGCTGTGCGCATGCTGGTGAGCTGCCGCCAGCCCCACCGCAGCCAACCTCCGACGCCGAGCGCGGGCTGGTTCACATCCGTCGCCACGGCCGAGTCGGCGTGGTCTGCGGGCCGCAGCGTGCCTTCGGCGGGCTCGCGGGGCTCCTCGTCAGAGCGGAAGCGGGACATTGAGGAACACCCCCTGCAGCTGAGCCATCAGCGCGGTCCAGACGCCCGACACCATGAGGATGCCCAGCACCACGAGCAGCACTCCGCCCATGATGTTGACGACGCGGATGTGGCGCCGCAGGAAGCCGACCGATCTCGTCGCCCACCCGAAGCCGAGCGTGAGGAGAATGAACGGGATGCCGAGGCCCAGCGAATACGCGAGGCCCAGCAGGCCGGCCCGCACCGGATCGCCGAAGTTCCAGGACATCGCGAGGATCGCGCCGAGCGTGGGACCGATGCAGGGGGCCCAGCCGATGCCGAGCGCGAGCCCCAGCAGCGGAGCTCCGATCAGTCCGACGTTGCCGCGCACCTGCGGCTTGAAGGTGCGCTGCGCGAAGCCGAACAGTCCGATGAAGACGAGCCCGAGCAGGATCACGACCACGCCCATCACGCGCGTGATCGTTTCGGCGTACTCGAGGAAGAACCGCCCGACCGTGCCGCCGAGGATGTTGACGGCCATGAATACGACCGTGAACCCGGCGATGAACAGGAGCACACCGACCAGAAGCCGCCCGCGGGACGGCTCGGTTTCGACCGCGGTCACCGTGGGTGCGGCATCCGCTCGTCTGTCGGTGTCGACAGTCGGAGAATCGCGCGAAAGTCGGAGCGAGCCGGCGGAATCCTCCGACTTCGGCCCGGTTCTCCGACTTTCCGTCTCCCGTGGTGCGACTGCCCCGCCGATGAAACCGAGATATCCCGGAACGAGCGGCAGCACGCACGGTGAGAGGAAGGACACCAGGCCGGCGAGCACCGCGATCGGCAGCGCGAGCCACAGCGCACCGTCGGCGACGATGGCGCCAGGGTTCACGACGACTCCGCGAGCGAGTCGCGCACGAGCGCGGTCAGGATCGAGGCATCCGGAAGCTGCCCGATGATCCGGGCGGCGACGCGGCCCTCCGCGTCGAGGACGAGTGTGGTCGGTGTCGCCTGGATCGGAGTCTTCTCGGCGAACGCGAGCTTGATCGCCGGAGTCTCGGATGCGATCGCGCTCGGGTAGGTCACGCCGTACGTCTCGGCGAAGGCCGCGGCCGCCTCGGCGGAGTCGATGGTGTTGATGCCGAGGAATGCGACATCCTCGCCGGCGAACTCGGCGTGGGCCTCCTCGAGGTCGGCCGCCTCGGCGCGACACGGACCGCACGCGGCGTACCAGAAGTTCACGACCAGCACGTCGCCGAGATAGCTCTGGCTCGAGACGTCGGCCCCCGACTCCGTGGTCGCTGCGAACTCCACCGGCTCACCGCGCTGGTCCGCCGGGATCTCGACCACGCGGAAGTCCCCCGCGATGTAGCCCTTGTTGTCGCCCGCGCGGTACTGCTCGGCGAGCGGGTCGTTCGAGCAGGCGGCGAGCGAGAACAGGAGGACCCCGGCGAGCGCGACGGCGGAAGCACGACGGGTTCGGATGCCGCGCATCACACCGCCCCCACGTCCACGGCACCGGCCGTCGAGGCGGGTTCCGCATAGTCGGTCTCGCGCCACACGTCTCCGACGAGCTCGAAGCTGGTCACGCTCGACAGTGCGCACCGCCGGCGACGCGGGTCGTGGCGCGTCGGCAGACCCGCGACCGCGAGGTGGGTCACCCAGATCGGGAGCTGATGGCTGACGATGACGACGTCGCCCGACTCGGTCCGGGTCCAGACATCCCTCATCGCCTCTTCCATGCGGGCCACGATCCGGGCATACGGCTCGCCCCAGCTGGGGATCTCGGGCCGCGCGAGGTAACGCCAGTTCGCCGGATTGGCCATCGCGCGGCTCATGCGCTTGCCCTCGAAGACGTTCGTCGGCTCGATCACGCGTTCGTCGATCATCGGATCCATGCCGAGCAGTTCGGTGAACGGCTCCGCCGACTCGCGCGTGCGCTGGAGCGGCGAGGCGACGAGACCACCGATGGCGCGGCCGAGGCCCTGGACGTAGTTCGCGGACTGCCGAGCCATCCGCCGGCCGTCGGCGCTCAGGCCATAGCCGGGAAGCCGCCCGTAGAGGATGCGGCGGGGGTTGTGGACCTCTCCGTGGCGCACGAGATGAAGGCGGTCGGCGGTCACCCGACCAGTCTACGTGGCGTCGATGTGGAGTCGCCGAGACGCCGGAGCGCCCTGCGGCGGCTCCGCGCTAGCGTGACGGGGTGATGTACGAGGAGCGTCCCGCGCCACCGGGGCTCGACGGCATCGTCTCGAGACTGTGGATGCTCGAGACGACTCCGCTGCGCAGGTTCGAGAAGATCCTGCCGTTGCCCTCGGTGCACGTCATCATCAACCTCTCGACGCCGTATCGGCTGTTCGACCGCCAGGGCGCTGCGACGCTCGTCTCCGACGCATTCGTGTCCGGCATCCAGTCGGAGTACCTCGTGATCGAGTCGCCCGCGACGATCCGCCACGTCGGTGCGGAGCTCCTGCCCGCGAGTCTGCCGATGGTGACGGATGCCGCGCCGGCAGCGGTGGCGGGACGAGTGCAGGACGCTCGGGAGGTGTGGACAGGCGTCGACGCGCTCGTGGCCGGCATCCACGCGGCGCCGTCGTCGGACGCGGCCCTGTCGGTGTTCGCCGACTTCCTCCGGTCGCATCGCACCGGACGCAGCGCCGACGCAGTCGTGGATCGAACGGTCTCGGCCATCGAAGCCGACCCCGCACGGGCGATGGGCGACCTTGCGGCGCTCAGTGGCGTGTCGCACCGCACGCTCATCGCGCGGTTCCGAACGGCCACCGGTCTCACGCCGAAGGCGTACGCGCAGATCTGGCGCTTCCACTCGTTCGTGACCGCCGTTCAGGACGGATCGCCCGCGCCTGACTGGGCAGGCCTGGCCGCGGCGTCCGGCTTCTACGATCAGCCGCACGTCATCCGCGCGTTCCGGCGCTTCACCGGCTGGACGCCCGCGGACTACCACCGCCGCGTGGTCGAGTTCGGAGCGGAGGCCGCGAGCTTCGTCCCGCTCGACGAGTTGCCGATCACGGGCGAGTGAGCGGGTGCCCCGCCAGTCGGCGCGTGCACAACGTCGTCAAACCGGCATCGGGCCTCGCGATGGCTCGCGGAAAGTCGCGGGACTATGTGCCGTCACCGCCCGATGAGCGACGTTGTGCACTCGTTGCGGCTGCGGCGCTCCGTCAGGCCTCCTCGTAGGCCTCGTGCAGCCAGCCGATGAGCTCGGCGTCGATCTCGCCCGACGATGTGACGTCGACTCGGTGGGTGCACATGCCGCCCGCGACGCGCAGTCGTTCGGTCGCGGCGGCGGTTCGCAGGTTGAGCCCGAGTTGAAGCCGGGTCGCGCTCGGTGCCTCGATCAGGGCGAACTGCTTTTTGCGCCGCAGGGACACGCTCGTCTTCTTCGGCGCGACCTCCACGTCGGCGCCGAACGCCGTGACCTCGGCGACGAGCCGCTCGTACAGTGGCCGCAACGGCGCCTTGCGTCCCTCGTATTGGGCGTCGACGAGATCATCGCCGGTGGCCGCCTGACCGCGGGACAGAGCCCGCGCGGCGATGAGGTTCGCGAATCCGTGCGATACGCCGTACTCGCTCTTCAGATGCGACAGGATCTGCCCGTGCTTCTCGTAGCCCGCGGCGTCGACCACGGCGAACCACTCGTCCAGCCCTCGCCCGGTCCTGGCGGGCAGGTTGTCGATCATCGTCTGCGTTGCGGCATCCACGTCCATGCGTTGCACGCTATTCGGCAGAGCACCGAGGCGGATTGTACGTTCTTGACTTCACGCGTCAGCCGGTCGGGACGCCTGCGGCGGCGATTGCCGCGCCGACGAACCACGAGGCGATCACCAACGGCGATGCCGCGAGCGGGACCCAGAACGCGATGCGGCGCTTGACCAGCAGCACGATGGAGACCACCGCTGCCGCGATCAGCACGACCCACGGGAGGCTCACCGCGACCAGCACGCCCATCCCGATGAGCTCAGTGTTGCACTGAGTCACCGCGCCGCACGGGTCGGAGGCCATCACGAGGAAGAACCCGAAGAGCGAGATGAAGAACGTCAGGATGCCGAGCAGCACGAGCAGGATGATCGTGACGACGATGTCCCAGACGATCGGCGGCCGCCTCGCGGGCCTGCCGGGTGCCGTCCACTGCGCGGGCGGCGGCGGCGAATCGGGCGGCGGCGGCGTCGTCACGCGCTCATCCTAGAGTTACCGGCCCGTAGACTGTCCCCTCGTGAATGAACGCGTTCTGGTCAAGCAGCTGCAGTCCCTCCCTGACGGTCCGGTCTCGGTCTCCGGGTGGGTCGAGACAGTCCGCGATCAGAAGAAGGTGCAGTTCGTCATCCTGCGCGATGAGACCGGCGCGGTTCAGCTCGTCAACCCGGCCACGCGCCCGGCTGCCGAGCCTGTCGACGGGGCCGAGGCCAAGGACGCCGAGGCTCTCGCGCTCACCGATACGATCTCGGCGCTGACCACCGGCACCTTCCTGACCGTGAACGGCCAGCTCAAGCACGACGAGCGCGTCAAGCTCGGCGGAGTCGAGATCAAGGTCGGGTCCCTTGACGTCGCCGCAGCCGCGCTGCCTGAGACGCCGATCGCGGCGGACAGCGCACAGGACAAGCGCATGGACTGGCGCTTCCTCGATCTGCGCCAGCGTCGCAACAACCTGATCTTCCGGGTGCAGACCACCCTCGAGCACGCGATGCGCACGTGGTGGATCGAGCGCGACTTCATCGAGATCCACTCTCCCAAGCTGATGTCCTCTGCCTCCGAGTCGAACGCGGAGCTGTTCGCCCTCGAATACTTCGGCGAGCAGACCGCCTACCTCGCGCAGAGCCCGCAGTTCTTCAAGCAGATGGCCCAGTCCGCCGGCTTCGGCAAGATCTTCGAGATCGGCGACGTCTACCGCGCCGACCCGTCCTTCACGAGCCGTCACGCGACGGAGTTCACCAGCATCGACGCCGAGATCAGCTGGATCGACTCGCATGAGGACGTCGCCCGCATGCAGGAAGAGCTGCTCGCGTTCGCGATCGGCGCTGTCGCCGACAAGCACGGTGCAGAGATGGAGGAGCTGTTCGCAGTCACGGTGACGGCTCCGACGGTTCCGTTCCCGCGCATCCCGCTGGCCGAGGCACGCGAGATCGTCGCAGCCCGCGGCTACGAGATCCCCCGCACCGACGGCGACCTCGACCCGGAGGGCGAGCGCCAGATCTCGGCGCACGTGAAGGAGGCGTTCGGCCACGACTTCGTGTTCATCACCGACTACCCGCACGAGATCCGCGCGTTCTACCACATGCGCGACGACGAGACCGGGCTCACCAAGAGCTACGACCTGCTCTACAACGGCGTCGAGATCACGACCGGCGCACAGCGTGAGCACCGCGTGGACATCCTCGTCGAGCAGGCGAAGCAGAAGGGGCTCGATCCGGAGCACCTCGAGTTCTACTTCGACTTCTTCCGGTACGGCGTCCCGCCCCACGGTGGATTCGGCATGGGCCTTGCGCGCGTGCTCATGCTCATGCTCGGCGAGTCGTCCATCCGCGAGGTCACGTACCTGTTCCGCGGCCCGACACGCCTCTCGCCCTGATTCGGTCGGAGCGTGGCCTCCCTCGACGGTTCGTTCAACTTCCGCGACACGGGCGGCACTCCCCTGGCAGACGGCGGCGTGACACGCGCCGGTGTTCTCTACAGATCCGATGCACTCAGTGGACTGACACCAAGGGGGATGGAGCAGCTCGCGGCGACTGACATCCGCGTCGTGGTCGATCTCCGCACGCCGATCGAGCTGCAGATGGCGCCCGACCGGCTGCCGGTTGCGCCGGCCATCCGGCTCGTCGAGCTCGCCCTTCCCGAGGGGGCGCTGATCGGGCTGGCACAAGAGGCGATGCAGGCCGGTGAGCTGACGTCCGCGGCCGCCGCGGTGCAGCAGGCTCTCCTCGAGCTCCCGACCCTCGGCGCCTCGTACGTCTCGATGCTCGCGCAAGGCGCCGTCGCGTTCGCGCGACTCGCCCGGCTGGTCGCCGCTCCCATGCACGGGTCGCCGGCGAACTCTGCGGTGCTCGTGCACTGCACCGCTGGCAAGGACCGCACCGGCGTGGCGATCGCGCTGCTTTTGGACGCGGTGGGCGCGGACCGCTCGGCGGTCATCGTCGACTACGCGTCATCGGAGGCGAACCTCGCCGGAGCGTGGGCCGACGGCATGTTCGCGATGATCGCGATGCTGGGCGTCCCGCGTGCACCGGCGCTGGAGGAGCTCGTCGCGGGAACGCCCGCTGCTGCAATCATCGAAGCGCTCACGTGGGTGGATCGCGAGCACGGCGGCGCCGCCGGCTATCTTCGCTCCGGCGGGCTGACGATTGAAGAGCTCGCCGCCCTGCGCGCTCGTCTCACCGGCTGAGCGGATGCCGCGGCGACTCGCCTCAGGACGCGACGGCGGAGTCCGCCGCCGATGGCCTCGCGGCCTCCAGCGCGACGCGCAGTCGCTCCGGCGAGACGCGCCAATGCGCGTGCAGCTCACCGTCGATGAGAACGACCGGGATCTTCTCCCACCAGAGTTCGTAGAGGGCGGGATCGTCGAGGATCGAGACCTCCTCGACAAGGATGTCGCCCGGCACCTTCGCGACCACCATCTCGACGATCTCGTGCGCCACGTCGCAGAGATGGCAGTCGGGCTTGCCGATCAGGGTGAGCGTGGTCACGATCTCATCCTAAGCACGCCCGCAGACGCCCGGATGTGCGGCATCCGACGTCAGCGCTCGATCGGGAATCCTGCCGCGACCCACTCGCCGGTGCCTCCGTCGACGTTCGTCGCGTCGTAGCCGCGCGCCGCCAACGCCTCGACCACGCGCCCCGAGCGCCCGCCGACCTGGCAGATCACGTCGAACGGCTCGTCGGGCAGCTGGTCGAGGTTGTCGCCGAGCGCCGACATCGGCAGATTGACCGCTCCGGGAACGTGGCCGTTCGCGAACTCGCCGACCTCCCGGACGTCGATGAGCGGCCTGCCGGAGCGCTCGCGGAGCTGCTGGACGGTGATCGACTTCATGCATCCATTCTCACCGACCCGCACTCCGCGCAGCCCGCCGGATGAACGATCGCTTCCGCTCCCTCGCGCCGACCCCCGGCGCACGGCTAGGTTGTCGACATGAAATCCGTGGTGATCGGTACGACCATGCCCATCCTCGAGCTGACCCTGGACTCGGGAGAGGCGGTGGTCGCCGAGGGCGGCGACGTCTCTTGGCTCTCACCCGGGTTCCGCATGGACACCTCCACGGTCCACGCGTCGGGTGGGCAAGGCGGTTTCATGAGCGGACTCAAGCGTGTGCTCGGCGGGGCGCAGCTCTTCCTGACCGAGTACACCGCGTCCTTCGACGGCGCGCTGCTCGCGTTCGCGGCACAGCTTCCGGGGACGATCCTCGAAATGGCGATCGACTCGGCCGACGCGTACATGATCCAGTCGGGCTCGTACGTCGCCAGCACGCAGCACGTGGAAGTCTCGGTGGCGCTGCAGAAGAAGCTCGGCGCTGGCATCTTCGGCGGCGCCGGCGTGATCTTCCAGAAGCTCGCCGGCAACGGCACGGCGTGGGTGCAGCTGGCGGGCGAGCTGGTCCAGTACGACCTCGCCGCCGGTCGGTCGCTGCTCGTGCACCCGGGGCATCTGGCGATGTACACGGCCGGGATGGAACTCGATTTCGCCACCGTGAAGGGCATCAAGAACAAGTTCTTCGGCGACTCGCTGTTCCTGGCGGAGCTGCACGGCCCCGGACATGTGTGGCTGCAGTCCATGACGCCGGCGAAGCTGGCTGCCGCGATCGAGCCGTACCTTCCGGACAAGAGCTCGAACGACAACTCCTAGCCGGCGCGACGCCGCCTCTGTGGCGCCGGCACCAGAAAGCGCCGACCCCGAAGACGGGACCGGCGCTTGTGGATGCCGCTACTTCTTGTTGCGGCGCTGGTGACGAGTCTTGCGAAGCAGCTTGCGGTGCTTCTTCTTCGCCATGCGCTTGCGGCGCTTCTTGATGACTGAACCCACGGAAAACCTCACTAGATAGGGGTCTGGACGACCGACGCAGGCATGCGACAACCGCCCGGGAACGGGCAAGAATGTATGAGCCTGACGTCAGTCTATCAGGCGGCACCAGGCCGTCTGACAGGAGGCCGGTGGCCCGGTCAGCCCGCGTCGGAGATCGGGCGCTGAAGCGCCTCGGTGACCGCGGACTCGGGCACGCGGTAGCTGCGTCCGAAACGCACCGCGGGCAGTTCGCCCGCGTGAACGAGGCGGTACACGGTCATCTTCGACACGCGCATGATGTCGGCGACCTCCGCGACCGTCAGGAAGCGCACATCAGGCAGCTCAGCCATGACCTTCCCTTCCCCAGAATCGTGCTGATCACACTCTATGGGGTTGGTGCGACGCGTGTAAACCGGTGTGGCTCATGGGAACCTGGTTGTTCATCCGGTCGGATGACGCGCCAGACGGTCGCGGGCGTCGCGCGCGGCCAGGCGCTCGAGCTTGAGCGCGTCGCGCAGTTCCTTCTGCGCATCGCGCACAGCCTTGCGGGCTTCCCGGTACCTCTTGTCGCCGATGATGTCGGCGTCATCGAGCTCAGCCCACGGGGCCATGCCCGCGCGCTTCCCGCCCGCGGCGAGGGCATCGAGGTAGGCGGCGATGCCATCCAGGATCCGCTCGAACGCGAACATGAACGGGTCGCCCTCCGACAGGAACACCCCGGCATCGATCGCCTGGCGCAGCGCCGGGAACTCCTCGGCGGTGATCAGCGCGTCGAAGGTCGCCGCCTCGCTCACCGTGATCTGCTCAGGAGTGCGCCCGGTCACGCGCGCCACATTCGAGTACGCGGCGAGAACCGTGCCGTACCAGCGGACGTGGCCCGTCACCATGAGGCTGACCGCGAGCCGCTCCTCCTCGGTGAGTGCCGTGTCGCGAAGCGCGTCGAGGGTGACATCCAGCCAGGCGGAGCTGTTGGGAGTGGTGGGCGACCCGGTGATCGGGATGTCGAGCATCCACGGGTGTCGCAGGTAGATCTCCAGCTGCGCCCGGAAGATCGCCCACAAGCGGGCCCGCCAGCCCTCGACCTCCCGCACCGACGCAGGCGGCAGTCCGGTCGCATCCTCCTGCATCAGCAGCGTCAGGTCGTCCTTCGCGCTGACGTACCGGTACAGCGACATCGGGGTGTAGCCCAGCCGAGCGGCGACAGCGGCCATCGAGACGGCGCCCAGGCCCTCGGCATCCGCGAGCTCCACCGCGGCGTCGACGATCTTCTCGACGCTCATCTCGCGCTTGGGTCCGCGCTGCGGGTCGGCCGCCACCCCCCAGGCGAGAGCGACGCCGCGGGGCAGCTCGAGGTCAGCATCTTCGCGCCATTGGCGCTCCCCTTCGGTCGTGCTCAGTCTAGGACTGTTTATTGCGTAAACAGTCTGTTACGGTCATAAACAGTTTCGTACGTACACAGTTAGGAGCTGCCATGCAACCTGCGATCGCGGTCAGCGGACTCGGCAAGGCCTTCGGGCGGCAGAGCGTCCTGGCCGACCTCGACTTCACCGTCGCGGCAGGCGAGGTCTTCGCCCTGCTCGGACCGAACGGCGCCGGCAAGACGACCACCATCAACATCCTCACCACCCTGACGCTCCCCGACCGAGGCACCGCGATCGTCGCCGGCATCGACGTCGTCCGCGACCCCGAGCGGGTGAAGCAGCGCATCAGCCTCACCGGGCAGTCCGTGGCGGTGGACGACGTGCTCACCGGAGCGGAGAACCTCATCATGCTGGGACGGCTGTCCGGGCTCTCGAGCTCCGCGTCCCGCGGTCGCGCCGGCGAACTGCTCGACCGCTTCGATCTGACGGATGCCGCCGACAAGCGCGTCGGGGCGTACTCGGGGGGAATGCGGCGGAGGCTCGACCTGGCCCTGAGCTTCGTCGTCACCCCGGAGATCCTCTTCCTCGACGAACCGACGACCGGCCTGGACACGCGCAGCCGACGCGAGCTGTGGGACACGATCCGCTCGCTCGCGCAGTCCGGGACGACGGTCTTCCTCACCACGCAGTACCTCGAAGAGGCCGATCAGCTCGCCGACCGCATCGCAGTCCTGGACGGCGGACGGGTCGTCGCGGTCGGAACCGCCGCGGAGCTGAAGGCGCGGATCGGCGGCGACACGGTCGAGCTGCACGACCCGCACGGCGACCTGCTCGCCGAGTTGCCCACCGACGGGACCGTCACCGGGCTGCGCGGCGCCCTGGATGTGCTCGACGAATCCGGCGCGGAAGGCGTCGTCACCCTTCGTCGTCCGAGCCTGGACGATGTGTTCCTCGCCCTCACCTCGGCCGGCGGCCGGCCCGCCGAGCCATCCCCGATGAAGGAGATCGCATGACCACGTTCGCGCCCGCTGTGCCGGGCATCCGTCCTCGCGTCTCAGGGCTGACCGCCGAGAGCGTGTTCGTCCGCCGCAGCCTCCGCCACTCCCTCCGCGACGGCGAGTCGCTGCTGATGGCGATCCTGCTGCCGGTGATGCTGATGCTGCTGTTCACCTTCGTCTTCGGCGGCGCGATCGATCCGTCGGGCTCGTACGTCGACTACGTGGTCCCCGGGATCATCCTGCTGTGCGCCGGATTCGGCGCGGCATCGACCTCGGTCTACGTCGCGGGCGACATGAAGGCCGGCATCATCGACCGGTTCCGCACCATGCCGTTGCGCGCGAGCGCAGTACTCACGGGCCACGTCGTCGCGAGCCTGCTGCGCAACCTGCTCGCGACGGGCGTCGTCATCGGAGTCGCGCTGCTCGTCGGCTTCCGCCCGACGGCGGATGTCTGGGGATGGATCGCGGCGATCGCGATGATCGCGGCGTACATCCTCACCATCACCTATCTGTTCGCGGCCATCGGCCTGGCGGCGGGCAGCCCCGAAGCGGCGAACGGGTACGGGTTCATCATCCTGTTCGTCCCGTATCTCTCGAGCGCGTTCGTCCCCGTCGACACCATGCCCACGTGGCTGCAGTGGATCGCAGAGAACCAGCCGGTCACTCCGATCATCGAGACGATCCGCGGCCTGCTGTTCGGACTGCCGCTCGGCTCGCAGCCGTGGTGGGCACTGGGCTGGTGCCTGGCCATCCTCGCGTTCTCCGTCGTCTGGGGGGCCTGGCTCTTCCGCCGCAAGACGACCTAGCCGGGGGGCGCCGTGTCAGCGGCCGGGCAGCTTCTTCAGCGCGCTGGCGACGACGTGCTTGGCCGAGGCGGCAGCTCGGCCGACCACGTCGGCGGCGTGGGCGGCTGAGTCCGTGAGCGTCGAAGATCCGGCGAGTTCGGCCTCGGCATCCGCCCCGTCGAGGAATGGGATGAGCCAGTCGTCGACCTCGTCCAGAGGCGCCGAGGACAGACTGTAGTAGCGGTGCTGACCCTCTTCGCGCACCGAGACCAGCTTGGCTTCGCGCAGGACTTTGAGGTGCTTCGACACGGTCGGCTGGCTGACTCCGAGCTGCTGGACGATGTGCGAAACACTCGTCCCGCGCTCGCCGGCGGACGAGCGATCGAGCAGCAGTTGCAGGATGTCGCGACGGGTGCCGTCCGCAATCACGTCGAAGATGTCCGCCATGTGCTTAGGTTAGCCGCGCACCCGCCGGAGTACCATGATGGACGTTCCGCCAGAGGGCCGCAGCAGGGAGGACGTGCATGTCGGGTGCCGTCCGCGTGAGCCCGAGGGTGCGCATGCGGCGGATGTGGCACGACATCGTCGAGTTCTTCCGCGACCTGACGCAGCGCTCCCCCGCCCGATTCGCCATCCTCATCTATCTGCTGCTCATCCTGACGTTCACCGGACTCTTCTCGCTGCCCATCGCCGCGGCGGACGGTCGGGTGACTCCGTTCGCAGACGCCTTCTTCACGGCGGTGTCGACGATCTGCGTGACGGGGCTCGCGACGGTCGACATGGCGACGCACTGGTCGCCGTTCGGCCAGGTGCTCGTGTTCCTCGGAGTCCAGATCGGGGCCCTGGGCGTCCTGACCCTGGCGTCCATCCTGGGCCTCGTGATCTCGCGCCGGCTGGGCCTGCGCGCGAAGCTGATCGCCGCGAGCGACAGCAACCCCCTGCGCACCCACGGCGGCCCGGTCAACGAGAGCCAGACGGTCCAGCTCGGTCAGATCGGCGGGCTGCTTGCCACGGTCGCCCTGTCGACGCTTCTGATCGAGGGCGTCATCGCGGTGCTGCTGTACCCCGGGCTCATCGTCGGCGGAGTCGCCTGGCATACGGCGCTGTGGGAGGCGCCCTACTACGCCGCCATGGCGTTCACCAACACCGGCTTCACGCCCAATCCCGAGGGGCTGGTGCCGTTCGAGCACAACTACTACTTCCTCACCGTCCTCATGGCGGGGGTGTTCCTCGGCTCCATCGGGTTCCCGGTCATCTACGCGCTGCGACAGCACCTCTGGCACGTGCGCCGTTGGTCGCTGCACGTCAAGCTCACCCTCATCACGACGGTTCTGCTGTTCTTCGCGGGCGGGGCGGCGTTCCTCGTCCTCGAGTACGACAACCTCCTCACCCTCGGCACGCAGGACGCGTGGGACACGACGTTCCAGGCCTTCTTCCTCTCGGCGATGACCCGCTCCGGCGGCTTCGCGATCCTCGACATCGGCGAGCTGAACGGCTCCAGCCTGCTCGTGGGCTGCATGCTCATGTTCGTGGGCGGCGGCTCGGCGTCGACCGCAGGCGGGATCAAGGTCACCACGCTGGCCGTGATCGCGCTGGCGGTGTGGTCGGAGGCCAAGGGTCGCCAAGCGAATCAGGTCTTTGGCCGGCGCATCCCGAGTGACGTGCTGCGGGTCGCCCTCTCGGTCGTCGCGTGGGGCTCCACGATCGTCGCGCTGTCGACGATCATCATCACGCAGATCACCAAGGCGGAGCTCGACCGCGTGCTCTTCGATGTCATCTCGGGCTTCGCCACCGTGGGACTGTCCACCGGGCTCACCGCCGAGCTGCCCGATCCGGCGATCTATGTGATGGCGGTGACGATCATCATGGGCCGCGTTGGTACAGTGACTCTCGCCGCGGCCGTGGCCGCGTCATCCCGTTCGCAGCTGTACTCGCTGCCCGTGGAAAGGCCCATCGTTGGTTGAGCGGATCCGGAACGACGCGCCCGTCCTCGTGATCGGGCTCGGGCGGTTCGGCGCGGCGTGCGCCGGCGAGCTCGACCGGCTCGAGCGCGAGGTGCTGGCGATCGACGAGAGCCTCGAGCTCGTGCAGAAGTGGTCCGAGCGCGTGACGCACACGGTGCAGTCCGACGCGCGCAACATCGACGCGCTGAAGCAGATCGGGGCGCAGGACTTCTCCGTCGCCGTCGTCGCGGTCGGCTCGTCCATCGAGGCATCCGTGCTCATCACCGCCAACCTCGTCGACCTCAAGGTGCCGCAGATCTGGGCGAAGGCCGTCTCCCAGTCCCACGGCAAGATCCTTGCGCGTGTCGGCGCGAATCACGTCATCTATCCGGAGCGCGAAGCCGGCGAGCGCGTTGCGCACCTCGTGAGCGGGCGGATGCTCGACTTCATCCGCTTCGATGACGACTTCGCGATCGCCAAGATGTACCCGCCGAAGTTCATCCGCGGTGTGGGCCTGAACGAGTCCGGCGTCCGATCGAAGTTCAATGTCACGGTCGTCGGCGTCAAGAGCCCCGGAAAGCCGTTCCGCTACGCCGAGGCGACCACGGTCGTCACCAACCACGATCTGATCATCGTGTCGGGCACCAACAGCGACATCGAGCGCTTCGCCGCCCTGGACCGTTGAGTCGCGACGGATCAGTGCGCGCAGCGCGTTGATGCGTCATCGACTCAAGGTCCAGTAGCGGCGCAGCCGCGTAGCGAGGCCTAAGCCGCCCGACTCTTCGACCCCTGTCCCGGATGTCGGAACCACCGGGCAGAATCGCTCCATGAGCGATCGAGAGACGACATCAGCGGCCGCCCGCGCATGGATCGACGGCTACTTGCGCGCCTGGGAGTCGAATGACCCCGACGACATCCGTGCACTGTTCACCGACGACGCCGAGTACCGAACCGAGCCATGGCTCCCACCCATCGCCGGGTCCGACGCGATCGTCGCCGACTGGCTCGAGCGACGTGACGAGCCAGGTTCGTTCACCTTCGAGTGGGATGTGGTCGCGGTGGACGGCCCGCTTGCGTTCGTGCAGGGCGAGACCCGGTACACATCTGGGACGGTGTACAGCAACCTGTGGGTGATCGCCTTGGGTGACGACGGCCGCGCGACGGCATTCACCGAATGGTGGATGGACCAGTCCAAGGCGAGCTGACGCCCAGGTCTACCCGCCCGCAGCGATCTCCCTGGCGCGGGTGAGCGCGGCATCCGTCGCCTCGCCGAACACCTCATCGAGGTGGGCCTCCTGGAGGACGGCGATCGCGCGCTCGGTCGTACCCTTCGGGCTGGTGACGCGGCGACGCAACTCCGCAGGATCGACGTCGGACGCTTGGAGCAGGGCAGCCGCGCCGATGAAGGTCTGCTCGGCCATCACGCGTGCATCGGCCGTGTCGAAGCCCTTCGCGACGGCGGCCTTGGTGAACTCCTCCACCAGCAGGAAGAAGTAGGCAGGCCCGGACCCTGAGATCGTCGAAAGGGCGTCGATCTGCGATTCGGGCACCTCGAGAACGGTGCCGACCGTTTCGAAGAGGGACCGGGCGATGGCGACATCGTCGGCGGACGCGGTGGATCCCGGCGCGAGCCCGGTGACGGCCTCGCCGACCACAGCCGGCGTGTTGGGCATCGACCGGAGCACCGCGACATCCGGTCCCAGGATCGACTCGAAGGTCGCGATCGGAACGCCCGCGGCCAGACTCACGACGATCGTCCCGGGCTTCAGGTGCGGCGCGAGCTGGCGCAGCAGGTCCGGCACCATGGCCGGCTTGACCCCGATGAGAACCACGCGAGCGGATGCCGCGGCCTCAGCATTCGCCTCCGGGCTCTCTTCGAGCGCGACGCTGGTCACGCCGTCGAGCTCGGCGAGCGGTTCCGCCTTGGCGCGCGTGCGATTGGTGACCGTGACTCCCGCGGTCGCGAGTCCGGAGCGCACCAGGCCGGAAAGGATCGCGCCTCCCATGGAGCCCGCCCCCAGAATCGCGATGGATGGAAGCGGGGTGCTCTGGGTAGGCATGGCGAACATCCTACGACCGGCCGTTCTATCGCTCTTGACTTATATAAGTGCCCACGCAATCATAGTCTCATGCACGCGCTCGATGTCCTCGGGGATCCGGTCCGCCGGCGCATCCTCGAGCTGCTCGCGGAGGGCGAGCTGAGCGCGGGCGAGATCGGCGATGCGATCCAGGGCGAGTTCGGCATCTCGCAGCCCGCCGTCTCACAGCACCTGCGGGTGCTCCGCGAAGCAGGGTTCGCGAGCGTTCGCGCCGAGGGGACGCGGCGGCTCTACGCCGTCGACCCGGGCCCGCTCGAGGCTGCGGACGCGTGGTTCGATCCGTTCCGCCGATTCTGGCTGCCGCATCTCGACGCGCTGGGCACCGAGCTTGCGCGCGGACGTCGTGCGCGCCGGCGGGCGGACGAAGAGACGAAACCGGATGCCGCTCCAGAGCCCCGATCCCCGCAACCGACCGACGACCCAGAGGAGAACTGACATGGTCGATGTGAATGCGCAGCTCGATGCCGTTACGCGCGGCGTGCAGACCACGGAGCAGGAGGGCGAGCCTTCGCGCGTGCAGTCGCTCGCGCAGGTGTACCCATCCGCGATCGCCGATGTGTGGGATGCCGTCACGTCCCCGGAACGCATCCCGCGCTGGTTCCTCCCGGTGTCGGGCGAGCTCCGCCTCGGCGGCCGTTACCAGCTGAAAGGCAATGCGGGCGGAGAGGTGCTCGAATGCACGCCACCCGCAGCCGGGTCGGCCGGCTATCGAGTGACGTGGGAGTACGGCGGCGGAGTCTCCTGGGTGGAGCTCGCCCTCCAGTCGATCGAGGAGGAGTCGACGAGGCTCGAACTCACCCACACCGCTAGGATCGCGGACCTGCCCGAGGGCTTCTGGGAGCTGTACGGACCGGGCGCGACCGGCGTCGGGTGGGACCAGGTCCTCCTCGGGCTCGCGCTGCACCTGGCGAGCGACACTCAGATCCCGCCCGACGCGGCCGAGGCGTGGATGCTCGGAGAGGAGGGCAAGCGGTTCGCCCGCGGAGCGGCGGACGGGTGGGCGGCCGCGCAGGTGGCGGCAGGCGAGAACCCCGAGACGGCTGAGCAAGCGGCCCATGCGACGTACCTGTTCTACACCGGGCAAGCGGCCGATCCGCCCGGGGAATGACGCCCTGCGCAGCGGAGCCGTCGGCTGCAGCAACGGTAACCTGAAAGCTCGTTCACATCGTCGGGCGCCGGGTCTATAGTCGAGGAATCGGGGGCGCCGGCGCGCCGTGTCGACAGCGAAGGACCCGCAATGACCCTCTTCGACGGCATCACAGCCCGCGTCCTGGACACGAGCCGGTTGAGCGTCAACATCCTCGAGCGCGAGGGCGACGATCCGAACACGCCGCCGGAGCGGACCGTGGTCTTCATCCACGGCAACGCCTCGTCCGCGCTGTTCTGGCAGGAGAACATGCTCCACCTCCCGCACGACCTGCGGGTTCTCGCGATCGATCTGCGTGGTTACGGCGGCACGGAGCACGCCCCGATCGACGCGACCCGCGGGGTGCGCGACTTCAGCGACGACATCGCCGTCACGCTCGAGGAGCTCGGCATCCCGACGGCGCACCTCGTCGGCTGGTCGATGGGGGGCGGCGTCATCCTGCAGTACGCCCTCGACCATCCGGTGCTCAGCCTCACGCTGCTCTCCCCCATCTCGCCCTACGGATTCGGCGGCACCAGGCGCGATGGGTCGCGCCTGACCGCCGACGGCGCCGGCACCGGCGGCGGAGTCGCGAACCCCGACTTCGTGCAGCGACTCAATGACCACGACCTCACTGCCGACGCCCCGACCTCGCCCCGCAGCGTCTTCCGATCCGGCTACGTCACGAGCGGGTACACCACCGAGCACGAGGACGTCTGGGTCGAGTCGATGCTGTCCACATCCACGGCGGACGGCAATTATCCAGGCGACTCCGTCGCCAGCGACAACTGGCCGGGCTTCGCGGCGGGAACGACCGGAGTGTGCAACGCGATGGCGCCGCAGTACTTCGACGTGTCGGGCATCGTCGGCCTCGACCCGAAGCCGCCCATCGTATGGGTGCACGGCACCGAGGATCCGATCGTGTCGGACACCTCCTTCTACGACTACAACTACCTCGGGCAGCTCGGCATCATCCCGGACTGGCCCGGAGCCGAGGTCGCGCCCCCGCAGGAGATGGTGTCGCAGACCCGCGACGTCCTCGACGCCTACCGGGCCGCCGGTGGCGATGTCACCGAGATCGCGCTCGAGGGGGTCGGCCACTGCGCGCATCTCGAGGCGCCGGCGGAGTTCCGCCACGCCATTCTCACCGTGATCGGCTACGTCGGTACGCCGGCGGATCCCTCACCGCCGACGGAGACGATCATCCTCAAGTCCGAGGACTGAGAGCGCGGCGCCGGTACTCGCTCCCCCGGTGACCGAGTCGGCCCCGCTTACCTAGAATCGTTCCATGAGTGCATCTGGCGGCGGCAAGGCGATCATCGCGGCTTTCCTGGCGAACATGGGCATCGCGATCGCGAAGTTCGCAGCGTGGTTGATCTCCGGTTCTGCGTCGATGCTGGCAGAGGCGATCCACTCCGTCGCCGACTCGGGCAACCAACTCCTGCTGCTTCTCGGCGGCCGGCGCGCGCGGCGCGAAGCCGACTCGTCGCACCCGTTCGGGTACGGCCGCGAGCGCTACGTCTACGCATTCGTCGTCTCGATCATCCTGTTCTCCGTCGGCGGCCTCTTCTCGATCTACGAGGGCATCGACAAGATCAGACATCCGCACGAGATCACGAACTTCTGGATCCCGATCGGCGTTCTCGTCATAGCCATCGTGCTGGAGTCGTTCTCGCTGCGCACCGCGGTCAAAGAGAGCAACCTCGTCCGCACGAAGGGACAGTCCTGGGTCGCCTTCGTCCGCCACGCGAAGGCTCCCGAATTGCCGGTCGTGCTGCTCGAAGACATCGCCGCCCTCCTGGGTCTCGTGTTCGCCCTGGTGGCGGTGGGCATGACCGCGATCACCGGCAACCCCCTCTTCGACGCGATCGGCACGCTCCTGATCGGGGCTCTGCTGATCGTCGTGGCGATCACCCTCGGGATCGAGACGAAGAGCCTGCTCGTCGGCGAGGGAGCCACCGACGCCGATCACGGCAAGATCGTCGCGGCGATCACCGACGGGCCGGAGGTCGAGCACCTGATCCACATCAAGACGCTCTATCTCGGCCCCGATGAGCTGCTCGTCGCGGCCAAGCTCGGCTTCCCCGCCGACCGGACCCTCGGCGAGGTGGCGGCCGACATCGACATCGTCGAGGCGCGCGTGCGCCGGGCGGTGCCGACCGCGCGGGCGATCTACCTCGAGCCGGACGTCCACCGCGAGACGCATCCGCACGGTCCTCCGACCGAAGAAGTCGTCATCCGATCGGTCGACTGACCGGCGCCCGCGCAGGCAGCCGGTACGACGGCAGCCCGCGACGACGGATCAGCCACTCGGCGACGACCAGGTTCGGCAGCCAGGCAAGGAACGGCACCGCCGCGTAGGCGTTCGCGAACGCGGTGTCGAAGTCGAAGGGCGCGCCGGTCAGAAGCGGCGCCAGAATCATCAGCGGCAGCCAGATGCGCAGCGTGACCGCGGCGTACGTCAATGCGTAGTTCCGGATCATCCACGCCTGATGGCCGGCGACGTCCCGTCGGCGGATCGCCCGATAGGCGCGTGCGCCGGTGACGAACCAGAGCACCGCCAGCGTGCCGAAGCCGAAGAACCCGACCCATCCGGCCTGGCTGAACGGCGCGATCACGAGCCCCGCGACAGCTCCGACCGCGACGGCGACGAGATAGACCCGGCCCGTCCAGCGGTGCACGCGAGGCACGCGGGTTCGCAGTCCCCGCCAGAACTGAAGGGGGCCCAGCACCAACGCGACCGCGCCGCTGACGATGTGCACATAGAGCGCCACCTGAAGAACGGGGCCTCGATCCGCATAGTTGCCCGAGACACCGACACCCTGGTCGGCCAGTTCGGGCAGGGACGCCGTGAAGTAGGGAATCGCAGCGAACGCGGCGATGGCGAGAGCGGACAGCAGCACCCAGGTCCAGCCGATGCGCGATCCTACGGCGCCGGTGCGCAGGCGCGTCGGAGAGACCGGCGCGGGTTCGAGAAGGCGGGTCATGGCGCCAACGTACTGACGCGCGTCGCAGTGGCAGCAGGGTGCTGACCCCCGGATCCGGCGGGGGCTGGCCCCCGCCGTTCGTCCCGCAGGCGGGCGAAGTCGCGCGGTTCGCGGGAACTCAGCGGCGCGCGTCGAAGAAGCGCTGGAGAAGATCGGATGACGCGTCCGCGCGCACGCCGGCGATGACCTCGGCACGGTAGGGCAGCCGGCGATCGCGCACCACGTCGTACACGGAGCCCGCGGCGCCCGCCTTCTCGTCCCACGCTCCGAAGACGAGTCGTGACACGTGGGCCTGCAGCAGCGCTCCCGCGCACATCAGGCACGGTTCGAGGGTCACGACCAGGGTGCACCCGTCGAGGTTCCACGATCCGACCGCGGACGCAGCGGCGCGCAGCGCGACGACCTCGGCATGGGCTGTGGGGTCGTGCGTCAGCTCACGCAGGTTGCGGCCCTCGCCGATCACCGCGCCCGCGGCATCCGTCACCACAGCGCCGACCGGTACGTCGCCGGATTCGCCGGCCTCGCCCGCGAGCACGAGAGCGCGGGCCATCGCGGTGAGGTCTGCGGGGTCGAACAGCACTCTGCGAGCGTACGCCGAGGCGACCGCACCCGCGGGTCCCGCTGGACGTGAACCAGACGCCCGCCGACGCCGGTGCCATAGCCTGTGCGTATGCGCCTGCACGTCGCGGATCATCCGCTCATCACCCACAAGCTCACGGTCCTGCGAGACGAGAACACATCGTCGCCCGTGTTCCGGCAGCTCACCGAGGAGCTCGTCACCCTGCTCGCGTACGAGGCGACGCGGCACGTGCGCGTGAGCCCTCATGAGATCCGCACACCGGTCACCACGACGACCGGGGTCCGGCTCAGCGAGCCGCGGCCGCTCGTGGTGCCGATCCTGCGTGCCGGCCTGGGAATGCTCGACGGGATGGTGAAGCTCCTGCCGAGCGCCGAGGTCGGCTTCCTCGGCATGGCGCGGAACGAGGAGACGCTCGAGCCGACGACCTACGCCGAGCGGCTTCCCGTCGATTTGAGCGATCGTCAGTGCTTCGTGCTCGACCCGATGCTCGCGACCGGGGGCTCACTCGGCGCCGCGATGGATTTCCTGTTCCGTCGCGGGGCGTACGACGTGACGGCGATCTGCCTGCTGGGTGCCCCCGAGGGCGTCGCGGCCATCGAGAAGCAGGTCGAGGGGCGTGACGTGACCCTGGTGCTCGGTGCACTCGACGAGCGGCTCAACGAGAAGGGCTACATCGTCCCCGGACTGGGCGACGCGGGCGACCGCCTGTACGGCACGGTGTGACGACTCAGACGATCGCAGGCGCGCGCTCCGGGGCGACCGCGACCATCTCTCCGGTCCGCGCTCCCTGACCCACCACGGCGATCGGAGTGAGACCGCGTCCGTTGAATCGAGTCGCGGTCACGGCGGTGTACGCGCCCATCGCCGGGCTGACCAGCAGGTCGCCCACGGCGAGTTCGGGCAGCAGCACCTCGCGAGCGATGACGTCGGTCGAATCGCAGGTCGGCCCAGCGAGTGTGGCCCATCGGTGGACTGCGGCATCCGTGTCTGGTCCGGTCAGCTGCCGCTCCGAGAAGATCAGCGGGTGGACGTCTTCGGCGAGGACGTTCGAATACGAGCCGTACAACCCGTCGTCGAGGTAGTACCAGCGCCCATCGCGGCGCTCGGAGACCCCGACGACGCTGGTGACGAGTGTCATGGCCTCCGCGGCAAGGATGCGGCCCGGCTCGGCGATGATGGCGAGCCGACGGGCGTACGGCTCGAGCACCGGCCGGATGACAGCGGCCAGGTCCTCCAGAGATGTGACTGCCGAGTCGTACGCGACGGGGAAGCCGCCCCCGATATCGAGGGTGTCGAACCGCACACCCAGCGTCGCCTCGAGGTGGCCCATCAAGCCGAGTGTGTCGGTGATCGCGGCGGCGAATCGTTGCGGATCGTCGAGCTGACTGCCGACGTGGAAGCTGAATCCGGCGACGCGGATGCCGCGCTCCCGCGCCTGCTCGACCAGGCGCGCGGCCTCGTACGGGCCCACGCCGAACTTCGTCGAAAGGTCGCTCTTGGCGTGCGGACTGCGATACGCGAGGCGAACGAGAAGGCGCGCGTCGGCCGGTGCGCCGGCGAACTTGTCGAGTTCGACGACGTTGTCGACGACGAACGTGCGCACACCCGCCGCGAGAGCCTCGGCGATCTCGGAAGGCTTCTTGATCGGGTGCGTGTGGATGACGCGCCCGGGATCGATTCCCTCGAGCAGAGCGAGCTCCTCGCCTGTCGCCACGTCGAAGCCGCATCCCTCCTCGGCCAGTGCGGTCAGCACGGCGCGGTGGGCGAGGGCCTTGACCGCATAGTGGAACCGGACGAACGGCAGCGCCGCCGCGAGTCGGCGGTACTGGGCGCGCACGCGCTCCGGGTCGAGCAGCAGCACGGGCGTCCCGTTCAGGGCGATGGCGGCCTTCGCGATGTCGGAGGCCAACAGTGCAGAGGTCTCGTCGCGCCGGATCTGCCGGATCGTGCGGGCGGCGCGAGCCTCGCGGCGTGTGGTGTACGTGGTCATGATGCCTGCTCCCGAGAGCGACGACCGTCCCGCAGTCCGGTCTTGGCCGTGAGGGTGAACGCGCCCGCCGCGATCGCGTAGAAGATGACGTCAGCGAAGACCTTGCCGACGAGGAGCCCCCACATCGGATCCGGCAAGAGCCACACGCCCACGACGAGCGCCGCCGGACGGATCAGGAGCGTGTCGAGCAGCTCGGCGACCCCGAACTCCGCGACGAGCAGGAGGAACGTCCGGACGATTGCGCGCCGCCAGTCGGCGGAGACGGACTGCTGCTCGATGTAGATCGTGATCGCGAGGACGAGGTAGAAGCCCACGATCTCGCCGAGCAGCGCCGCGATCGCGATGAGGGCGGGCGAATCCGTCCAGATCGTGACCCCGAGGCCCGCCATGATCATCGCGGCGGTTCCGACGATCTCAGCCGGGAGATAGCGGACGATCCAGAAGGCGAACCCGCGGCGCCGCGGCTCGTCGACCGGGTTTGCCGTCTCAGTCGAGTCGCCGGTGGCCTGTTCCGCTGCCGTGGTGCTCATGTCACACTCCCTCTCGCGAAAAGAGAGAGCGCAGCGGGCGCACTGATACCGGATCGGGCCGTCCGGCTGCGGTGACAGACGGCCGCGGCATCCACCCCTCGCCGAACGGATGCCGCGGCCCGCGCCTATGGTGGGACGCGCAGTCAGGCTAAGCGGCCGACGTTGCACACCCAACGGGGTTGACACGGCGCGAGAGGGCGTCTAGCACCATCGCGCGGAACGCGGTCGCAGCTATTCGTCGAGGACCGGTCCGGCCGGAGATCGGCGTCCGGTCTCCTGCTCCCAGAACTCGAGCTGCTGAGTCAGGGCCTTCGCGAGCTCGAAGACCTGCTCCGGCGGGATGCGCACACGGCTCACCACGCGAGCAGGCACGATGGTGCGACGCTCGCCCGTCTCGGCGTCCACGGTGTCGCTCGGCGGCTTGGCAAGCGTCAGGAAGTCCATGATGAACACGGTCGGGGTGTGCCAGACGTTTGCGAAGTCGGCGTAGGCGCCCGCGATGAGCTCCGGAGGCAGGTCGATCTCGAACTGACGCTCGTCGGACATGGATGCCTCCTCATCGTTGCCGCGAGTCTACGCGCGAGCCGGCTCCAGCCCCCGGGCGCCCGGCGCGACGAGCACACCCCCGCCCTCCCCCACGAGTCGTGCGAAGCCGCTGAGCCGGACGACCCCTTCGGGGGTGTAGGGAAGGTCGTCGAGAAGACCGGGCGAGGAGATCAGGTAGGCCGTGTGCATCGCCCGCGAGATCGCGACATTGAGCCGGTTGCGCAACAGCAGGAACTCGAGCCCACGCGGGGCGTCGCGCCCGGACGACGCTGCGAGGGACACGATGGCGACGGCCGCCTCCTGACCCTGGAAGCGGTCGACCGTGCCGACCGGGACGCCTCGAAACCCGGCCTCCGCCAGCGCCTCCTCGACGGCGACTTGCTGCGCGTTGTACGGCGTGACGACGATGATGTCGGTCTCTTCGAGAGGGCGTGGGGCGAGCCGACTGGCGTGACCTCCGTCTGCGATCTCGATGCCGGTCCACTCGCGGCCGACGAGATCGCGCACGATGTCCACCACGACCCGCGCCTCCTCGAGCGACTGCGTGGCATTGCCCCGGTGTCGCACGGGCACCGGAATGAGGCCCGGCGCGACACCGGTGAGCTCTCGGAGCGCCGTGGCCGGATGCGCCGCGAGTTCACCGCTGTACGACAGGCGCGACACCGGCGCCGCGACCTGCGGGTGCATGCGCCACGTGCGGGCCAGGAAGTACCCGTACTCGGGTGGAATGACGTCCGCGCCATCCATGACCCAGCCGAGCGCGGACGTGTCGACCGGCTCGGGGTGGGTTCCCTGGCTGACCTGGGGCAGCTGCTGCGGGTCGCCGAGCAGGAGCAGCCGCGAGGCCGCGAGGGACACGGCGATGGTGGAGGCGAGCGAGAATTGGCCCGCCTCGTCGATGACGAGAAGGTCGAGGCTTCCGCGCGGGATGCGCCCCTCGTGCGCGAAGTCCCACGCCGTCCCGCCGATGACGTACCCCGCCTCCGCGTGCGCGGCCGTGAATTCGGGCACTCCGTTCTTGGTGATCGGAGTGAAGGCGAGGTCGTCGGCGGTCGGGTCCTTCGGCGCCTTCGCGACCCGCTCGCGCGGCACGCCGGCATCGACGATGCGGCACAGCATGTTCTCGATCACGGCGTGCGACTGCGCGACGACCCCGACCTTGAAGCTGCGCTCGCGCACGAGCCGGGCGATCACGTGCGACCCGACATACGTCTTGCCCGTGCCGGGCGGGCCCTGCACCGCGAGGTAACTGCGGTCGAGATCGACGACGGCGCGGACGATCGCATCCACGTCGTCGCCGGTGGATGCGGGAAGTCCCGGATCCGGCCGCTGAGCCTGTCTAAGGGTGCGCGGCGCGCGCCGGCGCAGGATGTCGGTGGCCGGGTCGGCGGGAAGCTCGGGGGACGCTGCGATCACGGCATCCGCCCACGCGTCGATCGCGACCTGCTGGTTCAGGGCGCGAGGCGGCGGGGACGGAGTCAGGGCGACCGGCAGCTGTGTCCAGGTGACGTCGCTGACCGCGTTCTCCTCGACGATGGCGCCGTCGTCGAGGACCTCGATCACGGTGACGCGGTGATCGGCGTGGATCCACCGCGGCGAGGGCTCGAACGGATATGGTGCCGGGAGTTCGTACAGTGCGAAGGGATTCGATCCCTCGCTGAGCCGGGTGCCCGGAGCGAGTTCGCCGCGCAGTTCGAGAATCCGCCGGTCGGTGCGCGCGCCCTCGGGGCGATGCCAGTCCTCCACCAGGCGGCAGCGTGTGGAGTCGAGTGAGACGACGTCGCGCGTCTCCTCCCACAGGGAGACGGGCTCGCGCAGGCGCAGGTAGTGGGTCGCCCAGAAGCTCTTCGCCTCGCGCGCGTAGTAGTCGATGCCGGCGGCCCCGAGGCGCAGCGCCATCGCTTCGGCGGAGTCTTCGGCGTGCTGCAGCGCGAGGGCCGAGAGCGCGAGCGCCCGCGCCGACGGCTCGTACACGTTCTCGCCCGGCTCGGGGTTGGGCAGCGGTCGAAGCCCTGCGTCGCGCGCGCGATCGACCAGCCAGTCGCGCAGGCGGCGGGTCGACACGCAGTCGTAGCGGTTGTAGTCCGCGAGGTCGGCGAAGATCTCCTGCGCCGTGGCGGTGTCACCGTCGTCGCGGAGGGCGCGTGCCTCGACGTACTTCACGATCGACTCGTCGCCCTTCTGGACATCGCTCGTGCGCACCTCGTCGCCCATGTACAGGGGTTCGAGCTTCTTGATCGAATACGACCGGGAGCCGATGCGCAGCGAGCGGCGAACGATCGGATACAGATCGACGAAGACGCCGTCCCGCAGCAGACGATCGACATCCGCTTCGCGGGTGCCGTGCCGCGCGGCCATCGTCAGCAGGTGCGTCGGCTCGTACGGCGCGTAGTGATAGATGTGGAAGTCCGGGTGCCTGCTGCGGTGCACCTGAACGAAGTCGAGGAACGCCTCGAGCGCGGCGCGCTCCTCGTCGAAGGAGTGCGCCCAGATCGCGCTGTACTGCTCGCGGATGTCGACCCAGCCGAAGAGGTAGTCGATGCCCCAGACCGTCGCATCGCCCTCGGTGTAGAGCGGGTCGCCCTCGAAGTCGAAGAACAGGTCGCCCGCATCCGGGCGAGGGAGCGCGCCGAGCGCCTTGGGCGCCACGACCTCGAAGGGCGGCATCGGCGGGTGCGACTCGTGCGACGCGACGGCCGCACCCGTGCCGGCAGGCGCGCTGAGCTGCAGTCGGGACTGCGTGCGCAGCATCCCGAACGTGTCGGGGTTCATGCGGCTCGGCGCCGTAGGCGTGCGGGCGAGCTGATCGATCGTCGTGATGCCGGAGGTGCGCAGCCGGTCGCGCTGCACCGGGCGCATGCCGGCCACGAGGAGCAGATCGCGCGCTGCCACAACCTCGGAGTCGCACGTCGCACAGCGTCCGCAGGCGACGACGCCGAGATCGCCGCGCGGGTCGCCCCAGGCGATCGCCGGCCACGCGAGCCCGAGGTCGAGGCGGCGGTCGTCGATCAAGGCGCGCAGCCGCGCGCGGCGCAGGGCGAAGACCGGCAGCAGCTCGTCGGCGATGTGCACACTGACCGTGCCGTCGCCGAGCAGCAACTCGACGCGGTCGGAACGGGCGACGCCCAGCCGGTCGAGCTGGTCGACGTATGCCGACAGCTGCATCAGAGCGGTGACGCGCGCGCGCCGCGCGAGCTTGCTGTCTTGAACGATCCACCGACCGACCTCATCGCGGACGAGAAAGTCGGCGAAGCCGACGAACTCGTGGGTCGCGAAAGCGGCCTGGTAGATCACGTCGGCATCGGATGTCAGCGCCTCCCGGGTGCGCGCGACCGCCTCGGCCAGGCCTTCCGCGTTCGCCGACGACGTCTCGGCGATTTCGACCACACCGTCGCCGTACGTCGCCCGATAGCCCGCGAGCACGCGCAGCTCGTGCTCGCCGCCCAGCCGGCCGGCGCGTTCGAGCGTGGCGTCCTCGGGCTCCTCGACGGCGGTGATCCGCCCGATGCGGGCGTCGATGCCTCGCAGCCATGCGAACTCGCATTCGGCCGCCGCCTTGAGGTCGCTCGCGCTCCAGACCACGCGCGCCTCTGCCGGGATGTATCGCAATGGTTCCCTTTCGTCTCCCCGATCGTACGGGCGGGTTCTGACAGCAGGCCGCGCCCCGTGCGAGCGCGAAGTGCTTGCTGACAGACTGGGCCCATGAGCCTCCCGTTCGAGAGCGCGTACCGCCACGGGTTCGCCCGCGTCGCGGCGTGCACGATCCCGATCTCGATCGCCGACCCGGCGTCGAACGCGCAGTCCGTTCTCGAGGCCGCCCAGGCGTGCGACGGTGACGCGGTCGCGGTCGCGGTCTTCCCCGAGCTGTGCCTCACCGGGTATGCGATCGACGACCTTGTTCTGCAGGATGCCGTGCTCGACGCGGTCGTAACGGCGATCGAGCGCCTGGTCGAGGCCTCCGAGGACCTGCTTCCCGTGCTCGTCGTCGGTGCGCCCCTTCGTCACCGCAACCGCCTCTACAACTGCGCGGTCGTGATCCACCGCGGCGAACTGCTCGGGGTGGCGCCCAAGTCGTATCTGCCGACCTACCGGGAGTTCTACGAGCGGCGCTGGTACGCGCCGGGCGACGACCAGGTCGGCGAGGACATCAGGGTCGGCGCGCTGGAAGCCCCGTTCGGTCCGGATCTGCTGTTCGAGGCCCTGGACGTGCCCGGGCTCATCGTGCACGCGGAGGTCTGCGAGGACGTCTGGGTGCCGATCCCGCCGTCGTCGTCAGCGGCGCTCGCCGGAGCGACCGTGCTGCTGAACCTGTCGGGCAGCCCGATCACGATCGCCCGCGCGGAGGATCGCAAGATCTTGTGCCGGTCGCAGTCCCTGCGGTGCCTCGCCGCGTACGCGTACGCGGCTGCGGGCATGGGCGAGTCCACCAACGACCTCTCATGGGACGGACAGACCATGATCTACGAGGGCGGGACACTGCTGGACGAGACGGAGCGCTTCCCGGAAGGACCGCGCAGCTCGATCGCCGACGTCGACCTGGACCGGCTGCGTCAGGACCGCCTCCGTCAGGGCACCTTCGACGACAACCGGCGCGCCGAGCACGCCGACGCGATGTTCCGCACGGTGCATTTCCAGCTCGATCCGCCCGCGCGCGATGTCGGACTGCGGAGGGCGCTCGACCGCTTCCCGTTCGTGCCGGACGACCCTGCGCGGCTCGCCCTGGACTGCTACGAGGCGTTCAACATCCAGGTCTCGGGGCTCGTGCAGCGCATGGAGGCCATCGGTCGCCCGAAACCGGTTCTCGGGGTGAGCGGCGGCCTCGATTCGACGCACGCGCTGCTCGTGATCGCCCGCGCCATGGATCGGATGGGTCGCCCGCGCAGCGACATCCTGACCTACACCATGCCCGGGTTCGCGACATCCGATCACACCAAGGCGAATGCGATCGCGCTGTCGGAGGCGGTCGGCGCGTCGATCGAGACGATCGACATCCGGGAGGCCGCGACCGAGATGCTGGAGAAGATCGGGCATCCGTTCGCCGACGGCGAGCCGGTGCACGACATCACGTTCGAGAACGTGCAGGCGGGACTGCGCACCGACTACCTCTTCCGCCTCGCGAACCAGAACGGCGGGATGGTCATCGGGACGTCGGACCTCTCCGAACTCGCGCTGGGCTGGTCGACCTACGGCGTCGGCGACCAGATGAGCCACTACGCCGTGAACACCGGCGTGCCCAAGACGCTGATCCAACACGTGATCCGCTGGGTGATCGCGGACGACTCGACTCCTCTGCATGCCGGTGCAACCGAGCTGAGCGACCGGGCGAAGGCGGTGCTGCAGTCGGTCCTCGACACCGAGATCAGCCCTGAACTGGTGCCGATGGGTCAGGACGGCAAGATGCAATCCACGCAGGATCGCATCGGGCCGTACGCACTCCACGACTTCGCGCTGTTCCACATCCTGCGGTTCGGCATGCGGCCGTCGAAGATCGCCTTCCTCGCCGAGCGCGCATGGATCGACCCCGATGCAGGCGCATGGCCTCCGGGATTCCCGGCCGACGACCGCTACGCCTACGACCTGCCCACCGTGGTCCAGTGGCTGCGGGTGTTCCTGCAGCGGTATTTCGCCTTCGCTCAGTTCAAGCGCTCGGCGATCCCGAACGGCCCCAAGGTCTCTCCGGCGGGCTCCCTCTCGCCGCGGGGCGACTGGCGCGCACCGTCGGACGGCAAGGCGACGGCGTGGCTCGCCGAACTGGATGCCGCACTGGACGATTCGGCAGGCTCGGTGGTCGGCGACTAGGTCGTCGGGAGCGTAGCTCGGTCGATCGGACTCGGTCCAGCGCGCCGGGAGACTCACGCAGAATGCGTCCCGGTGCGACACTGGGGAAATGACCCGACGCGCGACGATCGTCGGCAGCGGTCCGAACGGCCTCGCGGCCGCCGTCACCCTTGCGCGTGCCGGTTACGAGGTCCGCGTGCTCGAGGCAGCGTCCACGGCCGGCGGAGGCACGCGCACCGCCCCGCTCACGCTGCGCGGATTCCAGCATGATGTCGGCTCGGCCGTGCACCCCGCCGCGCTCACCTCTGCCTTCTTCCGGGCCTTCGGACTCCGCGACCGCATCGAGTGGATACGTCCCGAAGTCTCGTACGCGCACCCGCTCGAACGCGGGCAGGCGGCGATCGCGTGGCGAGACCTGGAGCGCACCGCGGACGGCCTCGGCCGGGATGCCGGAGCATGGCGAGCCGTCCTGCGGCCGCTCGCCTCGCATCTCGAGGCGCTGGTGGGTTTCACCTCGTCGCAGCTGCTGCGGGTGCCGCGGCATCCGGTCACCGTCATCCGTTACGGACTGCGCGACCTGCAGCTCGGCACGCGTGCCGGGCGGGCCCTCGCGCGGGGAACATTCTCGACCCCGCAGGCCGATGCCCTGCTGTCGGGCGTCTTCGCGCACGCGAACGCTCCTCTGCCGTCGCCGGCGGCGGCCGCCGCCGGGCTGCTCCTCGCCGCGCACGCGCACGCCGGAGACGGTTGGGCTTACCCCCGGGGCGGTGCGCAGGCCATCGCGGATGCGCTGATGGCGGACCTGCACGAGCACGGCGGCATCGTCGAACCCGGCCAGCAGGTGCACTCGCTCGAGGGCCTGCGGTGGGGCGATCCGAGTGCCGGCGACCTGCTGCTGCTCGACACCTCGCCGTACCTGCTGCTTACTCACCCCGACCTGCCCCCGTCGTACGCGAAGACGCTGGCCCGGTACAGATACGGGCACGGCGTCGCCAAAGCGGACTTCGCGCTCGACGGCCCGATCCCCTGGACCAATCCTGATGTCGCACGCTCGCCCACGGTCCACCTCGGCGGACTGCGCACTGAGGTGGAGGACAGCGAGAACGCGGTCGCCCGCGGCCGGGTCAGCGACCGCCCGTACGTGCTTGCGGTGCAGCCCTCGGTGCTCGACGATTCACGAGCGCCCGCGGGCAAGGCCGTGCTGTGGGCATACATCCACGTACCCGCCGGATCCACCCTCGATCCGACGGAGCTCATCGTGAGGCAGGTGGAACGGTTCGCGCCGGGTTTCCGCGACCGCATCCTCGCTTCGCACGCAGTTGCCGCGGCGCAGCGGGTCTCGCTGAGTCCGAGCGACATCGGGGGCGACATCCTGGGCGGCGCTTTCACGATGATGCAGGCGTTGCGGCGGCCGATCCTGTCCCCCGTCCCTTGGCGTACCCCTCTGCGCGGCGTGTACCTCGCATCCGCGTCCACTCCCCCGGGCCCGGGGGTCACCGGAATGCCGGGGTGGTACGCCGCCCGGCAGGCCCTGCATGATCTCAGCGGCGTACGGATCGAGCTGGCGGATCTCTTCGTCGAGTGACCGGCCGACCGCCTGCTCGGTCACTGGGACAATGGACCGGTGAAACTCCTCGTCGCTGCGCTCGAATCCGAACTCGTCGCCTTCCCGTCCGAACTGCACGGATTCGAACGCCTTGTGACCGGCCCAGGAAAACTCCAGGCCACGTATGCGCTCACCCGCGCGCTCGATGCGACGCGGTACGAGCAGATCGTGGTTGTGGGCACCGCCGGCGCGATCGACGAGCGTCTCGACGGGACCGTGTACGAGATAGACGCGGCCATCCAGCACGACGTGACCTCGATCGACGGCATCGTCGGACATCACGTGTCGCTGCCCGAGCGAGTCGAGCTCGGCCGCGAGGGCGTCACGATCGCGACCGGCGATCACTTCGTCGACGATGCCGAGGCGGTTGCCCTGATCCAGTCGCTGGGCGCCGGGCTCGTCGACATGGAGACGTACGCCTACGTGTGGGTCGCCGGTCAGTTCGGCGTGCCCATCCGCGTGCTCAAGGCGGTGTCCGACCGGGCACAGGATGATGCGCTCACCGACTGGCGCACAGCGGTCGCCGCGTGCAGCGCGCAGCTTCGCGAGCACATGCGCGCCGAATACGGCGTCTAGCGGGGCGGGGCGCTCAGGACTGCGTGTCGTCGCTGCGCGCGAACAGCATCCGCAGCACGACGAACACGACGACCGCGACGACGGCGACCACGAGGAGCTTGCCGATGAACCACAGCAGCGAGAACAGGATGTTCACGAGGAACCACGCGATCACGACAGCAACGATGGCGCCGACGATCGTCCAGACTGTGCCCTTGTTCACCCCTCCAGCCTAAGCCGGTCTCGCAGGGTGGATGATGCCGGGCTTGCTCGTGATGCCGGCCCGGTCAGACCGTGGCCGCCACTTCTTGCCGGATGACGCTCGGACCCTGAGGGGTCGCCTCGACGAGAAGCTGAGCGGGAAGCTGGTCCTTCATCGCCGCGACGTGGCTGATCAGGCCCACCGTCCGACCGCCCTGGCGCAGCTCGTCCAAGGTGCGCATCGCGAGGTCGAGCGTGTCGTCGTCGAGCGAGCCGAAGCCCTCGTCGATGAAGAGCGTGTCGAGCTTCACTCCCCCGGCGCGGGCGGTGACGACCTCGGCAAGGCCGAGTGCGAGCGAGAGCGAGGCGAGGAACGTCTCACCGCCCGACAGCGACTGCGCGGGCCTGGCCTGCCCGGTGTGCGCGTCCATGATCTCCAGACCCAGCCCCGATGCCGCGCCTCGCGCCGCACGGGCGTCGGTGTGCTGCAGCCGATAACGCCCGGACGACATGTCGCCCAGCCGCAGGTTCGCCGCCTCGACGATCTCCTCCAGCTCGGCCGCGAGAACGAAGGACTCGAGGGTCATGCGGTGCGTGTTCGGGGCTTTGCCGGCGACGGTGTTCGCGAGGCGAGCTACGACGTCGTGCTCGTCGGCGAGGTCGGCGATCGCCGCGTGCGCCTCCGCGGCGCGCTGGAGCAGGTCGCGCAGACGGGTGAGCGTCTGACCGGCGTGGGCGGCGGCATCCACCGTCCTGCTCCACTGCTCGCGGGCATCGGAGAGCGCCGTGGCGGTCGCCGTGAGATCAACGGGGAGCTCGGGAGCACCGGCGAGCTCGAGCTCGAGGTCGCGCAGCCGGTCGCGCTCGGCGCGCAGGGCTGCGTCGTGCTCGCGGATCCGCTCGTCGAGGGTCGTCCGCAGGGCCGAGTCGCGCAGTGCCTCCGTCGCGTCGGCGACATGTGCGAAGACGGATGCCGCGACCCGCGCCTCGAGGTCGGCCGCGGCATCGCGAGCCGCCGCGTCGCGCACGACGGCGTCGGCGTGCGCATCGGCGAGCGTGTGCGCGAGGGTGCGGCGCCGGGTGGCGTCGGCGATCCGGTCCGCGACGGTGGCGAAGTCGCCGCGCGCGGCATCGACCGCCCGCCGGGCCGCGGTGGACTGCTCGACGAGACCGGCGAGGGTCTCCCGCGCGGCCGCCAGGTCGGCGGCCAGGCCGTCTCGCTCGACGGCTGCTGCGGCATCCGTCTCCACGAGCTGCTCCCGCTGCGCGGTGAGGCGGTCCCGCAGGGCGGCGGCCTTCGTCGCGGCGGCGACGGCCGACGCCGCGGTCTTCTGCGCCGCGGCCGCGGCTGACGCGTCTGCACCGCCGGCGCGCGCCGCCGCCTCGGCATGGGCGGCGCGCGCGGATCGGGCGGTGTCGGCCGCCGCACGTTCGACGGTGGCTGCGGCATCCTTGGCCCGCTCCGCCGCAGCGAGGTCGGAGTCGGTGACCGGCTCGTCGGTCGCCGTGGCCGGGTGCGGGTGATCGGTCGAGCCGCACACCGCGCATGCCTCACCGTCGACGAGCGCGCCTGCGAGCTCGCCGGCGTACCCGGCCAGGCGACGTCGGAGCAGGGCGGTGACCGTAGACGCGGCACGTTCGAGGTCGGTGAGCGCCGTGGCGTGTGCGGATTCCGCGTCGCGCTGAGCAGAGGCGAGGCGCTCCGCGTCGTGCGCCGCCGCGAGGCGGCTCGTACCGTCGGCGAGCTGGGCCTGCGCGGATGCCAGAGCGCCGGCGGCCGCGGCATGCACCGCGAGTTCGACGTCGAGCGCGACGAGGCGTTCCGGCAGACCTTCGCGCGCTGCGTCGATGCGCACCAGCAGCGTCTCGAATTCGTCGATGCGCGCACGCGTCTCGTCGAGCGCGGCATCGCTCGCCTCGAGCCGGCGCTCGGCGTCGGCGGCCGCCGTGGCGACGGCGAGGTCGCCGGTGAGCTCTTCGATCCGGCTGCCCAGGTGTGCGGCATCCCCGCTCTCGCCCGCGGCGATCCACGCGGCGAGCGCGGCGATCTCTCCCTCGGCGGCGTCGGCCGCGGACGCAGCCGCACGTGCGGCGAACTCGATCGGCGCACGCAGGGATTCCGCGGCGGAGGCCCGCTCGAGCGTCTCTCGATCGACCGCGATGGCGGCGGACGTCGACTCGAGGGAGCTGAGGGCTGATCGCGACCGCTCGCGCTGCTGCTGCTTGTCGCGCAGCCCCTTCGCCGCGAGGTGGGCCGCCTCGGCCGCGCGGTGTGCGGCATCCGCGTCATCCCGCTCGCGAACCAGCGTCTCGGCGCGATATGCCGCTCGCCGCACCGCACGTTCACCTCGG
Source organism: uncultured Actinomycetota bacterium (assembly GCA_963772625.1). Lineage (GTDB taxonomy): Bacteria > Actinomycetota > Actinomycetes > Actinomycetales > Microbacteriaceae > Microbacterium. Next base: position 192,144 of record CAVYXT010000004.1, on the reverse strand, counting down.
TCGAAGCGAGCCACCGGCCTCGCTGAATCACCCGCGACGACCGGCTCGAGGGGCGCCGCGTCGGGCGCCTCGCCGGCCAGGTCGTCGGCCTCGATGAGGCGCTCGGCCTCTCCGAGAAGGAGTGTGACGCCGTCGCCCGCGGCGGCGAGCGCCCGCTCGGCATCCTTCCGGCGCTGCTCGAGCGCCGCCTGATAGTCCTCGTAGGTGCGGGTCCCGAACAGCTTGCGCAGCAGCCGCTGCCGGTCGTCGTTCTTTGCGAGCAGGAACTCGGCGAACCGGCCCTGGGCGAGCAGGATCACCTGAAGGAACTGCTGCTGGTTGAGTCCGAGGATCTCGTCGAGTTCGCGCGCGACGTCCACGGGACGGGCTGCGCGTCCATGCCACGAGCCGTCGACGAGCTCATCGAGCTGCGCGCGATGCGGCTCGGTCGTGAGCCCGGCGCCGCGCTGCTTCGGGCGTTCGTACTCGGGCGAGCGGGTCACGCGCCAGCGCTTGCCGGCGGCGCTGAACTCGACCCGCACGCTGGTCGGGTCTTCGGGCGCGCAATGATCGCTGCGCAGACGCTTCTCGGCCCCGTCGTAGCGAGGTGCTCCGCCGTAGAGCGCGAAGCAGACCCCGTCGAGCACGCTCGACTTGCCGGCGCCGGTACGGCCCGCGATCAGGAAGATGCCGTCGGCTGCGAACGCGTCGAAGTCGACGGCCTGCTGTTCGCGGAAGGGTCCGAAGCCCTCGAGCTCGAGTCGGTGCAGCCTCACGCGGTCGCCTCCACCAGCGAGCGCTCGCCGATCACGTCCCGGATGACCTCGGCCTCGCGCTCGGACGCACCCTCTCCATCGCGGACGTGGCTGAGGAAGGCGTCGACGAGTTGGGCGTCGCTGCGCGCGGCGCGCACCCGCCGCGAGTAGGTGAGGCCATCCGGGCCGCGCAGCCCTTCGGGTGTATGCATGACCGTGGCGCAGAACGCGAAGCGGCTCTGCAGTCGGCGCATGGGGTCGAGCTGGGGCGTCGCGTCGGTGTACTGCGCGCAGACCCACGCGTTCTCGTACTCGGCGAAGCGTTCATCGGCGAGCAGCTCGTCGAGAGAGGCACGGATGGTCTTGAGCGGGCGCGGGATGGGAAGGTCGAGCCAGGAGACCTGGGCGAGGCCGACCTCGTCGAGATCGACGAGCCACGATCCGCGCGGCTTGTCCGCCTCGCCGAAACTGTAATGCAGAGGTGCGCCCGCATAGCGCACGCGATCGGACAACTGCTGCCGACCGTGGATGTGGCCGAGCGCGACGTAGTCAGGACCCTCGAACGCGGACAGCGGAACCACGTCGAGGCTCCCCTGGCGGATTTCGCGCTCGACGCCCGGAGTGGCCTCGACGCCCGCTGCGAAGCAATGCGCGATTGCGACCGATCGGCCGCCGCGCCCGGCGAGGTCGCCGCGGACGAGCCCCAGAACGTGCTCCATCGTCGCGTGCTGCGAGCGCAGTTCGCTCTCGGGCCACAGATGACGCACCAGCGCGGGCTCGAGGAACGGGATTCCGTAGAAATGCACGGGCCCGTGTTCGTCATCGATCGTGATCGGGGTGCCGACCGACAGCGGATCGGTGACGATGTGGATGCCGTCGCGCAGCAGCGCGGACTGGAAGCCGAGCCGGGCGGCCGAGTCGTGGTTTCCGCTCGTCACGATGATGCGCGCACCGGTCTCGGACAGCGCACGCAGCGTGTCGGTCAGCAGCGTGTAGCAAGCGGATGCCGGTGCCGCGGAGTCGAAGACGTCTCCCGCGACGATCACCACGTCGACGTCGTTCTCCCGCACCTGGACGGCGATCGCCTCGAGCACACCGCGCAGCGCATCGAGCGTGGCGTGGCCGTGGAACGACCGCCCGATGTGCCAGTCCGAGGTGTGCAGGATGCGCATGCTCACACGGTACGTGCGCGGTGCGACATCGCCTCCGAGGCGGGCTGGCGGTTCGCTCATCGCGAAGCGCGGGTGGCTCCCCTGTCACGAATCGCCATCCGCGCCGGCGTGTCGTGACAGGCGAGCAGAGCGCCGGCCGGCTCCCCTGTCACATATTGCGCGTCGCCTCGGCGTGTCGTGACAGGCGAGCAGCGCCGCCGCGTGGGCCGAGCTCTAGGTGCGCTTCCCCCGCCGCCTCGAGCTCAGGTCGACGATCGAGATCAGGAAGGCGAGGGCCACGAAGACGGCGACGGCCGTCATGCCGTAGGCGTACGCGTCGTGGTAGACGACGATGTCGGGCGCGGTGCTGTCGCCCTCGCGGTAGATCGTCGCGTAGAACAGCGACAGAGCGACCGCGGTGCCGACCGATGTGCCGATCCGCTGGCCGAGCTGCCCGATCGAGCCGGCGATGCCGCCCTGCTTCACCGGGATGTCGCCGAGCGTCAGCGTCTGGTTCGGCGACATGACCAGGCCGCCGCCGATGCCGCCGATCACCATGACGCCGGCCATCACCCACGCGACCCATTCGACCGGAACGAACAGCGCCGCCGCCGCCAGTCCGATCACGCACGCCAGCACGCCGACGAGGCCCCAGACCACGACCGGGCGACCGTACGTGCCGACGAGGTTGCCGCCGATCCAGGAGAACAGCGCGCTCGCGAGGGCGAATCCGATCGTCACCATGCCGGCGTACACAGCCGCCAGCCCGACGCCGGTCTGCAGGAACAGCGTCGTGAGCAGGAAGAGGGCGGGCAGCGCCGTGAAGTACGCGGCGATCAGCAGCGTGCCGTTGCGGAACGACGAGATGCGGAACAGCGCGAACCGGATGAGCGGCTGCTTGCCCCGACTCTCGTAGTGACGCTCCCACGCCACGAATGCGCCCGCGAAGAGGATGAACAGGACGAGCAGCCACCACCGCCGGGGATCGTCGTCGGGCGAGCCCGTCGTGAACAGGAACGGCCACATCAGCGAGAGCACGGCGAGACCGAACAGCAGCACCCCGAAGAGATCGAACGAGAGGGCCCTGCGGGATCGCGTACGCGTCTTCGGAAGCACCCAGACGGCCAGCGCGATGGCGATGATGCCGAGCGGCACGTTCATCCAGAAGATCCAGCGCCAGCCGTCGGTGGCCCCGCCGACCAGGATCAGCAGCCCTCCGATCGTCGGGCCGAATGCCGTCGCGATGCCGATCGTCGCTCCGAAGAGCCCGAATGCGCGCCCGCGCTCCTTGCCCTGGAAGAGCTGCTGGATGAGCCCCAGCACCTGCGGCATCTGGATTCCGGCCGCGACCCCCTGCAACAGGCGTCCGATCATCAGCATGAGCGGGCTGACGGCGACCGCGCAGACGAGACTCGTGATCGTGAAGAGCGACAGGCCGACGATGAACAGCGCGCGTCGCGAGCGCTGATCGCCGAGCCGCCCCATCGGAACCAGGACGAGGCCGAACGTCAGCACGTAGCCCGAGACGATGAGCTGGAGCTCGGTGGATCCCGCACCGAGCGCCGACTCGATCGAGGGCAGGGCGACGTTGACCTTCGACAGGTCGAGGATCGTGATGCCGGCCACCGCGACGCACACCCAGAAGGCGCGCCACCGCTGCGGCGCGCTCAGCACGATCTCGGTGGTGGGCGGGTGGGCGGGACCGGCGGCGGGATCGTCTTCGGCTGCGGTGGGAGCAGGCGCGGGCGCGTCGGCGAGGGGTGTCTTCGCAGAGGCCGTTGCGGAGCTCGGGGAGAGGGAATCGGACATCGCACCCAGATTATCGGCGGGTCGGAGCATGCGGGCCGGGCCAGACGTGAGCGGCATCCGGCCACGGCTCTACCCGGATCAGGCGGAACTCGTGCCGCCGCAGCAGGCGGAGGACCGCCGACCGCGCACGGCCGTACGCCCGGAGGCCGGCTTCGGTCGAGAGCGGCTCCACCGAGATGACGCGATATGTGCGTCCGCGATGGAGGATCTCGCCGCCGGCTCGAACGATGTTCCGGTACCAGTAGACCTGGTCGCCGTACGTGAGTTCGCTCACCAGCCCCTCGGGCGCGTCGGTCAGGATGACCGGCGTCTCGTAGGTCCGCCCGGTCTTGCGGCCGACGTGGCGGACGATCGAGAAGGGACCGCGGCCCGTCCGCGCGATGCGCAAGGCGACCGGATTGAGGGTGCGGTGCAGCACCTCGAGGAAAGACTTCTTGAAACGACCCATGCTCACCTGCTTCCGGGTCGGGATGCCGAGGCCCCTCATTCTCGTCGCATGCGCGTTCCGGCCGCGCGAGGGGGACGCCCCGCACGGATTCCTGTCCGAGATGAGCGGATTTCTGCCATCAGTGTCGACGGCCGCAATGTCGGAACCCCTCCGTACGTTGGAACCATCGGAACCCACGGAGGAATCATGCTCTCGACCGTTTATTCAAGCGAAATGCAGTTCCGTCACGACGCCGACACCCGCGAGCGCGAGCTCGCGGTGCTCGCCTCGATTCGGGAACGTCGCGCCGCTGAGACCGCGCGGGCCATCGTCCACGTCGCCACCCCGGTTGCGCTGCACGCAGAGCCGCGCCGCGCCGCCGCCCGGGTGACGCGTGCGACGTGGCCTCGGCCGATCGGCGTCAAGACCGTATCGCCGGCGGCCTGCGCCGTCGCCTGACCTGCACCCCGCGAAATACCGAACCCCGCGACACACCAGCGCCAGTGGCGGGGGCCACGTCAGCTGGTCAGACGCCGCCACCACCACTGCCGCTGGAGCCGGGAGACGCTTCACCGGAGAGCGACTGCACATCGTCGTCGGTCATCTGGATGCCGGCGTCCTCGAGCCGCTGACGCAGAACCTCCGCGTAGCGCTCATCGGTCTCGCTGCCGAGATCGGCACGAGTCTGCGCGACGATGCCGGCGATCTGATCCTGAGTCGTCACGGCGTTCTGCTCCAGAACCGGCTCATCCTGCACGCCCGCAGGGTTGTCGCCCGACTCCGAGTGGATGGCTCCACCGACACCGGCGGTGCTGCTCTGCTGTGTACCGTCCGAGTCCTTGCGGTCCGGAGAGTTCGCGGCCGTCTCGTCGAACTCGTTCGCTGTACCCGACATCAGGAGTCTCCCTCGTGCAGATCGTCGTCCGTGATCAGGTCGGGGTCGGAACCCTGCCCCGCTGCATCACCCTCGACGGAGCCAGGAGTATCTCCCGTGGCGTCCGTCCCTTCGGGAGCGTTCGGCGGCAGGCCCGAATCCGACAGCGACGGTGAGTCGATTGCGTCGGCATTCCGAGCGGCCGTCTCGCGGTCAGCAACCTCACCGCTTTCCCAGCCGCCCGGAGGATCCGCGTTGATCGCGGCCTCCGGAAGATATCCATCCGTGCTCATGATGTCTCCAATCGACACTGCCCACGCTTCTCCGCGAGGCAGCTCTGCACAACGGGTTGACGAAAACTGACGCCCCGACTAGAGCGGTGCAGTGTCGCCCGAACCCGCAGCGGACGCGCGGCGGTCCTTCGCAATCGCCTGCCCGATGACCTGGCCGCCACTCGTCAGCAGCGCGCGCCGCCACGGCAGCATCCCCTCGATCTCGATCTGGATCGACATCGACAGGATGGTGCGGATCAGCACGATGATGCCGAGGATGAGCGCGTCCTCCAGGGACGGCTTCGATGTGATCGTCCGAATGAGGTCGGCGGCCACGAGAACCTCGAGCCCGAGCAGGATCGCCGCACCGAGCGTCGTCCGCAACACCGAGAACGCAGCGCTGCCGCCCTCACCGCGGCTGAGCGCGCGCCAGCCCAGGACCAGGGCGATGACGAATCCCACGATCATCGCGAGCGCGCCGACCGCTTCGAACCCCAGCGCCACGGCGGTGAAGACTGCCTCGAATTCCACGAGGCTCAGTGTAGGGCCCCGCTTCGCGGAGGGCCCGGAAGATCAGACCGCGCTGCGATGCCGCAGGATGTCGGCGCGCTCCGGGTGCGCGGCGAACCAGTCGGCCACATACCAGCAAACCGGGATCACCTGACGGTCGCCCTGCTTCTCCAACTCCGCGACGGCGCGATCCACCAGCTCACCTGCGTAGCCGTGACCGCGGAACGTCGGCACCGTGTACGCGCGAGTCATCGCGACCCTGCGTCCGTCGTCGCGATAGTCCAGCGCGCTCACGAGATGCTTGCCACGGAAAAGCGTGTAGCGGGAGGCATCCGGTTCGTGGGTGAAGGTCAGCGATGTCACCTAGACAGGGTACGTCCGCGCCAGGACGCCGGGCGCGTAGCACCTGCGCGTTCCCTGAAACCCGCGGATGCCGCCGCCACCCGCAGCCGACCGACCCGACTCGACCGTCACGCGGCTCATCGGGTGACGTCCGCGAGGTCGACGGTGAACTCCTGCGACCGCCCCTCCGGCGTGGCCACGGTGACCGTCCTGGTGCCGGATCCGCCCGGAAACACGCGAAGCCGGAGTCCGTCGAGGTAGTCGTAGTCGGGTCGGTCGCTGCGCGCTCCCCACGGGATCACCGCACCCGGACGCACATACAGCGGAAGCGAGGTGAACCCGTGCTGCTCACGGCGCCAGGCTCCGCCGACGACCTCTTCGCCGGTCAGCAGGTTCGTCCACGTGCCGGCGGGCAGGTAGAACTCCACCTCTCCGGCGGCCGAGAACACGGGGGCGACGAGGATGTCGGCACCGAGCAGGTACTGCCGGTCGAGGTAAGCCACCGCCGGGTCATCCGGGAATTCCACCTGCATCGGACGCATGATCGGCGTTCCGACCGCCGCGGCCTCGAGGCTGGCCGCATACAGGTACGGCATGAGGTGCATCTTCAGGTGGGTGAAGATGCGGGTGACCTCCACGGCCTCGTCATCGAAGGCCCACGGCACGCGGTACGAGCCCGATCCATGGAACCGGCTGTGCGACCCGAGAAGGCCGAACGCTGTCCAGCGCTTGAAGACCGCGGCATCCGGGGTGCCCTCGAACCCGCCGATGTCGTGACTCCAGTGCGCGAATCCGCTGAGCGCGAGCGACAGCCCGCCGCGCAGCGTCTCTGCCATCGACTCGAAGGTCGACGTCGAGTCGCCGCCCCAGTGCACCGGCATCGACTGGCCGCCCGCGGTGGCCGACCGGGCGAACAGCACCGCCTCCCCCTCGCCTTTGGCCTCGACGAGCACCTCGTGCACGGCCTTGTTGTACAGCTGCGTGTAGAGGTTGTGCATGCGCGACGGGTCCGACCCGTCGAACCACGCGACCTCCAGTGGGATGCGCTCACCGAAATCCGTCTTGAAGCAGTCCACGCCCTGTTCGACAAGGGCGCGGAGCTTGCCCTGGTACCAGGCCGTCGCATCGGGGTTCGTGAAGTCGACGAGCCCCATGCCCGCCTGCCACAGGTCCCACTGCCACACCGATCCATCGGCGCGTTTCACGAGGAATCCCTGGGCGGCTGCCTCGCCGAACAGCGGCGAGCGCTGCGCGATGTAGGGGTTGATCCACACGCACACCCGGAGGTCCTTCTCGCGCAGGCGGGACAGCATCCCGGTCGGGTCGGGGAACACCCGCGGATCCCACTCGAAGTCGCACCAGTTGAACTCCCGCATCCAGAAGCAGTCGAAGTGGAACACCGACACCGGCAGCTCGTGTCGCGCCATCTCGTCGACGAACGACGTCACCGTCGCCTCGTCGTAGTCGGTCGTGAACGACGTCGACAGCCATAGCCCGTACGACCACGCCGGCACGATCGGCGGCCTGCCCGTCAGCGCCGTGTAGCGGTCGAGGATCTGCTTGGGCGTGGGCCCGGCGAGAATGAAGTACTCGAGCACCTCGCCGGCGACCGAGAACTGGACGCGTTCGACCGCCTCCGAGCCGATCTCATACGACACGTGACCGGGATCGTTGACGAGCACCCCGTATCCGCGGTTGGACAGGTAGAACGGCACGTTCTTGTAGGCCTGCTCGCTGGAGGTGCCGCCGTCCGCGTTCCAGATGTCGACCGACTGGCCGTTCTTCACCAGGGGTCCGAAACGCTCGCCGAGACCGTAGATGAGCTCGCCCACGCCGAGGTCCAGCTGCTCGCGGACGAACGTGTGAGCGTGCGGTGCCGCTGCCGCGGTGCGGGCATTGCCGACGACTCCGTGGCTGATCTGGGACTCGTCCGCGACCTGGACGTAGGCCTGCGCCCTGCCTCCGCTGCCGGTGACCCGCGTCCCGTTCACGTCGAACGACAGGTCCCACGAAGCACCCGCGGCCACGCGCGCCGACAGCGGTCCGGTCGCGAGCACTCCCTCGTTCCCATCGACGGATGCCGCCCCCGCACCTGCGGCGACGGCGCCGGGCAGGTCGAATCCGCCGTGCCACGCACCACCGATGTGGTGGGCGACGCGGACCCGCACGACGCCGTCGAGCGGTGAGGAGAGCGTCACCGTCAGGACGGGCCGGTTGAGCACGTCGCCCCGCTTGGCGATCGCCGCGGTGGGCGCTGTGATCACGAGACCCGGACCGTCGATCGTCTGATCGCTCGCGCAGATGTCGTACGCCTCCTGCGCATACAGCGCCGTGACTCCCGGGCGGAGCTGCCAGAACCCGTCGGTGAACTTCATTACTTGACTGCTCCTGCCGTGATGCCCCGGGTGAGGGTGCGCTGGAAGATGAGGAAGAAGATGAGCGTGGGAATGAGGCCGAGCAGTGCGGACGCGCTCGTGGTGGTGACATCCATCAGCCGGTCGCCCTGCAGGACGCTGATCGCCACGGGAACGGTCTGGTTCGCGTTGGAGACCAGGAACGTCAGCGGGATGAGGAACTCGTTCCACGTCCAGATGAAGAAGAAGATCAGCAGCACGGACAGGGTGGGACGGCTGATCGGGAAGATGACGCGCCACAGGATCTGCCACCGGCTTGCGCCGTCGATGGCCGCCGCCTCGAGCACTTCCTTCGGGAAGGTGCCGTACACCGCCGAGAGCAGGTAGGTGCCGAACGCGGCCTGGATCACGGTGAAGATGATGATCACCGACCACACGTTGTTGTACAGGCCGATCCCCTTGAACATGTAATACAGCGGGTAGAGCAGCGCCTCCTGCGGCAGCAGGTTCGCGAGAAGGAAGAGCAGCACGATCCACGAGCGGCCCTTGATGCGGCCGATGCCGATCGCGAACGCGTTCAGCACTGAGATCAGCACCGCCAGCACCGCGACCATGCCCGAGATGAAGATCGAGTTCCAGATCTTCTCCGGGAAGTTGACCCGGTTCCAGAAGTCGACGATCCCGTCGAAGTAGAACGAGGTGGGCAGCGACAGCGGTCCGCCGTTGGAGTAGTCCGCGGGCGATTTGAACGAGTTGACCAGGATCAGATAGAAGGGCGCGATGATCAGGATCGCGGCGACCACGACGAAGGCGAGCATGAGCCAGTCGATGCCGCGTGGGCGGGACATGCCGCCACGGCGGCGCTTCGGGCTCTTCTCAGGGCGCCTCGACGGAGCGTCGACGACGATTGCGGTTCCGGCGACCATCACAGACCCGCCCTTTCCTTGCGCTCCGCGGCGTTCTGCGCGCGGATGAACAGAATCGAGACGATCGCGATGACGATCGTGAGAGCCGTCGCGATGGTGGCGCCGTAGCCGACCTGCTGGGCCTGGAAGAACTCGGTGTACGCGTAGTACGCCGGCACGATCGTCGACGTTCCGGGTCCGCCACGGGTCAGCACGTAGACGGGGCCGAACACCTTCAGCGCGGCGATCGTGCAGGTCAGTGTGACGACATAGATCTCGGGTCGGATGATGCTCACCGTGATGGCGCGGAATCGCTGGAACCAATTCGCGCCGTCCAGCTCGGCCGCCTCGTACAGCTCGGGATCCACTCGCTGCAGGGCTGCCATGAAGACCACGACGGGGTAGCCGATCTGGATCCAGATGAGCACCACCATGATGCTCGCGAGAGCCGTGTCGGGGCTGCCCAGCCAGTTGTGGGCCAGGGCCCCGAGGCCGATCGTCTCCAGCATCTGGTTGAGCGCGCCATCGCCCGGCCGGAGGATCCACCCGATCACGATGCCGGCGATGACCGCGGGCAGGATCTGCGGCAGGTAGTAGGTGGCGCGGAGGAAGCTCGCCAGCTTGCCGCCGAACTTGCGCCCGATGACGTCGAAGAGCAGGGCGGCCAGGATCAGGCCGACGGTCGTCGGCACGATCACCATCGCAACGATCATCCAGATGCTGTTGCCGAACGACGTCCAGAACTTCGCGTCGCCCATCAGCTCGACCCAGTTGTCCAGCCCGATCCACTCCGGCGGCTTGATGCCCCGCCATTCGGTGAAGGTGAGGTAGAAGTTCCAGAACAGCGGGATGATCACCACGACCGTGAGCAGCACGAGTCCGGGGATGAGATACAGCCAGTAGGCCGCCGAGCTGCCGCGCCCGCGCTGCGGGATCAGGGGCTCTTCGGGGGGCAGTTTCGCTCGCGACGCCTTGGGCGGTCGGACGAAGGGGACAGCGGTCATGCCGACTCCTCTGTGAGGCGGGAAAAGGGGGGATGCCGGAGGCATCACCGGGACGGATGCGGGGGCATCGGTGGAGGGAGGGGCCGCCCCGGCCTCGTGGTCCGAGGCGGCCCGCTGGATCATCCGCGCGTCAGCGGAAGTCCGAGACGTACGATTCGTACTCGTCCCCCAGGGACTGCTGGACGTCGGCGGCACTCTTGGTCCCGTTCACGAGTTCCTGCAGCTCGGCGACCAGCGTGTCGTAGAAGGTGGGGGTCGGCCAGTCGGGGTAGAACGACAGGCCATCTGTCTCGTTCACCGCGTTGAACGCCTCGATCAGCTCGAGGCTCTTCTCGTCGGTGATGTCGGCGGTGTCGGCTGCGACGGGCAGACCGCCGTTGTTGCCGATGAGCGCCTGGATCTCCGGACGCATCGTGATGTCGATGAACTCGTAAGCGAGCTCCTTGCTGGCGGCGCGCTCGGGCACGACCCACAGGTTGCCGGACGAGCCGAGGCTGAGGTCGCTCTCGGGGAACGGGAAGATGCCGAACTCGAAGCCGGTGATCTCGTTGACGAAGCGGCCGTACCACCAGCTGCCCGACACGAAGATCGGAGCGGTGCCGTTGATGAACGAGACACCCGCGTCCTCCGCCTTGACGCCGGACACGTCGGGCGAGATGTAGCCCTTGTCGACGTAGTCGAGGACGGTCTCGGTCGCGTACGTGATCTCGTCGCCTTCCCAGTCGACGGGGTTCTCGTAAAGCTGGTAGTCGTCGACGAACTGCCGGTCGGCCTGGCTCAGCGCGAGCTGGTACCACAGCTGCCCCAGCGGGTATTCGAGTCCCGCCTCGGCCAGCGGAGTGACGCCCTGTTCGACGAACGCGTCCATGGCCGCGGTGAACTCGTCGTAGGTCGTCGGGATCTCGATGCCTGCCGCCGCGAACGCGTCCTTGTTGTAGTAGACCGTCACGAACTCGCCGTAGTTCGGGACGCCGTACCACGCGCCCGAGCCCATGACACCGTCTTCGGTGTAGGTCGCCGTGGTCTGCAGGGCGGGGGCGAGCTTGTCATCCCAGCCGTACTCGGTGACGGCCTCGCTGATGTCTGTCAGGAGTCCCTGGCTGGCCAGCAGGCCGGCGGTCGCGTTGCCCTTGTTGAACTCCATGAGATCGGGCGCCTCGTCCGAGTTGAGCACCTGGCTCGCCGTCGAGCGGATCTGCTCGAAGCTCTTCTCTTCGAACTCGACGGTGGCACCCGTTTCCTCCTCGAAGACCTTGATGGCCTCGGCCCATGCGATGCCCATGGCGCTGTCGGCGCCCTCGTAATGCCAGAGCTTGAGCGTGTCACCGGCTTCGCCGGCGGAGTCGCCGGATCCGCCGGCGCAGCCGGCAAGTGCAAGGCCCGCGATCGTCAAAGAGCTGACGAGGGCGATCCTTCGTTCGGTGTTCGTGCGCATGGTGCGTGCCATCAGTGGCACTCCTTTCATGTTGACCCGCATTGGTCGGGGCAGGGGTGGGCAGTGTTCAGGTTCAAACGTCGAAGCGCTTCGATAGATGGCGCGAGGGCAAGGATCGGCCGAGGGTGACCGTCAGAGCACTCGCTCTCGAGGGGGAGCGGGACGGGGAGACGACGGATCGGCCGCGGCGGCGCCCTTCGCGACGGCGACCGACCCGCGCGAGACATACATCGGCGCGATCAGCCGGAGACCCGGCTCGGGCCGTTCGTCGCCGAGGCTGCGCAGGGCAAGCTCGACCGCCAGGTCGCAGGAAGCCTGCGGCACGAGCGGAATCGAGTCCAGCGGGGTAGGGAACGCGCCGGCGTCGAAGGACGCTCCCACCGAGACGATGGAGATGTCATCGGGGACGCTGAGCCCCCGCTCGGCCAGGTCGCCGAGCGCGACGGCGTGCGCCTCTTCGGTGCAGTGCAGGACGAAGCCGGTGGCGCCGGCATCCAACAGCTGCGCGACGGTCCGGCGGGTCGCCGACCGGCTGGTCCGCTTGGTTCCGCTCAGCCCGAAGGCGATCTCGAGCCCACGCTCGCGGGCGCGAGCCTCGAACGCCGAACGCACTCGCGGCGGGAAGTTGGATTTCTCGTAGCTGACGTCGGGGTGCCCGATCATTCCGATCGAGGTGTGCCCGGCGTCGGCGAGCCGGTCGACGGCGAGCGAGGTCGCAGCCGCGAAGTCGAGGTCCACGCAGATCAGGCCGTCGTGGTCGTCGGGCACGCCGATGAAGATCGTCGGCGTGGAGATGGCCCGCGCGAGGCCGACGCGCTCATCGTCAGGCGCGACGTCGAGCACGAGGATCGCATCGACCAGGCCGTTCGCGGCAACGCGCCCCATCCCGGCCATCGCGTCCTCGTCCGTCAGCAGCAGGATGTCGTAGTCGTTGCGTCGTGCGGCGACCGCGGTAGCGAGCACGAAGGCCATGTGAGTGGGAGCGTGGGTGTCTTTGCGCAGCGGCTCGGTCAGCGCGAAGATCTGCGTCCGGCTGCCGGCGAGCATGCGCGCACCGGCGTTGGGGCTGTAGCCGAGCGTGCGAACGGCCTCTTCGATGCGACGACGGGTGTCGGGCGAGATGGGGCGCTTGCCGCTCAGTGCGTACGACACGGTGCTGATCGACACGCCGGCGGCTTCGGCCACCTCGTTGATCTTCACCATCGCCAACTCCGTTGTCTCGATCCTGAATCCGTCGAAGCGCTTCGCGGAAACGCTTCGACACCGATGGTAAGCGCAGTCCCGTGAGAAGCGCAATAGGTTTGCTGGATCTGGCAACAAAACTTTCGAGAGCGCTCCCAACGGCGGCGCTCGTGGTGGTGAACGCGACCGGCCTCTCCGGATTGAGCATTCTGTAACATTTCGGAGGACCAGAGCCCCGGCATCCGTGCGATTTGACGCATGAGGACTCAGTCCGTCATAATCGGCTTCATGACTGACAACGCGCGCTCTCTGTCCGCCCTGGAGGCGAACGGGACTGCCGGCATGATGATGGCCGGCCGCGTCGTCATGTGTCGTCGAATGTGTCGCTGACACGGTGACCCCCGCCGGATTCGCTCGCAGCTTCTGAAACGCCGCGGAGAATCCCCCAGCACCCGGCTCGTGCGTCGATCATGCACATCCGGTTGCCGCACCCAGGCCCATCGCAGAGGCCGAATCGCAGCACACATCGAACTCGCTCTCGGAGCCGGGTTCTCCCCCGCAAGGACCATCATCATGTCGAACACCGCTCTCCTCGAACGTCCGGCCACACCTCGTCACCTTCGCGCCGTCTCCACGCCGGCGCCCGCCGCGGAAGACGCTCAGACTCCCGCCCCCGTCGGCGCTGCACCCGCCGCGCGCAACCTGCCCCCGGGAACGGCACCGCGCGGATTCGCGCTGTACGTGGGGATCGATGAGGCCAAGGCCGCGGCATCCGGTGTCTCGCTGGGCGTCCTGGTCGACGCGCTGCGCCGAACGCTGGCCGACCTCGCCCCCGATGCTGAGACGTACGCCACCGTCGCCCTCGCTCCTGTCGGCTCCGGCGGCCGCGACGTGGACGTCGTGCGCCTGGCGCTGCATGAGCCGTCGGCGATTGCGCGCACCAAGCAGGAAGAACCCGAGGACGAAGACCGGGCACCCGGCGGTGTCGTGGTCGACATCTCGCGCAAGCGCGTGCTGATCGACGGCGAGTCGGCCGCGTTCACGTTCAAGGAGTTCGAGCTTCTGCAGTACCTGGTGCTGCGCGAGGGTCGCACGATCGAGCGCGCCGAGCTGGTCGGGTCGCTCTGGCACAGCGCCACCGACGAGGAGTCGCCCGGAGAGCGCACGATCGACGTGCACGTCCGCCGTCTGCGCGCCAAGCTCGGCCGCTACGAGGACATCGTGCGGACGGTGCGCGGCGTCGGCTACCGCTTCGACCGCCACGCGGACGTGTCGATCCGCTACGGTCACGGAACGCCGTCGCCGGACCGCTTCTGATCGCTCGGCGCTAGAGCGTCTTCTGCACCGGCCGCGGCCGCAGGTGGTTCATCCCAGCGTCCACGTCGAGCGCGCTGCCGGTGATCGATCCCGACCGCGGCGACGCGAGGAACGCGATCGCGTCGGCGACCTCCTGCGGCGTGACCATGCGACCCGTCGCCTGCCGGGAATCCAGCGCGGCGCGTTCTGCGACCGGATCGGGGAAGTTCTGCAGCATCCGCTCGACGAACGCCGTGGCGACGGTTGCGGGGCGCACGCAATTCACGCGGATCCCTTCGGCGACGTAGTCGGTGGCCATCGCGAAAGTGAGCGACATGACCGCTCCCTTGGTCGCGCTGTAGACCGCCCGCTGCGGCAGTCCGTTCAGCGCCGCGACCGATGAGAGATTGACGACGGATGCCGCGCGCGAGCGCCGCAGCCAGGGCAGGGCGGCCGCGGTGACGCGCGCCATACTCACGACGTTGATGTCGAGCACGCGCGCCCACTCCTCGTCGGTGGCGTCTTCGACCGTGCCGACCGAGCTGACGCCCACGTTGTTGACGAGGATGTCGATGCCGCCGAGCTCGCTCCCGACGCGCCCGATCGCGGCATCGACCGAGTCGCGCACCGTCACATCGCACTCGACGCCGAGGGTTGCCTCCGGGATGGTGTCGATCGCACGATCGAGCACCGCCACGCGCGCGCCGCGCGCACGCAGTTCCGAGGCGGTCGCGAAGCCGATGCCCGACGCGCCGCCGGTCACGACGGCGACGAGGCCGTCCAGATCGCCGCTCATGCCTGGCCCACGTTCTTCCGGCGCTGATGCGGCCCGCCACCGCCTGCTGTGGTCCGCGCGAGTATCACGTCGCAGTCCTTCCGTCGGTGATCAGGCAATGTTCCCATCAACTACAGCCTCGTGCGAGAGCTTCGCACCTCCTCACCGTCGACGCCTTCGACGCTCGTTCCGAATCGAGGGATGTCGGAACCCGCCGCGTAGGGTGGGCGCATGACGATCGCGGAGGCGCAGCCCCAACTTCGCGTCGGCGTCGCGCGCGAGCCGCAGGCGGCGCCCGGTCGTCCGATCGAGACCGAGTATCGGCCGCGGCATCCGCTGGATGTCCGGCGCACCGTGCTCTATCAGCGCCACGGCGGCGGAGACCCCACGATGGCAGTCGCCGGCACTGTCATCTGGCGTGCGAGCCGCACTCCGGACGGCATCGCGACCCTCGCGCTGCGCGAAGTCTCCCGCGGTGTCGTCCGGGGCGCCGCCTGGGGTCCGGGAGCGACGTGGGCGCTCGCTCAGCTGCCCGCGCTGTGTGGAGCGGTCGACGATCCTGGCGACTTCGACGCGGGCCGGCACCCGCTCATCGCCGCGGCGCACCACCGGCAATCCCGGTGTGCGGATCGGGCGCACCGACCTGTTCTTCGATGCGCTGGCCAGCGCCATCATCGAGCAGAAGGTGACCGGCATGCAGGCGTTCGCCGCGTGGCGGCGTATCGTCACCTGGCACGGCGAGCGCGCGCCGGGCCCGACGCCGCGACCCATGTACGCCCCGCCGAGCATCGACGGCTGGCGGCGCGTGCCGTCATGGTCGTGGCACCGCGCCGGCCTGGAGCCCCCGCAGGCCCGCACCGTGGTCGAGGCCGCACGTCGCGGCGAGGCGATCGGCCGGGTCTTCATGACGGCGACGGACGGCGAGGCGCGCGATCGCGTGCTCATCAGCCAGCGCGGCGTCGGGCCATGGACGTCCGCCGAGACGCGCATCCGTGCGCTCGGAGATGCCGACGCGGTGAGCGTCGGCGACTACCACCTCGCCCACGAGGTCGGCTACGCGCTCACCGGCACGCGCGTTGACGACGACGGGATGCTGGAGCTCCTCGCCCCGTGGGCGGGCCAGCGGCAGCGGGTCATCCGGCTCATCGAGGCCAGCGGGCTTCGCGAGCCGCGCCGCGGACCGCGGCTGCACCCGGAGGATCACCGCAACCGCTGAACGCTGGCGTCGCCGAGCGAACCGGGCGAGGATGGGGCGCATGATCGAGCAGCTGCAGGACCTTCCCGGCGGAGTCCTCGGGTTCCGCGCCATCGGAACGGTGGAAGCCTCGGATTACGAGTCGGTCGTCGACCCGGCGATCGATGCGACTCTCGCTGAGGGGCGCCGGATCAATCTGGTCTTCGTGCTGGGCGACGACTTCGAGCGGTACTCGATGGGAGCGCTCTGGCAGGACGCCCTGCTCGAGGGCAAACCGCAGCGCAGTTGGGGGCGGATCGCCCTCGTGACCGACCACGCGCTCATCGGCGAGATCGTCCACGGCATCGCTTTCCTGTTCCCGTGCGATGTGAAGATCTTCGCGTCCGCCGCCGAGGCGGACGCCGTGCAATGGGCGTCGGAGGGATCGACCGAACCCTGATGCCGGTCGCCGGCAACCCCATTGCGGATGTCGGAGGCCACGACGACACTGTCACCTGCCGCCAGCAGACGGAGCGGCATCGATACCCAACGGGGCTCCGCCCCAAACGCCTGGCGCTCACGCGCCCTGAACTGCGGGAGCAGATCATGCCTACCCTCAATCCTTACCTCTCGTTCAAGAACAACGCACGCTCGGCCATGGAGTTCTACCAGAGCATCCTCGGCGGCGACCTCGAGGTCTCGACCTTCGGAGAATACGAAGGCATGGTGCAGGACCCGAACGAGAACGACCTCGTCATGCATTCGCAGCTGACCACGCCCGAGGGCTTCGTCCTGATGGGAGCCGACACTCCGACCGGAATGGAGTACCGCGAGCCGGCGGGCATCTCCGTCTCCCTGAGCGGTGACGACGAGCCCCAGCTCGAGCGCTACTGGAACGGCCTCGTCGAGGGCGGCAGTGTCACGATGCCGTTCGACGTGCCGCCGTGGGGTGGTCGTTTCGGGATGCTGCGCGACAAGTTCGGCATCGACTGGATGGTCGCCTACAGCCCGGCGTCCTGACACGCGACGCGACGCCACGCGGGCCGGAAGCCGTGAATATCCGTTCGTGGGTGCCGGAATATACTGACGCTCGCGCGGTCGACTGACGGCGGCCAGGATCGGAGTCGAAATGGCGGGCGGTCACCACAGCGCCCCTCTGGACGGGCAGCTGCGCCTGATGACGAAGGTCGCCCGGATGTATCACGAGCGCGGCGCGCGTCAGGCCGACATCGCCCTCGCCCTGAACATCTCGCAGGCGAAGGTCTCGCGACTGCTCAAACGCGCAGCATCCGTCGGCATCGTCCGAACGACGGTGACGGTCGCACCCGGGGTGTACGCCGACCTCGAGGAGCAGCTCGAATCGCGTTTCGGTCTCGCCGAGGCGGTCGTCGTGGACGTCGACCCGGACGCCGACGAGAGCGAGACGATCGCGGCGGTGGGCGCCGGCGCGGCGGCGTACCTCGAAGCCACCCTCAGCGGGAGCGACCGTATCGGCGTCTCGTCGTGGAGTCAGACGCTGCTGGCGATGGTGGAGCGGATGCGGCCCTCGCCGTCACCGCGCGCGACCGAGGTCGTGCAGCTGCTCGGAGGCATCGGCGTTCCCGAGGTGCAGGGCCACTCTCATCGGCTGCTGGCCGAACTGGCGCGGATGCTCGGCGCCGCCCCGGTCTACGTGCACGCCCCGGGGATCGTCGCCGGACCCGACATCCGCGACAGCCTGCTCGAGGGCCCGGGCATGCAGGACGTCGCGCAACGCTGGCAGCGGCTGACCATGGCGGTCATGGGCATCGGCGGGATCGATCCCTCCGACGTGCTGGCCGAGAGCGGCAACGCCTTCGCGACCGGTGAGCGCGAGGCCCTGCTCGGCGCTGGCGCGGTCGGCGACATCTGCCACCGGGTCTTCCGCGCCGACGGGTCGGTGGTGCGCGGAGAACTCGACGAGCGCATCATCGCGATCCCGGTCGACGACCTGCTTCGGGTTCCGCGGCGGGTCGGCGTCGCCGGCGGCCCACGCAAGCTCGCCGCGATCCGAGGCGCGATGGCCGGCGGATGGGTGACGGCTCTGGTAACCGACCTGTCCACCGCACAGCAGCTGCTCGCGGACTGAGCGGTTTCACGGCAACGCGTCGACCGCCTCGCGCAGACGCTTGATGCCCGGCTCGAGACTCGTCAGCACCGGCACATCGACGTTCACACTCTCGGCCGCACTGGCCATCGACGCCTGTGCGAGGACCACGACGTCCGCGGTCCCGGCCGCTCGCTCGATCGCCGCCCCCACCAGCCGGTCGTGCGTCGGTCGATCGCCGCCGGAGACGGCCTCGAACGCTCCGTCGATCACGACGCCGGCGATGTCCGGCGACGCACCGGCCAGCGCCGCACGCTCCCGGATCAGCGCCGTCGTCGGAGTCAGCGTCGTCCGGAGCGTCGCCAGGACGGCGATCCGCGATCCGAGCGACACGGCCTGGTCGGCCATGGCCTCATCGATGCGCAGCACCGGGATGCCGATCCGCTCGGCGGTCGGAGCAGCGAGCTGGGAGATCGACGAGCAGGTGAGCATCACGATGTCGGCACCGGCGCTCTTCGCGGCCTGAACCAGGTCGGCGATGCGCTCGGGGACGGACGCGGCGAGGTCGGCGTCCCCGAGGTCGGCGACGATCTTGTCGTCGAGGTAGTTGACGGTGGTCGCGGCGCCGAGGTGCTGTCGCGCGAGGTCGGCTACCGGAGCGATGACGACGGCTCCGGTGTGCAGGAACGCGACGCGCGGGGTTCCGGTCATCTCACTCTCCTTCATCGTGCATATTTATGCATGCTTGCTACAACTTGCATTCGAAGCTTAGCCTGGAGCAGCATCCCTCGACCAGCCTCGCGATTCCCGCGGCAGGATGAATACACGAACGAAGGACATTCTGCATGCCTGCAACGACAGCGCTCCGCCCGCACGCGCCGCTGGAGCCGCTCGGGGCGGCGAGCGCACGCTGGGCGAGCGGCTTCTGGGGCGGCATCGCCGCACGCACCCGCGAGGTCACGGTTCCGAGCATGTGGGGGTCGCTGCGCGACCCGGCCGTGAGTCCGGGGCTGCGCAACTTCCGCATCGCGGCGGGTCTCGAGGACGGGTCCCACACCGGCCCTCCGTTCATGGATGGCGATCTCTACAAATGGCTCGAGGCGGCGATCGCCGAACTGGAACTCGCGGACGACCCCGAGCTCGCCGAAACCGTCGAGACGGTCGCCGGGCTGATCGCATCGGTGCAGCGCGCGGACGGCTACGTCCACACCCCGACGCTTATCGCCGCACGCAATCACGAGAACGCCCTCGCCCTCGCTGATCGCTTCCACTTCGAGACGTACAACCTCGGCCACCTGATCACCGCGGGGGTGCGGCACTACGAGGTCACCGGCAGCACGACGCTGCTCGACGTCGCGCGCAAAGCGGCCGGATTCCTCGACGACCTTGCGACGAACAAGCCCGTCGAGCTGGCGCGCAGCGCGATCTGCCCGTCGCACTACATGGCCGTGATCGACCTGTACCGGGCGACATCCGACGAGCAGTATCTGCGGCTGGCCGAATCCTTCGTGCGCGTCCGCGACGACTTCGAAGGCGGTGACGACAACCAGGACCGCCTGCCCGTGCGGGCGCAGCAGGTCGTGGCCGGTCACGCCGTGCGCGCGAACTACCTGTACGCCGGGCTCGCCGACCTGGTCGCCGAGACGGGCGACGACGAGCTGCGCGGCGTGCTTGAGAACCTGTGGAGCGATGTGGTGGACACGAAGCTCTACCTCACGGGCGGCTGCGGGGCGCTGTACGACGGGGCGTCGCCGGACGGCCATCCATGGCAGGAGGAGATCAGCCGCATCCATCAGGCCTACGGCCGCGCCTACCAGCTGCCTCACACCACCGCCCACGCCGAATCGTGCGCGAACATCGGCATGATCCTGTGGAGTGAGCGGATGCTGGCGCTCACCGCCGACGCCCGCTACGCAGACGTGATCGAGCAGATCGCCTACAACGCGCTGCTCGCGAGCATCAGCCTCGACGGCACGCAGTACTTCTACACCAACGCCCTTCGCCAGGTGCGCGACCTGCCCTACCCGCTTCGCATGCCCGGCGACACCGGGCTGCATCCGGTGCCCGAGCCGCCCGCGTCTGACGAGAGGCTGCGCCAGACGTACCTGAGCTGCTTCTGCTGCCCGCCGAACATCGCCCGGACCCTCGCCCGCTTCCACGAGCGCGCGGCATCGGTCAGCCAGGACGGGCTGTACATCCACCAGTACGGCGGCAGCGACCTGCGCTTCACCCTGCCCGACGGTCGTTCGCTGGCACTGCGCGAGTCCAGCGACTACCCCTGGGACGGCCGCATCGCGTTCACCGTGGAAGAGGCGGAGGGCGGCGGCATCCCGTTGCACCTGCGTGTGCCGGGATGGTCGACGGATGCCGCGCTCACCGTCAACGATGAGCCACTCGCCGTCTCGGCCGCAGGCACCTATGCGGTCATCGACCGGCAGTGGGCCGCCGGTGACGTCGTTGTGCTGGACCTCCCGATGCCGGTGCGGAAGCTCCGCGCGCACCGCCTCGCCGAGGAGGCGACGAACCAGGTCGCCGTGCAGCGGGGTCCAGTCGTCTACGCCGTGGAGAGTGCCGACCTGCCCGACGGCGTGCGCCTCGAGCAGGTCGCGCTGCGCCGCGCGGCCCCCCTCATCCCGGTGACAGCCGAGCTGGCGGGGCACCGGATCGTCGCCCTCGAGGCGGACATCGCGGTGCTGCCCGGCGCA
Organism: uncultured Actinomycetota bacterium; assembly: GCA_963772625.1. Classification (GTDB taxonomy): domain Bacteria; phylum Actinomycetota; class Actinomycetes; order Actinomycetales; family Microbacteriaceae; genus Microbacterium. The sequence continues at coordinate 171,130 of CAVYXT010000004.1, read as the reverse complement.
TCGTCCGGCGCGCTCTACGAGGATGTCGCCGACGGCGCCGTCGGAGCGGCATCCGCTCGCCTGATCCCCTACTTCGCCTGGGGCAACCGCGGTCCGTCGGAGATGTCGGTGTGGATGCCGGTGGTGTGGTGACCGCGTCGTCAGCTCACGTCATCGCGACGTACGTGATCGAGACGTCGCTGCCCCTGCGCCAGGCTGCCGAGGTGCTGGCCGGCGAGCAGTCCACCGGCACCTTCGTGAGGGTCGCGCGGGAGTCCGACGACCTGCGCGCCCTGTTCGCGGCGCAGGTGGACAGCCTCGACGAGATCCCCCTCACCGGCGCTTCGCCGCTGCCCGGCGCCGTCGGCGATCCCGCGGCGCGGCGGCGAGCCCTGCTCCGCCTCCGGTTCCCGCTCGACAACTTCGGCCCGTCGCTGCCGAACCTCCTCGCGGCCGTCGCCGGCAACCTCTTCGAGATCAAGGAGCTGGCGGCGATCAAGCTCGTCGATCTCGACCTCCCGGCCGCATTCGCCGAGCGCTACCCGGGGCCGGCCTTCGGCGTCGACGGCACTCGGCGGCTGATGAGCAGGCCGGAGGGCGCGATGATCGGAACGATCGTGAAGCCGAGCATCGGCCTCTCACCCGACGACCTCGGCGAGCTCGTCGGCGAACTCGCAGCCGCGGGCGTCGACTTCATCAAGGACGACGAGCTGCAGGGCAACGGCCCCACCGCTCCCCTGGCGGAGCGGGTCCGCGCCGTGATGCCCGTGCTGGAGCGACACGCCGACCGCACCGGCGTGAAGCCGATGTACGCGTTCAACGTCACCGACGACATCGACCGGCTCGAGGCCAATCACGACCTCGTCGTGGCAGCCGGCGGCACGTGCGTCATGGTCTGCGTCAACCTGGTGGGGCTCGCCGGACTCGAGTATCTGCGGCGGCGCGCGCAGGTGCCGATCCACGGGCACCGCACGATGTTCGGGGCCATCAGTCGCTCCGAGCAGGTGGGCTTCTCGTTCCGGGCGTGGCAGAAGCTGGTGCGCCTCTCCGGCGCCGATCATCTGCACACCAACGGCATCAGCAACAAGTTCTACGAATCCGACGACGAGGTTCTCGAATCGATCGCGGCTGTGCGGGAGCCGCTGCTCGGGCTCACCCCCACCGTGCCGGTCCTCTCTTCGGGCCAGTGGGGTGGTCTCGCCCACGCGACGTACTCCGCAGTCGGCACGACCGACCTGCTCGTGCTCGCCGGAGGCGGCATCCACGGTCATCCGGACGGCTCCGCGGCGGGCGTGACGAGCATGCGCGAGGCGTGGGAGTCGGCGGCGCGCGACGAATCCGCCGAGGCTGCGCTCGCGCACTCGGCTGCGCTGCGGCGCGCCACCGAGATCTTCGGTCCGGTGCGTGTCTGAGCACGCGCAGACGCGCTGGGGCAACCGGGTGTCTAGGCTCGGAGCCGTGCCCAGACTGAGAGCCGCGTTCTACGGCGACGACTTCACCGGCAGCGTCGACGCGCTCCTGCAGTTCGCGCGCCGCGGGTGGACCGGCCGCCTCTTCGTCGGACTGCCCGATGCCGCCGCGCTCGAGCGAGCCGCAACGGAGTGCGACGTCGTCGGCATCGCCGGCATCGCGAGATCCCTGCCCACCGCCGACCTCGATGCCGAGGTGCGGCCTGTGCTGCAAGCGCTCGCCGCGCTGCGCCCACGGGTCGTCCAGTACAAGGCCTGCTCGACCGCGGACTCCTCGCCGACGATCGGCAGCATCGGGCGGGTCCTCGAGCTCGGGCGCGAGGTCGTCGGCGAGCAGACCGTGCCGTTCGTGTTCGCTCAGCCCGACTTCGGGAGATACACCCTGCACGGCGTGCACTTCGCGGCGGAAGGGGGCATCGTCTACCGGCTCGATCGGCAGCCCACGATGTCGACCCACCCGACGACGCCGATGACGGAGCCCGACCTCGCCGTGCACTTCTCGTACCAGACCGACCTGCCGATCGGAAGCATTCCGTTCACGGCATACGGCGGTGAGGACGGCGCGGACCTGGCGGATCTGATCCTCGGCTCAGGGGATGCGGCCGTCGTGCTCGACGCTGCGCTCGACGAGCACCTCGAGGCGATCGGCCGCGCTCTGGGTCGGCTCGACGAGCCCGTGTTCGCGGTCGGATCGGGTGGGCTGAGCCTCGCAATCGCCGCGTCCGAGGGCCAGGCGGCGGTGCCGCTCCCGACCCGCACCGGCACGCCCGGACCGGTGCTCGCCGTGTCGGGCAGCCGCTCGTCGCAGACCCGCCGACAGATGGATGCCGCGGCCGCGGCCGGATGGCTCGTGCAGCCGCTCGCGCTGGAGGCATCCCGCGCATCGGCTCAGCTGGACTGGGTGCTGTCCGCCCTGCGCGCCGGAAACAGCGTCGCGCTCAGCTCGGACGACGCCGACACGACAGCAACGGCTCGACCGGTGCTCGAAGCCCTCGCCGAGGCCGCCGCGGCGATGGTCGCGGGAGCCGCGGGAGCCGGTGCGGCGCGGCGGATCATCGTGTGCGGCGGCGATACGTCGAGCCGGGTCACCAGGCTGCTCGGCGTCGAGTCGCTCTCGATCGCCGCCAATCCGGAGGGCAACATCGTGCTCCTCACCGCGCACGCGGCCGACCCGGCGATCGACGGGCTCGAGCTGCTGCTGAAGGGCGGCCAGGTGGGCGCCGTCGACCTTTTCGACGGCATCCGTGCCCTCGGATCTTGAGCGCTCGTCACCTCACGGCCGCGGTCGTAGGCTGGGCGCATGTCTGAACCTCGCACCGGTTGGCCGAAAGGCCGCGTCCAGTGGCTTCTCGGAACCATCCTCATCGTCGCCCTCGGGGTGCTGTTCGGTCTGATCTGGGGGCAGCTGTGGATCGGGCTCGTCCTGGCCGGCGCGGTCTCGATCGGCTGGCTGATCGCGTACGAGTCGTGGCGTGGCCGGCACGTGGGCCTGGACGACCCGGACGACAACGGCGCCCAGCTCTAAAACCAGGTTCCCCTGTCACATTCTGCGAGCGCTTCGGCGTGTCGTGACAGGGAGCGGCCGCGAGCGCTCGCGACGCGCGGCTCCCGCGTCGAGGTTCCCTGTCACATTGCGAGCGCCTTCGGCGTGTCGTGACAGGCGAACGGATCGCGAGCCGGCGAGGCGGGTCAGCCCCAGAGCGTCAGCTTCTCGGGGTTGCGCATGATCCACACGTCCGAGATCCGGCCCTCGCGCACGCCGAGCGTGATCACGCTGTGCGCGGCCCCATCCATCGTCACGAAGAACCCGAGCCCGTCGGGCGTCAGCGTCGGTGCCACCTGCGCACCGGGCGCGAGTCGCGGAATCCCTAACAGGAAGCGGGCGACGCGATCCGCGCCCAGCACGGGCCGCCGCGCCGCCGAGACGAACCCCCCGCCGTCGCTGTGGAGGACGACATCCGGGTCGAGGACGCCGATGAGACCCGCCAGATCGCCCTGCCGCGCAGGCCACCGCGAACGCCTGGGCGAGCGCATCATGCGCCTCGCGGGACGCCGCACCCTCGCGTCGCTCGCGGATGTGGCGCCGGGCCTGCGACGCGAGCTGGCGGCACGCGTCCGGCGAGCGCCCGACCGTCTCGGCGATCTCGGCGAACGGCAGTCCGAACACGTCGTGCAGCACGAACGCGACCCGCTCCGCCGGACTGAGCGACTCGAGCACGACCAGCAGCGCCGTGCTCACGGAGTCGTCGAGCGTGATCTGCTCCAGCGGGTCGGCGGCGACGGATGCCGCGAAGGCCGAGGTCCCCGGCAGCGGTTCGGGCAGCCACTCCCCCACGTAGCGTTCCCGCCGCGCCCGCGCGGAGCCGAGCATGTCGAGGCAGATGCGACCCGCCACACGCATGAGCCACGCTCCGGGATTGTCGATCGCTGCGCGCTCGGCGTCGCTCAGTCGGTACCAGCGCGCGTACGTCTCCTGTACGGCGTCCTCGGCATCGGCCACTGTGCCGAGCATCCGATATCCCAGCCCCATCAGCTGGCTGCGCTCGTGCTCGAGGGTCTCGATGGGCTCGGCCACGGGGCATCCTTTCGTCTTCTGCACTGTACGACGACGCAGTGCTCGGAAATGTGAGCATCCGGTGCCTCACATTCACCCCGGCCGCGTCGTCGGAGGAGTGTGAGCATGAACACGAGACGAGTGATCCTCTGGGTGACGGCCGCTCTCGGCCTCTATGTGGGCGCGTGGGCGGCGACACTTCCGCAGTCGTTCTACGACTCGTTCCCCGGGCTGGGTCTCATCTGGATCTCGGTCGACGGTCCGTACAACGAGCACCTGATCCGCGATGTGGGTTCGTTGTACCTCGCCCTGTCGGCCGCGAGCGTCGCGGCGACCTTTTCACGAACAGCGGATGCCGGCCGCGTCGTCGGCGTCGCGTGGGCCGTGTTCGGCCTTCCCCATTTCGCCTATCACGCGGCGCACTTCGCGCAGATGTCGGCGATCGACGTGGTCGGCAACATCGTCAGCCTCGGCGCGAGCCTGCTGCTGGGCATCGTGCTGATGCTGCCCGGGCCGCGCCACGCTCGCCTGTCACAGTCGGGGCGCGCGTCCGGCGTTTCGTGACAGGCGAACGGGAAGACGCAACCGAACCAGAAGACGCAACCGAGCCACAACACGCAACCGAAGAGGAGAGCAACATGAGAATCGCCGTCGCAGGGGGAACCGGACAGGTCGGATCGCACGTCGTCGCCGCGGCTAGAGCGCGAGGGCACGACGTCGTCGTGCTCGCGCGCAGCACCGGGGTCGACCTGATGACCGGCTCGGGGGTCGCCGCAGCGCTGGAGGGCGCGGATGCCGTCATCGACGTCGTCAGTGTGACGACCCTCGGCACCGCCGAGTCCATCGCCTTCTTCGAAGGGACCACTCGTACGCTGCTGGCCGCGGAGGCGAAGGAGGGTGTCGGCCACCACCTCGCGCTGTCCATCGTCGGCATCGAACGCGCCCCGGAGGGCTACTACGCCGGAAAGATCGCGCAGGAGCGACTGGTCGAAGCGAGCCGGACACCATGGACGATCCTGCGCGTGACGCAGTTCCACGAGTTCGCCGGGCAGATCTACGCGCGAGCGAAGATCGGCCCGTTCCACGTCGCACCGAAGATGCGGACTCAGCCGATCGCCGCCCGGGAGGTCGGCGCGCACCTCGTCTCGCTGGCGGAGGCCGGTCCGGCAGGCCGGTCGCGCGACCTCGCCGGACCGCGAGAGGAGAGCCTCGTCGAGATGGTGCGCGGGTACGCGCGGGCGCGCGGCTCGCACGCCTGGATCCCGGCGATCCCGATGCCGGGTCCCTCCGGTCGCGCGCAGCGGGACGGCTCGCTCCTTCCCCGCCCGGACGCGATTCTCGGGACCCAGACCTACGCCGACTGGCTCGCCGCGCTTCCGGCGCGCACCGCCGAGCGGTCCGTCGCTTCCGCTCCGGCATCCGGTGCAGGGTCGAGCTGATCAGCGGGCACGCGCAGGTCGGCCTGGTCGCGGTAGTGCCCGATCAGCGTGAGCACGACCCCGCCGATCAGCCAGCAGGCGAGGATCGTCCACTGCATCGCCGTCGCCGCGTCCGGGAAGTAGCTCAGGGACCGGATCAGGTTCGACGCGGCACCAGGAACGAAGAACTGCCCGATCTGACCCCACGGCTCGGGCAGGAACTGCCACGGGGCGGCAGCGGCCGAGATGGGATTCGCGATCAGGATCGTGACGATCGCGGCGATGCCGAGCCCGGGCCTTCCGAAGACGGCGTTCATGCCGGTGATGAATGCCGCGGTGGCGGTCATTCCGAGTCCGAGCGCGGTGGCGTTGAGCAGCCAGTCGCCCTGCAGCAGCCCGAACCAGGTCTGCATGACCAGGGCGGCGAGCACTCCCGCCGTGACCCCGAACACCAGCAGGCCGATCAGGCGCCGGACCGCTCCGGCGACCAGCAGCGACAGCAGGATTCCGCCGAGCATCCCACCGATCGTGAGAGGGAAGCTCGCTGCGGCGAGGCCTGCGCCGGTCGGATCGGACCCGGCCAGCGGCACGACGTCCGTCACCGTCACCTGCGGGATCTCCGGCGCGGCACCGGCAGGTGGCGGGGACGCGGGCGGCTGACCCGAGGCGAGCGCGGCTCCCAGCTGCTGCAGCTGTGCGAGAAGGGCCGCCTGCGCCGTCTCGCTGATCTGCGCCTGCAGCTGCGCCGCAACGCCGCGCAGCGCCTGCGTCGCCGCCGGGCCCGGCTGCGGTCGCCACCAGCACCTCGGGTCCGTCGAGGAGGATCGCGCCGTACAGCTCGCGGGACTCGATCTGCGAGACCGCGTCGTCGCGCGAATCCACGTCGACCAGGGTGAACGGCGCCGGATCCTGCGCGTCCAGCGCGGCCTCGACTGCCGCGACCCGCTCCGCCGGCCCACTGATGCCGACAGGCAGGTTCTTCGGCTGCGAAGTGGCGGCCGGCCAGACGAACGCCATCACCAGCACGGCGATGACGATTCCACCCACCAGTCCGTAGAGCGCAGCGACCGACCACTTCGTGCGGCCGGATGACGAGTGTGCAGCATCGTGTGCCATGACGACTCCCAAAGAGAATGATTGTTCTTTTTGAGAGGATAACAGAACGGCTATTCTTTTTGAATGCCCCGCGTCTCCGATGACTACCGCAGAGCCCGGCGCGACGAGATCGCACTCGCGGCCGTCCGCTGTCTCGAGCGGAAGGGTGTGCACGACACGTCGATCGCCGACATCGTCGAGGAATCGGGTCTGTCGACCGGGGCGATCTACTCGCACTTCACGAGCAAGAGCGAGCTCGCCCGCTACATCGTCGGACAGTACCTGTTCCCGCGCCTGCAAGAGCTCGAGCACTCCACCGAGGTCCGTTCACCGCGTCAGCTGCTCGAGACGCTGCTGCAGGTGTTCACCGAAGACGGCCTGCCCGCGCGCATCGTGGTGCAGTTCTGGGGCGAGGCGGCTCTCGCGGGCGACCTGCGCGACGAGATGATGCGCACCGCAGCACGGCTGCGCGAGACCATCGCGCACGCCCTGCTGCCCTGGGCGCAGCAGCAGACGACGACGGATGCCGCAGCCGAGGCGCTCGCCGCTGAGAGCACCCGCGCCGTCACGGCACTAGCGCAGGGGTTCGTCGCCAACACCGCGGTGTTCGGACCGCGCGAACCGCGCGAGTACATCGACTCGGTGGTCGCAGCGCTCAGCTGAGGATCTGCGTCCCTCGACGAGCGAGCGCTACATCTCCTCGTGCGTGTCAGGGTGCGCGCCCCACAGTCGGCCACGCTCGAGGCCGGAGATCACGCCGACCTCGTCGTCGGTGAGAGCGAAGCCGAACACGTCGGCGTTCTCGCGCTGACGGTCGGGGTCGGCCGACTTGGGGATCGGGGTGCTGCCGAGCTGAACGTGCCAGCGCAGCACGATCTGGGTGGGTGTGACGCCATAGATCTCGGCAAGTTCCTGAAGCACCTGCTCCTGCAGCAGCTCGCTGCGGCGGGCGAGCGGGCTCCAGCTCTCGGTGCGGATGCCGTGCTCGGCGTGGAACGCGCGCAGCTCGGCCTGCGGAAAGTAGGGGTGCAGCTCGACCTGGTTCACCGCGGGGGTGACACCGGTCTCGTCGATCAGCCGCGTGAGCATCGCCTCGGTGAAGTTCGAGACGCCGATCGAGCGCAGCTGCTGCCTCTCGCGCAGGTCGATCATGGCGCGCCACGTGTCGACGTACTTGTCGACGCTGGGGTTGGGCCAGTGGATGAGCGACAGGTCGATCCAGTCGAGCCCCATCACCGCGAGCGAGCCGTTCGTGCTCTCGATCGCGTCGTCGTAGCCGTGGTGGCGCCCCGGGATCTTCGTGGTGACGAGCAGTTCGGCGCGATCGACGGGGCTGGCGCGCACGGCGTCACCGACCTCGCGCTCGTTCTCGTAGTTCACGGCGGTGTCGAGCAGCCGGTAGCCGGAGTCGATCGCGGCGACGATCGAGTCGACGCCTTCTGCGCCACGGAGACCGTACGTGCCGAGTCCGAGTTCGGGAAAGGCGATGCCGTCGTTCAATGTCACGGTGGGGATGGTGGGCATGCTTCCATCCTTGCGCAGTCTCCGCTCGCGGCGCACGGCGACGAGGAGATGGATCCGGTCTGAGATGATCGAGCCATGCAGGCTCGAGAGCTGGCGCTGGCGATCGACCTGGGCGGCACGAAGGTCGATGCCGCACTGGTCGATGCCGACGGTGCGGTCGTGCCGGGCACCGTTCACCGGGCGCCGACCGGGCGGGATGCCGCGAGGGAGAGTATCGCGCGGTCGGTCCGCGAAGTCGCGGCCGCTGCGGTCGCCGACCTGGGCGACGAGGACCGCCTGATCGGAGTGGGAATCGGCTCCGCCGGTCCGGTGGACCTCGACGGAGGCGCGATCGCGCCCCTCAACCTCCCGGCCATCGCGGGCCTGAGAATCGTCGCTCTGGCGCAAGAGGTCGCTCCGGGCGTCCCGGTGCGCCTCGCGCTCGATGGCGCCTGCATCGCCCTGGCCGAGCACTGGCGCGGTGCCGCCGTCGGCGCGCGGAACGCGCTGGCGATGGTCGTGTCGACCGGCGTCGGCGGCGGCCTCATCGTGGGCGGCGCGCTGGCGACGGGCAGGTCCGGAAACGCCGGTCACATCGGGCAGCTGCGGCTGCGCGAGCGTGCTCCCGGCGCACCGCCGACCGACGGCACGCTGGAGTCGCTCGCATCCGGGCCGTCCGCGGTGGCCTGGGCTCGCCGGCACGGGTGGGCGGGCGCCACGGGCGAAGAGCTGTCGAGCGCCTACGCCGCCGGCGATCCGGTCGCGGTCGCTGCCGTGCGCCGCTCGGCGGGGGCGGTCGGAGAGGCGATCGCCGACGTCGCGACGCTGCTCGACCTCGACGTCGCGGTCATCGCGGGCGGGTTCGCACGCGTCGCCGACGATTACCTCGACCTGGTCCGCGTCGCCGCGAAGGATGCCGCCGTCTTCGACTACGCGCGAGCCGTGCGGATCCGAGCGTCCGGGCTGGACGGCCACGGGCCGCTGATCGGCGCCGCCGCTCTCGTCCTGCGCTGAGCCGCCGCGCGGACCGCGCACTCGTGCCGTCGCCGTGCGACACAATGTCGACATGCCCTTGGATTCCCCCGACCTGCTGAAGGAACGCGCGCACTTCAGCCGCGCCGAGTCGCGTGAGCTGGGCAAGAGCCTGCGCCGCGTCGTGGCACGATCCGAGTTGGCGCGAGCGGCGGTCGGCGCAGCGCGACGCGGTGGCGCACCTGCGAGAGCAGAACGCGGAGCGCGTCGCGGAGCTCGTGCCCGTGCGCATGCAGCGCATGCTCGCGAGCCCCTTCGCGTTCTACCGCGGAACCGCCGGTCTGATGGCACTCGACCTGGGCCGCGACCCGCACTCGGGCATCCTCGTCGCCGCCTGCGGCGACGCGCACATCAGCAACTTCGGGTTCTACGCCTCTCCCGAGCGTCAGCTCGTGTTCGACCTCAACGACTTCGACGAGGCGGCCGTAGCCCCGTGGGAGTGGGACGTGAAGCGTCTGCTGACGAGCGTCATCGTCGGCGGTCGCGAGGCGGGTTACGGCGAGCGCGACATCCAGAGCATCGCCGTCCGCGCCTTCACCCAGTACGTCACGGTGCTGCGCCAGCTGGTCGAACTGGATCCGGCCGGGCGGTACTTCATGCACCTGAACGTCGAGTCCGCCCGTCGGCAGCTGAGCCGCGAGGGTCGGCGCGTGCTCACGGCCGCTCTGGCCGCCGCCGAGCGGCGCACCTCCGGTCGCGCCGTCCAACGCACGACCGAGCGGGGGGACGACGGCAGTCTGCGCTTCGTGGAGAATCCGCCCACCATGGTGCGCTTCCGACTCGACGAGGCCGTTCCGGTGCACGGCGCGGAGCGGGCGGAGTCGATCCACGCCCTGTTCGCGCAATACCGCGACACGGTGGGCATCGACATCGACACCGTTCTCGCCCAATACGAACCGACCGATCTCGCCCGCCGCGTGGTGGGCGTCGGCAGCGTCGGGACGCGCTGCTACCTGCAGCTCCTCCAGGGTGCCGACGAGGACGCGCTCCTGCTCCAGGTGAAGGAAGCGGGCGAATCGGTGCTCTCGCGGTACGGCGGCATCCCTCAGCCCGCCCGCATCACGGAGGGCGTCGCAGTCCACGGGCAGGGCTTCCGCGTGGTGGGTCTGCAGCGCGTGCTGCAGGCGGTCTCGGACCCGTTCGTCGGCCACCTTCAGGCCAACGGCCGCGACTTCTACGTGCGGCAGTTCCACGACATGAAGGGATCGGTCGAGCTCGACGAGCTTCCCCTCGGCGCGTTCAGCGACTACGTCTCCTCGTGCGCGGGACTGCTCGGGCGCGCCCACTCGCAGAGCCCCACCGCGGGACAGGTGCTCGGGTACATCGGCGGATCGGATGCCGCGGCGCGGGCGATCGTCGCGTGGTCGACCGCCTACGCCGACCAGTCGCTCCGAGACTTCCAGGAAGCCACCGCTGCACCCTGGTGACGGCTCAGCCTCGGCCCGCCCGCGCGGCGTCGTCGACCACTTCGCGTATCGAGTCGATCACGAGCTGCGGGTTGCCCAGCTGGATGTAGTGATCGCTGCGGGGCTGGGTGACGTGCACCGCCTCGGGGAATCTCGCGGCGAGCTCATCCTGCGCGGCCAGCTGCGCCGCCCACAGAGCATCGGCGAACTCCTGGTCGACGCCGGGTGGCAATTGGCCGGACGCGAGGACTTCGGGCGTCAGCTGCGGGATGTCGGCGGTCAGCACGATGACCGGAACGTCCGGCACCGGGGGCGATTCGCGAAGCTCGGTCACGAGCGTCGTCATCTCGAAGTATTCGGCTCCCGGTGTCGGCGGTGGCGCGTTCAGCTCCGCGAAAAGGGTCCGCTGCGCCGGTGTGAGGCCCGCGTCGAGGTCCTCTGAGAGGGCATCCACGAGCACGAGCCCGCTCACCTGGTCGGGGTGGTCACTCGCGAAGAGCCGGACGATCGGGCCGCCGTACGAGTGTCCCACAAGGACGAACGGGCCCACCTCACCGGACGCACGCAGAAGCTTCTCGAGGTCGTCCGCGGACGTCTGCGCGCTGGTGGGCTGCGCTACGTCGCCGGAGCGGCTGCCGGCCGTGCCCGGCCGGTCGTATGCGCACACCCGCGTGAAGGCGGCCACATCGCTGTAGACCGTCGGCGAGGCCGGATCCGAGGCGCTCGATGACGGGCCGGGCGAGGGCAGTGCGCCGCTCGCCGGCGTGCTCCACACGTCGGCCCCGTCGCCGAGTCCCGACACGAGGATGACCGTCGGCGAACCGGAGCCATGGCATTCCAGGTAGATCTCACGCCCACCGCCGATGTCGACGGGGCCTGCGCGATCCGGGGCCGTCGACGCGGACGCCGCATCACGCGACGGTGAGGTGCTGACCGAAGCGCCTCCGCCCGCGGTGCAGGCGGTGAGGAGCAGGGCCGCTGTCGCAAGCAGGAAGAATCGGCGCGGAAGCCGCCGGCTGCGAATCATGTCGACCACCCTGCTTTCCGCGCCGCCCGTTCTCCGACCGGCCCCAGACGCGGAGCGCCGGTGGTGGCCCATATCGGCGATTCTCCACCATGACGACGCCGGCTGCGACGATCGCCCGATCGCAGAAGACCCGACCCCCTGTTCGGGGGCCGGGTCCGGTGCGATCCAGGCGCGGGTCAGCGTGCGCCGGCGATCGTCGCGCTGCCCGCCGACACGGTCACGTCGACGACGTTCCCGGAGTTCGCGTCGACTCGGAGGCGGTTGTCGAACTCGCCCGCCGACACGTCCGAACGCACGTCATACGCGGCATCCGGAACGGTCAGGTCGAGCGAACCCGCGCTGACATCGACCGTCACCAGGCGCGGTGCCGAACCCGTCAGCCGGGACTCGACCGCGCCGGCACTCACGGAGAACGTCGCCTCGCCGACGTCGGCCAGATCGATGTCGGCGCCGCCCGCGCTGAGCTCGGCGGAGAGCGTCTCGGCAGAGCCGTCGACGGTGAGCGAGCCGGCGCCCACCTGGATGTCGAGATCGGAGAAGTCCCCGTCGACCGTCAGGTCACCCGCGGAAAGGTCCAGTGAGGCATCCATCGCCGTCCCCTCCAGATCGCGCGGAAGGGTGAGCGTCGCGCGCACCTCACCGCCGAAGAGCCACCAGGGTCCGAATCGGTGCGGGGTGGCCACCGCCAGGGCGTCGCCATCGCGTTCGAACGTCCACGCACCGACTCCGCCGCCGCTCGTGACCTCCAGCGAGGCCTCCGAGACATCGTCGAACTCGACGCGCAGCGAGGCCGCGTCGACATCCACGTTCAGCTGGTCCACGCCGGACACGTCCATCGTCTGGGTCTCTGTGCGCACGCTCGCAGCCGCGATCGTCGAGAACGTCGCCGAACCGAGCGCACCCAGGATGATGGCGCAGCCGAGCGCGATCGCGAGGATCGCCACGACGCGCGACGCGCCACGGGTCTCGGGCTGCTGCTGCGGCCCCGGAGGCTGCGCCGGCTGCGGCGCGTACCCCGCCGGCGGAGGCCCGTAGGGCGGCGGCGGAGGCGGCGCGTATGCGGCCGGAGGGGGTCCGGCGGGCTGCGGCGCGGCGGGCGGGGTGTTCATGGTGCTCATCGGGAGGCTCCTGTCTGCGGCTGTCCGCCGTTCTGTCCGAGGTGTGCGAGTGCTGCGAGCACCCGCCGATTGCCGGATTCGTCCGGTTCGAGGTCGAGCTTCTGGAAGATCGCGGTGATGTACTTCTCGACGCTTGCCTCCGAAACGAAGAGCGTCGCCGCGATTGCCTGGTTGGACTTGCCCTCGGCGATGAGCGCCAGCGTTGAGGCTTCACGCGGGGTGAGGCGCTGCATCCGCTCGTCCCGCGGCCGTCGGCTCAGCAGCTGGGCGACCACCTCCGGGTCGAGCACCGTCGCTCCCTCGCTGATCCGGATGATCGCTGCGAGGAAATCCGTCACGTCCGCGACGCGGTCCTTGAGCAGGTACCCGAGAGCACCGCCCTGTCCGGTGATGAGATCGGTCGCGTAACGCTCCTCGACGTACTGCGAGAGCACGAGGACCGGAAGCGCCGGGTTCTCGGATCGCAGCCGCAGCGCGGCGCGGATGCCCTCGTCGGTGAACGTCGGCGGAAGCCGGACGTCGAGGATGCACAGGTCGGGCGCAGTCGCGGCGACGGTCTCATCCAGCGCGTTCGCATCGGGGAGCGCCGCGACCACGTCGTGTCCGGCATCCTCGAGGAGACGAACGAGTCCCTCTCGCAGGAGGACCGAGTCCTCGCAGATCAGGACGCGCACGGGACGCTCACCTCCAGCGAAGTCGGTCCGCCCTGAGGGCTGTCCAGCCGGACGGTTCCGCCGGCCGCCAGGATGCGGTTCGAGATCCCGTCGAGGCCGCCTCCGGCGGTCACCTGGGCGCCGCCGATTCCGTTGTCTTCGACCCGCGCCCACAGGGTTCCGCCCTCGCGCTGGCGCACGACGACTCGGCACTCGCTCGCGCGGGAGTGCTTGGCCGCGTTGGTGAGTGTCTCGGCGATGGCGAAGTACACGGCGGCTTCGGCGTTGCGGTCGCAGCGTGTGTCGAGCCGGACATCCAGGTGGACGGGAATGTGCGATCGTCCGGCGAGCGCCGACAGCGCGGCATCCAGTCCTCGATCGTCGAGGACGGACGCGTGGATGCCGCGGGCCAGCTGCCTCAGCTCGGTGATGGCCGCCTTGGTGGACGTGTGGGCTTCGGCGAGCAGCTCCTTGGCCGCCGCGGGGTCATCGTCGATCTTCTGCTGCGCGAGGCCGAGGGTCATGCCGACGGAGACCAGTCGAGGCTGGACGCCGTCGTGGAGGTCGCGCTCGATGCGGGTGCGCTCGACCTCGGACGCTCGGATGGCGCCGGCTCGCTGCGCGTCTGAGGTGCGGGCCTGCTCGGTGAGCTGGGCTTCGCGTGTCGGCACGACGATCACGCGGGCAAGCACACCGTGCAGCAGTGCGATGCCGACCACGGCGGCGAGCGCGACGACCGCGGCGAGGACACCCACGACGGATGCCCAGGCCACCGGAACGTCGAGTCCGGTGCCGGCGAGGCGCACCGTCCCGCTGCGCGCGAAGAGCGGAGTAAAGGCGAGCACGATGCCAGAGGCGAAGATCGACACCAGGGGCAGGACGACCAGACCCAGGATGGTGGAGATCGCGGCGCTGGCGACGGCGCGCCACATCGACGGGTCGATGAACTGGTGCCAGACCATGCGGAGCCAGCCGCCGAAGCCGGGTCGCGTGCGTGCGCGGGGCCGCAGTCCGGGGAGCCCCAGCGAGTACAGGCCGTCCACGCGGGCGGTCTCGAGCCAGCCCAGGGCGTACAGGGCGTAGACGAAGGCGAGGAGCAGAACGAGCCCGATGCCCAGAACGGGAACCAGACCGAGTCCGACGCCAAGCAGCGTCGCGAGGATGGTGAAGAAGATCGGCCCGACGACGCCGAGGGCGGCCAGCTGTGCGATGGCGCCCGCGACGCGGAGGGGGGCGAGAGCGGTGGAGCGACGCGATGCGGTTGCCGCCGGGGCGGCCGGATGCGTCAGAGTCGGGGAGGTCATGCCTCCACCGTAGGTTCGCGGCTCTCGCCGCGCCCCCCGGGCGGCCCGACGGCTTTGTTCGGGTTATCCCGAAGACTTACGGCGGCCGCGCGAACAATACCCCATCCGGCGTGCCGAGAAGGGCCGATGGCCGCAGGGAGTAGGGTTCCCTCAGCCGTCGCATCCCGATTCGGTGACGGCTGCGCCCGGGCTTCCGGGCGCGTTCCCCCCAAGAGAAGAAGAGAGAAACATCATGGGATTCCTCGCATTCCTCATCCTCGGCCTCGCCGCGGGTGCCATCGCAAAGCTCATCCTGCCGGGCAAGCAGGGCGGCGGCTGGCTCATCACGCTGCTTCTCGGCGTCGTCGGAGCCCTGCTCGGCGGATGGCTGGGCAGCGTGCTGTTCAACGCTCCGCTCCAGGAGTTCTTCTCGATCCAGACGTGGCTGCTCGCCATCGGCGGATCGATCATCGTCCTGCTCATCTACGGCCTCATCGTCAACCGCAAGAAGCGCGTCTGACCTGCCGGAAGGCGCCGGCGGAGCAGCATCCGCCGGCGCCTTCCGCGTGCGTGGGAGTTGCGCGTCAGGCCGCGCGCCGGGCGCGGATCGCCATGAACTGACGTCCCGGGAGGTCGACTCGCACGACGCCGGTATGGCGTCCGGGCACAGCGTCGACGGTCATCGCCCACGTGTCGATCACGTCGACCTCGAACTCGCCCTCGGGCAGCACGACGTTGCGGAACCTCGGGCGATTGAATCCGAAGTAGAGCAGCACGTACTCGTCCGCGACGCCGCCGAACGGAACGTCCCAGTCCGAGGGCAGGGGGTCGAGAACGCCCGTCGGCGACTCGCCGATGATCCGGTCGAGGAACTCCATGCGCGCCGGGCTCTCGCCCACGAGCTCGCCGCCCTTGGACCACCACAGCTCGTGGGCGTCGTTGAGGTACGTCTCACCGTGGCCGACGTAGCCGCCGCGGACGGCGCCCTCCCAGCAGCGGCGCACGAGCTCCTCGGCCGTGAGATTGCCCCAGCCCTGGTCGATGTCGCCCTCGTAGCCGCACTCGTCGATGACGATCGGCTTGTTCCACTGCTCACGCCAGTGGTCGGTGTTCTCGGCGGTGCGGTAGACGTCGACGCGCTGCACGCTGGCGTGCGTGATCCACGGCCGCGTCTGGTCGTAGAACGGGCGGCAGTTGTGGATCGACGTGAGGTGCCCGTGCGGGTCCTCCTCGCTGGATGATCTCGGCGATCCGCTCCCAGTCCTCTTCGGTCTTCGCCCACAGCAGGTCGTATTCGTTGGCCAGCGCCCACCACACGTTGGCGTACGCGGCGAGCCGGCGCACGACGTAGCGGAGCGCGCGTTCGTCGACCGCGCGGCCGAGGTCGGCGAAGCCCCAGCGGTCGTAGGCGTGGAAGAGGATCAGGTCGGCCTCGATGCCCAGCTCGCCGAGCTGGGCGATCCGGTCCTCGAGCCTGCGGAAGTGAACGGTGTCGAACCGCTCCAGGTCGAAGCCCTCCTCGAGCGAGCCGACGAAGGGGAAGTCCTCGGGCTCGTTCTCGTTGTAGAGGTACGACTTGGGGAAGACGCACATCCGCATCTTCGTGAAGCCCGAACCCTCGAGGGCCCGCAGTGTGCGCTCCTGCAGTTCTTCGGACTGGTGGGTCCATGCGTACGCGGTGGTGCCGACCGGGCGGTACCGCGTGCCGTCCGCGTGTGCGAAGTGGAAGCCCTCGACGTGCAGCGGCCCGTGAGTGCCGGGCTCCGGTTCGGTCACGACCACCTCGCCCACGATGCCGTCGAGCGAGCGGGCGGTCGATGCCGTCTCGAACACCCACCGGCCGACGGACTCGGCGAGCAGCCGAACCACATAGATCCCATCGCCGTCGTAGAAGCCGCCCGCGTGGAGCACTCGCTCACCGTTGGTGAAGGAGGCTCCGAACTCGACGTCGACGAAGGGGTTGCCGTGGCTGGGCCCGGCGAAGCGCAGCTCGATGACACCCCACTGCGGGGTGGCTCCGGGAAGGGTGACCTCCGCGGAGGCGCGCGGCACGTCGTCATCTTCGTAGTCGTGCCGCGGCTCGACCGCGGGAGCGTAGGGCGCCCGCGCCGGAGCACCTTCGTCGACTTCGGCGAGCGCCTCCCAGAACCGGTCCTTTTCCACGGACTCCGAGAGGCCGGGAACGAGGTTCACCAGCTGCCCGAGTCGTACGTCTTTGAACTGCGACGCCATGGGCGAGGCGGCGATGCCGGGGAGGAACACCTCGAGGACCGAGCGCGCAGCGGGGCTGTCGAGCGCTTCGCCGAAGGTGGAACTGCGGTCGAACATCGTCTAGCCTTCCGAGATTGCCGCGAGCGCCTCTTCGACGTACTCGAGCAGCGAATGAGGCGTGAACATCAGCGACTGGCGCACCGTCCGTCCGTGCGTCCACACGGTCTCGCGGCGCACGACATCGGCCTGGGCGGGGTCGTGGTGCTCGATCGCGTCGATCAGGGCGCGGTAGGCCCGGGGGTCGTCGATGACGGATGCGGTCGACGAGTCGAGATGGAACGGCCCTGCGAAGGGCCGCGGCGCACGGTCGCCCGCCGACCACCGGTGACTGCCCGAGCCGACCTCGAACGGCTCGCGCCCGGGCAGGTCGACGACCGCCGTGGTGTTGGGCGGCACCTCGGCGCTCACGACGATCGACGATCCTTCGCGCCGCCATCCGACGGATGCCGGACCGTACGGCGTATCGTGCCTCGCCGCCGCGTGCTCGAGCTCGCGGAGCGGTCGCGGGGCGATGCGGATGCGGCGGTACCCGGGTTCGTCGGGAGCGAGCCCGGCCACGGTGCGATGCAGCCAGTCGGCGACGGCGCCGAGGGCGTAGTGGTTGAACGAGGTCATCTCGCCCGGGTTGACCGAGCCGTCCTCGAGCAGGCTGTCCCAGCGCTCCCAGATCGTCGTCGCGCCCATCGTGACCGGGTACAGCCAGGAGGGGTTCTCGGTCTGCAGCAGCAGCCGGGCGGCTTCGTCCAGGTAGCCGCCGTCGGACAGCGCGTCGGTGACCAGCGGTGTGCCGACGAACCCGGTGCCGATGCGATAGCCGCCGCCCCGGACGAGCTCCGCCAGGCGCTGCACGAGCCGCGCCCGGACGCTCTCGTCCGTCACCAGGTCGAAGGTCAGCGCGAGTGCGTATGCGGTCGGCGCATCAGACATCATGCGGCCCCGAGGGGTGACGTACTCGGCGACGAACGCGTCCCGGCTCGTGTCGGCGAGTGCGCCGTACTTCTCGGCATCCGCCGGCTCACCGAGCAGTGCCGCCGTGTCGGCGACGATGCGCAGCGACCGAGCCAGGTACGCGCTCGCGACGATGTCGGAGTCGACCTTGGCCTGCGCGGGCTTGTCGGGCGGTGCCGACGGGTCCAGCCAATCGCCGAGCTGGAACGTGTGCGCCCACAGCCCGTCGGTCGACACGCGCAGTACGGCGTCGACCCAGTCGCGCATGCTGGCGTACTGATCGCGCAGGATGCCGGCATCGCCGAACCGCTCGTGCAGAACCCACGGCGTGACGGTCGCGGCATCGCCCCACGCCGCGACCGCGGCGGGGCCGCCGAAGCCCGGCAGCGCGGCCGGGACCACGAGCGGGACGTTGCCCGAGGTGTGCGCCTGCTCGAGTGCGAGGTCGCGCAGCCACGAGGCCAGGAACCCGTCGCAGTCGTAGAGGAAGCTCGCGGTCGGGCTGAACACCTGGATGTCGCCCGTCCATCCGAGACGCTCATCGCGCTGCGGGCAGTCGGTCGGGATGGACAGGAAGTTCCCGCGCATCCCCCAGACGACGTTCTCGTGCAGACGATCGAGCATCGAGTGCGAAGACTCGAACCAGCCCGTGCGGGTCATATCCGTGTGCAGCACCACCGCCTCGACGGCGGCGGGGTCGAACTCGCCCGGCCATCCGTCGATCTGCGCGTACCGGAACCCGTGGAACGTGAAGCGTGACTCCAGGGTCTCCTCGCCGTCGCCGGCGAGGTCGAAGACGGCGGTGGACGCCGAGTTCCGAAGCGGCCGCAGGGCGAGCTCGCCCTCATCGAGCACTTCGGCGTGCCGCACCGTGAGGGAGGTTCCGGACGGACCTGTCACCCGCAGGCGCAGTCGTCCGACGAGGTTCTGGCCGAAGTCGAGGATCAGTCCGCCGCTCGGCGAGGTGAGGACGTCGGCGACCGGAAGCGTCTCGGTCCGGCGCACGGGGGGCGCGATTCGGGCTTCCGGCACGGGGACGTTCTCGTAGCCCGGCCTGGCGGCGGCGCCGAGACGCGCGGGCGTCCAAGCCTCGTCGTCGTAGCCGGACGCCGACCATCCGGCGTCCGCACGGCGGAGGTCCAGGTGCTCGCCGGCATAGATCCCGGACGCGATGACCGCGCCCGTGCCGTCGGCACGCCATCCGTCGCCCGTCGCGATCGTGTGCACCGACCCGTCCGCGAGCTCGATGCGCAGCTGCGCCAGGAATGCGGGCTGGTCGCCGTACACGCGGTCGGCGAACGCGAAGAAGCCGTACTTCTCGGTGTACCAGGCGCCGGCGACGGTCGCGCCGATCACGTTCTCACCGGGCTGCACCAGCGCGGTGACATCCACGGTCTCGTGCACGAGGCGGTCGCGGTAGCTCGTCCAACCCGGCGCGAGCACATCGTCTGAGACCGGCGCACCGTTCAGCTCGGGCTCGGCGACGCCCAGGGCGGTCCAGTACAGCGTCGCCCGCCGGACCGGTGCGTCGACCGTGAAGGTCGCGCGTGTCCTGAACGGCTGCGCCTCGCGTTCGGGATCCGCGAGGCCGATCGGCTGCGCGGTCCACTCGCCGTCGCCCAGGAATCCGGAGGTGACGACGAGCGGCGCGCTCCAGTCGCTGACCGCACCCGAGACCGAGGTCGCGCGGACGCGCACCTCGCGGGTCTCACGTGCCGCCAGCGGTGGGAACGGCCAGGTGACGAGCACGGAATCCCGGCCCTCGAGCACGACGGACTCATCGCCGGACCGCAGTTCGGCCGAGGCCTGCACCCACCCGGGGGCGTCGGTGGCGACGGACCAGCTGAGCCGAGGAGTCGGGGTCGCGACGTACGTCGTGTCGTCACGGAGCTCGGCCCGGAACGTCGCGATCCGGGGGGTGGCAGCATCCGTCATTCGTCATCGCCTTCTGCTTGGAAGCGGGACACCGTGACGGTACCCGACACCGCGTACGGGCCGTAGACCCGCCCGGTGAATGATTCGGTCATCTCTGAGGAGAGGAATCGGCCGTCGACTTCGGCGAGCTGCACGCGCTCGCCGTCGATGGTCGCGCCGAGGTGGATGACATCGCCGGTGCTCGGGAACCCCGGGCCGATGTCGTCGCCCAGCAGCTGCTCGGTGGGGACAGGCGATCTTCCGGGAGGCAGCGAGTCGATGTGCAGGTCGAGACGACCGCCGTCGAACGGGACGCTCCACTCCTGGCGCAGGCCGCCGATCACCGCACGCGCGAGGACGCTGCCTCCGCCGGCCTCCACTTCCACGTGGAAGCGCTCGTCGTAGCGGAGTGCGAATCCGCCGACGCCGGTGAACACGTCGATTGCGATCGTCGCGGAGTTCGTGAGGTGCTCCTGGCGGCGCCCGAGGAACACGGGGTGCGGATCGTCCATCGTCGAGCCGTCGCCACGCAGCACGAGCCATCCCTGGGTGCTGGTGGGGTCGACGACCTCCTCGCGGGCTCGGCGGATGGTGAGCCACTCATGGTCGAGCTGGTCGGAGTCGAACTCGTCGACCACGCGAGTGCCGGTGCGCGGGTTGAGCAGGACCGGATCGATCGTGGGCCAGCCGTCGTCCTGCCATTGGACCGGCGTGACGAACGTCTCGCGCCCGAGGGCGGAGAAGGCGCGCGTCATGCTCCGCGGCCGCACGCCCAGCAGAATGCAGTACCAGCCGCCGTCCGGGCCGACGACGAGATCGCCGTGGCCGGTGTTCTGCACGGGCCGGATCGTCGAGCGGGCCGTGACCAGCGGGTTCTGGGGCGCGGTCTCGAACGGACCCTCCGGCGAGTCTCCGCGCGCGATGCTGATGCCGTGACCGCGCTCGGTGCCGCCCTCCGCGATCATCAGGTACCACGTGCCGCCGACCTCGTACAGGTGCGGGGCTTCGGGAAACTGGCCTCCGGTGCCCGACCACAGCGACCGCGGCTCCTCGAGGGCGATGTGGTTCTCGAGATCGACCTTCACCTGCAGGATGCCGAGGTGCGTGCCCAGGTCCGGCCCGCTCAGGATGAGGCCCGAATAGGTGATGTACGCGGTGCCGTCGGCATCCCAGGCGATGTCGGGGTCGATGCCGTTGACGCTGCCGGCGCCGTCCGCGCTGCGGATCAGGTCACCGTCGCTCCACGGGCCTGCCGCGTCGGTCGCCGTGAAGTGCAGCATCCCCCGGCCCATCGCCACCGTGATGACGAGGTGGAAGACGCCGTCGCGATGCCGGATGGTCGGCGCCCAGACCCCGCCTGCTGTCGGGACGTCGGCGATGCCGAACGTCTCGGGCCGGGTGCCGACGTGGCCGATGAGCTCCCAGTTCTCGAAGTCCCGCGAGCGATGGATCGGGATGCCGGGCAGGTATTCGAAGCTCGATGTGGCGAGGAACCACTCATCGCCCACGCGCACGACGCTGGGGTCGGGGTGGAACCCGTTCAGCACCGGGTTGTAGAGCGTCGTCACGCGTCGACCGTCCATTCGAGGTCCAGCGGCAGGTCGGCGACGGATGCGCCCACGCGGAGCGTGTAGGCGCCGGGCTCGATGACCCACTTCTCGTCCCAGTAGGCGAGCCGGCGGGCGGGAACGGGAATCGAGACGGACACGCTCTCGCCCGCTTCGGCGCGGACCGCGGCGAACCCGACGAGCCAGCGAGCCGGGCGCTCGACGGCGGAGTCGGGGCGCTCGGCGTAGAGCTGCACGACCTGCTTGCCGGCGCGGTCGCCGGTGTTGGTCACGGTCACCGTGACGGCGTAGCCGTCGGCGTCCGCTTCGGCGGAGTCCCACGACCACTGCGTGTATCCGAGGCCGTGGCCGAAGGCGTACGCGGGGGTGATGCCGGCATCCAGCCAGGCCCGGTAGCCGATGTGGATGCCCTCGTGGTAGATCAGCACGCCCTCGGTGGGGGTGACCTCGGTGACGGGGACGTGCGCGAGGGTCTCGGGCCACGTGGTCGGCAGGCGACCGCCGGGCTCGCTCGCACCGGTCAGGATGTCGGCCATCGCGGTGCCGAATTCCTGACCGCCGAAGTAGCCGAGCACGATCGCGGCGACATCCTCGGCCCACGGCAGGGCCACCGGTGAGCCGGCGTTAACGATCACCACCGTGCGCGGGTTCGCAGCGGCGACGGCGCGGACCAGATCGTCCTGCCGGCCGGGTAGGTCGAGGTTCTCGCGGTCGTATCCCTCGGACTCGACCTTGGAGTTCGTGCCCACGACCACGACAGCGACGTCCGCGGCTGCGGCCGCGGCTGCGGCCTCAGCGATCAGTCCGTCCGGATCGGAGTCGTCCGGCGCGATGCCGAGCGTGGCGCTGAGCACGCCGACCAGCGGCGAGTCGACGCCGGCGAGGGTGAACTCGGCGCGGATATCGATGGGCTGACCCGCGACGGCGTCGATGGCGGCGGTGAGCGACGGCGGGTTGAGGAAGGCTGCGCCGAGATCGGTTCCTTCGATGACCGGCTGGTCGTCGACCACCAGCTCACCGTCCACGAACAGGCGACCGTGGTTGGCGCCCGCGAAGCCGAGGAGGATTCGACCGGTCTCGTCAGGCGTGTACGTGGTGTGCATGACCATGGTGTCGGCGGCGGCGACGGGGGCGTCGCCTCCGAACCACACCAGGGCGCTCGAGCGGCGGTTCTCGCTGAACAGCTCGGTCCCGTCGGCGTCCACGAACGTGGCGGTGAGGCCGGGCTCGCCGGTGCGGGGGTTGGTCATGTGCTCGAGCGGCAGCGCGGCGACGCCGTCCTGGACCACCGCGCCGAGGTCGTACGAGACCGAGGCTTCGGGCAGCGCGTGCCGGATCGCGTCGAGTGGCGAGATGACGCGCTCGGGCAGCACGGTGGCGCTGCCGCCGCCCTGAGTGCGAGCTTCGCGGGCGTTGTGGCCGATGACGGCGACACTTCTGACCGAGGTCGCCTCGATCGGCAGGATGCCGTCATTGCTGAGCAATACCGCGCCCTCGACCGCGGCCTCATGCGCGAGGGCCACGCCGTCGATCTCGCCGGGCTCGATCGCTGGCGTGCCGTCGAGGGCTCCGACGCGTTCGGCGAGCAGCAGCAGCCGCAGCACCTTGCGGTCGATGTCCGCCTCCTGCACGCGGCCGTCGCGCACCGCGTCGACGAGGTGGACCCACGCCGGCGCCGGTCCGGGCATCGCGAGGTCCTGCGCGGCCGGGATGGAGCCGAGGCTGCGCACAGCCGTCCAGTCCGAGATCACGACGCCGTCGAAGCCCCACTCGGAGTTGAGGGGATCCTCGAGGAGGTCGTGCTCGGTCATCGTCACGCCGTGCACGGCGTTGTAGGCGCTCATCAAAGCCCAGGCTCCGGCACCCACCGCACGTTCGAACGGAGCGAGGTACAGCTCGCGCAGCGCACGGTCGTGCAGCTGGACGTCGACGGTGAAGCGGTCCGTCTCGGAGTCGTTGGCCACGTAGTGCTTCGGAGTCGCCGCGACGCCGTTGTCCTGCAGGCCTGCGACGTACGCCGCCGCCAGTTCGCCGCTCAGTTCGGGGTCTTCGCTGAAGCACTCGAAGTGGCGGCCGCCCAGAGGTGAGCGGTGGAGGTTGATGGTCGGGCCGAGCACGACATCCACGTCCTTGCGGCGGGCCTCGGATGCCGCGGCCGCACCGTAGCGGTAGGCGAGGTCGACGTCCCACGAGGCACCCAGGGCCGACCCGGACGGCAGGTTGAGCGAGGGTTCACGCTCGTCCCACCGCGGACCGCGCACACCCGCTGGGCCGTCGGAGAGCGTCATTGCCCGGAGGCCGATCGAAGGCAGCGGAACGGTCGTCCAGAAGTCGGCGCCCTGGACGAGCGACACCTTCTCTTCGAGAGTCAGCTTCGCGAGCAGTGGACGGAGGTGATCAGTGGCTGAAGTCAACGAAACGTTCCTTTGAGGCAGGGGGGAGCCGCCGACTCTGGCGACGGCACTGTCGAGCAGGATGGGGTGTTACCGGGCGCGGCCGGTCAGGCGGCCGCGCCCTGCGCCTCGGCGGCGGCCTGGGCGTCGAGCAGCTCGCGACGCTCGCGGCGTCGGATCTCCTGGTGGTCGGGGTTCGGCACGGGCGACGCCATGAACAGCCGCTGCGTGTAGGGGTGCACCGGGCGCGACGTCACCTGGTCGCCGTCGCCCTCCTCCACGATCTCGCCGCGGAACATCACCGCGACGCGGTGGCTGATGTGGCGGACCACCGCCAGGTCGTGCGTGATGAACAGGTACGCGACGCCGGTGCGATTCTGGATCTCGATGAAGAGATCGAGCACGCGCGCCTGGGTCGACAGGTCGAGTGCCGAGACCGGCTCGTCGCAGACGATGAGCTTCGGATCCAGGGCGAGGGCACGCGCGATCGCGATGCGCTGGCGCTGGCCGCCCGAGAACTCACGCGGCAGGCGGCTGCGAGCGTCGGCGGGCAGGCCCACCTGGTCGAGCAGCTCGCGCACCCGGGCCTTCGCCGTGTTCGAGGCCACTCCGCTCGCGGTGAGCGGCTCCGCGAGGATCTGCTCGATCGTGAGGTTCGGGTTGAGCGACGAGTACGGGTCCTGGAAGACGACCTGGATCTCGGAGCTCAGCTTGCGGCGCTCGCTTGCGGTGCAGGTGGCTGATGTCCTTGCCGTCGTAGACGACCTTGCCCTCGGTGACCGGAGCGAGACCGAGCACGGCCCGACCGAGCGTGGTCTTCCCCGATCCGGACTCGCCGACGAGCCCCATGGTCTCACCGGGACGGATGTCGAGCGACACTCCCTTCAAGGCACGGAAGTGCTCGGCGCGGAAACCCTTGCCGGGGTACTCGACGACGAGGTCGTCGATGTCGAGCAGGAATTCGCTCATGATGCCCCTCCTCGGGCGGACGTGGCCAGCGGCGGCCGGGCGGGACCCTCTTCGAGGATCGCGTCCAGCAGCGATTGCGTGTACGGGTGGTGGGGCTTGGTCAGGATGGTGCGGGCCGGACCCGACTCGACGAACCTGCCGGCCTGCATGACGGTCACTCGGTCGCACAGGTCGGCGACCACGCCGAAGTTGTGCGTGACGAGCAGCATCGCCATGTGGCGCTCGGCCTGCAGGTCGCGGAGCAGATCGAGCACCTCGGCCTGAACCGTGACGTCGAGAGCCGTGGTGGGCTCGTCGGCGATGATCAGGTCGGGGTCGGTCGAGACCGCGCCCGCGATCAGCACGCGCTGCGCCATGCCGCCCGAGACCTCGAACGGATACGCAGCGAACGTGCGTTTCGGGTTGGGGATGCCGACACGCTCGAGCAGACTGAGCGCCTTCTCGGTGGCATCCTTCTTGCTCATCCCGAGCCCGACACGCAGCGGCTCGATGAGCTGGCTGCCGATCGTGAACGACTGGTCGAGGTTCGACATCGGCTCCTGCGGGATGTACCCGATGCGGCGCCCGCGGATCCCCGCATAGGTGCGCTCGTCGTTGTCGTCGAGCAGCGTGCCCTCGTAGTCGATCGTGCCACCCGTGACGTGACCGCCTCGCGGAAGCAGACCGAGCACCGCGAACGCCGTCTGCGACTTGCCCGAGCCCGATTCGCCGATGAGGCCGTGGATCTCGCCCTTGCGGATCTGCATCGAGACGCCGTGGACGACCTCGAGCGTCTCGCCGTAGCCGACGCGAAGATCGGTGATCGTCAGCACGGCCTCCTGGCTGCGAAGCGGATGTGCGGTGATCGTCTTCGTGCAGGATCGGACCGGCGTTCCCTTCGATCACCGGCGCCTCGTCGAGATCCTCGATCTCGGAGACGCCCTTGACGGAGACCGCTGTGGTGACGGCCGCGATCGAACCGGTCGCGGTTGCGACGGCCCGGCGGCGCTTGCGGCGGACCGCGACGACACGCTCGAGCTCATCGCGCATCGCGTTGGCGAGCAGGGTGAGCGAGATACAGGTCAGCGCGATCGCGAGCGACGGCCAGAGCATGAGCAGGGGCGCCTTGTAGATGTTGGTGAACGCGTCGTTCAGCATGCCACCCCATGTGGGGACCGTCCGGTCGCCGAGCCCCAGGAACTCCAGTCCCGACTGCACCCCGATCGCGATGCCGGTGAGGATCGCCGTCTGGATGACGATCGGCGCGCGGACCACCGAGAGGATGTGACGGCTGATGATGCGCACGTCGCTGAGGCCCGCGACTCGCGCCGCATCCACGTAGAGCTCGGATCGCACCGCCGTGACGGCCGCGAACACCAGTCGGTAGTAGGCCGGCGCCAGCAGCACACCGAAGACGAGCATCGCGATCCACACCGAGGGCCCGAGCGATGGCACGGGCGGCCAGCAGCACCACGAGTCCGGGCAGCGCCATGACGAGCGATGTCAGCCACGCGGCGGTGCCCTCGAACCAGCCCTTGTAGTAGCCGGCGATCAGTCCGGAGATCACGCCGATGATGAACGCTGTGATCACGGCGAGCAGGGCTGCGAAGATCGTGGTCCGCGTCGCCGCCAGCAGCCGCGAGAGCACGTCTCGACCGGCGCCGTCGGCACCGAGCAGGTGCTCGGCGACTCGGCGGGGCGAGGATCAGCTGCAGCGATGCGAGGTTGGGGTCGTACGGGGTGATCCACGGGCCGATGATGGCGATGAGGCCGCACCAGGGCGAGGAAGAGGATGCGAGATCAGTCCGAGCGGACGCCGGATCAGCCTGCGGAACAGGTGATCGGGGCCTGCCGCCGCCGGGGTGGGGACGTCGGCGGGGATTTCGACAGCGGTCATGAGAGTCGCACCTTCGGGTTGAGCGCGGCCTGCGCGAGGTCGATGAGGAGGTTGACGATGACGACGATGACGGCGAAGACGATCACGACGCCCATCACGACCGGGATGTCGCCCACGGTGGTCGCCGACACCGTCAGCTGGCCGATCCCCGGGAGGGCGAAGACCTGCTCGACGATGATCGCGCCACCGAGGAGGCCGATGAACTGCACCGAGAGCACCGCGAGCGCGGGGCCGCCGGCGTTGCGCAGGACGTGCTTGTAGACGACGCGATTGCTGCTGAGGCCACGGCTGCGGAGCGTTCGCACGTAGTCGCGGGAGAGTCCGTCGATGACCGAGCCTCGCACCTGCTGCGTCACCGAGGCGATCGCCCCGAGCGCAAGAGCAGCGATGGGCAGGGTGACTGACGACAGCCAGCCGGTGAAGGATGTCGTGATCGGTATGTACCCGGTCGCCTTGAACCAGCCCAGGTTGATCGCGAAGATCAGCACCAGGAAGAGGGCGACGAGGAAGCCGGGGATCGCGAAGCCCAGCATGGAGATGAACTGCACGGTGCCGTCGACCCCGCCGCCGCGCCGCGCTGCGAGAACGCCCAGGAGCACCGACAGGATCGCCGAGACGAGGATCGCCCCGACCACGATCGAGAGGGTGACCGCGAGACGACTGGAGAGGCTGACGGATCACGAGCTGGCCGGTGAACCACGACCGCCCGAAGTCGCCGGTGACCGCGGAAGTCAGCCAGTCCCAGTACTGCACGAGGATCGGGCGATTGAGACCCAGCTCCTCCGCCTTCTGCGCCACGGTCTCGGCCGTTGCGTTCTGTCCGAGGATCCTGCGGGCGATGTCGCCGCTGCCCGCGTAGAGGAAGAGGAAGGCGATGAACGAGATGACGAAGAGGAGGACGATGCCGGCGAGGATGCGCCGGATGATGAACGTGAGCATGCGATGAGCTCCTGTGGTTGGGTTCCCGGCCCGCCCGCCCCGAAGGGCGGGCGGGCCGGGAGATCATCAGTTCGCGGGCTCGATGTCGTAGATCGCGGGGTACGCGTTCGTCGGGAGCATCTCCGCTTTGGTGTTGGCATCCGTCGCGAAGACACCCTCGACCCGGTAGAACGGGGCGAACCACGCCTGCTCGACGATGTACTTGTTGAGCTCCTTCGCCTTCTCCGCCTGAGTCGCCTCGTCACCGTACTGGATCTCGGAGATCAGCTGGTTGACGGTGTCGTCCTCGGTGTGGAAGGGGTTGAAGACCGCCGGCGGTGCGATCATGAACTGGATCAGCTGCCAGTCGGGGTTCTGCTCCAGCGCCATGTACGACGCGGGGAACTTCGGCGCCAGCAGATCGGCGATGAAGTTCGCCCCAGGCTCGGTGTACTCGGCCGTGATCCCGATCTCCTCCAGCTGCTGCGAGATGAGCGTGTAGGTGGTCTCACCCAGCAGCGGCGACGACGGCATCGAGAGCGTGAAGCCGTCGGCGTAGCCCGCCTCGGCCAGCAATTCCTTCGCCTTCTCGGGATCGTACGGGTACATGTCGTCGAGCGCCGGGTCGTACGCGTCGCTCGACTCCGGGAACACCTGGGTGGTGACCGTGCCGTGGTCGGCCTGCAACGCCGTCAGCATCGCATCGCGGTCGAACGCGTGGTTGAGGGCCTGCCGAACGCGCACGTCGGCGAGCTCGGGAGCCATCGTGCCGTCGCGGTCGAGCAGCAGCAGACCCTGGAAATCCAGCTCATTCGAGTTGAGCGACCAGCCGGCCGCCTCGACCTCGGTGAGGTTGTCAACGGTGGACAGTCGAACACCGTTCGCCTCGCCGGCCTTGATCGCGTTGAGCGCGGCCGTCGGGGTGTCGAGCACGTTGATCGTGAGGTTGTCGTAGTGCTGCACCTCGGGGTTCCAGTAGTCCGGGTTCGCCGTGTACGAGTAGCTCGAGCCCGTGACGGTGGCCGCCGTGTCGAGGAGGTAGGGACCGGAGCCGACCGGCGTGGTCGCGACGTCGGGGCTCTCGAGGGACTCCGAGGCCGCCACGAGCCCGGCGGTGCGGGTGAGGTAGTTGAGCAGCGCGGGGTCGGGTGCGCTGAGCGTCAGGACGACCGTCTGCGGATCGGGCGCCTCGATGGTCGTCACGTTGGTGAAATAGCCCTTGTCGGGGCCTGATCCGTCCTTGGAGCGCTGCATCGTCGCGACGACGTCCTCCGACGTGAGCTCGGACCCGTCGCTGAAGGTGACATCGTCGCGGATGGTGAGCGTCAGGACCGTGTTTTCTTCGTTGTACGACCACTCGGTGGCGAGCCAGGGCTCGATCGTGCCCTCGGGGGTGGCGAGCAGGAGCGTGTCGAACACGGCCTGGTAGTAGGGCGACCGGTTGCCCCACTCTGAGCCGGCCGGGTCGTAGGTCGTCGGTGCCGTGATGGCACCGATGATGAGCGATCCTCCGCTGCCTTCACCGCCGCCGTCGGAGCCTCCGCCGGCGCAGCTCGACAGGGCGAGTGCGGCGGTGGCGGCAATGGCCGCTGCTGCCGCGGCCTTCTTCCATCGGATCATCTTCGAGGTCCTCTTGGTAGGGGCGATACCACTGCGGATCGCCGGTAAGATCGACCGTAACATCAAATCCGAGCGAGCACTAGGTTTTAGAGATAAATTTCTAGTGATCGCTAGGTTTTTGAGCCGGAAGCGCGCAGAATGGCGTCACGGGGGCCGACAATGGCTCTGAAGATAGCCCAAAGACGGTCCGAACGGTACGGAGATGATGACCCAGACCTCGTTGCCATCTCGCAAGCGCAAGCCCCGCGGCGAGTATGCGAAGACCGGCGCGAAACGCACCGCGATCCTGGATGCCGCGCTCGAGGTGTTCGCAGAATCCGGCTATCGCGCTGGCTCGTTGCGCGACGTCGCCGCTTCGCGTGGGTATGAGCGAAGCCGGGCTGCTTCATCACTTCCCGAACAAGAGCGCGCTCCTGGCCGCCGTCCTCGATCGGCGCGATCAGCATTCGCTGCAGATCGTGTCATTCGGCGGTCCGGACGGCGCGGCGTCCCTGCGCGGCCTGGTGAATCTCGCCGCTCACAATGCGTCGGTTCCGGGGGTCGTCGAGTTGTACTGCATGCTGTCGGCCGAGGCCACCGCACCCGACCACCCGGCTCACGAATACTTCGTCGGCCGGTACGAGTCCACGCGCACGAACATCCGCACGACATTCGAGAGCCTGGCGGCTGAGGGACGGCTCGCTAGAAGGCGTCACTCCGCAGCGCGCGGCCGTAGCCACGATCGCCATGATGGACGGGCTGCAGGTGCAGTGGCTGCTCGATCGTGACGTCATCGACATGGCCGAGGAGCTGAAGACCTTCTTCGGCTCGTTCGTCGACATCGACTTCGACGAGGCGAGCCCCTGCGCGCCGACGCCGAAGTCACGACGGCGTACCCCCGTCGATGAAGAGGTCCGCGTAGCCCTGACACGACGTCAGGCGCGGCGTTCGCCGCGCAGCGACGCGACGAACTCGAGCTTCTCCAGCACCGGCGACGGGATGACGAACGGATACAGGTCGTCTTTGCCCATCGACCGGTTGATCATGTTGAGGGCTGTCGACAGGGGAATCCAGACCCCGGTGACCAGGTCGCGGAACAGCGAGAACGCGTCGACCCCAGCGACGGCCGTCAGCCCGTACTCGGATGCCGTCTCGATGGTGTCGCAGATGTGCAGGAAGTGCGCCCAGGTCTCGGCGAAGTCCTCGTAGGGATGCATCGTCGCGTAGGTCGTGAGGTACGACTGCTCCCACCCCGCGGGCGGGCCCTCGGCATAGTGCCGGTCGATCGCCGCCTGGTAGTCGGCCGTCTCGTCGCCGAAGAGCGCCCGGCACCGGCTGATGCGCTGCGGGTCACCCGCGACCTCCACCAGTTGCCACTCGAAGTAGTGCCCGATCTCGTGGCGGAAGTGACCGAGCATCGTGCGGTACGGCTCGTCGAGTTCGCCGCGGAGGCGCTCCCGGTATGCCGGATCGCTCTCGGCCAGATCGATCGTGATGACTCCGTCCTCGTGGCCGGTGACGACGCTGCGGTCGGTGCTGGACAGGAGGTCGAAGCACAGTCCGTTGATCGGATCGCCGCCGAGTGCGGCATCCTTTCCGATCACGGGGAACCCGAGGCGGTCGAGCTCGGCGACGACGTGGCGTTTGGCGCGCTCCGCCGCCGGGAAGTTGGCGAGCCCGACGAGATCGGCGTCGTTCGGCCGCGTGCGGGTCAGCGAGCAGCTGAAGCACTGCCCGCCCTCGAGCGGCGCGAGCCACGTGCAGCCCGACAGGTTGAGGTTGCGGCAGACGTGCCAGATCAGGCCCGACGCGTCGACGTAGCGCCCGTCCAGCTGCACAGGAACGATCTCGCCCTCGTCGCGCGAGTAGCCGAGGCCGACACCGCACGAGACGCAGATCGAGTTCTCGAAGAACAATGGACTGCTGCACACCCGGCAGCGATAGGACTTCACCCGCCCAGAGTCGCATACCCGAGGTCGGCGAAGATCACCCTTGCGGGTCGTCCTCGATCGGTGCAACATCGACCGCGACGCGGAGGGTCGACTTCTTCGCCTCGGTGAAGATCACGCCCTTCACTGGAGTGACGTCGCCGTAATCCCGACCCCACGCCACCGTGACGTGGCGGTCGGAGACCCATTGGTCGTTCGTCGGGTCGAAGGCGAGCCACTGATCCGATCCGGGAATCCAGGTCGCGACCCACGCGTGCGAGGCATCCGCGCCGATGAGCCGCGCCTTGCCGGGGGTGCGCCGCGTCGCGAGGTACCCGCTCACGTACCGAGCGGCCATACCGTGGCTGCGGAGGCAGGTCAGCGCGAGGTGCGCGAAGTCCTGGCAGACGCCGGCCCGCTTCTCGAAGACGTCGGCGACGGTGCTGGTCACCGTCGTTGCGGTCTTGTCGTAGTGGAAGTCGGTCTTGATGCGGTGCATCAGGTCGGTGACCGCCTCGCCGACCGGCCTTCCGGCGGTGAGGGATGCCGAGGCGTACTCGTGCGCAGCGTCGACGTGTCGCGCCTTCGGGGACTCCAACGCGAACTCGGTCGCCGCCCAGGCGCCGGGCGAGATCGTGGGGTGGAGGATCGGCCGCGCCCGCTCCCACGGCTGGGCGAGCGCGTCCTCGTCGTAGATGGTCGGCACGACCGACACCTCGCTGGCCGCGTCGATTGTCAGCTGCAGGTGCGGCTCGTTCACGTGGAAGTACGAGACGACGTTGCCGTAGCAGTCGGTGTCGTCCGTGATGTCACCCGGCGCCGGGTCGATCGACACTCCGCGCGAGGAGACCTGCTGCCATGGCAGCTCGCGCGGCCGCAGGTGGGCCAGGCCGAAGCTGCTGCGTACGTCATCGTCGTACGAGTACGTCGTTCGGTGGGTCACGCGGTACCTCATGCCGAGACACCGTCCTGGAGTTCTGCGAGCCGTCACGAGGTCATCCCCATGACTTCGGTGAGCGCCAGCGACGAGAGCGGCTGCGGCCCGGGGCCCCCCTCGAAGTGGAGGTGCACGATGGCATCGCCGAGCCGGTGCAGCTGCGCGTGGGTTTCGGCGAGGAACTGCTCGAGCCGCGGCCGATGCCCGTCGACGGGTGTCGTCAGCGCCGCGATGTCGGCGGCCTCGAGCGAGTCTTCGAGGTGCTCCAGCAGGCGCTCTGGACGGGTTGAGCCGGTGGATCCCTCCAGCTGCGACAGGTGGAAGCGGAGCCTTTCGAGCGAGAAGGCGATCGAGCGCGGGTTGTCGGGGTCGGCCAGCAGGAGCTCCATGACGTCGGCGGCGCGGACGCTGCCGCGGAACCGCCGGCGGTGCGTGACCGAGCTCTCGGCCGCCATCAGCACTCCACCCAGCACCGCCCGCTCGACGCCGACGCCGAGGGCGGTGGTGGTGGTCGCGGCCAGCAGCGTGCACACCTGCAGCGACCGCTCGAGGTAGCGACCGGCCTCGATGGCGTGCCAGCCGTCGTCGCGCATCATGTTGGAGGTCACGCCCTGCAGCGAGAGGATGCCGCCCAGCATGCGGCTGGCGGACTCCGCGATCTGCGGCCGACGCGAGGCGCGCAGCGCCTTCATCGCCCGGTCGGTGCTGCCGAACGCGCGCCACGTGTCGCCGGAGAGCTGGTCGCGCACGCCCTCGAGCGCGTCGCGAAGCCGTTCGAGCGAGTGCGCAGCCGTTCCGGGGCGGTCGGCGTCGACCAGGAGGGAGCGCTGTTCGAGATCCGGGTCGAGCCAGCGCGTGCCGCACAGGCGCTGCAGCGCTCCGATCAGCGCCCTCAGGGCGGCGCCGCCCTGAGCCGTCGAGGCGTAGTCCAGCTGCTCGGCGTACGCGCTGGCCGTGATGACCAGCCGCACCAGGTCTTCGGCGCGCTCGGCGTAGCGGCCCGACCAGAACATGTCCTCCACCGCACGCGGCGACAGCACGGGGACGGCGCGAGCGAGAGGCAACGGTGCGACCTCGACGATCCCCTGGTCCAGGTCGGCCGGTGCGCCTTTGAGCACCCAGACGTCCTTCGTGCTCGGGGCCGTCTTGCGGTCGTCGACGAGGGTCGCCAGCCCCCCGACCAGTGGCCGGTAGATCGCCCCGTCGCGCACGGTGAATGCACGCAGGACGATCGGATGGGCGGTCACGCGACCGGATTCGCGACCTGCATCGCCCCACGCGGGTGCCTGAGAGAGCGGCAGGCGCTCCTGCCCGACGAATCGATGCGGGGCCGACAGGATGCGCTCGCGCAGCGCGTCTCTGTCGAGTCCGGAGAGGTCGGCGGCGCGTCCGTCGATCGCGCGCACGATGACCGCCGAAGGGTCGGTCGCGAGCGCCGCCAGCACCGCATTCAATCCCTCCGGTTCGCCGCACCAACGGGTCGGGACCGACGGCAGACGCAGCTGCTCGCCGAGCAGCCGTTCGCACACGGCCGGCATGAAGGGCATCAGCCCCGGGTTCTCGAGAACCCCGGATCCGAGGCCGTTGACCAGACGCACGCGCCCGCGACGCACCGCCTCGGTGAGCCCCGACACGCCCAGCTGCGAGCCGGCACGCAGTTCGAGCGGATCGCACCACTCGGCGTCGACGCGGCGCAGGATCACGTCCACGCGCTCATGCGGGTCGTGCTGCGGGAAGCCCGCAGGCTTCATCCATACCCAGCCGTCGCGCACGACCAGGTCTTCGCCCTGCACCAGCGGAAAGCCCAGGATGTTCGCGATGAATGCCTGGTCGTACGCCGTCTCGGAGTGGGTGCCCGGCGACAGCACGACGACGCGCGGGTCGGCGGCATCCGCAGGCGCGGCCTGGAGCAGGGCCGCCCGCAGCGCGGAGAAGTACGGCTCCATGCGGTGCAGCCCGGCCTCTTCGTACAGCTCGGGCAGGACGCGCGAGAGAACGCGCCGGTTCTCCATCGCATAGCCGAGGCCGGACGGCGCCTGCACGCGGTCGGTGAGCACGCGCCACTCCCCCGCCGAGTCGCGCCCGAGGTCGGTGCTCGAGAGGATCAGCGGGTGCGGATCGAAGCCCCGGGCGCGGGCGATCGGGCGCGTGTAACCCGCGTGGCCGAACACGACGGCGGCCGGGATGACGCCCTCGGCGAGCAGCCGCTGCTCGCCGTAGAGATCGGCGAGCAATGCGTTGAGCAGCTCGGCGCGCTGCGCCAGGCCGACCTCGAGACGAGCCCAGGTGACGGCATCCAGGACGAGAGGCATGGGATCGAGCTGCCACGGCTGCGAGCCGGTCTCGGGGTTGCCGTACGTGGCGCCGTCGTCGGCCAGCAGCGTGGTGATCTCACTGTCGATGCGCTGGAGCTCGGCGGGGGTCAGGTCGACCGCGATCGCCGCCATGCCCTTCCACGCCGGCCGGAGCGCACCGTCGGGACCGACGACCTCGTCGAAGCGCGCACCATTGCCCGGCGCGAGCGGCAGCGTCGGCTGCGCGAGCGCCGCGGCGTAGTCACGGAGCAGACTCATTCGAAAAGCCTCACGCGGTCGGAACCCTCCGCAGGTCGAGCGTGTGCGGATAGTCCGGGCTGAACGCCCGCCGCCCCGCGTCGATCAGCGCCGGCACGTCGAGGCGGCCGGCGGTGTGGCCGTGGGGGTCGAAACGGCTCGCGCGGCGCGCCTCGGCCTCGTTCGCATTGATCGGCGGATGGTCGTACGAGCGGCCGCCCGGATGGACGACGTGATAGGTCGCACCTCCCAGGCTCACACCCGACTCGATGTCGACGACGTCGAACACGAGGGGCGCCTGCACCGGAATCGACGGGTGCAGCGCCGACCATGGCTGCCACGCGCGGTAGCGGACGCCGGCGAAGTACTCTCCGGGGCGGCCGGTCGGGGTCAGAGGCACGGGAACACTCTTACACGTGACCAGGTGCATGCGCGGATCGATTCCGCTCACCTTGACCTGCACGCGCTCGACCGAGGAGTCGACGTACCGGGCGGTGCCGCCCTCGGTCACCTCCTCGCCCAGGACGTTCCACGGCTCGATCGCCTGGCGGAGTTCCAACTCCATGGATCGGGAACCGGCGGCGATCCGCGTCATCCCGATCCTCGGGAAGCGGAACTCGGTGAATGCGTCGAGCCAGGAGTCCTCGAAGGCGATCCCGTGAGCGCGCAGGTCGGAGACCACCTCGCCGATGTCGGCGGAGGCGCCTTCGGGCAGCAGGAAGTCCTCGTGGAGGCGCGTCCCCCAGCGCATCAGGGGCGCGGTGTACGGCTTCTCCCAGAACAGCGCGACGAGGCTGCGCACCAGCAGCGCTTGGACGAGGGCCAGCTGAGCGTGCGGAGGCATCTCGAATCCGCGCAGCTCCAGCAGGCCCAGCCGGCCGCGGCTGCTGTCGGGACTGTACAGCTTGTCGATGCAGAACTCGGCGCGGTGGGTGTTGCCGGTCAGGTCGGTGAGCAGGTGCCGCAGGGCGCGATCGACGAGCCACGGCAGGGGCTTGTCCTCCGGCTCGCGCGGCGTCTCGGTGAGCCGCCGCACCTCCTGCAGCGCGATCTCCATCTCGTAGACCGCCTCAGGCCGTCCTTCGTCGAACCGCGGTGCCTGGCTGGTCGGTCCGATGAACCGCCCGGAGAACAGGTACGACAGACTCGGATGCCGCTGCCAATAGGTGATGAGACTTGCGAGCAGATCGGGGCGCCTCAGCAGCGGAGAGTCGATCGGCTGCGATCCGCCGAGCGTGATGTGGTTGCCGCCACCGGTGCCGGTGTGCAGCCCATCCAGGTCGAACTTCTCGGTGGCGAGACGGCTGAGGCGCGCCTCGTCGTAGAGCGTCACGGTGAGATCGCGCAGCTGGTCCCACGAGGACGTGGGCTGGACGTTGACTTCGATCACGCCGGGGTCGGGCGTGACGATCAGCTGGGTGACGCGCGCGTCGGGGGGCGGGCCGTAGCCCTCGAGCACCAGCCGGCACCGCGTCAGGCGCGCTGCCTCCTCGATCACCATCAGCAGGTCGGCGTACGCGTCGAGGGTCACCGTCGGCGGGAGGAACACGTGCACGTGACCGTCGCGCGCCTCGAAGGCGAGCGCGGTCGTGCGCGCATCCTTCGGGTCGACGACCTTGACCTCCGGGATGCCGGGCCGCAGCGGCGGTCCGGCCTCGAGATAGGACGGCTCGCCGGGGTGCTCGGGGTCTTCCCACGCGATCGAGTCCAGGGGCAGACGCATCCCGATCGAGCTCGTTCCCGGCGTCAGCACGAGGCGGCCGCGGCGGAAACGCCAGGCCGGGCTCGTCCACTCGCCTTCGGTTGTGAGCGGCAGCACCCAGCCGGCCTCGGTGGTGACGGTCCGGTCGAGTGCGGCGATATCGACCTCGCCGAGATCGTCAGCGCCGGGCCGTGGGCCCTCCGGCTCGCGCAGCTCTGCGGCGCGCGCCGCGTACGGATCCTCGTACGCGGGCAGCAGTCGCCGGTCGGGGATGCCGAGCACCGCGGTCACCGCGCGGGCCAGCGATTCGGCGTTGGACCGCGCGTCGGGGTCGGTCGTCTCACCCCAGGGATCGGCGAAGCTCGTCGGATCGTTCCAGAGCGGCTTGCCGTCGGTACGCCACTGCAGCGCGATGTTCCAGCGCGGGATGGCCTCTCCCGGGTACCACTTGCCCTGGCCGCGGTGCACCACCCCGCCCGCCGCGTACGTCGCCCGCAGGCGCGCGGCGAGCACGTCGGCGAGCACGCGCTTGTGCTCGCCGTCGGCATCCGTCTTCCACTCCGCGCTCGTGGCGTCATCGAGCGCGACGAAGGTCGGCTCGCCGCCCATCGTCAGGCGCACATCGCCCTCGCGCAGGCGCACGTCGACGGCCGCGCCGAGCGCCTCGATCCGGGCCCACTGCTGATCCGTGTAGGGCTTGGTCGTCCGCGGGTCCTCGTGCACCCGCAGCACCTCGTTGCTGAAGTCGAACGTCACCTCGACCGGCTCCGTCGACCCCTCGATCGGTGCGGCGCTCGTGGGGTGCGGCGTCGCGCTCAGAGGGATGTGCCCCTCGCCGGCGAACAGCGCGCTCGTCGGGTCCATGCCGACCCATCCGGCGCCGGGGATGTACACCTCGGCCCAGGCATGCAGGTCGGTGAAGTCGGTCTCGGTGCCGCTGGGCCCGTCGAGGGCCTTCTGATCGGCCGCGAGCTGCACGAGGTAGCCCGATACGAAGCGCGCCGCCAGCCCGTACTTGCGCAGGAGGCTCACCAGCAGCCACGCGCTGTCGCGGCACGAACCGATCGCGCGGAAGAGCGTCTCATCCGGCGTCTGCACACCCGGCTCCATCCGCACGTCGTACGCGACGTCGCGATGCACGGCGGAGTTCAGACCCGCGAGGAACTGCACAGTCGGTGCACCGCCGTCCGGGAGGGCGGGCAGGGCGGACTTCCAGATGCCGGCCTGGTCGCTGTCTTCGACCGGCCGCAGGTACGGCGCCAGGTCGGCCTTGAGGACGGGCTCGTACTCGAACGGGAAGTACTCCGCGTACTCCTCGATGAAGAAGTCGAACGGGTTGATCACCATGAGGTCCGCGATCAGACTCACGGTGATCTTCAGGTGATCGATCTTCTCGGGGAACACGAGCCGGGCCACCCAGTTGCCGAAGGGGTCCTGCTGCCAGTTGATGAAATGCTCTTTGGGGCTCACCTCGAGCGAGTACGACTCGATGGGCGTTCGCGAGTGCGGCGCAGGCCTCAAACGCACGACATGAGGGGTGACCGACACCGGTCGGGCGAACTCGTACCCGGTGTAGTGCGTGAGCGAGACCTTTGTGGACATGACCACAGTGTCCCTGAATTCTGTTGCGGCCGGGTTTCGTATCCTGCGCTCAGCCGGAATCCTCGACGTAGCTCCGCAGGCGCTCGATGGCGGCATCCCACCTTTCCGAGGCCCGCTCGAGCGCGCTGCCCGCTTCGGCCAAGCGCTCAGGCTGCAGACTCCACAGCCGCTCGCGACCGCTGCGGACGCTCCGCACCAGCCCGGCGTGCTCCAGCGCGGTCAGGTGCTTCGAGACCGCCTGGCGCGTCACGGGGATGCCGGTGGCGAGGCGGACCGACGACTGCGGGCCGCGTTCGCCGAGAGCGACGACGATCCCCAGGCGGGTCGGGTCGCCCAGGGCGGCGAACACGGGTGCGATGTCTTCGAGCATGGCCCCCGAAATCACGGGTTCTGCTCGAGGAATGCGGCCAGGAAGCCGGTCTGTGCGTTCCACCCTTCGGTGTTCGACTCGATGATGCGGGACCGCCGCTCGGCCGGGACAGCGTCGAAGCCGGTCTCGGTGATCGTGAGTATGGTGCCCGTCGTCGGTCGCCTCAAGTTCGAAGGTGACGGTTGTGAGCACATCCGACTGGTCGTCGGCATTCCATCGGAACGCGAACGTACGCATCGGGTCGATGGTGACCACGTGCGCCGTCCACGCCGTGCCCGCGTACTGCTGCTGCTGCTCGGCTCCCTCCGGGTCGACCTCGGTGGGCACCATTCGTGCATCCACTGACTCTCCGGCCACGAACGGGCCGTCGAACTCGCTGCCGAACCAGCGGCCGAACTGTGCGGAGTCCGTGATCGCGCTCCACACGCGCTCCAGCGGCGCGCGCAGCACCGTGCGCTTCCGGATGCTGTCCTTCGTCGTCGTCATCGTGCAACCTCCTGGTTGCAGGATGCCACGCGCGCGGTGTGTAGCGCAACCTTGAGGTTGCATACTGTTCGGGGTCGAACGAACCCCTGGAATCTCGACCACGCCGAGAGTTATGGTCGAGTAGAACCTCTGGACAAAGGCCGTCGCCGAGTCTTGAGAGGAGCGTCATGTCGTTCAGAACTCGTGGGGTGGCAGCTGTCATCGCGGCCGGCGCCCTGGTCGCAGCAGTGGGATTCGCATCGCCCGCATACGCGGCGCCCAACGACAACTCGGTGAGGAAGATCACCGAAGCGGTCACGCTGGATGGAGTGCTCGATCACCTCGAAGCATTCCAGGCGATAGCCGATGCGAACGGCGGCGACCGCGCGGCAGGCAGGTCCGGGTACCGCGCCTCAGTCGACTACGTGGTCGCGGAGCTGCAGGCCGCGGGCTACACGCCCGACGTTCAGCAGTTCGATTTCACATACTTCGAGGAGAACTCCGAACTGATCCGTGTGACGCCCGATCCGAGGACGTTCGTCAGACGGAACGGACTTCCTGCGAAACGAACTTCGACACCGATCCCGCCACGGAGGCCATCGAGTCGCCGAAGGTACGGCCACCGGGACGCTCGTTCCCGTCGGAGTCGTAATCCCCGGCCGACGGCGCTCCCGGCCGAACAGCAACACCAGCGGCTGTGAAGCCGACGACTTCATCGGGCTTCCCGGCGGGCGCGATCGCCCTCCTGCAGCGTGGCACGTGCGGGTTCGCCGTCAAGGCCCTCAACGCGCAGGCCGGCGGCGCGGCGGGCGTCGATCGTCATGAACGAGGGCCAGCCCCGGTGCCGCCGACCGGACTGGACTCGTCAGCATGATCGGCGACGCGCCGGGTCTCGACATCCCCGCTGTCTTCGTGACGTCTGCGATAGGAGAGAACCTGTACGCACACCGCTGGCGCGACAGTGACTGTGACGGTCGACTGTACGAATCGGAAACGCGTCCGACCTGGAACGTGATCGCCGAGACCGCGAGCGGCAATGACGCCAACACGGTCATGGCCGGCGCTCACCTCGACAGCGTGCAGGACGGCCCCGGGATCAACGACAACGGCTCCGGCAGCGCGGCTCTTCTCGAGACCGCGATCCAGATGTCCAAGACCAAGCCGAACAACACGGTGCGCTTCGCCTGGTGGGGAGCCGAGGAACGCGGGCCTGCTCGGATCCGAGCACTACGTCGAGAGCCTGTCGGACGACGAGCTCGGCGACATCGCCCTCTACCTCAACTTCGACATGATCGGGTCGCCGAACTACATGTTCGGCGTCTACGACGGTGACGACTCGAGCGGCACGGCGCCGCCCGCGCTGGTCATCCCCGAGGGTTCTGCTCAGATCGAGGACGTCTTCGAAGCGTTCTACGACAGTCGCGGTTTGCCGTTCCAAGACAGTGAGTTCTCCGGGCGCTCCGACTACGGGCCGTTCATAGCCGTCGGCATCCCGGCGGGCGGCCTGTTCACCGGCGCCGAAGTCAAGAAGACGGCGGCCGAGGCAGTGCTGTACGGCGGCGTGCCGGAAGCGGCCTACGACCCGTGCTACCACCAGCCGTGCGACAACCTCACAGGAGCGGGCCAGCCGGCCGAGCTGTACGCGGCGCTGAATGAGGAGTACGACCTCATCGGCAACGTGAACACGTACGCGCTGGATGTCAACTCCGACGCGGTCGCTGCCTCGATCATCACGTTCGCGTTCGACACCTCCACGGTGAACGACGTGAGCGCGCCCGGCAAGTCGCACGGATCGGGCAAGAGCACCGATGCGATGAAGAACAAGTTCGCGGAGTGATCGGCGGCGCCGCGCAGCGGTGAAGCCGACTCGGCCGGTCACGAGAATCGTGACCGGCCGAGTTCTGTGGCGGTGAGATCAGCGGGCGCCGGCGAACCGCCCGGCCGCGGCATCCGTCATGGTAACGGCGTCGGCAGCCGCGAGCGCGACCATCACGTCGTCGGTGAGATCGTCCACGTGCTCGAGGCCGATGGAGAGGCGCACGATGCCTGCGCCCGGTTTGGCCGCCGCGGCGACCGGCCGGTGAGTGAGCGAAGCAGGATGCTGCACGAGCGAGTCGATGCCGCCCAGCGACACTGCGTGCTCGATGAGCTCGCACGACTCCGTGAACCGAGCGGCCGCGTCGAAGCCGCCTGCGAGCTCCACGGCGATGATCGAGCCCGGTCCGTCGAGCTGGCGGCCCAGCAGTCCCGTCGGGTCCTGACCCGGCAGGCCGGGGTAGAACACGCGCGCCACCGCGTGGTGAGCGCTGATCCGCTCCGCGAGCACACGTGCGGTCTCCTGCTGCGCGCGCACGCGCAGCGGCAGCGTCCGCAGCCCTCGATGCAGCAGGTACGCGGCCATCGGGTGCAGCAGACCGCCCGTGAGCGCGCGCACGCAACGCAGTCGTTCGACCCACACCTGGTCGGTCGCGACGACTCCGCCCATCACGTCGCCGTGTCCGCCGAGGTACTTCGTCGCGCTGTGCAGCACGAGAGTGGCGCCATGCCGGACGGGCTGCTGCAGGACGGGAGTGGCGAACGTGTTGTCGACGAGAACGGGAACGTCGCCCGCCGCGGAGGCGACCTCGGTGAGGTCGACCAGTTCGAGCGTCGGATTGGCCGGCGTCTCGACGACGACGAGCCCGGTGTCGGGGCGGATCGCGGCGGCGATTCCCTCCACGGTCGTCCATGTCACCGTGGTGCCGAGCAGTCCGCTCTCGAGCACGTGGTCGGACCCGCCGTAGAGCGGACGGACAGCGACGACGTGGGGCTTGCCCGCATTCACCGACGCGATCAGGCACGCGGCGAGGGCTGCCATGCCGCTGGCGAAAGCCACCGCACCCTCGGTCGACTCGAGGTCGGCCAGCGCGTCTTCGAACCGCGCGACACCCGGCTGCCAGAGGCGCTGATAGACCGCGCTGCGCCCCGGCCCGCGGTCGTGACCGGTCGAGAGCTCCTCGTACGCCAGACCGCCGAGATCGACATCGGGCAGCGGATACGTCGTCGAGAAGTCGATGGGCGGAACGTGCACACCGGCCTCCCGCAGACCGTCCATTCCGGCGTGCACGGCGCGTGTCTCGAATCGGGGATGCCTCTTGTCCATCCCTTCAGAACAGCAGATCATCCCTCGATCGGCAATCGACAGTGAAGGATGCCGCTCCGCGAGTATCGTTAGCCGCAGATGCTTCATCAACCGCCCGGCAAAGGAGCCCCATGGCGCAGGTCCTTGTTCTCGACAGAACCGACCGCGCACTGTTGCGCGCGCTGACCGCCAATGCCCGTGCGTCCGGGGCATCACTGGCCTCCACGCTCGGCATCGCGGAGTCGACGGTGTCCCTCCGGCTGCGCAGGCTGCAGACCAGCGGAGTGATCCGGCGATATCGCGTCGATCTGAACCCGATCGCGCTCGGCGCGACCGTGCAGGCGCTGATCGCCATCCGCCTGGTCAAGCATGCGCGCGAGGAGATCGAGGCCTTCCGCCGCACGGCGACGAGCCTCCCCGGGGTGCTCAGCCTCTTTCACATGGCGGGCGCGGACGACTTCCTGCTGCATGTCCTCGCCCGGGATGCCGCCGAACTCCGCGAGTTCGTACTGGCACACCTCACGGGGCATCCGGCGGTCGCTCACACCGAGACGAACCTGATCTTCGAGCACGCCGACGGCGACGGCTGGGAGCGCCTCATCGGCTGAGCCACTCCCCTGCGCGAAACCCTCCGACCGGCGCGATCCCATCCGATCTGTGCGTGCGAGACGGAGGGTTTCGCACCGAGCGGAGGGTTTCGCGCCGCGACGAGGAGGTCAGCGGGCCTCGATCGTGCCCGACGGCGCCCCGAGCAGGATCTCGGCGGCGCGCGCCATCTTCTCCACGTACCCCTCTCCTTCGATGCCGCGGGCCAGGGACTGGGCGTTCAGGCCGTCGATCATGCCGAGCACCTGCCACGCGGCATCCGATGAGCTCGGCGTCGTGAACGCGTCGATCGCGCATCCTTCATCGACGACGGTCGCGACCAGGCGGTGCCAGGCGTCCATCTGCTCGCGCACGGCGACGGCCAGTGCGCGGATTGCGCCGGCCGAGCGCCCACGCCTCGACCCACACGACGGTGAGGTCGTCGCGGGTGCCGTCAAGCAGCGTGCCGATCAGCGCCGCCATCCGCTGCGCGGGCCCACTCCGGGCGGCCAGCAGCGCCTCGAC
This sequence comes from uncultured Actinomycetota bacterium, assembly GCA_963772625.1. Lineage (GTDB taxonomy): Bacteria > Actinomycetota > Actinomycetes > Actinomycetales > Microbacteriaceae > Microbacterium. The sequence goes on along the minus strand of CAVYXT010000004.1, from coordinate 128,350 downwards.
TTCGCGGATCTCGGCGCCGACGAGATCGCTGTAGACCCGGGCGACGAGGTCGTCCATCGAAGGCTGGTAGTGGGCGATCAGGCCGGATGCCACCCCCGCACGCTCCGCTACGGCGCGCAGCGTCAGCGCACTGAGACCCTGCTCACGCGCCAGCAGTGTGGCCGCCGCGAGGATCTCGGCGGAGCGCTCCGCAGGCGCCTTGCGGGTGCGTACCTTCGTCGAAGTGCTTGACATCTGACCGCCCGGGTAGGTAGCTTCAGCTCTATTGATCGTTTGATCAATACTAGCGCAGATCGGAAGCGGATGACATGAGCATCACCGCACAACACGCCGGACAACCGGCCACCCGCGGCGATGGAGCCGCGCAGACCGCCGATCGCGGCGACGCGGCGGGCCACATCGAGACACGCGGCATCGACTACATCCCTCCCGGCGAGCGCCACGGCAGTCCTCGAGCGCTGTTCGGCATCTGGGCCGCCGCGAACGTGCTCTACCTCAACTTCGTCTTCGGCGGCATCCTGATCCTGCTGGGTCTGGGGCTCTGGGAATCGCTCCTCATCTGCGTTCTGGGCAACCTGTGGTGGTTCGTCATCGGGTGGATCGCGATCAGCGGTCCGGCGGCCGGCACCCCGAGCGTGATGATCATGCGCGCGATGTTCGGCGTCCGCGGCAACGGACTGTTCGGCGCGGGACTCGGCGTGCTGATCGGGCTCTTCTACATCGTCCTGAACGTCGCCTTCACAACGCTCGCGAGTGAAGCTCTGCTGGCCAGCGTGGGCATCACGCTGCCGGACGGCCTCAGCATCCTGCTGCTCGTGGCCGTCTCCGCACTCAGCCTTGTGGTGAGCGTCTTCGGACATGCCACCATCGAGAAGCTCAGCGGGTACCTCTCGATCGCCGTCGGCGCCTGCTTCGCCGCCGTCGCGGTGTTCGTCCTCGCGGCCGCCGACTGGTCATACGCGCCGGCGGCGCTGCCCGCCGGCGACCAGATCGCCCTGATGCTGCTCGGACTGACAGTGGTCGCTTCGGGACCGCTGTCGTGGGGCACGAGCGCCGACTACTCCCGCTACCTGCCGGCACCCACTCCGCGGCGCCGGATCATCCTGTTCACGGCGCTCGGCGGATTCGTCCCGTCGGTGCTGATCGCCGGCCTGGGGGTCGTCGCGGGCACCTCGATCGACATGACCGATCCGCAGACCGCCATCGCCGAGATCCTCCCCTCCTGGCTGTACCCGATCTTCCTGCTCGCCATCATCGTCGGCACGCTCGCCAACAACGTGCTGTGCTCCTACTCCACGGGCCTGTACGCCCAGGCGTTCGTCCCGCGGATCCGCCGCTCGGTCTCCGTTCTGATCGTCGGGGTGGTGGCGGCGGTGCTGGCCGCGTACCTCCTGTACGGCGCACCGGCGTTCCTCGACACCCTCAGCTACGCCATCGAGATCGCGGTCGCCGTGATGGGTCCGCTCGTGGCGATCTACGCGATCGACATCGTTCTGCGGCGCGGTCGCTACGACGGGCTCGCGCTGAACGACACCAGCAGGAACAGCCCGTTCTGGTACTCCCGCGGCTGGTTCCTCCCGGGCGTGGCGGCGATGCTGGTCGCGACCACGGTCGCGGTTCTCATGGTGAACACCACCCTGTACACCGGCCCCATTTCGACGGCGCTCGGTGGAGCGGATCTGTCGTCGCTCGTGGGCCCCGCGCTCGGCGCCGGGCTGTACGCGCTGCTCTGGCGCACCACGAGCCCCTACCGCGACCCCGCCTCGCGTCCCGCGCTCGCGTGGGCCGATGCCCGCCACCCGGGTGCGCACGAACGCCGCAGCGCCCAGGATGAGATCACCGCCGCTGCGGCCGCCGCAGCGGACGAGCCCGTGAGGAGTGCACGATGACCTGGACCATGCCCGCCGAGTTCTCCACGCAGGAGCGTGTGTGGATGGCGTTCCCCCGGGTCGGCAACACACTCGGGGACGACGCGGCATCCGCCGATCTGGCGCGTGACACCTGGGCGGCCGTGGCCAACGCGGCGGCCGGGTTCGAGCCGGTCACGATGGTCGTCGATCCGTCGGCCGTCGCCGAGGCGCGCAAGCGGCTCTCGAGCGAGATCGACCTGGTTGAGGCACCGCTGGACGACTACTGGATGCGCGACATCGGCCCGACCTTCGTGGTTGACGAGGCCGGCACCCTCGGCGCCGTCGACTGGACCTTCAACGGGTGGGGTGCGAACGCCTGGGCGACGTGGGAGCGCGACAACCGCATAGCCCATACCGTCGCCGAGCTGGCGGGAGCCGCGCACCTCCCCTCGCCTCTCGTGAACGAGGGCGGCGGCATCCACGTCGACGGAGAAGGCACCGTCCTGCTGACCGAGACCGTCCAGCTCGACCCGCGACGCAACCCGTACTCGACCAAGGAGCGCGTCGAGTGGGAACTGCAGCGCACGATCGGCGCCACGCGCTGCATCTGGCTCCCCCGCGGGCTCACCCGCGACTACGAATCGGCCGGTACCCGCGGGCACGTCGACATGGTCGCGACCTTCGCCGCTCCCGGCCGCGTGCTGCTGCACTGGCAGGACGACCCGTCCCACCCCGATCATCGGGTCGTGCGCGAGGTGCGCGAAGTGCTCGAACAGGCGACGGATGCCGCGGATCGGCGTCTCGAGATCATCGAGCTGCCCGCGCCGCAGACGCTGCGCGATGAGGACGGCTTCGTCGACTGGAACTACGCGAACCATCTGGTCGTCAACGGCGGCGTGATCGCCTGCGGGTACGGCGAACCGGACGCCGACGCACGCGCCGCCGCGATCCTCGCGGACGTCTACGGTCGCGACGTCGTGACGATCGACGCCCGACCGATCCTCCAGCGCGGAGGCGGCATCCATTGCATCACCCAGCAGCAGCCGAAGTCGGTGGCGCGGGCCGCATCATGATCCCCATCGTCGAGGCGACCATCGCCGAGCTCCGGACCGCGCTCGAGTCGGGCGCGACCACGAGCGTCGAGCTGACGCAGGCCTATCTCGCCCGCATTCGGGTGTACGACCAGAGCGGCATCCGTCTCAACTCGATCGTCGAGCTCAACCCCGACGCGCTCGCGGACGCTCAGGCATCCGACCGACGGCGCAGCGAGGGCGCGACGCTCGGACCGCTCGACGGCATCCCGTTCACGGCCAAGGACAGCTACATGGTGCGCGGGATGACGGTGGCCTCCGGCAGCCCCGCCTTCGCGGACCTCGTCGCCCGTCGCGACGCATTCTCAATCGAGCGCCTGCGCGACGCGGGCTGCGTGCTGATCGGGCTGACCAACATGCCGCCGATGGCCAACGGCGGCATGCAGCGAGGGCTGTATGGCCGAGCCGAGAGTCCGTACAACGCCGACTACCTCACCTCGGCGTTCGGCTCGGGTTCGTCGAACGGGTCGGGCACCGCGACCGCCGCCGGCTTCGCCGCGTTCGGTCTCGGTGAGGAAACCTGGTCCTCCGGGCGCGCACCGGCTTCGAACAACGCGCTGTGCGCCTACACACCGTCGCGAGGCGTGATCTCGGTGCGCGGCAACTGGCCGCTCGTGCCCACGATGGACGTCGTGGTGCCGCACACGCGCTCGATGGCCGACCTGCTCGAGGTGCTCGACGTCGTCGTCGCCGACGACCCCGAGACCCGCGGCGACCTGTGGCGATCGCAGCGGTGGGTGCCGATTCCCCGAGCGTCGGAGGTGCGACCGCAGTCGTACCCCTCGCTGGCCGAGGGCGCCGCCGGCGGTCTCGGCGGCCGGCGGTTCGGCATCCCTGCGATGTATATCGGTGAAGACCCGGATGCCGGAACCGGTCGCGGCATCGGAGCCTCGACCGGTCAGCGCATCGAGCCTCGCCCGTCCATGCTCGAGCTCTGGCGGCAGGCGAAGGCCGACCTGGAGACGGCCGGGGCGGAGATCGTGATCGTCGACTTCCCCGTCGTCAGCAACTACGAGGCCGACCGGGCGGGGGCGCCGTCGATCTTCGACCGCGGCATCGTCCCCGCGGCCTACTTCGACGCCGAGATCTGGGACATGTCGATGTGGTCGTGGCATGACTTCCTCGCCGCGAACGGCCAACCCGGGCTGTCGTCGCTCGCCGAGGTCGACGGAGCGAAGATCTTCCCGCATCCGGCCGGCGCGCTGCCGGATCGATACGGATCGTTCGATATCGACATCTCGGAGTACGTCACGCGCGCCCGCGCCAACGGGGTCGCCGATCCACTCCGGAGCGGGCTCGCCGATCTCGTCCGCGCGGGCCTGGAAGGCCTGGAGCGCACCCGGCGGATCGACCTCCATCAGTGGATGACCACCCGCGGCCTCGACGCCGTGATATTCCCCGCCGTCGCCGACGTGGGTCCAGCCGACGCCGACGTGAACGAAGCCTCCGCGGCCGCCGCATGGCGCAACGGGGTGTGGGTCGCCAACGGCAACCTGGCCATCCGGCACCTCGGCATCCCGACCGTGACGGTGCCGATGGGCACGATGGCCGACATCGGGATGCCGGTGGGCCTGACCTTCGCCGGCCCGGCCTATTCGGACTCCGACCTGCTGCGGTGGGCGGCGGGCTTCGAGTCGCTGCGACCGCGGCGCACCGCGCCGCCGCGCACCCCTGAGCTCTGAGGTTCCGGCCATCCCACGTTCGGGATTCAGTCCGGACGAGCAGCTGCCCGCGCCCGGCATGGAGGAATCCGCGTCGCACGTTGCAGGCCGGAGCACGGCAGACTGAATCCCGAACACCGCAGCCGCGCAAGAGCCCGTCGCCGGAGCGGCGGCCCCCCGCTGCTACTCCGCTTCGCGCAGCAGCTGCTCCCGCACCTGCCTGCGCAGCACCTTGCCGATGAGCGAGCGCGGCAGCTCCTCGACGGCGAAGAACCTGCGCGGCACCTTGTAGGCCGCCAGGTGCTCCTTGCAGTAGTCGCGGAGCGCGTCCGGATCGAGCTCGGCGCCCTCGCGCAGCACGACGGCCGCGACCACCTCCTCGCCGCCCTTGCGAGGCATCGCCACCACGGCAGCCTCGACGACGTCGGCATGACCCTGCAGCGCCTCCTCGACCTCGGTCGGAGCGACGTTGAACCCTCCGGTGATGATGATCTCCTTGATCCGGTCGACCACCGTCACGAAACCGTCGGCGGACACCGTCACGATGTCGCCGGTGCGCACCCAGCCTCCCGGCAGCAGCGTCTCGGCCGTCTCGGACGGGCGCCGCCAGTACCCCTGGAACACCTGGGGACCGTGCAGCAGCAGCTCACCCGACTCGCCGAACGGACGGTCCACGGTCGGGTCGGCCGGATCCACCACCCGGATGTCGGTGCTGGGAAACGGCACGCCGACCGTGCCCGGGCGCCGCGAGGGGCCGATCGGGTTGCCGAGTGCGACCGGAGAGGTCTCGGTCATCCCGTACCCCTCGACCAGCAGCCCGCCCGTCGCCTTCTCCCACTTCGCCACGGTCTCCACCGGCAGGCTCATCGCACCCGAGATCGCGAAACGCACGCTCGTGAGGTCGATCTCGCCCTGCTGCGCCGAGCGCGCCAGCTGATCGTAGATCGGCGGAACCGCGGGCAGGAACGTCGGCGGGCTCTTCTTCGCGGCATCCGCCACGAGCGTCGCGTCGTACTTCGGGAACAGCACCAGTCGCGCGCCGATGCTCATCGCGAAGGTGAGGCACAGCGTCATGCCATAGGCGTGGAACAGCGGCAGCACACCGTAGAAGTTCTCCTCGCCCTCGGCGAGGCCGGGCACCCACGCGCGCCCCTGCATCGCGTTCGCGCGCAGGTTGCGGTGGGTCAGGATCGCCCCCTTGGGGGTGCCGGTCGTGCCGCTCGTGTACTGCAGCAGCGCGGTGTCGTCCAGGGCGGGGCGCGGATGCCGCTTGCCGAGCCGCCGCGAATCGACCAGCTTCTGCCACGTCAGCACCTTCCGCGCCTTCGGCGTCGCGGTCAGCTGCGCGCGAGCAGCGCGCGCCCGCGGGATCGGCAGCCGCAGCGCGACGCGGGTGCGCCACGGCATGGCGTCGGTGAGGTCGACGCTCACGATGCGCTCGAGCTTCAGGTCGGAGGGGAATCCGTCGAGCGTGTCGTACACCTTGTCCCAGGCGATGGCGAAGCGAGCCTGGTGGTCTTCGAACTGGTGGCGCAGCTCGCGGGCCGTGTACAGCGGGTTGTGCTCGACGACGATCGCACCCAGCCGCAGCACGGCGTAGAAGGCGACGACGTGCTGCGGGCAGTTCGGAAGCACGATCGCGACGCGGTCTCCCTGTGCGACACCGAGGCGGCGGAGCCCCTCCGCGGCCCGCTCGATCTGCTCCCCCAGCTCCCGGTACGACGTGGTCGCGCCGAAGAATTCCAGCGCCGTGGCGCGGCCGTAGCGAGCGATGCTCGACTCGATCATGTCGGGCAGCGTCTGGGTGACCTCGTCGATCTCGTCCGGCACGCCGGGCGCGTACGAGGACAGCCACGGCCGGGAAGCGTAGGGGTTCTGCGAGTCCATCATGCGAGCCTGACACACGCCCGCGGGTGCGGATAGCGTTGACGCATGAGCAGCCCCATCGATCCCACGTCCACCCCCGCCTGGGCCGAGCTGGAGGCTCATCACCGCTCCTTCACGCCCGACCTGCGCGGCTGGTTCGCCGATGACCCCGGGCGGGTCGAGCGCCTCGGGTTCACGCTCGGCGACCTGCATGTCGACCTCTCGAAGAACCTCGTCACCGACGACATCCTGGCCTCGCTGGTGAAGCTCGCCGAGCAGACCGGCGTCGCCGAACGGTACGCCGCGATGCTCGCCGGCGAGCACATCAACACGACCGAAGACCGCGCTGTGCTGCACACGGCGCTGCGCCGGCCGGCCGGAGCCTCACCCGCCCTGGTCGTCGACGGGCAGGACATCGACTCCGACGTGCAGGAGGTGCTCGACGCGATCTCCGCGTTCGCCGAGCGGGTGCGCTCCGGCGAATGGCGGGGCGTGACCGGCAAGAAGGTCACCCATGTCGTCAACATCGGCATCGGCGGGTCGGATCTCGGCCCGGTGATGATCTACGAGGCGCTCAAGCCGTACGCGGATGCCGGCATCGAGGCGCTTTTCGTGTCGAACATCGACCCCACCGACATCGCGCAGACCACGGCGGACCTCGACCCCGAGACGACGCTGTTCATCGTCGCCTCGAAGACCTTCACGACCCTCGAGACACTCACCAACGCACGGCTCGCCCGAGACTGGCTGTGGGCCGAGCTCGAGGCCTCGGACGCGATCGACGGAACCAAGTCGTCCCGCACCGATGCGGTCGCCCATCACTTCGTCGCCGTCTCCACCGCGCTCGACAGGGTCGCCGAGTTCGGCATCGATCCCGCGAATGCGTTCGGGTTCTGGGACTGGGTCGGCGGACGCTACTCGGTGGACTCGGCGATCGGCCTGTCGCTCGCGATCGCGCTCGGGCCCGGCGTGTTCCACGAGCTGCTGGGCGGTTTCCACGACGTCGACGAGCACATGCGCACCGCGCCGCTGGAGTCCAACGTGCCCGTCCTGATGGGACTGCTCAACATCTGGTACTCGAACTTCCTCGGCGCGCAGTCGCACGCGGTGCTGCCCTACGCGCAGCAGCTGCATCGCTTCGCGGCATACCTGCAGCAGCTGACGATGGAGTCGAATGGAAAGTCGGTGCGCTGGGACGGCACCCCCGTGACGACCGGGACCGGGGAGGTGTTCTGGGGTGAGCCCGGCACCAACGGTCAGCACGCGTTCTACCAGCTGATCCACCAGGGCACCCGCCTCATCCCCGCCGACTTCATCGCGTTCGTCAACCCGGCGTACCCGCTCGACGACGACGGACGGGACGTGCACGGGCTTTTCCTGGCCAACTTCCTCGCCCAGACGAAGGCGCTGGCCTTCGGCAAGACCGCCGAAGAGGTCGAAGCCGAGGGCACCACCGGGCCGCTCGTCGCGGCTCGAACCTTCGCGGGCAACCGGCCGACCACGTCGATCTTCGCGCCGGCCCTCACACCGCACGTGCTGGGTCAACTCATCGCGCTGTACGAGCACATCACCTTCACGCAGGGCGTGATCTGGGGCATCAACTCGTTCGACCAGTGGGGCGTCGAGCTGGGCAAGCAGCTCGCGCTGCAGATCGCCCCCGCGATCGAAGGGGATGCCGAGGCGTTGGCGGCCCAGGATGCCTCGACCCGCAGTCTGCTGGAGTACTACGCCGCGCACCGCCTGCCCTGACGTTCTTCCGCCGAGCCCACACCTTCGCGCCGACCCCATGCGCTCCCGTCGCACGGAGCGCGTTGGTTCGCGCGCAAGCCATGGGTTCGCGGGGGTGTGACGCCGCAGGCTCAGCCGTACAGCTCGCCGACCGGCACGGGCACCGGCAGCACGTTCCCGGGCTGCGCGAGCGGGCACACCCACGCAGGGTCGTAGGCGCACGAGGGGTTGTAGGCGAAGTTGAAGTCGAGCACGATCGTGCCGCGGGCGGCATCCGAGCCGAGGTCCGCGCCCTTGATCGTGTCGAGCAAGTAGCGTCCGCCCCCATACGTTCCGCCCGGGCGGCCCGCGAGCGCGTCGCGAACCGGAACGAACAGCCCCCCGCCGTAGGACTTGAGCCGCCAGACGTCGAGAGCGCCGACATCCGGGATCTCGACCCTGCCGACCCGCTCGAACGGCACGATCCCATCCGTCGCCGTGGCGAAGTCGAAACCGCCCGGCTCGGCCGTGAGAATCGGGATCTCGAACCGCCAGTCCGGGTCGTACGGCGCGATCGGCAGGCCCTCGAACAGCGCGATGTCGTCAGCGAGGACCGGCGTCGCCGGATGCCGAGCCATCAGATCGTCGCGCTCGATGCGCCACAGCTCGTGCGCGTCCTCCGGATCGTCCTCGAGCCGCACGGCGGCGTAGAGGGCGAACACGCGGCGTCGCCAGTCGGCGACCTCCAGGGCGATGCGGGCGGATGCGGGGGCCATCCGCCCAGGCTACGCGGCACGTCCGCGAGCCTCGCGTCAGGGCGAGGCGGTCGCCTCGGCCGGCGCGACGGACTCCTCGGCAGCTTCCGCGAGGGCCACCACGAGGCCGTCGAGGAACTCGCGGTGGCGGAGCAGGAACGTCCGCTCGTCGAGCCGCTTGCGCCGCAGCCAGCTCGTGACCTCGTCGTTGCACTTGCTCGCATTGCACGAACGGCACGCGGGAACGATGTTCTCGATCGTGTATCGCCCGCCGCGCGACAGTGGAAGCACGCAGTCGCGCTGAAGCGGACCGGTCGCCGAGCCGCAGTAGGCGCAGCCGCCCCAGGCGACGCGGATCTCGGCCCACTGCTGCGGCGTCAGGTCGTTGTCAGCGGCATCCATCCGGCGCTTGCGACGTCGCGACGCACGCGCACGGCGGGACTGACTGACGGCCATGCTGGTCAGCGTACGGCCGGCGGATGCCGCGGCAGCGGCGGCGCGACGGTCAGCGCGTCTTCACGACGGTGAACAGGATGACCGAGTCCTCGACGGCGTCGAGGGAGTGCAGGCCATCCGGGATCCGCAGCAGGTCGCCGACCGACCCGTTCCACGATGAGCCCCCGAATCTGAGCAGCACTCGCCCGGTCAGCACCTGAACCGTGGCCTCGCCGGGGCTATCGTGCTCGGAGAGGCCCTCGCCCGCCCGCAGGGCCATGACGGTCTGGCGCAGTTGTCGCTCATGCCCGCCGACGACCGTCTTCGCACTGCGCCCGTTGGGAGCGGTCCGCGCGTGGTCGAGCTCGTGCCGGGCGAGGGCGATCAAGGAGGTCTTCTGCATGTGCGGCCCTTCTCGAGGTCTTCAGCGCTTGTCGGATCGCCCGCGCACGAGGTGTCTCGTTTCGCGGCGCCCGCCCCGATGACCCCACGGTAGTCCTGCCTCGCGCCTGTGCCACCCTTGAACCGTGTCCTCCCTTCGAGCCCGCGCCTTCGCCCAGGTCGACGTCTTCTCGACCATGCCGTTCCACGGCAACCCGGTCGCCGTCGTCCTCGACGCCGACGGCATCGCCGACAGCGACATGGCGGCCTTCGCCCGCTGGACGAACCTCTCCGAGACCACGTTCGTCCTGCCACCCACGACGGATGCCGCCGACTACCGCCTGCGGATCTTCACGCCCGGGGGCGAGCTGCCGTTCGCAGGGCATCCGACGCTCGGCTCGGCGCACGCATGGCTCGAGGCCGGCGGCATCCCGCGGTCGACGGACGGAATCGTGCAGGAGTGCGGCGCGGGGCTCGTGAAGCTGCGGCGCACCGACTCGGGTCTTGCGTTCCAGGCGCCCGCGACCATCCGCAGCGGGCCGATCGACGAGGCGCAGCTGTCGGCGTTCGCCGCGGCGCTGGGCGTCGAACGCGACGCGATCCTCTCGCACCAGTGGGTCGACAACGGTCCGGGCTGGGCCGCGGTCGAGCTGGCGAGCGCGGCGGACGTGCTCGCGCTCGAACCGGATTTCTCCGCCGACCCCCACGTCATGATCGGAGTGCTCGGACGCCATGAGCCGGGGTCGCCCGCCCTGTACGAGGTGCGCGGCTTCGCGTCGGCCGTCGGCGTCCACGAGGATCCCGTCACCGGCAGCCTCAACGCCTCGCTGGCGCAGTGGCTCCACCGCGAGGGGCGGACACCCGCGAAGTACACGAACACACAGGGTTCGCGCGTCGCCCGCGACGGGCTGATCGCGATCGAGGTGATCGATGACGAAGCGTGGGTGGGCGGCCCCTCGACCACCTGCATCACCGGGTCCGTCACGATCTGAGGTCGCGTCGCACGCAGCGGTCCGGGCTTTCCGGAACGCGCTCTCCCACGTTTCTGCCAGGATCCACCGGGGTTTCGTCCAGACGGGGTGAGGCAGACTCGGTGTTTTGCGTCCGACCCGAGGGCGCTCACCGCCGGCCTGCGCCGGTGGCAGACACTCAGGAAGAACCATCCCCCACATGCTCGAGCCTCAGACTCGCCGTGCCCGGCGTTCAGCCCGCAAGTCCATCGCCTCCCGCGCCGCAGCTTTCAGCCTGGCGTTCAGCGCTATCGCGCTGACCGGCCTGCTCACCGCGATTCCAGCCGCTGCCGCAACGCCCGCCGCCTCCTCGCCCGCTGCGGTCGCGCAGTCTGCAGTGCAGACCCTGCGCGAGATCTCACAGGATGCGCAGACCGCGCTGGATGCCGCGCGCTCCGCGCTGACCGAAGCGGCAACCGTGACCGCCGACATCACCGCATCCGGCCTCGACGTCGGCGTGGCGGACACCTCCGTCGACACGGCGGACCTCCGCGAGGCCATGGACCGGCTGTCCGCGTTCGAGTTGGTTCCCGTGCTGCTTCTGCCCGACGTGACGGAGGACGTGACGACCGAGACGCGTCGTGTGCTCGCCGGTGCGGCGGAGCTGCGCGATCTCCTCGAGGCCGCGCAGGCCCAGAAGGCCGCCGACGACGCGGCTGCTGCCGCGGCCGCGGCGGCGGCAGCGGAGGCCGCTGCCGAAGCGCAGCGCCAGGCCGAGGCTGCCGCGGCGGAAGCGCAGCGGCAAGCCGAGCTCGCCGCGGCAGCCGAAGCGGCGCTCGCAACCGCGAACACCCCTGAGGGTGCGAAGGCAGTGGCCGCGCAGATCGCCTCCGCGGAGTACGGCTGGGGCGGCGACCAGTTCTCCTGCCTCGTCTCGCTGTGGGACCGTGAGTCCGGCTGGAACTACGAGGCGTACAACGCGTCGAGCGGTGCCACGGGCATCCCGCAGGCGCTGCCCGGCAGCAAGATGGCCAGCGCGGGATCGGACTGGCAGACCAACGCGGTGACCCAGATCAAGTGGGGTCTCGGCTACATCGGGGCCGTCTACGGATCGCCGTGCAGTGCGTGGGGCCACTCCGAATCGACCGGCTGGTACTGATCGGCTCGACTGCACGGCGCGCTGAGCCGTGCAGCCGGCCTCACTCCGTAGTGAAGACCAGCTCGATCTCCGCCGCGCACGACCCGTCGACGGGAGCCGACGGATCGTCGAGGAACGCGGACATGACGTCTTTCGCGCACTGCGATTTGTCCAGCACATCGTGCCCGGTGAACGGGAACTCCACGACCTGCACGTTCGAGAGGTGCGGGGTCACCGCTTCGACCCACGCGGGTGCGGTTGCCGCGTCGAACATGCCCTCCATGAGCAGCACGTCGAGATCGCTGACGGCGGGATCGCCGAGGTCTGGCCGGTCGGGCACATCCCAGACGGGGCATTGCTGGAACAGGCGTCCTTGCTTGGGCTGTACCGCGAATACCGCATCGGGGAACTCGGGCAGCACCTCCTTCGACCGCGCAAGGTATGCCGCTTCGGTCGTGAGGTTCGCACTCTCGCCGCAGAAGATGGTCATCGCGAGACCCCAGCCACCCAGGCCGAGGAAGAAGTCGGGTGTCTGAAGCGCCAGCATCCGTTCGACCGTGGAAGCCGTATCGCCATTCGCCATGTCATCGATCATCTTGGGCACGCCCGACGCATCGCCTCGCTCGCTTGCCATGATGATGGCGTACAGGAATGGGAAGGCGTCGATGTTGACGATGAGCGGCTGGCCGGCGGAATCCGTCGTCTCCACGACCTCGGGCGTCGCGGCGAGCCGGTTCACCGTTGCGAAGAAGTCGGCCTCGAGGTCGGGATACGCCGCAGCACACGACGGCTGAGCGGCGCATGCCTCGAATATCGCGCGGAACGAGCTCGCGGGGGCGGACCACCAGTCTTCGGCGATGTTCACGTTCGGGGGCGACACCGAATCGAGCACGACGCTGCGGATGCCTTCGGGGTGATCGCGCAAGTACGACAACGCGAGCCGCGATCCGTAGGAGACGCCGTAGACGTTCCATTCGTCGATGCCCAGCGCGACCCGCAAGTCGGCGAAGTCGGCCGCATTCTCGGCGGTGTTGTATGCCGCCGGGTCGAAGCCCTCGTCCCGTACGCGACTTATGCAGACCTCGTTGGCCGCGACCTGGGCCTCGGTCGCCTCTGCCGACAGGAATGGGATGCTGATCGCATCGTTGTCGGCCTGTTCAGCTTCGGGGCACTCGAGCAGCGGATCGGCGAGGTGGGTGCCGCGCTGGTCGACGAAGATCACCTCGCGCTCGGCGTTGAGTCCCGCGGCCATCTTGCCTGTGATCTCGAACGAACCCGCACCGCCAGGCCCTCCGGCGAGCATCACGAGCGGGTCGGGCTTGGGGTCGTCTGAGGCGGCGGGCGCACGCGCCACGAAGATTCGGATCTGCTTTCCCTCGGGGTCGTCCCTGTTCTCGGGCACCGTGAGATAGCCGCACCGCACCTCGGGCGGAAACTCGAGAGCCTCGACACCCTCTATGTTGGGCGACGGACAGTCGACGTACTCGAAGTTCGACGCCGTTGTCCGCTCAGGGGTCGGCGGGGTGTCGTCGTTCGAATCGTCGTTCGACGCCGTGCACGCGGCGAGCAGCAGAACGAGAAGAAACGGATGCCGCGAGCCCGCGGATGGGGCGGCGGACCGAGCGATCAGAGTCCGTATGCGTCGTGTGGATTGTGCTCATGGGTGCGTGCCGTCGCGCTATGGCGATGCGTGGATACGCGCTCGAAACCCGATGCGCCGCCCCCGGCGACTCACGCCTCACCCCCTTGGCGCGGACGATACTCCTGTACTGCACGCCGCGTCGATAGCCTCAGATGCACGCTCATCCCATCCGCAGGATCTTCTCCATCGCCCTTCGGTCTTGTGAACGCCTGCAGTTGCTGATTGTGGTCGCGAGTGCATGTGGTCACGACGTCGTCCCTCCATTCGGCAATGGACAATCGGTTCTGCATGCGCGAGAAAAGAATCACAAAAAGATAACGGGAACCTCTTCCCTTCCGTTACCTCGTCGTTATAGAGTTCAAGCACGGAAGTTGTTTTGCTGTGGCAACGACCGCATGTGATTGCAGGACACTCTTGGTGCAAGGGACAAGGGCCGGTCGGGAGCCTCTCCGACCGGCCCTGACTTGTGCGCCCGGGAGCGCCCCCACCGGCCCTGACTTGTGCCCCCGGCATCCGCTGATCAGGTGACGTGGTCGCTCTCACACCCCGCCGCCGCCACCTCCGCCGCCTCCGCCGCCGGCCGATCCCCCGCCGCTCGATCCGCCGGACGTGGACGACGACGAAGACGAACTCGCCGAGAGCGAGCTGATGCCGGAGGAGAAGGAGGCGGCGGTGAAGCCGTGCGAGCCGGCGTACCAGTGCGGGGAGTTGTCCTGGCCGTAGAGCACCGCGAGCTGCTCGGCCCACTCCTTCTCCTGGCCGAACACCACCGCGTAGGGCAGCAGCACCTCGTACAGCTTGAGCATCTGCGCCGGGTCGCGAGGGTCGATGCGGACGCGCTCCGCGCCCCTCGGCGACTGCAGCATGCGGATGCGATCCGCCTCCGCCCACTCGATGAACTCCTTGAGCCCCTTCAGATGGTCGCGCACCTCGGCGCCCTTCGCGGTCAGCGGCGTGCGCGAGATCAACGCGATCACGACGAAGAATGCGATTCCGGATCCGACGATCAGCAGGATCGGGATGAGCGGCTGTACCGAGGCGAAGATGGCGAAGAGTCCCGTGACCAGGACGAGCGCCGACGTGCCCATCACCGTGAGCATCGGCCACGCGCGCACGGTGTTCGGCACCGCTCTGCGCAGTCCGCGGCGGGTCAGCTCCGCGTTCGCGAGTTTGAGGATGTTCTGCGCCGCGGTCGAGAAGCGGGTGTCGGTGCTGCCGAACTCGTACTCGGCCCCGGGATGCAGGGACGGGAAGAGCCCGCTCAGCAGCAGCCTGCCGTCGCCGTCGGCGCGCGACGGGTCGATCAGCTGAGCCTTCAGCTTCACGCCGCCGAACAGCTTGGGGCTGCCTTCCACGATGCGGATGCTGCCCACCACGGCCTGTTCGAGAACCTCCGCCGGGATCGCCTTGGTCGAGCGGCCCAAGAGCACGGCGCTCTCGAGCGCATCGATCTCCGGCGGCGGCGTGTACTCCGCGATGATCGTCGGCCGACCTGGCGAGTCCCGCAGGTGCCGCGCGCGAGTCACGGCGGCGAACACGAGGGCTGCGAGCACTCCCAAGGCCGAGATCGCCTGCAGCCATCCCCAGGGCGAGGCGAGATACGACGAGTCGAACGGCGTGAACGTCCCCTGCTCGAACCCGACCGCGATCGTGACGGTCTGGTACGCGAACACCGGCCCCGCGGCTGCCGAGACCGCTGCACTGCCGTCCTCGGCGGCGTCCGCGGCGATCTCGCATGACTGCCCCGAGCCCTCGTAGCCGACGTAGCAGGCCTGCGATCCGGTCAGCGATCCGGCGAGGTCCGCCGGAATCGCCAGCCGTACCGAGACCCTGCCGAAGTCCTGCGCCCACCCGGTGCCGTTGACATCCCAGTAGAACTCGTCCACGCCGGTGTTCTCGAAGAACCGGGTGACGTTTTGAAGCGTGTATGTGAACACGTACGTCTGTGCGCCGTGGACGTAGTCGTCGGCGCGCGAGGTCATGATGTACTCGCCGTCCTCGGACTCGGTCTCGACCGGCCGCGGATCGCCCTCTCCATCGGTGATCGAGATCAGCTCCGGCCTCAGCGGAGCACCGAGATTCGAGTCCGGGATCCGGCGTTGCATGCCGCGGTTCTGGTCGTAAACGGGAAACACAGCCACGAACCGCTCCTCGACGAGCAGGGTGCCCGAGCCGTCGTCCGCCCTGCCGAGCGTGTACCGCACGTCGAGGCTTTCGAACGAGAAGTCGTTCACATTCGTCGACACCGGGCCATCGGCATCCGGGGTCGAGTCGTCGAACGTGCACGCCGAAACCAGCGCAAGCGGCAGCCCCACGGCCACCAGAGCGACGACGAGCACGCGCAGCAGTTTCGCCCCCATGAGGCTCAGCATATGGGCCTCTCCGCGACGCCCAGTTGCCACCTCCATTCGCCTACAGTGGTGCCTATGACCGACCGCCGCCTCGCGATCGACGCCTGGGAGAGCCTGTTTCGTGCGCAGCACGAGGTGTTCGACGAGATCAGCTGCGACTTCGACGACACCGGCCTTTCGCAAGCGGAGTACGACGTGCTGCTGACCGTCACGCGCGGCGAGGAGATGACGGCGCGTCTGCGTGACGTGACCGCGAACATGCTGATCAGCCAGCCGAGCGTCTCGCGGCTCGTTGACCGCATGGCCGTGCGCGGCCTGATCGCCAAGTGCCCCGACCCGGAGGACGGGCGAGGGTCGCTGGTGCGCGCCACGCCAGAGGGCGCTGCGGCGTTCCGCAAAGTCGCCTCGATGCACGGGCGTTCGATCGCCGAGCGGATGTCGCTGCTCGACGACGGCGAGCTCGCGCAGCTGCGCGACCTCACCGCGAAGCTGCGCAACAAGCAGGAGAGCTGCTAGCCCGATCCCCTTCGGGCCGGGCGCGCTACGGCGTGCGCCTGCGCAATGTCGCCGAGGCGAGGATCAGCGAGCCGACCGCGAACGCCACCACGATCAGGAGCGGTCGGTACAGGTCCCATCCCTCGTCGTCGGTGGTCACGGCGTTGACGGCGTCGATGGCGTAGCTCAGCGGCAGCCAGTTGGAGATCGCGTAGAGCGCATCCGGCATCTGGTCGCGCGGCATGAACAGCCCGCCCAGCAGGATCTGCGGGAAGACGATCAGCGGCATGAACTGCACTGCCTGGAACTCGGTGCGGGCGAACGCGCTCGCCAGAAGCCCCAGTGCAGAGCCGAGGATGGCGTCGACCACCGCGACGAGGCCGAGCTGCCACACCGGTCCCTCGACCTCGAGCCCGCACACGAGGACCGCGAAGGTCACCGTGATGATCGCCTGCAGTGTCGCCATGAGACCGAACGCCAGGGCGTAGCCGAGGATGAAATCCGCCTTGCCGAGGGGCGTGGTCATCAGCCGCTCGAGCGTGCCCGACCGGCGCTCGCGCAGCGTGGTGATCGAGGTGATCAGGAACATCACGATGAAGGGGAACAGGGCGAGGATGGCGCCGCCGAACTGGTTGAACACCCCCTCCTGGTCGCTGAACAGCCAGGCGAACAGGCCGACCAGCAGGCTCGGCGCGATCAGCATGAGCGCGATCGACCGCGGATCGTGGCTCAGCTGTCGCAGCACGCGGCCGGCGGTGGAGAGGGTGCGCACACCGTTCATCGGTCGCCCTCTTCGGACTCGCGCAACTCGCGCCTCGTCAGCGGGTGGTGCGGATCGGGATGCGGCGCCGTGGCGTGGGCCGCGGCTGCATCCGATCGCGGGTGCGCGATGACGTCGCGCTCGATCAGCGCGAGGAATGCGGCATCCGGATCCACTGCTCCCGTGTCGGCGAGCAGTCGGGCGGAGGTCGTATCGGCCACGATGCGCCCCGCACGCATGAGGATCAGCCGGTCGCAGCGCAGCGCCTCGTCCATGACGTGGCTGCTCACCATGATGGTGGTGCCTCGATCGGCGAGCGCGCGGAAGACGGTCCACAGCTCGGCGCGCAGCAGCGGGTCGAGACCGACGGTGGGCTCGTCGAGCACCATGAGCTCGGGCGAGCCGAGCATGGCCACCGCGAGCGAGACGCGCGTCTCCTGACCTCCGCTCAGCGACCCGACGGTCTGGTTGCCGTGGTCGCTGAGGCCGACCTCTTCGATGACCCGGTCGACGTCGCTGCGGGGTGCGCCGATGAGCCGGGCGAAGTACCGCAGGTTCTGCCGGATCGACAGGTCGGCGTACACGGATGCCGCCTGCGTGTCGTACGCGACGCGGTGACGCTGTGCGGGGCTTCCCGCCGGCGCACCGAGCACCGAGACCGTGCCGCCGTCGACCTGCTGCACGCCGACGATCGAGCGCATGAGGGTCGTCTTGCCGCAGCCGGAGGGCCCGAGCAGTCCGGTGATCTGGCCGCGCGGAATATCGAGGTCCAGCCCGTCGAACACGACGTTCCTGCCCCGCTTCACGCGCAGCGCGCGCACCTCGACGGCGTTCGTCGCGAGAGCGAGCGCGGCGCTCGTCTGCGCGGGCGGAAGCGACTTATTCATCACGCGATGAATTCTCCGCCCGGCGACTCGTCGCGTCAAGTGCCTCGGATGTCGGAGATACCCGCGATCGTCGGAGGATTTTCGCCGCAGCATCCGACTTCGGTGTGAATCTCCGACGTACGGATGCCGCGGCACACGCCGCCCGCTCAGCCGCCGGGGTTCGTCGCCTTGCCGTCGAGCCAGAGCGTGTCGGACGGGTCGCTGTGCGTGCCGCCCGAGTTCACGTGCTTCGGGTCGATCCGTGGACCCTTCGTGATGACGTGGACGAGCGCCATCGCATGGCCGCGTCCGAGTCCGTAGTCCTCGCCCAGCCACGCGACGATCTCGCCCGACTTCGTGCCCGGGCCGAAGCCCTTCTCTTCCGCGAGCTCGATGAACTGCCGAGGGGTCAGCCCCGTCTTGTCCTCGATGTTGTCGAGGTATGCCTGAAACGTCATCGCGCCTGTCCTTTCGATCGCTCCGGCGCCGCCGCCGCTGTCACTCCGTCAGATAGCGCTGGATCGTCGGACCCACGCGCTCCACGATCTCATCGACGCTCGCGGCCGCCAACGCCGGCAGCTGCAGAACGTACCGGGCGATCAGCAGCCCCGCGATCTGGCTTGCAACCAGCGACGCGCGGAACGCGGCATCCGGAGTCTGCACGCGCGTCGCGATGCGACCGACCAGCTCCCGCTGGAGGAAGCCGGCGAGCAGCGGAGTGGTCAGCCGGTTGCCGATGCCCGAGCGCAGCAGCACCACGCCGCGCTTGCGCGTCTCGGGGCGCTCCCACGCCTCCAGCACGTAGCGCACGAGGCGCTCGCCCAACCCGTCCTGCGGGCCCTCGATGAGAGCCGGGATGTCGATGTCCGGGCGCATCGGAGCGCCGATCGCCTGCGCGAACAGGTCGGCCTTCGTGCCGAAGTAGTGATGCACCAGAGCGGAATCCACGCCGGCCCGCGCCGCGATCCCGCGCATGGTCGCGCCGTCGTACCCGAGTTCGCCGAACTCGTCGACGGCCGCCGCCACGATGCGCTCCTGCGCGTCGGACTCTCCGCCCTTGGGCCGCCCCCGCCGCCGCTTCGGGGTCGGCACCGCGTACTCCGGCATGCGGTCAGCCTAGACCTGGGGCGCTCGGGCGGTGAGGGATGCCGGGGCCTGCGGACGGCCGTGGGGCTCGTGCCGGGTGCCAAGATGGGGCATGGCCTTCGGGATGCGGCGCGATGTGCTGCGTCCGAGCGATTCGCCCCGCGCCGACCGCGTCACCTACGTCGAGCTGTTCTTCGACCTCGTGTTCGTCTTCGCCCTGACGCAGCTGTCCGCGTACCTGTACGAGAACCAGACGCCGCTCGGAGCGCTCGAGGGCGTGATCATGATCTGCGCGCTGTGGTGGGCGTGGGTCTCGACCACGTGGGTGACGAACTGGCTCGACCCGGTGAAGCTGCCGGTGCGCGCCGCCGTGGTGGCGCTGGCCTTCGTGTCGTTCGTGATGAGCGCCGCGATCGCCGAAGCGTTCGGCGACCGGGCGTGGACCTTCGCGATCGCGTTCGTGGTGCTGCAGGTCGGGCGCACGGGCTTCATCGTGTGGGCGACCGCGCGTCACGACCGCGCCGTCTCGCGCGACTTCCTGTGCATCCTGGTCTGGACGGCGGCCGGTGCCACGCTGTGGATCGCGGGCGCGCTGCTGCCGCTGTCGCTGCAGCTGCCGTTCTGGGCCGCCGCGCTCGCGCTCGAGCTGATCGGCACGGTGTTCGGCTATCCGCGTGCCCGGTGTCGGGCCGCGTGCAGCTCGCCTCGTGGGATGTCTCCGGTCCGCACATCGCCGAGCGCACCGCGCTGTTCGTGCTCATCGCACTCGGCGAAGGCCTCCTCGTCACGGGCTTCGCGTTCGTCGCGATGGAGTCCTCGCTCGAGAGCATCATCGCGATGTTCGCCGCGTTCGTCGCGGCGGCGGCCGCGTGGTGGATCTACTTCGACCACGGCGAGCGCATCGGCGCCGAGGCGATCGAGGCGGCCGACGAGCCCGGACGCCTCGTGCGCACCGCCTACACATGGGTGCACCTCGCGATCATCGCGGGCATCGTGCTGATGAGCGTCGGCGACAAGGAAGCGCTCGGGCATCCGCACGCGCACACGCTTGCGGCCACGGTCGTCACGCTCGGCGGACCGCTTCTGTTCCTTGTCGGCACCACGTTGTTCCGCCGCGTGCTCGAGCACCGCTGGGCGCGGGCGCATGTGCTCGGGATTCTCGGCATCCTGGTGCTCGGCCGCCTTCTCCCCGCTGCTCGACGCGCTCGGCGAGTCCGTCGCCGTCGCGCTGCTGCTGGTCGCGGTGGCGATCGGCGAGACGCTCGGCCGGCTGCGCCGGGGTCGCCGCAGCGGGGGCTGAGGCGCGGCGCTCGCAGGGTGTCGACATGGCACTTCGCATCGCCTCCGGCCGCGGCATCCCGCCACATCTGCCACCGCATCCACTTCTCCTCAGCGCAGCAGCTGATGACGTTGTCCACGAGCGCATCCTCCGCACGCCATGGGCGCTCGGCCGGACGCCAGCATGACGGGATGCCGCGACCCCCAGCTCCACTGCCCTCCCACCTCGGCGACGCCTTCTCCCGATCTCAAGCCCTGGCAGCGGGCGTTACCCCGCGTCGACTCCGCGCGAAGGATCTGGAAGTGCCGTTCCGAGGCGTCCGATTCGCGCCGGGGCGTGACGCGGACACCGACTCGAATCGGTCGACGGCGGCGCTCGACAGAGCCGCGCGGGACGGCGCGGACGTCGAGCCGCTCGCATGGGACCGCGCGGAGAGAGAGCGCGTGCTGCGCAAAGTCCGCGCCTATCGCGAGATCATGCCGCCGCATGCCTTCTTCGCTGGGCGGACCGCCGCTGTGATCCGGTCGCTGCCGATCGCGCACGGTGAAGAACTCGAGGTGGCCGTGTATGCGCCCGCGCGCGCGGCTCGTCGCAGCGGCATCCGCGGGATCAAGGTCGCGCCTGCAATCGCAACGGTGCACGAGCATCTCGGCTGTCGGCTGACGAGCCCCGCTTCGACCTGGGCGATGCTCGCGCATGAGCTCAGCGTGCGGGAGCTGGTGAGAATCGGTGACGCCATCGTGAGCTGTCCAGCGCGGTGGCAGATGGCGCCGCCTCGCCGGGCCCGAAGCGACCATTCGTGCCGCCCCGAGGTGCAACAAGAATGCCCCGCGTTCGCCCAAGTGGCAGATCGGTGCCGCATCATCAAGCGGGAGTCGACACGAAGTGCCACCCGGAGTCCGCCGACGGCGCGGACGTCCGCCATCCGGCCTCATCAGCACTCGATGACGTTGACCGCGAGCCCGCCCTCGCTCGTCTCCTTGTACTTGTGCGACATGTCGATGCCGGTCTGCCGCATCGTCTCGACGACCGCGTCGAGCGAGACGTAGTGCGAGCCGTCGCCGCGCAGCGCGAGCCGCGCGGCGGTGACCGCGGTCGACGCCGCGATCGCGTTGCGCTCGATGCACGGGATCTGCACGAGCCCGCCGACCGGGTCGCACGTGAGCCCGAGGTGGTGCTCCATCGCGATCTCGGCGGCGTTCTCGATCTGACGGTTCGTGCCGCCCATCACGGCGGTCAGTCCGCCCGCGGCCATGGCGCACGCCGAGCCGACCTCCGCCTGGCAGCCGCCCTCGGCGCCCGAGATCGAGGCGTTCGCCTTGAAGAGCGATCCCAGCGCGGTCGCCGTGAGCAGAAAACGACGGATGCCGCGCCGCCGGTTCGCGTCGGCGATGAGCTCCTCGTCCACGACGTCGGGCACGATCGGGTCCGAGCTGCTGGCGGCCGGCGAATCCCAGCAGCGCGCTGCCGACGAGCTCGCCGTAGGGCGTGACGGCGTTGCCCGCGCCGAGTCCGGAGTCCGCCAGGAAGCGCCACCAGTACATCGCGACCGCGGGCAGGATGCCGGCGGCGCCGTTCGTCGGCGCCGTGACGACGCGACCACCGGCGGCGTTCTCCTCGTTCACCGCGAGCGCGAAGGCACCGAGCCACTCGCCCGGCAGCTCGCGATGACCGTCCGGCCTCCGCCTCCTCGAGCTGCTCGCGGATCGCCGATGCCCGGCGCTTGACCTGCAGCAGCCCGGGCAGCACGCCGTCGGAGTGCAGGCCCGCCTCGACGCAGGCCGACATCGCGTCCCAGATCGCGTCGAGCCCCGCGGCGATCTCCTCGTCGCTGCGCAGGGCCTCCTCGTTGATGCGCGCCGCCTCGGCGATCGTGATGCCGCGCTCGTCGCACAGCTCCAGCAGCTCCTCGGCGCTGTCGAACGCGAGCGGGTAGGCGTGCGCGGTGACCCGCGCCGCCTCGCCCTCGCGGCGGATGAACCCGCCGCCCACCGAGTAGTACGTCTCGCGAAGCACCAGCCCCTCGTCGCCGCCCGGAACGAGAAGCGGCGAAGGCGAGGCGGCCGCTGCCGGTGGTCCGGATGCCGGCCGCCGCGAGCCGCGCCGCATCGTCGATCTCGGTCCGGTGCGGGGTCGTCCACGCCTCGAGCGTCATCGCGTTCGGATGCCCGGGCAGCCGCGTCCGCGGGGCGAAGACCACGTCGGCCTTGGAGAACCGCACCGGATGCGTGCCGTCCAGCTCGAAGCAGCCGGCCCTCGGGCCAGTCCGTCCACGCCGCTCGAACGGCATCCGGGTCCACCGTCTCGGGCACGAGCCCCTGCAGTCCAGCGACGACCGCATCCGGCGTGCCGTGACCGATGCCGGTCGCTCCGAGCGAGCCGTACAGCGTGCACGTCACCCGGGCGACGTCGTCGAGCCGACCCGACTCGCGCAGCCGGATCGCGAAATCACGGGCCGCCCGCATGGGGCCGACCGTGTGGGAGCTCGAGGGTCCTACGCCGATGGAGAACAGCTCGAACGCCGAGACGTAAGCGCTCACAGCCCTCAGGCTACGCCCCGTCACGGATCACCCGGATGCCCGCCGACCGTCGAGCCCGACCGGCATCCGGGCGCGCGAAATCAGCCGACGCCGCGCTCAGCAGTCGCGAACGCGGCCTCGTGCACGCGCTCGAGCGACCCGGCCGCCTCGAGGTGCTCCCATCCGTGGACACTGGACTCGAGCACGTACGCGAGCCCGACCGCGTACCCGAAATCGAAGTCGCCGTCGAAGTCGTCGGCGTGACGCCACGGCTCGGGCCGCGGCGGCCACGGGGCGGGCGGCCACGGGATCGGCGGCCACCGCCGCGGCGGTGGGCAGATGTCGTCGACGTTGACGTCGAACGGCAGGCGCAGCAGCTGCGCCAGACCGGCGGCGCGCACCAGCTCGGCGCCGACGTACGCGCCGTACTCGACGCCCGGCGGAAGCGGCTGCGGGTTCAGCGCCACTCGAGCTCTTCGGCGGGAGCGGCTGCGGGTTCAGCGCGACCGCGTCGAACCGGCTCAGCGGTCCGTGCGGGCCGATGATCTCTTCCCAGATGCTGGGGTTCCTCCGCGCGAGAATCGCGATGAGGCTGCGGTGTAGGGCCATGCCACCTTCTCCTTCCGACCCGCGAGCACGGGTCACGTCGGCCCGCGGAGCGCGGGTCGAAGCCCGCGGAATGCGGGTCGTCGTGAAGAGGCGGCGGGCGGATCCGGTGATACCAGCAGACGGCGAACGCCCCGGACGGGGAGTCCGGGGCGTTCGATCGTCGCGACGTCGGTTACTGCTCGACCGGCTGCGGTGCGTCGCTGCTCTCGTGGGCCTGGATGACCGGCGAGTCGCCTTCGGTCGCCACCTCGATCTTGCGCGGCTTGGCCTTCTCGCTGACCGGGATGGTGACGTTCAGCACGCCGTTGCTGTAGTTCGCGGCGATGCGCTCGGTGTCGATGCCCTGGCCGAGGTTCAGCTGGCGCAGGAAGCTCGCCGCCTCCCGCTCGCGCGTGATCCACTTGACGCCCTCGCCACCCGCGAGGGTGCGCTCGGCGCGGATGGTGAGCAGCTGCCCGTCGACGTCGATGTCGACCGAGCCCGGGTCGATGCCGGGCAGGTCGGCGGTCAGCACGTAGTGGTCGCCGTCGCGGTACAGGTCCATCGGCATGCGGCGGGGCCCGCGGCGGGCGTCGAACATCGTCGACGCGAGGCGGTCGAGGTCGCGGAACGGGTCGTAGGTCGCCATGATTCGTCTCCTTGTCGGATAGCCGGATCGTAGTCCGGGTGTGGTGTATGAGAGTTGAGTCGTATCGGCTCAACTACGATCAGATTAGCACTCTCGACCTGCGAGTGCCAGTTGTTCGCCGTCAGCGAATAACCACAAGAACCACCGCTGTGAACCAGGAAAAGACGGCCTACAACGCCGCCCCTTCAGTGACGCTGGAAAGCGACCAGTCCGACGGTGTTGCCCTCGGAATCCTGGATGAACGCCTGCCACTCGTCGTGACCAGCCGGACCGAGCGCGTCGTCGCCATGCGTGTAGATCACGCGCGGGTGTTCGACGACATCGGCGAGCCCGTCCAAACGCTCCAGGGTCTCGTGCACGTTGCTGACATGCAGATAGAGAAGGGATGCCGGGGCACCGCGATCCAGCAGCAGCCGCACGCCGTCGAGGTCGAAGAACAGAAGGCCCGGCGGGTCGAAACGTGCGGACGGGGGCGATTCGAGCAGCACCGTGTAGAAGTCCGCAGCACGGTCGAGATCCTCGGCGTGCAGCGCCACTTGGATGAGTCGCATCACGACCTCCCGTCGAGTCGTTGAGAGTCTCAGCCCTATTGTGAGACCACGCACCGCGACGCACAAAGGAGTGTCATGCGCAGACTCACCGCCGACTGGCGTCGCGACGTCGACGAGGTCGCACGCCGGGCGGCCGAGCAGGCCGGCCCGTTCGACGCGGATTTCGCCCGGCGGTTCGCCGAGCACTTCCCTGCGCTGCATCCGCTGTTCGTCGAACTGTACGGTGAGCGCGACGATGGTCTCGACCAGCTGGCGGCGGTCATCGCCGAGGCCGCGGCCTCCTGGAGCGTCCGCCCGAGCGAGCTCAGGATCCACGACGATGCCCGCGAGCGCGACCCCGGCTGGTACCTGTCCCACCGGATGCTGGGCGGCGTCTGCTATGTCGACCGATACGCCGGGTCGCTCGCGGGCGTGCGCGACAGCATCCCGTACTTCCAAGAGCTCGGGCTCACTTACCTGCACCTGATGCCGCTGTTCGAGAGCCCCGAGGGCAACTCCGACGGCGGTTACGCGGTGTCGAGCTACCGGCGGGTGAATCCGGCCCTCGGCACGATCGAAGATCTCGCCGCGCTCGCGGCCGACCTGCGCGCCGCGGGCATCTCGCTGGTCGTGGACTTCATCTTCAACCACACCAGCAACGAGCACGAGTGGGCCCGCAAGGCGGTCGCCGGCGAGCCGGGCTACGAGGACTTCTACCTGATCTTCCCCGACCGCACGATGCCCGATGCCTACGAGCGGACCGTCCGCGAGATCTTCCCGGACGACCACCCGGGCTCGTTCGTGCAGCTGCCGGACGGGCGGTGGATCTGGGCGACGTTCTATCACTTCCAGTGGGACCTGAACTACGCGAACCCCGCCGTCTTCCGCGCGATGGCCAGCGAGATGCTCTTCCTCGCGAATCAAGGCGTGGAGGTGCTGCGGATGGATGCGGTGGCCTTCATCTGGAAGCGACTTGGTACACCCTCCGAGTCGCTGCCGGAGGCTCATCTGCTGCTGCGCGCGTTCAACGCGGTGCTGCGGATGGCGGCGCCCAGCCTGCTCTTCAAGTCGGAGGCGATCGTCCACCCGGACGAGGTGATCGAGTACGTGTCGCTCGAGGAGTGCCAGCTGTCGTACAACCCGCTGCAGATGGCGCTGACGTGGGAGGCGCTGGCGACACGCGACCCGCGCCTGCTGCAGCAGGCGCTCGAACGCCGCCATGCTCTGCCTCCCGGCACAGCGTGGGTCAACTACGTGCGCAGCCACGACGACATCGGCTGGACGTATGCCGACGAGGATGCCGCGGAGCTCGGAATCGCCGCGTACAGCCACCGGCGATTCCTCAACGACTTCTACGTCGGGCGGTTTCCCGGCAGCTTCTCGCGCGGCGTGCCGTTCCAGGAGAACCCGAAGACCGGCGATGCCCGCGTCGCGGGCACTACGGCATCCCTCGCCGGTGTCGAGGCCGGCGACCCGGCCGGCGTCGACCGCGTGCTCCTGGCACACGCGATCGCGCTGTCCACCGGCGGCATCCCGCTGCTGTACCTCGGCGATGAGGTCGCTCAGCTCAACGACTACTCGTACGCCGAGGACCCCGCAAAGGCCGGTGACAGCCGGTGGGTGCATCGTCCGGCCAGACCGGCGGATCGCTACGCCGAGAGAGCGGTTGCCGCGACCGACGCCGGCCGGGTCTACACCGGGCTGACCGCCCTGATCCGCGCACGGAAGGAGACGCCCCAGTTCGCCGGCGGCGAGCTCGTCGGGTTCGACGCGCGGCATCCGTCGGTGCTCGGCTATCAGCGTCCGGGCGGCGCGCAGGTGATCCTGGTGCTCGCGAACGTCGGCGATGGCCCGGCGCTCATCGAACGCACGACCTTGGGCGGCTTCCGGGCCGCCGCGACCGACGTGGTTCGCGGTTCCGGCGTCGACCTCGCCGCGGGTCTCGTGCTGCCCGCGCACGGCTTCGTGTGGCTGCGGGTGACGCCGGTCGCCTGAGCGGCGGTTCGAGGGCCGTAACGCCAACCCCGGAGCGCCGCCTCGGACGAAGTCTCAGCCGACCGGGCGCGGCTCCAGCGTGACTCTGCCCTTGCCCGCGGTCTTCGAGCTGTACATCGCGGCATCCGCCCTGATCAGCAGCTGATCGCCGGTGGGGCGGGGGTCGGTGTCGGGACGATACGTGGCGATGCCGGCGCTCACCGCGACCGTGATCGCCACGCCCTGGAGCAGGATCGGCTCGTGCGTGACGGCGAGGATGCGCTCCGCGATCGACTCGCCGTCGTGCGGATCGGAATTCGCGCAGATCGCGACGAATTCGTCACCTCCGATGCGGCCGACGATATCGCCCGCGCGGACAGCCTCGCGCAGGCGGGAGGCAACCTCGCGCAGCACCGTGTCGCCGGCGGCGTGGCCCCAGCGGTCGTTGATCGACTTGAACTCGTCGAGGTCGAGGAACACGAGCGCCAGCGGCTCGTTCGCCCGCGCCGAGATGCCGATCGCGGCGTCGAGACTCTGCTGCAGGAGCTGGCGGTTGGCGACTCCGGTGAGCTGGTCGTACAGCGCGAGGTGCTCGAGGCGACGCTGCAGACGGATGCGGACGAGGGTCTGCGCCGCCTGGCGTCCCAGCGCCCGCTTGAGATCGAACGACCGCTCGTCGAATTCGCGGTGGCGACGGAAGAAGCACACCAGCACGCCGAGGCTCTCGCCGTCGTTCATCAGCGGTGCGATGCTGAGCGACTCCAGTCGCGCCTCCCTCAGCCCGGCCGCGAGGACGGGGAACTCCGGCTCCGCGTCGTCGGCGTGCACGGCGATGACATCGGTGGTGTTGCGCAGGGATGCGATCGGAGGAACCGTGCCGGCGAGCGGGTTGGCGCCTCCCACGACGCGCATTCCTCCGGTTCCATCCCGGAGCAGCACCGCCGTCTCCGTCGCCGCGAACGCCTCCCGGCAAAGCGACGCGAAGGACTCGGCGACCTCTTCGTCGGTGGCGCTGCCCTCGAACACGCTGGAGACGTCCTGCAGCAGCCGCACCCGTTCCTCGGACGATTCGGCGGCCTTGCGCGCCTGCAGCAGGTCCGTCTCGTACCGCAGTCGGTCGGTCGTGTCGAACACCGCGGTGCGCACCACCGCCGGCTGTTCGTCGCGACGCAGCTCCGAGTTGACGAGCACCGGGAGGACGGACCCGTCCGCTCGCTTCAGTCGGAGAGCGACCTCCCGCACGCTGCCCCGAAGGTGAAGCGCCTGCGTGTGCCGGGTCTCGAAGAACAGCTGGCTGCCGGCGTCGAGCAGCCGGGTGAACGCGGACCCGATGACCCGATCCGCCGGATACCCGATCCAGTCGAGGAACGTGTCGTTCGCCTCCAGCACCACGCCCGAGATGTCGGTGGAGAGCAGCCCGCAGGGAGCTTGCCGATATCGCTTCTCGTACTCGGAGTCGGTCATGCGAGGTAGCGGCGGATCGCCGCGACGACCTCGGGGGCACCCGAGAGGATCGGGATATGACCGGTGGTCGACAGCACGGTGAGCGCACTGTCAGGTATGGCCTCGTGCACGTACCGGCCGACTTCGACCGGTGCGATCAGGTCGTCCGTGCACTGGATGACGAGGGTCGGCACCGTGACGCGCTCGAGATCCGCTCGGTTGTCGGAGAGGAACGTGACGTGCGCGAAGTGGCGCGCGATCTCAGGATCCGTGCTGCAGAAGCTCTGCGTGAGGCGCTCACCCAGCTCCGGCCGGTCGGGGTTGCCCATGATCATCGGGGCCGCCACCGCCGACCAGCCGAGATAGTTCGCATCCAGCGCATCCAGCAGGTCGCGGATGTCGGCAGGCTCGAACCCCCCGGTATAGCCGTCGTCGTTGACATACCGTGGCGAGGGTCCGACGAGGATCAGGGATCCGAAGCGCGAGGGATCTCGGTTGGATGCGAGCACGCCGATCATGGCGCTGACGGAATGGCCGATGAACACGACGTCCTGCAGGTCTGCGGCCTCGAGGATCTCGAGCAGGTCGTCCGCGTAGCCGTCCAGCGAGTCGTACTTGCCCCGATCGTAGGCGGTGAGGTCGGAGTCGCCTGCTCCCACATGATCGAAGAGCACGACACGGAACTCCGCCTCGAATTCCGGCGCGACGAGGTTCCACGCCGCCTGACTGCAGCCGAACCCGTGCGCGAAGACGAGCACGCGACCGGCGGGGTTGCCGGTGATCCGTGACGTTGTTGCGACGGAGCACGTCGGAACTCACTACGGGCAGCACTGCGTCTCCTTCACCTCGCCGGGGCCACCGCCGAGCGGCGCGCACATGTGCGATCGTAGACGACGCAGCATCCGTCGCGGCGATGCTGGGCGAAGCATACGCCGTCCGGACGCGCCGCGGAGGCTGTTGTCCTCGCTTGGACGAACCGACTGACTGAGTGCATGCTTCCCGCGGACGATCTGGCTGCCGACCTTCGCGAGGCCGTGCGCCACGGAGATCTCTTCGCGGTCTTCCAGCCGTTGATCGACGTCGCAAGCGGCAGCATCGTCGCGGTCGAGGGACTGTGCCGGTGGAAGCGCGACCACGGTGCGCCCGTGACTCCCGACGAATTCATCCCCCTCGCCGAGAAGCTCGGCCTCATTCACGAGGTGGGACGCTTCATGCTGGACGAGTGCCTAGCCGCTGTCGACCACTGGCGCAAGGCAGGCACGCCGCTGGAGGTGTCGGTGAACGTCTCCCCCACGCAGCTGGCGGCCGAATCGTTCTCCACCTACGTGAGCGAAGAGCTGTCCCGTCGGGCGCTGACCGCGAGCGCACTGACGATCGAGATCACGGAGTCCCTTCCGATGCCGGACATCGTCGCGATCGTGCCTCGCCTGCATCGGCTGCTCGCCCTGGGCATCGGGGTCTCGCTGGACGACTACGGCACCGGGCATGCATCCGCCGATCGGCTCGAGAGCATCCCCGTCACGGAACTGAAGCTCGATCGCTCGCTGATTCAGGGTGACAGCCGGCAGGTCATGCGCGCACTGATCGTCGCGGTCGAGCGCGCGAGAGAGCGCGGGTTGCGGATCGTGGCCGAGGGCATCGAAACCCAGGCGCATCTCACCCTGGCCCGCAACCTTCGATGCGATCGCGCGCAGGGATACCTGCTCGGCGCTCCGATGCGGATATGGGACGTGGACGCGCTGCTGGCGGCATGACCTAGACGTCGGGAAAGGAATCCACTTCGCCCGCATCGTCCGACGATCCACCGTCGCCGCCCACGTCGATCTGCGTCCAGACCACCGGCATCCCCGGCGAGAACAGGATGTCGATCCCTGGCCCCGACCGCAGCGGTGGAATGTTCACATACCCGCCGCCGGACCGGACGGCTTCGAGGATCTTCTCGCGGAGCTCGGTGACGGGCTCGGGGAGGAAGTAGTCGCGGCCGTCGACCGTGAGCCTGTTGACGATTGTCATGTCTGCCTTTCGTTCCTGCCCCCGAGAGGACGCCGCGCGCCTGCCCGGGATCTACGCGCGCTTGGGAGCGAGCGCGGGATCGGGTTCGTCCACGAGCTCGAGGCCGCCCGGGCTGTTGGCGGTGGTCATCAGCGCATCGATCCACGCGCGATTCAACGCCGGCTCGCGCCCGCCGTAGAACTCGAACTGCAGCGGAATGGCCGGATGAAGCCAGAGCGAGCTGCGGCCCTTCCCGTACGCCGCCTCGAATTTCCACGAGAAGCTGAAGCTCTCCGCGCGGCGCAGCTTGGCGATGATGACGATGCGCAGGTGTGCCAGCGCTCGGTCTTCGAACTCCACCGACCACGTCGGAGCACCATAAACCAGTTTTCCCACGAGACCTCCAGTCCACCGGCAAGTCTGTCACGCGGACCGCGGCTCGGGCTCCCCGTTTCTCTCCAGGAGTCTCGACGGTTATCATCGCGGGATGCCGGACCCTTCCGCTGATCCGCATGTCCGCCGCGCCGGACCCGAAGACGCGGAGGTCGTCGCCGGCCTGCTGCACGACTTCAACACCGAATTCGACACCCCGAGCCCGGGGCCTGCCGTCCTTGAGGCGCGGCTGCGATCCCTGCTCGCCGATCCGGACACTCGTGCGTACCTCGCCGGTGATCCTGCCGCGGGGGTCGCTCTCGTGACGCTGCGGACCAACGTCTGGTACGACGGACCGGTCGCGCTGCTGGACGAGCTGTACGTCCAGCCGGAACGACGCGGTCAGGCGCTGGGAACGGCGATGATTCAGCGTCTGCTCGCAGACGCCCGCGACGAAGGACTCTCGGCGATCGAGATCAACGTCGACGCACCGGACGTCGACGCCCAGCGATTCTACGAACGCCACGGCTTCAGCGGCGCCGACCCCGACACCGGCGACCGCGCGTTCTACTATTCGCTCGAGCTGTGACGCGGCATCAGCGAGCCGTGAGGGTCGCCGCCGCCATGTCGGCGACCACTCCGAGAAAGGCCTCTTCGTCGGTGTCGAACGGGTGAGCGCCCCCGAAGACGTCGCTCAGAATCCAGTAGTGGCTCACCGCCCCCATCAGAATGGTCGCGACCGTCGATGGATCGAGGCTGCCCGGCCCGCCGCTCGCGCTCAGCCAGCGAGCGAGTCCTTCGTGCACCCGCCGCAGCTCGGTGTCGCGGACCATGGCGAGCAGGTCGGGGAAGTCACGCAGATCGCGCAGCAGCAGTCGATTCAGGTCGCGCTCATGCCGGAGCCGGCGGAGCCCGGCACGGGCGACGGCGAGCAGCTGCGACCGGACGTCATCCGGGTCGGCGGGCACGCTGAGGAACGACGCCAAATCCGGCCCGCTGTCGACCTGCCGCTTCAGGCTCGCCTCGAGCAGCGCCCGCTTGCTCGGGAAATGCCGGTAGAGGCCCCCGGACCCGGGTGACAGGCCTGCCGCCTTCTCGAGCTGCGCGATGGTCGTAGCCTGATACCCCTGCAGCCCGAAGAGCTCTCCCGCCACGTCGAGCACTCTGGCCCGGGTGGCACCGTCACCCCGCTTCGGCAAGAGTCAGCTCGTAGTGCTGAGTGTCGTATCGCATCACCCGGTGAACGAGCGGAACCAGCACACCATGCAGCATCGGATGCCGCCGGCGCAGGAGTCTGCGTGTCGTCACCGACTCCCCCTCGTCGAGCAGACGTGCGCTCCCCGACACGGCATCGCCCGTCGGCTTCCCGAGGAACGTGCACGGCGCAGCACGC
Source organism: uncultured Actinomycetota bacterium (assembly GCA_963772625.1). Lineage (GTDB taxonomy): Bacteria > Actinomycetota > Actinomycetes > Actinomycetales > Microbacteriaceae > Microbacterium. Next base: position 96,577 of record CAVYXT010000004.1, on the reverse strand, counting down.
ACATCGGCGAAGTTGCGCAGACGCTTCGCCTTACCGGACTGCTTGTACGTACGGAAGAACAGGCGGTCGCCGCGTGTCACCAGACTCACCGGTGTGGCCACCCACGTTCCGTCGCGTTTGCGGGTTTCGAGCCGGATCGTCTTGTGGTTCGTCCAATCCAGGGCGATCGAAGGATGGTTCGCGTCCATGACAGCTCCATAAGTAAGCGATTACTTACAGTCTATACCAGAAGTCTTGTCAAGGCCTCGTCCCCATCGAATCGTCCGGGTATTGTCGGCATCGGCCCACTCGTGCCACACCGATCCTCCGGAGGTTGCCCCATGAGCATCAACGACGACGACATCACCACCAGTTCGCCGGGCAGCGGCGAGGGACCCGCTGACGGCGGCGCCGATCCGGGCGGCCACGACGGCGGCGCGGACGGTTCCGCGGACACCGGCGAGGGACCGGCGGACGGCGGCGCGAACGCCGGCGGCCACGACGGCGGCGCGGACGGATCCGCCGACCCGAGCGAAGGACCCGCAGACGGCGGAGCCAACGCGGAGGGTCACGACGGCGGCGCCGACGGATCCGCTTGAACGAGGCCGCTGAGCGCGGGCCGAGCGATCGGCCCGCGCTCGCGCGTCTCACCGGCCTCCCGGCGTCCGACTTCGCCGACCGCCATTGGGGAGAGCAGCCGCTTCTCCGGCGCGACCCGGACGGCTTCGACGATCTCTTCAGCGCGAGCGCTGCGGACGAGCTCATCACCGACCGCGCTCTGCGCACGCCGTTCGTGCGCATGGCCGCCGAGGGCACGATACTTCCGCCGGACTCGTTCACCGGTTCGGGCGGCTTCGGCGCCGAGGTCGCCGATCAGCTCGACTCGGCCAAGGTGCTCGAGCAGTTCGCCGGCGGTGCGACGCTGGTCCTCCAGGGCCTGCACCGCACATGGGAGCCCATCGCGACGTTCGCCCGGCAGCTGGTCTCGGACCTCGGCCACCCCGCCCAGGTGAACGCCTACATCACCCCTGCGTCCTCGCGCGGGTTCGATCCGCACTACGACACGCACGACGTGTTCGTGATCCAGATCGCGGGCGCGAAGCACTGGACCATCCACAAGCCGGTGCACCGGCATCCGCTGGCCGACCAGCCCTGGACGGATCACCGGGACGCGGTCGCCGAGCACGCCAAGCGCGCGCCTCTGATCGACGCGGTCTTCGAGCCCGGGGACGTCCTGTACCTGCCGCGAGGGTGGATCCATTCGGCGGTGGCGCAGGGCGGCACGTCCATCCATTTGACGATCGGCGTTCGCGCGGCGACCCGGCACGACCTGCTCACGGCCTTGCTGGTCGCCGCGAAGAACGATCCCGCGCTGCGGCGGCCGCTTCCGCTCGGTGTCGACTATGCGGACGCGTCCTCGCCTCGACGCCGATATGGCTGCGACGGTCGCCGCAGCCCACCGTCTTGTGGAGGCGGCCGCGCACGACGGCGCGATCGCGGCCGGACTGCAGCGCGCGTTCCAGGATGCCGTCCGCCCGGCGCCGGTTCCACCCCTCGCGACGGTCGACCTGATGGCGAGCCTCGACGCGGCGACCACTCTCGGGTGGCGCACCGCACTCCGCGGGCGGATCGAGGACGAGGACCGCACGGTGCGCATCGTGCTGCCACGCAAGACGATCAGTCTTCCCGCGGAGGCTTCGGCCGCGGTGCACGCGCTGCGCGCCCAGGACCACCCTGCCGGTGCACTGCCGGGATTGGACCAGCAGTCCTCGCTGGTGGTCTCGCGGAGGCTGCTGCGCGAGGGCGTTCTGGTGCCCAGATGAGCGGTCCACCGTGAGTGCGACCGCACTGCCTGCGACCTACGCTCCGCCGGAGGCGTGGGAGCCGTGCAGCGACCGCTCGCTCGAACGCGGCGACCCGCTCGCGGGCACCGGCGGATACGGCGCTCGCTGGCTGCTCGTCGAGATCGACGGCGCATGGGGCACGCACGCCTTCTTCCAATCACGACTCGACCCGGCGATCGGGCGGGCGCTCGTCCGTCGCGCGGAGGGCGCCGGCATCCGGCCCGTCGCCATCCGGCGATTCGGCCTCCGCGCGGATGAGCGCCGCGCTCAGAAGAGGTGGCGATGGGCGATGGCGGACGCGCGTCCCGGACTCGAATCGATGAGATGGGGCAGCGTCGACGATCCCGCCGAGCTTCTCGATCTGCCCCTCGACGGAACCGCCGGCGACGCCTCCGTCCGGCCGGCCCTGCTGGTGTGCACCCACGCCCGACACGATCAGTGCTGCGCCGTTCGCGGCCGGCCGGTCGCGCAGACCCTTGCCGCCACCTTTCCCCACGACACGTGGGAGAGCTCGCACCTGGGCGGCGACCGCTTCGCCGCGACGATGATCCTCCTCCCCCACGGCCTCTACTACGGTCGTGTGCCGACAGCGGATGCGCAGGGCATCGTCGATCGGTATCTCGACGGCGAGATCGTCGAGCGGCACTATCGCGGGCGGAGCTCGCTGAGCAACGTCGCGCAGGCTGCGCAGTCGTTCGCCCGCACCGCGACCGGGGACCTGCGCATCGAGGCGTTCCCGACCCTGCGCGAGGAACGACTCGCGGATGGATCGTGGCTCATCGACCTCGCTCACGACGGCGACATCGTGGCAGTCGCCCTACGTGAGCAGATGTCCGCTCCGCTGCTGAGCACCTGCGCGGCGACGCGACCCGCTTCCGTGCGCGAGTTCGCGCTGGAGTCGATCTCGCGTCGCGCGGCGGACGCGTAGCCCGGCTCCCGAAAGGGACTGTTCAGCCACCGTCAACCCGCACGTCACTGGTGGCGGTCGCGGGGTGAGCCCTAGGGTGGCGGGAGCGTCCGGCACCGCGCCGGACGACCCTGATCGTATGCAGACGCCAGCGAGCGGCGTCAGAGAGGTAGTCGAATGTCAGACAGCATCAAGCCCACGATCGTTCTCGTCCACGGAGCCTGGGCGGACGCGTCGAGCTGGAATGCCATCACGGTTCCTCTGCAGGCCCAGGGGTACACCGTGCTCGCGCCCCCGAACGAACTGCGCGGTCTCACCTCCGACGCCGCCTACATCGCGTCGTTCCTCGCTCAGCGCACCAGCGGCCCGGTCGTGCTCGTCGGCCACTCGTACGGCGGAGCGGTCATCACCAATGCCGGCGCGAACGGCGGCGACGTGCGGGCGCTCGTCTACGTCGACGCCTTCATCCCGGACGAGGGCGAGACGGTGGTCGGCATCCTGGACGGGTCGAGTTCGGCGCTCGCGGTCGCAGATCCCACCACCGTGCTCGACGTCGCCGGGTACCCCGGAGCACCCGAAGGGGCCGCCGAGGCGTTCCTCAAGCCGGACACCGTGCACAACTTCTTCGCCCAGGATCTTCCCGAGGTCGACAGGTGGACCATCGTGGCCGCTCAGCGTCCGGCGTCGTTCGTGGCGAATGTGACCCCGTCGGCGGCCCCCGCGTGGAAGAGCATCCCCAGCTGGGCGGTGCTCGGCACCGAGGACCTCGTCATCCCGATCGACGTGCAGCGCCGGATGGCCGAGCGTGCCGGAGCGACCATCACCGAAGTCGACGCCTCGCACGTGTCGATGGTCTCGCAGCCAGATGCGACCCTCGCCGCCATCCAGGCGGCGGTCGCCTCGATCAGCTGACGCCGCGTCAGCGGAGCTCGGTCATCTCGGCCTCCGACACGAGGCCGCCGACCTCGACCTGCTGCCCGAGATAGCGCACGTGGGTATGCAGGAGCGACCCTCGTCCCTGCACGATGTCCAGATCGCGCCCCAGCTCGGCCGTGAGCCGCATCGCGGCCGAGCCCGTGGCTTCGTCTTCGCGGATCCCGAACGCGGGTGCGAAGATGCGTGCGCGAACGCGCCCTGCCGTTTCGTCCAACCACGCCCACACGTAGTGCAACCCGTAACCATAGGCATCGGGATCGACCGCGGACACCTCCTCCGGGGAGGTGAGCTGGTTGAGCTCGAACTTCGGGGTCCACTCCGGGAGGCCCGTCACAAATACCATGTCGCCGTCGATGCGCACCCGCACGCGTCCTGCCGGCACCTTGATGGCGTCGACGTCGTCGTCGTTGCTGCGAAGCCACGCCGCGAGCCCGACCGTCGGATGCCCGGCGAACGGCAGCTCGCGAGTGGGCGTGAAGATGCGTGCCGTGGCAACCCGATCGGCGACGGCATCGATGAAGGTCGTCGCACTGAAACCGAGATCGGCCGCGATCTGCTGCTCGTGCTTGCGCGTCGAGGGCGATGACCAGACGATGCCGAGCGGGTTGCCGAACGCGCCGTCGTCATCGACGAACACGTTGACTACATCCACGAGAAGGTTCACGTCAGACCATTGTGGCAGGGGATGCCGCGACCCGCTGCAGCATGGCGGACGCCGTGGAATCAGTCATCCGCTCGGGGGTGGGAGTTGACTACGGTGGGAACAGGCCCGACGCGGCCGACGACTCGGAGGTCCCGGCGTGAAGGTCATCGCGGTCTACAGCACGAAGGGCGGCGTCGGCAAGACGACGGCCGCCGTCAACCTGGCGTGGGAAGCCTCGAAGCAGTTCCGGGTGCTGCTGTGGGACCTGGATCCGCAAGGCGCGACCACATTCCTGCTGCAGGTCAAGCCGAAGGTCAAGGGCGGCGTGGGTGCGCTTGTCGCGGGCGAGAGCAAGGTGGCCTCCGTCATCCGCTCCACCGATTACGACGACCTCGATGTTCTGCCGGCGGATGCGAGCTACCGCGACCTGGACCTGGTGTTCGACCACGCGAAGAAGTCGGAGCAGCGGGTCGCGAAGATCCTCGACCACGTCGACGGCGACTACGACGTGGTGATCCTCGACTGTCCGCCCGGCGCTGCGCTGGTGGCCGAGAACGCTGTGTTCTCGGCCGACGCGGTCGTGGTTCCGCTCGTCCCGTCGCCGCTGTCCATGCGATCGCTTGAGCAGGTCGAGGAGATCGTGGCGGCATCCAAGTCGAAGGCGCGGGTGGTTGCGTTCCTCTCGATGGTCGACCGTCGCAAGACGCTGCACCGGCACGCCGTCGAGCACCTGCCCGAGAAGCACAGGACGGTCACCGATGTGGTCGTCCCCGCCACGGTCCAGATCGAGAGGATGGGCACCGAGAGAGCGCCCGTCGGAACCTACGCGCCCGGCGCGGAAGCGGCGCGCGCGTACGGTGAGCTCTGGTCGCGGGTGCGGGCCACAGTGAAACCCAGGGCACGCAAGCGCAAGCGGTGACCCGGCGGCTCGGGCAGACGCGATTCGGAGAGAAGATGGACCGGTCACTGAACATCGTCGTGGGTGTCACCGGCGGTATCGCCGCATACAAGACCGTCCAGGTCGTGCGTGATCTGGTGCTCGCCGGCCACGCGGTGCGGGTGATCGCGACGGACGCCGCGCTGCGGTTCGTCGGCGCTCCGACGTGGGAGGCGATCAGCCGGCAGCCATTGAACACGTCGATCTTCGACGACGTCGCGTCCGTGCGCCACGTCGGGCTCGGCCAGCAGGCGGACGTCTTGGTGATCGCGCCGGCGACCGCGAACACGATCGCGAAGCTCGCCGCCGGCATCGCCGACGACCTGCTCGGAACCACGGTGCTCGCCAGCCGCGCCCCTCTCGTGGTGGCGCCCGCAATGCATACGGAGATGTGGCAGCACCCTGCCACGGTCGCGAACGTCGTGACCCTGCGGGCCCGTGGCGTGATCATCGTGGGTCCGGACTCCGGCAGGCTGACCGGCCCGGATGTCGGGGTGGGGCGAATGAGCGAGCCCGACGCGATCGTGGCGGCTGTGCTCGCGGCAGCGAACGCCGAGGCAGTCGCGACAGCCGTCGCGGGAACGGACGGCCCCGACGCCCGACACGACCTCGCCGGCCGTCGTGTCCTGGTCACGGCGGGAGGAACACGGGAGCCGATCGACCCTGTGCGATACCTCGGCAATCACTCGAGCGGCAAGCAGGGCGTCGCTTTCGCGCTTGCGGCCGCGGTGCGGGGCGCCGAGGTGACGGTGATCGCCGCGCACCTGGACGCACGCCCCGCCGCCGACCTCGACGCCGCCGGACTCCGCACCATCCCGGTCGTCACCGCCGCCGATCTCGCCCGGGCCGTAGCAAGTGAGGCGGCCGCGGCATCCGTCGTCGTCATGGCGGCGGCCGTCGCCGACTACACACCCGCCGAGGTCGCCGACCGCAAGATCAAGAAGAGCGCGCAGGGCGAGCTGATGCAGCTCGCCCTGATCCGCACGCCGGATGTGCTGGGCGCACTGCTCGCCCATCCGGTGCCGGGGCGGGTGGTCGTCGGCTTCGCGGCGGAGACAGCGGCCGACCAGGACGAGCTGCTGGTGCTGGCGCGGGAGAAGATCGCCCGCAAGCCCGCGGACCTGCTCGTCGCGAACGCGGTGGGCGCTGGCCGGGGCTTCGGCGCGGACGACAACGAGGCCGTCGTGCTCGCGGCATCCGGTGAGGTCGTCGCGGAGGTGTCGGGCAGCAAGCGCGCCGTCGCGGATGCCGTGCTCGACCGCGTGGTCGAGCTGCTGTCGTCATGACTGTGGGAACAGGTTCGGCGGCGCTGCCGCTGTCGCTGTATCGCGAGATCAGCCGGTCCGACTGGGCCCGCCTGGCGCCGGGCATGGCCCAGCCGCTCACCGCAGGCGAGATCGCGCAGATCCGCGGGCTCGGCGACCGCCTCGACATGGACGAGGTGCGCGAGGTGTACCTGCCGCTCAGCCGGCTGCTGAGCCTGTACGCGACCGCGGCGAAGTCGCTCGGCGCGGCGACCAGCGGGTTCCTCGCGGAACCCGACACGACGACCCCCTTCGTGCTCGGAATCGCCGGATCGGTCGCGGTCGGAAAGTCCACAGTCGCGCGACTGCTGCAGGAGCTGCTCAGCCGCTGGCCGGACACGCCCCGCGTCGAACTGGTGACGACGGACGGATTCCTCCACCCGAACGCCGAACTCGAACGCCGCGGTCTGATGCGGCGGAAGGGCTTTCCGGAGTCGTACGACCGGCGCGCCCTCCGCGACTTCCTGACGCAGGTCAAGAGCGGCGCGGACGAGGTGCGAGCCCCGATCTACTCGCACCTGCGCTACGACATCGTGCCCGACCAGCACGTCACCGTCCGCCGGCCCGACGTCGTGATCGTCGAGGGGCTCAATGTGCTCCAGCCTCCGCCGGGCTCGGACCGGGTCTCGATCAGCGAGCTCTTCGACTTCTCGATCTACGTCGACGCCGCGCCTGACATCATTGCGCAGTGGTACGTCGACCGCTTCATGACCCTGCGACAGAGCGCCTTCCGCAACCCGTCGTCGTACTTCAACGGGTACGCGCAGCTGGGCGATGAGGAGGCCGCCGCCACGGCGCTGCGGATCTGGAACGAGATCAACCTCCCGAACCTGCTCGAGAACGTGCTGCCGACCAGGCACCGCGCCACGCTCGTGCTGCAGAAGACCGTCGACCACACGGTCGGCGGAGTGCTGCTGCGAAAGCTGTGACCCCGATCCGAGACCCCGCCGAACGCCATACGATCTTTGGCATAACCGAACCGAGCAGCGGGAGGATCGTCATCTGCACCGTCGTCGTCCGAGTGCCCTCGTCCGCCACCGCTCCCACCCGCGTCCTCGCGATCCGCGACGAGGATCCGGACCGTCCCTGGAGCCCGCTCGGACGGTGGTGGCCGGAGTCGCACGGCGGAGTCGTCGGCGTTCGGGATGTACGCGCCGGTGGTGCGTGGCTGGCGGCCGACTCCGACAGTGGGCGGCTGGCGGTGCTCCTCAACCGGGCCGATGTGTCGACCGTCCCAGAGTCGCAGATCGTCTCCCGCGGAGGTCTTGCGCTGGATTCAGTGGCCGGCAGGACGCCGAAGCACCCCCGCACGCACGGGTTCAATCTCGTTGAGGTGGAAGGATCGCGCTCTCGCGTCACATCGTGGGACGGACAGCGGGTCGACCGGACGCCGCTCGCCCCTGGCACGCACATGGTCGCGCATGACGACGTGGACGACGAGTCCACCCCGCGCATCGGACGATGGCTGGAGGATTTCTCGGCGGCGGTGCTGCCCGATGAGGGCCGGTGGTGGGCTCCGTGGGTCGACGTGCTCGAGCGCTCGGCGGCCCTTGAGAGCGTCGACGACCGCGCGCTCATTCGCGACAATCGACCCCACGGGTATCCGACGCAGTCGTTGCTGGTGTGCGTCGCATCCGTCTCGGCGCATGCGGTCGAGGTCCACTACCGGGCCCTGAGCGAGCCGGGCCACTGGGACGGATTCTGACCGCCCGAGTGTGCCGGCTCAGGCCCTCAGACGGTGACGACGACCTTGCCGCGGACGTGACCTCCGCGCTGCAGCGTCACGGCCTCGGAGATGCGCTCGATCGGGAATGTCGCCTCGATCGGCAGGGTGAGGCGTCCATCCGCGAGGGCCTGCGCGATGCGCTCGAGGGCGTCTGGAGCTGCATGAACACCCCCGGTCGCGACCGCGCCGCCCGGCGGGTTCGGTCCAGCCGCGATGGTGGCGATGCGGGCGGGATCCACGCCGAGGTCGAGCGCCGTGAGAACGGTATCCGTGCCCTGCAGATCGATCGCGGCATCGACGCCACCCGGTGCGAGGGCGCGGACACGCTCCGCGAGGCCGTCGCCGTACGTGGTGGGCGTGGCCCCCAGGTCACGCAGGAATGCGTGGTTCGACTCGGACGCCGTGGCGATGACCTTCGCTCCGGCCGCGACAGCCAGCTGCACGACCAGCACTCCCACGCCCCCGGCCGCCCCGCCGATCAGCACGGTGTCGCCGGCGGAGGCGCCGACCGCGGTGACGGCCGCGTCGGCGGTGCGCGCCACGATGCTCAGCGCGCCCGCGGCCTCGTCCGACAGACCATCGGGAGTGCGGACCAGGAGATCGGTGGCGACCGTCACCACCACGTGCTCCGCCACGGCGCGAGCGCGAGCTCCGCCGAAGACGCGGTCGCCGATCGCAAAGCCCTCGACACCCGGACCGACCTCATCGATCTCACCGGCGAAGTCGTGACCGAATCCGGTGGGGGCCGTGACTCCGTAGCGCGCGGCCGCAGCCGGGATCGAGGCGACCTTCCAGTCGACGGGGTTCAGGCCGGCCGCCCGGACGCGGACGCGCACCTGGCCCGGGCCGGCGTGCGGGTCCGGACGATCGATGACGTCAAGGACGATCGGGTCGGCGATTTCCAGCTGCTGTACGAATGTGCTCATGATCTATCCGACGCTGCGGCGGTGGCGCTCATTCCCGTATTACGGATGAAGACCGGCTGCCGACGAAATCGGCTCAGGAGACCTCGATCAGCCGGCCGCTGCGGACGTCGTAGAGATAGCCGTGGACAGGAATCCGGTCGGGCACGAGGGGATGCTCCTTGATCCGGTTGACGTCATCGATCACGGCCTGGGTCTGGTCGCTGATCGTCAGCCAGTCGATGCGGCCGGCCTCGTCGGATCCCGGACCCTCCCCCACGTCGTAGAAGCCCTCGTCGCCGAGTGCCGCCGTCTCCAGACTGTTCGCGAGGAGCCCTGCGATCACGTCATTCGTGAAGAACTCCATGCCGCAGTCGGTGTGGTGGATCACGAACCACTCGCTCGTGCCGAGCAGCTTGTATGAGATCACGAGCGAGCGGATCGCATCGTCGGATGCCCGTCCGCCGGCGTTGCGGATCACGTGCGCGTCGCCCTCGCTGAGGCCGGCGTACTTCGCCGGATCCAGTCGGGCATCCATGCACGTCAGGATCGCGAATCCTCGCGCGGGTGGGAGCGCGAGCTCTCCCTTGTCGAAGGATGCGGCGTAGGCCTCATTCGCTGCCAGGACTTCATCGCGTCACCGCCATGGACGTTCCTTTCACTCGGGTCTGACCTTCGGGAGATTCTCATCGGCTCGTGCGCTGCGGCAGCAGAGATCCCGACGCGAACTCGGGCGGAAGCGGGAGCTCGCCGGGGCGGCCCTTTCGGGCGGCGTGGATGCCCAGCTCACGTGCGACGGCGGCGTTCAGCGGGGCGTCGATGCCGTGACGGCGGGCGATCACCGCCACCTCGCCACTGAGGTAGTCGACTTCGCTCGTCGTTCCGCGGGCGAAGCTCTGCCAGGTGGACAGATGGCCGGCCTGGTGCCCGGGCACCGGATCCACTTCGAGTCGTGGGGCATCCCACGACACCGGAGCGACCGGCAGCCGGGCGGCGGCGAAGACGCGCCGCGCCTCTTCTGCCAGCGCTTCCTCCGCGTGCTCCTGCTGTTCGAGGGTCGCACCGAACACGTCGACGATGTTGCGCAGATTCCCGATCAGCTTGCGCCGCTTCGCCGCGACGATGTCGGGTTCGATGATCGCTGCGAAGCCGGCGCGGGCGAAGGCGCCGCGATGGCGCTCCTCCTCGCCGGGCAGCGACCGCGGGTAGCCGCCGATCCACGCCACGCCGACGACGGGACGCCCCGGAGAGACGATCACGCCGGGCTCGAGGTGGCTCGCGGGAATGCCGACCGAGACTCCGATGACACGATCGAATCGGCGCAGCGCGAAGTCCTCCGTCGCGAGGCCGTTCTGCAGAGTCAGGATCGGCAGGTCTGCGACCACGCCGAGGCGATCGGCCAGTTCCACCCAGGAGATGTCGGCGATCGCGGCCTCGGCATCCTGAGACTTGACCGCCAGCACGATGGTGTCCGAGAGTGTCGGCTCGGCCTCGGCGATCGAGCCGACGATGTCGACCGCGACCACGTCATCCCCTCGGGGGCGGCGCACACGGACGCCGTCGCGGGCGATCACGTCCAGCGCGCGCCCCCGGCCGACGAGCGTGACGGGCACGCGCGCCTGAGTCCATTGCGCGGCGAGCAGAGCGCCGAGGGCCCCCGCTCCGACGACGATGTAACGGCTCATCGCGCGCTGCTCCGAGCGCACACGCTTCGGGTGGGGTCGACGTGCGTGGGGCGATGCATGGGAGTCCTGCCGGTGTCGTGGTCCAGTCAGACTATGGAGACTCGAGACCGCGGTGCGTCGGCCGCCTCGCCAGATGTCGCCAGGTTTCATCCCGGGCGACGTCGTGCGGCCGGAGGTCAGCGGGCGCCCGTGGAGGACTCGCCCGGATCACCCACGTGATCGGGTATTTCCGTGCTTGTTCGGCCGCACGCAGCTTCGGCGAGAACGCGGTGCGGCACCGGCCGCCCGGCCGCTTCGTTTCAGTATGTGTCAGTGAGGACCGGCTCTCGATCGGCTATCCGCTCGCCCGCCTCGATCCGAACCGCGAGCCGATTGCCCGCTGGCGGGAGTGGGCAGACGTACTGGTCGCTGAACGCGCACGGCGGAAGGTACGCGCGGTTGAAGTCGACGATCACCCTCCCGTCCGCATCGGGCCGGTCGACCGGGAGGAAGCGGAAGCGGTACGCATCATGGTCGCTCGTTCCGTCGGCGATGACCGCGCTGAAGCCGTCGAGTCCCCCGGACACCGTCAACCGCACCGGCTTCCCGTCGATCTCGAGGGCGATGATTCCGACCGCGGGTTCTTCGCGCTCGTAGCCGTCGACGGTGCGGACGAGGCGTCGTTCGCCCGTCGCCGCCGGCACGAAGCGACCGGGGATCACCCAGCGGTCGGTCCGAGGAAACGACAGGATGCCGCGAAGGCCGACCCGGCCCGGTGCGTCCGGGTCGAACACCCGCAGCGCCAGAGCGCCGTCGCGGTCGATCGCGCGAAGTCGCAGACGCCCGACGATCGCGTCCTGCCCCGGTGCCAGCGCCACCTCAGCGGAGTCGGCTCCGGCATCCTGTGCGAGATCGCGACCCACCGCCCGGCCGTCGCGGCGGGCCCATCGGCCGGGGGCCCCGGCATAGGCGCGGAACTCATCATCCAGCCAGTGCGTGTGCAGCAGCGATGCGACGCCGTGCTCCGCGGTGACGACGCGCCAGCGAGCGTCTCGCCGAGCCGTGTGATCGGCGAGATCGGGGGAAGCGAGAGTCATGTCGTGCCTTTCTGGGTTCGGGTCAGGCGGGAACGGAGGTGCGGGATGCCTCGTACGCGGCCACGCGGTCGCCGAGTGTCGCGCGGGCTCGTCGCCACTTCGCATCCAGCAGTGGGTATGCGTCCTCGATGAGGGTCCGGGCCTTATCGATCGCGAGGGGCAGCGTGTACCGGCCCGGGTGCAGACCGAGTACGAGTTCGTCCGTGAGCGGGAAGGACGGGTCCGCCGTGAGGTCGGCGACCAGGTCGTCCACCGAACCCCACGCGACGTTGTCGGAGACGAGCTCGTCGGCGGGTGTCAGCCCCTCGGGCAGCCGTCCGACGGAGCGAGCGAAGTCGTTCCACTCGCGGGTGGCGGCGGACACCTCGACCAGCGCCTGCTCCGTCGTCTCGGCGGGCCACGCCGAGCGGGACAGCACCACGTGCGGCGTGCGGGCGGTTCCCCAGGCGCGAGCGAACTCGGCTCGGTATTCGAGGATCGAATCCGACTGCCGCTTCAGGAACGCCGGCCGGTTCGCGGGCGTGCGCTCGTCGCCGTTGCCGAACCGCTCGAGGATGAAGCCGTCGCCCAGCTGAGCGGCGCGGCGGATCGTCGACCACGTCGAGGTGCCGTGATAGATCCGTCCGCGCAGGTCGTGGTTCGGCGGATGGATCCGCACCTGGGAGTCGGGCACCTGCTCGCCCTGCAGCGCCCAGTGCAGCTGCTCGACCTTGCTCAGGTAGTCGTTGTCGCGCTCGTGTGCCCCATCGCGCGAACACGTGGTAGCCGGTCGACGGCACGCCCTTGCCGAGACCGAGCTGCAGTCGGCCGCGCGAGAGGTGGTCGAGCACCGACACCTCCTCGGCGAGGCGCACCGGATCGTCGACGATGATCGGAACGACCGCCGTCCCGAGCGTGATCGTCGAGGTGAGCGCCGCGGCCGCGCCGTAGAACGCGAACGGGCTCGGCAGGTTCGCCCACCCGGAATGGAAATGGCGGGTGGCCACCCACGCGCTGTCGTAGCCGAGGCGCTCCAGCTCCTGGATGAGCTGGAGGTTCTCGGCATAGACGCGCGTGAGGTCGTCGGTGTGGTCGAGGTGGGTGATGAAGCCGAGACGCAGGTGGCGGTCTGCCGACGGGTCGACCGGGAGATGCGTGCGCGGCAGTCCGTTGCTCATGTCGTGCTCCTTGTCAGGCCGAAGCGGCCAGGTCGACGGTGGATGCCGGATTGTCGGCCTGCAGGCCGGGCAGCTCAGCGGCGAACAGCTCGATCGCCGTGAGCACGTTCGCATGCGAGACGCCGGGCCCCTGGAACTGGATGGCGGTCTCCTCGGTTCCGTCGAACTGTGCGGTCCAGTCCCAGATCTTCGAGGCGACATCGCCGGCGGTGCCGATCGCGAAGCTGAGACGCTCGGCGATCTCGTCGAACTGCGCGCTGTCGGGCCCGCCTGTCCAGTCGAGCTTGAGGTAGATGCGGGCGTACTCGCGCAGGAACTCGACGCGAGTCGCGGCGAGCCCGCTCGCGCGTCTCGGCCACGAGCCCGCTGCGCAGGTGGATCACCTCGCCGGCATCGCCCGGTTGCGGCGCGATACTCGCGGTTGAACCGGAGGCGCTCCTCCAGGGGCAGCGGGCGCGGGATCATCAGGCGGTACCCGTGCTGCTGCGCCAGCGGAATGGCGTTGCGTCCCGCCGCAGCCCAGATCAGATCGCGAGCGGGCCGGGCAGCCGGCGGCGAGACCACGACGTCGGTGAAGTCGTAGAACTCGCCGTGGAAGTCGACTCGCCCGTCGTCGATCGCCTGCCGGAGGATCTCGAACACCTCGGCCGCTCGGCTCGAGACGTTCTCCCGCGTCACGCCCCACACGCTGAGGAAGCGCTCGTCACCCACGCCGGTGCCGACTCCGAGATCGAGCCGTCCGCCCGAGATCGCATCCAGCAGCAGCGCCGATTCCGCGAGGCGGATCGGGTGGTAGAAGGGCGCACAGACGACCGACGTGCCCAGGCGAATGCGGCTCGTCGCGCCGCTGAGTCGTGCGAGGAACAGGAGCGGGTCGGGGATCTCGCCGCGCATGTCGAGGTGGTGCTCGGTGACCCACACCCCGTGATAGCCGAGCTGGTCACCGAGGACGACCTGCTCCTCGATGTCGCGGTAGAGCTCTGCGGCCGGCTGGCCGGGTGAAGTGTCGCCGTAGTAGAACAGGTCAATCCTGGGCATGCGGGATCCTTTCGGTGCTGGTCGTCCCGGGGCGGGAGGGTGGGGAGGGATGCGAGAAGCTGCTGTGTGTACGGATGCTGCGGGCGCGGTGAAGACGTTCTCAACGTCGCCCCGTTCGACGATGCGGCCGTCCTTCATCACGAGGACTCGATCGGCGATGTGATGGATCACGCCGAGGTCGTGGGAGATGAACAGCAGCGCCACCCCGGTGCGGTCGCGGAGGTCGGCGAGCAGGTCGAGCACCTGCGCCTGGATCGACACATCGAGTGCCGAGACCGCCTCGTCGCAGACGAGGACGTCCGGCCGGGTCGCCAGCGCCCGCGCGATCGCGACCCGCTGGCGCTGCCCGCCGGAGAGCGAGGCGGGGCGGCGGGCCGCGGCATCCGACGGCAGTCCCACGCTCATCAGGAGTCGCTCGACCTCGGCGGCGCGCTGTGCGCGGGGAACTCCGACGCGTGCGAGCGCGTCGGAGACGATCGCACCCGCGCGTTGGCGCGGGTCGAACGAGCCCAGCGGGTCTTGCGAGATGTGCTGGATCCGGGGCCGGCGCGCTCGGCGCTTGGACTCGGCGACCCCGCTCCAACGTTCGCCGAGGAATTCGACGCCGCCGGAGTCGGGTTCGGTGAGACCGAGCACCAGGCGCGCCGCCGTCGACTTGCCCGACCCCGACTCCCCCACCACGCCGAGGATCTCGGATCGCCGCAATTCGAACGACACGTCGTCGAGCGCGACCGTGTCGTTACCGCCGGGTGCGCGGTAGGTCTTGCGCAGGGCCTCCGCGCGGAGAACCACCGGAGCCGTGGATGCCGCGATCGACGCTTCCGCGGCGACTTCGGAGCCTGCCGGAGGCGTCGCCTCCGCCGAAAGCCGACGACCACGCGAATCCGGTCCGGGGACGGCATCCAGAAGCCGCCTGGTGTACTCGTGCTCGGGCCGGGTCAGCACCCGGTGAGTGGGCCCCTCCTCGACGACGATTCCGTCGCGCATCACCAGAACCCGATCGGCGATCCGGGCGACGACGGCAAGGTCGTGGCTGATGACCAGCAGTGCGGTGCCGCGCGCTTTGAGATCCGCGAGCAGGTCCAGGATCTGCGCCTGGACGGTCACATCGAGCGCGGTCGTCGGCTCGTCCGCGATCACGAGCTCGGGTTCGCCGGCCAGAGCCGATGCGATCAGCGCTCGCTGCCGAAGCCCACCCGAGAGTTCGTGCGGATACTGCCGCGCCCGCACCTCGGGTCGGGGGACGCCGACGCTCGAAAGCAGCTCGCGCACCCGGAACCTGCGCTGGGCGGGCGGGACGAGACCGTGCACGTCGAGGGGTTCGGCGACCTCGGCGCCGACGCGCCGGAGTGGGTCGAGCGAGCTGAGGGCGTCCTGCAGGACGAGCGCGATGCGCCGGCCTCGGATGCCGCGCCACTGGCGCTCGGACAACCCGCGCAGGTCGACCGCCCCCCAGCTCAGGCGCTCTGCGCTCACGGTCGCGTTCCCGCCCGCGACCCCCAGCAGTGCGCGGGCGGTGACGCTCTTTCCCGACCCGGACTCACCGACGATCGCGACGGACTCACCGGCGCTGATGTCGAACGACACTCCGCGGATCGCGTCGATCGAGTCTTTCCGCGAGGCGAATGCGACCGAGAGACCGCGCACGCTCAGCAGGGGCGGGGCGGGAGCTGGGACCTTCGCGGGTCGGGGGTCATGCTCGATCGCGACGGCGAGGGGGGCGAGCGTGTCCGTCATCGCTGACCTCCGAGGGGACTGACGAAGCGGCGCTGCAGCCAGCGCCCGATCACGGTGACCGAGATCACCGTCGCGGCCAGGAAGACGCCCGGCCACAGCGCGAGCCACGGCGCGAGGGTGAGGTAGTTGCGGCTGTCGGAGAGCATCAGACCCCATTCGGGGGTCGGCGGCTGCGCGCCGAGTCCGACGAAGCTCAGCGCCGATCCGAAGATGATGGCCGTACCCACACCGATGGTCGCGAGCACGAGGGCCGGGCCGATCGAGTTCGGCAGCACGTGTCGCCACGCGATCAGAGCGGGACGCTGGCCGAGGGTGATGGCGGCCTCCGCGTATCCCGACGATCGGACCTGCAGCACCTGCGACCGCAGCACGCGCGCGTAGCTCGGGATGGAGCCGATGCCGATCGCGAGGAGCAGCGTCGAGAAGCCGGTCCCGAGCACCGCGATCGCGATGATCGCCAGCAGCATCTCGGGAAACGCGTACAGCACGTCGATGATGCGGGACAGCACGCGGTCGACCCAGCCCCGCGACAGCCCGGCGAGCAGGCCGAGCAGCAGTCCGGCGCTCAGTCCGATGATCGTCGCGCCGAAGCCCATCCCCAGACTCAGCCGGGCTCCGTAGACGACGCGCGCGAACTGGTCGCGGCCCAGCTGGTCGGTCCCGAAGAGGAACTCGGCGCTCGGCGGCTGGAACGCTGCGAGAGGGTCGGTCCGCAGCGGATCGACGCTCGTGAACAGACCCGGCGCGACGGCCATCGCGATCAAGAGCAGCAGCACGGCTCCGGCGAGGACGAATCCGACCGGCACATTCGTGCGGACCAGGCGCGCCTGGCGCCGGGGCAGGGGGACGTCGAGGGTCACCATGAGCCGACCACTCCCGACTGCGCGCGCGTGCGCGGATCGACGATGAGGTAGAGCAGATCCACCACCGTGTTCACGAGAAGGAACACGATCGCGGAGAAGATCACGACGCCCATGATCACGGGGGCGTCCTTGGACATCACCGCGTTGAGCAGGACCCTTCCGACGCCCGGACGCGAGAACAGCGTCTCGATCACCGTCGTTCCCACCAGCAGCGACCCGACGATCGCGCCGGAGACGGTCAGGGCTGGGATGACCGAGTGGCGCAGCCCGTGGCGCACTCGTATGCGCGCGGTGCCGGCGCCCCGGGTGCGGGCGGTCAAGGTGTGCGGCTGCTCGAGCGTCTCGTCGAGGCGCTCCCGGAGGATCTGGCCCAGCACGCCGGCCAGCGGCAAGCGACAGGGTCAGGGCGGGCAGCACGAGCGACGCGAACCCGTCCGCGCCGGTCGAGGGGAACAGCGGGATCGCGAAAGCGAAGGCGCTCAGCAGGATCAGCCCGATCCAGAATGAGGGAACAGCGATGGCCACCAGCTCCAGCCCCTGCGCGACGAAACGCGCGACCCGACCGCGCCCGGCCGACACCAGCGCGCCGACCAGGGCGAACACGATCGCGAGCAGCCATCGCGAACGCGGCGAGTGCCGCCGTCGGCGGAAGCGCCGCGGCGATGATCTCGGTCACGGGTTTGCGCTGCTGGTAGCTCGAGCCCAGGTCGCCGGTCAGCAGGCCGCCGATGTAGTGGATGTACTGCAGCCACACCGGCTCGTCGAGGCCGTACGCGGAGGCGACGTCGGCGCGCATCTCGGGGGTGATCTCGAAGGTGCCGCGCAGGAGCGTGTCGACGGGGTTTCCGGGCATCAGCTGGAGGGTGACGAACGACAGTGTCGCGGCCGCGAGCATCACCAGCACGATGTCGATCGCACGCGCCCGGGCGAACCGGATCGCGACGGCGGCACCACGCGCACGCGACGACTCAGCCGAACGTGGTGCGAGCGGCTCCGTCGATGGCGGTGCGGCGATCAGTGTGTCTGCCATTGCCCTGGTCTCTCTTCGGTGCCGATCACGCGGGCGGGCCCCCAATGCCCGCCCGCGTGAAACTGTCAGTTCGCGAACTGCACGTCGTAGAACGCGGTCGGGTAGCCCACCGGGTCGAAGGTGATCCCCTCGACCGAGTCCTTCGAGGCGACCAGGAACGACTGGATGTAGATCGGGATGATCGACACCTGCTCGTTCACGCGCTGCTGGATCTGGCGGTACAGCTCGACGCGGCGCTCCGGGTCGGCCGACGACGCGGCTTCCGGAACCCACGCGGCGAGGTCGTCATCCGCATAGCGCGAGTAGTTGATGCCGTTGGGCGCGAGGCCCTTCGGGTTGGTCGCGGAGCCGAAGACCGCGGCATCCGACTGACCCCACGATTCGGCCACGATCTCGTAGTCGCTGGATTCGACGCGCTCGAGATACGCCGAGGTGTCGAGCTGCTCGATCGTGATCTCGATTCCCGCCTCACGCGCCTGAGCCTGCACGGCCTCGGCGACGACGTCGCGCTGATCGCGGATGTCGCTCGCGTCGCTGATCCACCGCAGCGTCGAGGCGCTGCCCGTCCTTCGTGAGGTAGCCCTCGTCGTCCTTCTGCGTGTAGCCCGCCTCGGCCAGGAGGGATGCGGCGGCGTCGGGGTCGAACTCGAAGCTGCCCTCGATCTCGGTCGTCGTACGAGCCGGCCGGAGCAGTGGTCGGCGCCAGTGGGGTCCACGCGCGGTCGTAGCGTCCCTTGTACACGGTGTCGACGACGGCGTCCCAGTCGACGGCCGAGCGGAGCGCTTCGCGGACGCGGATGTCGGCGGTAGGGCCGTCGGTGGTGTTCAGCGGCGCCACGAAGGGAACGCCCGTCGCGGGGGCACTGGCCAGGACGAACCCGGCCTCCTCCACCGCATCCGCGTTCAGCGGAGGGAGGCTGGCGATCGCGTCGGCCGACCCGCTCGTCAGTGCACCGATGCGCACCTGCGCCTCGGGGACGAACTGGATCTCGACCTCGCTGAGGTAGGCCGGACCGGTGTGCTCGGCGAACTCCGGACCCCACTCGTAGTCGTCGTTGCGCTCGAGGATGAGCTTCGCACCCTGGTCGTACTCGACGGGCACGAACGGACCGGTGCCGACGAGCGCGAGCGGATCGGCGCAGCGGTCGCCGTCGTCGAACTCCTCGAGGGAAGCGAGCGAAAGGATGGGGTAGTCGGGGTTGGACAGCTGCTGCAGGATGTTCGCCGTGGGCTGGGTGAGCGTGAGCTCCCAGGTCGACTCGTCGATCGCCTGCGAGGACGCGTACCAGCGCGGGGCGCTCAGCGTGCTGCCCTCCGCGACGAACCGGGCGAAGCTGGCCTGCACCGCGTCGGCGCTCAGTGCCTCGCCGTCGTGGAACGTCACGTCATCGCGCAGCGTGAACGTCCACACCGTGCCGTCGTCGTTCGACTCCCACTCGGTCGCGAGCCCGGGGTAGAACTTGCCCTCGTTGTCCTGCCGGACGAGCGGATCGATGATCTGGCGGATCACGTTGTAGTTCGCGAGGTTCTTGTAGGCGGCCGTGTCGAAGCAGGTGGGCTCCAGATCGCTGAGGTAGACGAATCGCGATGATGTGTCGGGGGTTGTGGCTGCTCCGCCTGAGGCGCACGAGGCGAGCAGCAGTGCCGCCGGCAGGACGGCGGCGAGGGCGTATCGGCGTTTCATGGTGTTCTCCTGGTGGTGAGTGCTGTGCGGGTCGGGACGGGCGGGTGGTCAGCGGGTCGGGTGGGCGGGCACCGGCGGACGATCAGCGGCCCAGTGGTCGAGTCGGTCGATCACGTCCGAGGGCAGCTCGATGCCGAGGGCGTCGACGTCGGAGAGCAGATGGGCAAGTCGACCGGTTCCGGCGAGCGGCAGAGCGTGCGGCGAGCGCTGCAGAATCCACGCCAGCAGGATGGTGGCCGCCGGGATGCCAGTCTCCGCAGCGATCGCGGCGACCGCCGGGTCGTCGATCAGCGTGCGGCCGTGACCGAGACTCCAGAAGGTGACGAACGGGATGCCGTCGTCCTCGGCGGCATCGAGCACGTCCTGCGACGCGCGACTGACGACGTTGTAGTGGTTCTGCACCGCCGCGATCGGGGCGATCCGCTGGGCTGCGCGATACTGCTCGAGCGTCACCGCGCTGATACCGATGTGTTCGATGACGCCCTCCTCGCGGAGGGTGAGCAGCGCACCGAGCTGATCCTCGAGCGGGTACGCCGGATCGATGCGGTGCAGGTAGAACAGCGGAATGGCCTCCAGGCGCAGCCGCAGTGCAGACGCGTAGGCCTGCTGTCTCAGGTAGAGCGGATGCCCGAGGATCCCCCAGGTCTTCGGACCGCTGCGGACCATGCCCGCCTTGGTGGCGAGCACGAGGTCGGCCGGGTACGGCCACAGCGCTTCGGCAAGGACGGCCTCGCTGACGTCCGGACCGAGGCTGTCCGCGGTGTCGATGTAGCGGATGCCGGCCTCGACGGCACCGCGCACGAGCGCGATCGCAGCACCTCGATCGGTCGGCGCACCCCACCCGCCGGGACCCGCGAGGTGCAGCGCGCCGAAGCCGAGGCGAGGAACCCCGCGACCCGCAACGGAGGCGTGTGTGGGCGCCGCGGAGCTCAGCGTGGCGCTGCGTGTGTCGGTCATGGGGTCTCCTCGGCGGCCGCGGATGCCGCCGTCGGAGGCGACACCGGCCCGTGGATTCGGACGGGTTCGGCTCACTCTGAGAGAGGTCGGGCCGGGTCGGCAAATCGCAGTGACGCGGACTCGTCACGCGGGTTAACGGACGCGTCACACAGCGTCACAAGCGCTTGCACGGCGACACAATCGCCATCTCGCGGTGGTTTGACGGCACTCCTGCGGTTAGCGTTCCGGAATGACCCGCACTTCACCCCGCAGCGTTGAGCGCGCCCCTCACATCGGCGCCGACCTGACCTCGCACGACTTCAAGTCGCTTTTCCGCGGGCATCCCGGCGGAGTCGCGGTCATCACGGCTGACCCCGGCACCGGGCCGGTCGCACTGACCGCCACCTCGGTCGCTTCGGTCAGCGTCGAGCCGCCGCTCCTGGTGTTCTCGCTCTCGTCGATCTCATCCGCGTCGGCGGCGATCTCCGCATCCGACACGATCGTCGTCCACCTGCTCGACGAGCACGATCTCGAGCTCGCCAAGCGCGGCGCGACGAGCGGCGTCGACCGGTTCGCGGACACGTCGACGTGGGCACGCCTGTCGACCGGCGAACCCGTCTTCCCGGGCGTCCGCGCGTGGGTGCGGTGCGCGATCATCAACCGGATGGATGCCGGCGGCTCGACCGTGATCGCCGCGCACGCCCTGCAGCATCACCTGGCAAGGGACATCGATCCGGGCGAGGCGGGCGGCGGCCTGGTGTACCACAACCGCACATGGCACCGACTCGGGAAGCAGTCGGTTCTCGTCTGAGCCCGCCCGGAGTCGCGCGAGGCTACGTGTTCGCGCCTCCGATTGCAACCTCCGACGCCGAGGTCGGCTCTGAACTTAGCTGTACGGATGAGCACAACATCCCTGCCGTGGACGAGCCACCTCACCGACGGACTGCGCACCGCGCGGGCGCTCTTCGAGCCGCGCACCGGACCGCGGAGGTGGCGCGGCACGTGGCGAGCCCCCGTCACCGGCGTGGGAGGCACCACCTTCGGTGCCGGCTATACCCGCCGGCGTGCGAGCTGGGGAATGTGAGCCCCGGCTGGTCTCACCCTCACGCTGCCGCCTTGTCCATCTGTCCCCGTAGGATGAGCCGGTGGTGAGTAAGGAACAGCGCAACCTGATGGGCGCCTACATCCGCCATCAGCGGAGGGTCGCCGACCTCTCCATGCGCCAAGTATCCGCCATGGTCGGGATCTCCAATCCCTACCTGTCGCAGATCGAACGCGGACTGCGCGCCCCCTCGGAGGCCGTGGCAACCGGTATCGCCACCGCACTGGGGGTGAGCGTCGACGAGCTGTACGAGCACGACGATCCTGAGCCACAATCGTCCCCCGGCGATGACCAGCCATCCGGGTCTTCGACTCCGCACACTGACCTTCTGACAGCGATCGAGACGGCGACAGAGCTGTCGCCCGCGCAGCGGACCTCCCTCGCGGAGATCTACCGGTCGTTCATCCGGTCCAACTGGAGCGAAGACTCTGCGCCGACATCTCGGACCCAGTAGAGCGGGGACAGCCATCACCGCTGACGCTCCGTGCTCAGCGTGCTCGGGCAGACACCGGGCTCCCGGCCTTGGCGCTGGAGCCGACGGTGGAATCAGCCAGCGGTCATCCGGTCGATTCTCTGAGTCGTCTACTTCGTTGAGACCTGGACCGACTTGGCCGGCTCCTTCTTATCGGGCGCTGTAGCCGACGAGTCCAGAGTGGCAGCCGCGCCTGAAGCCGCCTTCGCCGGCGTCGTCTGCGGAGCACTCACCGCGGCCTTGGTTCGCCTCGTAGCCGAGTCGTTCGGACCGCCAGCCTCGGGTGCAGCAGACGTCGCCTCGAGCGCTTTGAGTGCGGGCGCCTTCGGCTCGGCCACCGTCGCACCCGACTGCGCCGTGGAACGTGACCCGCTGGCGGAAGTCGAGGACTTCGACCCCGCCGAGCTCCTCGCCCGGCCGGTCGTCCTGGAAACTTTACGCGGCGGCACGCCCTTCCGTCCCGGTGTCTGGGCTGCAGCATTTTGCCGCTCCATTTTTGCTGCCGCGGTGTCAGTGGGGTGCGAGTTGGTCGGCTCGTCGGTGAGAACGTTCGGTTCGTCGTTCGGCGTCGGCGTCGATAGCCCCGCCATTTCCGTGAAGATCACGGGCCAGTGCGACGTCAGCGCTTCGTGGCTCATGAACAGACCCAGGTGACCGCTGGTAGCGGAGTGTCGACCGATTCGGTCGGCGGACGTTGTGGCGTAGTCGGCCAGCGCCCACACTTGGTCAGCGGGCGTGATGTGGTCTGTCTTCCCGGCCATCAGGAACAGCGGGCAGTTGATTTCGGCCAGGTCGACTGTGCGACCCTCCACCACCAGCTCGCCCCTGATGAGCGAGTTGCGAATGAACAGGTGCTCGACAACCCACAAGTAGAACGCCCCGGGTATCGACTGCGTCCACTGGAACCAGTTCTCGAACTTCCGGTAGCGCTCGACATGCTGCGCGTTGTGCATATTCGCCAGCAACGCCAGGGACCGGGAAAACTCGTTGTCCGGCTGGAGCGCCTTGAACCCGTCCAGCAGAAAACGACCGGGCAGGACGCCGTCGTTTGCCGATACCGCCGCCCGGAAATAAGACATGTCACCGTTCGGGGCGAGGAGAGTCAACCAGTCGTGGATAAGCGGTTCCCCGGCATGGAAATCGATTGGCGCCCCGGCGATGGCCAGGCTGTTTAACCATCTCGGGATGGAGCGCGGCGAAGAGGGTGGCTAGCCAGCCTCCCTGGCAGTCGCCCACGAGGTTGACCTTGCCGCCGAGCAGCTCAGCGGTCTCCCGCAGCAACGACATGTACTGATCGACGGTTGCGTCCTTAGTCTGCGGGGTGGCACCGATCCAATCGAGGCTGTAGATCCGATGACAACCGCTTTCTCGCCCCACGATGATCTGGCTCTGACCCTCGGCGAAGTCCACAATGCTCGAGTCGTGTCCGGCCTGCGGCGGCAGAATCACTGTGGCGACCATGGCCGGGTCAGCGTGTGGGGCGGAATAGTCGCGCAGGCGGGCCAACGGCCATTCCTTGATGATGCTGTTGTCGTGCGCCCATGTGGGTCGTTCACGAGCAGCCATGGTGGTCGTCCAGCGCGTGAGGTCTCGGGTCAGATCGATCGGGGTCGCCCGCCGGCTCAGCGCGCCGATCCAGTAGTCGACGGCGGCGGTGTTGATGGTGGTCCAGGCGCCGATCGTCGACGAGATCATCGAATCAACGATCGCGGCGGGGACGGTGGGACGGAGTGCGCTCTGCACGAAATCTCCTCATCGTGGCGTACATTGCCATCGCCATGAACCGGCGTGCAGGACGGACACGCTAGCGGCGATCATACTTCGACGACGGTCTCCTGGCGCAGAAACGCCGGACGCCCCGCCGAAACCGACGGGGCGTCCGGGACGGCGCAATCAGGGCTGGCGCCCAGAGATCACTTGAGAAGCTGGCGAGCAGCCTTGACCCATGCGCCGGCGACTTCCTCGGCGAACTGGATCTGCGCGGTCGAGGTGGTCTTGACCCACTCAACCTGGTTGGTGTCGACGAACTGACGCTGCAGCGCGAAGAAGCTCTTGGCGGCCTTTTCGTAGCTGTCGACGGCAACCCGGCTGCCGGCCTTCGAGGACTCGGTCAGGGCGGAGTTGAATTCCTTCACGCGCTCGGTGTTCTCTTCCAGGCGCTTGGCGGCCTCGTCGGCGAGCTTGCTGGCGGTCTGCGTGGCACTTTCGGTTGCGGCCATGATGACTCCTTGAGGATCGGGGGTGTACTGCTGGCAGCGTTCCTGCTGCTAATAAAGTTAGCAGGGATTGCTAACTTTGACAAACCCGGCGGAGTCACATGTCCATGCCGCCGTTGACGCCCCAGATTTGACCCGTGATGTACGAGGATTTGTCGGCGCAGAGGAAGTGAACCACCCGGGCGATCTCATCCGGATTGGCAAGCCGCGACATCGGGATCTGGCCCTTGATCTTCTCGAGCACCTTCTCGGGAACCGCTTCCACCATTTCGGTGTTCACGTACCCTGGGGTGACGGTGTTGACTGTCACGCCGATGGATCCGTCGTTGAGCTTGCCCGCTCGGTTCAGATGGAAGATCGCTTCCCGGGCCAGTGTCTTCGTCAGCCCGAAGAGGCCGGACTTGGACGCAGCGTAGTTGGCCTGGCCGATGTTGCCCATCTCGCCGATGATCGACGAGACGTTCACGATGCGCCCGGTACCGCGTTCGACCATGTGTTTCAGGGCCGCTTGCGCGATGTAGAACGTCCCAGAAAGATTCACCTGGATCACTGCGTCCCAGTCGTCGTCCTCCATCTTGAGCACGGTGCGGTCCCTTGTGATGCCGGCGTTGTTGACGAGGATGTCGAGTCTGCCGTATTCGTCGATGACGTCCGCAACCGTCTTGCGCGCATCATCGGCTATGCCGACATTGCCCGGGTGGATCGTGAATCTTCCATCCGGAAATCGCTGTCGCATCTCGGCGAGAAACTGCTCGGCTCGCTCGTTGTCGCGCCCATAGCCCATGGCCAGATCGGCCCCCTGGTCTGCCAGGCTCCGGCTGATCGCGGCGCCGATGCCGCGTGTACCGCCGGTTACGAGGGCCGTCCGCCCGGCGAGCTTGCTTCCTTGGGGTCCGGTGACTTGCTCTGACATGCTCTTCCGCCTCCCGTGTTCGGAATTGGCGCCCGGATCACACCGGACAGGGTTACTGGCTGCGCGGTTCGAGCCAGCTGTTGATGCGTGGCCAGATGTCGGTCCGTGCCCGAGACCCGGCCATCAGGCCGATGTGTCCGCCGACACCATCGAGGTGTTCCACGTCGGGGCTGGTTAGGACATCCAACATCGGCATGGTTCCACTGCGCGGGGCGATGTGGTCCTTGGTGGCCGTTACGACGAGAATGGACTGTTGGATCGTGGACAGGTCCACCTTCTGCCCGCGCAGGCGCAGCCGACCCCTGGCCAGGCGGTTCTCCCTGTACACCCAAGTCACCCACTGCCGGAAAGCCCGCATGGGAAAATTGGGGTTGTCGGCCACCCATTTGGCCATGGGCTGGTACGAGCTCTTGTCTGCTGTGCCGTCTTGCACCTGGTTGAAGAGGCGCAACGGCGTCCCGATATAGTTCGGCACCGGCTTGAGCATTTTGTTGACCGTGTCCACGTAGGCGCCGGGCAGAAATTCGGCGTGCTGCTCGAGCCAGTCGAGGTCCAGCTCGTCGTTGCCGAGCAAGGTCTCGTACGTGGTGTTGGCAGCGTCGAACGGCATGGTCAACGGCACCCAGTTGCGGACCGGGGCACCCGGGGTGACGGAGAGATACATCCCGGTCAGCGCGGCTCCGATGCACCACCCCACCAGTGTGATCTCCTCTGCACCGCTGGCCCGTCGCACCTCGCGGATCGCCCGCGGGATGTACTCCAGGGCGTAGTCATCCAGCCCGGTGTCGGCATCCTCCTCGT
Source organism: uncultured Actinomycetota bacterium (assembly GCA_963772625.1). Lineage (GTDB taxonomy): Bacteria > Actinomycetota > Actinomycetes > Actinomycetales > Microbacteriaceae > Microbacterium. The sequence goes on along the minus strand of CAVYXT010000004.1, from coordinate 70,689 downwards.
CGGCGTATCCCCAGTCCACCAGGAAGACGTCGAATCCCTGTTCGAGTAGGAATTCGACGAAGGAGTTGCCCGGCCGCAGGTCGAAGATGTCGGGCCGGTTGATCAAGGCGAACGTCAGGAGGAGGGGTACCGGGTGCGTCCGTTGGGAGCTGCGGTATCGGTAAAGGGTGGTCTTCCGGTAGGTCCAAATGACCTCCTTGGGCGAAACTCCGACGGCCGCATCGGCGGTGGTGAGTTGGATGTTGGCGTACGTCCGCAGGCTGGCGGGCAAGTCAGCCATGTCCTCGATCGCCGGCCACATGGTTCAATCACTGTCCGAAGGGATACGCGGGGACGATCGGGTGGACGATTTGCCGGTGGGCTTGCGCGCAGACGTCCGCGCCGGGGACGACTCAGGGCCGGCGGTCCGGTCTGCCGTCTCGGAGCCTAGCCGACGGATCGCGGCGAGCTCCTCCTCGATCCGCTCCACGATCTCGAGCACCATTTCGAGCTTGTCCTCGTTGCGTGCGAGCTGTCGGTGCAACGACACTACATCTGCGCGCCCTGCGATCCGTAGATTGCGGACCGTCAGGTCCATGACGTCGTTATTCATGCGGTTCAGGGCAACAAGGTTTCCGACCGCCTGGCCCAGCATCTCGCCATAGGCCTTCGAGTTGACAACATCTTCCAGCGCCGGCGCGGCTGTGGAGAGGAAGTCGTCTACGAACTTCCGAAACTGCTCAGATCCGTTCGTGCTGGATTCTTCAGTCATGGGGACCTCTTGTCATGGGAGCAGAGTCGCCACAAGACTCGGCTGATTCACCCCGTGACGGCGTGAACTCACACTACATACTGGCACCGTCAACCACCCCAGGCACGATGCGACCAGTTGACCGGTCGCTTTCGGATCCGGCACCAGCTTTCGCCCCAGAGGGAGGCGTCAGGAGAAGTCAGGCTATCTGTCGAGCCCGGGTTGCTCGTGTTGCGTGGCGGGGATGGTCGGCTCGGGAGGCTCGGGCATGATGGTGAGCCCGTTGGCGCTGCTGGCGGCAACCAGCCTGATCCCGCGCGTGAACGGTATCGCGACTCAATGATCGGTTGACAGGCGTTCGCACATATCCACGTGATCGAAGTGCCCGCAGTTGACCGCACCGCGCTCGAGCAGGTAAACACCTCCGCGACCTCGAATGGTTCACGTTTTCTCGCCATGAGCCCCAGCCTGCATCGCCGCTCTGATCGCCCCTCGGGACTTGCTCCCTTGCGTCCAAGTTGCTACCACCACCGCCGGGATCGGTGAAGCCGCCGGGCAGCCGCAGTCTTGCCACTTGGCTGGAGCAGCCTGGGAACTTAGGGGATGTCATCGCGCATCTCGGGGATACCAGCCCACGCCTCGCGATGCGGTTGGCCTACGCTCGTTCCGGCGGCGGGGCACCGCGATCGGTGCCCCGCCATGTCGACATCTCCGCGGCCTTCTTCACGTCGCGATCCTGCGGTGACTTACCGGACATCGGTTCTCGCTTCCCCTTGTTGGCTGGCGGTGAACCTCCGACCATAGCCACCTCCCGGCGGAAGTCAACTCCGGCGATCCGCCCCACCACAGCCAGCCACCCAGTAGACGCAACTCGCGACGACTTGCCTTTCCTGCGGGCTCAGCTATGGTGTTGGCCATGACCTGGATCCCCCGTCTCGTTCCCTCGCAGCGTCGTTTCGACGCCTCCGTTGTGACGTGCGCGGCGGACATCGCCGGTGCCCGGCACGAGGTGCTTCCGCCCCGGCGTACCGCGGCAGGTGGCCGGCTCATCCGTGTCACCTCGCGCGCTGCACCCCCGTAGGCCCCCTTCCTCCCCGCAGGGGTATTCCGGTCAACCAGCGCGTCGCATCTGCGGCGCGTTTCTCTTTTCTAGGAGCCGTCATGACGCACACTTCCCACACCGTCCAAGACCCGAACGTCGACACCATCCGCCAGCACCTTGAGCAGCATCTCCAGGAACGACTCGACATACTCGCCGAACTCGCTCCTCACGCGCTGCCGAGCGTGGACCCGGTCGCCTACCAGACCGCGGCGTCGAACCGGATGGTCGTCGAACAGATCACCAGAGCACTGAATCGGCTGGATGCCGGCACCTACGGCGGATGCGACCGGTGCGGACGCCAGATCTCTCCGGCGCGACTCGAGGTCCTGCCGCACGCTGCAGCCTGCATCGAATGTCAGAGCCATGCCGACGCCGCGTAACCGCAGGCGTTGCGCGAAGTCTCCCCGCCGCACGAACCGAGCCCCGACCCGCGACGATGACGGCGGCGCAGACGGCAGAGATCCCTGAATGTGACGAAGGCGTCACAGAAACGAGGTTGACGTGACACACATCATGTACGGACGCCTAGAACTTGCCCGCGTCGATGACGACTGCTGGCGCCTGTGCGACGGCACACTCCCTGAGGACGATCCGACACGGGTCATCGCACTCGCAGAGCTCAAGGACGACCACGTAACCGTTCTCTGGCTCCGGAAGCGTGACAGGCGAAGCACGTTCGCCACTTTCGAGCAAGCACTCCGCGCCGCCGAGAAGATCATCTACGACGCGGAGCGTAGGCGCCCAGGGCGCCCCGTCCCGATCCCGCACTTCCCTCCCCTCTGGCGCGCTCACCGATGAGCGAGTCCTCCTGCCGGTACCGTCACCTGCCGAGCGAACCCCGTGGGGCGGCACCGCTCAGCCACCCATCACCGGTTCACGCCTCGTACTGAATCAGCGAGCCCAGCAGGCCATCCGCGCCGAGGATGTCCGCGTTCCGGTCCGCGCTCGTGCTGGTCTTCCAGCCGCGGCGCGCGCGTCATTCGGCACCGCTCGCGAGACCATCTAACAGCTCCTTCGCCTCATGCAGATCGTGGCTCAGCGGGCCATCGTCAAACCGAGCGACGATCTGGGCCAGCGTGTGCATTGCGGAATCGCGCGCGCCGCCTGCCGTACTGACCCGACAAATCCGTGTCGCTGCCCGCAGCTGCGATATCCCGACATCGAGGGCGCGCGCGCGATCGAGCGCCAGACGATACCAATGCTCGGCTTCCGCGACGTCGCGGCCTTGCTGGGTCGCGAGCGCCTGCAGCAGGTCGCCCTTCAGAACATAGAACTCGCTGAGGAGGGAGGTCCCGGTATCCTGTCTCATCATCTCGATGGCTGGGTCGATTCTCGGAAGCCCTTCGGCGGGGCGCCCCGCGTGGAGAAAGGCCGCGGCCTGAATCGAAAGCAGCATGGGCCAGAAGACGGGCGGTGACCTGAGACCCTGGTAAAGATTCATCCCGGTGGAGACGTGGGCGAGGCCGTCCTCGGATTGGCCGACGCCGACTTGGGCAGCGCCGAGGACAATGGTGCCCGCCGCCTTCCAGATCTGGAAGCCGTGGTCCTCGGCAATATCGAGCAGGCCTGCGGCGCGCTCCAACACGGTGTCGAAATCGCGGAGCCAGAGGTGGAGAACGCATGAGTGGAAGCGGGCGAAGGCGTCGGTGAACGGGTGGCTCAGGTCGCCGGCAAGGGTCAGCCCCTCATTCATGCGTTCTGCGGCTCGCTCCGGATAACCCAGCAGCCACAAGGTGATCGCGGAGGTAGTAAAACATACGACCCGGGGGTCTTTGCCCCCAGCGGGCGAGCTGAATGCGTGTGGCGGGAGTGTCGCCCCGATCGCAATCGCCCGATCGAGGTGGTCGAGACCGCCCTTCAGGTCGTCGACGAACATCTTGTCAGCGCCCACCAGCAGATGCCCTTCGACGAGCATCTCTGGGTCGTTGACCTGTTCGGCGAATGCGAGGAGTTCGCGTCCGAGCTGCTTGCCTTTCGGGTCTCCGCGTAGGTTGTAGAGGTTGGCCAGCGCCCGGAGCGCCGAGAACTGCTGATGGCTTTGGGTACCGCCGCGCTCGAAAAGTTCGAGGCTCTTGCCGAACGCCTCTTCGACCTCCGGTGTATAGCCCTTGGTCGACATGAGTGCGCGCGCGAGGCTGGTTCTCAGCGCGATCTCCTGATTGATCCGATCGGGCGAGGATGCGCTCTTGGCGAGGACGGCGAGCATGTCGGCGGTGAGCCCCACGGTGTCGAGATACCAGCCGCGCGCCTCGTTCAGGATGAGGAGGCCGCCCGCGAGCTTTTCGAGCTGCGCGAGTTCCTCCCTCGCCACCCAGTAGCGCCATGCAAGGCGAAGGTTTCCCACTTCGGCGGCCAGCGCCGAGAGTGCGACGAGGCGGTCTGCGCCGGTGAGCTCCGGGCGGGCGCGCTGCACAAGGTCGGCGTAGTAGCGGGCGTGGGCGTGCTTGATGCGCGCTGCGACTTCGGGGTGCTGGTCGAGTCGATCCCGCGCAAATTCCCGTATCGTCTCGAGCATCGCGAACCGAGTCTCGTAGCCGGGCACCCCGACCTGGCGGATCAGGCTCTTCTCTATGAGGCTGGTGAGCCCGTCAAGGACATCCGGCGTTCCGCCATCGCCCGGATCGGCCAAGGCCACAACGGCCTCGACCGCCGTAAGATCGGTGTCGGCAAAGACCGCGAGCATCTCGAACAGACGCTGCTCGTCGGGCTTCAGGAGTTCATAACTCCAGTCCATGGTGGCGCGCAGCGCCCGCTGCCGCTCGGGCAGATCGCGCGGCCCGGAGCGGAGGACTTTCAGCCTGTCCCCCAGCTGGTGCAGCAACGCTTCCGGGGACAGGAGGCGCAAACGCGCCGCAGCGAGCTCGATCGCCAGAGGCAAGCCGTCGAGCCGGCGGCAGATGTCCGCAACGGCCGGCGCATTCTCGTCGGTCAGCTCGAAGTCTGGTCGGACCGCCTGCGCGCGGTCGAGGAAGAACTGGATGGCTTCGCAGGCTTGAGCCTCGTCAGCGGAAACCCCCCGCGTGGCAGCCGGTGGGAGCGCCAACGGCGGAATGGGGTAGGTGTGCTCTCCCCGCAGGTGCAGGGTCTCGCGACTGGTGACCAGGATGTGAACCGAAGGGCACTCGGCAAGCAGCTCCGCGACAGTTGCGGCGGCCGCCGTCACCTGCTCGAAGTTGTCGAGGACCAGCAGCAGGCGGCGCTCGCGCATGTGGTCGGCAAGCACTTCTTTCGGCGGCCGCTCAACCTCCTCGCCCAGCCCAATGGCCCTTGTGATGGCGGTGAGGACAGCATTCGTGTCGCGGGCACGCGAAAGGTCGACAAAGATCACGCCATCTGGAAAATCGGGCACGGCAGCATTCGCAGCTTCGATCGCCACGGACGTCTTGCCGGTGCCGCCCGTCCCGAGCAGGGTCAGCAGGCGCGCGGCCGGGTCCTTGAGTCGTTCGCCGATATCGCTGAGCTCGGTCCTACGCCCGATGAATGCCGCAGTCCGTGCGGGCAGATGCGCTGCCACCGGAGTCGACATCCGGCCCGCGGTTCCTGGAGGTTCCTTGTCGAGCGCGGCAAGCTTGGCGACGAGGTCCGTGAACAGCGTGTCGGCATCCTTGATGGGGACGAGCTCGGCGCGGCGCAGCGCAAACAACCGCGCCGCCTCGCCGGTGGGCGGCCTGCGGGCAGCCCAGAAGGTGGCATAGCGGTGTGCCGTCGCGCGCTCGAAGGCGCGCCGTAGGGCGGTGTCCCAGTCCGCGGACCATCCGCAGACGATGAGCCCATATTCGTCGAGCACCCGGTCGAGTAGCCTCTCGACCGCCGGGTGATAAAAATCGAGCTCCGCCGGCGTGTTCTTTATGCGGGTGTCGAGGTAGTCACCGTTGACCTTGATGACGGTGCAGCGGTTGCGTGCGAGAGCGCCCGTCCCCTCGAGTGAGTCCGCCGTGCCCAGGGTCGTCGGCTCGACGCCGGCGCGTTCAAGCGCGTGCTCCAGGAGGCGGTCGAAGTTGGTCGTCAGGAACACCGTGATGTAGCCGCGCGCTGCCAGCTGAGCGAGGGCGTGATGACTCGCGCCCGGGACGCGCAGACCCTGACGGCGCTGCTCTTCGGTCGGTTCGAAATACCCTCGCAAGAGCTCGCTGCGCTGGGTCGGGGAAGTCCCGAGCTCCTCGAGGAGCGTACTGTAGTCGGGCTCTTCACCGAACCTGCCGCGGTACCAGGCGAAAGGCTCGTCGCCGAGCTCACTTCCTTCCAGGGCTGCGACCTTGGCGATGAGATCGGCGACGATCTGGCGCCCGGTCGGGATGCCTGCCGCGGCCGATAATCCGGAGCCCAGAAGCGCGGCGTACGCGCCCCGGCTCGAGCTGAGTGCGAGAGCCAACCGAACCGTTGGATCAACTGCGGGAGTCAACTTTAGATCACTCCTCGGGCCTGCGAAACGTGGATTGCCAAGGCACTGAAACGAGGTGTCTGTCTAGGGCAAACCTTACAACCAGCGCTCTCTCGGGGCGGCACGTCTGCTCTCCTATCGACTCCTCAGCCGTGCCGGGCACGCCGTCCTCGCCACCCTGCCCACCTTCATCGCGTCAGCCGCCCTCCGTGCGAGCGACACCTCGAAGTGAAGGGGTCCGTGGGCACTCGGGTTCCAGTCGTGACCGGCGCTGCGGTCCGAACAAGGCTGCAGGTCGATTCAGCAGAAGTCTTCCGAGCGCGACTCGAAACCGGCGCGACGCGCACCCGCCTCGCGGGTCTACCAGTGGAACCCGCCGAAGTGGCGCCCATGGTTGCTGTGTCCATGCTCGGTGCGGATGTCCATGATGCGGACACGTGGTCCTCTTCGGGCATGGAAGAGCGCATACGCGGACAGGATGAGCATGACCCATGCGGGCGCGACTGTGTCGAGGCGAGCGAGCACACTGAGCCCGAGCCCGACGCCGGTCGCGGTGACGCCCAGCACGATCTGACAGAAGATGATGATCTCGGTGTCGTTCTCGTGTCCGAGGTTGTGGTACATCCACGTCGAGCGGGTACTCGAGGTAGCCGCCCCGCCGGCTGCGGCGAAGACGATGACCACCCCACTCAGAATCGGCAGTACTTCGGCGCCGCTGTAGTCCGCGATGAGCGCGGCAACCGCGGCGAAGACGCCGAGAGCCGCAGCTGTCAGCAGCAGCCCCCGAATCGTGGCCTTGTGTCGACTCAGCGTCCACACCGCGGTGAAAAGGAGACTGCCCACCGCGGTGACCGCCACGATGTAGTGGAGCGCCGCGGACTTCTGCCCGTTCACGGTGGCGCCGTGGACACTGTAGAAACTCGTTCCGAGGGCGATGGAGAGGAACAGCACCTGAGTGATCAGAAACTCTCGAACCCAGGGGCTCTTGCGATCCGGTCGCGACCGCAGCGCATCGAGGATGCCGATCGAGTGCGGCGTGATCGCCGAACCGGATCCGGCCGGGCGGATGCGAAGCAGGGAGAGCGCTGCGACGAGCATCGCGACGATCCCGATCCACAGAAGGGCGATGTGCGCGTCCCTGCCGTTGGGGTCCAGGAAGAACAGCCCCAAGAGGACCGTGATCATCAGAGTCAGTACCGCGCCACCTGTGCTCTGCACGACGCTGAGGGCCGCTTTCTCTGACGTCGCCAGCGACGAAGACATCACCTCCACCACCGCGATCGACGCGATGCCCGAGAGCAGGCCCACGACGGCGGCGACGATCCAGAGTGCGTTCAGCCACTCGGGGCTCACCACCAGGATCCCCAACCCCGTGATCGTGAAGACGGCGGCTATCAACGTCAAGATCAGTGCCAGCGACCTCGCAACCGGACGCAGCCCCAGCACACGCGGCGCCACGACCGCCCCGAGCAGGGTCGCCGCGGTGAAGACAGGGAAGATCAGCGCGGCGGCGAAGGCACTTCCGCCGAATGCGACACAGATGAACGGAAGGACCACGGCCGCGGCGGTCAGGTGATTCGCGACCCCGAAGCTCACGCTCTCGGTGGCCGCGGCGATGAAATTCCGTCGGCCTCCAGGTGCGCTCGTCACAGCACCAAGCTACAAGCGACGGAAACGTGCCCGGGGCGAAGACGACCCCACGAGGCGATCTCGGCGAAACCTTGCCGTGCGCGGGCAAGGCACCGACCTGACCGTGTCGATGGTATGGGCTGGGGATTTCTGGCTGCGACTTCTGGTGTGACGTCTGGGATCTCTAGGCTGATGCTCGCGATCGCTCAGATTGACGCAGCATCGGTCGATTCAGCAGGGAGGACCGACGTGAACTGGTTCGCGAGTCTTCCGTTGGCGATTTCGTTGCCGTTGTTCGTCGGCGGCTTCGTGCTGGTGTCGTGCCTGATCGTCCTGGCGCTGCGGCCGGCGGTGCGCAGGATCGTCGATGATGCCGAGCAGTGGGACCGCGTCCTCGGCCACGTGATCGGCACCTTCGGCGTGTTCTTCGGCATCCTGCTCGCCCTCGTAGCGGTCTCGGTCTACGAGAACTACGCCGACACCCGGCATGCCGCCCGCCAGGAGGCGGGGCAGATCACCGCGCTCTACCGGGGCACCACGGGCCTTCCCGAGGAGGTCGCGGCACCCATACAAGCGACGATCAGGGAGTACCTCCGTGTCGTGATCGAGGAGGATTGGCCGGACCAGCGGCGCGGGGAGCTGCCGGACGCGAGCCTGGGGCTCGTAGACCGACTTGAGGAGGAGGTCCACGAGTACGACCCACAGGACGTGCAGCAGTTCGCCGAGTTCCAGCAGCTCCTGGTCACTTTCGACGACTTCGTCGAGACGCGGCGGGTACGGATCGACGCGACCGCACTCGAACTTCCGATGCTGTTCTGGGTCGTGATCTGGGTCGGTGCCGCCATCAACGCCGTGCTGATCGGCCTCATCATCGTGAGGAGTCGTCGATTGCACCTCGTGCTGGCCGGCATGCTCGCGTTGTTCATCGGACTTGTCATGTTCACCACCGCGGACATGGATCTGCCGTACCAGGGATCTCTTGCCGTCGGTCCGGGCGTATTCGAGCGCGTGTCGGACCAGATCGAACAGATGGAAACCGGCCGCTAGCGAACGAGCCTCGACCACTTGGCAAGAGAGGTTCGCCGGGCGCGCGCGTTCCGGGCGTTGGTCAGACGGGGCCGTCGGGATGGGCGAGATCATATGCGCGGGAGAGCTTCATCGGGACGACCATGCGCCATGCGTCGACGACGAGCTCACGGGCTTCAGTCGGGTCCAATCGGGCAAGATCCGCGTGCACCCAGTTGAAACGCTGGTCCGATGCGGAGGGCATCTGGAACTTGAGCGGATCACCACCGACCAGCGCCGCGCGCTCCTCCCTCGGGAAGGCGAACCCCATCACGGTCTCGTCGAGCGAGAACGCCACGTAAACGAGCTGACCGACGCGGAACTTCAGTCGCCCGCGGACGTACACCTCGTACGAACGCTCCAACCCGGCGCCCAGGTCGCGCACGTCGTCGACTACGGCCATCATCGGCCTCCCCTACGCAGCCAATCCGACGAGCATTGCATGACCGTCCGGTCGCCGTCGATCGGGCTCCACCAGCACCGCCCGAGAACCGAGTGACAGCAGCCATATAGGACTGGATCGCCGGTCCCACATACGCACTTTCTTGGCCGGGTTTCTACGCGTTCCGACGTTTCGCTACCGGCTGAGGGCATGGCAGGACGTCTCGGGGTCGGTGCTGTGGACGGTCAGGGTGTCGCCCTGCGGGAAGATCAGACTGCCGAACACGCCACCGGCACTCGCGACTTCCAGCGCGGGACCGTCGAGGATGATCCGGAGGTCGCCGGAGTACGGAATCGTCCATGAACCGTCACCGATGGCGATCGTTATCTCGTCGGCGTCGCGCACGAGGGACACCACGGTTTGGCCGCCGGATTCGATCGTGATCCCGGCATCATCCGGGGTCCAGGTAACGTCCGCGGCGAGTCCGTCGACGGTACCGGTGGAGACCACCCGCCGGTATTTATCTATGTCGGGGTGAGGGCTCGCCACCAGGGTGTCGCCGACCAGTGTAAGCAAGTAGGGCACGCTGTGCGCGCTGGCCCAGCCTGCCGACTCGTCAGCGATCCCGCGCATCCAGAAGGTCAGGCACGGTCGCCCTTCCGCGTCGTGGAAGAAGGATGGTGCGTAATGGCTGCCGCCGTATGTGAGGCGTCCCCAGTGGGTCGCGGTGAATGTGCCGGCCGAGTAGATGCCGATCGCGTAGCCGGCGTAGTGGAGCACGTCATCGTCCCAGACCGAGGAGACCATGACAGCTCGACCATCGATGTCGATGATCTGCGGGCATTCCCAGAGCGCACCCATCCAGACGTCTGCGGCCTCGGATGTCGAGCGTGATAGCGCGACACCTTCGTACTGCCATGCTTCCAAGTCGTTTGATCGGTAGCTCAACGCCATCGCCGTGCCATCAGCGCCGCCGGCACCAACGAACATCCGCCACCCGTCGTGGTCTTCTCGCAAGAACGGGTCCCGGTATGCGATCAAGTTCAGGTCAGGTGGCGCGTCGGCAACGAAGGCACCCTTTGTCCACGAGATCCAGCCATCGTCGTCGGGCGTAGCGATGCGAATGCGTCCGATGCCGATGTCGGGTTCCGATGTCGAGGTGTAGAAGATCCGGGTAGCCCCGTCGTGCGCGGTGACCAGCGACCCCGTCCAGATACCACCGTCCCCGTCGCCCGGTGCGATCGCCACCGGCAACTCCTGCAGCGAGAGCAGGTCCGATCCGCGAGCGTGACCCCAGTGGCAGTTCGGCGCCCAGTCGGTCCGGCCGGGAACGTACTGGAAGAACGCGTGATACACGCCGTCGCGGTAGGTGATGCCGTGTGGGTCGTTGATCCACCCGGATGCCGCGGTGAAGTGAAACTCAGGTCGCATGCTTGCGCCTCCTTGGCGTGGTCGGATTCATTCAATGTGATCGGCGAAAGAGCCGGCTCAGAAGGGGACGGAGGGGCCCGAGCCGCGAGTCTGCGGTTCCGGCTCCGACCCCTCCGTTTCTCCACGGCGTCCACCGTAGAGTTCATGGCACGCGTAGATCAGATGACCGCCGCGTCGCAGTACTCAATCTGTTCCGGCATGGTCATACGTCTGCCGTGGCGGGAGCACCAACGGAGTCGCGGTGCACGATCGGACAAGAGAGGAGAGTGGGGTGCCCTGGAAGCAGCCCATGCTCAGGGCGGCCCTGGATGATCCCCATGAGCTCGGTGACGGCTCGCGCCCCCATCTCGTAATGGGGCAGTGCGACGGTCGTCAGTGGTGGAAACAGGCTTGCCGGGATTGGGTCCTGATCGTCGAATCCGACGACTGATATGTCGGCTGGAATCGACAGCCCGCGCTCAGCGATCGCCCGATAAGCTCCCATGGCCATTCGGTCGTTGTAACAGAACAGCGCTGTGGGACGGTGCTTTGGGCTTGCCGCGACGTCGAGTAGTCGCGCGGTCGCGTCGTACCCTCCGCGTGCCTCGGCTTCGCCTTCGACGACGAACCGGTCGGGGTCGAGTCCGGCTGCCAGCATCCCATCGCGGTATCCCAGTAGGCGACCGCGCGTTGCCGGGACGTCGATCGAACTGGCCGCGAATGCGATCCGTCGATGCCCTCTGGATACCAGCATGTGGATGACGGATGCTGCGCCGGCGCGTTCATCCGGGATGAACGATGGGATCTCCCCGCGGACGTCACGGGCGCCGATCAGTACGGCCGGCACCCCGAGCATCTCTTCGGGCGGGTTCACCTCGTCGTGGTAGACCGTCGCGTAGATCACTCCGTCGGCTTGCCTGTCGAGGAAGGCTTGAATCTCGGTCGAGTCGATATCCACAGCGGGGTTGAGGTTCGAGTTGATGATCGCAAGCATGAGATTGTGGCGGCTCGCCGCTTCCTGCGCTCCGAGGATGATCTTCCCTGCGTGTGGAGTGGTCGCGATCTCCTCGGTGATGAGGCCGACCATTTCCGATGCCTGGGTGCGCAGCCCGCGAGCCAGCCGGTTCGGCTGGTAGCCGAGTTTCTCCGCGGCCGCCTTGACGCGTCCCCTCGTGTCATCGCTGGTGCGCGTGTGAGGGGTGTCGTTGAGTACGTGTGAGACGGTCGTCACCGACACGCCAGCAGCGGCCGCGACGTCACGGATGCCGACCTGTTTGCGGGTCAATCGACTCTCCGTTCTCATAGGTGTTCCCTTCGTACCATTGCGGGGCCGGCTTTTCGGGTTACTCGCCTCAGAGCGCTTGCCGTAGTCCCGATCGAGGGGGTGGGCCTGAAGGCGTTCACAGCCTCATCTACGATGACTTGCTCGTCGCGACCGGAGTCAAGGATCGTGTTCCGGGTCGCCGCGGCATCGACCATGACAGCGGTGACGACGAGACCCTGCGAGTCCTTGGTGGTCAGCAGCGCATCCACCTGTCCCTCGAAGGCTGAGTCGCTCGATTTCACGTCGACATCCAGCGCTACGACGTGGTTGCTGGAGAGGAAGTTGCCACTGCCGGCGATGAGCCGGATGATCACGGGCGTCGCTCCTGTCGGCCGGATGCTCTGTGCGTCGAGGAGCTCGGAGAAGTGGTTCCCGATGACGGAGTTGTTGCTGCCGCTGATGCGGAGAAGTCCGAACAGGTCGTCCAGCCCGTTGTCGACTCCTAGGAACGGCGTCCACGGTTCGTGGTCGCGAAGGAAATGATTCGAGGCCACGAGGTTCTCCGAACTGTTCGCGGTGAGAACGACCATTCCCGGGTAGAACGAATGCAAGCGATTGTTGGTGACGCTCGAACGCGTGACACCCTCGAGGTGCACACTGCTCGCGCCTCTCGGGAAGATGTTGTTGGCAGTGATGAGGAGCCCGCCGTGGTTCTCGGCATAGATCGAGTGACCTCGAAATCCTGCGCCGAGCAAGTTGTCGCTGACCTTCGACGCCTGACCCCACCCGCGCAGTTCGATGCAGCTGCCGCATTCGGCGATGAAGTTGTCGTGGATGGAGAGGGCGTCGGCGTTGTAGATCGTGAGAGCGTGCTCGAGGTAGACGAACCCCATGCCGGTGATCCTGAAGGAGTCGTTGGCGTCCGCGACATAGATCCCGGTCTTGCCGTTGGCATAGGAGTTTTCGGGGTTCCCCGGCCCGTCGCCGCTGAAATGCAGGCCGTCGATGCAGAAGTTGGAGAATTCGACCGAGCTGATCCTCGGGCTTCCGGTTCGCGCGACGCGGATCGCAGCGCCCATCGATTCGTCCTCGTGTTCGCCGACGGGGGTGTCGACGAGGATGCGGCTGCCTCCGGGCCAGAGCTCGTGCAACCCGGGCCACTCTTCCTCGGGGACGTTGAACCGGATGCTCGACGATGTGAAGCCGTGTCCGGAGCCTTGGATCTTCAGGAAGCTGATGTCGATCAGCACCTGTGTGCGAAGACGGTAATCCCCGGGCGGTATGTAGATCACGGCGCCCGGTTTGCCACCGTCGTCCACATCGGAGACCGCCTGGCGTGACTTGACGTCCGCGATGATGCTGTTGATCACCTGGCCGATGTCCGCAAAGGGATCACCGTGAGGCCACGCCGTAACGTCGTAGTGGTTGCTGCTGGGCTTTGGCTTTTCGTTCATGTCGCGGTCCCTCAGCCTTTGACGGCGCCGAGGGTGAGGCCCGCGACGATCTGCCGTTGCAGGAAGAGGGTGAGGAGGATGACCGGGACTGAGTAGAGCGCCGCCAGGGCGGTCATGCCGCCCCAGTCCAGCCCGAATTGGCTTTGGAAGTTGGCGATGACCACCGGTGTGGTCTGCGCGCGCACAGATGTCAGAAGGAGGGCGAAGAGGAACTCGTTCCAGGAGGCAAGGAAGGCGAAGATCGCGGTGACGGCGAGGCCACCGCCGACGACGGGCAGAACGACCTTCCACAACGCTTGGAGGCGTGAGCATCCGTCCATGGCTGCGGCTTCATCCAGTTCGTCCGGCACGGCTTCGAAGAAGCTGGCCATCAACCAGATCGACAGCGGCAGCGAGATCGTGGTGTGGGCCAGGGCCAACCCGAAGGATGTGTCGGTCAGCCCGAGGTTTCGCATGGTCTCTACGAGTGGGGCGCCGATCGCGATCGTCGGGACCATTCGTGTGACGAGCGCAGCGACGATGAACACGCGGCCGCTGGGCGTCCGGAAGCGGGTGATCGCGTACGCCGCGGGTACCGCCAGGACGAGGGAGAGCACTGTGGAGATGACTGCGGTGACGACGCTGTTGATCAGCGCAGCCACCACACCCTCGCGGCTGAGCGCGGAGACATAGTTCTCCAGCGTCCACTTCTCCGGCCAGACGGTGGGCGGTACGGCGATTGCGTCGAGCGGAGTCTTGAAGGAGGTCAGCAGCAGGTAGATGAACGGGAATCCGTACAGGATGAGGGCAGCGGCAAGCAGCGCCCAGAGGATGATGCGGGACTTCCCGCGGGTCTCGAGGGGATTCATCGTGTGCTGCTTCCGGGTCGCCAGATGAGGGTGATGGCAGTGATCGCGACGGCGAGCATGACGATCAGGTAAACGGTTCCCATCGCGCTCGCCAGGCCGGGGTCGCCGAAGCGTGTCATGGTGCGGTAAATGAGGAGGCTCAATGTGGTGGTGCTGCCCTGCGGTCCGCCGTCGGTCTGGATCAAGATGATGTCGAACGCGCGGGCGGCGTCTATGCCGCGAACGATCAGCGCCACCGCGATCACCGGGCGCAACAGCGGGATGATGATGCTGAACAGCATGCGCGGGTATCTGGCCCCGTCGATCCGTGCTGCCTCGATGACGTCCCCGGGGATGTTCTGCAACCCGGCGAAAAGGACGAGGGTGATGAAGGATGTCGTCAGCCAGATGTCAGGGATCGACACGGAGAACAGGGCGATATTTGGATCGCTCAGCCACTGAATCTGGTCCGGGCTGGACAGGATTCCCCAGCGGTACAGCAACTCGTTGACGATGCCGAAGTTGTCGATGAGCATGAAGCGCCAGAGCAGTCCGGCGACGACCGGCGCGATCATCAGCGGGTACATGAACGCGGTGCGGAAGAGAGCCGAGCGCTGCCCGAGTGCCGTGAACAGGAGAGCCACCGCCAGGCCCAGCACGAACTCGGAGATGACGACAATCAGGGTGTAAGCGACGGTGCGGACTGCGGCGTTCTGGAACGCCTCCGATGCGAAGGCGGTTGCATAATTCGCGAAACCCACGAAGATTCGAGGTGCACCAGCGAAGGGTGAGATCTCGAAGAAGCTGTCGTAGACGAAGCGGAGCATCGGCCACAGGACGAATGCCGCAAGGAAGGCCGCGGCCGGCGCCATCAGGGCGAGCGCGAAGGCGTTCTCACTCAGCTGCTTGCGCGGACGTCGTGCGGGCTTGATCGCCGGCGGGTGACCGGCTCCCCCGGTCGGGGCGACGGCTGGCGCCGTCCCGACCGGGATCTGAGGGCTGTTGATGGCCACGGTGGAACCTTTGGTTGGTGCGATCGTCTATTCGACGATCGCCTCGATCTGGGACTTGGCGTCGGACAGCAGCTGAGCAGTGTCGGCTCCCGGCTCCACGGCCTTCTGCAGCATCGGGACCAGGACGGTGTCGACGATCTCCTGCCACTGAGCTGTCGCAGGCCGGGGCAGGGTCTGCGGTGCCTCGAGCGTGTCGAGGAGCGCGGGGTAGTTCTCGAATCCCGGCTCGTCCGCTTTGCTCTCGAACGCCGACTTCCGCGCCACCAGTCCGAGCGAGGTGTCCGCTGACAGGTCGTTGTGCTCGTACGCGAACGCGATGAACTCCTTCGCGGCATCCTGCTTCGAACCTGATACAGGTACCGACAGGTACCACGCTCCCGGCACCCCCGCGATACCGCCCGATCCCCCGATCATCGGCGCGACGCCGATGTCATCCTTGATCGTGGAGTCATCCGGAGTGGCACGGTAGGCGTGACCCCAGAACCGCATCATCGCCAGGCTCCCCTGGTAGAAGAGGTTCTGCGCGCCGGCCCAGTCGAGCTGCGCCGCACCCGAGGGCGCGTAAGGCAGCAAGCTGATGTAGTAGTCCAGCGCTTCCTTGTGTGCGGCGTCATCGATCGTGACCTCGCCCGACTCGGCGTCGAGAACCATGTGCTCCTCGCCGGCCTGCGAGACCGTCGCAAGCCACTCGGTCTCGACCGCCCCCTTGACGTCGGTCCCGTACAGGTCGACGACACCGTCGCCGTCCGTGTCACGGGTGAAGAACTCCGCAACGTCCGCGTACTCCTCCCACGTGGTCGGGGGCGCGAGCGGATAGCCGTACTTCGCCTCGAAGTCCGCCATGTTGGTCGGGTCCTCGAACAGGTCGGTGCGGTAGAAGAGGATCTCAGAGTTGGTCCAGACCGGCATCCCGATGAACTTCCCGTCAACCTGCGCCTCGGTGACCAGACCTCCGAACAAGTCTGACTTCACGTCATCCGTGTACAGATCATCGATCGGCGCGAGGCCCGGCGCGAAGGCCGTGAGCCAGATCGCGTCGAGCGCGGCGATGTCAAAGGATGGCTTTCCAGCCTGCAGCTCGGTCGAGATGCGGTCATACAGTCCGGCATACGGTAGCTCGACCAGCGTCACCTTCGTGCCGGTCTCCTCTTCGTAGAGGTCGGCGATGGGTTGCAATTCGAGTTTGCCACCGCCCTCGACCACGATCGTGAGGCCGTCGTCCCCCGAATCGGACGAACCGCCCCCGCCGGCGCCGCAGCCGCTGAGCACGAGCGCTGCGGCGGCGGTTGCTGCCGCGGCGGCCAGCACTCGCCTGCCCCGTCGATCAGGGACGCTGTTTCTGCGAAGCTTCATCACTTCGTCTCCATTCGTTGTGTGTATGAGTTTGCAGACTCTGGTGCCAAGACGATTTGGCAAAACGTCTTGGCACGACAATAAGACCGTTTCGATCGCGTGTCAACTGCGATCCGAGAGAGACCTCTGCGGCGCCCAGGCGCGTGGGGCTTCAGCGCCGAGTCACGATCCAGGGTTGGGCGTGCAACCGGAACCCCGAGCCAAAAAAGGAATGAGCCGGATCGAAACCTTCTGACAAGGAGGTCGATCCGGCTCAAAACGGTGGTGGCGGGTGGGATCTGATTTGCCGGTCGCGACGAGACCGCCCATCTTGCCGACCAACCGTGGGATTGTGGGATGGCTCTGACGAGGCGGAGTGCCGCCATTCGACGGCACTGGGTGCCCGGCTCGGAAGCCGGGCACCCAGTAATCATCGGTAGAACTCGCCGTAATAACTCACGAGACGGCCTCGGTAGGCGTCGTCGTCGACGGTGGTGTCCTGATCCAACTCGGGAGAGTTCTTGATCTGGTCCTTCGTCAGGTCGACGTAGACTTTCCGGTCGGCGTCATCTACGCGCTCGATGGTCCCCGCGGGAAGGATCACCTTCCGGCCGAGGATCCACGGGCCGGTATCGACCACGATGCGGCTCGTGCCGACCTGATCGCTGGCCTCGTCGATCTTGCCGATGTCACCGTCGCTGGCGTGGACGTGATAGCCCACCAAGCTGCCGGACCCCTGCGTGCCACGCGCGGTCGGCCGATAATTCCACGCGTCCCATGACGGAGACATGTCGTCAGGTGACAGCACGCGGTCCTGACGCGTGTCCCCGGCAGGTGCCGGTGTGACGTCGGTTGTGTCGTCGCGGTTCTGCTTGCTGGCGGCGACACCCACGGCAGCAGCAGCTGCGCCAGCAGCTGCGAGGCCGACGCCCGCGGCGACCTTGCCCGAGATCCCCGCCTTGCCACTGTCACCCCGCGACGCGGCGGCGGTCTCGATCCCGGGTTCGTCGGCAGCGGTGCCGGTTCCGACCGATCCGCGCCACGCGCCTGTGGCATAGCCCTCGGATTCGATGAAGGCCTTGAAGCGGTCCAGGTCGCCTTCGGCCTTGTTCTCGACGACATTCAGCTTGTCGCCGATTTTCTCGACCAGGCCCTCGGGCTCGTATTCGAGCACGAGATGCACCTGAGTCTGTCCGCCTCCGACGTCCTCGAATGTCACCGACCCCGCGTTCGTTGCGCCCTCCGTTGCCGCCCAAGATATCTTCTCGTCCGGCACCTGCTCGAGGATTCTCGCGTTCCACTGCCGGCGGACTCCGGCGATCTCCGCAACCCAGTTCAAGTGCTCATCGTCGAGCTGAGTGACGGACTTGACGCCGCTCATGAAGTGAGGAAACTCTTCGAACTGGGTCCACTGGTTGTACGCGACGCTCAGCGGGACGTTGACGAGGATGCTCTTTTCGACCTTCGTGGTCATGGCGTGTCCTTTCTATCGGGTGTAGTCGTGCGCGTTTGCGCATCCCTCAACAACCGAATCAGGCCGCCCCGCGGCCGCGTAACCCCTTGCATTTGCGAAGGAGCCCCCTGACAATGCCCGTCACGTCGGGCGGTCCTCGCGCGGAGGGTCGACGCCGTCGGATTGTCTCGAGTTGAGCCCTCGCTGACACGCGCAAGACCCAAGATGTGCGCACAGGCCCCGACGGGACCACCTCTTTCCCCCGGACGTCGCGAAGCGCGAACACGAACGGGGCGCTCACCGATGGTGAATAGCACACCCCGGTCGGCAAGGGAACCGTCAGATTTTCTTGCGTGACAATGACACCGTGGTATGGCTGACGTCGGCTAGTGGGGGACCAGGTCGCGTTAGCCCTGGTGCTGTTGGGGCAGCACCAGGTACAACTTCTTGGCGAACTCATTGCGCACTCCCGAGTGCTGAAGCGAGGAGCGACCATGGCGGGCTTCACCAGCCCAGCGTCGCGCGGTCACGCGTCGATGCTGGCCATGTTGGCGTCGTCGTGACGTGCCCCGAAGGCGGGTGGAAGATTGTCGAGCCGGTTCAATTGGTGCGTGGTGAGTTTGATCCGGTCGGCGGCGGTGTTCTCTTCGACGCGGGCTACTCGGCGGGTGCCGGGGATCGGGGCGATGTCGCTGCCGCGGGCGAGGAGCCACGCAAGGGCAGTCTGCGCCGGGGTCGCGCCGATTTCGCAACCGATCGCTCGAACTTCGTCGACGATTGTCAGGTTTCGTTGGAAGTTCTCGCCCGTGAAACGCGGATTGGTTTTCCGCCAGTCGTCGTCGGCGAAGTCGTCGACGGTGCGGATCTGGCCGGTCAGCAGACCGTGGCCGAGCGGCGAATAGGGAACGAGACCAATGCCGAGCTCGCGCAGCAGCGGAAGGATCTCCGCTTCCACGTCACGGGTCCACAGCGAGTACTCCGTCTGCAGCGCGGTAACGGGTTGGATGGCGTGAGCGCGACGGATGGTGTCCGGGCTTGCCTCTGACAGCCCGAAGTGCAGCACCTTGCCCTCCGCGATCAGATCGGCGACCGCAGCAGCGGTTTCCTCGATCGGCCTGTTCCGGTCCACGCGGTGCTGGTAGTAAAGGTCGATGTGGTCGGTGCCGAGCCGCCGGAGTGAGCCTTCCACTGCGGCTTTCACATTCGCGGCACCGCTGTCGACAACGCCCGCTCCGCCACCGGAGTGAGAGACGAGCCCGAACTTCGTGGCCAACACGACCTGGTCGCGTCTGCCGGCGACAGCGCGTCCGACGATCTCCTCGCTGAGGAAAGGGCCGTAGATCTCCGCCGTGTCGATGTGCGTGACGCCTAGATCGAGAGCGCGATGGATGGTGCGGATGGACTCGGCGTCGTCGAGGGCGCCTTCGGAGGTGTAGGTGCCGGCCATCGTCATCGCGCCGAGACCGATGCGGGAGATGTCGAGCGAGCCTAGTGAAACGTGCTTCATTTCGTTTTCCTTTGGGAAGTGCGCCGGCCGGCCCGAGGAGTTGCCGGGCGGCTACGGTTGCGTCCAGTCAATGCGGTTCTCCGCCAGCGAGGCAGACCGCGCCTATCCGGTTAACGCCAGGGACCCCCTCGCCGCCATGGCGCTGACGTAGATTCGGGGCATGGACACGCCGAGCGACATCCGGGAGTTCCTGACCACCAGGCGGGCCAGACTCACTCCCGACCAGGTCGGGATCCCCGACTTCGGCGGTCGTCGCCGCGTGCCGGGGCTCCGCCGCGAGGAGGTCGCGCTCGTCGCAGGCATGAGTGTCGAGTACTACACGCGTCTGGAGCGCGGCAACGCGCGGGGAGTGTCGGAAGCTGTGCTCGAGGGCGTCAGTCGCGCACTGCAATTGGATGCCGCGGAACACGCGCACCTGTATGACCTCGTTCGCGCCGCGAACGAAGGCATCCATCCTCAGCGGCGGCGGGGTGCCGCGAAAACGCAGCAGGTGAGGCCGGGGGTGCAGCAGCTGCTGGACGCGATGCGCGACGTTCCGGCATTCGTACAGAACGGCCGCCTCGACATCCTTGCCACCAACCGGCTCGGCCACGCGGTCTTCTCCGAGATGTATGTGCAACCGCAGCGCCCCGCGAACTTCGGCAGATTCGTCTTCCTCGATGTCCGCGCCCGTTCCTTCTACCGGGATTGGGACGACGCCGCGCAGCAGACCGTCGCTCTGCTGCGCTCCGAGGCGGGACGCGCCCCACACGACCGAGCTCTCAGCGACCTCGTTGGCGAACTCTCCACGCGCAGCGATGCATTCCGCGCGCTGTGGGCCTCCCACGACGTCCGCGAGCATCGCACGGGCATCAAACGCATCACGCATCCGACAGTCGGTGACCTGGACCTCGACTACGAAGCAATGGAACTGTCGTCAGCTCGCGAACTGCTCCTGATCGCATACACCGCCGAACCTGGAACCGCCTCCCACGACGCGCTGCACCTCCTTGCCAGCTGGACAGCCGAGGACTCCGCATGGCGATCAGCACATGGTCCACTCGCGCACGGGAGCGTACGGGTCGCAGGGCCCAAGTGCAACCCTGCTTCGGCGGCGGTGGACGAGCGCACCATGGAACGATGATGACGTTGCACTACACGGGAGACACCGTTCTTCTGGACGACGATGTGTGTGATGCGGTGCTCAGGTACGCACAAGCTCTTGCCGATGCGCAAAGCTCCGATGTGGTCGCGGTACCGATGCGCACGCCGGACGGCGAGGACGTTGTCGAATTCCTGCTCGGGCCGTCCAGTCAGCTCTACGCGACCCATGCAGCAGCTGACATCCAGGAACGGCGGCATCCCGAGGTCGTAGACGATCTTGACCGGCGCACGCGGCTGCTGCATCCGACGGCCGTGGTCGCGCCGCGCTCGCCGGATCTCGATCTGGAATTCGATTCCGACGCGAGATAGCAAAGCAACAAGAAGGACCGACGAACCCGGCAGCGGCCATGCTGACGCCGCAGAGCCACGCAGCTAGCCGCCTCGCGAGCGGCGGTGCGGCTTCGGAGGGGTGCAGGTCCTCCGCGCGGCCCCGACCGGTCCCAGGGATCGTTTCATTCCTCTGCCCCGACTCGACCGGCCTCGCGCGCGCGGCTACCCCCAGAGAGAGACTGTCCACCCGGCGGAGTGGAGATCCGTCCTAGGGGGATGAGTTCGGCCCCTACCCCGTCATGCTGCGAGGGGCTCTCCTAGTAATAGTCGTCGCCCCAGGCAGTCGACTTTGACGAGTCGTCGGCGTGGTGTTGCTGATTGCTGTGAGCGGTGGGGCGTTGTGCTCGCGTGCGTTCTTCTAGGCGGGCGACCACGTCGAGGTCGGTGATCTCCGCGCCGTCGCCTTCCACATCCACCGCGATCATCTGGCTCGACGGCCCCAGGATGAAGGTCGCCTTGACGCGCGAGCCTTCAGGGGTCAACACCGGTATCTCGATCAGTTCGGCCATGCGGGCTTCCGCAAGGGCTTCACAGTAGCGCAACACCGCGATTGCGATGTCATCCCCGGTGGTCAATTCAGCACCCGCGTAGACGAGCTTCTTCATCTCTTCAAGATGCGCCTCCACACGGTGCGCACGTAGACCCTTGACAGTTGCGCTGGACCGGGATACCCCACGCGCGCCTGCGAGTCCCAACGACGTGCAGCGGGGCGCGTTCGTCCGGCATACCACCAAGGGGTCTGGGGCCGCACCATGAAGCCATCGCGATTCTTCTCAGAGGCTGGAACAGAAATGTTGTCACACGTTCCGCGGAAACTTGCGCGAGAACGCCTCGACGCTATTGAGATCGCGCTGTGAGTGTCCGAGCTCAGCAGGCGCCAATCAGAAGGTTCCACCACGAAAAGGGCCGATAACCGCCCCTCCCCGTTCACTGTCTCAACACAGTGTGCGCCCGAAGAGACTCGAGCTCCCAACCTTCTGATCCGTAGGCGGCGACTTCTCGGCCGAGATCCACGTAATTGCGCGGGATTTCGGGCCCGGTTCACACATTGGTGCACACATCCTGGTCCCCGCCTTCATCGAGCGACAACCTCCACCTACGGTGGGATTTGAACTCACATCCGGTGACCTTTCCCCACTGCGCAGGGCTTTCCTTGGCCGTGTTTCCGCGGGGTCCCCCCTTTCGTCCATGTGCACACCGGTACCGGATGCGACACCTTCTTTCTCACGTCTTTACTCGCGTCCAACGTCACGAACCGCCCGCAGTACTCTGCGGGCGGTTCGGAGCCTGTTACGTCTTCGCGGCCTCGGGCTTGCTAGCTGTCCTCACCCAGTTCGCGGCCGTGGACGATCAGAGCGTAGATGACCAGGACATCAATCGCGATCACGATCACCGACCACCACGGCTGGGCGGGGATGAGAAGGAGTGCGCCGATCGCGTTGAGGATCACGAGGATGAGGGCGACGACGCGGGCCCAGGTCTGGCCGGCGAGCAGCGCGATGGCCGTCAGCACGAGCAGCAGCCCGATGATGAGGTTCCACCACCCCCATCCCGTGACATCCAGCAACCACAGCGACCCCTCGGTGAGCACGTAGTAGCTGCTCGGTCCGATCAGTGCGACGAGCCCCTGGATGGCGCTGAATATCCCGATGACCACGAGGATGACGCCGGCGAAGACGATCCAGCCGGTCCAGCCAGTTGCCTTGGGTGTAGTCATTTTCGGACTCCCTCTTCTCGAAGTTCAGTCGGGCTCGGTGATCCCAGGGGCTCCAACGGAAGCCTTGATCGAAGTGAATCGCCGATCGGAGGCGCGCGCATCATCCAGGTTGGGCGAGGACAGCGTCACCCGCTGTCATTCCCTGCGCTAGCGCAACGCTCATGTGTTCACCGGATGGAACCCGAGAGTTACCTCGGGGAAACGTCCCAGCGCTACCGTCAGGTTCACCAAGAAAGCAGGGAATCATGCGCGATGTCGGAATCGACTAGGCCCGTGTCGTCACACACCGATACGCGCAGTCGAACCACGGCAGCGTGGGCGCTGCTGCCGCTCGCGCTGGCGCAGTTCATCTGCTCGTTCGCCGGCTCGAACATGAACGTCATGCTCACCGACATGAGCAGCGACCTGGACACGACGGTCCAGGGGATTCAGATCGCGATCACGCTGTTCCTTCTCGTGATGGCGGCGCTGATGATCCCCTTCGGGAAGCTGACCATACAGTTCGGGCGCAAGCTGTGCTTCATCCTCGGACTCGGCATCTACGGGCTCGGCGCCATCATCAGCGCCTTCTCGCCGGGTCTGGGGATTCTCATCCTCGGGAACTCGATTCTGGAAGGGGCGGGAACCGCCCTCCTCATCCCTCCCGTCTACATTCTGGTCACCATGTACTGGACCGGGACTGGCCGAACGCGCGCGGGCGTTCGGCATCGTCAGCGCCGCCGGTGGGATCGGCGCGGCCACCGGGCCGCTCATCGGTGGATGGATCACCGCTGCGTTCAGCTGGCGCGCGGCGTTCGGTTTCCAGGCGCTCATCATCGTCATCATCCTGATCCTCGCCATCCGCCTGAAGGATCCGCGCCCCGCCGAACCGGGGCGACCCTACGACGTCGCCGGCGCCGTCCTCTCCGGGCTCGGGCTGATCGTCTTCGTGCTCGGCATCCTCGCCGCCGACAACAACCTGCTCCTCTGCGTCGGGCTCATGCTGGGAGGCGCCGGCATCATCGCGGTGTTCTTCTGGTGGGTGCGCAGGCTGGAGAGGAAGGGTCGCGAGCCGCTCCTTTCGACGGCCATGTTCCGCAGCCGCATCTCCAACCTCGCTCTGGTCACCCAGAATTTCCAATGGATGCTGCTCATGGGAACCTCGATGCTCGTCGCCAGTCACCTGCAAGTCGTCCGCCAGTACGACGCGATCGAGACCGGGATCATCTTCAGTGCCGCCACGTTCGGCATCCTGGTGTCCTCACTCGCCGCCGGCTCGCTCGTGCGGAAGTTCGCGCAGCGGTCGCTGATCATCGTGGGCTTCGTGGTCACCGGCATCGGCCTGGTGCTGCTGCTGCTGGTCGGCGCGGTGCCCGGGCGCGTGGCCGTTCGCGCCCGGCCTGCTGGCGATCGGGCTCGGTCTCGGTCTGATGCTGACCCCGAGCGTCAACATGGTGCAGTCGGCCTTCCCCGAGGAGCAGCAAGGGGAGATCTCGGGCCTGTCTCGCAGCATCTCCAACCTCGGCTCGAGCTTCGGCACAGCGATCGTGGGGACGGTGCTCGCGCTGAACCTCGTCGGACCGGCAGACGGATACGTCCTCGCCATGGTGCCCTTGATCGTCGTGGCCGTTGCGGGCATCGTCGTCGCCGGCTTCCTGCCCGGGCGCGCCGCGCGCGACCGGCTCCGGAGTCGGCGCCGGCAGCGCCGGCATGCACGCGTGAGCGCGACGCAGCGTGAGCCGGCTTCGCGGGCAGACGATGAGGAGTGTCCCATGAAGAGCAGGATCCGGTCAGGGCGATGGCCCGCACGAGGATCGATCGGATGCCGAGGGCGATCGACTCGTCGAGCGCGGAAACGGCGTGCCATGGCTGCGATGGGGTCCGTACCTGAGCGAGCGGCAGTGGGGAACGGTTCGCGAGGACTACAGCGCCGATGGCGACGCGTGGGCCTCCTTCCCGCACGATCACGCTCGATCGAGGGCGTACCGATGGGGCGAAGACGGTCTCGCCGGCATCTCGGACGATCGCCAATCGCTGTGCTTCGCGCTCGCACTGTGGAATCGCTCCGACGCGATCCTCAAAGAGCGGCTGTTCGGGCTGACGAACGCCGAAGGCAACCACGGCGAGGACGTCAAGGAGTACTACTTCTATCTCGACAACACCCCCACGCATTCGTACATGCGGTACCTCTACAAGTACCCGCAGGCGGCGTACCCGTATGCCGACCTGGTTGCCACCAATGGCCGTCGCAGTCGCAGCGAGTTCGAGTACGAACTCATCGACACCGGTGCGTTCGCCGAGGACCGCTACTTCGACGTGACGGTGGAGTACGCGAAGTCCTCGCCCGGGGACATCCTCATCAGGATCGAGGTCACCAACAGGGGCCCGGAACCGGCGAGTCTCGACGTGCTTCCGACCCTGTGGTTCCGCAACACGTGGAGTGACGGCACGCAGCCGCGACCCTCTCTCGAGCGGATCGACGACCTCACCGACGCGACGGTGGTGCGCGCCGACAGCGACGGTCTCGGCCCGCACTTCCTGTACGCGGCCGACCGGCCGGCAGACACTGTTCTGCGACAACGAGACGAACACCGCGCGACTGTTCGGTGAGCCGAACGCAACGCGATACGTCAAGGACGGCATCGGCGAAGCCGTGGTGTCCGGTGATAGCGAGGCCGCCCATCCGACGGGTCCGGGGACCAAGGTGGCTGTTCGCTATGCGATCGATGTGGCGGCGGGAGCAACGGAAAGCCTCACATTGCGCCTCACCGACATCGACCCGGAGTCGCTCAGCGCGGACGGCGGTCCCTTCGGCCCGCGATTCGCGGAGCTCGTGGCCCAACGCCGACGCGAAGCCGATGCGTTCTATGCCGGCCTGATTCCGGCGTCGCTGAGCGCCGACGCGACGCTTGTGATGCGCCAGGCACTCTCCGGTCTGCTGTGGACGAAGCAGTTCTACGCCTACGACGTCACGAAGTGGCTCGACGAGCACGGTGTCACGAGCCGAGCGGCACAGCGTCGTTCGACGCTGCGCAACGCCGCGTGGTTCCACATGGTGAACGAGGACATCATCTCGATGCCCGACAAGTGGGAGTACCCCTGGTACGCGGCATGGGATCTGGCGTTCCACGCGGTCTCGTTGGCGGTCGTCGACGTCGACTTCGCCAAAGGACAGCTCGCGCTGATGCTCGACGAACGGTACCTGCATCCGAACGGGCAGATCCCCGCGTACGAGTGGAACTTCGGCGACGTGAACCCGCCGGTTCACGCGTGGGCGGTCATGCGCGTCTACGAGGCCGAGCGGGAATCGCGCGGTGCAGGGTGACCTCCGCTTCCTCGAAGAGGCCTTCCACAAGCTGACGCTGAACTACACGTGGTGGGTGAACCGCAAGGATCCCGACGGCAACAGCGTCTTCGGCGGCGGGTTCCTCGGACTGGACAACATCGGCGTGTTCGATCGCAGCGCACCGCTTCCCACCGGCGGACACCTCGAACAGGCCGACGGCACCGCGTGGATGGCCTTCTACACGCTCGAGATGCTCGAGATCGCCCTCGAGCTGGCACGCCATGACCCGTCGTACCAGTCGATGGCCGCCAAGTTCCTCGAGCAGTACCTGTGGATCGCCGCCGCGATGGATGATCCCGACGACCCGGACGGCAGTCTCTGGGACGAACAGGATGGCTTCTTCTACGACGTCCTGGCGACACCGGACGGTCGCACGACACGGCTGAAGGTGCGATCGCTGGTCGGTCTGCTTCCGCTTGCCGCCTGTGTCGTCCTGCGTCCCGCCGATGTGCGCCAGCTGCCCGAGTTCATGGCCCGCGTGCAATGGCTGCGAACGCATCGACCCCAGCTCGCTGCGCGGTTCCCCGCGTTGGCGGAGCCCGGCATCGGCGATCGACGCCTCCTGTCCGTTCTCGACGAGACGAAGCTGCGCAGGCTGCTCGTGCGGATGCTGGATGAAGCCGAGTTCCTCAGCGACCACGGCATCCGGTCCGTTTCACGGCACCACCTGGATCACCCGTTCGTCGTGGACGTCGCCGGTCAGCGAGTACCGCGTCGACTACCTGCCCGCCGAATCGAGTACCGGCATGTTCGGCGGCAACTCCAACTGGCGCGGGCCCATCTGGTTCCCGATGAACTTCCTGCTCATCCGGGGGCTGCTGGCCTACGCCTCGTACTACGGCGACCAGGTGATGATCGAGTACCCGACGGGTTCCGGCCGTGAACTCCCGCTCAGGGACATCGCGAAGAGTCTCTCCGAGCGATTGCTGGGCATCTTCCTGCGCGATGAGGACGGCATCCGTCCGGTGCACGGAGGCACTGCGGTGTTCCAGGAGAGTCCCCACTGGAACGATCTGATCCCCTTCTACGAGTACTTCCACGGCGACAACGGCGCGGGTCTCGGTGCCAGCCACCAGACCGGCTGGACCGCGCTGGTCGCGCGGATGCTGCAGGTCTTCGGGGACGACGACGATCTCGACCCGGCCATTCCGCGGACCGACGCCGACGCAGGTGCCGATGCGCAGAACGATGCCCGCTCCTGAGCGAGGCTCGCCGAGCCCCCTCGGTGCGACGTTGCGCGACGGCGGGGTGAACTTCTCGCTCTACTCCCACGGCGCCGAATCGATCCAGCTCGTTCTGTTCGCAACTGGCTCGACGACTCCCGCCGCGACGATCGTCCTCGATCCCGCTCAAGTGCGTAGATGATCAGAACGTCGATCGCGATGACGATGAGCGACCACCACGGTTGCGCGGCAATCGGCAGCAGCTGGCCGACGGCGCTGAGGATGGCAAGCGCGACCGCGATGACCCGCGCCCAGGTCTGCCCGGCGAAGAGTGCCGGCCGACAAGGACCAGCAGAGCACCGATGATCAGGTTCCACCATCCCCACCCGCGACGTCGAACAGGACCAGCGAGCCCCCCGCGACAACGTCATAGGCATCCGGTCCGATCAAGGCGACGAGCGCCTAGACGACACTGAAGATCCCGCTTGTCAGGAGGATCACACCCGCGAATACCACCCAACCGGTCCAGTCGAGTGAGAAACGGATGCCGGCGCCGAGCGCGTCTGATGGGGCCCGCCGGCGACGCACACCGACGGGCCCGCAGGATCAGGACTCGATGGCCTCGACGATCTTCTCGTCGCCCTCGTTTACAGCCTTGACGACGGCGTCGTAGTCGCCCTTGTCGATGGCCTTGCTGATCTTCTTGGTCGCCTGCTCGATGGCAGCCTCGACGCGGTCGAGGTACAGGTCGTCGACCACCGCCACGATGGCTGAAGAGCCGTTGGGCAGCCATTCCTGCGCATCGACGCCGATCTTCTTCTCCTCGTGGCGTGTCGCGATAGCTCCGACGCCGGCGCCGATTCCGGCGCCGACAAGACCCGACAGCAGCAGAGGCGGTGCGAAGAGCCCGACCACGAGCCCGCTCACCGCACCGATCGTGGTCCCTCGTTTGACGAGGCGGCCGCCGTGTTCCTTGACCTCGACTTTGCCATCGGCGTCGCGAGAGAGAACGGCTGCCGCGACGACGGCCGTGTCCTCCAGCGACTTGATGCCCGCGAAGTCGGCCTCCGCCGAGTCCTCGTCGTTATACGCGGCGACGAAGAGTACATAGTTGCGTTCAGTCATGAGCCTTCTCCTGTGAATTCATCTGTGGACCGCCCCAGTGTCCGCCGGTTGTCGACGCTGCACCAGCTTTGTTAAGCGGAATGACCAAGGTCGCAATCTTTCATCGGAATCGCCTCGTCGATCTACGCGGCGGGGCGCGCCACGCCAGCCCACGCGTAGGGTCCTCGGCGAACTACGGTGGGTAGATCGCCTACGGTAGGTGGGTAGCATTCCTTACTCAAACGCCGAAAAGCGCCCCTACGGCGGGCACTCCTCGCGCCGGTCAGGCGCCACCGGCCTCGCAATTTGCACCTCGCGATGGTGCAGGGTGCCGTTACGACGCAGTCAACGCGATCGTGGGCGGATATCAGCCCTGCCTCCCTGACCTTCCATCGGCGTCGCGGTCGGCGTCACAGGACGCCCACCCCGTGAAGGGGTAACTCGGTTGGACCACCTTCCCGGCCGCGGGCTCCGCTGACCTCAGAGATGCGTTCGACGACATAGGACGCGTCCCTGCCGACGCCCGGGAGGAATCCTGATGACATCGCGTAGAGATAGAACAGCCCCACAAAGTACAGTCCGGGCTCTTCGTCGACTACGCCGCGTTGGTGGACCGGCTCCCTGGGCTGGTCGTTCGAGCCGAAGACCGGAAGATCGATCCAGCTGAAGTCCGGCCGGAAACCGGTGCACCAGATGACGTTCGCGACGTTCATCGGGCGGCCGTCGCTGAGAACGGGGAGCCCGTCGCGGACGTCCACCACCCTCGGAAGGCGTTCGACACCGGCGCTGGCGAGATCGCTGCGCTTGATCCGGACCACCGGCGCGGCGTGCGTCAGTAGCTTCGGACGCATCCGTCGACCGACCGGCGTGCGCACGGTCAGCACCCGGTGGCCAACCACGCGGAACATCAACGGCAGGAACACCAGCCGAGCCAAGACGCTGTCGACACGAAACGGAACCATTCCCGACTCGGTGCCAGCCAGCCACGTCGGATGCTCGGATGCCGCCTCGATTGCGATCTCTGCGCCAGAATTTCCTGCGCCAACAACGAGGACGCCCCCGTCACGCAGCATTCCCGGGTTGTGGTACTCCGACGAATGCAAGCCCACAATGTCGGGGCGGAGATCGCGAGCGAAGGGGGGCGTGACCGGGATCTGGTGACTACCCATCGCGATCACCAGGTTGTCCGCTTCGAACCGATGGTTCTCCGCCTCCGCCACGAACCGCTGTCCGTCACGCCACACACGGGTGACCCGTACCGAGGTGCGAACCGGCAGCTCAAACCTGGCTGCGTACGCCTCGAGATAGTCGGCGACCTGATCTTTGGTGGAGAAGACGTGCGGTGGGCCGGGAAAGGCCATGCCATCGAGACCGTTGTACAGGGCCGGGGTGAACAACCGAAGCGAGTCCCATCGGGATCGCCACGCATCGCCGACCCGCTCGCTAGAGTCGAGGATGACAAAATCCATCCCGCGCCGCGCCAGGTGGTACCCCACGGACAATCCTGCCTGGCCACCGCCGATGACCAAGGTCTCGACCCGCTCGTCCATCGTCCACCTCCGCGCCTCGCACCGTCTTCACCTCAAGTTACGAGCGCCGGTCTCGCGAGACCATCGGGAGTTCTCCCCACGCGACGATCCCATGCTGCATCGCGAACAGTGTGGCCGCGGCGCGCGTGGAGACGCCGATCTTCGCGTAGGAGTTCTGGATATGCCGGTCGGCGGTCTTGGGCGAGATGCCGAGCATACGAGCGATCTGCTTGGTCTGGCACCCTCGTGCGAGCAGACCGACGACCTCGGCCTCCCGCTGGGTCAATCGCGCTGGCCGAAAGACGGGAACGCCCGGTTGTCCAGCGGCCGCGAGCACCGCGCTAACCGCGTCGGCGTCGAGCCGTCCCGCCCGCGCCTCACTACCGAGCCAGTCCGCGGCCTGGCCCGCACCCATCGTTGCTCGATGAGGTCGCGGCTCGGTCTTCGCGTGGTACGCATCGGCCGCGGCGAGAAGGCGCGCCAAACGCGTCAGCTGTGCGGCAGTGGCTCCTCGGTGATAACCCGAACCATCGCAACGTTCGTGGTGAACGCCCGAGAGAGAGGCGAGCCCGGCCAGGAACGGTGAGCGAACCAGCACGCGCTCCGTGTGGTACGGGTGGAGACGGACCTTTTCCCAATCGTCCGCGGTCAACTGCCCCGGCTGCTTCCAGATGCGCGCGGGCACCGCTACCCGACCCACGTCATGGACCAGCGCCGCCCTCCGCACAGCCACGATGTCGGCCGCGGGGAACCCGCCCAACCGCGCTGCTGCCTCAGCCAAGTCGGCCACGCCACCCGAGTGCCCGCTCAGGTACGGCGAGACGAGATCGCCAAAGTCACCGATCGCTCGCAGCGCCTCATCGATGGCTGTCCCCTCCAGCATGAGCTGCGGACCCGGCTCGCGAGCGAGCGTCTCGTCCCAGCACGAGGCCGGATCGACTGCCAACACCTCACCCGGCCGGTCGAGTAGGACGGCCGCGACCTCGGGATCGAATGCGTGGCCCGATCGTTCGCCGATGACCCGCACCGCGAGTTCCTCCCCGCCCATCATGAACTGAAAGGCGGCATCCCGGGCGACGTGCACGATCCGCACCGGCAACGGGATCATCTCACCCTGCACACCACCGCCGAGCTGGCCCTTGCCATCCCATCGCTCCGCGATGTGGTCGAAAAGACTCCCCACGCCAGCAGGAAGCCCCAGGCGGGAGGCAAGCATCGAAGACACCTCGCAGAACGACCGGAGGTGATCCGAGTAGACCCTGGCCACCTTGCCGATCCCGGACACCAGCTGCCGGGCGCGCACTAGGGGGGTTCCCTCCGGCGGAGCGATCGCGCGCAGGAAGCCCACCATCATCTCCGGCCGCTGCCCGAACCTGTGGCCGGTGGCGTAGGCCGTCAGCGCGTAATCGGCGCCGAACAGCTCGCCGGCGACATCCGCGTTGGCAGTGCACCCGACGTAGAACAACAGACACGCGTAGTACGTCTCGGAGGCCGTCCGTTCGTCCACGCCTAGACGATCGGCAAGTCGCATCGCGTACAGCGTGCTTTGCAAGCCGTGCTCCAGCGGCACCCCGATGCCGAGGTCCGTGGCCAGCGACAGCACCCCAATCACCTCGGCCGTTCGCACCGCCTCCGCAGCATCCGACGGAACGGGCATACCAGGATCGTAGTGCGTCTATCTGGGCGGCGTGCAGCGTGCCAGGGAACGTCCGCCCGCAAGGTCATCAGCCTTGGCTGACGGTTACGCGGGGGTGCCCGCCGATGGTGAATCGGAGATCTCGACGATGATCTTTGCCAAGGACGTCGCCGTCCATCAGTCCCCATGGGTGTGCTTGGTTCCAAGTCGGATGCGAGAAGAGCCTTGATAGCAGCGCGCGGCGCCAGGTCGGTCCGCGCGATCATCTGCGTCAGCGGGCCGAACCTCATGACGATGGCGATGAACGGCTGGGGGGATCCGCCTCCGGCCTGGTGACTGAATCTGCAGGCTCACCCGGAGGCCACCGTCGACCTCCCGGACGGTCCTCGATCGGTCCGCGCCCGCGAGGCGAGCGGGCCTGAGCGAGATCGATTGTGGGCGGTGTTTCGCGACCTCGGCGATGGCTCCGACCTCGACGCGCTGGCACGTCTGCGCTCACGCCCGACGCCCGTCGTCGTCCTCGAACCGGCAGGGGCCTGTCGTCCGCCACCGGATGCGGTGGCCACGGGCCAAGGCTGAGCGTTCGGCGCGCAATATCTTGTGGTGCCAATGGGTGTGGCCCGACAATGCCGGTATGGGTGGAACAGGTGAAGGTGAAGGGGACGACGCCGTCAACGTGATCGAACGGCTCGCGGCACGATTTCCCACACTCGACAGGGAACACATCACGACTGTCGTTCGCGAAGAGCACGACAGTTTGAACGATGCGCGAGTACGTGACTTCATCCCTGTCCTCGTCGAGCACGCAGCAACTGAACGCCTCCGGTTGGAGGCTCATCCGGTGATGTCACCGACGACTGAGTCCGGAACTGCGACTCCCCTCGTCGAGCCTTCGAGCTTGGATCCGATGGAGGTGCAGCGGCGCTTGCAACCGCCAGGGGGCCCGTTCCTCGGCAACGCCGGCGGTGGCTAGTGCGGGCGCCGGTGCAGGTCAGGGGATGTGCCAGAACTGATTCCCGAGGTTATACACGTTCCAGATCCACCAGCCCTGCCCGACGAGGCAGGTGACGAGCACGCCGATCCTCCACGCGATGCTGCGCGGTTGCGCCATCGCCCCCCACAGCGGTGAGAGCGGGAAGAGCAGCCGGAACAGGCTCGACTGCGGCAGGAAGACAGCGAGGAGGTACAGCAGGTAGCTCGCCGCCCACAACCGGACCTCCACGCCGAGGCGACCGACGTGCGGTTCCAAGAGGAGAACCGCGGCGACCGCTGCGATACCTCCGAGGATCACGGCCGGCACCCACACCGGGTCCAGGCCCCATTCCCGGAACCAGTAGTCGCCCGCCTGAAACCAACCTTCGAGGGGGCGAACTCACCCTCGTCGCCCATCCAGAGTCGACGCCAGGACAATTCGGTCTGAAGGTACGCGTTCCACTGTCCGGTCGACCAAGCCGCGATGAGCGGCCAAGAGAACCCGACCGCGGTCGCGAGCGCGGCGAGCGAGGCGATGTGTGCTGACTCGTACTTTGCGAGGGGCTCGCGCTGGCGCGAGTTCCATCTCCAAACCCCGAAGAGTCCCAGCATCAGGGCGAATGCCAGCACACCGGGCCGCACAAAGGCCATCACCGGGATGATGGCGTACAGCCACGCGTACCTGCGATGCTGGAGGCAGAGGATGGCGAGCATGATCAGAAGGAGAAAGAGCGTTTCCGGATACGCCACCTGGAACATCGCTCCGAGTGGGGCTGATGCGAAGAACGCGACCGCCCACAGCGACGCGCTCTCTCCCACCCGGTCATGGAGTATCCAGCGCAACACGATGCAGCAGAGGAAGCCGGCGCTCAGCGTGGTCAGCACCGCACCCGCACCCCAGGACCCCAGCAGAGCACCCACCGCCGCAGCGAGCGGACCGTGGGACCGAGATGCGGGTTGAGCGCAGTTCTGTGATCCTCGGCTCTGATACCCGCCCGCCCACCTCGACCTGCTGCCCTAGTTAGCGCACGTGCGTGTGCAGGAGGGAACCCTCGCCTTGCACGATCTCAAGATCGCGGCTGAGTTCGGCGGTGAATTGAATTGCGGCGGACCCGGTGGCTTCGTCTTCGCGGATCCCGAACGCGGCGCGAACATGCGCGCTCGTACGCGCCGTTCCGGCTCGTCGAGCCCGGCCACACGTAGTGCAACCCGAGTCCATAGGCATCCGGATCGACGGCCTCACCGAAGAAAAACCCAACCCAGTACAGGCTCGGTTGTCGTGCTCGGCTACAACTGAGCGTCGCATTGGCCCGATGTACGTCGCCCATGGTCTGCGATATCTGAGATTTGCTCTTCGGCGCCGTCGCCGACCTGATCGCCTTCCGAAGTCAGCGACACTCGCCTACCGCAGCACAGGACCGCGCCCTCCAGCACGCTTCGATCCGCCGGGCAGACGACGCGTGATGGCGATCGCAACAGCAGGGCAGCTGAGCGGAAATCCTCGTGGTCGTTCAGGTTCACACATGTGGTGCACACAAACCTTCTAATTCGCCGCTTGGCGATGAGGCTCGAAACATCGTCCTCCGCGGAATCCCGCGCAAGTCCGGGCCGCACCCACCCCGAACCTTTTCTGATTCGCATCAGAGCCGAATCAGAAGGTCCAGAAACGAAAAAGGGCCGATGACCGGCCGTTTTCCCATTCACTGTCTCAACACAGTGTGCGCCCGAAGAGACGCCAACTCCCAACCTTCTGATCCGTAGGCGGGGACTTCTCGGCCGGGATCCCGCGTGATTCCGCGAATCTATCCCCCGGCTTCACACATCGGTGCACACATCCTTCCCACCGGACCTCATTACTCATTCCTTCCCTACGCGAGGGCCGGGGGCGGCGACGGTTGTCCGCTACTCGGGACAGGTGGCCGGGAACACTGCGATAATCGACCCGCCCGAGCGCACCCGCGCCTGTGTGGCGAGGACGCCTGGAGTCGTGATGATCAGAGAGCCGCGAAGCGCGTTCGTCGGTCGCCACCGCGAGCTGGAGGCTCTCGAATCGCTTCTCGATGCGTCTTCGCTGGTCACGCTGACGGGCGTCGGTGGCACAGGCAAGACGCGGCTCGCGATGCGCGCGGCGAACAGCTATGCGGAGCGCGAGGGCATCGACTGCTGGTTCGTCCCGCTCGAGTCCGTGCAGGACCCGCTGCGTCTGCCCCTCGCGGTGGTGCGCGCCCTTCCGCTCGCCGAACAGTCGGCGCGCGATCCGCTCGAGGTCATCGTCGCCGCGCTCCGCGGCACGCCCGCGATCCTGGTCGTCGACAACTGCGAGCAGATCATCGATGCCGCCGCGTCGTTCACCGACGAATTGCTGCTCGCTCTCCCGCAGCTCACGGTGCTCGCGACGAGCCGTCGTCCGCTCGAGCTCGACGGCGAACTGGTCTACCCGGTGCCCCCGCTGTCGATGGTGGCCGCCTCGGACGGGCCGTCCGAGGCGGTGTCGCTCCTGGTCACCCGAGCGCGTGCCGCCGACGCCGCCTTCGAACTCGGCGCGGCGGACGCGGAAGCCGCGCTCGACCTGTGCCGATCCCTCGACGGGCTGCCGCTCGCGATCGAGCTCGCCGCGACGCGGCTGCGGACGCTCTCGATCGCCGAGCTGGCGAGCGGGCTGTCCTCCCGGTTCACCCTCCTTCGCGGCGGCTCCCGCAGCACCGTCGGGCGCCAGCGCACCCTCCGGGCGGTGGTCGACTGGAGCTACGAGCTGTGCTCGCCCGAACAGCGCGAGCTCTGGTGCGCGCTCGCGGTGTTCTCCGGCCCGTTCGACCTCGGGGCCGCTGCCGCGGTCGGCGGCTACACGATCGACGCCATCGTCGATCCCCTCGACGAACTCGTCGCGCAGTCCGTCGTCGAGGCGGACCACGAGACCGGTCGCTTCCGGATGCTCGAGACGATCCGCGGTTACGGACGGGAGCGCGCCGAGGAGGAGGGGCGGTCGCCCTCCCTGACACGGCGTCACCTCGACCACTTCGCGGCCGTCGCGGCGAGTTCGCGCGTGGATTGGTACGGCCCCGGGCAGACCGCGGTCCTCGCGCAACTGCGTGCGGACCGGGCAGAACTGCAGTCCGCTCTCACCGTGGCCACCGCGATCGACACCGACATCGCCCTCGCCCTGTTCTCCGACCTGTGCTACCACTGGGCGGTCGGCGGGTTCCTCCCCGAGGGGCGCGGCTGGTCGACGCGCGTGCTCGCCCTGCCGGGAGGCTCCGCCACCCACCGCGTTCCGGCTCTCATCAACGCCGCCTGGCTGTGCCTGCTGCAGGGCGACCTCGACGAAGCGGCGGCGCGACTCGACGAGGCGGACGGCCAGATGTCGGGCGCCTTGTTCACGGCGGACCGGGCGGCCACGATCCGCGTCGAGATCCACCGCTGGCGCGGTACGCATGCGATGTTCTCCGGCCGGCCGCGGGATGCCGCGGGCGAGTTCGAAGCGTCGATCCGCGCCGCGGAGGAGTGCGGACACCCCGAGGAGGCCCTCCTCGCGCAGTTCCAGCTCACCACGGCGCTGAGCCACCTCCGCGAGCCCGAGGCGGCCCGCGCCGCGAGGGACGCGCTCTCCTACGCCGAGTCCGTGGACGAGACGTGGATGCGGTCGCACGCGCTGTGGTCGCTCGGCCTCGCCGCGTTCGTCGAGCGTGATCTGGATGCCGCGGAGCGATTCGCGCGAGAGGCCCTCGTGACGGATCGCGGCTTCGACGACCCCGTCGGCGAGTGCCTCATGCTCGAAGTGCTCAGCTGGGTCGCCGCAGAGCGCGGCCTGGCCGATCGCGCGGCGATCCTGCTGGGAGCGACCGATGTCCGCTGGCGGCTCATCGGGTCGGCGATCACCGTCCACGGACCGCAGCTCGCGGCTCATCACGACCGGTGCATCGCTGAACTCCGCCGGCGGCTCGGCCCCCAGCGGTACGACAAGCTCGTCGGTGCGGGCGGGCACCTCGATCCCGACGAGGCGGTCACGTTCGCCCTCGAGCCGAAGACCTCGGTCGCGGGCGGGCTCAGCGCGCGGGAGCGCGAAGTGGCGATGCGCATCCATCGCGGGATGAGCAACCGCGACATCGCCGCGGAACTCGTGCTCTCGGTGCGGACCGTCGACACCCACGTGCAGCGCATCCTCGGCAAGCTCGGCTTCTCGTCGCGCGCCCAGATCGCGGCCTGGTACGAGGCGATGTTCGCCTCCGCGTCGCCGATTACGTAGTCCTACGGATACCGGAGCCGGGCGTGCGCGCGCACCCTGGGGGAACGACACCGACGTCGATCCAGCAGATGCGCACCGTCGGGCATCGCGACAGCGAACTCGTGCGCAGCTCCTCCGAAAGGCAGAGAACATCCGATGACTGCGAACAATCGCCCCCGAATCATCCTCGTCCACGGCGCCTGGGTGGGCTCGTGGGAATTCGACCCGCTCGTGCAGATCCTTCGCGAACGCGGCTGGGAGGTCGATGCGCTCGACCTGCCCTCGACGGGGAGCACCGAGAGCATGATCCAGGATGCCGCGGCGATCACCGCCGCGATCGATCGCGCCGGCGGGCCGGTCGTGCTCGTCGGGCACTCCTACGGGGGCGTGCCGGTGACCGAGGCGGGCGATCATCCCGCGGTCGAGCGCATCGTGTACGTCGCGGCGTTCGCCCTCGACGCCGGTGAGAGCGTCATCACCTCCATGGGAGGCTCGCTCCCCGGAGTGTGGGGCATCTCCGACGCCCAGCTGACGATGGGCCGCAGTCGAGAGGAGCGCGTGGACCTGATCGCCGCCGACATGCCTCCGGGAGTCCCGCGCGAGGCATCCGAGCAGCTCGCCGACCTGTTCCGGCCGCAGTCGCTCGCCTCCTTCAGCGACCAGGTCTCGCGCGTCGCGTGGCGGGTGAAGCCCGCGACCTACGTCCTCACCGAGAACGACGGCGTCGTCTCGCCCGCTTTCCAGGAGTCGCTCGCCGTGCGCAGCGGTGCCGAGATCGTCCGGATCCCGCACGGTCACGCACCGTTCCAGGAGGACCCCGCCGGCTTCGCGGACCTGCTCGAGCGCGTCGCGACCCTGTCGCCGGTCGCGGGCTGACGCACACATCGTCACGGCCGAAGGCCGTACAGCCGACCGAATCCACCACTCAGAGAAGAGCAGAACGATGACCCTCACCCAAACCCCGCCAGCGGCATCCGCATCCACCGCCGCCTTCCCGCCCGGACGACTGTTCATCGGCGGGCAGTGGCAGGACGCCTCGGACGGCGGCCGCATGGACGTGATCGCCCCCGCGACCGGGCAGAAGCTCACCGATGTCGCGAAGGCGACGACGACCGACGTCGATGCCGCGGTCGCGGCCGCACGCGCCGCGTTCGACTCGGGAGTGTGGTCGGGGCTGTCCAGCCGCGAACGGGCGCGCATCCTGCAGCGTGCTTACACGCTGATGCGCGAGCGCAGCGAGGAGCTCGCGCACGCCGAGAGCACGAACGTCGGCAAGCCGATCACGTTCGCCCGGGTCGTCGACGTCAACAATGCCGCTGAGCTGTACGAGTACTACGCGAGCCTCGGGCACCACCTGGACGGCGCCGTGCGAGAGACGACCGGCAACACGCACGTCTACGTCAAGAAGGAGCCGATCGGCGTCGTCGCGGCGATCACGCCGTTCAACTTCCCGCTCATCCTGTCGAGCACGAAGATCGCCCCCGCGCTCATCGCCGGCAACACCATCGTGCACAAGCCGGCGAGCGACACCCCGCTCAGTGCGCTCCTGATGGCGCAGATCCTCCAGGAGGCGGGTGTGCCGGACGGCGTCTTCAACGTCGTCACCGGCTCGGGCGCCGCGATCGGCGATCACCTCGTCGCGCATCCGGGCATCGACAAGGTCGCCTTCACCGGGTCGACCGAGATCGGCGCGCACGCGGCGCAGCTCGCCGGGCGCACCCTCAAGCCGTTCACCGCCGAACTGGGCGGCAACGCCGCCAACATCCTCTTCGCGGATGCGGACCTGAGCACCGCGATGCACACCGTCATCGCCGCGTTCGTGTTCAACTCCGGGCAGTTCTGCATGGCAGGACCCCGGCTCCTCGTCGAACGTCCGATCTACGACATCGTGCTCGGCATCCTCGCCGACGCAGTGCCGCACGTGCCGTTCGGCGACATCACGAATCCCGAGACCGTGATCGGTCCGCTCGCGAGCGCGACCCAGCTCGAGAAGGTCGCGGCGATGGTCGACCGTGCGAAGGCGGCCGGCGCCCGGGTGGTCACCGGAGGTGAGAGGGCCGAGCGCGACGGCTTCTACTACCGCCCGACGGTGCTCGCCGATCTCGGCTCCGACGCCGAGGCCGTGTCGGAAGAGGTCTTCGGCCCGGTGCTCACGGTACAGCCCTTCGACAGCGAAGAGGAGGCGATCCACCTCGCCAACTCCACGCGCTACGGGCTGGCGAGCGGCATCCAGACCTCCGATCTGGCGAAGGCGCACCGCGTCGCCGCGCGGCTGGAGGCAGGGATCACCTGGGTGAACGGCTGGGCGCTCCTTGACCCCGCCATCTCCTTCGGCGGGGTCAAAGCCTCGGGCTGGGGTCGCGAGGGAGGACCGGAGGCGATGTCCTCGTACCAGCGCTCGCACTCGATGGTGTTCAACCTCGAGCAGGGGACCGCCCAGTGACGGCGGGACGTGCCGCCGTTCTCGAGGCGGGCGAGCTGCTCGTCAGCGACGTCGAGTTCGCGGATCCCGGACCCGGGGAGGTGCTCGTCAGGCTTGTCGCCTCGGGCCTGTGCCACACCGACCTCGGCGTGATCGCCGGCGGGATCCCCTTCCCCTCGCCCGGGATCATCGGTCACGAGGGCGCCGGCGTCGTCGAACGTGTCGGCGAGGGCGTGACGGGCCTCGCCGACGGCGACAAGGTGCTGCTGAGCTTCACCTCGTGCGGATCGTGCGCGGTGTGCGAGTCGGGCCATCCCGCCTACTGCGAGACCTGGCTGCCGCGGAATCTCCTCGGGATGCTGCGCCCGGAGGGTTCTGGTGATGTCACGCGCGGCGGCACCGCCGTCGCGAGCCACTTCTTCGGCCAGTCGTCGTTCGCCCAGTACGCGATCGCCGACGAGCGCTCGGCGGTCAAGGTCGACGCGGAGGCGGATCTCGCCGTGCTCGCACCGCTCGGCTGCGGGGTGCTCACCGGCTTCGGATCGATGTGGAACGTGCTCGATCCCGGCGAGGGCGACATCGTCGCGGTCTACGGGACCGGCGCCGTCGGGCTGTCGGCGGTCATCGCGGCTTCGCAGCGCAATCCGTCCCAGCTGATCGCGATCGATCTCGTCGACGAGCGGCTGCGGCTCGCAGAGGAGTTCGGCGCGACGGCGACGATCAACGCCGGCACCGAGGACGTCGCCGCGCGGCTCGCCGAGCTGACCGGCGGTCGCGGCGTCAGCCTCAGCTTCGACACGACGGGCAGCCCTCGGGTCGCGCGCGGAGCCATCGATGCAGCCTCGGTGCGGGGCACGGTGCTCGTGTGCGGCGCCCCGCCTCCGGGACCGAGATTCCCGTCGACATCCAGGGGATCCTCTCCGGGAAGGTGCTGCGCGGAGTCACCATGGGCGACACCGATCCGGCGACGCTCATTCCGCGACTGATCGCACTCCACGCCGAGGGGAAGCTGCCGCTCGAGAGAATCGAGAAGCGCTACACGCTCGATGAGATCGCGCGCGCGGCCGACGACATGCACCGCGGCGTCACCGTGAAACCCGTCATCGTGTTCTGAGTTCGGCGACCACCCTCACCGCCGCTGCGACCTATCGGCTGCCGCCTCCGGAATGTACCGCTGCCAGATCGCGCGCCGCACCTGTTCGTCCGGCAGCCCGATCGGGATGACGTAGTCGAAGCGGCCGTGGCGGAGGAACGCGGCATGCAATGCCCTGATGAAGTTCGGGGGATCTTGGACCCTTCTGATTCCGATCAGAAGCGGATCAGACGACTCCGGAAACGAAAAGGGCCGTTAACCGGCCCTTTTCCCGTTTCACTGTCTCAACACAGTGTGCGCCCGAAGAGACTCGAACTCCCAACCTTCTGATCCGTAGCCGGTGATTTTCTCCGCCGAGATCCGCGTGATTTCGCGGAAGTATGGGCGGGGTTCACACATTGGTGCACACATCCCGATCCCCGGCTGCAACGAACCACCTCTGCCGACCTACCTTGGGATTTGAACCCAAACAGGTTCGATCCCTCTCGCTCCTTTCGGACAGAAGCCCGGATTCGCGCGCTTGCAATCCTTGCGGAACCCGGTCCATCCTGCTCGATCGGGTCGGATCTCGTTCAGTGGGGGGCACGATGTGGGCACGAGATCCGGCCGGCGACAATCACTTGGGGATGCGATGGCGACGCTCGGCACACGCCACTCCACTGCCCGTCTGACAACGTCCACGACTCAGTCTGCCGTCAGGACTCGTCGCATGTGAGCGAGTGTCCGCTCTGCTGCGGGGTCATCAACTGGCGTTCAGGTAGCCGTGCTGCGTGCCACGCTCCCGGATCACCTCTACATCGACCCCTCCACGAGCGAGCTCCGCGGCGAAGGCCTCACCGGAGAGTCGGAGCTCGTCGCGTTCTGCGTTGACGATCAGCGTGCGCGGCATGCCACGCATGTCATGACCTCCCGGGAACGCGTAGACCTCGTCCGGTGACGCTCCTCCGAGGTAGCTCTCGTTGATGGCTCGGCCGGCACCAGGAGGCATTGTTGCTTCCGGCGGGGATTGCTCAATGAAGGCTTGCAACTCGTCGTCTCGCTCGGGGAGTTCGAAATGGAGAAGGGGATAGATGAGCAGCAGTGACGCGGGCTGGAAGCCGCCGGCATCACGGAGCCGAACCGCTGCACTGGCCGCGAGGGTCCCGCCCGCGCTCGCTCCTCCGATCGAGACTCGTGCGGGATCGCCTCCCCAGCTGGACGCGTTGTCCCGCGCCCAAGTCAGGGCTGCTGCTGCCTGAATAGACGATGTCGGGTAGGGAGCGCGGGGGCCCGCCGCGGCCAGGTACGCGGCGATCTCCTCGGGGGTGTGATCGCCTGCGAGCGACGGGAATTCGGTGAGCGCGTCGTACGGCGCGAGGGTGTAATCGACGGAGACGACGGTGATGCCGTCTTCACTGAGTCTGCGCGATACGTCGTCCGCTTCGGGCATGTCGATCGAGCCGAACATGAACCCGCCCCCGTGGAGCCAGACGAGAACTGATCCGTTGGGGGTCTCGGCAGGGTAGACGCGCACCCGGAAATCGAAATCGGCGGCGTGGAGTGTGTGTTCGATGATTGCGGGCACGGGCTATCGGACTCCGCGAATGGGAATGACAGCGACGGCACCCAGAATGGCGATGACGATCGCGACGATGTACATGCTGACGTAGCCGCCGAGCAGGTTGATCGCGGTGGCGGCGACGATCGCTGCGATGGACTGCCCGATCAGGGTGGCGAGGTTGAGGATGCCGAGGTCCTTGGCCGCGGATCCCTCGATGTTCGGGAGCACCTGAGTCATGACAACCGAGTCAGAGGCGAGGTACATGCCGAAGCCGATGCCCATGAACACGGTCATGAGCAACAGGGCAGGAACCGTCGGCGACGACATCAGCGCGACGTAGCCGGCGACGATGAACGCGCATGCGATGTAGAGGAAGATCTTGCGTCGGCCGAGCTTGTCGCTGAGCCAACCGGTGATGTAGCCGGAGATGATCGCGGGGACGATCGAGGCCAGGCCGGTCAGGCCGATCAGCGAGTTCGTGTCCGCGAGGCTCAGACCGATGTAGTCGCTGATGATGAAGAACAGGTACGTCTGGAAGATGAAGAAGGCGAGGATGAACAGGAAGCGCGCGACGAACGCCCACGCGAAGTTCGGGTGCTTGATCGGGTTGATCCAGAAGCTCCGAAGGAACGCACCGAAGCTGAACGGCTCGAGGGCCATGTTCGTGCTGGGCCGGTCGCGGGCGACGACGAGGAAGGCGATGACGATCACGGCGAGCCCGGCACCGAAGGCGACGTAGGCGAGTGGAAGATTGAACGCCAGCATGCTGGCGATGATGACGCCGCCTGCGTACCCGAGGTTGAGCCCGAAGCCGATGAAGGCGGATGCCAGTCCTCGGCGATTGACTTCGTATCGGTCCGCGATGATCGCTGCGAGGGGCGCGCCGATCATCGCCGCGCCGGCCTGGACCAGGCAGGCCAGCACCAGGATCAGGGCCACCGACTGCAGCATTCCGATGCCTGACAATGCGACGGCCATCAAGAGCCCGCCTGCGAGCATCCATGGCGACCTCCTACCCCAGCGTGACCTCGTGCGGTCGCTCAACGCCCCGACCAGTGGCTGGACGATCACGCCCGCGAAAATGGAGATCGATGACACCAACGCCAGGTTGGCCACCTTGTTGGCTTCATCGAGAAGTGTGAGCTGATTCGGCAGAAGGACCGCGGCGAATCCGAGACCGGCAGCGACGATCGCGAAATTGACCAGAGCGAGGAACGGCATCAGTGCCGGGCGTGCCGGCGCGGAGAT
The DNA here is from genome assembly GCA_963772625.1 of uncultured Actinomycetota bacterium. Classification (GTDB taxonomy): domain Bacteria; phylum Actinomycetota; class Actinomycetes; order Actinomycetales; family Microbacteriaceae; genus Microbacterium. The sequence goes on along the minus strand of CAVYXT010000004.1, from coordinate 27,696 downwards.
CCGCGGCGAGACCGAAGTGCCAGGCGTCGTTGCCGGGGAAACATCAGGCGACATTGTCATGAGTTTGACCTTTGAGCGAGAGGGCAAGGAGTCCGCCGAGCCCGGGCGGCTGAGGCGGAGTGGTTCACGAGCGGTAGCCCAGCGGCTACTGGTTCGGAACCGTATCCACAAAAAACCCTAAAGGCAACTGTTTTTATGAAGACTGCGCTGCGTCGGCTGGCGGAAGGGTCCTGCGAAGGGTCATCCCCTGGCGCCGCCAGCCACGGCACTCCCGCGGATTCGGCGACTCTGCTGATCACCCGACGCATGTGGGCGACGATGTCCGTGGCGCCGCCGGTGATGACATATTGCAACTGCAAACCGTCCAGAGTCGCGACGAACTCCTCCGCGGCGGCGCGGGCGTCGAACTCGTCGCGGATGTCGCCGTGCTCGATCAGCGCCTGGTACGACTGGGCTATCGCGTGGATGATCTGCTCGTAGCGCTCGGCATAGAGGCGGTGCTCCGGAGACTCTGGATCTGCGGCCTGCGCCGAGACCAGTACGAACAGTTCGATGAGTCCGGGCTCGGCCGCGATACGCTCCGTGACCTCGATCAGCAGCCTGAAGACGGACGTCGCGTCGTCGTAGGTGATCAGTCCCTCAGGTGAGCCGACGGAGGGATCGATCTGGCTCAGCGCGACCGCAGAAAGCAGGTCGAACCGCTTCTCTGCCACCGCGAAGAGCAGAGCCTTCTTGCTTGCAAAATGATGCAGCAGCCCGTGTGGTGTCAGCCCAACGTCGTCCGCGATGTCCTGCATCGAGGTGCGGTGGTATCCGCGCTCCTTGAACCTTTCGACCGCCGCGTCGAGGATCGCCTCCCGACGCGCACGCCCGACGGCATAGCTTCCGGTCTTCTTACGAGTGCGCATGTCTGCACCGTAGTACGCGCTGACGGTTTCAAAAAAGGGTGTATAAAGGGTTTTTATTGAGCCTTCCGATCGTGAGAGGCCGAACCAGACGCGAAGGGGCAGCGCGATGACGCGAGTTCCGTACGATTCCGAAGTTCAACCCACGGCTGACTGGTTCATGGCCACCTACGGTCCGACCATGCCCGCGCACGTCCTGCCGATGGCGCGCGCGGCCTTCGAGCAACAGCGCCTCGCGCGCGGGCTGGACGAGCGTCGTCGCCGGTCACCGCGTCTCCGCGCGCACCTTCGAGGTCCCAGGTGATGAGACCGGTCCCGCGTCTGAGATCACGCTCTTCTCGCCGGAGTCGGTCGCTGCGGGTCGCGGAGTGTTCTACATCCATGGCGGAGGCATGGTGATGGGGCATCGGTTGGACGGCGCGGACGACCACATCGCCTTGGTGGAGCAGTTGCAGGTACCGGTCATCGCCGTCAGTTACCGGCTTGCACCCGAGAATCCGTTTCCGGCGGCTGCGAACGATGTACATCGTGCCTGGCTGTGGGTCCTCGAACACGCAACCGAGCTCGGCGTCGACCCGAGCGGCCTGATACTCATGGGCGCCAGTGCCGGCGGAGCATTGGCGGCTGGTCTCGCCCTGCGTCTTCGGGACGAGAACGCGCAGCTGCCTCTGGCCGTTTCACTCCTCGCCCCGATGCTCGACGATCGGAACGACTCCGTGTCGAGTCACGACTACGATGGCACCTCGATCTGGGACCGAGGCTCCAACCTGATGGGATGGGACGCGCTCCTGGGCGCGGAGCGAACGGCAGTGTCCGCGTACGCCGCACCGGCGCGCGCCACAGATCTTTCCGGACTGCCTCCCACATACCTCGAGGTGGGTTCATCCGAGGTGTTCCGCGATGAAGTCACTGATTTCGCATCGCGCCTGTGGGCTGCCGGCAACCTGGCTGAACTGCACGTATGGGCCGGCGGATTCCACGGGTTCACCTCGTTCGCACCACAAGCGCGGGTGAGCGTGGCTTGCCTCGCTGCTCGTGCCGATTGGCTGAGCAGGATGCTCACGTCTCCATGAGTACCGCTCAGGCAGCGGAACTCGTGAAGCTGCACGAGGAATGGGCCGGCCGATTCATCTCCCCCGATCGCGCCGGAATCGACGCACCCCTTCTTCGCAAAGAGGTCGACATCGAGGCAGATCACGGCGCTGTGGTGGAAGCACGAATGCTGCTCTCCGCGCTGGGCGTGGTCGAGGCATCGATTGACGGGCAGCCGGTATCCGGCGATCTGCTCACTCCTGGTTGGACCAGCTATGAGTGGCGTCTGCGCTATTCGGACAGCGATGTCACCGCACTGCTCGGAGGGAAGGCGGGACGCCGTGTCGCGGTCGGACTTGCCCTCGGCAATGGGTGGTACCGCACCCGACTGGGCGGGGCAGGCGGCGGTTGGGCGCCGCACTACGGCGAGGAACTGGCCGGGTTCGTCGAGATTCAGGTGACTTTCGCGGACGGACATCGGCAGCTGATCACCTCGGACGACACCTGGACGGCGGCACCCAGTGATACCGGCGCGAACGGGTTGTACGACGGTCAACACATCGACGCACGGCTTCGAACTCCCGGCTGGAACACCGTCGGATTCGACGAGACCGGGTGGGGGCCTGTGCACACAGTGACGGTGGATACGGCCACGCTGGCGCCCTACGTCGCTCCACCGGTGCGTCGCCAGCTCACCGTCGCCCCGGTTCGCATGTGGGAGAGCTCGCGGGGCACGGTTCTGGTCGACTTCGGACAGAACCTGGTCGGTTGGGTGAAAGTGCGGGTGCAAGGCCCAGCCGGCGACCAGATCACCCTCCGGCACGCCGAGGTGCTGGAGGACGGCCTCCTGGGCACCCGTCCCCTACAAGGCGCTCAAGCCACCGACGTTTACACGTTGAGCGGAGACGTGGACGTCTTCGAACCCACGTTCACGTTCCATGGCTTCCGGTTCGTCGAGGTGGACGGCTGGCCGGGCGGCCTCGCGCACATCGGACCCGACGCATTGACAGCCACGGTGGTCAGCTCCGATCTTCGCCGCACTGGCCATTTCACGATGCTCCGCTCCCCTGCTCAACCGACTGCACGAGAACGTCGTGTGGAGCATGCGCGGGAATTTCCTGGATGTGCCGACCGACTGTCCTCAGCGTGCAGAACGACTGGGATGGACCGGAGACATCGCCGTCTTCGCACCGACCGCGGCGTACCTGTTCGATGTCAGCGGGTTTCTGCGGGACTGGCTCAGGGATGTCGCGGTCGAGCAGGCGCACCACGACGGACGCGTCCCCCTGGTCGTGCCCGACATCTTCAAGTACATGGAGCTGCCCTTCCCCACCTCGGAGCCCATGGCGATATGGAGCGACGCTGTCGTGTGGGTTCCGTGGGCGATGTGGAGCGCATACGGCGATCCTGTCGCGCTCAGGGAGGCCCTGCCGTCGATGGTCTCGCACGCGAAGCGCGTGCGGACGCTGCTCTCCGAAGACGGGGTATGGGACCAGAGCTTCCAGTTCGGAGACTGGCTCGATCCCGATGCACCGCCGGACAGCCCCTGGACGGCCAAGGCTGACCCTGGCGTCGTCGCCACGGCGTCGGCCTACCGCACCGCCTGCATCGTCGCCGAAGCCTCGGCGCTGTGCGGCAAGCGACGACGACGCGGCAACGTTCCGAGCGATGGCTGAGGGACTCCGAACGGCCTTCCACCGTCGGTACATCAGCGAAGAGCGGATCCTCAGCGACTGCACCACTGTGTACACGCTCGCGATCTCCTTCGACCTCCTCACCGATGAAGAACGCCGTTGGGCCGGCGCGCGTCTCGCCGAACTCGTCGAGGAAAGCGGAAACCGCGTTTCGACGGGGTTCGCGGGTACGCCCTTCATCCTTGATGCGCTCACCTCCACGGGGCACCACGATGTCGCCTACGGTCTCTTACTGCAGGAGGAGATGCCTTCCTGGCTCTACCCGGTCACGATGGGAGCGACGACTATTTGGGAACGGTGGGACTCGATGCTCCCGGACGGCACCATCAATCCCGGCGAAATGACGAGCTTCAACCATTACGCGCTCGGTTCTGTGGCCGACTGGATGCACCGAACTATCGGTGGCATCGTCCCGCTGAGCGCAGGTTACGAACGCGTACTCCTTGCGCCGTGTCCAGGCGGTGGAATCGGCTGGGCCGAGTCGGTCCTAGACGCTCCTCGCGGGCGGATCGCCCTCCGGTGGGAGCTGATGGGGGACGACGAACTGCGGATGACTTTCGACCTCCCAGCGGGAGTGACGGCTCTCATTCGTGACCAGTCAGGGACCGAATGCGAAGTGGTGGGCCCATGTGAGAACCGGGTGCACTCCGCTCGGCTGGCAGAACAGACTTCCTGAGGGCAACTTGCCGAACACCCGCAACAGTCAGACCGCTACCGTGATGGCCAGAGGCGCAATCGGCAGGCAGGCCGCTTGTCGCCCCGATCGCCGCCGACGAAACCCCCGGAGCCGTTATCTTCCTCTCGGGTGACGCGACCGGAGCCCTCGCGCACGCGGCCTGGGAGGCTGCATCGTGCTTCACCACCGAAAGCAACACCCGCTGCGGCGTCTTCCGGCACCGATCGATGTCTTCGCCCTCATGCCACGGACCCGGAGACATGCGCTGGCACTTGTGCGCGCTGAACATCCAAGGGCACCTACCAGTCCCCCACGGAGTCAGCACGCAATTTGCTCAGCAGTTGGACGGCTCGCAGTCGACCGGGCCGCACCGGCGCGGCCCTTCTCAGCCCCCATGTGGCACGGGTTCGAACAAACTTCTGCAGGTCTAGTGCGCGGGTCCCAGCGCCGCTCGTTCGGTGAGGCCCTCTTTGAGAGGCGACTACGCGCTTGCGGGTGATGCCTTCTTGGTCCGGAAGTCACGCTCGACGTCATCGATCTCGTCGAGCTGCTTGAGGATCTCCCCGGGGGTTCCGTCACCGATCATTTTCTGCAGGAAAGGGCTGTGGTCGAAGAACAGGTCCCGGACGGGCCGGACCGGCGCCGGGATGTGGTGGAAGATCTTGCCGAGCTTGTACGCGATATCGACCTGGAAGGCGGTGTGCTTTCGGCGCGGAGCTTCGTACTCCTCGAGGGCGGTGCTCAGCGCGACCGGGTCCGAGATGTCGACGCCCGCGATGCGGCGGCCGAGAAAGTAGCCGTCTTCGATGGACATGCCCGCTCCGTAGGCGGCGTATGGCGAGGTCGGGTGGGCGGCGTCCCCGACGAGGGTCGCGCGGCCCTTCGACCACTTCTCGAGGGGTGGCCGGTCGCGGATCGGCCAGCGCTGCAGGCTGCCCGGGTCGGTGGCGGCGATGAGCTGAGGCAGCGGGAACGCGAAGCCTTCCGCCATCTTCGTGGCGGTCTCGTGCAGATCGCCGGTGAACTCCTTCGAGGAGTCGAAGGCACCCAGCACCCACCATTGGAAACCGCCGCGTCCTTCGTGGCGGATCGCGGTCCAGGAGCCCTGAATAGTGCGGGTGTGGGACATGACGCAACGGCCCGTCGGGACGTCAAGAGTGTCATCGAAAGTGAACCCGCCGATGATGTGCAGGTTATGTTCCCGCTTGGGGGTGTCACCCCAGAGCGTGCGGCGGACCAGTGAGTCGATGCCGTCCGCGCCCACGAGGAGGTCGGCCTCCAGGGCGCTGCCGTCGGCCAGGTTCAGGCGCACTCCGGCCTCGTCCTGTTCGAAGGAGCTGACCTGCGTGTTGGTGCGCAGGATGCCCTCGGGGATGGTGTCGAGCATTCGTCGGTAGAGCTGGGGGCGCAGCATCCCGATGAACCCGCCGCCGTACTCGTCGATCACCTCCTGGGGGAGCCGAACGACCGCGCGGACACGTCCCGAGGCGCTGCGGACCTCGGTCTGGCACGGCGCACCGAGGTCGACGGTGTCAACGCCGAGCAGACCGAGGGCCTTGATGGGCGGCGGCCACAGGTTCAGGATGTTGCCCGCCGGTCGTGCTGCGGGGTACCGCTCCAGCATCACCACTTCGTGTTCGGTCTGTGCGATCGAGAGAGCGGCGGCCATTCCTGCCGGCCCTGCGCCCATGACGACGACGCGTCCTTTTCGTGCCATTGTGTTTCTCCTCGTTGAGTTGGCTGGGTGATCGGGTAGGTCTACAACTCGGTTTCCTGCATGACGGGCGCTCCGTCCAGCAGACCGTCAAGACTGCCGAGGAATCGACGGGTGTGCTCGTGCCCCATGTGCGCCTCCAGCGCGGCGCGGTCCTGCCACAGCTCGACGCTGATGATCGTGTCGTCGTCCAGAGATGCGCCGAACACGTAGTGCAGGCAACCCGGGTCGGACTGAGTGGCCTCGGTGATCTCGCGGATCGCTGTGATCATTCGCTCGCGCGCGCCGCCGATGGGGCGGGCTCGGCCGGTGATGAGAAGCATGATCTTCTTCCTGATGTCCTCGTCGCAAAACGTAGTGTGCACTACGGTTCTACCGTGAGATGCCACAATATGTCAAACGCAGACTCTGGAGGAATCACGACCACCCCGATCCGACCGCCGATGCAGAAGCGAAGCCGCGAAGCCTGGTCGCGGGTCCTCGACGCGGGAGTCGAGCTGCTCGCTGAGCACGGCTACGAAGGGTTCACGATCAGCGCGATGTGCGAGGCCGCGAGTGTCGCACCGCGATTCATCTACGACCGGGTCGACAACAAGGACGACCTCTTCCTCGCCGTCTACGAGCACGGCCTCGGGCGCGTCCGCGCCGGCCAATCAGAACTTGAGCGAGCGGAACGCTGGGAAGGACTGCCCCCGGTCGAACTCGTTCGTGGAGCGATCCGGGAAATCGGGGCGCGCTTCCGAGAGAATGCGCCGTTCCTGCGCGCAGTCGTGTTGCTCTCGAGCTCGGTCACCGAGGTCGCAGCCCGGGGTGCCACCTACCGTGAAGAGTTCGAAGTCCAGTTCGTCAGGCTCCTGCAGAGCATCGCCGATGAGATTCGGCACGACGATCCGATCGCCGCAGTGCGCTACTGCTTCGACACCGCCTTCGCCGCATGGGTGGTGCGCGTCGCTTACGGGCCCGACTTCTCGGCCCTTGGCCTCGATGACGACCAATTCGACGACCACCTCCAAGACCTCGGCGTTCGGTACCTGCTTCACTGAAGCCTCAGCGGCGCGCGACTTGACGTGCATGCCCGCGTCTTTGCGGGGATCGCTGATTGTCCTCCCATTGGTGTTGGCCAGCAAGTGAAGCGTCCATGTTCGCGCCACCATCGTGATCCTGGGCGACGACATGCCCGTCCTGGCGCCCGGCGACCCGCACCGACTGGGTGCGAGACGAGCACCGCGGCGGCGGATCCGCATCACTGTCATCTGCCAGAGCCGCCATCATCGGACTGGATCTGCGCGACGCGACATCGCTGAGAGAAGTGAAGCGGCGTCTGCGAGATACGGAAGACAGGCGCCTTGCTCCGTCGGCTGCGGCGGACACTTGTAGTGTTCCAGGTTCACACATAGGTTCACACATTTGGTGCACACAAGACCTTCTGATTCGGCGCTGGTGACCGGACCCGCAAGGCCACTTTTCCGCGGAATCACGCGGAAGTAGCCACCGCAGCAACCGCGAACCCTTCTGATTCCAGTCAGAGGGCAATCAGAAGAGTCCGGAAACAGAAAAAGGGTCGGTAACCGGCCCTTTTCCCGTTCACTGTCTCAACACAGTGTGCGCCCGAAGAGACTCGAACTCCCAACCTTCTGATCCGTAGTCAACGGCTTCTCGGCTGGGATCCGCGTAATTCCGCGGGAGTGCGGGCCGAGTTCACACATTGGTGCACACATACTGTTCCCCAACCTTCATCGAACGACGCCCTACCTACGGGTGGGCTTTGAACCCTAAGGTGTGGTCATCCTGCACTCGATCTCACACCCTGCGCTCACCTGCAATCACGCAGGTGCCGAGTTCTCGAACACTGCAGTCGGCTGCACTCAATCTCCTCATTCGTTCACACCGTTGTTCACACCTCTCGCACGGTGTCGGAAAACTACACCAGCCCAGGGGACGTCACCCTTACCGGGCGTGGCGGGCCGGTGGGCGTGAAGTTTTTTCGCCGGCTCCGCTGCCCTGACGAGGGATTCCCACAGTTGATCAGTGTGCGGTCGCGCGCTTCGCGCGCCCCATCAATTCGAGCGTCTGCCCCGTGACGACCTGGTCCGCGCCGGGGTCGGCCCCCGTCGAGATGAGTTGCACAAAGCGCTTGATCTCGCCATCGAGTTGGTTTGGCGCACCGTCCACCACCTGGCGCAACACCTCCCCGTCGCGACGGGTGAGCTCGACGACGCGCGGGCTCGCGATCTCGTCGATGATCATCGTCCCGTCCTCGCCCTGGACCTCGCTCGGCAACTCGGTCGAGGTGATCTTCGAGTAGGCGAGATCTACCAGCATCCCCGGATACTCCGCAGTGATCGAGCCTGCCCCGTCAACGCCCGACGCCACCTGCACAGCTGCTGCAGTGATGCGATCGGGAGCGCCGAACAGGCTGACCATCGAGTGGAGGCAGTACACACCGAGGTCGGCCAGGGCCCCGCCACCGAGCTCGGGATCGAACATGTTGACTCGTTCGCCAGCGAGAACCTGGTCATAGCGAGACGAGCGCTTCTGATAGCGAAATGATGCTGCACGGAGGACGCCGAGTTCGGGAAGGAGGGAGCGAACGATCGACGTGCCTGGGTCGTACGCGGTACGCATTGCTTCGAGCAAGACGACTCCCGCCCGACGAGCGCGGCCCACCAAGTAGCGCCACTCCGCTGCCCTGAGAACCGCCGGCTTCTCGACCAGCACATGCTTACCCGCATCGATCGCCGACGCGACTTGCTCGGCGTGAACACTGTTGGGACTTGCGATGTAGATCGCATCGATCCACGACGAGCCGAGAATCTCATCGAGCGAGTCAGTCCCCCGCGGCGCCCCGTGCCGCGCCGCCCATTCCGCGGCACGGGCCGGGTCGCGCGAGTACACGGCGTCAATGCGGATGCCGTCGACCGCGGCCACTGCTTCCGCGAACGCTGCGGTGATCCTGCTCGTGCCGATCGTGGCAACGCGGATCGGCATGTTCTGCTCGTTCACCAACTCAGCCTAATCAGACGGGCGCAGTAGAACACCAGGCCTCGCGCATACCATCACCCCCGTCTGAGGTGCGGTTCAGTGCGAGCCGAAGGCCGACGCGCGGCGACGCCAGCGCCACTGACGATGTCTCGGAGTGAACGTCGTCCACGTCGCGGATGTGCGGCATCCGCCAGGCCTAGTGCGGCACGCTACCCGGCACGCGACTCGAGATGGAGCGTGGTGAGAGGTTCGATCGGGAAGACCTGTTCGGTGAGTGTGACCAGCCCGCCACCCGCATAGATCTCGACGATCATGGCGTCCACGACGATGAGCAGGTCCAGTGCGTTCGCGGTTCCAACGGGGAGGGGCGCCCAGTCCACGGAGGGGAAGTCCGCGTGGAACGCGGTTGCGCCGCTCTGAGTTCTGTCGCAGGTGATGCTGCGATCGTCACCGTCGACGGTGATCACCAGCCTCTCGGCGTTGCCACCCGACAGGATGACAGCGTTGCGGTCGCCGGGTCCGCACGGCACAGACAGTTCGAAGACCTTCAGGTCCGACTGCTCGAGCGGGAACCACTGGGCGCTGGGCAAGACGGAGCCGTCCGTCCGCGCGCCGGATGAGGGTCACTTCGCGCACCAGTGACATCGCTGAGCGCCACGGGTGTGTAGGGGTGTCGTTGGCGTAGTCCCAGTTGCTGGCCCAGCCGATCATGAGCCGGCGATCGTCGGGGACGTTGTTGAAGGAGACTGCGGCGTAGTAGTCCCGGCCGTAGTCCAGCCAGTCGTAGTCGGCCGGATCGGTGGAGTCGCTCAGCTGGTCGGGGGTGAAGGTGTTGCCGTCGAAGTCTCCGACGAAGTACTGGGTACCGGACCCGCCGGCGATGCCGCCAGGGTTCATGCTGACCACGAGTACCCACCGCGTCTCATCGGTGCCGCTGACGGCGAGCGGGAAGAGGTCGGGGCACTCCCACACGCCGTCGATCGCATGTGCGGGCCCGAAGTACGACGCGTGAGTCCACGTGATCAGATCAGGTGAGGTGTAGACCACGACCCGCCGAGCTATGGCTTCGACTGCCACCATTACCCAGTGGCCATCATCGCCGCCGTACCAGAAGACTTTCGGGTCGCGGAATTCGTCGGAGCCGATGTCCAGTACGGGGTTGCCGGCGTACCGAGTCCATGTCGCTCCGCAATCGAGGCTGAACGCGAGGGACTGAGCCTGGGATGCCGGCCGCTCTTCCCTCGAGGGCCGCGCGCTCGTGTAGATGGCGACAAGGGCGGTCTGCCCCGCTGCGGCGAATCCGGCCGTGTTGCGGACATCGACGACTGCGCTTCCGGAGAACGCCATCTCCTCATCCGTGTGAGGGATGGCGATGTCCTGCTCTGCCCACGTGACCAGATCTGTCGAGGTGGCGTGCCCCCAGGAGATGTTCCCCCAAGTGCTCCCGTGGGGATTCGTCTGGAAGAAGAGGTGGTAGATGCCGTCGTGGTACAGGAGGCCGTTCGGGTCGTTCAGCCACGTGTTCTGTGCGGTGAAGTGCGCGATCGGCCGCAGTGCAGAGGTTTCCGTGGTTGCGGCGGTCGGGGTCGTGGTCACGAGCGCTCCTGAGGGTGATCGAGGGGGCGGGTGGTTCGGGTGTCCGTACGTGATGAGTGAGGTGGGCGCCGGGAGACGCCCACCTCGCTCCGCGACTACTCGCCGCCCTGCTGGAACCGGTCGTACGCCCGCTGGTAGGTGGCTACGACGTCTTCGACACCCAGCGTCTGCAGTTGCGACACGTAAGCGTCCCATTCGGCGTCGATGGTGCCGTTGACGATCCAGGAGGCGAACTTCTCCTTCACGAGCGTGTTGATGTCGGTGTTCGCGAACGACACCTGGTCGAGCTCCTCGTTTGAAAGCATCACCGGCGGGTAGGCGTCGTTCGCCTGGTAGGGGGCGTAGAACTCGTTGACGAGGTCCTGTCGCTCCTTGGCCCGCGGCTCCGGCGCCACGACCGCCTCGAAGTCATCGGCGGTCGTGATCTTGGGTCCGCCCGGGGCGACGCGCTGACGGCGCTCGCCTTCCGACTCGCCTGCGGCCGCCGGGATCTGCACGAGGATGCCCTCGGCATTCTCTTCGAGGGTGACGCCGATCGGTCCCCAGTTCGACTGGGCTGACATCACGGGATCGAAGAGGCGGTCGGCCCAGCGCATCGTGGCGGCGGGGTACTCGTTGGCACTCGTGATCGCCATGGCGCCACGGCCGATCTCCTGGTTGTTCGCGACGCTGGCCAGCTGCTCGCCGTCGACGCCCTCGAGGATGCCGAGGAGCGCGTAGTCGCCGACACGGTCATCGCCGACCATCTCCTTGGCCTCCCACCAGAAGAACGATCCGAGGATCGGGGTGCCGGACTTGCCCTTCGAGAGGTAGGCGACATCGTCCTGTGAGAAGGACTCCGGGTCGATGAGGCCGTCGGCGTACCAGTCCGCCAGAGCGGCGACTCCCGTCTTGTATTCGTCGGTGTTGGCGGTGAACTCGACTGTGTCGTCGCGGACGATCCGGTGGTCGTTGTTCTCGGGCTGTCCGCCGAGCGCCGCGATGAGGTCGTTGGGGTTGGCGCAGAACGAGTCGGTCCGGAACGAGAGCGGGATCTCGTCGGCCGCACCGTTGCCGTTCGGGTCCTGCGTCTTGAATGCCTCGAGCGCATCGCGATACTCGTCGATCGTGGTGGGCATCGGCAGCCCCAGTGCGCTGAGCCAGGCGGTGTTGATGTAGCAGGAAGTTCGGGTACTGCACGAGGCCGAGCTCTTCCACCGACGGCAGCGTGTAGATGTGCCCATCCGACGCGGTGATCGCCGCCCGGATGTCGGGCCGCTCATCGAGGATCGCGGTGAGGGTGGGGGCGTGCTTGCTCGATCAGGTCTTCGAGGGGCAGCAGAGTTCCGTTGCTGCCGTTCTGGACGATTTCAGCATCTGACAGTCCCGTGTTGAAGAGGACATCGGGGAGGTCACCGCTGGCGAGCATCAGGTTCTTCTTCTCCGCGTACACCTGATCGGGGAGGTTCTCCCAGGTGATCGCGATGTTGGTGTCCGCCTCCCACTGCTCTACCAGCTCCATCTCGGAGTACTCGGGGGCGAGCGGCGCCTTCGTTCCTCCGAAGGTCAGCGTGAGGGTGTCATCGACGATTGGTAGACCTTCTTCGTTGAACCCGAAGTCGGCGGACTTGTCCGTGATCTCGGCGCTGCCACCCCCGCCGGTGCAACCGGCGAGGAGGACCGCGCCGGTCATGGCGAGTGCTGAGGCAGTGAGGAAACGGCGGTGTCTCATGGTGTTCTTCCTTGTTGTGGGATGGGGGCGGAGGGGTGGGACGGTCAGCTCTTCACGGCGCCGAGGAGCGCGCCCTTGGTGAAGTGCTTCTGCATGAAGGGGAGAACGATCAGGAGCGGGACCGTCGAGACGACGATCATTCCGTACTTGATCAGCTCGCCCAGGCGCTGCGCGGCGGCGTACGAGTCGAGCGCGCCGGTGCCGCCGGCGGCGGACACCTCGGACTGGATGAGGACGTTGCGGAGCACCAGCTGAAGCGGGTATTTGCTCTCGTCGTTGAGGAAGATCAGCGCGTCGAAGAACGCATTCCAGTTGGCGACGAGGTGGATCATGATCATCAGGAAGATGAGCGGCTTGGACAGCGGCAGCACGATCTGCAGAAAGAACCGGAAGTCGTTCGCGCCGTCGAGCTGTGCGGCCTCACGAAGCTCGGCCGGCACGTTGTTCTCGAAGAACGCCCGAGCGATGATCAGATTCCAGACGCCGATCGCGCCGGGCAGGACGATCGCCCAGATGGTGTCCAGCATCCCGAGATCACGGACGACGAGGTAGCGGGCGATGAGGCCGCCATCGATGAACATCGTGATGATGAACAGCAGCATGAAGAAGGTGCGGCCGAAGAGGTCCTTCCGCGACAGCGCGTACGCGGCGCACAGGATCGCGGCGACGCTGATGGCGGTTCCGACCACGGTGTAGAGGACCGAGTTGCCGAACGCGCGGATGATGGTGGCGTCCGAGAAGATCCGCGCGTAACCCTCGAGGGTGAATCCCTGCGGCCAGAGCCAGACGTTTCCGTTGAGGATCTCGGAGGGCTCGCTGACCGAGGCGATCAGGATGAAGTAGAGCGGGTAGAGGATGACGACGATCGCCACCAACAGCATCCCGATGGCGAGGACATTGAAGACGGGGTCGGCGGCCCGGTCTCGCCAGCGACGCCGCGTGGGGCGGGGGACGTGCGGAGGAGTGGCCGCCTGATCGTGGCGCGACGGCGAAGGCGCGGCGGTCTTCGGGACGGGGATCGTGTGTGTCATGGCTTCATCACCAAAGGGTCGATTGGCCGGCCCGCTTGCGCGACCCAGTTGAAGGTCAGCAGCAGGACGAGGTTGATAAGGGAGTTGAACAGGCCGATGGCGGCCGAATAGCTGAACTGCGCTTGCTGGAGCCCGACCTGGTAGACGTAGGTCTGGATCACCTCGGAGGTGGGCAGGTTCAGATCGGTCTGCATCAGCAGGACCTTCTCGAATCCGAGGTTGAACAGGTTGCCGATCGCCAGGATGAACAGGATCGTGATCACCGGCATGATGCCCGGGATGTCGATGTGCCGGATGCGCTGCCACTTGCTGGCACCATCGACTCGCGCAGCCTCGTGCAGAGCGGGATCGATCGCCGTCAACGCAGCCAGGTAGACGATCATCGAGAACCCGGCGGTCTGCCAGATGTCCGACCCGATGTACAGCGGCCGGAACCAATCCGGAGAACCCATGAAGAAGACGGGCTCACCACCGAACGCGACGATCGCATTGTTGACGATGCCCGACCGCGGGGAGAAGAGCAGGAAGATCATGCCCACCACCACGACCACGGAGATGAAGGACGGCGAGTACAGCACTGTCTGGGTGAACTTCTTGAAGCGCTCGCTCTGCAACTGATTCACGACCAGCGCCAGGACGATCGGCACCGGGAACGCGATCAGAAGCCCCAGCGCGTTCAGCGTCAAAGTGTTCTCGATCAGCCGCCAGAACTGGAAAGAGTTGACGAACCGCACGAAGTGCTCGAGGCCGACCCAGGGGCTTCCGGCGAATCCCAATGCGGGGTTGTAATCACGGAAGGCGATCTGCGCCCCGTACATCGGCCAGTACTTGAAGATGACGATGTAGACAACTGCCGGGCGCTAGTAATACGTATAACTGCCACGAGCGCAGTGCACGTCGGATGCCGGCGCGCACGCGTCCCCGCCGTCGAGTCGGCGCTGCGGATGGATCCGTCTCGGTTGCCGAGTCGATGATCCTGGTGGAGGTCTCAGTTGTCATGCGCGCACCTTTGCACTCGCCACCGACCCGCGAAGGATCAGTGAGCATTCGACGGGGGTTTGTTTCGGGCCTTCCCAGGCATCGTTCAGAAGGATGCTGAGCGCCTGGCGAGCCATCCGCTCGTACGGAAGCTCCATGGTGGTCAGTCCCGGATCCAGGAACGGGGCGATCATGTCGTGATTGTCGAACCCCACGATGGAGCAATCTTCGGCTACGCGCAGGCCGACGGACTCGAGCGCTCGGTACGCGCCCCATGCGGTGCGATCGTTTCCGCAGAAGATCGCGGTCGGCCGATCGCCCGCGGCGAGGAGTTCGAGCGTGAGCGCTAAACCGTCCTCAACGATGCCCGATCCACTGCGCACCATCCGGGGGTCCTCGGATATCCCCGCTTCGGCGAGTGCTCTGCGGTAGCCGGCGAGGCGGCCGATGCCTGCGGGCAGTTCGCTCTCTGGGGATTGGATGTTGATCATGGCAATGCGCGTGTGCCCCGCCTCGATGAGCTGGCGGGTTGCAGCGTAGCCACCGCGCTCTTCGTCCGGAAAGACGCTGGGAACCCGTCCAGCGCGGTCTTGCGCATTGACGACGACGGTGGGGATGACTTCTAGCTCGACGGGCACGTCGACCATCCGGTGGTACATCGATGCATAGACGACGCCGTTGACCCGATAGGACAGCATCATGTCGATTGCCGCCGCTTCCAGGTCGGGTTCGTTGAAGGTGTCCACGCTGAGGATGACGTTGCCGGTCTCCCAGGCGAGCAATTGCGCGCCCTTGAGGAGGCGGCCGGCGAAGGGCGAACTGGCAACCTCGTCGGAGATGAAGCCGATCATCCCCGACTCGCCGCTCCGCAGAGACTTGGCGAAGGCGTTGGTCCGGTACCCGAGCTCGCGCACGGCATCCATCACTCGCTCTCGGGTGGCGTCGTTGACGCGGCTTCCGCCGACGTTGTTGAGAACGAGAGAAACGGTGGCCTGGGAGACGCCGGCGCGCTCCGCGACCTGCCACATCGTTGCCGTCGTGCTTGCCTTGCGAGCCATTCTCATCACCACCTTGTGAGTACGTTAATCGTATAACTGGAGGCTAACACGCGGCCTGCGAGGGCGCAAGCAGTTCCGCAAAATCGTTGTGCGGCGAGGTGGAGCTCGGCACTTCGCGCCCCGCGAGCAGGACCCGTGCCGTCGGTGCGACTCGGAGCGGCGCTCGGCGTGCGCCGATCCGCTTCGTCGCGCAGTGAGCAAGGGTTCGGCGTTCGGAAGGATCCCTCAGCGGGCGCCAAGGTGGCGGGGCGACGTGACACAATGCTCTGTTGTCTTGAAGTGGGAGTCGGATGCGAAGCGTCGATGTTGTGCAACTAGTGGAGTCGTTGGCGAAGGCGGACGTGAAGGCTTTCGTGGCGGGCGGGTGGGCGGTGGATGCGCTCCTTGGACGCCAGACGCGCGAGCACGGAGACTTGGATCTCGCCGTAGACGAGCGTGATCTTCCATCGTTTCTGTCGGTGCTGGAGCTGCAGGGATTCGTCGTGACTGCTGACTGGTGGCCGGCTCGGCTGGAGTTCACCTCGGCGGACGGTCGAGTGGTCGATGTTCATCCCGTCACGTTCGCGGCGGACGGCAGCGGGAGCCAGGCCGGGCAAGGTGGAGAGAGGTTTCACTACGCGACGGACGGATTCACCAGCGGCACGATTGACGGCCGACCCGTTCCGTGCCTCTCACGAGAACAGCAGCTGGAATTCCGCAAGGGCTATGAACCGCGATCCGTAGACATACACGACATCCGGCTGCTGAACGACTTACGACCCGATCCCTAGCGGGTCCCTGTGCGGGCGCTCCGTAGGACTGGTCGGCGAGCGCGTCAGGCGGCCGAGGAGCGGCCAATCGGCTTCTGGGAAGCAGAGCGCGCCTGTCACCTCAACATCCGCATCGGCCAGCGCGGTGCTGACCGTCACGCGGAGGGAACGGTGCTCTTCGGCCCGCTGCGACGGTCGGAACGAACTGACTTCGAAGCGCTGGTTTGCGGACCCAAATTCGTCCGCAAGATAGCACGTTGTCCGCACGGTTCATCGTTTCCTGCGACACCGGCCTACTCGCCGACGGCCTGTCCATGGACCGTGCGAAGTGGCCAGGGAAGGCGTCGGTCACCGTTTGGTGGGAAGCGCAACCCGAATCAGTCGAGGCCGAGCCGCCAGACGCGGAGCCCGGCGCCGCCGTGGATGCGCCAGCGGGAGCCGGTAGCAGGATAGGCACGTAGGGTTCGGGCTACCTCACCGTCGACGAAGACTTCGACGACACTGCCGTCCACGAGGATCCGGATGTCGGTCGACGATGAGCCGACGACATCCACGACGGTCTGCGGTTCTTGCTCGCCTTCGAGGGTCAGTCGCACACCGGCATCCGTCCCCTCGATCTCGAAGGATCCGATGTCGATGACGCCATCGACCGGATCGAAGCGTTCGCGCCGAAGGCCCTCCAATTCCCGAGCCGGAGCAGTTCGCAGCGCGTCCCCTTCCAACCGCAACTCGCGGGGGAACGTGAGCGCTCCGGTCCATCCCGCTTCGGCGATCTGCGCCGCGGGGCGGCCCTCATCCCGCGTCCACCCCCAGAGAAGGCGGCGCTCGCCTTCCACGAGCACCTGCGGCGCGTAGAAGCTGACGCCAACGTCAAGTCGGCTTGTCGCCTCGGGCCGGAAGGACAACGAATCGCGGTCCTGGTCGAGTTGTCCGATGAGGGCGAACACCTCGCCGTGCTGTGCACTGCCATCGCGGAAGGTCAACGGCGAAATGACGAGAACCCATCGCCCATCGATCTCGAACAAGTTCGGGCACTCCCAGACGTCAGCGTCGCCGAAGGCGGCCGCCACGGCGTCATCCGGGGTCAAGAGGTTGCCGAGAAAGGTCCAGTCGGGCAGGTCGTCGCACGCGTAGAGCAAGATGCGAGGGGTCTTCGCCACGGCGCCACCGCCCTGCACGGCATACCGGCGGCCATTGAACACGAACACGTACGGGTCGCGCACCTGGATGTCGTGCGGCTCGTCGGTGTGCGGGATGATCGTCTCGCCCGGCGACCACTCGACGGCGGCTCGGTCGCTCGTCGCGAGCACCACCCCGGCGTCACCCGGGCCGGAGGCGTTCACCGCGGTATAGAGCACCGTGGGCGTCCCGGCGTCGTCGACGAGGCATCCACTCCAGCAGCCCCCCTCGTCTGGTCCCCCCTCCCGCGGGGCAAGGGCGATCGGTTCCTGGCGCCAGCGCAGGAGGTCGTCCGAGCTCGCGTGCCCCCACTGGATGCGCTCATGCACGGGGCGGTCCGGATTGTACTGGAAGAACACGTGATACCTGCCGTCGATGACGGCAAGCCCGTTCGGGTCGTTGACCCAACCGTGGTCCGGACGCCCGTGCAGCGTGGGAAACGAGGGGTCTGGATGCATCACTTCCCCGTACCGGCAGTGAGCCCTTCGCGCAGCGGCTTCTGTCCGAAGATGAAGACGAAGAGCGCGGGGATCATCGAGAGCAGGACGCCGGCGAGCACCACCGAGACGGCTCCCGTACCGAGGTTTCCCTGCAACGACACCAGACCAAGCGGCAGAGTGAAGTTCTGCTCGCTGATGATCATGATCAGGGGTCTGAAGAACTCGTTCCAGTGGTAGTTGAATGCGAGGATCCCGACGATGGCGAGCCCGGGAGTCGCCAGCGGCAGATAGACGCTGAAGAACACCCTCCAGGGGCCGGCACCATCTATCTCGGCAGCCTCCCCCAATTCCGCCGGCAAACCCATGAAGTACTGCCTCATGAGGAAGGTGCCGAAAGCGGTGGGCAGCGCAGGGAGGATGAGCGCCATCAGTGTGTCGGCCAGGCCCATGCCGCGGATCAGCATGAACACCGGCACGATCGTGACCTGCATCGGCACCATCATGGTGGCGAGGATGAGCGCGAAGATCAGGTTCTTGGCGCGGAACTCGAACCGGGCGAACACGTACCCCGCCATGGCGGCGGTCAGCATCTGCCCGGCCGCGACCAGGAGCGTCACCAATGCGCTGTTCCAGGTGTACAGCCACAGCGGGATCCTCGCGAAGGCCTCAGCGAATGCCGAGAAGCCGAACTGGGTCGTGTTCGTGACGGGGTCGGTGGGCGTCAGAGCTGTGAAAAGCGTCCAGACCACCGGTCCAAGTGTCAGGAAGACCGCGATGGACAGGACGACATACTTGCCGACCTTACCGAGCGTGTTCAACGGCGAGCGGGTAGCAACTGCTTCGGTGGACATCTGTCGACCTCACCCGTAGAAGACGTAGCGCTTGCTGAGCTGGAATTGGACGGCCGTCACCGCGAGGATCAGGATGGTCAGCACGATGCCGACCGCCGAGGCGAGGCCGAACTCCAGCCTTTGGAAGGCGGATTCGTAGATCACCATCACCGCGGTGCGCGTCTCGTCTCCAGGGCCCCCCCGCGTCAGGACATACGGCTGATCGAAGATCTGCAGCGCGCTGATGATCGCCATGACCGTCGCGACCAGCATGGTGGGGCTGATCAGCGGCAGGGTGATCTGTCGGAACTGCGCCCACCCGGTCGCGCCGTCGAGCGCCGACGCCTCGTACACCTCCTTCGGGATGGCGGCGACACCGCCGATGAAAAGCAGGAAGGTGAAGCCGAAGTTCTGCCAGACATAGACCAGCAGCACCACGACCTTCGCCCCGAAGCCCGTCGTCAGCCAGCCGACGGCCGGAATTCCGAACCAGCTCAGGAATTGGTTGACGAGGCCGAACTCCTGGTTGAACAAGTACGACATCACGAGCGAGACGGATGCCGCGGACAGGATGAGCGGGAAGAACAGTGACGAGCGGAAGAACGTCCGCAGCCAATTGGGCATCTTGGACTGCACAAGCAGCGCCAGGGCCAAGGCGACCGCAAGCTGCACGATCACGGCCGTGATGACGAATCCGATGGTGTTCAGGAACGACACCCGGATCGTGGGATTCGCACCGATCTCGATGAAGTTGTCGACACCGACGAATTGAGGAGCCGTGATGATGTCCCAGCGGAAGAAGGCCAGCACGATCGAGGCGATGATGGGAATGAAGGTGAACAGGCCGAGACCGATCAAGGTCGGGGCGAGGAACACCCACACCAGGACGCGTGATCCCTTGTGACCCTTTTGTTCCCTCAAACCGTGGCCGTGGAGCTCCGCTTCCAGCTCATCGACGGCCGCGCGCTCCGCGGCGGGGGTTGGCACTGTGACGGACATCATGAGCTCCTCAGGGCGAGTTCGAGATCACGCTGCATGAGCTCCAGCCCTGGCCGAACACCGTCCGGGCCGTTCGTGATCGTACCGACGACGTTCTTGATGAGCGCCGCTTCGACGGCCGCCTGTTGCGGCGGCGCGGGCATGGGGCCCGTGGTGGGGAACTTCTCCAGCGTGTCGTAGAACACTTCCCAGTGCGCCGGCCCGACTCCGGCGCCGTAGAGCTCGTCGTTCAGCGACTTGCGCGGCAGCGACGAATCCGGCCGAGGGTGGGCGATCGACATGCCCTCAACCGATACGCAGTACTTGAGCCACTCCCAGGCCTCGTCCTTGCGCTGTGACGTCTGCATGATCGCGTAGCCGCCTGCTCCGAACTGGTGGCGCTGCCCGGCCATCTTGGGGAAGTACGTCACGTCGTAGTCGTCGTTGGCGACACCCGCGTCGCTGAGCCCCTGCGCCCAGAACCCGCCGGCAGGGGTCATGCCGACCTTGCCGGTTGAGAAGAGCGCGACCAGTTCGTTCCCGCCACCCTGAGCCGGGTTGGCCGCGAGTCCTTCTCGGACCATCTGCTCGAGCACCCCGAAGCTCTCGACGCAGTTGTCGTTGAGGGCATCCGCGTTCTCCCACAGGAATCCGCCGCCGCGGGGAGCCTCGTTCGGGTAGAACTTGTCCCACAGCCAGTCGCCGCCTTTCGCCTTCTCTTCACTGAGGAAGCTGGTGTCGTTGATGTACAGCCACGGGACGACGCCGCCCCACAGGCGGTTGTTCCAGAAGTACGGCAGGAACTGACCTTCTGCGGCGCCTTGCATCGTGCGGGCGACCGTGAAGAAGTCGTCGAGCGTCCAGTTGTCTCTGGGTCGCTCGAGACCGGCCCGTTCGAGCGCCGCCGTGTTGTAGAACACGTTCGCGGCGTTGAAGTTGTCGGGCAGCTGGAAGAGATTGCCCTTGTACATCATGGCCTCGACGAGCGACGGATGAACGTCGTCGAAGTAGTCCTGCATCTCCGCGGAGTCGCGCTGAACGTACTCGTCGATGGGAAGGGCCATGCGGGACGCGAACAATTGCGTGCCCTCGGTCGCCACGGTGACGACGTCCGGCGGCGTGCCCGCGGCGACCAGGGTGAGGATCTTCGCGAAGTAGTTGCTCCAGTCCTGTCCCTGGATAGCGATGATGCGCACCGCGATGTCCGGATGGAGCCCCTGGAATCCGTCGACGAGACCCTGTCTGGCGGCCGCGTCTTGAGCGGTCCCGAAGAGCGCGACAGTCAGCGCATCGGACCCCCGGCCCGGGATGTCACCCCCGGTGAGCCGCGGCCACGATATTGCTGTGCCGACCACCCCGAGACCGAGTAGGGCGATCATTGCCCTGCGTGAAAGGTCAGCCATGTCGTTGCTCCTCTCCGGCGAGAGAGTCGTCACGAACCGTCACGTCTGGTCTCGTTGGGCACATTGTCGACCCATGTCCAGCACCCGTCAAGACCTCTCCCTGTACCACACGCGGGAGGGTGTGTACAAGACAAATCCCGGCGTAAAGTGCCTCGTGTGCACTTCCGACCAGCACGGAACTGGCTGAACGATCCGAACGGCCTGCTCTTCCACAACGGCCGCTACCACCTGTACTTCCAGTACAACCCGTACGGCACTGCTCACGGGAACATGAGCTGGGGGCATGCGACCAGCCCCGACCTCGCCGACTGGACCGAACACGAGATCGCGATCCTCTGCGACGACGACGAGGAGATCTTCTCCGGCTCCATCGTCTTCGACACCGCCAACACGAGTGGATTCGGTGCCACGGGGAAGTCGCCGCTGGTAGCGATCTACACGAGCGCCTATCGCAAGACCCGTCGGCAGGCGCAATCGCTCGCCTACAGCCTCGACGACGGGATGACCTGGACCAAGTACGACCGCAATCCGGTTCTGGACCGAGGTTCGCGCGACTTCCGCGATCCAAAGGTGTTCCGCTGGGAGGGACTCGATGAGCAGTACTGGGTGATGGTCGCCGTGGAAGCCGCCGAGAGACTGGTCATGATCTATCGCTCGAGCGACCTCCGGTCGTGGCACTTCCTCTCGTCGTTCGGCCCCGCGGGCGCGGTCGGCGGAGTCTGGGAATGCCCCGACCTGTTCCCACTCGCCGTCGACGGTGCCCTCGACCGCGTGCGATGGGTGTTGATCGTCAGCCTCTACCCGGGGGGGATAGCCGGGGGATCGGGAACGCAGTACTTTGTCGGGGACTTCGACGGTGTCCGGTTCACCCCCGACAGGACGACGGGAGCCAGCCCAGACGCGCACCCTGCCGACACCCGTTGGCTCGACTACGGCCGCGACTGTTACGCCGGTGTGACCTTCTCCGGCCTCCCCGATGAGGAGCGCACAATCATCGCGTGGATGGGCAACTGGGATTATGCGGCACTGATCGACCCCGCCCCATCCCGCGGCGCGATGACGGTGCCGCGCCGATTGAGCCTCGTGTCGGTCGGTGACGATGTCGCGCTTCGACAAGAGCCGGTGCTCCCGCCGCTCGATCGGGTGGCGGCATTCTCCGACGTCGCGCTCACCGAGGCATGGCACGTTCCCGCGACGCTGCCTCCCAACGCTGTCGTCGACCTGGCCGTGCGTCTCGACCGTGCAGAAGGAATCGCAGTGCGCCTGCGCCACGGTGAAGGCCAACATGGCGGCGCAGTCGTCCGCGTCGCCGGCGATGTGCTGCTCGTCGACCGTACCGAAGCCACGGCAGGCGCTCACCCCGGCCTCTCGAGCGTGGAGGTCGTTCCGCTCCGCTCATCTGACCATGTCGCGCTCCGCATCCTGATCGAGCCAACCTCGATCGAAGTGTTCGCAGACGGCGGATGCACAGTCGTGACCGATCTCATCGACACGGCGCTCGACGCCAACGGGCTCACCATCGAACCACTCAGCGGGACCGCCGTCGTCGAGTCGGTCCGTATCAGCACCCCGCAGGCGAAGATCTGATGTGAAGAGCAAGAACGCCAGCAGTGCGGTGACCCTGCCAAGATCGGCGACGCCGTTGAGACAATCGTCGCCGTGAACGAGCCGCCTTCGCATTTCCTCGCCTGGTCGTGGCTCAGCGAAACCTACAGCCCATCACGAGTGAATGTGGTCTTCGCGGCGGATGAAACCGGAACGCCAATGCGTTTCATGCACGGCGAACTCCGCGGGCGGGTCGGATCACGATTACGCACAAGGTTGGCGACGTACCTTCGCAAAACTGGACCGCATCCTCGCCGGCTAGCTGATCCTGGGCAGCTGATGAACTCGCCGCCGTCAGCGGCAATCGCGACTAGGCAGGATTTCCAACGCGTCAGTCGTGGCGCAAGCACACGCACGCCTAATGACGCGCGGGCGCGGCTTGCGGCATTCGAAGATGCGCTAGCCAGGCATCAGTCAGCAGAGCCGCGGTGACACCGGGCCTGCTCCCGGCGGGCCGGTCCGATTCCCAATCGCTGTCCCACTATCGGGCACATTTGGTCGTCACGAACAAAATCGGACCGTAGAGGGATGCCATCTGAACCAGAGGTGGGCCCGGTCGCGTCGCTCGCAGTGCCGCCCGCCAGTGGATTTGCTATTCGCACCCTCGCCGTCGCAGGCGAACTGACCGACGACGTCAGTAACGACCACCGCCGGCAGGCTCCGCTGTGGATATTGATGCCGGCACGGTTTCGCTTCCGACTGACCGGCACGGTCAAACCGGTCGACCATGCTCGTCGAAGACGAGCGCTGCCGCCTCGCCGAATCCAGCGGGTTTCCCGACGTTCGCGAAGGTGGCGGCAATCTGGCGCATTTCGTCCGCCCACCTCCAGCCTTTCGTCGTGGCATCGCTTTGCGCCCGGGCAAGGGCGGCTTCCATCTGTGGCTGCGATCGACGCCATTCCGCCAGAAGGGCGATCTCGACACCGTGGGCACGAGCGACATCGAACGTCGCGAGAAGTAGCGCAGCGCTCACCTTTGTCATTGTGGCGTAACTCATCTTCATCGCTGACGCTGCGAATTCCGACCCGGCCAGGACGATCGCGTCAACTCGGCTGGAATCGAACAGGTCGGCCACCGCTGAAGACCCCGCCCCGGAGAGGAAGAGCCGGGTCGTTCCAGCGATGAGCGGTGGAGGTCCGACGACTCCACCGTCGACATACGTCCCGCCCGCGGCGCCGATCGTCATCGCCACCTGCGCGGCGCGGGCCGGGCTGATCGCATTCCCATCGACGAAGGTCCCCGCGAACCCAGTGATCCCGCTAGCGGTCGGCACCGCCGCGACCGGCGGCACGAGCGAGATGACAACATCCACGCCTCGCAGGTCGTTGAGTCGCCGCAACTGGACGGCGTCGGCTCGAGCGGACGTCGCACCACTACGGCCCACCGGCAACCAACCCACATCGTGGCCAACCTCAGCGAGCGCGGCACCCATCGCCGCTCCCATTGATCCCGGATGCAACACGGCAATGCGAACCATTTCACTATCCTCCGCCCCGATCTCTCAGAACGCGCGTGGCGTTTGATACCGATCCTTTCGCGACCGGAACAGCCAACCGCAACGAGGAGCACTTGGGATGTCAACAGGCGATGCACTCCATCCTCGCGCTTTCGCGCCATGCACGTTGAGGATGGCAAACGCGCCCTCGCCCGCCCGCGACCTCCCTCCTGCGCGCATAGGGATGGCCGAGTGATCGGTTCTCGTTATGCCAGCGCTGCGGCAGGGCGTACGGTCACTCGGCCGTCTCCACGGGCAGCGTCCAACGGTGAGCCGCCGCTCGGGTGGAGCGAGCAGCGCGGAACCGGTGTGACCGGCTGGCCTGAGTAAAATGTGCCGCGACGCCGCGGAAGGGGATCGCGTATGGTCGGCTCGCTTGAGATCCGCACTCCCGATCAGCGGGTCCGCGTCTTCATCAGCTCCACATTGCAGGAGCTGGCGCCCGAGCGCGCCGCCGCGCGTGCTGCGATCGAGCGCCTGCATCTGGCCCCCGTGATGTTTGAGCTTGGGGCTCGTCCTCATCCGCCGCGGGACCTCTATCGGGCGTATCTCGCACAGAGTCAGATCTTCGTCGGCGTATATGCAGAGCGGTACGGCTGGGTTGCTCCCGGAGAATCGGTGTCGGGGCTCGAGGATGAGTACGTATTGTCAGCTGGGATGCCGCGGCTCATCTACGTTAAGGCGCTCTCAGGTGCACGTGAAGAGCGTCTTGACCACCTCCTCGATCGAATCCGCGACGACGATACGGCGTCCTATAAGTCCTTCGCTTCGCCAGAGGAGTTCGCGATGCTGCTCGAGGACGATCTCGCTCTCATGATGAGTGAGCGGTTCGACCAGATGGCGTACGCGCGCGACGTGGATGCTCCGGCGCGAGCGGAACCTCACGGGCAACTCACGACGTTGCTCGGTCGTGAGCCGGAGGTGGCGAGGATCCGCGAGTTGCTCACCACTGCGGGGATTCGCCTGGTCACCGTGGTCGGGTCCGGCGGCGCTGGGAAGACGCGGATCGCACTCGAGCTCATCAACGAAGCCGCGCCAGCCTTCCCCGACGGGGTGTGGTTCGTGGACCTGTCGACGGTCCGCGAGTCGGACGACGTGCTGGGCATGATTGCAAAAGTGCTGGGGGTGCGCGAGCAACCCGGCAAGCCGATTGGCGAGCGGCTGGCGCGGGTGCTGAACGATCGTAAGGCTCTCGTCGTGCTTGACAACTTCGAACAGGTGATTGACGCGGCGGTCGACGTCGTCTCGTTGCTGCAGTCGACGCGCGGCCTGTCGATGCTGATCACGAGCCGCAGCCCTCTCCGGGTCGGAGGCGAACAGACAGTCGACGTTGGACCGCTTCCGCCGGACGCGGCGTACGCACTGTTCGTGGAACGCGCTCGTGCGGTGCGGAGGAACGCCGTGAGCTCGGAGGCAGAGGCCTCGGCCGTTCGCGAGATCTGCCGGAGGCTGGACCGCCTTCCCCTCGCAATCGAGCTCGCGGCCGCCCGGATGGTCTCGCTCACGGCGTCGGGGCTTCTCGATCGGATCGGGCGCACGCTTCCCGAGATCGCGGGGCGGCGGCGGGACCTTCCTGCGCGCCAGCGAACTCTCCGTGACACGATCGCGTGGAGCGTGGACTTGCTCACGCCGAGCGCTGCGGACCTGTTCACCCAGATGAGCGTCTTCACGGGTTCGTCCGACCTTGAGGCGATGCTCGCCGTATGCCGCCCCGAGACGGGAGAAGCATCGGTGGCCGGGCTTGTTGAGGAGTTGGTGGATGCCAGTCTCATCCGCGAAGAGGAGTTGGTGGACGGGCTCGTCTTCTCGATGCTGATGACTGTCCACGAGTTCGGACTTGAGCTGCTCGAGTCTGGTGGTGACGCAGAGGCGGTTCGTCAACGTCACGACGACTACTTCCTGAAGATCTCCGAGGAAAGCAACCGTCCAGCGGAGGTCGGAGCCGACGTGCGCCAATTCCGTCGGCTCGCACTCTTGCAGGAGGAGGTGTGGGCGGCGGGCGACCGTTTCGCTGCCGAAGGAGAGACCGAGAAGCTCGCACGGCTCTCGTGGAGTCTCATGGTTCTGGCATGGGCCGGAAGTCAGGTGCCCCACCTGATCAGCTGGGTCGAAATCTCGGCGCGCGACCCGAGTGCGATCTCGCCGGTAGCGCGAACGCGGGTCGCTACGCTTGCCGACTCGATGATGATGCCGGACAGCGACAGTCACGATCCGAGGCGGCTTGCGGGCCATGCGGATCTGCTCCACCGCCTGGGTGATCTCGAAGGCGAATCCTTCGCACGGACCATGCTCGGGTCGTTCCTTCTCAGTCAGACGCCGCCCGACTTCGACAGGGCGGAGGTCGAGGTAACGACCGCGCACGAACTCGCCGCACGACGCGGTGTCATCCTTGCCACGCTGATGGCGCGGGCGACACTCGGCCGGCTCGCCCTGATGAAAGGAGATCTTGATGGTGCGCGAACCCGCCTCGAGACGCTGCACGCGGAACTCATGCGCGCAGGCTACGAGCCGGCTCTCATCATGACCCTTAACAGCCTCGCCTCGATCGCGACGGCGCAAGGTCGTGACGACGAGGCACGAGTCATGGCAGCACAGGCATTCGACTTGGCCGTCCGACTCCAGCACCAGGAGGGAATCGCCCTCGGATTCGAGAGGCTTGGTGCTTTCGCCGCGCGGGAGGGCGACATGGTGCGTTCCGCGCGCCTACTCGGCGCGGGCCGCCGACGTCGTGAAATCAGCCTGATCTTCACATTCCAAGTGCAGGACGAGTATCTCCCGCAGCTGTACTCCGCGCTCGGTAGAGATGAGGCGCTTCGCGAGGTGGATGCAGGCTTTCGGATGGCGCCCGACGAAGCCATCGCCTACGCACAAACCGCGAAAGACCAACGCCCCGCTCGTTGAACCAACGACCTTCCTGAAGGGCTGCAGGGCGTGCGGTGAATCCAGCTGCGACTCAAGCACCTACCGGTACAGCGAGCGTCGGGTGCGTCGGGCGCCCAACTCGAATATCACGAGCGCGAGAGCCAGACGCTCGATCGCCGCGCGCACCCCGTCGCGAGATTGCCTACATCGAGGCGCCCAGCAGTCGCGATTGCCAGGCCCTCTGCTAGACGATCGTCAACAATCGCGCAACCGGTGCCCGCTCAGGGATCCCATCTGACACAAGAACGGCGCGATCGCTGACCTGCGACAGGCAGTGGCGACGTCGATCAGATAACCGCCCTGCGGCGAGCGCGAGCACCTCACGACAGGCCAGCGCACGAGCGAACGCAGCCGCTCAACGGGTGGAGGTTCGCCTGGATACACGCACGCGAGATGACTGCACCGGCAGACCCTTGCCGTGGGGCAGACGCCCACGGTCAGTCAGTTCGACGATCTGAGCGATCTCGCGGAGGTCCACAAGCTCTGACGTCGCGCTCTTGTTGCCATCCCGTGCCACGGCCGCGGAATCACGCGGGTGTATGCAGATTGCCCAGCTCGCGCCTCGTGCCGCGAGCACCGCCGAACGGGACACACGTCCGCGCCGAGGACGAAGAACCCCAGGTCACGTGGCAACAGAATGGCAACATCTGAGCTGCATCCAAACAGGACGAAACCCACTCAACTCGATCAGACTGATCAGTTTGAGTGGTTCCAATGG
>CAVYXT010000003.1:0-23563 GCA_963772625.1 uncultured Actinomycetota bacterium | reverse complement strand
GGGCGTTCGCGGCCTTGGTCACTCCGTAGCCGGACAGAACGCGGTTGCCGCGCAGGCCGGACAGGCTCGACATGATCAGGAAGGCACCGCCCCCGCCGTCCGCCATGATCGGCAGGGTCAGCTCGGCGAGCGCGGCGACCGCGCGCACGTGCAGTGCGTACATGCGGTCCATGCGCTCGAGCACGTCGGCGCCGCCGGGCTGATCGAGCGCCGCGCCGGCGTTGGCGAGGACGGTGTCGATGCGGCCCCATCGATCGACGGCGCCCTCCACGAGCCGGGCGAGCTGCGCGGCATCCGTCACGTCGCACGCCATGCCGAACGCGTCCGCACCGCCCGCGACCAGGTCGGCGGCCGCGCGCTCGCGGCTCGCTGTCGGCGAGGCCGGCGAGTGCCACCCGCGCGCCCGCCGCGGCGAGGGCCTCGGCGCACGTGCGTCCGATGCCGGTGCCCGCGCCCGTGACGATCGCGACCTGGCCGGCGCACGAGAAGAGCGCCTCGGGGGCGAGCAGGGGGTGGGGAGCTGTCTGGTCGGAGCCGTCCATCAGCCCATCATCGCGCGCGCGGCGTCCGGCGCTCGGGGGTTGTGATGCCGCCATCACGGATCGCGCATTCCCTCGGGCGGATGCCACCGCTAGCGTCGAACCGCACGCGGCGACGTCGCGCGCTGCGGACGTCGGGAGCAGAGATGACCACCACCGATACGGGCCTCGACGGCCGGACCGTCGTCGTCACCGGTGCCGCCGGGGGTCAGGGACTCGCCGCGGCACTCCTCCTCGCCGAGGCGGGTGCGCGGGTGATCGCCACCGATCTCGCGGATGCCGTCCCGGCACTGGACGGCACGCGCGTCGTCTACCGGCGACTCGATGTCTCGGCCGAGGATGGCTGGCGCTCGCTCGCCGCAGATCTTGCGACCGAGCTCGGCGGCGAGCCGCTGCGCGGTCTCGTCAACAACGCGGGGATCACGCTACGCACCCGCCTCGGCGAGACACAGCGGGCGGACTGGGATCGAGTGCTCGCCGTGAACCTGACCGGCCCGATGCTCGGCATCCAGGCGCTGGCTCCGCTGATGGGCGAGCGGTCTTCGATCGTGAACATCGGGTCCTCGGCCGCCCTGAACGCGCACTATCCGGTCGCGTACACGTCCAGCAAGTGGGGCTTGAGGGGGCTGACGCATGTCGCCGCGACCGAGCTCGGGCCGCGCGGCATCCGGGTCAATATCGTGCATCCCGGGTTCATCGAGACGCCGATGACATCGAACGCACCCGCCGTGATGCGGGACGCGCAGCTGGCGCTCACTCCGCTCGAGCGCGTCGGCAGTGCCGACGAGGTCGCCCGGGTGGTGGTCTTCCTGCTCTCGGATGCCGCTGCCTACGTCAGCGGAGCGGAGATTCCCGTCGATGGCGGATCGACGTCGTCGGCGGGCGTGAAGTACATGGCGGATCGGATCGCCGGGGGTTCCTGAGGCGCTGCTGCGCATCCGATCGTCGGAGAATCGCCCGCAGGTCGGAGGATATGCGGCAAATCCTCCGACCACGGCGCGCTTCTCCGACGTTCGCCGGGGGGCCTGCCAAGAGCGGATGCCGCTCGGCGGCCCCTAGGACCGGATCGGGCTTCGCCCCTTCGCGCGAGCCGTGCGCTCGGCCTCGGCCAGGATCTCGGAATTGAAGTACTCCTGCTGCAGGATGACCGCGGCGTCCTGCACGCGGATCAGGTGCACGAACGACTGCGGGTACGGCTCACCGAGGAACCGGGCCTCGTCGACCATGCGGCTCGTCACGAAGAAGAGGCTCGGGTCCTCGCACGCGTGGATCACGAGGTCACGGTGCACGACGTTCTCGAACATGCCCTTGTTCGCGAGGGTGTTGGCGACGATCTCGTCGCGGCCTTCCCATCGCGTCTTCGGCATGCCGGCCGGCGCGAACGGAAGCTCCTTCACGCCGTTCGGGTGCCACAGGGCGATGCGCTCCTCGGGCTTGTCGAGGTTCGATGTGAAGAACGCCTGCACGACCGCCCGGTTGCGCTCGCGCAGCGCCGAATCGTCTCCGGCCGCGCTCATCGCGCTGCCTCGGCCACCTGCGCCAGCTGCTCCGCCGCCTTGCGCGCGCCGCGCACGGCCACCGCGACACTCATCAACGTGGGGTTCATCGCGTTCGCGGTCGGGATCACGCCGTTTCCGCCGACGATCAGTCCCTTGACGCCCCACACCCGCGACCACGGGTCGGCGACCGAGGTGCCGTCGTCGGTCTCGCCGATCCGCATGGTGCCCATGTAGTGCAGACTCGAGCCGTTCGGCAGCAGCCGCGGCTCGGCCACGAAGGTGCCGAGCGCGGATCCGGCACGCCGCAGCCGCTCGGTGGCCGCCGCGATCTCGGCGTTCTCGGCATCCGTCAGCTCGTATTCGATCGTCATGTTCGGGAAGCCGCGGTAGTCCAGGTCATCGTCGGAGAACGTGACCGCATCCTCGTAGCGCGGGAACTTGCGCATGCCGTAGCCCATGTTCACGTAGCCCCAGCGGTTGCCCGCCGCGGGGTGCGACGGGTCCAGCTGGAACGGCGGGTTCTCGGCGTACATCACCTGCAGCGAGAACGGGTGATCGGGCTCGGACGAAGGGATGCGGTTGACCGCCGCAACGGGATCAGCGGGGTTGACCGCGCGCCGCGCGATCTCGGCCTCCAGGTCTTCCTCCGTGGCGAAACGGCCGATCTTGTCGGCATCCAGCGCGACGGTCGAGATGACGACCGGATGCTCGGTGAGGTAGTGGCCCAGCGCCCGAGGACGGATGCCGGAGGCCCACAGCAGCTGAGGGGACCGGAACGCGTCGGCGGCCACCACCACCAGGTCGGCCGGAACGAAGCGGGTCTGACGGGTCCGCAGGTCTTCGACCGTCACGCCCGTCGCGCGGCCGTCCTCGACCTCGACGCGCCGGACGAGGGTGAGGTCGTGCAGCTCGAACCGCTTGCTCAGCGGCGACGCGGGGTCGATGAGCGGTCCGAGCACGACGTCGGCTCCGGCCCACCGCATCGTGCCGTCCGGCTGCGGGTCGCCGGCGACCGGAAGCGTGCCGGGACCATAGCCCTCGGGAAGCTCGCCGGCGTAGTCCTCCTCGAGCAGGGCGCGGATTCCCTCTCCTACGGCCGAATCCGCGAAGGCAGCGCTCTGCACATGCAGGAGGTCCTTGGCGGTCGCGAGCAGGTCGTCCCACTCGTCGCCCGCGATGAAGGGGATCTTCTCGCCGAACGCGGGCGACGGGGTCGCGCAGGTCCAGTGCGCCCCCTGACCGCCGACGTTTGTGGCGGCGGCCGCCGCCGGGAAGGTCGGGGCGTGAGCGGATCCGTGGCCACCGAAGTCGAGCAGGTGAGTGCCCTGCCGGGCGGTGAACATGCCCTCGACGACCACCCCGGCCGGGATGCCGAGCGACTCGCGCAGCGCCCCGGCCTGAGGGCCCTGCGACATCTCGCGGGCGCGCTCCTTCTCGTCGGGGTCGGCGATGTTGCGAACGCTCTCGCCGGGGATCGGGGTCAGCTGCGGGCCGGCCTCGAACATCACGACATGCGCGTCGGGAATCTGCTCGACGAGCACGCGGGCGTACGCGGAGCCGATCGGCCCGCTGCCGACGATGGCGATGGTGGGATGCTGTGACATTGCGTCTCCTCTTCGAGTGCGGGTTTCTGGGTGAGCGGTGCTCATGCGGTGGCGGTTTCCGCAGCGTTCTCGGCGCCGACAAGTGGCTGCGGCTCGAGCTCGTCCGAGAGCCGACCGTGCGGCAGCAGGAGCGCCGCGACGATGCCCACCGCGTAGGTGATCGCGAGGCCGATGAAGATCGGCGCCAGCACGCTCGAGTAGAGCTCGGCGACCTGCGCCTGCACGGCTGCGGAGGCCGCAGAGACCGCCTGGGGCGTGAGGGTCGCGGCATCCAGCGATGCCGGCAGCCCTGCCGTGACGCCGACGCCGATGAGCCCGCCGACGATCGCGGTCGCCGTCGTCGAGCCGACCTGACGGACGAGGCTGATGGTCGCGGTCACGCTGCCGGTATCGGTGCGCGGGGCCGCGCTCTGTGCGACCGCCACGATGATGTTCATGAACGCGCCGGTGCCGATGCCGACGAGGCCCATGGCGAGCATGGGCACCCACAGCGGCATCCCGGGTGGGAGCAGCGCCATGACGAAGAGGCCGACGGCGGCCGCCGCGGTGCCGAAGATCGGGAACGCGCGGTAGTGGCCGGACCGGCTGGCGAGCGAACCCGTCACGAGAGTGCTCACGAGCATCCCGAAGACGGTGGCGATCGGAACGAGTCCCGACACGGTGGCCGTCGTGCCGTAGGCCATCTGGATGTACGTCGGCACGTACGAGACGACGGAGAACAGCCCCACGCCGATGACGGTCGACAGGACGATGCAGACGAGGATCGTGCGGTCGGCGAAGTGACGCAGCGGCACGACGGGCTCTGAGACGCGCAGCTCGATCGCGATGAATGCGGCGAATCCGACGATCGCCACCAGCGCGGCGACGAGAACCGGTACGCCGGTTCCCTCGCTTCCGGAGCTGGCCCAGCCGGCCGCGAGGACGAAGGCCGTGACCGTGACACCGAGCACGACCGCACCGGCGGCGTCGAACCTGCGTCCCGAACGACCCGCGATGTGCGGCACCGCGACCACGGCGAGCGCGAGCGCGATCATGCCGACGGGGATGTTGATCCAGAAGATCCAGCGCCAGCCCCACGCATCGGTGATGAGGCCGCCCGCGAGCGGGCCGACGAGGATCGCTATGGGGAACGCAGCGCCGATCCACGACATGACCTTCGGGCGTTCGCGCGGGGACGTCACCTCGCCGACGATCGTCTGCGGCATGAGATGCAGACCCGCCGAGCCGATTCCCTGCGCGACGCGCGCGATGGCGAGCTGGGTGATGTCCTGGGCCAGACCGCAGAACAGCGACGCGACGATGAACAGCGCGAGGCTCGACAGGAAGACCAGTCGCGCACCGACGAGGTCGGCGAGCTTGCCGAGCACCGGCAGAAGCACCGTGCTCGCGAGGGTGTACGAGACGATGACCCAGCTCATCTGCTCGACCGCGCCGAGTTCGCCGGTGATCGTCGCGAGCGACGTGGCGACCACCGTGTGATCGAGGGCACCGAGGAACGACACCGTGAGCAGGGAGATGATGAGGAGACGGAGTCTCCAGGCAGAGAGCGGCATATGCGATTCACCCGAACGATCGGGTCGTCGACGCGACGGTGTGTGCCTCCCCCGCCGCATCACGGGGAAGAACGGACCTGAGCGGCCCCGACGTCATGTCCATTCTAAGGGCTCTTTTGTCGAAAAACAACCTAAGCAGTGCGAAATCAGGCTATTCGCGTTTGACGGCGATCTGCTCCGGTTCGAGCTGGATGGCCCAGCCCTCGATGGTTCCGGAGTTCTCGTACTCCTCGATCTGGAGGATGCGACGGCCGAGGTCGACGACGTGGGGCAGCGACGCGGTGACGAACGCGCTGATCGTGAGCCAGGCGTTCTCCTCGAACGCGATGCCCTCGAGGACGAGGACGTTCGCGTCGACGACCTCTCGCGTGTTGGCCGCAGCGCGCGGTGACGCGGCGGTGACGGCGCGAGCACCGTTGACCTTGTTGGCAGCGACGACTCCCGCCGCCGCTTCGTCCAGCACGAGAACCCCGAACGCGTCGATTCCGGCGTCCTGATCGGCGACGACCGCGGTGCCGACCCGGATTGCGAACAGCGGGTAATCGTCACCGGGGTCGAGCTGTTCGGCCCCGTGCCACACGACCTCGTGCCCGGCAGCCTGCGCGCGCGCCTCCAGCGCCCGCCCGAGTTCGTAGCCGCCGAAGTCAGCGGCGAAGTGGATGCGTCTCATGTTCGGACCTCCTGCACGCGAGCCGATCACACCGGGGGTGCGACGAACAGGCCCTTGTCGATGTCGTTGAACGATTCGCGGGCGATCAGCTCGCTCATCTCCTGCGCCGTGCCCCACTGGTCCTGATTGGACACCTCTTTGATGTTCAGGCGGTGCGGGCTCCAGGTGTCCTCGTCGAGCACGGCGAGCTCTGTCGTGTACTCGATCGTGTTGCCGGCCGGGTCGAGGAAGTAGGCGAACGTGTTGTCGCCGGCGTTGTGCCGGCCCGGTCCCCAGATCATCCGCGCACCCGAGCGGAGGATCTTCCCGGATCCGCGCATCCATTCCTCGATGCCGCGCATCTCGAACGAGAGGTGGTGCAGCGAGTGGTGCGGGCCCATCGCGATCGCGACCGAGTGGTGGGTGGCGTTGCAGCGCATGAAGTGCATCATGTCGGTGCCGTCCGGGCGCGTCAGTGAGTCCGAGATCGAGAAGTCGAGGTGGTCGATGTACCACTGCGCCGACTGGTTGAGGTTGGCGGAGTTGAACACGACGTGCGACAGCTTGGACGGAATCGGCTCGCGCTCGCGGATCTTGCGGGCCTCGCGGGTCTGGTAACCCGTCGAGAACTCGAGCACCCGCCCGTCGCCGTCGAACACGCGGAACCCGTAGCCGCCGCCGAATCCGGTCAGCTCCTGCGGCTCGTGCACGAACTGGACGTCCTCCGAGCGCAGCTTCTCCGCCAGGGCGTGCAGGTCGTCGCGATCCGCGACCGCGAACCCGACGAGATCGATCCGCTTGTCGTCGGCGCGCAGACGCAGGATGAACGGCTCGGTCGAGCCCTCAGCGGCGAGGTAGCTGAGTCCGTCTTCGGCGGACACCTCGGTGAGGCCCCAGTACTTCCGTGAAGAACTCGCGCTCCTCCTCGAAGTTCGGCACTGCCAGTGCGGCGTAGCGAAGGTGCGATACGAGTCGCTCGGTCATGTCCTGCTCTCCTTGTTCACGGGTGTCGCGGCGCGCGATCGCGTGCGCGGGCGCGGGCGTGCGGGCGGCAGTGCGGGCGCCGGCACGGCGGCACCGACACGCGCGACGAGCTCGCCGATGCCCTCGACGACCATGCGCACCTCATCGCCCTCGGCCAGTGGCGGCGGCGTGAGACCGCCGGCCCTCCCCCACAGCTCGCCCAGGCAGCCGCCGTTGCCGACGGTGCCCGATCCGAGCACGTCGCCGGGCACGACCTTCGAGTTGCGCGCGGCGTAGGCGACGATCTCGGGGAACGGCCAGCCCATGTTCGAGACGAGGTCCTCGCCGATCAGGTCGCCGTTCACGAACACCTCGGCCCGCACGGCGAGGAACCCGTCTTCGTCGAGGAAGGGCGCGAGCTCGTCGGCCGTCACGATCCACGGGCCGAGTGACGTGCCGAAGTCCTTGCCCTTCGCCGGGCCGAGTCGCACCTTCATCTCACGCGCCTGCAGGTCGCGGGCCGACCAGTCGTTCATGATCGTGTAGCCGAAGATGTGGGATGCCGCGGCATCCGGTGTCAGGTTCGCACCGTCCGACCCGGCGACACCGCCGATCACCACGGCGAGCTCGAGTTCGAAGTCGAGGCGCTCGGTCACCGGCGGCCGGACGGGCTCGCCCGGGCCCAGCACGGTGTGCGGATTCGTGAAGTAGAAGGTCGGCGCCTGGTACCACTCGGGCACCACTTCGCTCTTGCCCTCGACACCGGCGCTCACACCCTCGACGTGCTCCTCGAAGGCGACGAAGTCGCGGATCGCGGCGGGCACGAGCGGCGCGAGCAGCTGCACGTCGGCCAGTGCGGCGCGTTCCGTCTCGCTTCGCTCGCTCAACGATCGGTCGAACAGCGCGTGCGCGGCATCCAGACCCTGAGCGAGCACGTCGGCGACCGTCAGCCCGTCCGGGAACGGCACGACGCGGTCGTCGATCGACGAAGCCCTCGCCGGTCTCTGCGCCGTCGCGCCAGCGGGCGATCCTCATGCCCGCACCCGGGTCTCCAGCAGCGCGTCGGCGTTGCCGCCGAGAATGCGCTCGGTCAGCTCGGCAGGCAGG
Source organism: uncultured Actinomycetota bacterium (assembly GCA_963772625.1). Classification (GTDB taxonomy): domain Bacteria; phylum Actinomycetota; class Actinomycetes; order Actinomycetales; family Microbacteriaceae; genus Microbacterium. The sequence goes on along the minus strand of CAVYXT010000003.1, from coordinate 15,649 downwards.
CCCGCGCCGCGCACGAGCGAGACCGGATCGTCCAGGCCCATGTCGAACGGGTAGTCGCTGCCGAGCACGACCTGCGATCCGCCGGCCACCTCGACGAGCGTGCGCAGGGCGTGCGGGTCGTGCACGACCGTGTCGAACCAGATCTTGCGCAGGTAGGTCGAGGGCGCGTGCTCGCAGCGGCGCGCCTCCGGGCGCACGTGCCACGCGCGGTCGGAGCGTCCGATCGCGGTCGGCAGGTATCCGCCGCCGTGCGCGGCGACGATCTTGAGATCGGGATGCCGGTCGAGCACGCCCGGCGAAGATCAGGTGCGACAGCGCGACGGCGTTCTCGGCGGGCTGGCCCACGGTGTTCGACAGGTAGAACCGGTCGAGCCGCTCGTCGAGGCTGCAGCCGAACGGGTGCAGGAAGACGACCGCGCGCAGTTCGGCCGCGCGCGCCCAGAACGGCTCGAGCCGCGGGTCGGACAGCTCGACGTCTCCGGCGAACGACGAGATCTCCACGCCGGCGAGGCCGCGGCCGAGCACCGCGTCGTCGAGGCACTCGACGATCCGCTCGGGGTGCTGCAGCGGCACGAGTCCGAGACCGACGAGCCGCTCGGGCGCCTGCGCGACGTGCGCGGCGACCAGGCGGTTGGCCTCGTTCGCGGCCCACACCGCGAGGCCCTCCGGCGCCCACGGGTAGAAGTGGTTCGGCGAGGCGCTGACCCACTGCCGGTCGACGCCCTGCGCGTCCATGTCGGCGAGGCGCACCGTCACGTCGGTGAGCTTCGGGATGCGGGCGCCGACCATCGGCCCCGACACCGCGAGGCTCTCGGCGCCGTTGCGCTTCAGCTCGAGGGCAGCCGCTTCGCGGACTCCCTCGGGTGCGCGGCGCTCGATCTCGGCCTGCAGAGACGGCAGCAGAACGTGGGCGTGGACGTCGGTGACGTGGCCCTGCGTCTCGAGGCCGGTCATGCGGGCTCCGCCATCTTGCTTCGCGACGCCGAACGATCAGGCCGCCGGCGTCGGCATCGCGATTGCCGTCGATCTGCCACTGGCCGAGCTGCACCGACGCCTCGACCACCGCGGTCGCGCGCGGCAGGCGGCGGGCGTGGAACTCGTCCCACAGCGTCGTCGTCGACGCGCGTCGCGCGCGACCAGCAGCTCGGTCAGGACGAGGGCGTCCTCGAGACCCTGGGCCGCGCCCTGCGCGATCGTCGGAGGGCAGCTGTGCGCGGCATCCCCGATGACGACGACGCGGCCGCGGTTCCACGGGGCATCGACGATGTGCTTCGTGAACCAGGTGTAGTTCGCGTGCGCGCCGGCTTCGAGGTCGGCGCGGATCGCGTTCCAGGGCCGCCGTACGCGCGCGACTCCTCGAGCATGATGTGCGTCGCGTCCTCGTCGGAGATGCCGAAACGGTCCTCGGCCTTCTCGACCAGGAAGGCGTACATGGTGTCCTCGCCGGTCGGGCGTGTAGCCGGCGATGTACACCGGGCCGCCGTAGTACAGCTCGGTGCGTCTCGACGTCGGCGGGGCGCGAGACGAACGTGCGCCAGATGCCCATGCCCGGTCGGCTCCGGCTTGGTCTCGATGCCGATTAGCTCGCGCACGGTGGAGTTGAGGCCGTCGGCGCCGATCAGGAGGTCGTACACGCCGCGCCGACTCGTCATCGACGAACACCTCGACACCGGTCATCCGCTCTGCGTCGACGCCGGTGACCTTGGTGCCGAAGTGCACGTGCGCGCCGGCTCGCTGGGCGTGCTCGAGGAGGATGCGTCGCGAGATCGGCCCGCGGGATACCCATATGCGCCGGGTAGTCCGGACCGCCCGCCTTGACGTCGGGAAGCTGCGCCACGATCGGCGCGTCCGGACCCGGGCGCCCGGAGGTTCAGGCCCTCGAACGCGTACCCGGCGGCGCGGATGTCGTCCCACGCGCCGAGTGCGTCGAACACGCGCAAGGCGTTGCCCTGCAGCGAGATGCCCGAGCCGAGCGCGCTGAGCTCGGGCTTCGCCTCGTACAGTCGACCTCGACGCCCGCCTTGGCGAGCTGGATGGCGGCGGCGAGTCCCGCGACGCCGCTTCCGGCGATGGCGACCTTCTGGACTGCGGTCATGTCAGAACCTCCGTTGGTCTGATTCGGATGCCGGATCTAGAGGATCGCGACGGGATTGATGGGTGAGCCGACCGCGCCGGTGATCGGCAGCGGCGCGGCGGAGAGCAGGAAGTCGTACCGGCCGGATGCGGCGCAGGTCTCGCCGAGCGCCTCGAGGTCCCACATCTCGCCGATCGTGAGACCGAGGTTCGGGATCACGACCTGGTGCAGCGGCTGGAAAGCGGGCGCGTCGAACTCGTTCGGGCGCACTTCGAAGCCCCACGTGTCGGTCGCGATCGCCGCGATCTCGGTGCGGTGCAGCCAGCCCGGCGGTCGTCAGGGAGAGTCCGGGGGCGGGTCCGCCCGCGTAGTCGCCCCAGCCGTCGCGGCGCGCGCGGGCGAGCTGGCCGGTGCGCACGAGCACGATGTCGCCCCGGCCGACGGTGACGCCCTCGGCCGCGGCGCACGCGTCGAGGTCGGCCGCGGTGATCGCGTACCCGTCCGGCGAGCTCGCCGGTGTCGGGCTGCAGGTGCCGGCCGACGTCGAGCAGCACGCCCCGCGAGACGATGACGGATGCCGCATGCTCGATGCCCGTGACGAGGTCGCCCTCGCTCGTGACGACATCGCCGGCCCGGCGGCCGTTCCAGGCCATGCCGTGATCGAAGATGTGACCGAGGCCGTCCCATTGGGTCGAGCACTGCAGCGGCATCGAGATCACGTCGTCCGCGCCGCCGATCCCGTGCGGGAAGCCCTGGTTGCCGCGCTCGGCGTCGACCCCGGTGTCGGTCATCGTGTGCACCGGGTTGGTGCGGCGACGCCAGCCCTTCTGCGGTCCGTTCGTGTCGAACGACTGCGCGAGCGACACCACGCGACCCTCGGTCACGAGCGCCGCAGCCGCGATCCGCTTGGCGGAGTCGATGTAGTTCAGGGTGCCGAGCACGTCGTCCTCGCCCCAGCGGCCCCAGTTGCGGAAGGCTTCGGCTCGCGCGGCGATCTCGCCCTCGGGGTCGGTCCGGTCGAGGTCGGCGGGGTTGTCGGACTGGGCGTGGTCATGATCCCGGCCACGCAGCGGACGACCTGGGTGCCCAGGCCCTCGATCGATCCCGGTCATGACGTCGCCGTCGCGCAGGAACCGTCTCCAGTGCTGCGCCGTTGCCGGCGGGGCTGCCCGTCAGCAGGATGTCGCCCGGCAGCAGCGGCATGGTCTGGGACGCTGCCCGAGATGAGGGCCGGGATGTCGAACAGCAGGTCATCGGTCGAGGCATCCTGCATCACCTGGTCGTTCAGCTCGAGGCGCACATTCAGATCGATCCGGTCGACGAACGGCGCGGGCACGAGGAACGGACCGGTCGGCAGGAACCCGGGCGCGTTCTTGCGCGCGGTACCAGTCCGTGCCGATCTCCTTCATGTCCTTGCGGAACACGAGGTCGCGCGTCGTGATGTCGTTGACGATCGTGTAGCCGGCGACGTGGTCGAGTGCGTCCTCCGCGCGACGACGCGGAATGCCTCGCGACCGATCACCACCGCGAGTTCGAGCTCCCAGTCGTGCACGTCGCTGTACGACGGAAGCACGAGCGGCACGTCGTCGCCGACGACGCACGCGGGCAGCCCGATGAAGAAGTAGGGCTCGCCGTTCGCCGGCGCGGTCGTCCATCATCTTCGCCGCGCACTCGCGCAGCTCCTCGACGGGCCGTGCGGTCGCTGTTCTTCGTGAGCCGGCGACCACGAGGTCGATGACGTGCTGGCGGTAGTTCGCACCGGCCTGCAGCACCTGACGGGGCTCGACCGGTGCCGTCAGGGTGACGTCGGCCAGCGGCATCCATCCGTCTTCGTTCTTCGCGAGCGCGGCGATGCGGTCCCAGTCCGGAGCGGCCAGAAAGTCGTTCAGGCCGAAGGCGCCCGAGCTCGTCGGCGCTCACGCCGACGGATGCGGTCACCGGCGACCACGCCGAGCGCGACCGTGCCGCCGTCGCGGAACCGCGCGAGGGCGTAGGGGGCGGTCGAGTCCGGTCGGGGTCATTGCATGGTTCCGTTCGTCGTTCTTCGAGTTCTTCGTCGTTCGAGTGGCGTCGTGGGCGGCCCGGCATTCACGGCGGGCCGCCCACGAAGAATAGTCGGTCAGCCCTGGCCGTGCTTGGCGTAGGGGTTGAACAGGGCATCCTTGATCTCGTCGGGCACGCCCTCCTCGGTCGCGCTCGGACCGTCGGCCGCCGGGAAGGACTCGGTCATCGACATCGGCATCGCGCTGTTGCGGTAGAAGTTGTTCGATCCCTGCGACGGGCGCCAGGTGTTGGGCTCCCAGTCGGGCACGTAGTTGCGGTAGCCGCCCGTGTTCAGCTCGATGCGCAGGCTCGACGGCTCGCGGTAGTAGAGGAAGTTCTGCTCGCCGATGCCGTGGATGGAAGGTCCGTACTCGATCGGGTAGCCGTTCTCCATGAGCACGTCCGCCGCGATGAGCAGCTCTTCGCGGGTGTCGACCCAGAACGCGTAGTGGTTCACGCGGCCGGCTCGGCTGGAGCCGTCGAGCACGACGCCGAGGTCGTGGGACTTCTCGTTCGTGGTCAGCACCGAGAACACCGAGATGGGTGCCTCGTCGAGGATCGTCTTGGCCATGATGCGGAAGCCGAGCACCTCGCTGTACCAGGCGGCGAAGGCGTCGACGTCGCTCGTGGCGATCGTGACGTGATCGAGCTGGCGCGGGGCGCCGGCGACCCTGCTGCGCCGGTTGGGGCGGTCGGGGTAGATCGACGCGTTCTCGCCCTCGGTGACGTGCACCCGCTCGACGTCCCAGTGCAGGGTCAGCGTGTGACCCCAGGGTCCGGTGAAGCGGAAGGCGCGCCCGATCGCGTGGCCCTCGAACCACTCGCCCTCGATGCCGGCGGCCTCGACTGCCTTCGCGGCCGCTTCGAGCGCCTCGGCGCTGGACGTGCGCCACGCGGCGGTGACGAGCGAGGGCTCGTCGCCCGGAGCCACGACGACGGAGTACTTGTAGTAGTCGCCCCAGCAGCGCAGGTAGACCTTGCCGTCGATGCGATCGACGACGGTGAGTCCGACCTGGTTCACGTAGAAGTCGACGGACGCCTCGACATCGGGCGACGTGATCTCGACGTACGACAGGTGGGAGAGGAGCTTGATCATCTTCGATCCCTTCGAGGAAGCTTGCGGGTGAACCCTCAACTACTTTCGCTTCAGACCGGCATATCAGGGAATCCCATATCGCCTATGACGAGAATCAGCGGCATCTATGCGGCCGCTCGCGCGTTCGGCAGCGCAGGTCAGGGCGACGGATGCCGCGGCCGAGGACTACGGCGCGAGGCCCAGCATCCGCTCGACGAGTTCGGTGTCCGCGAGCAGTTCGCGGAGGTCGTCGGGTCGGTCCGGGGCTGTGAGTGCCGAGACCGCGCGGCGCAGCGCGAGTCTTTCCGAGGACTCGAACCGGATCGGCGAGGTCAGCCGACCGGCGCCGGTTGCCGTGGTGACACGGGCCGCGCTGCCGTCGACCTCCACGTCGGTGATCGTCTCGCCGAGCGCCTGCGCGCGGATCCATCCCGGTCCGGGTCGAGCCGTGACCGTGACCGAGAGTGCGGCGGCGATGCCCGCCTCCGTCTGGAGCAGCGCCAGCGCGCCCTCGGAGGCGGCGGCGACGGCGAGGCCGTCGCCGGCCAGCACGCGGAGCCAGCCGACCGCGTCGCGCGTGACGGAGCGCAGCCGCATCTCGCTCGCGCCGCCGTCTACGACGAGCACTCGCGGCGACGCACCCGCGCGTCCATCGGCAGCGTCTCGCGCGACGTCCGGCCGCAGCAGCGGACGTTCGATGATGACGGGGATGCCCAGCCGCTGCTCGAGACCGCGCAGGTCGGCTGCAGGCACGAACGCGGGGTCGGCCACCAACACCGCGGCCGCCCCCGCTGCCGATGCCGCGAGCGCGGCATCCATCCACCCGGCCGTCCCCGCGGTCACGACGATCGCGCCCGCAGCTCGGTCGGCGGCCAGGGTGCTCAGCGGGAGTTCGGCCACTGCGGCGAGGTAGCGCCCGGTGGGATCGACCACGCCGACGGCGTCTGCTGTGCCGCCGGTCATCGCCCGGCCCCCTCGAGGATCAGCGCAGCCGCCGCATCGGCCAGGGTGATGCAGTAGCGGGCGTCGTCGAGCAGTTCGTCGTACTCGACGACGCTCGTGCCGCGCAGGACGTCTGCGAGTGCTCGCCACTCGGCGAGGTATCCGTCTTCGGCCGCGGTCGGATACGTCGTTCGCTTGCCCGTGGGCGTCGTGACACGCACCACCGCACTGCCGACGTGCACGAAGGCCGGCGGGAACGACACCTCGATGAGGTCTGTGTCGGTCGTGATGTCGAGGCGCCAGACGGCGTCGGCGCCCTCTGGGAGCATCACGGTCGTGAGCCGCACCGGAATGCGCGAGGCTCGATAGCCCACGGCGTACCCGATCGGGGCGAGCGCGCGCGCGAAGACGACCTCCTCGAGAACCGGCGCGAGATCGCGGAGCATCGGCAGGTCGTGCACGGCGAGACCCGTGATGAGCTGACGAACGACGGATGCCGCGACCTCCGGCACCGAGAGGTCGGGGCCGCTCCGACCGGGAGCGGATGCCGGCGCCGCGAGTTCTGTGACGACATCGTGGTAGCGCCCGTTGGGCGGCAGCGCCAGTGTCACCGAGATCGAGCGGACGGTGAGGCCACCCGCGAGGAGGTGATGCTTCGCCCTCCCCCAGGCCGGGTCGTACAGGTGGTTGGTGCCGACCAGAAGCGCGGTCCCGGCGGCGCGGCATGCGTCGATCACGGCCTCGGCATCCGCCACGGTCGTCGCAAGCGGCTTCTCGCACAGCACCGCGCGCTTGCCGGCCGCGACGCTCGCGAGAATCTGACCGGCGTGTTGGGCGGGCGGGCTGCACAGCACGACGACCGCCACGCGGTCGTCGGCGAGAAGCTCGGCAACTCCTGAAGACCAGCGGGCGCCGACGCGGGCCGCGAGGTCCTCAGCTCGACCGCTTCCGCCGTCGGAGATGTGCACGACCTCGAAATCGGCCCCGAGGCGTGCGAGCGTCGGCAGGTGCAGCGCGGCGACTCCCGGGCCCGCGCCGACGATTCCCACACCGTGCGACATCTGCTTCCTTCCGATGGTTTTGCTTGAAGCGTACCTAAGTCTTTAGGAACTTGACTATACGACCGTCGAAATGATCGGAAGAAGCCCGAAGTTGTGCGAAAATCGACCATGGCTACGGAGTCCACACTGCGTTTCGGCGCTCAGACCGATGAAGTGACGAGCCTTCTGCGCATCGTCAACATGGTGCGTACGGGCGACGCCTCTACGCGGCCGGAGATCGGCCGAGTGACGGGCCTCGGCCGAGGTGTCGTCACGCAGCGCGTGGACCAGGCGATCGAAATGGGCTACTTGGAGGACGGCGAGTTCGGCCCGTCTTCGGGTGGACGTGCCCCTCGGACGCTCCGCTTCCGCAGCAGCAGGGGACGCATCATCGTGTGCGCCCTCGGCGCGCTGCACATCCACGTCGGTGTCGCGATGCTCGAGGGCGACATCCTCGAGCAGACGCACCGAGCGTGGGACATCTCGCGTGGTCCCGCCGAGACGCTCGATGCCGCGCTGGCCATGATCGACGAAGTGCTCGCCCGCACTCCCGACGTGCCGGTGTGGGGCGTCTCGGTCGGCATCCCCGGGCCCGTGGACTTCAGTTCGGGACGCCCCGTGGCACCGCCGATCATGCCGGGCTGGAACGGATTCGACATCCGGCGCCGCTTCGAGCAGCGGTACGACGCGCCGGTGTGGGTCGACAACGACGTCAACCTGCTGGCCATGAACGAGCGGACGCGCCGTCGCGACGAGCACATCGACCTGATCTACTGCAAAGTCGGCTCCGGCATCGGGGCGGGTCTCCTCTCGCAGGGCCGCATCCACCGGGGCGCGAACGGGGCGGCCGGCGACATCGGGCACGTGCGGGTGGCGGGCTCGGACGCGCTGTGCCGGTGCGGCAAGATCGGCTGCCTCGAGGCGGTCGCCGGCGGCTGGGCGCTGGTGCGCGACGCCGAGATCGCGGTCGCCGAAGGGGCGGCGGGCGCACTCGCCCAGCGCACGCGAGAGGGAGAGCCGCTGACTCCCGAGGCGATCGCGCGCGCGGCCGAGGACGGCGATGCGCTGGCGATCTCACTGATCCAGCGGTGTGCGCGAGTGGTCGGAGAGTCGATCGCGGCGCTGGTCAACATGTTCAACCCCGGCACGATCGTGATCGGCGGTGCCGTCGTCGGAGCAGGCGAGGTGTTCCTGGCCGAGGTGCGGCAGCGCGTCTACGAGCTCTCGCTTCCGCTCGCGACCCGAGACCTGAACATCGTCCAGTCGCAGAACGACCTGCGCGAGCCGTTGCGCGGAGGCGCCGAGATGGTGCGCGAGCAGTTGTTCGACGTCACGTTCCCGCGGTGGTTCGCCGACGGACGGCCGACGATCGAGCGCGTGCACGGCACTTCGTGACACTTCTTTCGTTTTTCTACTAAAGCGTGTAGGTTATCGTCGTAAGCCGGTCGTTGGTCCGGTGAACGAGCCACGAGGACGTGCCGCCATGACCCTGACCGCCCTACGCGACGATGCCCTGCGCTCGACCGACGACGGGTTCGCCCTCCGGCTCGGACTGCCCTGGATCCGTTCGCTCCCGGTCGCCAGCCTCGCCGACCTGCCGTCGTCGATCGACGGCGATCCGGTCGAAGGACTGACCGTGCGAGTTCGACGGGCGTCGGGTGGCGCCTGACGCGCTCCCGGACGAGAGCGGCTGGTGGTTCCTCCAGGACCGCCTGGAGATACGAGGCGAGCCGGCGCTGACACCTGGCGCCCACGACGTCGCGGTGTCGTTCCGCCTCGTCATCCCGTACCTGCAGACCGGACCCGACGGCCCACTCGCGCTGCCGTTCCACATCGGCGTCCGCTGACGCTGGATGCCGCGGCATCCGTCGCCGACGAACCGCGGCCCTCGGTCGTCGAGCGCCCTTCGACGAGCTCGCGAGCACCGGCGCGAGCCGCGAGACGAAACGCTCCCCGTCGGCTGGACGCTCGCAGCATCCGCCTTCAACTGGACGCCCGACGTGATCCGCGCCGAGCGCGCCGCGCCCGACATCGCCGTCGGGATCGTCGCGGACGGCGTGGCTCCGGTGATCGAGCTCGAGCCCGGGCAGCTGTGGCGATCGTTCCCGGCGACGACGGATGCCGAGGTCGACGCCCTGCGCGCCGGACTCGACGCGGTCGGCGGCAGCGTGAGCATCGTCGGCGCGAGCCTGGACGACTGGATCAGCCCGACGCAGCGCCGCACCGAGGCCGAGCGCCTCGATTTCCTGCTGCCGCAATTGCGTGCCGCGCACCGCGTGGGCGCCGCGGGCGTGCGGCTGCCGATCGGCCAGGCCGGCGAATCGCTGCTGAAGCAGCTGCTGCCGGTGCTGCATGACCTCGACCTCGTCCTGTTCGAAGAGATCCAGGGCCAGCAGACGCCCGACTCCCCCGCGGCGCGCGCCGCCATCGAGACGATCGCCGGCATCGACGACCAGCACGTGCGGCTTCTGGTCGACATCAGCATGCTGATGCCGTCGCTGCCCCCGAGCTATCTCGACCTGCTGCGCGCCGGCGGCGTGCCTGAGACGCTGCTGCAGCGCCTCGCCACCGACTGGCGGAACCCGGCGACGAACGGCGCGGTGATCGATGTGCTCCGCTCGGGCAGCGTCCCACCTCAGGTGCACACCGCTTTCATGAACCTGCTGGTGCGATTCGGCCGGTCGGATGCCGCCGACCTGCGCGGCATCCTCCCCCTGGTCGGCGCATTCCACCTCAAGTTCTGGGATCTCGACGACACCGATGGCCGCGTGTCGCAGCCGATCCGCGACCTCGGTGCCGAGCTCGCGGGCACCGACTTCACCGGCACGCTCTGCAGCGAGTGGGGCGGCCACGAGTGGCTCGACGACGATGCCGCGCTGACGACGCGCGCGCATCTCGCCCTCGCCCGCACCGCGCTCAGCACGGGCGCGCGCCTGGCGGCCTCCTCCGGCCCACGCCGATGACGACGGGAGCGAACATGCCTGATGTGCTGCAGGTGCTGATCCTCTCGGGTCACATGACCCGGGAGCACGACAACGAGCACCGGAGTTTCCGCGTGCACAACCAGTGGATCACCACGCTGCTGGAGGACACCGGTCGTTTCCGCGTGCGAGTGGTCGAGGACCCGCGGGGCCTTCCGGCGGACATCATCGACAAGTACGACGTCGTCATCGTCGTCTTCGAAGGACGCGACGGATACCACGAGAAGGGTGTCGGCTTCGGAGCCGAGACCGACGCCGCGCTTCTGCGGTTCGTGCACGACGAGGGCAAGGGAATCGTCTGGTTCCACGGCTCGGCGGTGCAGGAGGACGACTGGGGCTACCCGGAGGAGTACAACGTTCTGCGTGGGGCGAAGCTCAGCGTGGCGACCGGCATCCGTCCGCGCCCGTGGGGCGAGGCGCTGCTGAGCATCGCGGAGCCCGGCCATGCGATCACCGACGGCATTGCGAAGCCGTGGACGGTGACCGGCGACGACATCCTCGTGGGCGTGGAGATGTACGACGGGGCTCAGGTGCTGCTGACGACCTTCGACGACCTCGAGTCGTACGAGAAGGCGCCCGTATGGCCCATGTCGCACTACCCGGTCCTGATTCCGGACGAGGGGCTCGCCGGCATGCCGGGCATGAACACCGACCAGCCGATCGCCTGGATCAACGAGTACGGCGCCGGCCGCTCGTTCACGATCACGATCGGCCACGACATCGACACCTTCCGTCGCATCGAGTTCATCCGGATGTTCCCGCGCGGCGTCGAGTGGGCGGCGACGGGCGAGGTGACCCTGGAGGGGCCGGATCGTCGCGGAGAGCGCCGATTCCTCCCCTGGCCGTACTACAACCACGAGGGCTGAGCGGGGCCCCGCACCCCCGGTCGTTGAGCGAGCGAAGCGAGACGAAACGCCTGCAGGATTCGGCTGCCGACCGGGCGGAAGCCGGGTTCGAATGTCGGAACCCCTCGGCACAATTGACCCATGAGCAGCCCCGCCCTCGCCGCATCGAAGCGGGCGGACGCGCGGCTGGCGAACCTCATCCCGAAGCTGGTCGAGACGCGGCGCGAGATGGCGCGGCTGCACGCCGAAGAGGCGCACCTGCTGGCCGAGGCTCGCCGGATCGCCGACGAGTGGGCGGCTGAAGCCGACCCGGCAGCCAAGAGCGCAAGCGAGTTCCCGCACCGTTCCGTCGCGGCCGAGATCGCCGCCGCATGGCGGGTCAGCGATCGCACCGTGCAGCGGCAGGTCGATGACGCCGCCACCCTCGTCAACGGGTTCCCCGAGACCCACGCCGCACTCGCCTCCGGAGAGATCTCGGTCGCGCATGCTCGGGTCATCGTCGCGTCCGGTGCCATCGTCGAGCCGGCGGAGCTGCGGTCGGAGTTCGAAGCATCCGTTCTCGACTATGCGAAGAGCGAGTCCGCGTCGCGCCTCGCCCCGATCGCCAAGCGCCGCGCGGAGTGGTTCGCCGATACCGCGTTCGAAGACCGCCACCGCCGCGCCCGCGAGGGCCGTCGGGTCTGGGTGGACGACCTCGACGACGGCATGAGCGCACTTCACCTCATCGGCCCGACCGTGCTCGTGCACGCCGCTCACGACCGGCTGACTCAGTTGGCTCACGCAGTCAGAAGCAAGCACGGCAGGGATGCCGCGACCGGAGACCCCGCCGCGGACACCGTCGCCGAGCCGAAGTCGGAGGACACCCGCACGCTGGACCAGCTTCGTGCCGACGTCATGCTCGACCTGATCCTCGCTGCCGGCCCCGTCGCCCACGACAGCGGCCTGGCCGCGATCCACGCGACCGTCAGCGTCACGGTCCCGGTACTCGCCCTCATCGATGACGGCATCCGCGACCCGTTCGAACAGAGCTCCCTCGACGGGCACGGCCCGATCGACGCCGACACCGCACGGATGCTTGCCGGCGCGGCATCCGGATGGGATCGGGTGCTGACCCACCCGATCACGGGAGCCGTCTTAGGGGTCGACCGCTATACGCCCAGCGAGCAGCTCCGCCGGCACCTGCGGATCAGGGACCAGCACTGCCGATTTCCCGGCTGCCGCATGCCGACCCGACGAAGCGATATCGACCACACCTTCGATCACGCTCTCGGCGGCACGACTTCAGCCGCGAATCTGGCTCACCTCTGCCGAAGACACCACACCCTCAAACACCAGACCGCCTGGACCGTGGTCCAGCTTCCCGGCGGGGTGCTCGAGTGGACCAGCCCCACCGGCGCGCCATACGTCGACCGGCCCGTCAGCACCGTCGCCTTCGCGCCCGATCCGGAATCCGAGTACGAGACCGCGCCTTTCTGAGCGCCCTCCGCACGCAGTCGGCTCCCACGGCCGGCTCCGGCGAGGTCAGCCGGCGAGGATGCCGCGGCACGCGTGGACCCACCACCGGCGCAGGCCGCCGCGCGGATCGTCCGCGACCTCGATGTCGGCATCCCAGCGGATCGTCGCCCGCCGTGGGGGGTCGTACTCCGACCAGCGCACACCGGGCACGACGGGCTCACCGGTGGCCGCGAACGTCGACCACGCGCGGCTCATCGCGGTGCTCAGGCGTGCGGGGGGTTCGTCTCCGACCAACGGCACGTTCTCGGGGTGATCGAGCTGCCGGAACACGAACGGCAGATCGAGGGTGTGACAGCTGCCCAGCCCCGGAACGGTGGGGCTCGGCCAGGTGAACAGGTACGAATACGTGCGAGCTGATGCCGTGGTCCGGGCCTCGAGCAGGCGATTGCTGGGCTGGCGGTATTGCACGTCCGATAGGAACGCCTCGAGGCTCTCGGTGGGCGTGGGCGTGCGGCCGAGTTCCTCGCCGAGTTCCGCGCGGTAGCGCGCGGCCGCCTCGGCGGGCGCGGCAACGGGTACGTTCTGCCGGGCGAGCGTCTCGAGCCCCGCGGTGAACCGCTCGTCGGTGCGCGTCGGACGCCTCGCCCATCGTGGTGGCGAAGCTGCCCTCGTCGAGGTTGGTGCCGACGATCAGGTCGACATCGCCGCCGACCCCCGCGCGGACGGCATCCACCGGCAGCATCGGGATGCTGCGGCCGTCGATCACCGGCTGGTAGGGCAGCGGCAGCCCGACCGACTCCGCCGCGACCACCTCGGTGAACGCACGTTGCGCATCCAGCACGCGCTCCGCGGGCCAGGCGAGCAGGTCGCGGCTCGTTGCGGCCGTCAGGCCGGCCGCGTGCAGGAAGCGCGCCGACGCATCGGCCGCCTGAGCGGGGGTGCGGGCGCGCTCGGCCGTGCCGCTCTGCAGGATCGCCCGGCGGAACAGGCCGGCGGTCCGCGGCATCCCGAGCAGCGTGGCGACCGCGGCTGCCCCGGCGGACTGGCCGAACAGCGTGACCAGGGCGGGGTCGCCGCCGAAGGCCGCGACGTTCTCGCGCACCCACTCCAGACCCGTGACCAGGTCCAGGATGCCGAGATTCGAGGCGTCCTCGAATCCCTCACCCAGCTCGCGGAACGCCGGCAGGAAGCCGAAGACGCCGAGCCGGTAACTCAGCGCAACGACGACGACCCCCTCGGCGGCGGCGAGCCGGGCACCGTCCGTGCGCGGCGACGAGTTGGAGCCGCCCACGTAGCCGCCGCCGTGCACCCACACCAGCACCGGCAGGTCGCGCGCACCCTCCGGCGCCCACACGTTCGCACTCAGGCTGCCGACCTCGGACCACGGATCGGCGGGCATGCCCAGCATCGCGCGGAACACGTCCGGGTCCTGCGGCACCACCGGTGCCGGCGAGGTCGCATCCATCACGTCGCGGTGGGCCCGCGCCGGAGCCGCCGCGCGGAACCGCGCCGACGCTCCAGGAGCCTCGGCGTACGGAATTCCCAGGAACAGCGCGACGGACCCATCGGGCGTCTCGACCCCCCGCCCCGCAACGGGCCCGAGGGGCGTGGCAACGATCATGCTCGCAGGCTACCCGCGTGCGATATCGCACGGGCGCGTCGCGCGCGCGTCGAGCGCACGGCTTCGCTCCGAGTGCACGACCTCTGCGCGTCGGGAGGTCGTGCACTCGACGGCAGGTCGTGCGCTCGACGCGACACCCGTGCTCTCAGCGCGGCTGCAGGCCGGATGCGCGGTACACGTCGTCGACGACCTCCATCGTTCCGACGCCGAGCGCCGCATCCAGCGGACTGGGCGAGCCGTCGCGCAGCGACGCGGCCACGTGCTCGAGCTGCCGCGCATAGCTGTTCTCGCCCTGCGCCGCCTTCTCCTCGATCAGCACGCGATCGCCCGCGGTGACGCGCAGCACCGCGCCCCACTGCGGCACGATCACGCTCGTCGCCTCGAGGCTCGCGGCCGACCCGGTGACGCGCAGCGACATGCTTCCCTCGTCGTCGCCGATGAACGACGAGCGGACGAGGGCAGGGATGCCGCCTGGGAGCTCGAGCACGGCATCCGTCTGCAGATCGACACGGGGGTCCTCGGCCGACAGCACCGCCTCGGCGGACAGCACCGCGGGCTCCCCCCAGGCGGCCCGCATCAGGTCGACCGCGTAGCACCCGACGTCCATGAACGACCCGCCGCCGAGGTCCCCGTCGAGGCGGATGTTTCCGGGCTGCACGACGAAGTGGGGGATGCTGTAGTCGAACTCCACCCGGGCGACATCGCCGAGCACGTCCGAGGCGAGCACCTCCAGCAGCCGGCGGGTGAAGCCGTGCAGCCGGTAGTGGAATCCGACGAAGGCACGCCGGCCCGCGGCATCCGCGGCGTCGACGATCTGCGCCGCGGTCGTGCCGTTCGCCGACAGCGGCTTCTCGCACAGCACGTGCTTGCCCGCCCGCAGCGCCCGCACCGCCCAGTCCGCCTGCACCGTCGAAGGCAGCGGGATGTAGACGAGGTCGACGTCCGGGTGGTTCAGGACCGTGTCGTAGTCGCCGGACTCGGGCACTCCGAGGCGGTCGGCCATCGCGCGCGCACGCTCGGGATCACGTGCGCCGATCGCGATCACGTGGACGCCCGCCAGCTCGCGCGCCGGCTCCACCATGGCGCGCTCGGCGATACCGGCGGCGCCCAGAACCCCGATACCCAGGGGCCGCTCTGGCATCGTCTCAGCCCTCCAGGATGCGGGAGCGCGCATCGCGCTGGATCTCGATGATGCGGTCTTCCCAGTCGCCGACGGGCACGTCCTCGACGAGCCCGTTCGCTTCGAGGTGCTCGAACGCGTCGGCGAGCCCGTCGTGCAGCGAGACCGACGGCCGGAACTCGGGCACATCGCGCTGCAGCTTCGCGCAGCTGTAGAGCAGGTTCTTGGCGAAGACGCCGGGCACCATCATGAAGAGCTTCGGGTCGAGCTCGAAGAGCGCATCCGCCGAGACCCCGACCTGCTCGACCTCACGCCCGAGCACGTCCATCGCGACGCCGTGGATGTCGGACCACTGCATCGCCCGCGGATTCACCAGGAAGTAGGTCTGCCCGATCGTGCTGAAGCCGATGAAATCGATCGCCGCCTCGAACCTCTCGCGCTGCACCGCCGGCA
>CAVYXT010000002.1:0-686058 GCA_963772625.1 uncultured Actinomycetota bacterium | reverse complement strand
GGCGACCGGGGGCTTCGGCGATCGTGCGCTATTCCGCCAGGTGCGCGAACAGGAACCAGCGGTCCTTGTCCAGCGACTCGCGGATGGCGAGCACGATGTCCTGGCTGGCGAGGTCGATCTCGTCGAGTCCGTCGATGGCCGCCTTGACGTCCACCAGAACGGCATCCATGTCGGCGATCACGCCCCGAATCATGTCCTCCCACTGCGTGAAGCCTGCGGGGACCTGCGAGCGGGGAGCCTTCGCGGCGACCGTCGTCAGGCGGGCGTCGATGGGAAGGCCGAGGGCGACGATGCGCTCCGCGGCGAGGTCGGCACTGTCCTGCGCGTGGTCGACGATCGTGTCGAGGAGCTCGTGGATCGCGATGAAGTTCGCGCCGCGGACGTTCCAGTGCGCCTGCTTGCCGTTGACCGCGAGGGCCTGCAGCCCGATCGCGACCGGGGTGAGGAATTGCGCCGTTCCTGCCGCGACCGTCGGGTCGGCGGCCGTTGCGGGGGTGGTCTGCATCTTGGTCATCGTTTCGCCTCCATCTGGGCAGTGCGTGCGCTTTCGGGCACCGTCTGTCTGCGTTCTTCAACGCTACTCAGGCCCGCACATTCCGCAAGCAAGCGAAGGCTGGGCTAACCCGGTGTCGCCGCGGTGTCCACCTCGTCGGCCGGTTCGCAGGCGGATGCCGGGAACCAGCGACTAACGTCGAGGGGTGCCCTCCGCCGACCACGACCTCGGACCGCAGCACCTGAACGAGCCTGCACGGCCCGTCCTGCGCGAACCGCTCGACCGTTCTCCGGAGCACGCGGAGCCCTCTCGTTTCATTCCGCACGTTCAGGGCCTGCGGGCGATCGCCGTCCTGGCGGTGGTGCTCTACCACTTCTGGCCGGCCCGCTTCTCCGGCGGATACGTCGGTGTCGACATCTTCTTCGTGATCTCGGGATTCCTGATCACCGCGCACCTGATGCGCGAGCTGACCGCGACGGGAACCGTGCGGCTGGGGCAGTTCTGGGCGCGGCGAGCCCGACGCCTGCTGCCGGCATCGCTGCTGGTGCTCCTGTTCTGCGCGCTCGTCGCGATGTCGCCCTACCTCACGCCGACGTCGGCCCTGCCGAACGAGGTCCGCGAGATCCTCGCGTCGACCTTCTACGTCGAGAACTGGTACCTCGCGCTCAACTCCGCCGACTACCTGAACCACGGCGGCGACCCGACCACTGTGCAGCACTACTGGTCGCTGTCGCTCGAAGAGCAGTTCTATGTGATGTGGCCTCTTCTGATGCTGCTCGCGGCCTGGCTCGCCGTGAAGCGTTTCCGCGGGTCGCTCCGCCGCGCCGTCATCATCGCGCTGGCTGTCGTGACTGTGGCATCCTTCGTGTTCTGCGTGATCTTCACGATCACCAACCCCGCTCCGGCGTACTTCGTCACCTTCGGGCGGATGTGGCAGTTCGGGGTGGGCGCGATGGTCGCACTCATCCCCGCCCTGCGCATCCGCAACGCGATCGGCAGCTTCATCGTGGGCTGGGCGGGCATCGCGGTGCTCGTGTTCGTGATCTTCCGCTTCGACGGGCAGACGCCGTTCCCGGGCTACGCCGCGGCGCTGCCGACGATCGCCGCGGCGGCCGTGATCGCGGCATCCAACACCGAACGCTGGTGGTACCCCACCCGCCTGCTCGCGCTGCGCCCCGCGCAGTTCGTGGGGGACATCTCGTACTCGCTGTACCTGTGGCACTGGCCGCTCATCATCATCGCCCCGTCGGTGCCGTTCTGGGGGCTCACGATCTATCACCGGGTCGCGTTGCTGGGGCTCTGCTTCGTTCTGGCGTGGCTCACCAAACGCTTCGTCGAAGATCCTGTGCGCGGCTGGAAGGTTCTCACGTCTCGGCCGTCGAGGGTGACCCTGTGGTCGTCGCTCGCGGCGATGATCGTCGTCGGCAGCACCGCGGGCGTCGCCTGGGCCGTCAACGCACCCTCCTACAGCGAGGGCGTTCGAGCGATCCAGGAGCTCCGCGAGAACCCGCCCGAATGCTTCGGGGCAGCCGTCGTCCTGGAAGCGGGGTGCGCCGACACCGAGTTCGGCGACACGATCCTTCCCGCTCCCGGTTTCGCCGGCGTGGACCGCCCGACCCACGAGCAGTGCTTCGTCCAGCTCAACGATGCGCGCCCCGTCTCGTGCGAGTTCGGCTCCGACGATCCCGACGCACCCCGCATCGCCCTCATCGGGGACAGCCACGCGTTTCAGCTGCTCGCGACCTTCCAGCAGATGGCCGACGAGAACGGCTGGCATCTGATCACGTACTTCAAGGGTGCGTGCCCGTGGAACACGACTCCGCTATCGACGGAGGGCGCGTTCGGCGCCGCATGCACCGAGTGGCGCGACGGAGTCCGTGGCGCCCTGGCGGACACCGACCTCGACGCCGTGTTCACCGCTGCGATCGCCACGACGCCGTACTCATCCGAGGGCTACGACTCCGAATACGATGCGGCCGTCGCCGGCTACCGCGAGGCGTGGACGGAGGTGCTGGATCGCGGCATTCCCGTCGTCACCGTCGTCGACAACCCCGTCTGGGAGACCGACCCGAACAAGTGCCTCCGCACGCGCGCTCTGGCCGAGTGCGACGGACCGCGCTCCGAACTTCTCGTCGCCGACGATCCATTGCGGGATGCTGCATCCGGCGTTGACGGAGTCACCCTGCTCGATTTCACCGACGTCTTCTGCGACGACGATCTGTGCTACCCGGTCGTCGGCGGAGCCAACGTCTACCGCGACCAGGATCACCTCACCGTCACGTTCACCGACACCCTCGAGCCCTGGTACACCGAGGCGATCCAGGCAGCGCTCGGCGGGTGAGTGCGCAGCGCGCTGGGTAGGGTCGGAGGATGACCGTCGCACCGGATGCCTCCGTCCTCGCCCTGCAGGATGCCACGCCCGATCTCGCGGGAACGTCGTTCGTCGCCGCGGGCGCCCGCATCGTGGGCGCCGTCGCGCTGGAGGACGGAGCGAGCGTCTGGTACAACGCCGTGCTGCGTGGCGACAGCGACTCGATCACGCTCGGGGCCGGCAGCAACATCCAGGACAACGTGTCGGTGCACGTCGATCCGGGCCGACCGGTGGTGATCGGCCGGAACGTGTCGGTAGGTCACAACGCCGTCGTCCACGGCTGCACGATCGGTGACGGCAGCCTGATCGGGATGGGAAGCGTCATCCTCTCCGGTGCGGTCATCGGCGAAGGCTGTCTCGTCGCCGGGGGAGCGGTCGTGCTGGCGGGCTCGGTCATCCCCGCCGGATCGCTCGTCGCGGGGGTGCCTGCGAAGGTGCGCCGCGATCTCACCCCCGACGAGAGGCAGAGCATCCTGCGCAACGCGGAGGTCTACCGGGCACATACCCGCCGCCACCTCTCCGCCACCCCACTGGGCGCGTGACCGCTCCGGCGACCCGGCCCGTCGCGCTGATCACCGGCGTCGGGCGCGCGAGAGGCATCGGCGCGGGCATCGCCCGTCTGCTCGCCGCCAAGGGGTGGGATCTGGTGCTGAGCCGCTGGCAGCACGCCGACGTCGCGATCTTCGGCGCCGACGCCGCGAGCGGTCTGGAAGACGTTCTCGCCGACGCCCGCGCGGTGGGCGCGCGGGTCGTGGACGTCCCGGTGGATCTGGAACGAGCGGATGCCGCGGCCCTACTGTTCGCGGCGGCGAACCGCGAGTTCGGCGCGGTCTCCGCGCTCGTGATGTCGCATGCGTGGGATGTGGAATCCGGCATCCTCGACACGACGGTCGATGAGTTCGACCGTCACTTCGCGGTCAACGCACGCGCCGGCTGGCTTTTGGTACGCGAGTTCGCCGCGCAGGCGGACGGCGGCGGCGCGATCGTCGCGCTGACGAGCGACCACACGACCGGAAACATGCCGTACGGGGCGAGCAAGGCGGCTCTCGATCGCATCGTGATCTCCGCCGCCCGGGAGCTGGCATCGCGCGGCATTTCGGCCAACGCGCTCAACCCCGGTCCGATCGACACCGGGTGGATGACGGACGACGTGCGGAGTGCGCTGATCGGCATGCAGCCAGGCGGACGGCTGGGGGAGCCTGCCGACGTCGCCGAGGTCGTGGCGTTCCTGGTGTCGCCGAAAGGTCGCTGGGTGACGGGTCAGCTGCTGACCGCCGACGGCGGCTTCTCGATCTCGATCTGACCCACGGGGCTGGACGCGGCGGAAGTCGAGCGCGGACAATGGCCGGATGCGGATCGAATCCCTCGAGCCGGGCGAGATCTTCGTCTTCGGATCCAATGCGAACGGCGCGCACGGAGCGGGAGCGGCCGCCATGGCGGTGGAGCGCTTCGGCGCGGTCTGGGGCCAGGGAGACGGCCTGCAGGGACAGTCGTACGGCATCGACACGATGAGCGGCTTCGATGAGATGCGGAACGGAGTCGCCCGGTTCCTGCGTTTCGCCGAGTCCCATCCCGAAATGAGGTTCCTCGTCACCGAGATCGGCTGCGGCATCGCGGGCTACACCCCGGATCAGGTGGCGCCCCTCTTCGAGGGCGCTCCGGCGAACGTGGTGCTGCCGGAGCGCTTCGTCCGCGCCTGATCGCCGCTACTCTCTCGCGCGAGGGTGATGCTCGCCGCGGTGGATCTCGTACACGCGAGCGCCGGGCGACCCCGGGATGTCGACGATCGGCCGGTCGTCCATGAACAGGCGGATGACGTGCGCCAGCTCCATCGGGTGGCTGAAGTTGATGGCGTGCGCAGCGCCTTCGAGCACGACGATCAGCACGTGGTTCTCGTCCTGCGCCGCGACTTCCTTGATGCGCGCGGGGCCCGGCAGCAGCGGATCGCGCGTGCCCAGCACGACCAGCGTCGGCACCTTCAGCTCCAGCAGTCGCTGCAGCGAGGGGTACTGCGTCAGCGCGCGGAACATCTTGAAGGTGCTGGGCACGCCGAAGCGCAGGTAGTCCGGGGTGGCGACGGTGATCATCTTCCGCGGCTCTCGCCCGCCGTCCGCGGCGAGCTGACCCATCGCACGTCGCAGCGGCTGATTGTGGATGCCGCCGGCGGGCGACACCAGCACCGCGCGCTCGATGCGCTCGGGGTAGTGATGCGCGAACTCCAGGATCACCGGGCAGCCCATCGAGTTGCCGACGAGGCTCGTGGAGGCGATCCCGCGGTCATCGAGGAACCGTGCCGCGGCATGCGCGAGGTCGGGGATGTCCAGGCCGATGCCGACCTTCCCGCTGCGGCCGAACCCGGGAAGGTCGGGGACCAGGGTGTGGAACTCGTCGGCGAGCAGCTCGGCGGTCGGAAGCAGATACCGGCCTGACAGGCCGAATCCGTGCAGATGCGTCATCACCCGCGCGGCCGGGGGATTCGCGGACTCGCGGTAGAACACATCGACGCCGTCGACAATCGTCCAGCGCTCGGCGAGAGCGGATGCCGGGCGGCGCGGCGTCATCCGCGCTCGATGGCGGTACGAGGCTTTCTCGACGTTCTTGGCCATCGCGAACTCCTTCCCCCAGGGCATCGGCGAAGATCCTCCTGGAAGGTCCCAGACGGTCTCGGTGATGTCAATACCCGCGCGCCCGCGTGGGGCAGAATCGCCCGCGCAGGGTGAGGAGATGGCGGTGGTGGAGGGGATGACGGGAATCGAACCCGCACCATCAGTTTGGAAGACTGAGGCTCTACCATTGAGCTACATCCCCGCAGCGGCAGGCCGCGGCATCCACGATTCTATGGCATGCCGAACCGATCGCCCGGACACGGCCCGCGTGCACGATCGCCTCCCGAATCAGGAGATGGTCCGTATTCAGGACGATTCCGGTGCGTCTCCTGCTCCGGCGACTTCTCCTGTTCTGGCGCGGTGTCGCCCGTTCGGGTGACGCACGTGCGGGTCGGCTAGACTTCTGGGGGCCGATCAGCACGCGATTGCGTGCGCACCCGCCCGGGGCGTAGCTCAGCTTGGTAGAGCGCCCGCTTTGGGAGCGGGAGGCCGCAGGTTCAAATCCTGTCGCCCCGACGTCACGGCCCCCACATCCCAGACCTTCAGCTGCCGCGCTGGCGCGCGGTCGAATACGAGGAGAACGAACAGGCATGGTCAACAGCACTGTCGAGAAGCTCACGCCCACGCGCGTGAAGCTGCACATCACGGTCTCGCCCGATGAGCTCAAGCCGAGCATCGCGCACGCTTACGAGCACATCGCACAGGACGTGCAGATCCCCGGGTTCCGCAAGGGCAAGGTCCCGGCGCCGATCATCGACCAGCGCGTCGGCCGCACCGCCGTGCTCGAGCACGCGGTCAGCGAAGGGCTCGACACCTACTACCGTCAGGCCGTCGAGGCCAACGAGCTGCGCGTGCTCGGTCGCCCCTCCGCCGATGTCGTGGTCTGGCCGAACGAGAAGGACTTCTCGGGCGACCTCGAAGTCGACGTCGAGGTCGATGTGCGTCCCGACTTCGAGCTTCCCGCGTTCGAGGGCACGACCATCGAGGTCGACGCCGTGGAGGTCGACGAGTCCGCGATCGACGAGGAGCTCGACCGCCTCCGCGCCCGCTTCGGCACGCTCGTCACCGTCGACCGGCCGGCCGCGACGGGCGACTTCGTCGAGCTCGACCTGGTCGCCACGATCGACGGCGCCGAGATCGACCGCGCCGAGGGCGTCTCGTACGAGGTCGGATCGGGCGAGCTGCTCGAGGGCATCGACGAGGCGATCGACTCGCTCACCGCCGGTGAGGACACCACGTTCCGCTCGACCCTGATCGGCGGAGACCACGCCGGCGAAGAGGCCGAGGTCGCCGTGGTCGTCACGGCGGTCAAGGAGCGCGAGCTTCCCGAGGCCGACGACGACTTCGCCCAGATCGCGAGCGAGTTCGACAGCCTCGCCGAACTGCGCGAGAGCCTCAAGGAGCGCGTCGCACAGCAGTCGACCTTCACGCAGGGCTCAGCAGCACGCGACAAGCTCGTCGAGCAGCTGCTCTCGCAGGTCGAGATCCCGGTGCCGCCGAAGCTCATCGAAGACGAGGTCCACACGCACCTCGAGGGCGAGGGTCGCCTCGAGGACGACGTCCACCGCGCCGAGGTCACCGAAGCCAGCGAGAAGCAGTTCCGCACCCAGATGCTCCTGGACGCCATCGCCGAGAAGCTCAGCGTCTCGGTGTCGCAGGACGAGCTGACCCAGTACCTCGTCCAGTCGGCCGCTCAGTACGGCATGGCGCCGCAGGACTTCGTCGAGGCTCTCCAGCAGAACAACCAGCTGCCGTCCCTGGTCAGCGAGGTCGCCCGCAACAAGGCGCTCGCCGTCGCCCTCGGCCGCGTCACCGTGGTCGACACCAGCGGCAGCCCCGTGGACCTGACCGGCTTCGTCTCGGTCGACGAGGAGGCCGCGGCCGAGGACGAGGTCGTCGAGGAGGCTCAGGACATCGCGGATGCCGCCGCCGACGCCGAGGCAGTGATCGAGGCCGAAGAAGCCGAGGCCAAGCCCGCCAAGAAGCGCAAGGCTCCCAAGAAGACCGCCGACGCCGAGTAGATCGGCGCGTTCTGAGGAGGGACGGATGCTGCGGCATCCGTCCCTTCGTCGTGCCGGACCGCGCCCGCGGGTGGCTTCTCTGCCCAGGGCGAACACGGTCGGGTGCGATCCGAGGCGCCGGTAGATTCGTAGCCACGACCACCGAATCAGGAGTGAACATGGCCGAACCACTTGTCGCGACGAGCGTCTTCGACAGGCTGTTGAGAGACCGCATCATCTGGCTGGGCTCGGAGGTGCGCGACGACAATGCCAACGAGATCTGCGCGAAGATCCTCCTCCTCGCCGCCGAAGACCCCGACAAAGACATCTTCCTCTACGTGAACTCACCCGGTGGATCGATCACCGCGGGCATGGCCATCTACGACACGATGCAGTTCGTCCCGAACGACATCGTGACGGTGGGCATCGGCATGGCCGCCTCGATGGGGCAGCTTCTGCTCACGAGCGGCACGAAGGGCAAGCGCTACATCACGCCCAACGCGCGTGTGCTGCTGCACCAGCCGCACGGCGGCTTCGGCGGCACGTCCAGCGACATCCAGACCCAGGCGCAGCTGATCATCTCGATGAAGAACCGCCTGGCCGAGATCACCGCATCCCAGACCGGCAAGAGCGTCGAGCAGATCAACGAGGACGGTGACCGCGACCGCTGGTTCACCGCGCAGGAAGCGCTCGAGTACGGCTTCGTGGATCACATCCGCGCACATCTGAGAGACGTCGTCGGCGGCGGCGGCACGGAAACCGAAGGCGAATCAGAAGGAACGACAGCAAAATGAGCATCCCCACCTTCGGCGGCACCGCCGGCAACGGGCTGGCAATGCCCTCGAGCCGGTACATCCTGCCCCAGTTCGAAGAGCGCACGGCATACGGCTACAAGCGCCAGGACCCCTACAACAAGCTGTTCGAGGATCGGGTGATCTTCCTCGGGGTGCAGGTCGACGACGCGTCAGCAGACGACGTCATGGCCCAGCTGCTCGTGCTCGAGAGCCAGGACCCCGACCGCGACATCATCATGTACATCAACTCGCCCGGTGGCTCGTTCACCGCCATGACGGCGATCTACGACACGATGCAGTACATTTCGCCCCAGATCCAGACGGTCGTGCTCGGTCAGGCTGCGTCGGCGGCGGCGGTCCTGCTCGCGGCGGGCGCGCCCGGCAAGCGTCTTGCGCTCCCCAACGCGCGGGTGTTGATCCACCAGCCTGCGATGGGTGAGGCCGGGCACGGCCAGGCGTCCGACATCGAGATCCAGGCCGCCGAGATCCTGCGGATGCGGACGTGGCTCGAGACGACGCTCGCGGCGCACTCGAACCGCACCGTCGAGCAGGTCAACCGCGACATCGACCGCGACAAGATCCTGGACGGCCGCGAAGCCGTCGACTACGGCCTGGTCGATCAGGTGCTGACGACCCGGAAGCGGATTCCGGCCGCGCTCGCGAAGTAGCCGATGCCTCGACGCCCCGCCGCCCTTCTCTCGGGCGGCGGGGCGTCGTCGTGTTCCGCCGATCCGCCGTCAGCAGAACGCCTGCCACCGCCTCCACAACGCGCGTCGCAATCCCCACGCTTGTCGGCCTCAGCGGTTAGGCTCGAAGGACAGCCGGGGATCGGGCTGGCCGCAACGGGGCACCGCCCCGACCCAACGAGGAGAGAGCCTGATGGCGCGCATCGGTGAGAGTGCCGACCTGTTCAAGTGCTCCTTCTGCGGAAAGAGCCAGAAGCAGGTCCAGCAGCTGATCGCGGGGCCGGGCGTCTACATCTGCGACGAGTGCGTCGAGCTGTGCAACGAGATCATCGAAGAGCGCATGGCCGAGTCCTCCACCGGCGTCGTCTCCGACTTCGACCTGCCGAAGCCGCGCGAGATCTTCTCGTTCCTGGAGGAGTACGTGGTCGGGCAGGAGGCCGCCAAGCGCGCCCTCTCGGTCGCGGTCTACAACCACTACAAGCGGATCCGCGCGCACGGCACCCTGCAGAGCGCAGAGCAGCGCGCCGACGAGATCGAGATCGCCAAGAGCAACATCCTGCTGATCGGCCCGACCGGCTGCGGCAAGACCTATCTGGCCCAGACTCTCGCCAAGCGGCTGAACGTGCCGTTCGCCGTCGCCGACGCGACAGCGCTCACCGAGGCGGGGTACGTCGGCGAGGACGTCGAGAACATCCTGCTGAAGCTGATCCAGGCCGCCGACTTCGACACCAAGCGCGCCGAGACCGGCATCATCTACATCGACGAGGTCGACAAGATCGCCCGCAAGGCCGAGAACCCCTCCATCACGCGGGATGTCTCGGGCGAGGGCGTCCAGCAGGCGCTCCTGAAGATCCTCGAGGGCACGGTCGCCTCGGTTCCACCGCAGGGCGGACGCAAGCACCCGCATCAGGAGTTCATCCAGATCGACACCACGAACGTGCTGTTCATCGTCGCCGGCGCTTTCGCGGGCCTGGAAGACATCATCTCCAGCCGGGTGGGCAAGCACGGGATCGGGTTCGGCGCACCGCTGCACAACAAGGGCGACGACCTGAGCCTGTTCAGCGAGGTGCGCCCCGAAGACCTGCACAAGTTCGGCCTGATCCCGGAGTTCATCGGCCGGCTTCCGGTTGTCGCGTCGGTGACGCCCCTCGACCAGGTCGCGCTCATGGAGATCCTCACCGAGCCGAAGAACGCGCTCGTCAAGCAGTACCAGCGCATGTTCGAGCTGGACGGCGTCGCCCTCGAGTTCGAGACCGAGGCGCTCGAGGCGATCGCCGACCTCGCCGTCGAGCGCAAGACCGGCGCCCGCGGCCTTCGCGCGATCCTCGAGGACGTGCTCGGCCCGATCATGTTCGACATCCCGTCGAACGACGAAGTCGAGAAGGTCGTCGTGACCCGCGAATCGGTCGAGACCGGCGCGGCGCCGACGTTCGTTCAGCGTCGGGCGCGCAAGAGCGCCTGATCCGCCGCGCGGAGCCGCCGGCCCGGGTGTCGGCGGCTCGCCGTAGCGTAACGGCATGACCTCTGTCCGGCCGTTCACGCTCGCCGTTCCGGATGCCGTCCTCGACGATCTGCGCGACCGTCTCGCACGGACGCGGATCCTGCCGGAATCGCCTCGCCGCCCCGCGTCCGGGATGAACGCCGGATATCTTCGGCAGTTGGTGAACGGGTGGCGCGAGATGGACTGGCGCGCGCGGGAGCGGTGGCTCAACAGCCATCCGCAGTTCCTCGCCGACATCGAAGACACCACGATCCACTTCGCGCATCTTCGCGCAGCGCGAAACGACGCTCCGGCGCTGCTCGTTCTCCACGGCTGGCCGCACACCTTCGCCCTGCAGCTGGACTACGCAGACCTCCTGCCGGACTTCCACGTAGTCGTCGCCAGCCTCCCCGGTTTCGCGTTCTCGGCACCCTACGCCGACGGCCCTGTCACGGAACGGCGGCTCGCATCGACGATGCACCGCCTGATGACCGAGATCCTCGGGTACCGCCGCTACCTCACCTACGGCGAGGACGTGTCCGCGAACGTGAACGACCTTCTCGCAGCGACGTATCCGGAAGCGGTCGCCGGCATCCTGGTCACCCACGCCCATTTTCCAGCCTCCGAGGAGCGAACCGCGCTCACGGCTGCCGACGAGCGCGCGTTCTTCGAGCGCCTCGCAGCGGCGCATGTCACCGACGGTGCATACGGTCACGTGCAGGCAACCCGCCCGGACACTCTCGCCGCTGCGCTGAACGACTCGCCGGCTGGGCTGCTCGCCTGGCTCGCCGAGAAGCTCGTCGAGTGGAGCGACACCCCCCACGACGACCCCGCCGCCGTCGAGCGGCGCATCTCGCGCGAGCGCATCCTCACCGAGGCGATGCTCTACTGGGTCACGCAGACGATCGCCTCGTCGTTCCGGCCGTACTACGAGGGAGCCGACACACCCGCGCCGATCCCGCCCGTGGCGGTGCCGGCCGCCGTGCTCATCCAGCGGCACGAGCACGACTACCCCGAGTCGCTCGCCCGCCGGTTCTACCGCGATCTGCGCGTGTTCGAGCGCCTCGACGAAGGCGGGCATTTCGCCGTGGCCGAGGTTCCGGAGGCGATGGCCGCCCGCACGCGCTCCTTCGCGCAGGACCTCGGACTGCTGTAGTCCGCCCGGAAGAGAACGGTCAGGCCGCGAGACCTCGACGCTCCAGCAGCGGCTGGATGTCGGCATCCCGTCCACGGAAGTCGCGGTAGGCCTCCAGCGGATCCTTCGACCCGCCGACACCGAGCAGTCGCTCACGGAAGCGATCGCCGTTGGCGCGCTGCAGGCCGCCGTTCTCGCGGAACCACTCGACCGTGTCGGCGTCCAGCACCTCGCTCCAGATGTACGAGTAGTAGCCGGCGCTGTACCCGCCCGAGAACACATGCGCGAAGTAGGTGGAGGAGTACCGCGTCGGCACCGCCGGGTTGTCGAGTCCGATGTCGGCGAGGGCGGCCGCCTCGAAGGCGGCCACGTCGATGTCCTCCGCCGCCGCGTCGGCGTTCAGCGAATGCCACGCCTGATCGAGCCATGACGCCGCGAGGTACTCGCTGGTGGCGAAGCCCTGATTGAAGGCCTCCGACGCGCGGAGCTTCTCGACGACCTCGCGGGGGAGCGGCTCGCCGGTGTCGACGTGACGCGCGTAAGTGTCGAGGATCTCGGGCCAGTAGATCCACATCTCGTTCACCTGACTCGGAAACTCCACGAAGTCGCGGAACACGTTCGTGCCGGCGAAATGCGGATAGGTCACGGTCGCGAAGAGGCCATGCAGCGCGTGTCCGAACTCGTGGAACAGCGTCGTCACCTCATCGAGTGTGAGGAGGGTCGGCTGCCCGGCGGCGGGTTTGGGAACGTTGAGGTTGTTCACGACGATCGTCTGGGTGCCGCGGAGTCGGGACTGCGACACGATCGAGTTCATCCACGCACCGCCACGCTTGGTGTCACGCGTGTAGAGGTCGAGGATGAACAGCCCCACCGTCGAGTCGTCGGCGTTGCGGACCTCGAACACCCTCGTGTCGGGGTGGTAGGCCCCGAGATCGGCGCGTTCGGCGAACGTGACGCCGTAGAGCTCGGTCGCCGCGTGGAAGACGCCGTCCTGAAGCACGCGCTCCGCTTCGAACCACGGCCGCAGTGCCGAGCGGTCGAGGTCGTACTCCGCGGCGCGAACCTTCTCGGTGTAGAACGCCCAGTCGTGCGCCTCGAGCGCGAAGGGCTCCGGCTCAGCATCGATGATCGCCTGCAGCGCCGCCTGTTCGCGCGCCGCATTGCGCCCCGCCGGTACCGCGAGCCGCCGCAGCAGGTCGTGGACGGCCTCGGGGGAGCCGGCCGTCTCGTCGGACGTGACGTATGCGGCGTGCGAGTCGTAGCCCAGCAGGGCCGCGCGTTCAGCGCGAAGCTTCACGATCTCGCGGAGGATCGCCCGATTGTCGTTCTCGCCGCCTCGCGACCCCCGCGCGCGAGACGCCTCCAGGATCCGCTTGCGAGACGTGCGGTTCGTCAGGGACGACAGGTACGGATGACCCGTGAACAACGTCAGCGTGATGACCCACTTTCCCTCCAAGCCGCGGTCGGCGGCGGCCTGGGCGGCTGCCGACAGCTCGCCCTCGGCCAGTCCGTCGAGCTCGGTCACATCATCGAAGACGACGGCGAGATCGTTGGTGTCACGCAGCAGATTCTTCTCGAAGGTCGTGGTGAGCGTCGACAGTCGCTGGTTGAGGGCGGTGAGCCGGTCCTTGGCGGCGTCGTCCAGTCCGGCACCCGCCTGCGACATCTCGCGGAAGCGCCGCTTCACGAGGTAGCGCTGCTCGGGATCGAGGTCGAGGTCGTCCAGCTGCTCGTGCAGCGTCTGAATCCGCCAGTAGAGAGCGGAGTCGAGCTCGATCGAATCGTGGTGCGCCGACATCAGCGGGGCGAGCTTCTCCTCGATCTCCTGGATCTCCGGTGTGGCATCCGCGGAGGAGACCGTGTAGAACGTCCGCGAGATCTCGCCGAGCAGCTTTCCGCTCGACTCCAGTGCGACCAGTGTGTTCTCGAACGTGGGCATCGAGCGCACGAGTGTGATCGCTCGGATCTCGCTCTTCTGAGAGGCGAAAGCCACCTCGAACGCAGGCAGGTAGTGCTCCGCACGGATCGCCGCGTAATCCGGCAGACCATACGGGAGCGGGCTGGGAGAGAGGAGCGGGTTGTCGTTCACCATGTCCGCCAGCCTAGTGCGACCCCGCTCGCATGCCGCGATCGCTTTGCAAACCAAATATTGCAAACAAGTACTTGCAAAGACTTCTTTGCATCACTACTCTGAACACATGGAACAACAGGCGCCGGACCCCGTGGCTGCGACCGTCAGCGACGACTCACACGCCGGAGACCGCGTCCTCGATACCGGGGCCCTTCGCGCGCTCGCACATCCTCTGCGCGTTCAGATCTACGACATCCTCAGCCAGTACGGC
Source organism: uncultured Actinomycetota bacterium (assembly GCA_963772625.1). Lineage (GTDB taxonomy): Bacteria > Actinomycetota > Actinomycetes > Actinomycetales > Microbacteriaceae > Microbacterium. The sequence goes on along the minus strand of CAVYXT010000002.1, from coordinate 672,151 downwards.
CCCCAGACGGCGAGTTCGCTGGCGGAAAGGCTCGGCGAATCGACCGGCTCGACGAGCTATCACCTCCGCGCACTGGCCAAGCAGGACCTCATCCACGAATGCACCGACCGCGGCACCGGACGCGAACGCTGGTGGGAGCGTCCAGTGGGCGGCGTCTCGTTCGCCAACCCCGACTTGATCAAGACACCGGCAGGCCGCGCGGCGACGCAGATCGTCATGAACGAGTTCTTCCGCAACAGGCAGGAGCAGCTCATGCGGTTCATCCACGACGGGCTGTCCAACAGCGCCGCGCCGTGGCAGAGCGGGAGCCTGATCTCCACCGCAACCACGCGTCTCACGCCGGAGCAGAGCAAAGAGCTATCGGCCAAGATCATGGCGCTGATCGACGACGCCGTGGACACCTATCGCAATCAAACCGGCGAGGACGTGAGACCCGTGACCATTCGGGCCGACGTGTTCCCGCTTCCCGACCTGGGAGGACAGCCATGACCACCATCTCCGCGCACCACGCCGCTCCGAACGCTTTCGAGCGCGCACTGCTGCACGCGGCATCCGCTCTCGACTCCTTCGTCACGGTCCGTCTCGAGAGTCGTAGCGGCGCAGTTCATCGGCGCCTGATCGAGGCTCAGTCTGCGGCTTCGGCCCTGCGGGGCGAGGCCGAGGCGCGGGGCGCGATCGGCCTTCTGCCGCGATGACCGACGCCACCGATGCCGGCACCGCGAGCGAGACGGTCGGCGGGGCGGCATCCGGAACGTCGGCCGACGGGGCGCAGAAGACTCCGCTCGGCCGCGATTTCGGAAAGCTCTGGACGGCTGCGGCCTTCAGCAACCTCGCCGACGGGCTCGGGCGCACCGCGGTTCCGCTCATCGCCACCACGCTGACCCACGATCCGCTGGCCGTCTCGGTCATCGGCGCACTGGCTTTCCTGCCCTGGCTGGTGTTCGGGCTGCCGGCCGGCATGATCGTCGACCGGTTCGACCGACGGATCATCATGGCGGCGGCGAACGGGATGCGAGGCGCCGTCGCGCTGTGGCTCGCCATCCTGACCGCGACCGGTCAGATCAGTCTGTGGACCCTTTTCCTCGGCACGCTCGTGTTCGGGCTGGGCGAGACCCTGTTCGACAATGCGACCAACGCCGTCATCCCGGGCGTCGTGACACGACCGCAGCTCGATCGAGCGAACGGCCGCATGCAGGCGGCGCAGGTGACGATCGACAGCTTCATCGCCACGCCGATCGCGGGAGTGCTGTTCGCAGTCGCGCTCGCTCTGCCGCTCTGGGTCGAGGCCGCCGGCTACCTCGTTCCGATCGCTCTCGCACTTTTGCTGCCGCTGTCGGCCGCGCGGCCGCTGCGGGATCCCGCGCTCGTGCCTGACCCCACCAGTCCCGACGTCCAGGTCGCCGCGCCGCTCCCGGAGCCGATGGCAACGCCGCTGAGCACGTCGAAGGTGACGGCACGCGAAGCTGTCGTCTACCTGTGGCGCAACCGCTACCTGCGGTCGATGGTCGTCTTCACGTCCCTCGTCGGATCGGCCTTCTCGTTCGCACAGGCGAGCACGATCCTCTACTTCCTGGACGAGCAGAGCGTGGCCCCTGCCGCGATCGGCTTTGTCACCGCGGGGATCGGGGTCGGCGCTCTGATCGGCTCGCTCGTCGCGCCGCGCTTCGTCGCGGCCCTGGGCCGCGGTCGGGTCATGCTCGCCGCGAACCTCATCGCCGCCGCGGGGATGCTGCTGACCGGCCTGGCGCCGGGGCTGGTCACGGCGATCCTGGCTTACGCAGTGTTCGCCCTCGCAGTCTCGACGTGGAACGTTCCGTGGGGCGCACTGCGCCAGCAGATCGTCCCGGCGCACCTCTTCGGACGCGTTCTCGGGATCATCCGGATGCTGACGTGGGGTCTGTTCCCGATCGCGACGCTCTTCGGCGGCTGGGTCGCGCGCATCGATCTGCGGCTCCCGTTCGTGCTCGCTGCGGCTTTCGTCCTCGTAGCGACCCTGATCGCGATCCCGCTCCTGATCGTCGGCACACGACGAGCGGGCGCAGAAGCGCAGGCGCTCCCGGCCTAGCCGAACCCGTCGTCTTCGTCGTGCCGCACCACGGCCTCGCCCTCCTCGTCGAGGCTGACGATGACACCCGTGTCGAGCTCTGCGATGGGCTTGCCCTCGAGCCAGGTGAGCGTCCAGCGGGGCGCCGGCTGACCGAGCTGGTCGATCGGCAGGACCGCTTCGACCGCGGCGATCTGAACGCGAAGCGCCTCGGGCAACGACGCGGGGGGTTCGCCTCCGGCCGTCCAGCGTGTACCGAGTTGCATGTCAAACCTCCTGCTGAGCGAGCTCGATGCCCGACACCGCGGTGGCCTCGGCATCCGCGTAGGTGATCTCGGTGATCCGTCCGACGGCGCGCAGGTCGCCCTCAGCGAGCTGAATCAGGGCGACGGATGCCGAGGGCGCGGCGATGGTCATGCGTGTCACCGGCGTCTTCTGCGAGGCCTTCGCCTCGGTCTTGGCGCGGCGGATGCCGATGAGCGCCTCACCGACGGCGGAAAGCACTGCGGGGTCGCCGCCGATCCCGAGTGGCTCGGGCCACTCTGCCGTGTGCACGGATCCGTCGTTGAACCAGGACCAGGCCTCCTCGGCAGTGAAAGCGAGGACCGGCGCGAACAGCCGCAGCAGCGTGGCGAGAGCGGTGCGAAGCGCGAGGGCGGCAGAGGCCTGCCCGACATCGGTGCGGTCGTAGGCGCGCTCCTTCACCAGCTCCAGGTAGTCGTCGCAGAAGGTCCAGAAGAACGACTCGGTCAATTCGAGCGCCCGGGCGTGGTCGTACGCGTCCAGCGCCCTCGTCGCCTCCCGCACGACGCCGTCGAGAGTCGCGAGCATCGACGCGTCGAGCGCGTGCGTGACCTCGGCGCCATCGGGCACGGGGAACGACAGCACGAACTTCGCCGCGTTCAGCACCTTGATCGCGAGGCGCCGCCCGATCTTGATCTGCGTCGGGTTCTGGGGGTCGAACGCGGCATCGGTGCCGAGTCGGCTCGACGCCGACCAGTACCGCACTGCGTCGGAGCCGTGCTGGCGCAGGATGTCGGCGGGCGTGACGACGTTGCCCTTCGACTTGGACATCTTCTTGCGGTCGGGATCGACGATGAAGCCCGAGATGGCGGCATCGGACCAGGGCGCACGATCGTCTTCCAACGCGCTGCGCAGCAGCGTCGAGAACAGCCACGTCCGGATGATGTCCTGCCCCTGCGGCCGTACGTCGAAGGGCGCGACCAGCGGCCAGAGCTCTTCGTCCCGCTCCCACCCGCCCGCGAGCTGCGGGGTGAGCGATGAGGTCGCCCAGGTGTCGAAGATGTCGCGCTCGCCGTCGAAACCACCCGGCTCGCCGCGCTGCGCTTCGGTGTAGCCCGAGGGAACCGCGCTCGTGGGGTCTATGGGTAGCTGGTCGGCGGTGGGGACGAGCACGCGGCCGTAATCGCGCTCGCCGTTTTCGTCGAGGCCGTACCAGACCGGGATCGGCACGCCGAAGAAGCGCTGCCGGGACACGAGCCAGTCGCCGGTCAGCCCGTTGGTCCAGTTCTCGAAGCGCACCCGCATGAAATCCGGATGCCACCTCACCTGCTTGCCGAGCGCGATCAGGTTGACGCGCAGCTCTTCATCGCGGGCGCCGTTTCGCAGGTACCACTGGCGCGTCGAGACGATCTCGAGGGGGCGGTCGCCCTTCTCGTAGAACTTGACGACATGCGTGAAGGGTTTCGGATCCCCGATGAGCTCGCCGGAGTCGCTCAGCATCTCGGCGACGCGCTTCTTGGCGCTGAACACGGTCTTCCCGGCCAGTTCGGCGTAGGCGGCGCGGCCTGCATCGGTGACGATCACGTCCGGAGCGTCGGGAAGCACTCGGCCGTCCTGGCCGAGAATCGTGCGGTTGGGCAGGTCGAGCTCACGCCACCACACGATGTCGGTCACGTCACCGAAAGTGCAGATCATGGCGATGCCCGACCCCTTGTCGGGCTGGGCGAGCGGGTGGGCCAGCACGGGAACCTCGACATCGAACAGCGGTGTGCGCACGGTCGAGCCGAAGAGCTGCTGGTAGCGCTCGTCCTCCGGGTGGGCCACCAGCGCCACACAGGCAGGCAGCAGCTCGGGTCGCGTCGTCTCGATGAAGACATCACCCGACCCGTCAGCCTTGTGGAAGGCCACGCGATGGTAGGCCGCCGGCTGTTCGCGGTCTTCGAGCTCGGCCTGCGCGATCGCGGAGCGGAAGTCGATGTCCCACAGCGTGGGCGCCATCGCCTGGAACGCCTCGCCGCGCTCGAGATTGCGCAGGAAGGCGAGCTGCGACGTGCGGATGGTGTCGTCGCTGATGGTGCGGTAGGTCTGGGTCCAGTCGACGCTCAGACCCAGCTGTCTGAAGAGCTCCTCGAAGGTCACCTCGTCCTGCTCGGTGAGCGTCTCGCAGAGCTCGATGAAGTTGCGGCGGCTGATCGGCACCTGGTCGGCGGCACGCGAGCTCTTGTTGTCACCGCCTTCGTAGGGCGGCGCGAAGTCGGGATCGTAGGGCAGCGAGGGGTCGCAGCGCACGCCGTAGTAGTTCTGCACGCGACGCTCGGTCGGAAGACCGTTGTCGTCCCAGCCCATCGGGTAGAACACCGTCTTGCCGCGCATCCGCTCGAAGCGCACCTTGATGTCGGTGTGCGTGAAGGAGAACACGTGCCCGATGTGCAGGCTGCCGGAGGCGGTGGGCGGGGGAGTGTCGACGGAGTAGACCCCGCTGCGCCCGCGGCGAGCAGCCTCGGCGCGATCGAACAGGTAGGTTCCCTCGGCGCGCCAGGCGGCATCCCATTTCGCTTCGAGACCTTCGAGGGCGGGCTTGTCGGGGATGTGCGCGTCGGCCATGAGGGTCTCCTTGGCGATATGTGCGGCACTGTGTGAGCGTGCCTGAGTGTGGGATGTCGGTCGATTCTACGCGCTGCGCGATTGCGGCCGTCAGTTCGGAAGTCAGGGTGTGGTCGAATCCGAGGTTCGGCGCGGGCCATCGCATCCGCGGATTCGGCCACGTCCTCAGAATCGAACGCGACGTCCTACCGGCGCTCTTGCCGACTCCTCCCATGCCGCGGTGCTGCTGCGATCATCCCGAATCTGCCCTTCTGTCGCGCACGCGGACCCACGCGACCGGAGGATGTCGCGATGGAGATCGTCGAACTCATCCGTCGCCGCGGCGGGATCGTCCGGGCGCGCGTGCTACGCGACCTCGGATGCTCCAACCGCTCGCTCACTGAAGCCGTGCGTTCTCGTGCGGTAGTGCGTCCGCGCGGAGGTTGGCTCGCTCTGCCTGACACCGATCCGCTGCTCATCGCGGCGGCGCGCGGGGGCGTGGTCCTCACCTGTGTGACACAAGCTTCCCGGCTAGGACTCTGGGTTCTCCGGGAGGACGAGCCGCACGTGGCGGCGCCGGCTCATTCGGGCGGGGTGCGCGTGCCGCGATCCGCGCACTCGGGCGGACGCTTGGCGACGGTGCATTGGGCAAGGCCCATCGTGCCGCGGCCCCCCGAGAGCCTCGCCGATCCCGTCGAGAACGTCCTTCAGCTCGTCGCGGACTGTCAGCCGTACGAGACGGCACTGTCCGTCTGGGAGTCGGCGCTGCGCAAGGAGTTGACGACCGCCGCCGTGCTGAGCCGATTCCCACTGACTGCCGGGGCTCGCCGGATTCTCGCGGACGCGCAGCCGTTCTCAGACTCGGGGCTTGAGACGGTGGTCGTGCCGAGACTGCGCTGGATGCGGGTGCGCGATTGTTCCCCAAGCGTGGATCGCAGGTCATCGAGTGGATTTCCTGATCGGCGAGCGGCTGGTCCTCCAGATCGACGGCGGTCACCACGTCGGATCGCAGCGCGAACGCGACATCGCGCACGACGCGCAACTCATGCTGCTCGGCTACCACGTGATCCGGGTCGGCTACGGTCAAGTCATGGAGCGATGGCACGAAGTGCAGGACGTCATCATGCGCGCGGTCGGACAGGGCCTGCACCTCGCCCGTGACGGTCGAAACTGAGGCTGGAATCGGATTCGAGGAGCGATTCACACTCGGTCGTCCTCGAATTCGACCGAGCCCTCGACTGCGAACCACGACGTCAGTCGATCACGCGGATGCCGAGGGCCCGCGCGAGCGCCGGTGCGAGGTGCTCCACCTGCCGTGCCGACAGCGCCGCCCCGCGCAGTGAGCCGGGGTCGAGGTATGACACGGCTTCGAGGCCCCGCAGGTCGAGATCCTTCGCGCGGATCCCGCGGGTGTCGACGTCGTCCGCCCGGCAGTCGGTGAAGGCGACGCGCGACACCGTCGCCTGCGGCAGGTCCAAAGTCCCCAGTGTGGTGTCGGCAACCAAGAGGTCGGAGATCCGCGCCGCCGCGAGTGAGACGTAGTCGATCCGCACGCCTCGCAGCTCGACCTCGTCCAGGTCGGCGTCGGCGAGGTCGAGGGTGCCGATCCGGCCGCCGACAATCCGCACGCGCCGCAGTCGTGCGGAGCGCGCGGTGAGCGTGGTCGCGCGCAGCGCCCGCACTTCGACGTCGATGAGGGTCGCCCCGGTCAGGTCGAGGCGATCGACGGATGCCTCGCGTATTTCGCATTCGGTGATGCGAGCGTGCGCGGCATCCGTTTCGGCATTCAGCGCCGTCCACCCCATCTGGAACGACTCGCCGCCGCGCGCCGGCAGGGGGCCATCCTCGAGCCGCGGCGGCAGGTCGGGCGCAGACACCCGGGGCGGCAGAGGGAGTGGTGGGTCGGCCATCCCTCCACGCTACGCGTCAGACCAGCGCCGTCGCCGACTCCGGCGCGGTGGCGAGCTCGGGCTCGGCGGCCCGCCGTGACGCGGCATAGGCCGCGATCAGCGTGATCAGCGCCATCGGAGCCAGCACCGCGCCGGGGTGCCACCAGGCGAACCCGGTTCCCTCCCCGATCGCCAGCGTGACGGCCGGCACGAACCCGCTGATCGTGGCGGCGATCGCGTACGAGATCGACAGCGCCGAGTAGCGGAACCGGTCCGGGAACAGATCGTTCATGAGCCCGCCGAGCGCCGCCCACGACATCGTCGGCAGGATGCCACCGACGATCATCGTCGCGACGAGGATCGGGAAGGTCGCGAACTGGAGGAGGAAGTACATCGGGAAGGCGATGAGCAATGTTCCCAGCGCCCCCCACGCGACGACCCGTGCGGAGCCGATCCGGGTCGCCCACGCTCCGAACAGCGGGATCGTGACCAGCTGCAGCAGACCGCCGATGGTGGTTGCCACCAGCAGATCCTGGAAGCTGAAGCCGAGCTCGGCGACGCCGTAGTTGATCGTGTACGTGTTCATCAGCGAGTACGAGCCGATGCCCAGGAGCGCGGCGCCGATGGCGATGACGACGGCACTCGGGCGCGCGGTGAACATCGTCACGAACGGGACTCGCTCCCGGCGATCCTCGGCGACGACCTCACGGAACACGGGCGTCTCATCGATCGACCACCGGAGGTACAGCGAGACCAGCAGCAGCGGGAACGCGATCAGGAACGGGATGCGCCATCCCCACGCTGCGAGCTCCTCGGCGGGCAGGAGGAGCGTCATCAGGATGAACACGGCCGCCGACAGGATCGAGCCGACCGGTGAGCCGAGCTGCGGGATGGCGGCGTAGAAGGCGCGCTTGAGCGGACCGGAGTGCTCCGTGGCGAGCAGGATCGACCCGCCCCACTCTCCTCCGAGCGACAGACCCTGCGCGATGCGCAGGAGGACGAGCAGCGCGGCGCCGAGCCATCCGGCCTGAGCATACGTGGGCAGCAGGCCGATGAGGCCGGTCGCGACACCCATGACGCCCACCGTCCACAGGAGTGTCGTGCGTCGGCCGAGCCGGTCGCCCATGTAGCCGAAGATCACCGCGCCGATCGGGCGTACCAGAAACGCCACGGCGATCGTCGAGAAGGCCAGCAGCTGCGCCCCGAACGGGCCGAGCGGCTCGAAGAACAGGGGTCCGATGAAGTACGCCGAGAAGTAGGCGAAGACGTAGAAGTCGAACGACTCGAGCGAGGTTCCGACCATCGACGCCCAGGCGACGCGCCGAACCGGGGTGGCGGAGGGGGAGAGAGGTGCTGAAGATGTCACAGGCAACCATCCTGCCACCGTTCGAGCTTCATGGATCGCGTCCAGAAATGAGGTGGGCGCCGGCGTCCTGCGCAGCCGGGCGGACGCGTAGAATCAGAGGACGAGCATCGATCCGGACATCACCGGGGAGCTTCCGGAAGAACGCGTCGCCCCTCGACGAGCTCAGGGGTCGACGTCAGTAGAACCGGACGGGGCAGGCCCGTCATAGCCGCAGTGAGAGGGGCGTCGACTTCCAGCCGAAGGCTGAAGCCGAGGCAACGCGGGGTGGTACCGCGGTTCTCCCGAACAGGAGGATCGTCCTCGCAGGAAGCATCGCAACCTGCTGGAGTGACATGACCTACCCCAAGTCCGGACCCGACGTCCCCCCAAGCCCTCGCTTCCCCGCGATCGAGCGCGACGTCATCGACTTCTGGAGGGCCGACGACACCTTCCGCGCGTCCATCGAGAACCGCGAGGGCGCCCCGGAGTGGGTGTTCTACGACGGTCCTCCCTTCGCGAACGGGCTGCCGCATTACGGTCACCTCCTCACCGGCTACGCGAAGGACCTGTTCCCGCGGTTTCAGACGATGCGCGGCAACCGCGTCGACCGGGTGTTCGGCTGGGACACGCACGGTCTCCCGGCGGAGCTCGAGGCGATGAAGCAGCTCGGCATCACCGAGAAGGAGGAGATCGAGCGCATGGGCGTGGCGACCTTCAACTCGAAGGCGCGGGAATCCGTGCTCGCGTACACGCGGGAGTGGGAGGACTACGTCACCCGCCAGGCGCGGTGGGTCGATTTCGAACGCGGCTACAAGACGCTCGACACCGACTACATGGAGAGCGTCCTGTGGGCGTTCAAGACCCTGTACGAGAAGGGTCTGGCCTACGAGGGCTATCGCGTCCTGCCCTACTGCTGGCGCGATCAGACTCCACTCTCCAGTCATGAGCTGCGGATGGACGACGACGTCTACAAGATGCGTCAGGACCCGTCGGTCACCGTCACCTTCCCGCTGGTCGGACTGAAGGCCGAAGCACTCGGACTCACCGCGGTGCGCGCGCTGGCGTGGACCACCACCCCGTGGACGCTGCCCACCAACCTGGCTCTGGCCGTCGGCCCCGGCATCCGGTACGTCGTCGTCCCGGGCGGCCCTCTCGGCGCCGCCGACGTGCACCACGGTCCCGACGGGCGCAGCGACGAGCTCGCCGAGGCCGAATCGCACCGTTACCTTCTCGCGGAGGATCTGCTGCCCAGCTACGCCAAGGACCTCGGCTACCAGACCGCGGGGGATGCTGTCGCGGCCGTGGAGGCCGTTCACCTCGGCGCCGACCTCGCGGACGTGCAATACGACCGCCTCTTCGACTACTACGCGGATGCCGAGACGTACGGCACGCAGGACGCCTGGCGGATCCTTCCCGACGACTACGTCACGACCGGCGACGGCACCGGAATCGTCCATCAGGCACCTGCCTATGGTGAGGACGACCAGCGCGTCACCGAAGCGGCGGGCATCCCGCTCATCATGAGCCTCGACGACGGCGGGCGCTTCCTTCCCGCAGTGACCGATGTCGCGGGCGAGCTGTGGATGGACGCCAACACACCGCTCGTGAGGATCCTGCGGCAGAACGGGCGCCTGCTCCGGCTCGCGAGCTACGAGCACTCCTACCCGCACTGCTGGCGCTGCCGCAATCCGCTCATCTACAAGGCGGTCTCCAGCTGGTTCGTCCGTGTCACGGACTTCAAGGACCGGCTGGTCGAGCTCAACCAGCAGATCACCTGGGTTCCCGAGAACGTGAAGGACGGCCAGTTCGGAAAGTGGCTCGAAGGCGCGCGCGACTGGTCGATCAGCCGCAACCGCTATTGGGGCTCGCCCATCCCGATATGGAAGAGCGACGACCCGGAGTATCCGCGCGTCGACGCCTACGGATCCCTGGCCGAGCTCGAGCGGGATTTCGGTCGACTGCCGCGTAACTCCGCCGGCGCAGTCGACCTGCACCGTCCGTACATCGACGAGCTCACCCGGCCCAATCCGGACGACCCGACCGGAGCGAGCACCATGCGCCGCATCGAGGACGTGCTGGACGTGTGGTTCGACTCCGGTTCGATGCCGTTCGCGCAGGTGCACTATCCGTTCGAGAACCATGAGTGGTTCGACGAGCATTCGCCCGCGGACTTCATCGTCGAGTACATCGGCCAGACGCGGGGCTGGTTCTATCTCATGCACGTCCTGTCGGGTGCGCTCTTCGACCGGCCGGCGTTCACCGGCGTCAGCTGCCACGGAATCGTGCTCGGCAGCGACGGGCAGAAGATGTCGAAGTCGCTGAACAACTACCCCGACGTCTCCGAGGTCTTCGACCGGGACGGCTCCGATGCGATGCGCTGGTTCCTGATGGCCAGTTCCGTGTTGCGCGGGGGCAACCTCGTGGTGACCGAAGAGGGCATCCGGCAGGGCGTGCGCGAGTTCCTGCTGCCGCTGTGGAACGCGTGGTACTTCTTCTCGACCTACGCAAATGCCGCGTCCGGCCCCGGCGGCGCCGGCTACGAGGCGACCTGGCGGACCGATTCGACCGACGTGCTCGATCGGTACATCCTGGCGCTCACCGGCGACCTCGTCCGCGGGGTCGCGGCGGACATGGACGGGCTCGATTCGACGATGGCCGCCGCGAAGCTGCGTGAGTACGGCGAGGCGCTCACCAACTGGTACATCCGGCGCTCGCGCGATCGGTTCTGGGTGGGCGTGACTGCCGACCCGCAGAGCCGCGAAGCGTTCGACACGCTGTACACGGTGCTCGAGACGCTCACCCGCGTTGCGGCGCCGCTCATCCCACTCGTCTCCGAGCGCGTCTGGCAGGGTCTGACCGGCGGTCGCAGCGTCCACCTCCAGGACTGGCCGGATGCCGACGCGTTCCCCGCGGCGGACGACATCCGCTCGGCGATGGACGCTGTGCGAGAGGTTTCGTCGGTCGCGAACGCGCTGCGCAAGCGCGAGGGCAAGCGAGTGCGCCTGCCGCTCGCCCGCCTGACGGTGGTCGTGTCGGATGCCGCGGCACTCGCGCAGTTCGAAGACATCCTGCGCGAGGAGCTCAACGTCAAGACCGTCGAGCTCGTCGATCTCGAGGTCGACACCGCGTCGCGCTACGGCATCTCGCAACCGGCTCTCGGTCAACGCCCGCGCGGCGGGACCGCGCTTGGGCAAGCAGGTGCAGCAGGCGATCCAGGCGGCGAAAGCAGGCGACTGGTCGGAGCGGGACGGCGTCGTGACGGCCGGGACGATCGCGCTGGAACCGGGCGAATACGAGCTCATCCTCGAAACCACCGGCCGCCCGGAGGGCGAGGCTCTTGCCGTGCTGCCGCGTGGCGGTTTCGTGCTGCTCGACACGACCTCGACGTCCGAGCTGGAGGCGGAGGGTCTCGCACGCGACGTCATCCGGGCGGTGCAGGATACCCGGAAGGCGGCGGGCTTCGACGTCAGCGACCGCATCCGACTGGTCCTCGCGTTCCACTCGGCGACGGACGGCGAGGCCGTCGCCTCGGCCTTCGACATCGCCGATGTCGCGGGGGAGACCCTCGCGGTGGAGTACGCGGTCACGGACTTCGACGGCGAGACGATGCTCGGACACGGGGACGTGCTCGCGACAGCCTCGCCGGCGGGAGCCGACCACGCCACAGAGTTCGCGAAGGGGACGTTCGCCAACGCGGGCGACTTCACCGTCGCGGTGACGAAGGTCGAGGCCTCCCGATGAGCGACCGAAGTCGCGCCGACGCCGTCTACGACGCCCTGCTCGAGCGGCAGGGCGAACAGTGGGTGCAGCCGCGAGTGGAGCGCACACGGCGCGTGCTGGAGCTCCTGGACGATCCCCAGCGCACCTATCGGGTCGTCCATGTCACCGGCACGAACGGCAAGACCTCCACGAGTCGCGTGATCGAGAGCCTGGTCCGCGCCCACGGCCTGCGCACCGGCCTGTTCACAAGTCCGCACCTGGAGCGTTTCACAGAGCGGATCATGATCGACGGTGAACCGGTGTCCGATGCCGCCGTCGCAGACGCCTGGGACGAGATCGTTCCCTTCGTCGACTTCGTCGACGCCGAGCTGGCGGCCGCCGATGACGCCCCCCTGACATTCTTCGAGCTGCTGACCGTCCTCGCCTTCGTCGCGTTCGCGGATGCGCCGATCGATGTTCTCGTGCTGGAAGTCGGGATGGGCGGGTCCTGGGACTCGACGAACACCGCAGACGGCGACGTGGCGGTCTTCACCCCGATCGACATCGATCACGCCGACCGACTCGGTGACACGATCCGCGCGATCGCGGAGGTCAAGGCGGGAATCATCAAGGTCGGTGCCGCTGTCGTCTCGGCGCGGCAGGACGCCGCCGCCGAGGCGGTGCTGCGCGCGACCGCCACGGCGAAGGACGCCACGATCGCGTTCGAAGGCCGGGACTTCGCGCTCACCGATGCGCGGCTCGCCGTCGGCGGCCAGCTGATCTCGGTCCGGGGTCTCGCCGGGGTTTACGACGACGAGTATCTGCCCCTGTTCGGCGGCCACCAGGCGCAGAATGCCGCCCTGGCGATCGCGGCCGTCGAGTCGCTGATCGGCGGCGGAACCCAGCCGATCGCGGGCGACGTCCTGGCCGAGGGGCTCGCTCAGTCCACTTCGCCGGGGCGCCTCCAGCTGGTGGGTGTCAGTCCGACCGTGATCGTGGATGCCGCCCACAACCCGCACGGCGCGCGTGCGCTCGCCGCGGCGCTGAGCGAATCCTTCGACTTCGACGAATGGGGCGTCGTGCTCGGTGTGCTCGCCGACAAGGATGCTGCGGGCATCGTCGCGGCGCTCGCGCCGCTCGCCGCGCACGTCTTCGCCACGGCCCCCGAGTCGGAGCGGGCGAACGACGCCGACCGCATCGCGGATCTCGCGGAGGCGGAGGGCGTGCCGGTGACGGTCCATGCCGGCGTGACGGATGCCGCAGAAGCCGCCCGCGCGTGGGCCGCGGCATCCGATCGTCGCGCCGTGGTCGTCGCCGGCTCCGTCGTACTCGCCGGCGAAGCGGTGGGCCTCGCCGCGGAGGAGGACTGGAAGGCGGGGTGGACCGAATGACCGATCCCGCAGCCGAGGCGCCGCGCGGGCGTCGAGCACGGGGTGCCGCGGAGTCGCTCGGCTCGATCGTGCTGGCGTTCGAGTCCGTCATCGTGTTCCTGGGCGGACTCGCTGTGTACGGGTTGAGAGCGCTGCCCGCGCAGATCGCGCCGTGGTGGGGCATCGTCGGCGGCGCGGTCCTGGCGGTCGTGATGCTGCTGACCGCCCGCGTGCTCCGCTATCGCTGGGGAATCGTTCTGGGCTGGGTGCTGCAGGGGATCATCGCCCTCGCCGGTTTCCTGGTGCCCGCGCTGTTCCTCGTCGCCCTCATTTTCGGCGGCATGTGGGGGTATGCGACGATCAAGGGGGCTTCGCTGGACGCGCGCAACGCGCGACTGGCCTCCGAAGCCGACACCGCGAACGGAGACTGACACATGGCCACCGAAGAGACTCTCGTGCTCGTCAAGCCGGACGGCGTGGCGCGCGGGCTGACCGGCGCGATCCTCGCCCGCATCGAGGCGAAGGGCTACTCGCTGGTCGACATCCGCCTGGTCGAACCCGATCGCGAGACACTCGAGCGGCACTACGCCGAGCACGAGGGGAAGCCGTTCTACGAGCCGCTGCTCGAGTTCATGATGTCAGGGCCTTCCGTCGCGATCCGCCTCGCCGGCAACCGCGTGATCGAGGGCTTCCGCTCGCTGGCCGGGACGACCGACCCGACGACGGCCGCGCCCGGCACGATCCGAGGAGACTACGGCCGGGACTGGGGGCTCAAGGTGCAGCAGAATCTGGTCCACGGCTCGGACAGCACCGATTCGGCCGGACGCGAACTGGACATCTGGTTCCCCTGATCAGAAGATCGAGCCGTCAGAAGACCGCGCCGAGAACGTCGAGCCGCACCTGCGCGATGATCGCGATGACGGCATAGCTCAGCACGGCCAGCAGCGGCACCCAGCTCATCAGCCGGTCGGACGCACGGCGCACTGACGGCGATGCCGGCACGATGCCCCGTCGCAGGATGTGAAGCGTCACGGCATAGAAGGTCGGGATCGTGACCACCCACGTCACCATGCACCACGGGCAGAGTGTTCCGAGCACGAAGATGCTCTGACCGATCAGCCACAGAACGAATCCGAACGCGAACGCCAGTCCGAGCTCGAAGAGCAGCCAGAACCATCGGGCGAAACGGGCGCCCGCGAGGATCGCGACGCCGACGACGATCGGCGCCATCCACCCCGTAAGCCCGAGGATCGGGTTGGGGAAGCCGAAGACGCTGCCCTGCCACGATTCGAGATTCTTTCCGCATTGAACGAGCGGGCTGATGTCGCAGCCGAGGATCGCATCCGGATCCTCGAGCAGCTGCAGCCGCTCCATCGTCAGCGAGAACGCGGCCCACCAGCCGATGGCGCCGGCGATGATGAGCCAGATCGCCAGGGCCGTCGGGCGGGCGGACGTGCGCGGCTGCGTCATGTCTCGGATTATGACATCGAGCGCTGAGGGCGCACCCGGGGGAGGGCTGTCAAGATGCTGCTGGTGCGCCCCGGCACATTCGCGCGGTGAAAGTGCGATAATGGCACCGATGCGTCGCGGCCGCGCCGCAACATGCATCACAGAAGACTTCAGGGCTATGAGAGCCTTCGCAGCACGAGCCACGGGCCGGCTGCAGACCGAGTGAGTAAGCGGCACCGCAGGTGCGGCGCCGCACGAGATTTCGCCGGGCGACGCGCGGTGTCGCCCGCAGGGAGTAAGCCAGTGATGGCCGATGAGAACGATGCACACACCGAACCCCACAACGACTCAGACACACCGGTAGCGCACGACCCTGCCGATGCAACGGGTCCGGGCGACGAGTCCGGGGTCGACCAGGCCGCAGCCGACGAGTCCGCAGACGGCGGGACAACCGACGATGTGACCGATCCGAGCCCGGACTCAGAGTCCGACGCTCTGGGGGACGGAACCGAGACGGACGCTTCTGCCGAGCCGGAGACACCCGAGGATGCCGCCGAACCGGACGCACCCGCGGACAACGCTGAGCCCGCCCCTTCTGCGGGTGACGCCGATACCGAGACGCCCGGCGAGGCGGGTGAGCCCGATGCGCCGGCAGGGGAGTCCGCGCCGAAGACGGCCGTTGATCTGGGGCTCCTGCCCGAGGTGTTCGTATCGGCTGTGTCGACGGAGCTCATCTTCTACGCACCCGAGATCGCCGCGCTGCCCCCGCGGCCCGAGCCGGAGCCCGCTGCCGAGCAGGCGTCGTCGACCAGCGCGCGCCGTCGCAACCGCCGCCGGACGGGGGAAGGTCGGGACGAGACCTCCGGTCCGCCCGAGCCGCAGCAGCCGCGCCAGCGCGCCGTCGAACTGATCACCGAGCCGCAGCGCATCAAGGGCTCCACGAGGCTCGAGGCGAAGAAGCAGCGCCGCCGGGATGGCCGCGAGGCCGGGCGCCGCCGCGCCGTCGTCACCGAGGCGGAGTTCCTCGCTCGCCGCGAAGCCGTCGATCGCGAGATGATCGTCCGGTCGAAGAACGGTCGCGTGCAGATCGCTGTGCTCGAAGACAACGTGCTCGTGGAGCACTACGTCGCGCGCAACCAGGATGCGTCGCTCATCGGCAACGTCTACCTGGGCCGCGTTCAGAACGTGCTGCCCAGCATGGAGGCCGCCTTCGTCGACATCGGCCGCGGACGCAACGCGGTGCTGTACTCGGGCGAGGTCGACTGGGACGCCGTCGAGACCGGCAACCAGCCCCGTCGCATCGAGCTCGCGCTCAAGAGCGGCGACCGCGTGCTCGTGCAGGTCACGAAGGACCCGATCGGGCACAAGGGCGCGCGCCTCACGAGCCAGATCTCCCTGCCGGGCCGCTACCTGGTGTACGTCCCGGGCGGCGCGATGAACGGAATCTCCCGCAAGCTGCCCGACACCGAGCGGGCGCGTCTGAAGAAGATCCTCAAGGAGGTGCTGCCCGAGTCCTCCGGCGTCATCGTCCGCACCGCCGCTGAAGGCGCGACCGAGGACCAGCTGACCCGCGACGTGCAGCGCCTGACGACGCAGTGGGAACACATCAGCGGGCAGGTCGAGTCGATTCAGGCCCCGGCCCTCCTGCACTCCGAGCCCGACCTCCTGGTCAAGATCGTCCGCGACGTCTTCAACGAGGACTTCACGAAGATGCTGATCCAGGGCGAGGAGGCGCACCAGACGATCACTGCATACCTCGAGAGCGTGGCGCCCGACCTGATCGAGCGCGTCGCAGTGTACGAGGGTCAGGCCGACCCGTTCGACGAGTTCCGCGTCACCGAGCAGATCGAAAAGGCCCTGGACCGCAAGGTCTGGCTGCCGTCGGGCGGTTCGCTCGTGATCGACCGCACGGAGGCGATGACCGTCGTCGACGTCAACACCGGGAAGTTCGTGGGGTCGGGTGGGAACCTCGAAGAGACCGTCACCAAGAACAACCTCGAGGCCGCCGAGGAGATCGTGCGTCAGCTGCGGCTGCGCGACATCGGCGGGATCATCGTCGTCGACTTCATCGACATGGTGCTCGAATCGAACCGCGACCTCGTGCTGCGCCGACTGGTCGAATGCCTCAGCCGGGACCGCACGAAGCACCAGGTCGCCGAGGTGACTTCGCTGGGCCTCGTGCAGATGACGCGCAAGAAGCTCGGCCTCGGCCTGCTCGAGACCTTCAGCGAGCCGTGCGAGGTGTGCGCCGGGCGCGGCATCGTGATCCACCACGACCCGGTCGTCAAGCACCGCGCCCCGATCGGCAACGGATCGCCGTCTGGCCGTCGCCCGCGAACAGCAGCCCCGAGCACGAGCGGTGGAGCGGGTGGCACGCACGTCATCACCGAGGGCGTCAAGTCCGCGCTCGCCCAGATCGCGGCATCCACGATCCACTCGCACCACGAGGAAGAGGCCGCGCCGGTTGCGGGAGCCGTCGAAGAGGCGCCCGTGGAGCAGCGCCCCAAGAAGCGCAAGAAGCGCCAGGATGCCGCGTCGAAGTCCCCGCGGACCGAGAAAGACCTACTGCTCGATTCGGTGCTCAGCGCGCTCCCCGAGCCCAAGGCGCCCGGGCAGGGACGCTCTCGTCGCCGCGTCACGACCGCAGCGCTGACGGGGACCCCGGTCGCCCACGCACCCTCGGACGAGTAGCGCGTTCGGGCGCGTCAGCGCCCGCGGCGCTGACGCGCCGTCACCCGCAGACCCGAGCCGATGAGGGCCCGCACGAGCGTGTGCCCGTCTACGTGGCGGGCACCCGCCTCGACCAGCCGGGCATGCGCGTCGTCGGGAACGTCGTAGTGGTCACGATCGAATCCACGACGAGGGATGCCGTTCGCCGAAGCGAACGCATGCAGCTCGTCCAGGCTGGAATCGCTGACCAGGTGCGCCCACATCCGACCGTGCGCCGGCCAGCGCGGATCGTCGATGAGGATTGCCACGCCCCGATCCTACGCACGGCGCCATGACACGCGGTTCGGCGCTTTTGCTTGTGGCCCGGGCATCCGGTAAAGTATTCCTTTGGTGCGTCGACGACATTCTTGCTTCCGCACCGAGTCTTGCTCAGGCATCCGGAGCCGCGCGCTCCCCGAGGAAACAGGTATGAAGTGGTTTACGCAGTTGTGCGCGCCGGTGGCCGGCAGGAGAAGGTCGAGGTCGGCACGATCGTCGTCCTCGATCGCCAGTCCGCGAAGATCGGCGACAAGATCGAGCTCCCTGCTGTGCTGCTCGTCGACGGCGACGCCGTCACGACCGACGCCGACAAGCTCGCGAAGGTGACCGTCACCGCCGAGATCCTCGGCGAGGAGCGTGGGCCCAAGATCGTCATCCAGAAGTTCAAGAACAAGACCGGTTACAAGAAGCGCCAGGGGCACCGTCAGGACCTCACGCGCGTCAAGGTCACCGGCATCAAGTAAGCACCGAGGAGACTCAGGACATGGCACACAAAAAGGGCGCAAGCTCCACCCGCAACGGTCGTGACTCCAACGCTCAGCGCCTCGGCGTGAAGCGCTTCGGCGGCCAGAAGGTCCTCGCCGGCGAGATCATCGTCCGCCAGCGGGGCACTCATTTCCACCCGGGCGTCAACGTCGGCCGCGGTGGCGACGACACGCTGTTCGCCCTCGAGGCCGGCGCCGTCGAGTTCGGCGCCAAGGGCGGCCGCAAGGTCGTCAACATCGTGGTCCCGGCGGAGTAGTCCGCCGCACGCAGATTTCAATGTGGAGGGGGCGGGCTTCGGCTCGCCCCCTCTCGTTTAGCCAGGTCCAGTAGTTCCATCAGGCACGACGAACCGAAGGGGGAGCGCATGGTCACATTCGTCGACCGAGTGACGCTGCACCTGTCCGCCGGCAAGGGCGGCAACGGCTGTGTCTCGGTGAAGCGCGAGAAGTTCAAGCCGCTGGCCGGCCCCGACGGCGGCAACGGCGGGCACGGTGGCGACATCGTGCTGGTCGCCGACCCGAATGTCACGACGCTGCTGTCATACCACCACTCTCCGCACCGCTCAGCGGGCAATGGCGGCTTCGGGATGGGCGATCACCGCTCCGGTGCGGCGGGCGAGGCGCTGGATCTGCCCGTGCCGGTCGGCACCGTGGTCAAGGACGTCTCCGGCCAGACTCTCGTCGACATGATCGAGCCGGGCATGCGATTCATCGTCGCTCCCGGCGGCATCGGCGGCCTGGGCAACGCGACCCTCGCGAATCCGAAGCGCAAGGCGCCGGGTTTCGCGCTCCTCGGCACGCCCGGATGGGAGGGCGATGTCCTGCTGGAGCTCAAGACGGTCGCCGACGTGGCGCTGGTCGGCTACCCGTCGGCGGGCAAATCCAGCCTGATCGCCGCGGTCTCGGCGGCGCGTCCCAAGATCGCGGACTACCCGTTCACCACCCTCCACCCCAACCTCGGGGTGGTCCAGGCCGGCGATGTGCGCTTCACCGTCGCCGACGTCCCCGGCCTGATCGAGGGTGCCAGCGAGGGCAAGGGTCTCGGGCTCGAGTTCCTCCGCCACGTCGAGCGCTGCACCGCTCTGGTGCACGTGCTCGATTGCGCGACCCTCGAGCCCGGACGCGACCCGCTGAGCGACCTCGAGGTGATCCTCGCCGAACTCGCCGCCTACCCCGTCCCCGAGGGACAGGTGCCGCTGCTCGAGCGCCCCCAGATCGTCGCTCTGAACAAGATCGACGTGCCCGAGGCGAAGGACCTGGCCCAGCTCGTCCGTCCCGATCTCGAGGCCCGCGGATTCCGCGTGTTCGAGATCTCCACCGTCAGCCACGAGGGCTTACGGCAGCTCACGTACGCCCTGGGTGATCTCGTCGCCGCACATCGCGTAGCCGAAGCGGCCAAGCCCGTCGTCGAGCGGATCGTCATCCGCCCCCAGGGGTCTGAGCGTGAATTCACGATCCGCGTCGAAGGCGGGACCTATGGCGACATCTACCGCGTGCTGGGCGTGAAGCCGCTGCGGTGGGTGCAGCAGACCGATTTCCAGAACGAGGAGGCCGTCGGCTACCTCGCCGACCGCCTGGAGAAGCTCGGCGTGGAGGATCAGCTCTTCAAGTCCGGCGCCCAGCCGGGGTCGACCGTCGTGATCGGCGAGGGTGACGGCGTCGTCTTCGACTGGCAGCCCTCGCTGGGTTCGGTGGCCGAGCTCATGACCGCCCCGCGCGGCACCGATCCGCGGCTCGATCTGAATCCCCGCCGTACGACCTCTCAGCGGCGCGAGCGCTACTACGAGCGGATGGACGCCAAGTCCGAGGCTCGCGCCGAGCTCGAGACCGAGCGAATCGCCGCCAAGTCCACGAAGATCGGCGGCGACGACGAGGCGCAGGCGTGAGCGGCTTCACGCGCGCCGACATCCCCGGCGCGCGCCGGATCGTCGTGAAGGTCGGTTCGTCCTCCATCAGCGGCGAGAACGTGGGCAAGATCCATCAGATCGTCGATGCCCTCGCCGAAGCGCACGCACGCGGCACCGAGGTGGTCCTCGTCTCGTCCGGTGCCATCGCGACCGGGATGCCGTACCTGCGACTCGGTGAACGTCCGAGCGACCTCGCCACACAGCAGGCAGCCGCTGCGGTCGGCCAGAACGTCCTCATCTACAGGTACCAGGAGGCACTGCGGCCGTTCCGCATCGTCGCCGGGCAGGTGCTGCTGACCGCCGGCGACCTCGACAACCCCACGCCTCGCTCGAACGCGCGTCGTGCCATGGAGCGATTGCTCGGCCTGCGCATCCTCCCCATCGTCAACGAGAACGACACGGTCGCCACGCACGAGATCCGCTTCGGCGACAACGACCGTCTCGCCGCCCTGGTGGCTTCGCTCATCGGCGCCGATGCCCTGGTGCTGCTCAGCGACATCGAGAGCCTCTATACGCGACCCCCCAACGAGCCCGGCGCGCGCCCGATCCACCACATCGAGTACGGCGACGACCTCCGCGGATACGAATTCGGCTCGGTGGTCGTCAACAGCGTCGGAACCGGCGGAGCGGCCACGAAGGTCTCCGCGGCGCGGGTAGCCGCGGCATCCGGTGTGGGCGTTCTGGTCACCAGCGCCGATCTCGTCGATCGCGCCCTTCGCGGCGACGACATCGGCACCTGGTTCGATCCGCATCCGGAGCCGGTCTCGATGCCGCTCACGGGCCCGCTTCGCCGGGCGACCGCGCCGTACCCCGTCGATACACTGGGCGGATGACCACGACAGCGACAACCGCGCGCGAGCGGATGCTGCTCGCCAAGGCGGCCGCGCGCACCGTCGGCCTGCTCGACGATGCGACCAAGAGCGGGGCGCTTCGGTCGATTGCGGACGCGATCGACGACGCAACCCCCGATATCGTCGCGGCGAACGCGGAGGATCTCGAGCGCGGCCGCGCCAACGGACTGTCCACAGCACTGCAGGACCGGCTCCGCCTCGACGAGCACCGAGTCCGCGCGCTGGCCGCAGCCGTGCGCGACATCGCCCAGCTGCCCGACCCGGTCGGCCGGATCCTCGATGAGCGCACACTGTCCAACGGCGTGAGACTGACCAAGGTGAGCGTTCCGTTCGGCGTCGTCGGTTCCATCTACGAAGCACGCCCGAACGTCACTGTCGACATCGCCGCGCTCGCGCTGCGCTCCGGGAACACGGTGGTGCTGCGCGGCGGATCGGCGGCGGAGTCGACCAACGCGGCGCTGGTGCGCGCGATGCGCGGCGCGCTCGCGGCCCGCGGAATCGACCCGGAGGCGATTCAGACCGTCGACGACTTCGGTCGCGAAGGCGCGCGTGAGCTCATGCACGCCCGCGGCATCGTCGATGTCCTCGTGCCCCGAGGAAGCGCCCAGCTCATCGAGACCGTCGTGACGGAGTCATCCGTCCCGGTGATCGAGACGGGTGCGGGAGTGGTGCACATCCTGCTCGACGAGTCCGCTCCACTCGAATGGGCGCGGGACATCGTCGTGAACGCGAAGGTGCAGCGACCGAGCGTGTGCAACTCTGTCGAGACGGTGCTCGTGCACCGCGCCGCCGCCCAGCGCCTCGTGCCAGATGTGGTCTCGGCACTCAACGAGCGTGGCGTCACCGTGCACGGCGACCCTGAAGTCGCCCGGCTCGGACCTGGTGTCATCCCGGCGAACGACGAGGACTGGTCCACCGAATACCTCAGCCTCGACGTGTCGATGCGCATCGTCGCCGACCTCGACGAGGCGCTCGAGCACATCCGTCGCTACTCCACGCACCACACCGAGTCGATCATCACCCAGGATGCCGGCAACGCCGAGCGCTTCCTCGCCGAGGTGGACTCCGCGGTGGTCATGGCGAACGCCTCCACCCGTTTCACGGACGGCGGCGAGTTCGGCTTCGGCGCCGAGGTCGGCATCTCGACGCAGAAGCTGCACGCCCGAGGACCGATGGGGCTGGCCGAGCTGACGAGCACCAAGTGGCTGGCGCGGGGTTTCGGACAAGTCCGGCCCTGACCCGTAAACTGAACACCGCGTTGCACCACGACGCGAAACCCGAACGGAGCACGAATGACCATCGCCTCGCTACTCGTCCTCGCTGCCGAAGAGACCGAGCACACCGGCAACGTCGCGCTCGAGACCGCGATCTGGGGCATCGTGGCACTGGCGGTCTTCGGTGCGCTCGCGCTGGTGACGCTGTCGTACCGGAACGTCTCGAACAGGCACTCGAACAAGGCCGACGCGTACGCGGCAGCCCACGCGAACGACGCACAGCAGGCGGGGCACGGCCACTAGGCCGACTGCATGTCGGTGACGCGCACCCCGAGGATCGGGGTCATGGGTGGGACGTTCGACCCCATCCACAACGGTCACCTCGTCGCCGCCAGCGAAGTCGCCCAGTCCTTCGATCTGGATGAGGTCGTCTTCGTGCCGACCGGCCAGCCGTGGCAGAAGGATGACGTCTCCCCAAGCGAGCATCGGTACCTCATGACCGTGATCGCCACAGCATCCAATCCGCAGTTCACCGTCAGCCGTGTGGACATCGACCGCGCGGGGCCCACGTATACGATCGACACACTCCGGGAATTGAAGAACCAGCGACCCGATGCCGAGCTGTTCTTCATCACCGGAGCCGACGCCTTGGCGCAAATTCTCAGTTGGAGGGACCATGATGAGTTGTGGGACCTCGCCCATTTCGTCGCCGTCTCCCGACCCGGCCACGTGTTGAGCACAGCCGGACTGCCGACTGACGACGTCAGCCAACTCGAGATTCCCGCGCTCGCCATCTCGTCCACGGACTGCAGAGATCGCGTGCAGCACGGCAACCCCGTGTGGTACCTCGTTCCCGACGGGGTTGTCCAATACATTGCGAAGCATCACCTCTACCGGAGCAAGGAATGAGCACACCCGAGCAGCCGGCCACACCAGCCCTCACCCGCAAGCAGCTGCGAGACATCCGCAACACCGGGTCCACGCCGATCGTTATGGGCGACGAACCCGCCGAGGCGCAGCAGGCCGCGAGCGAAAACGCGCCGGATTCCGGAGGCGAGCCTGCGCCGAGGCCTGCGGTGACCGACACCCCCGCGCCGGCGCACGTCGCGGCCCCGCTGCCGCGTGCCGCCGAGCCGGTGGCCGTTCACGATCTGCCGGGCGCCGATGCCAGCGTCGATCTGGGCGTCCAACCGCTGACACGCCGTCAGGCACGGCAGCAGGAGCGCATCCGTACGGCATCCGTGCCGGTCATCACTCCGGAGGTGGCTGCCGCCCACGCCGCGTCGGTCGCGGCAGCCTCGAGAGACGAGTCGGAAGCTCCGGTGGACGAGGTCTCGGCGGATGCTCCTTCGGGCAGCGTCAGCCTCGCAGAGATCTTCGGCGTGGAGCCCACGGAACCCCGTGCGGATGTCACGGAGGACCAGCCCGCCGACGCCGGCGCGGGCGCGCGCGAGGCGGAAGACATCGTGTCGCTCGACGAGCTCGTCGCAGACGGCTCCATCGACACCGACGAATCCGACCGCGCTGTGGTCAACCCAGAGTTCGGAGCCGAGCTGCTGGCGGGCGAGCCCGTACCAGGCGGCGCTGCCGCCCTCGTTCGATCAGCTGATCTCACGATCGATGAACGGATCCGTCGGCACCGGCAACGCACTCATCCTTTCGCAGACACCGTCGGCTCCGCTCCTGTCGGCACCCGTCACCGCCACCGGCGAGGTGATCATCACCGGCACGTACAACCTGCCCGACGGTCTCGGGTCGACGGGTCACGCAAACGGCACCGCCGACGGCAAAGAGGTCGACGCCGTGCTGGTCGACGGCGAGTTGCCGGCCCACTCCTCCCCGACGCCGATCGCCGCGAGCGCCGCGATCAGCACCGTCAAGAACGGCGGCGACATCATCCAGCCGCCGACCCCGGAGAAGGGCGGACGCCTCATGCTGACGCTGGCGATCACCGCCGGCGTGCTCGCACTCGCGCTGGTCGGCGTCCTCATCCTCGCGTTCGTGACGGGAGTGTTCTGATGACGGCGACCGAGCAAGCACGCGGCATGCTGAGCGTCGCTGCGGCGGCAGCCGATTCGAAGGGCGGCGAGGACCTCGTCGCCCTGGACGTGTCCGGCCCGCTGCCGCTCGTGGACATCTTCCTGCTCGTGACCGGACGCAGCGAGCGGAACGTGGCCGCGATCGCGGACGAGATCGAGGACAAGCTCCTCGAGGCGGGACACAAGCGCCTGCGACGCGAAGGCCGCCAGGAGTCACGATGGATCCTGCTGGACTTCGGCGACCTGGTCGTGCACGTCTTCCACGAGCAGGAGCGCATGTACTACGGGCTGGAGCGACTGTGGAAGGACTGCCCGGTCGTGCCTGTCGAACTGCCTGCCGCCTCCGCGGTCGACTAGAGCGTCACTGCAGGCAGAACTCGTTCCCCTCCGGATCCTGCATCTGGTAGTACAACTCCGGCCACTCGCCCCAAGCCTGGTCCACCAGGCGCACGACGGTTGCGCCGAGAGCGACCAGCCGGTCTTTCTCCGCGTCCAGCTGCTCACGCGTCGGTTGCCCTTCCGCGACCGTCGAAACATCCAGGTGCAGGCGATTGCGCCCGCTCTTGGGAGAATCGGCGTGGTGGAAGAACAGCCGCGGACCGCGTCCATCTGGGTCTTCGGCGAGGCCCCGATGATCGAGGTCCTCCTCGGTGAGGCCCGATTCGAGGAGCTGCCCTCTGAGCGGTTCGTCCCACTCCTGCAGGGGGTAGCCGAACACCCCCGACCAGAAGTGCGAGAGCCTGCGCGGATCGTTCGCGTAGAACACGATATTGCCCATCGTCGCCATGCACTCACCCTTTCTCCCAGCGACCGTAGCGGCCGTCACCGACATGCCTCGTCGGTCGAGGCATCCGAGTCGATGTAGTAATCTAGTCGGGTTGCCTCCGCTCGCGGAGGTCGCGTTCGGGCCTGTGGCGCAGCTGGTAGCGCACCTGCATGGCATGCAGGGGGTCAGGGGTTCGAGTCCCCTCAGGTCCACCGAATTGAGAAGCGTCCCGCCGGCCGGGGCGCTTCTCCCGTCTAGCACTTCGGTGCCGCTGCCCCCACCGGCCGGTCCCTTGACCGGGCACGCTGCGCCGGGAGAGCCTTGAACGACCCGAGGAGGCTCCCGATGACCGACGTGATCCCGTTCCTGTGGTTCGACCACGACGCCGAGGCAGCGATCATTTTCTACACCGCCCTGATCCCGGACTCGGAGCTCGTGTCAATCGGCAGGTACCCGGACGAGGTCCCGGGCATGGGCGGCAAGGTGATGCACGCGCACTTCCGGCTCGCCGGACGCGACTACTACGCGATGGATGCCGGGCCCCAGTTCCCGTTCACCGAGGCGATCTCGCTGTTCGTGGCCTGCGCCGACCAGGAGGAAGTCGACCGGTACTGGGCGGCACTGACCGCCGACGGGGGACAGGAGCAGCCCTGTGCCTGGCTCAAGGACCGATGGGGGCTGTCCTGGCAGATCGTTCCCGACCGCCTGATCGAACTGATCCGCGATCCCGACCCCGACCGCTCCCATCGTGCGGTGCAGTCGATGCTGACGATGACCAAGATCGACATCGCCGCGATCGAAGCGGCCGCCGCCGGATCGTGAGATCTCTTCGCCGAGCCCTCGTAGTCGGATGCCTCGTGGCCGTCGCGTCGTCGGCAGCTTCGTGCGCCCCGCCCGAGCCGAGCAGCTCGGCGCCGCCGCGCGCGTCCATCACCCCGATTGAGACGCCGGCTCCGGCGCCGACCGGGTGGTGGCGACCGTCCGGCGAGCCGGGCACGCTGGCTGCCGGTCTCGTGGCGCCGTGGTCGGTGGCCCCGCTCGCCGGCGGGGGAGCGCTCATCTCGGAGCGCGACAGCGGGTCCGTCCGCGAGCTCACCGCCGCCGGCGAGCTGCGCGCGGCCGGCACCATCCCGGGGGTCGTGTCGGGCGGCGAATCCGGGCTGCACGGACTGGCGGTGTGGCACGATCCCGACGCCGACCGACGATGGCTCTATGCGTATCACGGGGCATCGGACGACAACCGCGTGGTGCGGATGCCGCTGATCGGCGAGGCGGGCGGGTTCAGCCTCGGCGAACCGCTGGTCGTCCTCTCCGGAATCGGCCGGCAGAGCACGCACAACGGAGGCCGGATCGCCTTCGGCCCCGACGGACTGCTCTACGTCACCACCGGCGATGCTCAGAACCGGGATGCCGCGCAGGACCGCGATGCGCTGAACGGCAAGATCCTGCGTCTGACCCCTGAGGGCGAGCCCGCGCCCGGCAACCCGTTCGGCAATGCGGTGTGGACACTGGGACACCGCAACGTCCAGGGGATCGCGTGGACGTCTGACGGCGAGCTGTGGGCCAGCGAGTTCGGACAGAACGCCTGGGACGAGCTCAACCACATCGTCGCCGGCGCCAACTACGGCTGGCCCGTCGTGGAGGGCGATGCCGACGACGGAAGGTACACGGATCCGGTGATCGCGTGGTCTACCGACGAGGCGAGTCCGAGCGGGATCGCCGCCGTGGGGAGCACCGTCTTCGTCACCGGACTGCGGGGGGAGCGGCTGTGGGTGGTGGACGTGACCCCGGAGCATGTGGTTCAGGAGGCGACCGTCGGCCTGCAGGACCAGGGACGATTGCGGGATGTGGTCGCGGCGCCCGATGGCAGCCTGTGGATCCTCACCAACAACACCGACGGACGCGGCGCGCCGCGTCCCGACGACGACATCCTGCTGCGCCTGCCGATCGCCGCCGTGCCGTAGCGATCGCCGGGGCCATCCTCCGCCTGGGAGCGCTACGGTGAGAGCGTGAGCTCCCAGCCGGTGTGTCCGCATTGCCGCCACTTCCTTTATCTGGACCGGCTGACGTGTCCGAACTGTGAGGCCGAGCTCGGCTATCACCTCCTGACACGGCGGTTCTACGGCGTCCGCAACAACCAGGTCGTGATCGACGGGCGGACCTGGTACACCTGCTCGAACCGCGAGTGGCAGTGCAACTGGCTCGTGCGCGACGATGCACCGGCCGGCCGGTGCTTCTCCTGCCGCCTCACGCGCAGACGCCCCGCGGCCAACGACACCGTCGCCCTCGAGAAGCTCGCCGGCACCGAGGAGGCCAAGCGCCGGCTCCTGCTTCAGCTCGGCAGCCTCGGGCTGCCGATCGTCGGGTGGGACATCAAGCCAGGTGGGCTCGGCTTCGACCTGATCTCCAGCCTGACCGACGGCAAGCGGGTGATGATCGGACACGCGAACGGGATCATCACCCTCGATCTCGCCGAGAGCCTCGACGACCGCCGGGAGGCGCTGCGCGTCAGGCTCGGCGAGCCCTACCGCACGATCCTCGGACACCTCCGCCACGAGGTGGGGCACTACTACCAGGGCGTGCTGCTGACCGATGACGCCGACTGGGATCGCTGCCGCGAGCTGTTCGGCGACGAACGCACGAGCTACCAGGACGCCATCAAGCGGCACTACGCATTCGGCGCTCCCGAAGGATGGCACGAGTCGTTCATCTCGGAGTACGCCACGATGCATCCGTGGGAGGACTTCGCCGAGACGTGGGCGCATTACCTGCACATCACGGGCACGCTTCAGACCGCCGCGGCCATCGGCATCCGTCTCGATGCGACCGTGACCAACCTGCGGGATGCCGATGTGGTCCCGCAGGAATCGTATGAGACCGAGCCGATCCAGCAGCTGCTGACGGACTGGGAGTGGATGTCGCAGGGGTTCAACCGCATCAATCGCGCGATGGGATTCCGCGACCTCTACCCTTTCGAGATCGTCCCGGCCGTGCGCAAGAAGCTCGCGTTCATGCATGAGATCGTGACGCGGGCGCCGTTGACGCTGGAAGAGCAGATGGCCATGGCGGCGCCCTGGGATGCGGAGCAGGCGTGACATCGGTGGCCCGCGGGCAGCGCGTGATCGGCGCCGCGACGCACTACGTCGAGAACCAGCCTCCGGTCCGCACCGACATCGACGAGTACTCACTGAACGTCCCGCTCGTGGAGGGCGTGGCGGCCTTCGGCGCATCCTGGGCGAACGATGCCCTCGCCGAGGCCGGCGAGCTCGTCGGATCGCCGTCGTTCCAGCAGGATGCGACGCTCGCCAACGTGCATCCTCCGGTGGCGCACGCGCATGACCGCTGGGGCTTCCGACTCGACGAGGTGGAGTACGACCCGTCGTACCATCGCGTGATCTCCGAGGCCGTCGCACGCGGTGCGCACACATCCGCCTGGGCTGATCCGCGGCCGGGAGCGGACGTCGCGCGCGCGGCCATGTTCATGCTGTTCGCCCAGGTCGAGCCGGGTCATGCCTGCCCGATCTCCATGACGCACGCCGCCGTGGCGGCGATCAAGGACTCGCCCTGGGTCGCCGACGACTGGCTGCCCCGCATGTACTCGCGCGAGTACGAGCCCCGCCTGCTCCCGAACGAGGAGAAGGGGAGTGCGCTGATCGGCATGGCGATGACCGAGAAGCAGGGCGGATCGGACGTGCGGGCTGGCACGACCACCGGCACCCACATGGGCGGCCACGCGTACCAGATGACCGGTCACAAGTGGTTCTATTCCGCACCGATGTCGGACGGCTTCCTGGTGCTGGCGCACACGCGCCGCGGGAACGAGGATGAGGGGCTCACGTGCCTCTTCGTCCCGCGGCTGCTGCCGAGGGGAATGCGCAACGTGCTGCGCATCCAGCGACTCAAGGACAAGCTCGGCAACCGGTCGAACGCCTCCGCCGAAGTGGAGTTCGACGGCACGATCGGGATGCTGCTCGGCGAGCCGGGGCGCGGCGTGCGCACGATTCTCGAGATGGTGCAGCGCACCCGATTGGACTGCGTGCTCGGAACGGCGGCGGGGATGCGTCAGTCGGTCGCCGAGGCGACGTGGCACGCCCGTGGCCGTGCCGCGTTCGGCAAGCTCCTCGTCGACCAGCCGGCGATGACCGCGGTGCTGGCCGACCTCGCACTCGAGTCGGAGGCGGCGATGCTCACCGGTCTGCGGCTCGCGCAGGCGTTCGGGGCCGACGCGTCCGACGCGGACGTCGCGCTCCGCCGCCTCGCGACGCCCGTCTCGAAGTACTGGGTGACCAAGCGCGGCCCGCATCACGCGTACGAAGCGCTCGAGTGCCTCGGCGGCAACGGCTACACCGAGAGCTTTCCGCTCGCGCGCCGCTACCGGGAGCAGCCGGTGATGGCGATCTGGGAGGGCTCGGGGAACGTGATCGCGCTCGACGTGCTCCGCGCGCTCACACGCGACCCGGACTCGACCGCTGCGTTCGCCGCGGAGGTGGACACGACCACCGGGCAGTCGGCGCTGCTGGACGCGCACGTGGCGCGAACGCTGCGCATGCTCGACGAGGTCGCCTCCGCCGACCTCGTCGACGCGCAATCGCAGGCGCGGCGGCTGAGCGAGCACCTGGCTCTGGCCTTCCAGGGATCGCTCATGCTGCGACACTCTCCCGGCGCGGATGCCGGTGCCTTTCTCGCAGCGCGCCTTGGCGAGGACCGCGCGGCGCAGTACGGCGTCCTGCCGCGTGGCACGGACGCCGCAGCCATCGTCGCGCGGCACTGAGCGTTCCGGCCCGCCCGACCCGCCGTCCGGAACGGAGCCTAGGCTGACAGGGTGAGCTCGATCCGGCGGTCGCTGAGCGCAGGAGTGCTCGGCGCCCTGATCCTCCTCGGGTTCCTGACGCCCTGGGCGGGGGAGGGCACAGCAGCCCTGGACGCCGACGCCGACCCGCGGGGCACGGTCCGGGTGGTCGCCGCCGACGAGACCGGCCGCGCGGCATCCGATCGGGTGGCGGCCATGTCCACGCCCGAGAAGGCCGCAAGCGTCGTCATGGGCCACATCCCGACCACGGATGCCGCAACCCTCGTCGCGTACATGGCGGGCACCGGGATCGGCGGGTTCATCCTCATGGGCGCCAACATCCCCGCCAGCGAGGCGGAGCTGCGCACCCTCACGGCCGCGCTGACGCTCGATGCGGCCCTGCCCCCGCTGATCGCGATCGATCAGGAGGGCGGCGACGTGTCGCGGCTGCCGTGGGATGGATTCCCGTCGGCCGCTCACCCTGAAGGATCTCCCGGCGGAAGCGACGAGGGACGCTTTCGCCGCGCGCGCGGCACTCGTTCAGCGCGCCGGAATCGGTGTGAACTTCGGCATCGTCGCGGACGTCACGGGCGATCGGTCGATGTTCATCCACCGCCGCGCGCTCGGCACGGAGCCGGCGACGGGAGCGGAGCGAGTTGACGCGGCCGTGAGCGGCGAGAGCGGCGAGACGATGTCCACCCTCAAGCATTTCCCGGGTCACGGAGCCGCTCCCGGCGATTCGCACGCCGGCATCCCGTCGACCGGGATGTCCCAGAAGGAGTGGGCATCCGCCGACGGCGTGCCGTTCCAGGCGGGCATCGACGCCGGTGCGCCCCTGCTGATGTTCGGTCATCTCTCGTATACCTCCGTCGATCCCGCCCCCGCGTCGCTGTCCGCCGAGTGGCACCGCATCGCCCGCGAAGAGCTCGGGTTCACCGGCGTTGCGGTCACGGACGACCTCGGGATGCTGCAGGCCTCGGGCATTCCCGCGTACCAGGATCCCGTCGCCAACGCCGTGGCAGCCCTGGCGGCGGGCAACGACGTGGTGCTGGCCGTGATGTTCTCCACGGCCGACTCGGCAGCGCGGATCGTCGACGGGATCGTCGCCGCGGTGGAGGCGGGGACCCTGTCTCAGGCGCGGCTGGACGAAGCAGCGCTCCGAGTGACGACTGCGCGTCTGGCGCTCGCTGCGCAGGGTCGTGGCCTGGTCCCGTGTGCCGGCTGCACTCCCGCCGGCTGAACGGCGAGGATCTCGCGGTGGCTACTCGGGCACGGGCTCGATGAGCTCGGGCGAGTTGTTGCGCACGTTGCCGACAGCTTTCGACACGACATGGTCGTCGAGCGTCTCGGCGACGGCCGGCGCGGCGTCGATCGCGGCGTCGAGCACGTCGCGGACGTTGTCGGTCGTCGGATCGAGCCAGGCGTCAGCGTGGTCGGGGTCGAGGAACAGCGGCATGCGGTCGTGGATGGATCCGAGGTGACCGATCGAGTCGCGCGTGAGGATCGTGAAGCTCAGCATCCACTTCGCAGCGTCGTCATCGGCGAGCGCCGGGTTCTTCCACCACTCGTACAGGCCTGCAAGGAACAGCGGTGAGCCGTCGGCCGGGTGGATGTAGTGCGGGATCTTCACGCCGTCCACCAGCTTCCACTCGTAGTAGCCGGATGCCGGCACGACAGCGCGCCGCTTCTCGAGCGCCTTGCGGAACATCGGCTTGTCTTCGAGCTCTTCGGATCGGGCGTTGAACGCGCGAGCGCCGACCCGCGGATCCTTCGCCCAGGACGGAACGAGCCCCCAACGGGCCGTCTCGAGACGCCGGGTGGGCGGCTCGGTCTTCGCGGAATCGAGGACGATCGCCACCGGCGCGGTCGGGGCGACATTGAACGAGGGCTCGGGCAGATCGTCGCCCTCGAGGTCGACGCGCAGTACACCGACCAGCTCCGAACCCACGCTGGCCACGACGAACCGTCCGCACATGCCAGAGAGCCTACGCGGGCTCGCCGACATGCAGAACGGCGCTCATGCCTCGAGCAGGCCGACGCCTTCGAGCCGCTCGACGAGGCCGGCTCCGTCCGACCCCGTCACCCACGGAACGGCGGCCGCGGAGTGGTCGTCGACGGCGGTGCGGCCTCCGGCGAGCACCGCTTCTGCGGGCGACAGGCGCCGGATGGCGACGGCCGCGACATTGCCGGGGCTCTCACGCGCGAAGGTCGTGTAGATCTCGTCGTCGTGCTGTCCGTCGTCGCCGATCAGCAGCCACTTGAGGTCCGGGAACTCCGTGGCCAGGCGCCGCAGGTTGGAGAGCTTGTGCGCCTTGCCGCTGCGGAACCAGCGGTCGTGGGTCGGACCCCAGTCCGTGAGGAGCACCGACCCCGAGGGGAAGAGGTGACGCCGCAGGAACCGGATCAGCGTGGGCGCCACGTTCCAGGCGCCGGTCGAGAGGTAGATCACGGGCGTTCCGGGCCGGTCGCGGACGAGCCGCTCCATCAGCACGGCCATGCCCGGCACCGGCTGGCGGGCATGCTCGTTGACGACGAACGAGTTCCACGCAGCCAGGAGCGGTCGAGGAAGCGCCGTCACCATGACCGTGTCGTCGACGTCGGACACGACTCCGAAACGGACGTCCGACCCCACGATGAAGACGCGGGTCTCGAGCGGGCTCCCCGCCCTCGACCGACATCGTGAGCGTCTGCCATCCCGGCTCGAGCCGGGCGGGGATGACCGCGTCGATCACGCCGCCGCGGTCCGCCACGACCTCGTGAGTCGCATCGCCGATCATCACGCGCACCTGGGCGAATCCCACGGGCACGGCTGCGAAGCTTCGCCATCCGCGCACGCTCTCGTACTCCGTCGACCCGGATGTGGGCACGGGCGGGACGATCAGGACGCGTCCGAGGACTCGCACCCACTCCGGGCCGCCGTACCCGGGAAACGGGGTCGCGGCGGGGGACAGACCGCGGGCGCGCGCCCTGCGCTCACGCCACGCGTGGAACCGGTACTCGAGCCGTGCGAGCCACAGCACCTTCGGAAGCGGGGGCGTCGTCGTGGTGGTATGCGGCACCTGCTCAGTCTTTCACGTCCTCCGCGGGCCCGACCGACCCGGTCGCCACGTCCGGCTCCGATTCGTCGTCCCCCAGGTTCTTGAGCTCGGCCCGCTCGATGACCTTCTTGCTGACGAACACCAGAAGGAGGAAGACCACGATGATGCCGACGAAGATGTAGCCCGCGAAGTGCAGGCGATCAGCGAGTTCGCGGTACGTCCCGGCGGCGAGGGCGGCGACCGTGACGTACAGGCCGGCCCAGATCACGCAGGCGGGGATCGTCCACGCCAGGAACCGCCGGTAGGAGAATCCGCTCATTCCGACGGTGAGCGGCACGAGCGAATGCAGGACCGGCAGGAACCTGGACACGAAGATCGCGGGGCCGCCGCGTCTGCGCAGGTATCGCTCCGAGCGCTCCCAGTTCTCCTCACCGATACGGCGGCCCAGGCGGGAATGCCGGATCTTCGGCCCGAGGAAGCGGCCGAGCCAGAACCCGATGCTCTCGCCGATCAGGGCGCCGATCACCACGGCCACGGCCAGTACGACCCCCTCCAGGGGCGACGCCACGGCGGTGCCCGCGATGATCACGACGGTGTCGCCGGGCACGAACAGGCCGATCAGCACGCTCGTCTCCAGCATGATGGCGAGGCCGGCCAGGATGGTCCGCAGCACGGGGTCGACGCTCTGGACGGCGTCGAGCAGCCATGTGAGGAACTCGTTCACACTCCGAGCCTAGAGCGGCAGCGTCGGCCTCTAGCCTGGGATCATGCCGAAGCCGCTGACCGTCCTGCCGCTCGAAAGCTGGCAGGACCCGGCATCCGTCTTCGCCTCCGTGGGCGCCTCGTCGCCGCACTCGCTTCTGGCTGGACGCCGGGCCCGCTGCCGAGGCGGGCTGGAGCTGGGTGGGCACGGGCGTGCCGGAGGACGAGCCGGAACGCGTGCGGTCCGTTCCGCTGACGGGCGCCGATCGCGGCTCCGCGTGGGATGCGGGTCGCTTCCGCGGCGGATGGATCGGCTGGATCGGCTACGAGGGTGCGGCTGCCCGCGCGGGTGCGCCCGTGAGCACCGCCGATCCGGACGTGCCCGGCGAACAGTGGCTGCGCGTGCAGCGCTTCGTCGCGTTCGACCACGCACGGCGTCGTGCGTGGGCGGTCGCGCCCGCCGACGAGGTGGATGCGTTCGCCGAACTCGTCTCCCGCGCCCCGGCACCCCCTGTCGCCCGCCCACCCGAACCGGCCCTGGCGCGTGGTCGGCACGAGCCGGGGGAGTATGCCGCGCTGATCGAACGCTGCCGGGACGCGATCCGGGAGGGCGATGCGTACCAGCTGTGCCTCACGACGCGCTTCACCGATCGCGGCATCCGTCGATCCGATCGCCGCCTATGCCCGGCTGCGCGAGAGACCGCCCGCCCATCACGGCGGGCTCATCCGGTCGGGGGATGTCGCGCTCGCCAGCGCGAGTCCGGAGCGGTTCCTCGAGGTGAGCGACGGCGTCGTGCGCACGCGCCCGATCAAGGGGACGCGCCCGCGCGGCGCGGACCCGGTCGTCGGATGCCGCGCTCGCGACCGAGCTGCGCGAGAACGAGAAGGAGCGCGCGGAGAACGTCATGATCGTGGACCTGATGCGCAACGACCTCTCGCGGGTGAGCGAGCCCGGCTCCGTCGGCGTCGAGGGGCTGCTCGAGGTCGAGTCGTATCCCGCGGTGCACCAACTCGTGAGCACGGTCTCCGGCACGCTGCGGGCAGGAGTGACGGTGGGGGAGCTGCTGGATGCGACGTTCCCGGCCGGCAGCATGACCGGTGCGCCGAAGCTGTCGGCGATGACGATCCTGCACGACCTCGAACGCGGGCCGCGGGGCGTGTTCGCCGGCTGCTTCGGCTGGGTAGGGGACGACGGCGCGCTCGACCTCGCGATGGTGATCCGCTCGATCGTCATCCACCCCGGCGGCGCATACGTGGGTGCCGGGGGCGGGATCACGTGGCGGTCGGATGCCGCGGCCGAGGTCGCGGAGGTCGGTATCAAGGCGCGCGGGCCGCTGGCCGCGATCGGCGCGGATCTGCCCCCCGGATGGTGACTGCGGCGGTCCGGTAGCCTGGAAGGTGCGCTCCGCGCCGCATCTTCCTTCCCACGATTGGTCCGTCACGTGTCCCAGACCCTCCCGCCCGACACCACCGCGCCCGCAGGCGGTGGCGGCTACGACGCGTACGCCATCCAGGGCAAGTGGCAGGCGCGCTGGGCTGAGGCCGACCCGTTCCGGGCCGGAGCGAGCGAAGGACTCCCGTCCGCGCAAGTACGTGCTGGGCATGTTCCCGTATCCGTCGGGCGACCTCCACATGGGCCATGCGGAGAGCTACGCCTACGTGGACGTCGTCGCCCGCTTCTGGCGCCATCGCGGCTACAACGTCCTGAACCCGATCGGCTGGGACTCGTTCGGACTGCCCGCCGAGAACGCGGCGATCCAGCGGGGTGCCGATCCCCGCGAGTGGACGTACGCGAACATCGAGCAGCACAAGAAGAGCTTCCGCGAGTACGGCTCGTCCTATGACTGGTCGCGCATCCTGCACACGAGCGACCCGGAGTACTACCGCTGGAATCAGTGGCTCTTCCAGCTGCTGCACGAACGAGGCCTGGCCTACCGCAAGGAGAGCCCGGTCAACTGGTGCCCGAACGACCAGACCGTGCTGGCGAACGAGCAGGTCGTCGACGGTCGCTGCGAGCGCTGCGGCGCCGAAGTCGTCAAGAAGAAGCTCACCCAGTGGTACTTCAAGATCACCGACTACGCAGACCGACTGCTCGACGATCTGAATCAGCTCGAGGGATTCTGGCCTCAGAAGGTCATCCGGATGCAGCGGAACTGGATCGGGCGGTCGGTCGGTGCCGACATCGACTTCGAGATCGAGGGGCACCCCGGCAAGGTCACGGTCTTCTCGACGCGACCCGACACGCTGCACGGTGCGACATTCTTCGTGGTGGCGCCGGACAGCGATCTGGCCTCCGAACTGGCTGCCGGGTCGACGGCGGAGGTGCGCATGCGCTTCCAGGACTACCTGACGCGGGTCGGGCGCTCGAGTGAGATCGAACGTCAGAGCACCGACCGCCCCAAGACCGGCGTCTTCCTGGAGCGCTACGCGATCAACCCCGTCAACGGCGAGCGGCTGCCGATCTGGGCCGCCGACTACGTGCTCGCCGACTACGGGCACGGAGCGGTCATGGCGGTGCCGGCCCACGATCAGCGCGACCTCGATTTCGCGCGCGCCTTCGACCTGCCCGTGCGGGTGGTCGTGGACACCACCGCGCCCGTGACCGGAGCGATTCCCGTCATCGAACTCGACGACGACGGCGTGCCGATCGATCCAGGCCCGCTCGCGGCATCCATCGCCGATCTGGACCCCGCCACCACGGGCATCGCCCTGACCGGCGAGGGTCGCATGGTCAACTCCGGTCCGCTCGACGGACTCTCCAAGCGCAACGCCATCGCGCGCGTCACCGAGCAGCTCGCCTCCGCCGGGACCGGGCGTGCATCCAAGTCGTACCGTCTGCGCGATTGGCTGATCTCGCGTCAGCGCTTCTGGGGCACGCCCATCCCGATGATCCACACCGAGGACGGCCGCACCGTCCCCGTCCCCGTCGACCAGCTGCCGCTCACGCTGCCCGATGCCGACGGCCTGGATCTGACGCCGAAGGGCACCTCCCCGCTCGGCGGAGCGACCGAGTGGATGCGGACGACCGATCCCGAGACCGGCGCGCCCGCGCTCCGTGACGCCGACACGATGGACACCTTCGTCGACAGCTCGTGGTACTTCCTGCGCTTCCTTGCGCCCGGCGACCCCAGCGAGGCCTTCTCGTCGGCCGAGGCCGCGAAGTGGGCCCCCGTCGACTCGTACATCGGCGGTGTCGAGCACGCGATCCTCCACCTTCTCTACGCGCGGTTCATCACCAAGGTGCTGTTCGACATCGGGCTGATCGACTTCACAGAGCCGTTCTCGACCCTGGTCAACCAGGGCATGGTCCTGCTGTCCGGTTCGAAGATGTCCAAGAGCAAGGGGAACCTGGTCGAGTTCGCCTCGAGCATGGTCGACCCCGGCGCCGACGCAGTGCGCGTGGCGATCGCCTTCGCCGGACCGGTCGAGGACGACATCAACTGGGAGGACGTGTCCACCACCGGCGCCCAGAAGTTCCTCGCGCGTGCGTGGCGCGTCGCTCAGGACGTCGACAGCAGTCCGGACGTGATCTGGGCTGAAGGCGATCAGGGGCTGCGACGTGTGACGCACCGACTGCTGGCCGACGCGCCGGGCCTGGTCGAGCAGACGAAGTTCAACGTCGTCATCGCGCGGCTGATGGAGCTCGTCAACGCCACGCGCAAGGTGATCGACACCGGTGCCGGTCCACGGGATCCGGCTGTCCGCGAGGCGGCCGAGGTGACCGCGATGGTCCTGGACCTGTTCGCTCCGCACACCGCCGAGGAGATGTGGGAGATCCTCGGCTACCAGCCGTTCGTCGGCCTCGTGACGTGGCGGCAGCCTGACGCGACGCTGCTGGTCGAGGACACCGTGACCACGGTCGTGCAGGTCGACGGCAAGGTGCGGGCGACCCTCGAGGTGTCGGCGCGGATCGATCCGGTCGAAGCTCGAAGCGCTTGCCCGCGACGATGCCCGCGTGCAGCGTGCGCTGGCGGGACGCGTCATCACCCGGACCGTCGTCCGCCCGCCGAAAGTCGTCAGCTTCAGCACCAGCTGATCCTCCCCAGGCGCATTCCGGCCGACATCCTCCACCGGGAGGCGACGCCGCGCGTGCGACTGCGCCGCATCGTCGTACGTTCGGGCGTGTGTCGACTGCCGAGCAACCACGCAGCGGCGGTGCGAGTCCCCGCGTACGCCTGGGCCTGGGAGCGGCCATCGTGGTGGTGCTGCTCGCACTGACGGTCACCGTCGCGATCGGCATCCTCCGCGGGGCGTCCGCGCCGATCGAGGCGGTCACGATGGACGAGGCCGTCGAGACGGATGCCGCGGCGGCGGCATCCGTCTTCGTGCACGTCTCCGGTGCCGTCGCCACGCCTGGGCTGTACGTCCTCGGGGAGGGTGCGAGGGTTGTTGACGCGATCGCGGCGGCGGGCGGATTCGCGCCTGCCGCCGACGAGGCGGCGGTCAACCTGGCGCGTCCCCTGAGCGACGGGGAGCAGCTGCACGTGGCTGCCGCTGGCGAGGCGCCGGCGTCGCAAGGCGCGGCGGCGGTCGCCGACGGCCGGGTCAACCTCAACACTGCGGATGCCGCGCAGCTCGATACCCTTCCGCGCATCGGTCCCGCGATGGCCGCACGGATCATCGAGTGGCGGGATGCGAACGGACGGTTCACGAGCGTGGAGGACCTGCTGGCCGTTCCGGGGATCGGCGACAAGATGCTCGAGACGCTCCGCGACCTCGTCACGGTGTGACCGTGACCAGGCCGAGCGCTCGCCTGCGGCTCATCCCGGTCGCCCTGTCCGCGTGGGCAGCCGCGCTGGTCGCGACGATGCATCCCTGTGCGGGCGCCGTCGTCTCCGTGGCGCTGTGGGCGCTGTCGCTCGTCGCGCTAGCGTGCATGATGCGGTCAGGCTCATCCGGCCGAGTGCGGCGGCGCAGGGGCCGTGGAGGCGCGATCGTCGTGCTGGCACTCGTCGCGGCCGCCGCCGCGGCATCGCACGTCGCCCTCGCGCAGCCCGCACGCGCCGAGGCGGAGCGGTTCGCTCTCAGCGGCGGTCGTGCGGTCGTCCTCGAGGCGACGGTGACCGGCAAGATCGAGACTCGGGCGACGGGTGAATGGGCGTTCGACGCGGTCGCCACACGCCTGGTCACCGGTCCGGTCGCCGACACGGTCCGCTTCGACATCGCCATCCGGGTCCAGCCCGCGGAGGTCGATCGCCCGGAAGAACTGGATATCGGCGCCCAGGTGGAGGTGCGGGGCACGGCGCGCGCCGGTCCCGCGGGCGACCGCGCGGTGCTCGCGGTCATGGCATCTCGTGGCGTCGAGGTGAAGGCGGCGCCGCGCGGAGTGCTCGCCGTCGCGGCCGATCTGCGTCGCGGACTCGTCGCTTCGGCCGCCGGGCTGCCAGCACCTGGAGCGGGACTGATCCCGGGGCTCGCCGTCGGAGACACCTCGGCCGTGACGGCCGAGCTCGACCGGTCGATGAAGGACTCATCGCTGTCGCACCTGACCGCGGTGTCCGGGGCGAACTGCGCGATCGTCGTCGGCCTCGCCTTCGGAGCCGTCGCGGCGGCGGGTGGATCGCGCCGCGCACGGGTGGGCGTCGGGCTCGCGACACTCGCCGGCTTCGTACTGCTGGTCACGCCCGAGCCGAGCGTCGTACGGGCCGGCGCCATGGCCGGCATCGCGATGATCAGCGTGCTGATCGGACGCACCGGCGCCGGGATGGCCGTGCTCTCGCTGGCGGTCACCGTGCTCCTCGTGACCGATCCGTGGCTGGCCGGTTCGCTCGGCTTCGCGCTGTCGGCGGTCGCGACCTCGTCGCTGCTGCTGTTCGCTCGTCCTCTCGCCGCAGGCCTCGAGCGATGGATGCCGAGGGCCCTGGCTCTGGCACTGTCGGTGCCCCTCGCCGCCCAGCTGGCGTGCGGTCCGCTCCTGGTCGTGATCACCCCGAGCGTGCCGGTGTACGGAGTCGCCGCGAATCTCCTTGCGGCGCCGGCGGCGCCTCTGGCCACCGTCGCCGGACTCGCTGCCTGCATCGCGGCGCCGCTGCCCTGGATCCAGGCCGGCCTGACCGCGATCGCCTGGCTGCCGGCGGCGTGGATCGCCGGGAC
The DNA here is from genome assembly GCA_963772625.1 of uncultured Actinomycetota bacterium. Lineage (GTDB taxonomy): Bacteria > Actinomycetota > Actinomycetes > Actinomycetales > Microbacteriaceae > Microbacterium. Next base: position 632,657 of record CAVYXT010000002.1, on the reverse strand, counting down.
GGCGGAGACCTTCAGCGCGCTTCCCGGAGCCCAGCTCGCCTGGTGGGAGGGCTGGCCCGGGGTCGCAGCGCTGACCGTCGCGAGCGTCGCGATCGGAATGCTCGTCGCTGCACCCCGCGCCGGGCGGCGCGGATATCGAGGGACGCGCATGCTGTCCGTCGTCGTGGTCGCGATCGTCGCGGGTGTCGTCGGCGGTGGCGCCGCGCTGTCTTCCGTCGCGGGTCGCTGGACGCTGCCGTCGGCGTGGAGCGTGATCGCGTGCGACGTCGGCCAGGGCGACGCCGTCCTGATCCGCTCCGCCGGCGCCGTCGCACTGATCGACACCGGCCCCGAACCGGAAGCCCTCGGCCGCTGCCTCGACCGCGTGGGCGTCGCCCGCATCGACCTGCTGGTGCTCACCCATTTCGATCTCGACCACGTCGGCGGACTGGATGCCGTCGTCGGGCGGACCGTCACCGCACTTCACGGTCCGCTCGCGTCGGCCGACGATGCGCGACTGCTGTCCCGACTCGAGGCCGGGGGCGCCCGGACCACGACCGTCCACACGGGACGAAGCGGAACGCTCGGCCGCGCGACGTGGCGCGTGCTCTGGCCGCCCGCCGGGAGTCGCGCGTTCCCGACTGGAAACGACGCCAGCGTCGTCGTCGACATCCGCGGGCCCGGCCTGCCGACTTCGCTGTTCCTCGGCGACCTGTCCGCGTCGCCCCAGCGTGCCCTTGCGGCATCCGATGCTCTGGAGCCGCCCTACGACGTCGTGAAGGTCGCTCACCACGGCAGTGCTGACCAGGACCCCGCCCTGTACGCGCTCGCAGACCCGGCACTCGCGCTGGTGACCGTCGGCGCCGACAACACCTACGGGCACCCGCGCCGCGAGATCCTGGATGTGCTGCGGGATCTGGGCGCGCGGACCGCGCGCACCGACGACGAGGGGCTGATCGCCCTCTGGCGGAAGGCGTCCGAGCTGATGGTGTGGCGCGAGCGCGGCGGCGAGGTCGCAGCCCCTGGGTAGGCTGGGATCATGGCGACGAGCGCGCGACGCAGCCCGGCGGGGAGGGCGCGCACGACCATCCCGCAGGTCTCCTGGCGCGCCCCGCAGCCCGCTCCGATCGTGCTCGTATCCGGGCCCGAGGAGGTGTGCGCCGAGCGCGCGATCGCCGGCATCCGCGATTATCTGCGCGCCGAGGACCCGAGCCTCGAGGTCACCGACGTGCGCGCCGACGACTACGTCGCCGGCACGCTCCTCGGTGTGACCTCCCCGTCGCTGTTCGGCGAGCCTCGGCTGGTGCGGGTCACGGGCGTCGAGAAGTGCTCCGACGCCTTCCTCGCCGAAGCGGTCTCGTACCTCGCGGTTCCTCAGGACGGTGCGACCGTCGTCCTGCGCCACACCGGCGCCACCGTCCGCGGCAAGAAGCTGCTCGACGCGATCCGAGCCGGTGAGGGCGGCGGCATCGAGATCGCTTGCCCTGCCGTCAAGCGCGACTCCGATCGCTTCGACTTCGCCGCGGGGGAGTTCTCGGCAGCCCGCAAGCGGATCGCGCCCGTTGCTCTGCGCACCCTCGTATCGGCGTTCGCCGATGACCTCACCGAGCTGGCTGCAGCCTGTCAGCAGCTGATCTCGGATGTGCCGGGGGACGTGACCGAGCAGATCGTCGAGCGGTACTACGGCGGGCGCGTCGAGACGTCGGCCTTCGCGGTCGCCGACACGGCGATCGCCGGTCGCTACGGCGAGGCGCTCATCTCGCTTCGCCACGCGCTCGCATCCGGCGCCGACCCCGTACCCCTCGTGGCCGCGATCGCATCCAAGCTGCGCACGATGGCGCGCGTCGCGGGCACCCGGGACTCCTCCGCAGCGCTGGCTGCTCGACTCGGGCTGAAGGACTGGCAGGTCGACCGCGCACGCCGGGATCTGTCGGGGTGGTCCGACGCGACGCTGGGCATGGCCATCCAGGCGACGGCCCGGGCGGATGTCGAGGTCAAGGGCGGCTCGCGCGACAGCGTGTTCGCGCTCGAGCGGCTCATCACGGTGATCGCGACGCGGGAGCCCTTCGGTTCCTGAGTAGGCGCGTCAGCGCCGGATCGAAGGGGCGGTTCCTGAGTAGGCGCGTCAGCGTCGCATGGGGTACCGGAATGACGAAAGCCCGCCCCACCAGGGACGGGCTTTCAGGAGCGGCGGTGCTCAGAGCGAGGCGACCTGCTTGGCGATCGCCGACTTGCGGTTCGCAGCCTGGTTCGCGTGGATGACGCCCTTGCTGGCGGCCTTGTCGAGCTTCTTGGTCGCCTTGGCGAGCGACTTCTCGGCAGCTGCCTTGTCGCCGGCGGTGATGGCCTCGCGGGTGCGACGCACCTCGGTGCGCAGCTCGCTCTTGACGGCCTTGTTGCGCTCGTGCGCCTTGTCGTTGGTCTTGTTGCGCTTGATCTGCGACTTGATGTTTGCCACGTTTGTCGACGTTCTTTCGTTCGGAGTGATCGATGTGAGATGCCGAGAGGCAGGAGAGGGATGCCGCACGGCGGTCGTGAGGGTGAACACCCACACGCAAGCCAATCACCGAGTCTATCAGGTGTCGTGCGGTCCCTGAGCCTGACGAGAGGCGATCGTCGCGATCGCGAGGTCGAGGAGCGCGTTGAAGACGCGCGGCCGCATGACCGTGACGTGGTGGGTCGTGCGGGGAACGACCACCAGCTCGGCGTGCTGCGCCACCCGCATGAAGAGCCGCTCGTTGACACGCAGCTGGTCGTACTGCCCGTTGACGAACCACAGGGGCACCTCGATGCGATGCAGCGCCGCAAGCAGGTCGAGGACCGACAGACTCCGCAGCGCGACGTCCTGCGCATCCAGCGCATAGCCCCCGGCGCCGAAGTCCGCGCGGGTCTCGTCAGGCAGGATGCGATCCAGCATGCGATTCGTGAGCCACATCCCGCGGTCGGGGAGTGAGTCGAATCCGCGCGCGAAGGCCCGGTAGGCGTGCAGTCGGAGTCCTCGCGGAAGGGAAGTGCACGATGCCGCGACGAACCCCGCGACAGGCGGCGGATCCTCTTGACCGGCGTACTCGATGCACAGCAGACCGCCCATCGAGTGACCGACCAGCAGCACAGGTCCGCGGGCGGCGGCATCCCGAACAGCATCGTCGATCGTCTCGAATGAGGCGGCGAGGGTGAACTCCTCGGCCATCCGCGTGCCGTGACCAGGCAGATCGACCGCGTCGGCGGGGATGCCGCGCTCCTGCATCGCGGCCACCTGCGCGCGCCACATGGTCGCGGACGTCCGGATGCCGTGCACGAACACCAGCTGGACGACCATCCGCTCAGGATAAGGCGAAGCGATTCGCCGCGGACAGGAGGACCGCTCAGGCGGAGCGGGCCGCCCCGTAGACTGGGCTTCATATGTCACCGCGCGCCCACAAGCCCCTCGAGCCGTCCGCGACCCCGCCTGAGCTGATTCGCAACTTCTGCATCATCGCTCACATCGATCACGGCAAATCGACGCTCGCCGACCGCATGCTGCAGATCACCGGCGTGGTCTCGGACCGCGACATGCGCGCGCAGTACCTCGACCGCATGGACATCGAGCGTGAACGCGGGATCACCATCAAGAGCCAGGCCGTGCGCATGCCGTGGCAGCTGGACGGCCGGACGTACGCGCTCAACATGATCGACACTCCCGGTCACGTCGACTTCACGTACGAGGTGAGCCGTTCACTCGCCGCCTGCGAGGGTGCCATCCTGCTGGTGGATGCGGCGCAGGGCATCGAGGCGCAGACCCTCGCGAACCTGTATCTGGCCCTGGAGAACGACCTCCACATCATTCCCGTGCTGAACAAGATCGACCTCCCGGCGGCCGACCCCGAGAAGTACGCGAAGGAGCTCGCCAGCCTGATCGGCGGCCGGCCCGAGGATGTGCTCCGAGTCAGCGGCAAGACCGGCCTCGGCGTCGAAGAGCTGCTGAGCCACGTGGTGCAGCAGATCCCCTCCCCGAAGGGCGACCCGGACGCGCCGTCGCGAGCCATGATCTTCGACTCGGTGTACGACTCGTACCGCGGAGTCATCACCTACGTGCGCATGATCGACGGCAAGCTGAGTCCGCGCGAGCGGATCCAGATGATGTCCACCCGCGCGGTGCACGAGTTGCTGGAGATCGGCGTCTCCTCGCCGGAGCCCACCCCGACGAAGGGGCTCGGCGTCGGCGAGGTCGGCTATCTGATCACGGGCGTGAAGGACGTGCGCCAGTCGAAGGTCGGCGACACCGTCACGAGCGCCGCCAAGCCCTCGCAGCAGGCGCTGCCCGGCTACACCGACCCGAAGCCCATGGTGTTCTCCGGTCTGTACCCGATCGACGGCAGCGACTACCCGGTGCTGCGCGAGGCCCTCGACAAGCTGAAGCTGTCGGACGCCTCCCTGAACTACGAGCCGGAGACCTCGGTCGCGCTCGGGCTTCGGATTCCGCTGCGGCTTCCTCGGCCTTCTGCACCTCGAGATCGTCACCGAGCGTCTCGAACGCGAATTCGGTCTCGACCTCATCTCGACGGCGCCGTCGGTGACGTACGAGGTGACCACCGACGACTGCAAGACCTACACCGTCACCAACCCGAGCGAGTTCCCGTCCGGCACCAAGATCGCCAGTGTGACCGAGCCGATGGTCAAGGCCGCGATCCTCGCGCCGAAGGACTACGTCGGCACGATCATGGAGCTGTGCCAGTCACGGCGGGGCACGCTGCTGGGCATGGAGTACCTCGGCGAGGATCGCGTCGAGATCCGGTACACCATGCCTCTGGGCGAGATCGTCTTCGACTTCTTCGACAACCTCAAGTCCAAGACCGCGGGGTATGCCTCGCTGGACTACGAACCCAGCGGCGACCAGGAAGCCGACCTGGTGAAGGTCGACATCCTGCTGCAGGGCGAACCGGTCGACGCCTTCAGCGCCATCGTGCACCGCGATAAGGCCTACGCGTACGGCGTGCTGATGACCGAGCGGCTGAAGAAGCTGATTCCCCGCCAGCAGTTCGAGGTGCCGATCCAGGCGGCGATCGGCGCACGGATCATCGCCCGCGAGTCGATCCGCGCGATGCGCAAGGACGTGCTTGCCAAGTGCTACGGCGGCGACATCACGCGCAAGCGCAAGCTGCTCGAGAAGCAGAAGGAGGGCAAGAAGCGCATGAAGATGGTCGGACGCGTCGAGGTCCCCCAGGAGGCGTTCATCGCCGCGCTCTCGGGCGACACCGAGAGCAAGGACAAGAAATAGGCTCTCGGGAGCGCTGGATGGCGCCCCCAGGAACCGGAAGTAGGCTGGAATCCATGCGCCGCGGGACCTTCAGGGACGAGACCGTCGACTACGCCGCCGTCGGGGCGACACAGGCCGCCGACCTGATGCATTTCCCGCCGGAGCGCAGCATCCCCGCCGAGGAGTCCTGGCGCGTCGGCAGCGGTGAGGCCCGGTTCCGCAGCGCCGGCGACGCTCTGCTGTCGTGGAGCGCGCAGCGCGGAGCGGGCCTCGAGCTGAGCGACGTGCGTCCGGCCGCCGGACCCATGTACTCGGGAGTGAGCTTCGACGCCGAAGGGCACCCGCTCGCTCCCAGTCGGCTCGAAGCCGACCAGCGCTTCGACACCGACGGCACGCCCTACGTCGGCCCCGGGACGACCGTGCACGTGCACGGGCGCGTCCGCGGCATGAGCGCGGACGCCGAACTGCGGGTGATCTTCTCGATCGAGGAGCCGCGCCGGGTCGGGTTCGCCCTGGGGACGGTGGGAGGCTCCGTCGTCAGCGGCGAGGAGTCCTTCATACTCCAGTGGTACGACAACGACGAGGTGTGGTTCACCGTGCGCGCTTTCGACGCCCCGTCCGCGTTCTTGTACCGCGTCTTCCCCGGGATGATCCGTCGGCGCCGGCGGGAGCTGTTCACTCGCTATCTGCGCGCGATCTCGCCGCTGTACGCCACCCCGGCCTGATGGGCTCCGCGCTCCCGATCGGAGAGCCCGCACCGCGCGACGGGTCGCTTCCCGTCGAGATCGACAGCGCCTCGCAGTTCGGGGTCTACCTGCACGTCCCGTTCTGCCGGGTGCGGTGCGGCTACTGCGACTTCAACACCTACACGGCCGGCGAGCTTCGCGGCGCACGGCAGGACCAGTACGCCGACACACTCCTGCAGGAGGTCGATCTCGCACGCACCGTCCTCGCAGGCGCGGGCCCTCTCCGGCCCCCTGCCACGGTCTTCTTCGGCGGAGGAACCCCCACCCTGCTGCCGCCGGGCGACCTCGGTCGCATGCTCGACGGCATCCGCGCCGCGTTCGGAATCGAGCCCGACGCGGAGGTGACCGTCGAGGCAAATCCCGACACGGTCACGGATGCCGTCGCCGGCGAGTTGGCGGCATCCGGGGTCACGCGACTGTCGATCGGCATGCAGTCGGCAGTCCCGCACGTCCTGGCCGCGCTGGATCGAACACACCTGCCCTCCAACGTGGGCACGGCCGTCGGCGCCGCCCGCCGCGCCGGACTCGACGTCAGCATCGATCTCATCTACGGGGCTCCGGGGGAGTCGCTGTCGGACTGGCGAGCATCGCTGGAGTCCGCCGCAAGACTCGAGCCGGACCATGTGTCGGCGTATGCGCTGATCGTGGAGGACGGAACCAAGCTCGCCCGGCAGATCCGGCGAGGCGACGTACCCGCGCCGGACGACGACCTCCAGGCCGACATGTACGAGCTGGCAGACGACCTCCTCGGCACGGCCGGCTACGACTGGTACGAAGTGTCGAACTGGGCGCGAGACGACGCCCACCGGTCGCGACACAACCTGGCGTATTGGCAGGGAGCGGACTGGTGGGGCTTCGGCCCCGGCGCCCACAGCCACATCGCCGGCGTGCGGTTCTGGAACGTGAAGCACCCGGCCGCGTACGCGCAGCGTCTTGCGGCGGGCGAGTCGCCGGTAGCAGCGCGCGAGCGGCCCGATCACGCGGCAACGGCCCTCGAGAGCGTGATGCTGCGCACCCGCATCCGCGAGGGTCTGCCGATCTCCGAGCTGCTCGGCGAAGGGCGTTCGGCCGTGGCCTCCCTGATCGCCGACGGCCTTCTCGACGGTTCGGCCGCAGTGCACGGCCGGATCGTGCTCACCCGACGCGGGCGGCTCCTCGCCGATGCCGTCGTGCGCGCGCTCAGCGACTGACCCGGTTCCCGCTCACGAGCGGTGCGATCCGGTAGAATTGGCACTCAGATCATGGGAGTGCCAGTCGGCTGGACACGTGAGGAGGCGAGATGGTCACCGATCGAGGTCTGGAGGTGCTGCGGGCGATCGTGCAGGACTTCGTCGACACGCGTGAGCCCGTCGGCAGCAAGGCGATCGTCGAGCGGCACGCCTTCGGGGTGTCGGCGGCGACGATCCGCAACGACATGGCCCTGCTCGAAGATGAGGAGCTCATCGCGGCGCCGCACACCTCGTCCGGGCGCGTCCCCACCGACAAGGGCTACCGCGTCTTCGTCGACCACCTGGCCGACGTGCGGCCGCTCTCGCCGGCGCAGCGTGCCGCGATCTCGGCCTTCCTCGACGGGCCAGGCGACCTCGACGACGTCCTCGTGCGGACAGTGCGCGCGCTGACGCAGCTGACCGGCCAGGTCGCGATCGTGCAGTACCCGTCCTTCGCACGGGCGACGATCTCCCACGTCGAGCTCGTCCAGCTCGGCGCCGGGCGGATGCTGGTGATCCTCGTCACCGACACCGGCCGGGTCTCGCAGCGCCTCGCGTTCGTCCACGACGAGTTCGACGACGACGACCTCGCCCGAGTCCGTTCCGACGTGGCGTCCCTGATCGTCGGTCGACCGGTGCGCGAGGGCGTGCAACGGGTGGACGAGCGGCTGGCGAAGGCGGACTCCGCAGCATCCAGGCTGGATGCGGCCGCCACGTCGATCGTGCGCGTCGTCGCCGAGGAGCTCGACGAGTTCCGTCAGGACCGGCTCGTGATGGCCGGCGCGGCGACACTCGCACGCAGCGAGTCGGATTTCCGCGGGAGCATCTATCCGCTGCTCGAGGCCATCGAGGAGCAGGTGACGCTCATGAAGCTCATGAGCGAGATGGTCGCGGACGACCACGGTCTGGCCGCCAGCATCGGCCGCGAGAACGAGCCGTTCGGGCTGGGCGAGGCGTCCGTCGTCGCCAGCGAGTACGATGCGACCGGCGCACGCGCACGCGTGGGGGTTCTCGGCCCGACGCGGATGGACTACCCGACGAATTTCGCGGCGGTGCGAGCCGTTGCGCGATATCTCACCCGGATGCTCGACGACGACGAGAATGCCCGCTGACGCGGCATCCGTGACCAGACGATCCCCGCGGTCCGCGGGCGGGAAGGCGATTTGTGGCTGACCACTACGAGGTGCTCGGAGTTGCGCGTGACGCGACGCCGGACGAGATCAAGAAGGCGTACCGGCGCCTCGCGCGGGAGCTCCACCCCGACGTGAATCCGGGTGACGATGCGTCCGAGCGCTTCAAACTGGTGACCCACGCGTACGACGTGCTCAGCGACCCCGACCAGCGCGCCCGCTACGACCTGGGCGGCAACGACTCGCCGTTCGGCGGCGGTGCGCAGGGCGGATTCGGCGGGTTCGGCGACATCTTCGAGACGTTCTTCGGCGCGGCAGGCGGCCAGCGCGCAGGCAGGCCCCGCTCACGACGGGAACGCGGTCAGGATGCGCTCGTGCGCGTGACGCTCGACCTCAAGGACGTCGTCTTCGGCGTCCACCGCGACATCGAGGTCGACACCGCCGTCCTGTGCGACACGTGCAAGGGCTCCTGCACGCAGCCGGGCACCTCGCCGGTCACGTGCGACATCTGCCATGGTTCCGGTCACGTGCAACGGACCGTGCGCAGCCTGCTCGGCAACGTCGTGACGAGCCAGCCCTGCGGATCGTGCCAGGGCTACGGCACGACGATCCCGTACCCGTGCGCCACTTGCCAGGGTCAGGGACGCGTGCGGGCGCGGCGCACCGTGTCGCTGGACATCCCGGCGGGCGTCGAGACCGGCCTGCGGCTGCAGCTGCCCGGCTCGGGCGAGGTCGGCCCCGCAGGCGGTCCCAACGGCGACCTGTACGTCGAGGTCACCGTCTCGCCGCACGAGGAGTTCAGCCGCGACGGAGACGACCTTCTCGCGACGCTCGAGGTCTCCATGTCCGACGCGATCCTCGGCACGACAACCACGATCGACTCGCTGGACGGCCCGGTCGACCTGGAGTTGCGCGCCGGCGTGCAGGGCGGAGACGTGCTGACCATCAAGGGGCGCGGGATCACACCGCTGCGTGGCACGCAGCGCGGCGATCTGCGGGTGGGCGTGCACGTCGTCACTCCGACGCGACTGGACGCGAAGGAGCGCGCGCTCATCGAGGACTTCGCGAAGCGCACCAAGGCGCCGCCGCCCCGGCTGGCCGAGTTCCACCAGGGTCTGTTCGCCAAGCTTCGCGACCGTTTCCGGAACGGGTGACGGGTGCCCCTGCACTTCCTCCTCCCGGCGACCCCGGGCGCTCCGGCTGCGGACGCGCCGACGACCGGGACGACGAACGCGCAGGCCGGCGACACCGTCGTGCTCTCCGGCAGCGAAGCGCACCACGCGGTCGCGGTACGCCGCGTGCGAGTCGGCGAGGAAGTGACGGTGGGCGACGGCCGCGGCACCTGGCTGACGGGGGAGTGCGAGCAGGTCTCGCCACGGGAGGTGGTCGTCCGGATCGCATCTCGCGCCGACATCCCAGCTCCCGCTCCACGCATCGTGCTCGCCCAGGCGCTGGCCAAGGGCGACCGCGACGAGCTCGCGGTCCAGGCCGCGACAGAGCTCGGAGTCGATGAGATCGTGCCGTGGCAGGCTGCGCGCAGCGTCTCACGATGGGATGCCGCGAAGGCCGAGAAGGGTCGCGCGCGCTGGTCGTCGATCGTCCGCGAAGCGGCGAAGCAGGCGCACCGCGCGTGGATTCCGGACGTGTCGCCGCTCGCGACGACGGCGACGCTGGGCGCGTGGGCTGCGGCATCCCGTGTCGTCGTCCTCGAGCCCAACGCGGCGGTGCGCCTGACCGACCTCGACCTCGCCGCCCCGGATGCGCGCGACGTGGTGCTCGTCGTCGGGCCCGAGGGCGGCATCGCGCCGGACGAGCTGGCGCTGCTCGAGGCAGCGGGGGCCACCCTCGTCCGGATGGGCGAGACCGTGCTGCGCACCTCCACGGCCGGGCCGGCGGCCCTCGCCGTGGTCAGCGCCGCCTTCGGCCGCTGGTGAACGCCCCCGATAGACTGAGGCGATGAGCGAGACGTCGATCTTCACCCGCATCCTGAACGGAGAGATCCCCTCCGAGATCGTGGCCGAAACGGAGAACGCCTTCGCGATCCGCGACGTCGCGCCCAAGGCACCGGTGCACCTGCTGGTGATCCCCAAGACGGAGCAGTACCGCAACGTGGTCGAGCTCGCCGCGGGCGACCCGGACCTCCTCGCCGAACTGGTGGGCCTTGCCAACGCGGTCGCGGCGGAGAACGGCGACGGCGACTTCCGCCTCGTCTTCAACACCGGTCCCGGCGCAGGCCAGAGCGTCTTCCACGTCCATGCGCACGTCCTCTCCGGCGACCTGGACGAATCGAGTCTCGGTGGCTGACGGCCAGGGCGAGACGGTCGAGCGCGTCTACGCCGATGGCGTGGCGATGGTGCAGCTGCTCGGTCCGCAGGACCGGCTGCTTCGGGTCGTGGAGCGAGAGCACCCCGATGTCGACGTGCACGTCCGCGGCAACGAGATCACCCTGACGGGGGATGCCGCAGCCGTCGCCGCCGCCCGGGGCCTCGTCGACGAGCTGCTCGCGATGACGAAGGCGGGTCACGCGCTCGGGCCCTCCGACGTCTCATCCTCGAACCGCATCCTCCAGTCGGAAGGCGGCCCACGGCCTTCCGAGGTGCTCGGCGAGGCGATCCTCTCGTCGCGGGGACGGATCATCCGCCCGAAGACGCTCGGCCAGAAGGCGTACGTCGACGCGATCGAGGAGAACACGATCGTGTTCGGGATCGGGCCCGCCGGCACCGGCAAGACCTACCTGGCGATGGCCAAGGCCGTGCAGGCGCTGCAGCGCAAGGAGGTCAGCCGGATCATCCTGACACGACCCGCCGTCGAGGCGGGCGAGCGGCTGGGATTCCTGCCCGGCACCCTGAACGACAAGATCGACCCGTACCTGCGCCCTCTCTACGACGCCCTGAACGAGATGATGGACCCCGAGCTGGTCCCGAAGCTGATGGCGAGCGGCACGATCGAGGTCGCCCCGCTCGCGTACATGCGCGGACGGACGCTGAACGACTCGTTCGTCGTGCTCGACGAGGCGCAGAACACCACCCCCGAGCAGATGAAGATGTTCCTCACCCGGCTCGGCTTCGGCACGCGCATGGTCGTGACGGGCGACATCACGCAGATCGACCTTCCGCAGGGTGCGTCCGGGCTCCGGCTCGTCACCCGTGTGCTGGGCAGCATCGACGACATCCACTTCGCCTATCTCACGAGCGACGACGTGGTCCGCCACACGCTCGTCGGCCGCATCGTCGACGCGTACACCGAGTACGACGAGCGCCGTCTCGCCGGCCGACGCGAGCGCGACGAGGCGTCGGAGTTCGCCAACCGCGCGGAGCGGCGCACGGGTGCACGTTTCTCGGCCGGCCCGCGCGATCACCTGCCCAAACGGGGCCATTCATGACGATCGAGATCAGCAACGAGTCGGGCTTCGCCGTCGACGAGACCGTGCTCCTGCGTCTCATGGAGCACAACCTCGCCGAACTGCACGTCAGCGCGGACGCGGACGTCGCGATCCTGCTCGTCGACGAGGGTGCGATGGAGGCGCTGCACGTCCAGTGGATGGACGAGCCGGGTCCGACGGACGTGCTGAGCTTTCCGATGGACGAGCTGCGCCCGGGCACGGAGGAGATGCCGACGCCCGCGGGTCTGCTGGGCGACATCGTGCTGTGCCCGCAGGTGGCCGAGACCCAGGCGGCGGCCGCGAAGCACTCCACGGTGGACGAGCTGATCCTGCTGACCACGCATGGTCTGCTCCACCTGCTCGGTTTCGACCACGCGGAGCCGGAGGAGAAGCGCGAGATGTTCGGTCTGCAGAGCGACCTCATCATGAGCTTCCACGTCGCCGAGCGACGACGACCCCGCGCATGACCGCTGCGCTGCTCCTCGTCGCCGCAGTTCTGCTGATCGCGTTCGGCGGACTCATGGCTGCGATTGATGCGGCTCTCGGTGTGACCTCGCGAGGCGATCTCGCCGACCTCGGAGCGGGCGGACGCAACGCCGCGTCCCTGCGGAAGATCGCGATCGACCCCGAAGCTCATGCGAACGCCGTCGTCTTCATCCGCATCCTCGCCGAGACCGCCGCCGCGGTGCTGGTCACGGTCGCATTCACGATCCTCTTCGACAGCATCTGGTGGGCGATGCTCGCCGCTGCCGTGCTGATGACGGGGATCTCGTTCGTCGTGGTCGGCGCCAGCCCGCGCACCGTCGGCCGCCAGCACGCGAAGGGACTGCTGCGCGGCGCGGCGCCGGTCATCCGCGGCGTTCGCATCTTCCTCGGCCCGCTCGCGCACGGCCTGGTCGCGCTCGGGAACCGGGTGACCCCGGGAGCCGCTCGAGGATCGTCATTCGCCTCCGAGGAGCAGCTGCTCAGCATCATCGACGAGGCCGCCGAGAACGAGCTCATCGAGGAGGACGACCGTGAGCTCATCCACTCCGTCTTCGACTTCACCGACACGTTCGTGCGCGCGGTGATGGTGCCCCGCACCGACATGGTCACCGTGGACGGCTCGGCGTCGACGCGCGAGGCGATGGGGATCTTCCTCGAGAAAGGCGTCTCGCGCATCCCGATCGTCGACGACGACGCCGATGACGTGGTGGGCGTGCTCTACCTCAAGGACCTGGTCCAGTTCGGCTTCCGCGACGAAGCGGGGTGGCGTGAGGCTCCGATCAGCCGCATCGCGCGGCCCGCGGTGTTCGTGCCCGAGTCGATGAAGGCCGAGACGCTGCTGCAGCAGATGAAGCGCGACGCGGTCCATGTCTGCCTGGTCGTCGACGAGTACGGCGGCGTGTCGGGCCTGGTGACGCTCGAGGATCTCATCGAAGAGCTCGTCGGCGAGATCGCGGACGAGTACGACCCGCGAGCCGACGAGGTGGTGGAGCTCGAGCCGGGCAGGTACCGGGTCAGCGCCCGTCTGGGACTCGACGAGGTCGGCGATCTGTTCGGCCTCGAGCTCGAGGACGAGGACGTCGACTCGGTCGGCGGCCTGCTGGGCAAGGCGCTGGGCCGCGTCCCGCAGCCCGGCGCGACCGCGGAGTACGAGGGCCTCGTCATGACTGGCGGCGCGTCTCGCGGCCGCGGCCGGGGCCTTGCGACTGTCTTCGTCGAACGGAGCGGAGCGCTGGATGCCGCGGAGAGCGCGAACGGCGGGCGCACACCGCGCACCGGCGAGATCAGTGTGGCGCCGGAACGCCGCAGGGAGAGGCAGTGATGGCCGACCAGCCCGCAGACTTCCGATCGGGGTTCGTCACCTTCGTCGGACGACCGAACGTCGGCAAGTCGACGCTGACCAACGCGCTGGTGGGCGAGAAGGTCGCGATCACCAGCGACAAGCCGCAGACGACCCGACGCGCGATCCGCGGCATCCTGAACCGACCGGACGGACAGCTCGTCATCGTCGACACTCCTGGCATCCACCGGCCCCGGACGCTGCTGGGAGAACGGCTGAACCACCTCGTCGAGCAGGTGCTGGGCGACGTCGACGTGATCGGTTTCTGCGTCCCCGCGACCGAGAAGGTCGGCCCCGGCGACCGCCGCATCGCCGAGTCGCTCGACGGCTACCGACGCGCGAAGAAGATCGCGATCGTCACCAAGACGGATGCCGCATCGCGCGAGCAGATCACCGAGCGCCTGCTCGACGTCGACGCGCTGCGCGACGACTGGGCTGCGGTGATCCCGCTGTCCGCGCTGACGAACGAACAGCTCGACGTGCTCACCACCGAGGTCCTCTCGCTGATGCCCGTTGGCCCGCCGCTGTACCCCGAGGGCGTCGTCACCGACGAGTCCGTCGACGACCGGATCGCTGAGATCATCCGCGAGGCGGCGCTGGAGGGCGTCCGCGACGAGCTGCCGCACTCGATCGCAGTCGTGGTGCAGGACATCGCCGCACGCGAGGACTCCGACCTGACGGATATCTACGCCGACATCGTCGTCGAGCGGGACAGCCAGAAGGCGATCATCATCGGTCACAAGGGCTCGCGGCTGGCGAGTGTCGGCGCACGCGCGCGCGCGGGCATCGAGCCGCTGATCGGCTCGCGCGTCTACCTGTCGCTGCACGTGCGCGTCGCCAAGGAATGGCAGCGCGACCCCAAGCAGCTCGGGCGTCTCGGCTTCTGAGTCAGCGGGTCACCGCGCGGCGGAGACCGCGGATCGCCAGCCGAGCCACGACAGCTCAGGATGGGCGAGGTCGTTGTGCGCACCGGCCGGCCCCTGCACGTCGTCGATGACCGCGCTCGCGTCGATGTTGTACACCGTGTGCGGTTCGAAATCGATGCGAGCGCGCGTGCCCGACTTGAGCGGAGGCAGCTCCACCAGCCCGGGGACGCCCTGGATGCCGAATGTGCCGATACCGCCGAACTTGGGGAGGTCCCCGAGCAGGTACTGTCCGGCGACCTTCACCGCGAGCGGGTAGAACTTCCCGACCGCGTAGTCCCATTTCGACCTCGTCGCGACGATCGGTCCCGACACGAATGCGGAAGTGACGACGTCGGCGAAGTAGCCCCGTCCGCCGCCGAAGCGCTCGGGCGCCTCCTGCGGCGAATGCCCACAGCGACACCGCGCCCTGCGCGAGGAAGAGCGACGCGACGGGGCGGGGCGGGGCGACCGGGACGTCGCCCGGACCGCGTACGGCGGCCGCCATGACGATCGTGCCGAAGCTGTGGCCCATGAGGTGCACGCGCGCATCGCTCGCACGCATGATGGACCTCACGAGCCGGGCAGCGCCGCCCTCGCCGAACTCCCGGGCCTGATTCTTGCCGTGCCAGAACGTGAGCTGCCGCAGCGGCGTCAGAACCGCCTCCCGAAGCTTGCGGAACCACCCTTCACCGAGGAGGCCGCCGTCGCCCTCGCCGGTGGTCGCCGCGGTGAAGGCCTCGTCCGGGTCCCAGCCACCGCTGAGGAGGGGATCGTCTCCGCCGTCGGCATCCGCACGAACCGCGAGAAGACGGTACGCATCGGCGACCTCCGGAGGCAGCTCATCGTCCTCCTCGGCATCCTGGTCCGGATCGACGTCTGCGGCGTATCCGAGGATCGAGGCCAGTGCCCGCCGGACGTCCGGCGAGTCGCCCAGCTGCGTCGCATATTCGTCGACGGCTTCGTCCACCGTCATCGCATCGGCGGCATCGGCCGCCGATCCGAGAAGGCCCGAGGGCCCGCTCTTGAGCTCACGATCGCTCCAGGCCTTGCTCGGCCAATGGACCCCGATGATGAACGGTCGGATGCCGTCGCCGGCCGTGTCCGGATTGGCGGCGCCGATCCACCGGTCGTACTGGCTGATCGCGTCGTCGTAGTCGCCCTGCCATCCGTGGCTGAGGACGAACACATCCGTCACCGCGGCGGATGGATTCGCGAGGTCGGCGAGCGCCCGCTCGCTGGCGATGCTGCCATCCTCATCGCGCACCTCTTCGCCGCGCTTGTCATACGCGATCAAGTGGTACTGCTGAGAGCTGCCGGGAATGCGTCGCAGTGACACGGTGGACTCCTTTCGAATCGGACGGCCGGATCAGCGCGCCGGCAGCAGGGCGGGGGCGACGACCGTGTCGGCGTCGCAGTGCACGCCGTACAGCAGGCCGTACGGATTGTTGTGCTCTGCCAGGAACCTGCGACGCAACTCCAGCACGACGGCGCCGAGGGTCTTTCCCGCGAACAGCTCGTCGAAGAACGCCTTCGCCCACTCGCTCGCGAAGTAGCCGGGCGCCTTGCACTCCGTGCCGATGACCCCCCGGGCTCCCTTCGACAGGAAGTAGGAGACGAATCCGTCGTAGAAGTTCGGAGAGAGCTCGCCCGACTCGCACGCATTGATGAAGACGAGCGGATGGCTCGCGAGCAGGTCCTCGGCGGGTGCGAACACCCTGAGCTGACCCAGGGTCACCGCCTCGTCGCCGGACAGGATCAGGTGGGAGTCGGCGGGGTCCTTCGGTTTCGCGACCGCGTGGCAGAACAGGTAGAGCACCTTGTCCGTCGCGCCAGCGGCGAGCCCGACCTTCAGGAGGTCGTCTGCGCGTGTTCCCTCCGTCAGCGTCACGCCGCGCGATCCCCAATAGGCGCGCTGGGCCGCGACGGGGTGCGACGGCATCGACGCGTCGATCCCGTCGTTGTACAGGACGCGCACGCTGAGCTCGGGCGTCGAGTCGATCGTGGGCGCGGGCGGCATCGCGTCGAATCGCGCCATGGGAATCTGCTCGACCACATGCCGCATCCCGATGAAGTTGTCCCATGAGAGGGGGTTCGCGTCGAACCGGTCGGCGAGGTACATCATCGGCCAGGGGACGGGGAATCCGATCGAGACCACCTGCAGCGTCGTCACCTCCGCGCCGAGGCTCTCCCGCAGCCACTTCCCGATGGATTTGAGCTCAGGCGACGCGTTCGGTCCGGCGAAGATCGCCTGGTACAGCAGGAATCCCTCGAAGGCGAGCTGACGCAGGAGCGCGTCGCGCTCGGCCGCAGCCAGGTCGATGTGGAACGCGTTCTCTTCTTTCGAGACGGAGGCGAGCAGCGTCGAGCGCACTCCTTCGATGCGCGCTTCGAGCTCGTCGGGGGTGATCCAGATCTGAACGGGGTTCGGGCTCACTCGCGGTGCGATGATTGCGTATCCGCCGGCCACGGGCGTGATCTGCAGCGTCGCCACCCGCTCTTCCAGCACGGCAGCGGCCGCCGCCGGGCGTCCGTAGGTCTCGACGACGGGTGCCGCATCGCCGCCGACATCGAACGACATGTCCAGGCGCTGCAGGAAATTGCCCTTCACATCGACGAGGACGCTGAGCGAACTCCGGCCGGCGTGCAGCGGCGTGATCTCGAAGAACGCTCGATTCATCGACTTGCCGTCGCGCTTGAGACGGAGTTGCTGCGGGAACGGAGGAACCGAGAAATCCGAGCTCGCGACCTGCACGGTGAGGTCGAGAGTCTCGTCCTCTGCGGGGATGGCGACCGGAGCGGGCGCTGCGGCGACGGCGTGCCGGCTGCGCGCGACGTCGAAGAACACGCTGAGCAGGCGGGACTCGTCGACCCGGAACCGGTTCGGGTCGCCATCGAGCTCGGCATTCAGCCACGTCTGGACGGTGTCGCCCGCCGGTGGCGCCGGCACAGGCTCGGCAGGAGGTGCCGGGGCGGGTTCCCCCGGAGGGGGAGGCCCAGCCGACACCGGGTCGGCTGCGGCCGGCGGAGCCATCGGCAGTCGGCTCGACGGCGGCTCGGCCGTGTCGGACGGGAAGTCGGCTGTCGGAAAATCGGGCTGCCACTCCTGCGTGGGGTCCGCGCCACCGAGGAGGCCGTCGGAGTCGTCGGAACCCCCTCCGTGAGCCGGATCGAGCGCGGCGACGACTTCGCGCGTCGCAGTCTCCAGCTCGTCGTCCTCGCCCGCACCGAACCCGAGCCTGCCCCCATCGACATCCGCCTGGTAGCGCGCC
The DNA here is from genome assembly GCA_963772625.1 of uncultured Actinomycetota bacterium. Taxonomy (GTDB): domain Bacteria; phylum Actinomycetota; class Actinomycetes; order Actinomycetales; family Microbacteriaceae; genus Microbacterium. Next base: position 614,977 of record CAVYXT010000002.1, on the reverse strand, counting down.
GCGATTTCGGGGTGCCGCATCAGAACGAGGTCGACGGCAAGGGCCTGCATGGTCAGCGTGCTCGCCGAGCGCCAGTGTGCGTCCGCGACGACCGCGTCGTAGAGGTCGACGACCGACTGCGGGAAGAACTCGGCGATGTACGACCTGCCGCCGGGATTGCGGAAGGCCGCCGCGAGCGCGACGACCTCGAACGCCCTCGCGTCGTGGGAACCCATGGCGCCTCACCCAAGCTCCGAGGCATCCGTTGCGGACGCCTTCCCTGCACACAGTAGTGAGCGCCTTCCACCCCTGCCAGATACACAGAAGGCGAAACCGCGGGCAGCCCGCGGCATACAGGACTGGTATCATCGACGCATGCGCTTCGGCCGGCTCCTTCTTAGCCGCCGCGACGAGTCCTCGTTCTAGGGCCCTCCTCGTCGCGGAGCTTGCTGTTGGCCCGCCTCATCTGACGAGAGAGCAAGCGACATCATGGACAATTCCCAGAAGCCTTCGGGCATGCCGATCCACAAGTACCGGCCCTACCACGAGCAGATCGCGGTATCCCTGCCTGACCGCACGTGGCCGGACGCCCGCATCACGAAAGCCCCGCGCTGGTGCGCGGTCGACCTGCGGGACGGCAACCAGGCGCTCATCGACCCGATGAGCCCCGAGCGCAAGCGCATCATGTTCGATCTCCTGGTCAGCATGGGCTACAAGGAGATCGAAGTCGGCTTCCCCTCGGCGAGCCAGACCGACTTCGACTTCGTGCGCCTCCTCATCGAGGAGAATGTCATCCCGGACGACGTCACGATCCAGGTGCTGACCCAGGCGCGTGAGCACCTGATCGAGCGCACGTACGAGTCGATCGCGGGAGCGAAGCAGGCCATCGTGCACCTGTACAACTCGACGAGCGTGCTGCAGCGCGAGGTCGTCTTCCGCACCGACAAGCAGGGCATCATCGACATCGCGCTCGACGGAGCCCGCCTGTGCCGCGAATTCGAGAAGCGGATCCCGGAGACGAAGGTCTACTACGAATACTCACCCGAGAGCTACACGGGCACCGAGCTCGAGTTCGCCGTCGACGTGTGCAATCAGGTCATCGAGATCTTCGAACCCGCTCCCGATCGCAAGGTCATCATCAACCTGCCGGCCACCGTGGAGATGGCGACGCCGAATGTGTACGCCGACTCGATCGAGTGGATGAGCCGCCACCTCGCTCACCGCGACAACGTCGTCCTGTCCCTGCATCCCCACAACGACCGCGGCACCGCGATCGCGGCCGCCGAACTCGGGTACATGGCCGGGGCGGACCGGATCGAGGGCTGCCTGTTCGGCAACGGCGAGCGCACCGGCAACGTCGACCTGGTCGCGCTCGGAATCAACCTGCTGACGCAGGGCATCGATCCGCAGATCGACTTCCGTGACGTCGACCACGTGAAGCGCACTGCCGAGTACTGCAACCAGCTGCCGGTGCACGAGCGCAGCCCGTGGGCGGGCGATCTGGTCTTCACGGCCTTCAGCGGCTCGCACCAGGACGCCATCAAGAAGGGCTTCGAGGCAATGGATGCCCGGGCCGCCGAGGAGGGCGTGTCGGTCGACGAGCTCGAGTGGGCGGTGCCGTATCTGCCGATCGATCCGAAGGATCTCGGTCGCTCGTACGAGGCGGTCATCCGCGTCAACTCGCAGTCCGGCAAGGGCGGAGTCGCATACCTCCTCAAGAGCGACCATGCGCTGGACCTTCCGCGGCGACTGCAGATCGAGTTCTCGGGTGTCGTGCAGGCCAAGACCGATGCCGAGGGCGGCGAGGTCACGAGCGACCAGATCTGGCGCATTTTCACCGACGAGTACCTGCCTTCCGACGTGGCGGCGGATCGCTGGGGTCGGTTCGAGCTCTACGCGACGCGGACCCAGAGCGACCTCGCCGGCGACGTGTCGCTCGAGGTCTCGCTGCGCGACGGTGACGAGCGTGTCGAGGCCTCCGGAAACGGCAACGGGCCGATCGCGGCTTTCCTCGAGATCATGCGTGACCGCGGCTTCGAGGTGGCGCTGTACGACTACGTGGAGCACACGCTCAGCGCCGGAGGAGACGCCCAGGCAGCCGCCTACGTCGAGCTCCAGGTCGAAGGCGAGCGACTGTGGGGCGTGGGTATCGACGGCGACATCTCGACCGCGTCGCTCAAGGCGATCGTGTCGTGCGTGAACCGCGCGATCCGCACGCGCGAGACGTCCGCGCAGCTCGCGCGCGTCTAGGCCGACGCTGCTGAGCCGGACGAGGCGGCCTGCGGGATGTCTCGCCGGCTCAGCAGCGCGGCGACCAGGAAGCAGATCGCTCCGAGGAACGTTCCGGCGTTCGCCCAGAATTGGCTCACCAGATCGGACGTCGACGGGATCGCATAAGCGCCGATCGCCGACAGTCCGAAGAACACCGAGCCGGCCATGTTGAGCCACGTGCACCGCCAGCTGCGCGCCTTCGGATCCCAGAGCCCCTCACGGTCGGTTGTGGCGGCCACCGCTAAAGCGCTCGCCACGAGGAAGCAGATCGACCCGATAGCGTCCGGACGCCATCCCGAGCCGATGCGGGCGTCGGTGTCGACCGCGGTGATCAGGGCCGCCGTCGTGCTGAGGTTGAAGAAGAGCGTGCCCGCGAACTGGACCGCCGCTGCCCACCAGTCGGAGCGATCCGCGCGGCCCGACCCGCGACGCGGCGGCCGGCGCCCACTCAGCAGAAGCTGGATCAGGGCTGCCAGCGTGAAGAAGATCGCTCCGAGGAAGAACGTCAGGTTGGTGATGATCTCGCCGACGGCGTCCGCGTAGAACGGGACCGCGCCGACCGCGAAGAACACGGATCCGATCGCGAAGCCCCACGCCTCCCGCCGAAGGCGCACGACGCGGTCGGGAGTCATGATCTGAGATTAGGTCTCGACGCAGGTGCGAACGTCACCTGAGAAGCATGAGGCACGGGGCCGACTGTTCCCCCTAGCATGATCGGCATGACCGCTCCTACCGAGCCCGCGCGACGCGGCGAGCCTACTTCGGCCTTCACCGGCATCAGAGATCAGAATCAGCTCAATCCGCTCTTCGCCCGGCCCGGCGAGGCGACGGACTTCCCCCTGAACATGCTCCCGGCGGCGGAGTCGCTCCCCGAGACGGCCTACCAGGTCGTTCACGACGAGGCGATGCTGGACGGGAACTCGCGGCTGAACCTCGCCACCTTCGTCGGCACCTGGATGGATCCGCACGCCGACCGTCTGTATTCCGAGACGGCCGACAAGAACATGGTCGACAAGGACGAGTATCCGCAGACCGCCGCGATCGAGACGCGCTGCTGGAAGATGATCGCGACGCTCTGGAACGCGCCGGATGCCGAAAAGGCCATCGGCACATCGACGATCGGCTCATCAGAGGCCTGCATGCTCGGGGGCCTGGCGCTCAAACGCCGCTGGCAGTTGGCGCGGCGGGCGGCCGGGCTGTCCACGGACAAGCCCAACCTCATCCTCTCCAGCGCCGTGCAGGTGTGCTGGGAGAAGTTCTGCAACTACTGGGACGTGGAGCCTCGCTACGTGCCGATCACCGACGAGCACAGATGCCTCGACGGTCACGAGCTGGAGAAGTACGTCGATGAGAACACCATCGGGGTCGTGGCCATCATGGGCGTCACCTACACGGGCGTGTACGAGCCCGTCGCACGGATCGGCGAAGCCCTCGACCGCATTCAGGCGGAGAAAGGGCTCGACATCCCGATCCACGTCGACGGGGCGTCGGGCGGCATGGTCGCGCCGTTCCTGCAGCCGGAGCTGGAGTGGGACTTCCGGGTCGACCGGGTCGTGTCGATCAGCACCTCCGCCCACAAGTACGGCCTCGTCTACCCCGGCCTCGGATGGGTCGTCTGGCGGACGGTGGAGGACCTGCCCTCCGAACTCGTGTTCGACGTCACCTACCTCGGCGGGCACATGCCGAGCTTCGCACTGAACTTCTCGCGTCCCGGCGCGCAGGTGCTTCTGCAGTACTACCTGTTCCTTCGGCTGGGCTGGGACGGCTACTACAAGGTCCAGAAGGCCTCGCAGGACGTCGCGGTCTACCTCGCAGGCGAGATCGCGAAGATGCCCGCCTTCGACCTGTGGAACGACGGCACCGACATCCCCGTCTTCGCGTGGCAGTTGACGAAGCGCTACACCGACAAATGGAACCTGTACCACCTGTCGGAGCGGCTCCGCCTGAAGGGCTGGCTGATTCCCGCCTACCCGATGCCCGATGACCTCTCCGATCTCGTCGTGCAGCGGATCGTCGTGCGCAACGGCCTCAGCCGCAACCTCGCCGAGAGCCTCGTGGTCGACATCCGCGAAGCGGTGGCCTACCTCGACGCGCTCGAGGCGCCGATGCCGACGGAGGGACTCGTGACCGCGTTCACGCACTGACCGTCACGGCTTGACGATCGGAAGCGCGCCGGTCTCGGCCGCGACCTTCCTCCGGTACAGTGTGCGCTGCTCGGGAAGCGAAAGATCGAACACCACGGCCAGGACGCGGATCACCGCGGTCACGACGATGCCCGCGACCGCGGCCCACACGAGTGGCACACCGAACGCGTTCGACACGGCAAGCACCAGACACCCGGCGGCGGCCGCGATCGCGTACAGCGAGCCCACGTGCATGATCGCGACCGGAAGCCCCATGAACACATCCCGCAGAATGCCGCCGCCGACCGCCGAGCAGACACCGACGAAGACCGCAGGGATGAGGGGCAGTCCGAGAGCCAGTGCTTTGCTCGTGCCGAAGGCGCCGAACATGCCGATCACGATCGCGTCGAGGCCGACGATGAGCCCGTTGAGCCTGCGCAGCGGGGCGGCCAGCAGCATGCCCACGAGCGCGGCACCGATCGCGGTCACCAGATACCAGTTGCTCTGCAGAGTCGACAGCGGCTGGTCGAGCAGCATGTCGCGGATGATGCCACCACCCATCCCCATGACGACCCCGATGATCGCGACCCCGAGCAGATCGAGGCGGCGCTGACCCCGGAACCCGGACGCGAACAGCGCACCCTGGATGCCGCCGAGTCCGACGGCGGTCAGGTCGGCCCACAGCGGGATCGAGAAGAGCGGAGCGTCCACGCATCCATTCTGGGTCGCCGGTCTACAAATGCCCGATCGCATCGCCGGAACGGCCGGCCCGGCGGCGCGGCACGGCTCGGCGGCGTCCCGGGGGAGGTCCAGGCGGCCATAATTGGGAGGTGCCCACATATCGCGACGAAGTCGTGATCCTGCGCACCCACAAGCTGGGTGAAGCGGATCGCATCGTCACGATGCTCAGCCGCCGGCACGGCAAGCTGCGCGCTGTCGCCAAAGGCGTCCGGCGCACCTCATCGCGGTTCGGCGCCCGCCTCGAGCCGTTCATGGTCGCCGATGTGCTGCTCTACCAGGGGCGGTCCCTCGACATCGTCCAGCAGGCCGAGTCCCTCGGCTCATACGGCGCCGACATCGCCGTGCACTACGACCGCTTCACGTCGGCGAATGCGATGGTAGAGGCAGCCGATCGGCTGAACGAGGCCGAGGCGACGCCGCACCAGTATCTCCTCCTCGTCGGCGGCCTGCGCGCGCTTGCCCGCGGCGAGCACGTACCCCGCAGCATCCTGGATTCGTACCTGCTGCGCGCGATGGCGCTCTCCGGGTGGGCACCGGGTCTGGCCGACTGTGCCCGATGCGGTGCGCCCGGCCCCCATGACACCTTCGTCGCCCAGCTCGGTGGGATGATCTGCCGCAACTGCGCGCCCGTCGGGGCGGCGCGCGTCGACGTCCCCACCTCTTCTCTGCTCGTGGCGCTGATGGAGGGGGAGTGGGACGTCGTCGACGCGGCATCCGCCCCGACCCGGGGTTCGGCATCCGGTCTCATCGCAGCGTATGCGCAGTGGCATCTCGAGCGCGGGATCCGCTCGCTCGAGCATGTCGAGGCCGCCACGTGAGCCCGAAGCCCTTCACCCATCGCGACGCGGTGCCGTATCGCCCCGTCGACTGGACCGGCCTCTATCCGCCCGAGTTCCCCATGGGGCGGGTTCCCGCGCATGTGGCCATAGTGATGGACGGGAACGGCCGCTGGGCGAACAAGCGCGGACAGACGCGCATCGAGGGTCATCGGGCCGGGGAAGCGGCTCTGCTGGACGTCGTCGCGGGCGCGATCCAGGCGGGTGTGCGGCATTTGAGCGTGTACGCATTCTCCACGGAGAACTGGAGTCGTTCGCCCGAAGAGGTGCGGTTCCTGATGGGATTCAACCGGGACGTGCTCCATCGGCGCAGAGACCAGCTCAACGAATGGGGCGTCCGTGTGCGCTGGTCGGGGCGCAAGCCGCGTCTGTGGGGCTCGGTCATCAAGGAGCTCCAGTACGCGGAGCGGCTGACGGCCGGAAATGACGTGCTGACGCTCACGATGTGCGTCAACTACGGCGGCCGGGTCGAGATCGTCGACGCCGTGCGCTCCATCGGAGAGGACATCGCCGCGGGACGGATCAAGCCCTCCGCCGTGACCGAGAAGATGATCCAGAAGCGGCTCTACCAGCCCGAGATGCCCGATGTGGACCTGTTCGTGCGGTCGAGCGGAGAGCAGCGGACGTCGAACTTCCTGCTGTGGGAGTCCGCGTATGCCGAGTTCGTGTTCCTCGACACGCTCTGGCCGGACTTCTCACGGCTGGATCTGTGGCGGGCGATCGGCGTCTACCTGGATCGGGACCGCCGATTCGGGGGAGCGGTCGACACACCGGAGATCCCCGCGCTCTGAGGGTGGGGCGGAAGCCGATACCCGTCAGCCGGCGGGGAAGAGCTCCGCTTCGGACCTGAGGTGGTTTCGCTGCAGCCACTCGCCGAACCGCGGCTTCGCCAGGCACGCGGCATCCGTCGCGCACGTCACGACCGGGTCCTGGGCGGCGTAGGTGCGGAACGCGGCGATCTTCTGCGTCAGGACGTCGCCGCCGACGTTGGCGGGGAGCGATGCGGAGGGATAGCCGATCGCGTAGAGCACCTGCCCGGCCGGGAACCCCGCACGCTGCCACGCCGCTCGGGCGTACGTTCCCGTCGCCCCGTGGTCGGGGTGGTCTCCGGCGGACCACTCCGCCGAGTCGGACGGCACGTGGGTGAGGAGGCGAGCCGGCTCGTAGGCCTGGATCAGCTCGGCCACGGACACGACGAGCCCCTCGGACGAGAGGGCAGGTGCGCCGGTCACCGGCGACAGGTCCGCGATGGCTCCGTCGAGCAGCTTCGGCAGCGTCGCATGTCCGGTCGAGGAGAAGCCGTCCCCGTTCAGGTTGCCGTCCGGCAGCCGCAGGAACGCGATCGTGATGTCGGGATCGCCGTCGGGCGAGAACTGGCTCAGCTCCGCGCCCGACAGCAGCGTCACACTATTCTCCGACCAGAATCCCTCCTGGCCGCGCATCGTGTTGTAGGCGCGCAGGATCCCGAGTTCACGCCCCTGGGAGTACGCCATTCCCCGCCCCGCGTCCGACGCGGTGACGAAGACGGTTCGCACACAGTCGCCGGCCGCCATCGCGTCCTGCAGCACCGGGTTTGCGAAGATGAGGTCATCGTCGTAGTGCGCCCACACCGACATCGTCACAGCCGTCGCGCAGGGCGCGGCCGCGGGCGACACCGGAGGCGCAGGCGGTTCCGGCGTGGGCGTCGCAGTCGGCGAGGGGGCCGGGGCGGCCGTGCTCACCGGAATGGACGTCGCGGGCGCCGTGGGAGATGGACCCGCGCCCATCAGAGCGCCGACCTGACCGCTCGCGACAGCCGCGCCGGCAACGCCGACGAGGGCGACGACCAGTATGCCGATCGTCCATCCGAGCGCCGCTCCCGAGCGACGCGAGTGACCGTGCTGTTCGCACAGCACGGCGAGTTCCCCTTGCTCGCACGGCCCCTCACCGGAATCCCAAGCGCACACCGTCTGGTGCCGCGCGCCGGAGATATCCTCGCACAGGTTCGGCAGCCGTCCGTTCCGGCCCGCTCGGCGGGGAATTCCGGTTCCGCGCCCCGGGTTGCACCGCACATGACAGAAACCCTGAAGATCGACGTGTGGAGTGACATCGCCTGCCCCTGGTGCTACATCGGCAAGCGCAATCTCGAGAACGGACTCGCCGAAGCCTCCGGCGACGAGAACGCTCCGCGGGTCGAGGTCGTCTTCCACTCGTTCGAGCTCTCGCCGGACACGCCGGTCGACTTCGACGGAGGCGAGGAAGAGTATCTGTCGCAGCACAAGGGGATCTCTGCCTGACCAGGCCCGGGAGATGCTCGATCGTGTGTCGGGAATCGCGGCCGACGCCGGGCTGCCGTACCGCTTCGATCTTCTCAAGCACACCAACACCGTGAAGGCACACGAGCTGCTGCATTTCGCCAAGACGCAGGGCCGTCAGGCCGAGCTCGCCGAACGCCTCATGTCCGCGTACTTCACGGAGGGACGCCACCTGGGCCGCGAGGACGAGCTCGTCGCTTTGGCGGCTGACGTCGGGCTCGACGTGGATGCCGCTCGCGGGGCGCTGCAGAGCGGTCGACACCTTCCGGACGTCCGCGCAGACCAGGCCCAGGCGACCGCGTACGGCATCACGGGTGTGCCGTTCTTCGTCATCGACGGGAAGTACGGCGTCTCAGGCGCGCAGCCCGCCGAGGCCTTCGCTCAGATCGTGCGGCAGGTGTGGGCCGAGCATCACGTCGCGGTCACCGCACCCGTGTGATCGAAGGCCGGAACGGTATCCTGTCGGCGAGCAGGGGATTCCGATGGCCGATTACATACTGCCCCACAGCATTCCGCAGGAGGACGAGCGCCTCACGCTGATGTCTCGGATGCTGGACCCGCAGCTGTTCTTCCGCCTCGAGCAGGTGGGCGTGGCAGCGGGCTGGCGGTGCCTGGAGGTCGGCGCGGGAAACGGCAGCGTGTCGCACTGGCTGGCGGAGCGGGTCGGACCGCGCGGCCACGTCGTGTGCAGCGACATCGACACGCGATTCCTCAGCGCGCTCGAGGCGCCGAACCTCGAGGTCAGGCGCATCGACGTGACGACCGATCCGCTCGGCGAGGACTACGACCTGGTCCTGACGCGTGCGCTGCTGCACCATGTACCGCAGCGTATCGACGTGCTGCACCGACTCGCCGCCGCTGTCCGGCCGGGCGGCATCCTGGTGGTGGAGGAGCCGGACTTCCACCCGGTGCTCGCGACGGACAGTCCCGCGCTGCGGGACTTCTGGGAGGGCTTCCTGGCGTGGGCGGCGAGTGAGGGGATCGACTACTTCGTCGGGCGGCGCGTCGCGCCGCAACTCGCGGCGTCCGGCTTCGACGCCGTCGCAGCGCACGGCGAGACGATCCTCTTCGCGGGCGGATCGCTCCCCGCGCGCTATCTCGCGCTGACGATGCGAGAGCTGGAAGGCCCGCTGCTGGGTTCCGGACTCGTCGGAAAGACCACGTGGACCGAGGCCATGCGGCTCCTGGACAACGAGGCGTTCTGGACCTGGCAGAACTGCTACGTCACCACCACGGCGCGCAGACCTGAAACCGGTCTGAGCGTACCGGCGCCTCCGACCTAGTCCGGCAGGCCGGCTTCGATGAGCGAGACGATCTCCGGGTCGTCGGGCCTGACCTTCGGCCGGAATCGCTTCACCTCGCCGCTGGGCAGCACCAGGAACTTCTCGAAGTTCCACTCCACGCGTCCCGCCTTGCCGGTCTCGTCTTCGACCTTCGTCAGCTCCTGGTAGAGCGGCGCGGCCTTCTTGCCGTTGACGCGGACCTTGTCGAAGACCGGGAACGTCACGCCCCACGTGACAGAGCAGTACTCGAGGATGTCGTCCATCTGGGACAGCTCCTGCAGGAACTGGTTGCTCGGAAACGCGAGGACGTCGAATCCGCGCGGGCCGTACGTCTTCTTCAGCTGCTCGAGCTGCTCGTACTGCGGCGTCAGCCCGCAGCGAGAGGCGACGTTCACGATCAGGAGCACCTGTTCGTCGTAGTCCGAGAGCGTGGCCTCCTGCCCATCGGCCGTGCGGAACGGGATGTCGCGGATGTCAAGAGCGGTGGCCTCGGTCATACCCACAGGTTAGGTCGGATTCGAGGAGGGTGGCCCCGCATCTGGGAGAATGGAGCGGTGACCCTCACCCTCTCGCCCGCACGCACCCTGCGCATCGGGCCCATCGAGCTCGACGCGCCCGTCGTGCTCGCCCCGATGGCGGGGATCACCAACACTGCATTCCGACGCCTCTGCCGCGAATACGGCGCCGGCCTGTACGTCAGCGAGATGATCACCTCGCGCGCGCTGGTCGAACGCAACGCCACGACGATGCGCCTCATCACCCACCACGAGTCCGAGACCCCGCGCTCGATCCAGTTGTACGGCGTGGACCCGGCCACCGTCGAGAGCGCCGTCCGGATCCTCGTCGAGGAAGATCGGGCCGACCACATCGACCTGAACTTCGGATGCCCCGTTCCCAAGGTCACGCGCAAGGGCGGGGGAGCGGCTCTGCCCTGGAAGCTCGAGCTGTTCCGCGACATCGTGACCCGCGCGGCCCGGGCGGCGGGCGGCATCCCGCTCACGGTCAAGATGCGCAAGGGCATCGACTCCGAGCACCTCACGTTCCTCGACGCGGGCCGGATCGCCGAGGATGCCGGTGTCTCGGCCGTCGCGCTGCACGCGCGCACCGCCGCCGAGTTCTACTCGGGGCAGGCGGACTGGTCGGCCATCGCCGCCCTGAAGCAGGCTGTGACCAGCGTGCCCGTGCTCGGCAACGGAGACATCTGGTCGGCCGAGGATGCCGTCCGCATGATGGATGAGACCGGGTGCGACGGAGTCGTCGTCGGGCGGGGCTGCCTCGGACGGCCCTGGCTCTTCGGTGATCTGGCGCGCGCTCTCGGTGGGACCGGCGCGGCCGCGCCCGCGCCGGTCGATGCGACCCTCGGCTTCGTCGCTCGAGCGTTCCGCCGGCACGCGCAGCTGCTCGCAGAATTCCTCGAGGACGAAGCGCGGGGCTGCCGCGACATCCGCAAGCACGTGGCCTGGTACTTCAAGGGCTATCCGGTCGGCGGTGACACGCGTGCCGCACTCGCGACGGTGTCGAGCATCGACGAGATCGATCGACTTCTCGCGACGCTCGACCTCGATGCGCCGTATCCCGGTGCCGCCGCCGAAGGCCAGCGGGGCCGTGCCGGCACCCCCAAGCGCCCCGCGCTCCCCAACGGCTGGCTGGAGTCGCGCGAGCTCGGAGTCGAGGCCTCTTGCGCTCTCGCCGATGCGGAACTCGACCACAGTGGCGGCTGACGGCGCCGTACGCGTCGCCTCCGAGCGCCCCGAAGGCTACGACGACGCCGATGCCGCGCGTTTCCAGCGCGAGCATCATCGATCGCAGCGCGACGACTTCGCTCGGGATCGTGCTCGTGTGCTCCACTCCGCTGCGCTGCGCCGACTCGCCGCCAAGACCCAGGTGCTGAGCCCTGCCAGTCCGGCGGATTTCGCGCGCAACCGGCTCACGCACTCCCTGGAGGTCGCGCAGGTGGGGCGCGAGCTCGCCACCGCGCTGCGACTCTCGCCCGACGTGGTCGACACCGCGTGCCTCAGCCACGATCTCGGACACCCTCCCTTCGGCCATAACGGCGAACGCGCGCTCAACGACTGGGCGGAGGACGTCGGCGGGTTCGAGGGCAACGCGCAGACCCTGCGCATCCTGACCCGGCTCGAGCCCAAGACCGTCGCCGAGGACGGCCGAAGCCACGGTCTGAATCTGACCCGCGCAAGCCTCGATGCGACGTGCAAGTATCCGTGGACGGCGGATCATCCGCTTCCCGATCCCGGCGGCCGTATGAAATTCGGCGTGTACCCCGAGGACGAAGACGTCTTCCGGTGGCTGCGCGCCGACGCTCCGGGCCGGGTCCGCTGCATCGAGGCGGAGGTCATGGACCTGTCGGACGACATCGCCTACTCGGTGCACGACTTCGAGGACGCGATCGTCAACGGGTATCTCAACCCCGCCCGGCTGTCCGCGACTGCCGAGCATGCGGGGCTGCTGTCCGCGATCCAGTCGTGGGTGGGATTCGACTTCGCGCGCGATGAGCTCGAAGACGCGCTGTACCGACTCATGCGCCTTCCGGAATGGATCATCTCCTTCGACGGAACGCGCGCGTCGCATGCTCGTCTGAAGAATCTCACCTCCGACCTCATCGGCAGGTTCGCCCGGGCGGCGACCGCCGCGACCCGCGAGGCCTATGCCGCGCCGATCCTGACGCGCTACCGTGCGCACGTGGTCGTTCCGAGGGTCGTGGAAGCCGAGATGGCGGTGCTCAAGGGCATCATCGGTGCCGTCGTCGTCTCGATCGAAGGGCGAAAGAGCGTCTACAAGGAGCAACGGCGTGTTCTGAAGCGCCTCGCCACCGCGCTGTGGGATCAGCCCGCCGAGCTGGACGCCGTTCACGCGGAGGATTTCGGTACCGCCCAGACGGATCCCGCGCGCCGCAGGGTCGTCGTCGACCAGGTGGCGAGCCTCACCGACCAGCATGCGATCGCCTGGCACGGACGCCTGGTCGGCGAGGTCGATGCCGAGTCGCTGGGCGTGTGGGCACCCGGTGCATCACGGCCGGTCCCCAGGATCGAGGTGGCGCGCTGATGGCCGGCCGGATCCGGCAGTCCGACGTCGACGAGGTGAAGGCGCGCACGAACATCGTCGACATCATCGGCGAGAGGGTGGCACTCAAGCAGGCAGGCATCGGCGCGATGAAGGGCCTGTGCCCGTTCCATGACGAGCGCAGCCCCAGCTTCAACGTTCGCCCGCAGGCGGGCTTCTACCACTGCTTCGGCTGCAACGAGTCCGGCGACGTCTACTCTTTCCTGCGCGCCATGGACCACGTGTCGTTCACCGAGGCCGTCGAACGGCTCGCCGGCCGCATCGGTTACGCGCTGCACTACGAGGACGGGGGAGCGGCGCCCGAGACGACAGGCCGGTCTCGCCTGTACGCGGCCAACGGCGCCGCCGCGGAGTTCTTCCGCGCGCAGCTCGCCACATCGGAGGCCGAGTCCGCCCGACGATTCCTCGGCGAACGCGGGTTCGATGCCGGAGCGGCTGCGCACTTCGGCGTCGGCTACGCGCCCAGGGGATGGTCGAACCTTCGCGATGCGCTGCACAAGCTGGGCTTCACCGACGAGGAGCTGAGCAGCGCCGGGCTGGTCTCGCAAGGACAGCGCGGGGTGTACGACCGCTTCCGCGGGCGGGCGATCTGGCCGATTCGCGACGTGACGAGCCAGGTGATCGGGTTCGGTGCCCGCAAGCTGTACGACGACGATCAGGGTCCGAAGTACCTCAACACCCCCGAGACGCCGGTGTACCGCAAATCTCAGGTGCTGTACGGACTCGATCTCGCCAAGCGCGACATCTCCCGCGATCATCGGGTGGTCGTCGTCGAGGGCTACACGGATGTGATGGCCTGCCATCTGGCCGGGATCACGACCGCGATCGCGAGCTGCGGAACCGCGTTCGGGTCCGACCACATCTCCGTCCTGCGACGCGTCATGGGCGACGACTCCGCCTCCGGCGAAGTGGTCTTCACGTTCGACCCAGATGCCGCGGGTCAGAAGGCAGCGCTCCGGGCGTTCGGCGACGAGAAGCGCTTCGCCGCGCAGACCTACGTCGCGGTCGCTCCGGAGGGGCTCGATCCATGCGACCTGCGCCTGCAGCGCGGAGACGGCGCCGTGCGCACCCTGATGGACACCAAGGTGCCGATGTTCGAGTTCGTGATCGATCAGCGACTCGCCGGATTCGATCTGTCCACCGTCGAAGGCCGAGCCGGAGCGCTGCGCGCCGCGGCGCCGATCGTCGCCGAGATCCGCGACCCGTCGCTGCGCCCGGGGTATGTCCGCGTGCTCGCACGGCGGCTGGGTCTGGATCTGGGCGAGGTGAAAGCAGCGGTGGAGCGAGCCGCGCGCAGGGCAGAGCCGCGCGCGGGGGAGGACCGGCCTCCACCCGGCAACCCCTCGAGCAAGGAGACCGAGGCGGCCGTTCGCGTGACGATCTCCTCGCTTCCGCGTACCGCCGAGGTCGCCCTCGAGCGCGACGCGCTGATGGGGATCCTGCAGTTCGGCCACCGGCTGGATCCGACGCTGCTCGCTCGGTCCGTGTCCGTGCCGTTCCGGCATCCCGCTCTGGAGGCCGTCCGCCAGTCTGTTGCAGCTGCGCCGGACGTGAGCCGCCCGGGGTGGGCGGCGGATGCCGTGTCGGCGGTTCGCGAGCCGTACCGCTCGCTGGCCGCTGAACTGCTCACCGCGGACTTCCCCGCCCTGTCGGACGAGGCGGCGACGATCTCGGCCGCATCGCTCGCGCGACGCCTGGTCGCCCGCACCATCGACAGGGAGAAGACCGAGCTGCTGGGTGCCATCCAGCGCGTGCCGCCCGACTCGCAGGAGGGGCGGACCATACGGGTGCGGCTGCGCGAAGTGGATGCGGAGCGACAGCTCTTCGCCGCCGACCTGTGAGCTCGCCGCAGCCCCGGTGACTCGGTCCTCCGCGCTGGCGCATGGACGCGACCCAGGGCAGGATGAGCACATGCCCAGCCGTCCGGAAGCCGACGTGGCAATCCGCTCCAGCGATCTGTCGATCGCCCGCGCGGGGCGGGGCGCCCCGGACGTGCGCGTGGTCGACGGTGTCTCGTTCGTGCTGCCGCACGGCCGGACGCTCGCGGTCATGGGGCCGACCGGGTCAGGCAAATCGAGTCTGCTGGCCGTGCTGGCCGGTGCCGACGAACCCGGTCTCAGCGTCGTGGGCGGCAGCGCCTCCGTCGAGGGCATCCCCGTTCGCCGCCCCGGTCGCGCCCACAGGACGCTGACCTACCTGACCGGATACCTCTCGCAATCCGCAGGCGCTCGCCTGCCCGCACGGATGACGGTGGCGGAGGTGATCGGCGAACCCATCACGAGCCGGGATCGGCGGGTGAACGAACGGGCGCTGGCGGTGCGGGTGGCGACCTTGCTCGACGAGCTCATGCTGCCCCTCGGCGCGGCGGCCAAGTATCCCTACGAGCTGAGCGCCGGGATGCGGCAGCGGGTCGTCTTCGCCCGCGCGCTGGTCCTGCAGCCCCGCGTGCTGATCGCCGATGAGCCGTTCTCGAACATGGATGTCGAGGTGCGTCGTGCCGCGCGCGAGGCGATCCTGAGGCGCCGCGAGTCGTACGGGATGTCGGCTGTCGTGGTCACCAACGAGCCGGACGTCGTGCGCGATCTCAACGCCGACGTGCTCGTCCTGCGCGGCGGCCACGCCATCGGTTACGGGCATGGCACGACGGATCTGCTCTGGACGCCGGACGGTGATGCGGACCATCGGCTGGTGGTCTCCTGATGTCACGAGCACCTTCGCCGATTTGCTAAGCTTTTCGGGTTGCCCGCTCCGGCGGGCACATTCCTCGGTAGCTCAATTGGCAGAGCAATCGGCTGTTAACCGATAGGTTCTTGGTTCGAGTCCAAGCCGGGGAGCGGACGGCCCCGGACTCCACTCTGGGGTCGTTCTCCATTTGCGCGACGGCTCGCGGCCGGCGAGGTCACTCCCGGATGCTGTCGAGCAGCCAGGCGGCTTTCGGCTGGCCGTCGAACCCGGTGAACTCCAGGTAGTTGAACCGCCCAGTCACCGTCACGCCGGTCTCATCCGTGAACACGATGTCGCGGAGCGTGACAGGGACCCTTCCCGCATCGACGCCGCTGATGGTGGCACCGTCCCTGACGAGGGTCCACGCCTGGTCGGTGATGAACGTGGTGTCACCCTCGCGGCTCAGGATGAAGTTCAGATCCCGCTCGAACGCATTGCTCATGGCGGCGGGGCCGGGCGAGTCCCAATACGCGCCGCTTTGGAGCTTGATCGCTTCCACGACCCACAGCAGCTTCTCGCCCTCGTCGTTCGCCTGGACCGCGAAGCCCGCCTCATCCGAGAGGTAGATGAAGTTGTCGAGGATCTGCTGCCCGGGCATGTCCCGCGTCGGGAGCGTCCACGTCGGGCGATTCTTCCCCTCGATCGTGGTCGCGTGGTGCGCCGCGTTCGCGTTCAGCCGGTAGTCGACGTATGCCAGTCGCTCCTCCTGGGGGAGCGCGACGAACGTGGGCACATCGAGCGCCTCGATCTCGAGGACCCGTGCCGGCACCGGGAGAGCCGAAGGCGTCTCGGTCGCCGCCGGACCGCCCGACGGTGCACCGGTGCCGGCATCCGGCCCGCAGCCGCTCAGTATCAGCGTCCCGGCGATGACCGCTGCGACGAACACCGCGCGTAATCCTCCGCGAACCATCTCACCCCGTTCGTCCGCCTGACGGCAGTGTAGTAGGACAGCTTTCGCTTCCGACCGCTCCCGCGCAGGCGGCGGAGTCGCTCAGGCGTCGATGTCGTCGACGCCTGGGATCCAGGATGCCCCCGGGCGCCCCCACCCACGTTTGCGCGCGATCTTCTGCACGGTCTTCCAGTCGCCGTCGCCCAGCCTGTCGACGTAGAGGATCCCGTCGAGGTGGTCGAACTCGTGCTGCATGATGCGAGCGCGCCACCCGTCGACGCGGATCTCGACGCGGGCGCCGTCGAGATCGTTGCCGGTGACCAGGACGCGGTCCGATCGTCGAAGCGGGAACCGCTCGCCCGGGAACGAGAGGCAGCCTTCGGCCTCGTCGTCCGGATCGGGATCGCCCGGCTCCAGTGGCGTCATCCACAGCTCGGGATTGATGAGGACGCCGCGCCACGGGCCACCGTCGTCGTCGGGATAGCTGTAGGTGTAGATCCGCAGCGGGACACCGACCTGCGGCGCCGCGAGGCCCACGCCGGGGGCGGCATCCATCGTTTCGAACATGTCCGCGACCAGCTGTCTCACCTCGTCGGTGATGTCGCCGACCTCGGCGGCGGGGGCGTGGAGCACCGGGTCACCCAGGATGCGAATAGGGAGAACGGCCACGCCTTGAGCCTATCGAGCGGCCCGTGCGGTTAGGGTCGAGTGGTGGTGTGGCTGGCTGTTTCGCTCGATGATGTGACCCTGAACGTGGTCGGCGTCTTCCGCGATCCCGCGATTCTGCTCGGCATCCCGCTCGCCCTGCTCGGGGCGGTCTTCATGTCGTTCGGGGCGCAGTATCAGCACCGCGGCGTCGCCAAAGTCGAGCACCTCACCGGCTCATCCGGCAGCACCGGGCTCACCGGCAAGCAGCTTATGAGTCTTCTGAAGCGTCCCTCGTGGGTCGCCGGGACGCTCATGCTCGCGATGGCGATCCTGTGCCAGCTCGGTGCCCTCGCGCTGGCGCCGCTCATCGTCGTACAGCCACTGGGCGCTCTCGCGCTGGTGATCACCACGCTGCTGAATTCGCGGGTCAGCGGGCACAAGCCGACGAAGAAATCGATCCGTGCGATCATCGCCTGCGTCGGCGGCATCTTCATCTTCGTGACGATCGCGGCGTTCGTCGCGACCGAGCAGAAAGTCACCGACCAGCAGCTGATCACGATCCTCGTGCTGCTGCTGATCGTGATCGTGGTCTTCAGCATTCTGTGGATCTGGCTGCGCAAGCGCGCGCAGGCGCTCTTCTACATCGTCGCGTCCGGTGTCATCTACGGATTCGTGGCGACCCTCGCCAAGGTGGTCATCAAGCGCGTACAGGCCGGCAACTTCGAATGGCTCACGCTGCTCTGCCTGATCGCCCTCCTTGCGGCCGTCGCGGTCGGTGCGTACTTCGTGCAGACGGCGTACTCGGTGGGGCCGCCCGACCTGGTCATCGCGGGGCTCACCGTGATCGATCCGATGGTCGCCGTTCTCATCGGCCTGATCGTGCTGCAAGAGGCTGCGACCGCACCCTGGCCCGCCCTGGTCGGATTCGCAATCGCCGGCGCCATCGCGATCTACGGCGTCATCTCGCTGGCGCGGAACCATCCGCAGGTGCTCAGCGACAGCCAGGAGCTCGCGATCGAGCGGGGCAGCGCCGGGGCTCTGAGCGACAAGCACCCGAGCACCGGGTCGATCCGGCTGACCGAAGCCGTCGCCAAGGTATGGCCGGAGCCGCCGGTCCACGACGACGAGAACCCGCCGACGCACCGCTGAACCGGCCTCAGTCCGACGCGTCCAGGACGATCCGGCCGTCGTGCATGCGGCCCTTGTCACCGGGAGTCGGAGCCGGAGCCGGGATCTCCACCTGCGCTTGCCATCGTGCCTGCGCTTCCTCCGCCGAGGGGCGCCACACGGAGTCCCAGCCTGCCCCGATTCCGCCCAGCGTGCCTGCCTCGCCTTCGATTCGGCGTCGGAGGGCGTTGCGGTGCAGGCGCGGCGCCACGGCGATGCCCCCGAGAGCGAGCACCACGACGGCGCCCAGGGTCAACCATGCGATCGCGTCCACGCTGGCATTGTGCCATGCGCCGACCGACGCAGCGTCGTTCGGTAGGCTCGATGGTCGAGGGGGCGGTGGCCAAGCTGGTCAAGGCAGCGGGCTCATAACCCGACGATCGTGGGTTCAAGTCCCACCCGCCCCACGCGTGGATGGGTCGTCCGAAGGGCGGCCCATGCACGCGTATGACCGGCAGAGTGCTTGAACCGTAGGCGGGCCCACGCCGCCCGAGGCTCCGCCCGCCGCGAAGCGGCGAGTGGAGAGGCGGTGGGGACAAGTCCCACCCGCCCCCCCACCAGCGTCGCTAGGACATCGCCGCGCCGATGTACGAGTACTTGACGAAGACCTCCGAGGCGAGTCCGGCCTCTTCGAGCACGCCCTGCACCGCCGTGAGCATGTACTTCGAGTCCCACCCCATGTAGAGGAAGTTCGACTCGTCAAGCGCATCCCACTGCCCGTTCCAGGCCTGCGCGCCGTAGATCGGTCCGCCGCGCCTCGCGCTGAACGCCATGACATCCGCCCGTGAATCCGCCCACAGCCGCTTGAAGACGCGGTTGAACAGATACCTGACGTCGTAGACCTCCCAGTGCTCGCCGCGGTACTCGACGTACTCGAACTCCCGCTGCCATCCCGGCGGCCAGCCGCGACGCCGCCGGGCGTCGAGGATCGGAGTGAGCCCGTCGTCGTCGATATCCACGGTAGCGGGGTGCGCCCAGATCTGCAGGAACGTCCGGGTCAGCTGCGCGGTGCGCGCGGTGATGCTCGTCGTTCCCCACTGGTGCATGGCGGCGAGATCGCTCGTGAGCGGGATGTGGCTCTTCGCGTACGCCGCGCGCTTGTCGGCGAACGACCTGTCAGCCGCGCGCTCCGCGAGCGGCTCCTCGAGCAGCGTGAGATTGCCGAGGGTCTTCGCGAGCGCGCGATGGCTGTTCTGCTCGTCCTCGCTGTACTCCGTCCATTCGCGCTCGCCGTCTCCGCTCCACGCGTCGCTCGGCGCCAGCGGGAAGATGTGCTCCACATCCATGTCGGCGAGTGTGTCGACGCCCGCGAGCCGGCCGAGCACGTAGGCGGCATGCGGGAGATCCCCGTACCTCAACGCCACGCGAACGCGCTCGTCGGACGGCGTGATGCGACTGATCGCGCGCTCCAGACTGTCCTGACCGTCCTGTCGGGCGCGACACAGCCGCGCCACGAGCCGGTCGTTGCCGACGCCCACGACCGTGCGGCGAAGGAGCAGGGACTGGACGTACTCGAGGGTGCGCAGCAGGGTCGGCCGGTCCACCCTGCCGTGCGCGTGATCGCGGTACGCCCGCAGGACGAGCGGGTACATGGCGCGTCCGACGGTGTTCACGTACGTCAGCTGGCGCGCAATCTCCAGGTCGGGCGCGTGCGCAGGCTCCAGGAGCACACGGTAGATCTCGGAGTACTCCTTCCATTCCGAGGCATGAGCGCGCAGGCTCTCTAGGTCGAGGCGCGGGAACTGCTGCCGGAACGCGTCGTAGACACTGCGCTCGCCGCTCACCGCAACCTCGCGGCCGGTGATCATGACGAGATAGTGCCGCCAGAAATTCCCGATCGACTCGCCCGTGTTCTGCTCGATCGGCACCCAGAACGAGTCCTCGATCTCGCTCTGCTCCGCGTGCGAGAGCCCCATCAGGACGTAGTTGTGGATGAGCTCGTGGTCGCGCAGCGGTTCGCCCGTCGAGTTCAGGCTCTCGAAGATCTGCTGGGCGTTGGCGCCCATGCCGAGGGTGATCGCGACGTGCTCGAGCTTCTGCAGGCCCCCCCAGATCTTCGGTGCCTCCTCGGGGCTGATCTGGCTGCGGAAGAACGCGTAGTTGTCGTCGAAGCGCGATTCGCGCAGCTCACCGCCCGCCGTCCGACGGTCGAGCACCACGCTCTCGAACACCTGCGCCCAGGCCCGGTGCGGCCGAAGCTTGGTCCGCGCCGGGTCGGCAGCGCGCACGAGCACCCGCTCCAGGCCTGCGGCGAGGTCGGGATGGTCGGCCTTCACCGTGTGATGGAGCGCCGCGATGAGCAGCATGAGGGTCGTGATGCGCTGCTGGCCGTCGATGAGCACGAGCTCCGCCGATTCGCCGTCGAGGCTGAGCGAGGACAGGACCGAGCCGATGAAATGCATGTGGCGCTCGTCCGAGTCGGCGACGGCACGGATGTCGGCGAGAAGCTGCTCGCATGCTCCGATGTCCCAGCGATACTGACGCTGATACACCGGGACGACGATCGCCGTCCCCGCCGCGGAAAGCCACGCGACGGTGTTCACAGCGGTCGCATCGATGTTGGTGGCAGTGGCCATAGTGTCGCTTCGCCCCTCGGAACGCTCGGTGCTGTTGCGCGAACCTCAGGTCGTTCGGACAACGCCGCGGTCGAGCCTAGTTCATGCTCGCGATGCGCGCCGCGCCCGTCGCCGCCCTGGCCCTATCCCGCCCCGGGACCGCTCAGGGCCCCGATGTAGGCTTGCCTAAGTCGGGCCTGTTAAAACGTGCTGGCCCCCTACGAAAGGCATGATTCAGATCATGGGTTACATCAAGTCCGCCGCTCTCGAAAAGACCGGCTTCGTCGTTCTCGACAGCTACGACCAGGAGCTCGATCCTCAGGAGTGGCTCGACATCGAGTACAACGACTGGAAGTCCTCGGGTGACACGCGCTTCGCTCCGCTTGCCAGCTTCGCCGGCGACATCGAGTGCAACGGCTTCTGGAACCACAAGCCACCGCGTACCGACAAGGACGGCGTCTGGATCCCCTCGCAGGTGGATAAGGCTCCGAACCTCACACGACGCGCGCAGGAGCCCGGCGCGAACGTGGGCCGCTGCCGTGTCATCGAACTCCAGCCCAACACGTACGCGGATTGCCTGTACAACCTGCACCAGGACGACAACAACCGCCTCAACCCGGACGGCACCGGCTGGGTCGTGCGCGGGTTCTTCAACCTGACGGACGACAAGGACAGCTTCTTCGTGCTGCGCGAGAACCGGACCGACCCCAGCGTCGAGTACCGCATCGCCCTCCCGGCGGGCGCGCAGCTGATCGTCGACACGCAGCGACTGTGGCACGCGGCCACGCACCCCGGCAGCCAGCCCCGCTACTGCCTCATCACGTCGTGGACGTCCGGCCCGGAGCTCGACGCCTACATCGAGAAGTACCACGGCACGTCCGACGTGCCCAACGTCGAGGTGCCGCAGGACGTTCTGGATGCTGGTCAGGCAGAGCAGGCCCGTCGCCTCGCCGCTCGGGCTGCGTACTACGCGGCCAAGGGACAGGCCGAGGTGACGGCGATGAGCGAAGCCTGACCCTCGCACGTCGCAAGGATGCCCCGGCCCGGTTCGGCCGGGGCATCCGCACGTGAGGGCCCGGCGACGGCGACACGGGAATCACACGCTTGTCATTCCGCGTCGGCGTGGGCGATAATGGCACCACAACCGCATAGCGCCGCGAGCACTCCGGATCAGGTCGTAGGGGAAGACGCACCTGACGAAACGGAGAGATCATGGCGACACCACTGGCGCGTGGAGTGATCTTCATTCACTCCGCGCCACGCGCGTTGTGCCCCCACCTCGAGTGGGCGGTCGGTCGCGCCCTCGGCCACGCGGTGAGCTTCGACTGGACCGAGCAGCCGGTGCTCTCGGGCAGCCGGCGGGCGGAGTTCTACTGGGAGGGCTCGGCGGGAACCGGCGCGGCTCTCGCGACCGCGATCCGCGGCTGGGAGCATCTGCGATTCGAGGTGAGCGAAGACCCGACCCCGCGCAGCGACGGCGGCCGCTGGCTGCACACGCCGGGCCTGGGAATCCACTACGCGCAGACGGATTCTGCGGGCAACGTCGTCGTCGGCGAGGACCGGATCCGCTACGCGATGGAGGTCGCTGCGGGGGATCCGCTCGAGCTTCATCACGAACTGCAGGTCGCCCTGGGTGCGGCGTGGGATGACGAGCTCGAGCCGTTCCGCCATGCAAGTGACGACGCGGCCGTCGTGTGGCTCCACAAGGTCGGCTGACGCCGCCCCGCTGACGACCCGCGCGCGGCGCGGCATCTGCTGTCCAGAACCGAACACAACTCAACACTTCAGGTGGCTTGAGGCGCCATTACCGGTGGTCGGAGAAGGAATCCCGGATGCCGAGACCGCGTATCTCCGCCTGACGAGAGACGCCCCCGACGGGTTCGGTCGGGGGCGTCTTCGTGTGACGTGCGAATCAGACGGAGGCGAACGCCACGACGGCGTTGTGCCCACCGAATCCGAACGAGTTGCTGATCGCCAGCTGCGGCCCGTCGCCGAGCGGGATGGGCGAGCCGGAGATGCGCAACGGAATATCGGGGTCCTGGGTGGTGAGATTGATGGTGGGGGGCGCCTGCCCATCGCGCAGCGCCAGCACAGTGAAGATCGCCTCCAGCGCGCCTGTACCACCGAGCAGGTGGCCGGTCGAGGCCTTCGTCGCCGACACGGGGATCTCGTGCACCCGGTCGCCGAAGACGCTGAGCAGGGCCCGGTACTCCGCGATGTCGCCGGTGGGCGTGGAGGTAGCGTGCGCGTTGATGTGCGTCACGTCGTCGACGGATGCCCCGGCCGCTTCGAGCGCGAGGCGCACGGCCCGCGACGCTCCGAGGCCCTCGGGCTCGGGAGCCGTGATGTGATACGAGTCGGCGGTGACACCGCCGCCGGCGACGACGGCGTAGATCTTCGCGCCGCGGGCTCGCGCGTGCTCCTCGGTCTCGAGCACGACGGCGGCGGCGCCCTCGCCCATGACGAATCCGTCGCGGTCGACGCTGTAGGGCCGGGACGCGTGCGCGGGATCGTCGTTGCGCTTGGACAGCGCCTGCATCGATGAGAACGCGGCGACGGTGATGGGGTGGATGGCCGACTCGGTGCCGCCGGCGATCACGACGTCGGCGAGTCCCATCTGCAGGTGCTCCAGCGCGTTCACGATCGACTCGGTGCTCGACGCGCAGGCGGATGCCACGGTGCGAGCGTAAGCACGCGCACCCAGGTGCATCGAAACGGCGGCTGCGGCGGCGTTCGGCATGAGCATCGGCACGGTCATCGGCATCACTCGACGCGGGCCCTTGTCGCGCAGCGTGTCCCACGCGTCCAGGAGAGTCCAGACGCCGCCGATGCCGGTCGCGAAGTCGACGCCGAGGCGTTCCGGATCGACCTCGGGGGTGCCGGCATCCGCCCACGCCTCGCGGGCGGCCACGAGCGCGAACTGGGATGCCGGATCGAGCCGCTTGGCCTCGGGTCGCTCGAGGACCGTGTCCGGGCGGACCAGGGCCTCGGCGGCGAATGTCACGGGGAGCTCGTACTGCGACACCCATTCGTACTCCAGGGTGCGCGCACCCGAGGTGCCCGCGAGCAGAGCGGTCCAGCTCTCGGGCGCGGTCCCTCCGATGGGAGAGGACGCGCCGATGCCGGTGACGACGATGCGGGAGTTGCTCATGTGATGGATGATCCTCGTGAGTGTGCCGGTGGGGGCGCGCGGCCCCCACCGGGGCGTGCGTCAGCAGGCCGGGGGTTCGGGGCGAAGCCCCATCGGGTACCGCTTACGACTGGTTCGACGTGATGAAGGTGACAGCGTCGCCGACGGTCTTGAGGTTCTTGACCTCATCGTCGGGGATCGTGACGCCGAACTTCTCCTCGGCATTGACGACGATCGTCATCATCGAGATCGAGTCGATGTCGAGGTCGTCGGTGAACGACTTCTCGAGGGCGACCTCGTCTGCCGAGATCCCCGTCTCATCAGTGATGAGCTCGGCGAGTCCGGCGAGGACCTCGTCGTTGCTGAATGCCATGGTTTCTCCTGTTCTTCGGGGGTGCCCCGTCGGGGCCGTGTTCAGTCTAGAGTCGGGCGTCTCGGGCTCAGGGCAGCACGACGACCTGCGCGCCGAACACCAGTCCGGCACCGAATCCGATCTGCAGCGCGAGTCCGCCGCTGAGTTCGGGGTGCTCTTGCGAGAAGGCGGTGGGTCGCGAGGGGGATGGACGCCGCCGACGTGTTGCCGGTGGTCTCGATGTCGCGGCCGATCACGACCGTGTCGGGCAGCTTCAGCTGCTTGGCGAACTCGTCGATGATCCGCATGTTCGCCTGATGCGGCACGAACGCCGCGAGATCCGCTGCCTCCACCCCGGCGGCCTCGAGTGCCTGTCGGGCGACCTTGACCATCTCCCAGACCGCCCAGCGGAACACCGTCGGTCCCTCCTGCCGGAGCGTGGGCCACGGCGCCGTCGACCGTCGCGGAAGTCGGTGAGCGTGTGATTCATGCCCGACGGCGTCCGCCTTCGATCCGTCCGAGCCCCACACCGTGGGGCCGATGCCCGCGAAGTCGCTCGGCCCGATCACGACCGCACCCGCGCCGTCGCCGAGCAGGAACGAGATGCTCCGGTCGGCCGGGTCGACGATGTCGCTGAGCTTCTCGGCGCCGACCACCACGGCGTAGTGCGCCGCACCGGCGCGGATCAGGGCGTCCGCCTGGGCCACCCCGTACGCGAACCCGGCGCAGGCCGCGTTGATGTCGAAGGCGGCGGCGGGATTCGCGCCGACCCGGTCTGCGACGATCGCCGACACGGAGGGAGTCTGCTTGGGATTGCTCACCGTCGCGATGATCACCGCGTCGATCTGCTGGGGATCGACGCCCGAGCGCGCGATCGCCTCGGCCGCGGCATCCGTGGCCAGGTCGATCGCCGTCGTCTGCTCGAGGGCCCGCACGCGCGTCACGATGCCGGTGCGCTGCCGGATCCACTCGTCGCTCGAGTCGATCGGTCCGATCAGGTCGTCGTTGGGCACGGCGACCTCGCCGCGCGCTGCGCCATACGCGTAGATGCGGGTGTGGGCGGGACCCGTCGGCTGGTTGAGAGTGCGTGTCATGCGGAGTCTCCGGTCATGCGTCGTCGCCGCTCATGCTTCGTCGCCGCTGAGCAGCGCCTGTGCGGCAGGCAGGTCGTCGGGCGTCTTCACTGCGACGCTCGGAACGCCTCGCAGCGCGCGCTTGGCGAGGCCGGTGAGAGTTCCCGCGGGTGAGAGTTCGACGATTCCGTCGACGTTCTCGGCGGCGAAGGACGCCATGCACAGGTCCCAGCGGACTGGAGAGGCGACCTGGTCGACGAGTGAATCCAGGAATTCGGACCCGGAGGCGACGCTCGCTCCGTCCCGGTTCGACCAGATGGTGCGCGCCGGGTCCGCCGGAGCGATCGTCGCGGCCGCCTGCCGCAACGCGTCCACGGCGGGTCCCATGTACCTGGTGTGGAAGGCACCCGCCACCTGCAGGGGGATCACGCGCGTGCCCGCGGGGGGTTGGGCCGCCAGGGCATCGAGCGCCTCCAGCGCGCCCGCAGCGACGAGCTGGCCGCCGCCGTTGTAATTCGCCGGTGTCAGGTCCAGCTCGGCGAGACGGGCGACGTTGACTGCCTCGTCTCCGCCGATGATCGCGCTCATTCCGGTCTGCTCCACCGCTGCAGCCTCGGCCATGGCACGTCCGCGGATGCCCACGAGACGCAGCGCATCCTCCTCGGACAGAACCCCAGCCGCCGCCGCGGCGGCGAACTCGCCCACCGAGTGGCCTGCGACGCCCGCGAAGCCGCCGCGGTCCGCCAGGGCGCCCCACGACAGGAGGCTGGCCGCGACGATGAGAGGCTGCGCCACCTGTGTGTTGCGGATGCGGTCCGCGTCCCATTCCGTGCCCGCCGCGATCAGGTCGATTCCGGCCCACTCCGAGTACTCGCCGAGACGCTCACGGCTGCCCTCGAGGTGCAGCCACGGCTCGAGGAATCCGGGAGTCTGCGAGCCCTGACCGGGGAAGACGGCGATGATCACCATCCCATCCTGCCAAGGATGAGGGAACGGCCTCTGGCGATCTCGTCACAAGAATCGCTCCGGCCTTTGTGCGCGGCGTACAGGATCATGCGGTGCCACGCCGTGTTGCGGGCAGGCGCCGCCGGGTCGTGTCGGTGCCGATGGAGCCGAGAATGAGCGCCGTCTGCAGGATCAGCGCTTCGCGAGGACCGGTGGCATCCCATCCGATCACGTCCGACACGCGCTTGAGGCGATAGCGAACGGTGTTCGGATGCACGAACAGCTCGCGGGCGGTCGCCTCGAGCGACCGTCCGTTGTCAAGGTAGCTCCACAGCGTCGTCACGAGGTCGGCGCTGTGCGTCTGCAGCGGACGGAAGATCCGCTCGACGAGCGTCTGCTTGGCCAGCGGATCGCCCGCGAGTGCCCGCTCCGGGAGCAGATCGTCGGCCTCGACGGGCCGCGGGGCGTTCCGCCACGCCCGAGCGACGGCGAATCCGGCCAGCGAGGCGCGCGCGCTCTGGCTGGCGTCCACGAGCGCCGGCACCGCGGGGCCGAGCACGAGATAGCCGGGTCCGAAACCCGGTTCGAGCCGCTTGGCGATCTCGGGGAAGGGCAGCTCAGGATCGTCGTCGGCGCGGCCCGGCAGCTCGGCGCGGCCGAGGACCAGCACGAGACGTGAGCCCTGCACTCCGATGAGGACATCCACGCCGAGCTTGCGCGCGCTTCGCCGCAGCTGATCGACGTCGAATTGCGGCGGGGTCGTGCCGACGAGCACCGCGACCTCGCCGTGACCGTGCCATCCGAGGGCGGCGATGCGGCTGGGAAGCTCCTCGTCGGCCTCGCCGGTCAAGATGGAGTCCACCACCAGCGCTTCGAGCCGCGCGTCCCACAGCCCGCGCGCCTCGGCGGCGCGCGCGTAGACGTCCGCCGCGGCGAAGGCTACGTCGCGGGAGTACAGCAGGATGCCCTCGCGCAGGTCGTCGCCCTTGCCGACGAGGCGCTCCTCGGTGACCTCCACGGTGACCCGGATGAGCTGCAGCGTCTGCGTCAGGCTCACACTTCGCAACAGTTCACGGGGAGCCGCCGCAAAGATGTCCGCCGCGATCCACGGGGTCGACGTCGGGTCCTCGTACCACTGGATGAACGACGAGATGCCCGCCTGCGCGACCAGGCCCACGGCGGACCTGCGCGCGGGCGGCATCTCGGCGTACCACGGGAGCGTGTCTTCGAGTCTCTTGATCGTGGCGCTCGCGAGATCGCCCGAGATCCGCCGCAGCCAAGCGAGCGTCTCGGTCTTGTCCATCTGCGTCGCGCGAGAGGCCATGCCTGCGGTCAGCTCTCGCCGCCCGCGTTGCCGCTCGTGCCCGCTGTCACATCATGCAGCCGGTACTTCTCGATGGCCTGAGCGGCCAGCGAGCGGTCGACCACGCCGTCCTCGGCCAGCGACTGCAGCGTGCGCACGACGACCGACGGACCGTCGATCTTGAAGAAGCGGCGCGCGGCGGGGCGCGTGTCCGAGAAGCCGAAACCGTCAGCCCCCAGCGTCGCGAAGCGGTTCGGAACCCAGGGCCGGATCTGGTCCTGCACGGCGTGCATGAAGTCGCTCACGGCGACGACGGGCCCTGCGGCCTCCCGCAGCTTCTGCGTGATGTAGGCCGTGTGCGGCTCTTCACCCGGGTAGAGGAAGTTGTGCTCGTCGGCGGCGAGCCCGTCTCGGCGCAGCTCGGTCCACGAGGTGACGGACCACACATCTGCGATCACGCCCCAGTCGTCCTTGAGCAGCTGCTGCGCCTCCAGTGCCCACGGCACCCCGACACCCGACGCCAGCAGCTGAGCCCGTGGGCCATCGCCCTCGCCGAACGAGATGCGATGGATGCCGCGCACGATGCCGTCGACGTCCACATCGGCCGGCTCCGCCGGCTGCACCAGCGGCTCATTGTAGACGGTGAGGTAGTACATGACGTTCGGGTCGGGGTGCTCGCCGCCGTACATCCGGTCCAGGCCTGCTCGCACGATGTGCGCGATCTCGTAGCCGTATGCCGGGTCGTACGACAGGGTCGCCGGGTTGGTGGACGCGAGCAGGTGGGAGTGGCCGTCGGCGTGCTGCAGCCCCTCGCCCGTCAGCGTGGTGCGGCCCGCGGTGGCGCCGATGATGAAGCCGCGCGCCATCTGGTCGCCCGCTGCCCACTGAGCGTCGCCGGTGCGCTGGAACCCGAACATCGAGTAGAAGATGTACACCGGGATGAGCGGCTCGCCGTGCGTCGAGTACGAGGTGCCGACGCCGGTGAACGCAGCCAGCGCGCCCGCCTCGTTGATGCCGACATGGAGGATCTGTCCCTGCGGACTCTCCTTGTACGCCAGCAGCAGCTCGCGGTCGACCGAGGTGTAGTGCTGTCCGTTCGGGTTGTAGATCTTCGCGGTCGGGAAGAACGCGTCCATGCCGAACGTTCGGGCCTCGTCGGGGATGATCGGCACGATGCGGTGCCCGAAGTCCTTGGCGCGCAACAGGTCCTTCAGAAGGCGAACGAACGCCATCGTCGTGGCGATCTCCTGCGTGCCCGACCCCTTCTTGGGCTGCGAGTAGGCGGAGTCGTCGGGCAGCGACAGCCCGACGTGGGTCGAGCGGCGCTCAGGTACGAAGCCGCCGAGCGCGCGACGCCGCTCCATCAGGTACTGGATCGTCTCGTCCTGCTGACCGGGGTTGTAGTACGGCGGCAGGTAGGGATTCTCCTCGAGCTGAGCGTCGGAGATCGGGATGTGCATGCCGTCGCGGAAGTGCTTCAGGTCGTCGAGGGTCATCTTCTTCATCTGGTGCGTCGCGTTGCGCCCCTCGAAGTGCGGACCGAGCCCGTAGCCCTTGATCGTCTTGGCGATGATGACGGTGGGCTGGCCCTTGTGCTCTACGGCCGCCTTGTACGCCGCATACACCTTCCGGTAGTCGTGACCGCCGCGCTTGAGGCCCCAGATCTGGTCGTCGCTGTAGTCCTTCACGAGCGCGAGCGTGCGTTCGTCGCGACCGAAGAAGTTCTCGCGCACGTACGCGCCGCTCTCGGTCTTGAACGTCTGGTAGTCGCCGTCCGGCGTGACGTTCATGAGGTTCAGCAGCGCGCCGTCGGAGTCGCTCTTGAGCAGGGCGTCCCACTCGCGTCCCCACACGACCTTGATGACGTTCCAGCCGGCGCCGCGGAAGAAGCTCTCCAGCTCTTGGATGATCTTGCCGTTGCCGCGCACAGGCCCGTCGAGGCGCTGGAGATTGGCGTTGATGACGAACGTCAGGTTGTCCAGGCCCTCGTTCGCAGCGACCTGCAGCTGGCCGCGGCTCTCGACCTCGTCCATCTCGCCGTCACCGAGGAAGGCCCAGACGTGGGAGTCGGAGACGTCCTTGATCCCGCGGTTCGTGAGGTAGTTGTTGGTCATCGCCTGGTAGATGGCGTTGATCGGCCCGAGCCCCATCGACACGGTCGGGAACTGCCAGAACTCGGGCATGAGACGCGGGTGCGGATACGACGGGATGCCGTTGGGCGCCGCGGACTTCTCCTGGCGGAAGCCGTCCAGCTGCGCCTCGGTGAGGCGTCCCTCCAGGAAGGCACGGGCGTAGGTACCGGGGGAGGCGTGCCCCTGGACGAAGATCTGGTCGCCGCCGGAGGGGTGGTCGGCGCCGCGGAAGAAGTGGTTGAAGCCGACCTCGTAGAGCGCCGCCGACGAGGCGTATGTGGAGATGTGGCCGCCGACGCTGATGCCGGGACGCTGCGCGCGGTGGACCGTCACGGCGGCGTTCCACCGGATCCAGGCGCGGTAGCGGCGCTCGATCTCCTCGTCGCCCGGGAAGTCGGGCTCGTTCTCGGGCGCGATCGTGTTGATGTAGTCGGTCGTCGGAACCATCGGCACGCCCAGGTGCAGATCCTTCGAGCGCTTCAAGAGGCTGAGCATGATCTCGCGGCCCCGGCCGTGGCCCTTCGCGGCGACCAGCTGTTCGAGCGACTCCTGCCACTCGGCGGTCTCGTCGGGATCGCTGTCGAGGGGGCCCTGGGAGTACGGATCCTGGTCGTGGACAGTCACGTAAGACCTTTCGTCGTCTGGCAGATCGTGCCAGGTAATCGCATCCGAAGCGGTACAGCCCTTGTTCGGCGTGCACAACGCACCGTCTCCCAGCCTAGCGAGTCCGCTCCCCGGACGACGCGTCCTAGACTTACGGCGAGGGCCTTTAGCTCAGCTGGTAGAGCGCCACGTTTACACCGTGGATGTCGTCGGTTCGATCCCGGCAGGGCCCACCGTCCGCGCGTCGCGCACCCCGCACCACCCGTCGATCGGCGTCGAGGGGAGCGGGGTAGGTTTGAGGCGTGAAAGCCAGCCCCGCCGATCAGCGCCGCCTCCTGGAAGTCGCAGAACTCGATACCCGCATCCGCAAGGCCGATGCCGCGCGCAGGAATCCCCCGCAGGCCGGTCGGGTGCAGGAGCTGATCGCCCGGCGCCAGGAGCTGGCGTCGGAACTGACGACCCGCCTCGGCATCCGCGACGATCTGCGTGCCGACCTGGCCCGAATCGAGTCGGATGTCGCGGTCGTCGATGCCCGGCGTGCACGTGACGCGGAGCGTCTGGGCTCGACGAGCAACATGAAGGAAGCGCAGGGTCTGGAGAGCGAGCTCGGCTCGCTCGCACGCCGCAAGAGCGACCTCGAGGACGCCGAACTGGAGATCATGGAGCGGCTCGAAGCGGCCGAGAGCGCGGTGGCCGAGCAGGAGACCGCCGTCGCCGAGACGAACTCCGAGGGCGCGACGCTGAGCGCGGAGGCCAAGCGCGCCGTCGCCGACGCCACCGCGGCGTTCGAGGCCGCGACCCGGGATCGGGCAGCGGTGGTCGGCGGCATCGCCCCCGACCTGGTGGTCTACTACGACCGCGTGGCGGCGCGCAGCGCCGGTGCGGCACTCCTTCGCCGCGGTACATGCGAAGGATGCCGGATGGTCCTGGCCGGCACCGATCTGCAGACCGTGCGGCTGTCCGCGGAAGACGCCGTCGTCACCTGCCCCGAGTGCGGCTGCATCCTCGTCCGCACGGAGGAGTCCGGTCTGTGACACGTCGGCTGCTGATCGAAGCCGACGGCGGTTCGCGCGGCAATCCGGGTGTGGCGGCCGGCGGCGCTGTGGTCATCGATGACGCCTCCGGGGAGGTCCTCAGCGAGCTCGGCGTCTACGTCGGGATCGCCAGCAACAACGTCGCGGAGTACAGCGGGCTGATCGCCGGCCTGGAGAGCGCCCTGGAGCGCGACCCGGAGGCGTCCGTGCACGTGCGAATGGACTCGAAGCTCGTCGTGGAGCAGATGTCCGGGCGGTGGAAGATCAAGCACCCCGACATGCAGCTGCTCGCACGCAGAGCTCAGGCGCTCATCGAGGGCCGAGACGTCTCGTTCGAATGGGTGCCGCGGCTCTCCAACGGGCGAGCGGATGCCGCGGCCAACGAGTCCATGGATCTGCAGGCGAGCTTCCGCCGGGACCTCGACGGTGGACAGGTCTGACCGGGCGACCTGGATCGTCCTCGGCCGGTCGGGCGATTCCGTCGCCGTCGCAGTCCTCGATGCCGACGGCCTCGAGCGGGAGCGGCGCACGATCGCAGCCAGCGCCTTCGCCGATTGGGTGGCCGGCATCGAAGGGTCCGCCCCGGCGCGCTGGGTCTGGAGCGACACGCCGCGCTGGTACGCCGAGCTCCTCACCGCCGGCGTGCGCCTGGCACGCTGCCACGACCTCCGACTGTGCCACGCCATCCTGCGCGACTCCGCTCTGGTGGCTGCGCAGGCGACCGTGCGCACGGCGACCGAGTGGGACGCCGGTCCGTTCGTCGAGCAGGCCGACTGCCCCGCCGGCGCTGTTCGAGCTGACCGAGTCCGCTCACATCCCGGCCGGGCCGCCGGAGGGCGTCGACGACGCCATGCGGGAGTTCGCCCGCCAGCGCACCGCGATCGAGGGATCCACCGATCCCGGCCGACTTCGGCTGCTCACCGCCGCCGAATCTGCGGGTGCGCTCGTCGCGGCGGAACTGCGCGCGGCGGGCCTTCCATGGGACACCGCGGCGCACGAGGCGATCCTCACGGACGTGCTCGGCGAGCGGCCGTCCGCCGGCGGCATCCCCGCCAAGCTGGAGGACGCCGGCCGCCGGGTCCGCGAAGCGCTGAACGAGCCGGCGGCGAGCCTCGACTCCCAGCCGAAGCTGCTGCGCAGTCTCCACCGCGCGGGGATCCTCGTCGAGTCGACCAGCCGATGGGAGCTCGCGGAGTACCGGCATCCGGTCATCGAGCCCCTCCTGGAGTACAAGAAGCTTTCGCGGCTGCTGTCGGCCAACGGATGGTCGTGGCTCGCGGAGTGGGTGCACGACGACCGCTTCCGGCCGGTCTATGTCCCAGGCGGGGTGGTGACCGGCCGCTGGGCGTCATCCGGTGGAGGTGCCCTGCAGCTGCCGCGTCAGCTGCGGAATGCGGTTCGGGCCGACCCCGGCTGGCGGCTCGTGATCGCGGACGTCGCACAGCTCGAGCCGCGGGTGCTGGCCGCGATGGCCGGCGATCTCGCGCTGGCCGATGCCGCGCGCGGCAAGGACCTCTACGCCGGCATCGTCGAGACCGGCGCCGTCGCGACGCGGTCGGAGGCCAAGGTCGCCATGCTCGGCGCGATGTACGGCGCGACCACCGGCGACAGCGGTCGGCTCGTGCCTCGTCTGCGGCACACCTTCCCGCGTGCGATGGCCCTGGTCGACGATGCCGCCCGGACGGGGGAGAACGGCGGTGTCGTGTCGACCTGGCTGGGGCGCAGCTCGCCTCCGCCTTCGTCGAGCTGGCACGACGCGCAGTCGCGCGCGAGTGAGGTCGCGGCATCCGGCGTCGACGAGACGCGCGCGCGCCGGTGGGCTCGCGACCGCGGCAGATTCACCCGGAACTTCGTCGTCCAGGGGACCGCAGCGGAGTGGGCGCTGGCATGGATGGCCGATCTGCGAGGACGACTTGCCGCTCTGCCACCGGTGGAGGGGTCGGATGCCGCTCCCCGATCCGGTCCGGTGTTCTCCAGGCGGCCGCACCTGGCGTTCTTCCTCCACGACGAGATCATCGTCCACGCACCGGCCGAGCACGCCGAGGAGGCCGCCATCGCGGTCGGCGAGGCCGCCGCGGCGGCGGCACGGCTCCTGTTCGGCGATTTCCCGATCGACTTCCCGCTCGATCTGCGCATCTCCGAGACGGCGCAGAAGGACTGACGAGCCCGTCGGAGTTCGTCGCGTCCCGGCCGACGCACAGATCCCGGGGCTAGACTCGCGGCGCGAATGGGTCGGCTGGACGGTCGCGTCGCTCGCGGTTCGCCGCGCAGCGCCGAGGAACGTCCGGGCTCCACAGGGCAGGGCGGTGGGTAACACCCACCCGGAGCGATCCGCGAGACAGTGCCACAGAGAACAGACCGCCGCGGCCTCGGCCGCGGTAAGGGTGAAACGGCGGTGTAAGAGACCACCGGGGTCGTGGTGACACGGCCCGCAAGGTAAACCTCGCCCGGAGCAAGGCCAGACAGAGGATGTTGACGCGGCTCGCCGAGTCCTCGGGTAGGCCGCTGGAGCGGCACGGCAACGTGTCGCCGAGAGAGATGACCGTCCACGGGGCTTCGGCCCCCGGACAGAACCCGGCGTACAGGCCGGCCCATTCGCCTCTCAGCCGGGAAGGTTCCCCGGCACCGACTCGAGCGGCGTGGCCGAGCGCGCGACGCGCGGCTCATCGGTCGCGAGTGCCAGGGCGGCGGCCCCGATGATGCCCGCGTTGTTGCGGTGCACCGCGGCGACGATCGGCGTGTTCAGGTGCAGCAGCGGCAGGAACTTGTCGCCGTGCTTGGACACCCCGCCGCCGACGATGAACAGGTCGGGCGTGAACAGGAACTCGACATAGCTGTAGTACCACTGCAGCCGCTGCGTCCACTGCTCCCAGCTGAGCGCCTCGCGCTCCATCGCCGAATAGGCGGCGAACGCCTCGGCGTCCTTCCCGTGCTTGGCGCGCTGCAGGTGCCCCAGCTCGGAGTTCGGGATCAGGACGCCGTTGTAGATCATCGCTGACCCGATGCCGGTGCCGAGGGTGGTGAGGATGACCAGGCCGGCGGCGTCGCGGGCGGCGCCGTATCGCATCTCGGCCACGCCCGCGACGTCGGCGTCGTTGGCGAAGTGGATGTCGCGACCGAGACCATCCTCGAAGAACTTCTCGGCCTCGAACCCGATCCATGCCTTCGAGACGTTCGCGGCGGACAGCGTGCGACCCGACTTCACGATCGCGGGAAAGGCCACGCCGAGCGGAATCGCGTCGTCGTCCACTCCGAGCTTCTCGAGCACTTCCAGGACCGCTCCGAGGACGTCCTTCGGCTCCGCGCCCGGCGGGGTGGCGACCTTGACCCGGTCGCTCAGGAGCGTTCCCTTCTGCAGGTCGACGATCGCCGCTTTGATCCCTGTGCCGCCGATGTCCACACCGACGGCGCGAGTCTTGTCCGTAGCCATGGGCTCAGCCTATCCAGGAGCGCGCGCGCGATCAGTAGGATCGAGCAGGCGGGACCCTTCGACAGATTCGGGGCTCGCGAGAGGAGCGGGAAGTGTCCAGCGACAGCAAGAAGTACTGGTACAACCTCGAGACCGGTGAGGTGGAGCACGGGTACGTGTCTCCCTCCATCGATCGCGCCGGTCCCTTCGAGACCGCCGAGGAAGCGGCACGCGCGCCCGAGATCATCCGCGAGCGGTCGCGAGCCTGGGCCGAAGAGGAACGGCGCGAGGGTGGGTCGCGCTCCGCGCCGGCGGCGGATTCCCCGTCTCACGACAAGCTCGAGAACGACGAGAACTAGCCCGGGGCCCCAGCGACCCGGCACCGGAGGGAATTCGATGGACAAGCAGCGTGACTTCGTTCTGCGAACGATCGAGGAGCGGGGCGTCAAATTCGTCCGGCTCTGGTTCACAGACGTCATCGGCACGCTCAAGTCGGTGGCGATCGCACCGGCTGAGGTCGAGGGAGCCTTCAGCGAAGGGCTCGGGTTCGACGGCTCCGCGATCGAGGGTCTGACGAGGTCCTACGAGTCGGACCTGCTCGCGCACCCCGACCCCACCACGTTCCAGATCCTGCCGTGGCGCGGCGAGATCGACCCGACGGCGCGCATGTTCTGCGACATCACCACGCCCGACGGTCAGCCCGCCGTGGCCGACCCACGGCACGTCCTCAAGCGCTCGCTCGCCAAGGCGGCCGACGCGGGCTTCACGTTCTACACGCATCCCGAGATCGAGTTCTACCTGCTGAAGTCCTCGTCGTTCGGACCGGAGGGTCCCGAGCCGGTCGACTCGGCCGGGTACTTCGACAACGTCCCGGGCGGCACCGCCCACGATTTCCGCCGGCGCTCGGTCCGGATGCTGGAGGACCTCGGCATCTCCGTCGAGTTCAGCCACCACGAGGGCGGGCCCGGCCAGAACGAGATCGATCTGCGCTACGCCGACGCGCTGGCGACGGCCGACAACATCATGACGTTCCGCACCGTCATCAAGGAGGTGGCGATCGAGCAGGGCGTCTACGCCACATTCATGCCCAAGCCTCTGGGCGGAAAGCCCGGCAGCGGCATGCACACGCACATGTCGCTGTTCGAGGGCGACATGAACGCGTTCTACGAGGAGGGCGCGACGTATCAGCTCTCCAAGACGGGTCGCCACTTCATCGCGGGCCTGCTGCGTCACGCGGGGGAGATCTCCGCGGTGACCAACCAGTTCGTCAACTCGTACAAGCGGCTGTGGGGCGGGGATGAAGCGCCGAGTTTCATCACCTGGGGCCACAACAACCGCTCCGCTCTCGTCCGCGTGCCGATGTACAAGCCGAGCAAGGGACAGTCCTCGCGGGTCGAGTACCGCGCGCTGGACTCTGCGGCGAACCCGTACCTCGCGTACGCCCTGATGCTCGCCGCCGGGCTGAAGGGCATAGAGGAAGGCTACGAGCTGCCACCGGAGGCCGAGGACAACGTCTGGTCGCTGACGGATGCCGAACGACGCGCCCTCGGCTACGCGCCCCTGCCTGCGAGCCTCGACCACGCCCTGGAATCGATGGAGGAATCGGAGCTGGTCGCCGAGACGCTCGGCGAGCAGGTCTTCAACTACGTCCTGCTGAACAAGCGCAAGGAGTGGCAGGAGTACCGCTCGCAGGTCACGCATTTCGAACTGAAGAGCAACCTCGAGATGCTCTGAGCTTCCGCTGAGAGACGATGTCCACGAGCGAACGGTCGCAGTCACTCACCCACCTCGCGCGACAGGGGTTCAGCCGACTCGCCGAGGCGGAGGCGCAGCTCGTCGAACTCGAGGAGCTGCTCGGCGTCGAGCGGACCGCCCTCACGGCGCCGGCGGCGCGCGCGGCCGATCCGGACGCCGCCGTTTCCGGGCTCATCCGCATTGCGCGGCGCGATGCGGATGCCGTCCGTGCCCTTGAGGCCGACGAGAACGGCTGGCGGGCTCTCTGGGCGCTGCTGGGAGCGTCCTCAGGGTTCGCCGACTTCTACCTCCGCCGACCCGAGGAGCTCGCGCACCTCGTCGGGTCCGGGACGTCTCTGCCGAGCGCGGAGGAGCTGCGCGCGGCGCTGCTGACGTCCGTGGCCGCCGAGGACGGATTCGCCGCCGACGGCAGCGACATCTCCTGGGTGGCCCTCCGGGTGCGCTACCGCCAGCTGCTCGCCGCGATCGCCGCGTACGACCTGTTGAGCGCCTCGCCGGTCGCCCAGATCGACATCGTGTCGGCGCGACTGGCGGACGCCGCGGGTGCCGCGCTGGAGGCGTCCCTGTGCGTCGCCCGCACCCGCGTGTCGAGCGGCGCGGCGGGAGCAGGTCTGTTTCCCCGCGCCCAGGTCGCGGCCACCCGCCTGGCGGTGATCGGGATGGGCAAGACGGGAGCGCGCGAGCTGAACTACGTGAGCGACGTCGATGTCATCTTCGTGGCCGGCGCTGATCCTGCCGTCCTGGAGGACGTCGGTGAGAGCCGCATCGTCGACATCGCGACGCGGCTGGCGGTGCAGACGATGCGCGGCATCTCCGGCGTCGAGATCGAGCCCCCGCTGTGGGAGGTCGACGCGAACCTGCGGCCCGAGGGCAAGCAGGGCGCGCTCGTGCGCACACTCGATTCGCACCTGTCCTACTACGACCGGTGGGCGAAGAGCTGGGAGTTCCAGGCCCTGCTCAAGGCGCGGCCGATCGCCGGCGATGCCGAGCTCGGCGACGCCTACGTGCGCGCCGTCCAGCCGAAGATCTGGACCAGTGCGGCGCGCGAGAACTTCGTCGACAACGTGCAGCGGATGCGCGAACGAGTGACCGAGCACATCCCGGCGGTCGACATCCCGTACCAGATCAAGCTCGGGCCAGGCGGCATCCGCGACATCGAGTTCACGGTGCAGCTGCTTCAGCTGGTCCACGGCCTGACCGACGACCGCATCCGTCATCGCGGGACGCTCGAGGCGCTCGTGGCCCTGGTGGAGCAGGGCTACATCGGCCGCGCCGAGGCAGCGGCGTTCTCGCACAACTACCGGGTGCTCCGCCTCCTCGAGCACCGCGTGCAGCTGCGTCACCTGCGCCGGACGCACCTGATGCCCTCGCGCCCCGAGGAGCTGCGAGTTCTGGCGCGCGCGTCCACCCTGGCCGATTCGGGCGAGAAGATCTGGGAGACGTGGGAGAGCGTCAAGCGCGAGGTCCGCGACATCCATGTGCGCCTGTTCTACCGCCCGCTGCTGTCCGCCGTGGCTGCCCTGCCGGAGGAGGAGCGGTCGCTCTCGCCGGCGCAGGCGCACGACCGGCTCGCCGCGATCGGCTTTCTGGATCCGGTCGGCGCGCTCCGTCACATCGCCGCGCTGACCAGCGGCCTCAGCCGCGGCGCGACGATCCAGCGGCACCTCATGCCCGTCATGATCCGGTGGTTCGCGGACGGTGTCGACCCCGACTACGCCCTGCTCGCCTTCCGGCGGATCAGCGAGCGGCTCGGCGTCACTCCGTGGTTCCTGCGGATGCTGCGCGACTCGTCCGGGGCGGCGGAGAGTCTCACTCGTGTGCTGTCGAGCTCCCGGTACGTCGGTGAGCTGATGGAGTGGATCCCCGAGTCCGCGGCCTGGCTCGACGACCCCGAGCTGCTGCGCCCG
This sequence comes from uncultured Actinomycetota bacterium, assembly GCA_963772625.1. Lineage (GTDB taxonomy): Bacteria > Actinomycetota > Actinomycetes > Actinomycetales > Microbacteriaceae > Microbacterium. The sequence goes on along the minus strand of CAVYXT010000002.1, from coordinate 576,746 downwards.
CGCACAGGCCTCGCCCTCCAGGACGAGGCGCGCGCGATCCAGTCTCGCCACAGCACGATCGACGACGCCATGCGCTCGGTTCGGGCGCTCCGTCGCCGCGAGCTCCTGCGCATCGCGATGTGGGCGATCCTGAGCACGTCGACGATCGAGGAGGTGGCGACGGCCCTCACCACGGTCACCGAGGTGACGATCCAGGCGACCCTCCGTGCGGTCCGGCGCGAGATCGTTCCGCCGGAGGACAAGGCGCTCGACTTCTCGGTGATCGCCATGGGCCGCTTCGGCGGCAGCGAGCTCGGCTTCGGATCGGATGCCGATGTGATGTACGTCTACCGGTCCAACGGCATCGATCCGCAGCGAGCGCACGAGCTGTCGACCCAGCTCGTGGCCGGCCTGCGGAAGCACTCGGAGGATCACCGCGTACCCCTGGACCTGGACGCGGATCTGCGGCCCGAGGGCCGCAACGGTCCGGTGGTCCGATCGCTCGACTCGTACACCGAGTACTACCGCCGGTGGTCGCTGTCGTGGGAGGCGCAGGCCCTGCTGCGGGCACGAGGGGTGGCCGGCAGCGTCAAACTCCTCGACGCATTCACGGCCCTGGCCGACGACGTGCGGTACCCGGCATCGGTCGATCGGCAGGGACTGCGTGAGATCAAGCGGATCAAGGCGCGGGTCGAGAACGAGCGCCTGCCGCAGGGTGTCGACCCCGCACGGCACCTGAAGCTGGGTCCGGGGTCCCTCAGCGACGTGGAGTGGCTGGTGCAGCTGCTGCAGCTCGAGCACGCCCACCGCATCCCCGGCATGCAGACGACGTCGACCATGGGGGCGCTGCGGGCGGCACAGGCCGCCGGCCTCGTCCCCGATGCCGCCGCGGACCGACTGGCCCAGGCCTGGCGCCTGGCGAGCCGATTGCGGTCGGCCAACACGCTCCTGTCGGGTCAGACCAGCGACGTCCTTCCGACCGACCGCAAGCGGCTGGACGGGATCGGGCGGCTTCTGGGGTACCCGCCGCGATCGGCGACGCAGGTCGAGGAGGACTACCTCGGCGCGACCCGCCGCGCACGCCGCGAGTTCGAGCGCCTCTTCTACGGCTGAGCCGGTGACCGAACGACGAAGGGGCCCCGGCAGTGGCGGGACCCCTTCGTCGTCGTTCGGGCGTCAGACGCCGTAGTAGAGCTCGTATTCGAACGGGTGCGGGCGGGCCGCGATCGGCTTGATCTCGTTCTCGATCTTGTACTCGATCCACGTCTCGATCAGCTCGGGCGTGAACACGCCGCCCGCGAGCAGGAACTCGTGGTCGGCTGCGAGGGCGTCGAGCGAGTCCAGCAGCGAGTTGGGCACCTGCGGGATGTTCTTCGCTTCCTCGGGCGGCAGCTCGTACAGGTCCTTGTCCACCGGCTCGTGCGGCTCGATACGGTTCTTGATGCCGTCGAGGCCCGCCATCATCTGCGCCGCGAAGGCGAGATACGGGTTGCCCGAGGCGTCAGGCGCGCGGAACTCGATGCGCTTGGCCTTCGGGTTCGAGCCCGTGATCGGGATGCGGATAGCCGCGGAGCGGTTGCCGGCCGAGTACACCAGGTTGACGGGGGCCTCGTAGCCCTTGACCAGACGCTTGTAGCTGTTCATCGTCGGGTTGGTGAACGCCAGGACGGCGGGGGCGTGCGCGAGCAAGCCGCCGATGTACCAGCGGGCCAGGTCGGACAGACCGCCGTAGCCGGCCTCGTCGTAGAAGAGGGGCTTACCGTCGAGCCACAGCGACTGGTGCGTGTGCATTCCGGAGCCGTTGTCGCCGAAGAGCGGCTTGGGCATGAACGTCGCCGTCTTGCCCCACTGCTCGGCGGTGTTCTTGACGATGTACTTGAACTTCAGGATGTCGTCGGCCGCGTGCACCATCGTGTCGAAGCGGTAGTTGATCTCGGCCTGGCCGCCCGTTCCCACCTCGTGGTGAGCGCGCTCCAGGATGAGACCGGCCTCGATGAGCTTGAGGCTGATGTCATCGCGCAGGTCGGCCTGCTTGTCGACCGGGCTGACGGGGAAGTAGCCGCCCTTGTACGGGGTCTTGTTGGCGAGGTTGCCGCCCTCTTCCTCGCGGCCGCTGTTCCACGCGCCCTCTTCGGAGTCGACGTAGTAGTAGCTGGCGTTCTGCTTCACTTCGAAGCGCACGTCGTCGAAGATGTAGAACTCCGCCTCCGGAGCGAAGAACGCCGTGTCGGCGATGCCCGTCGAGGCGAGGTACTTCTCCGCCTTCTTGGCGACCTGACGCGGATCCTTCGAGTAGATCTCACCGGTGCGCGGGTTGTAGATGTCGAAGACCATGATCAGCGTCTTCGCCTCGCGGAACTGGTCGAGGTAGGCGGTCGACACGTCAGGGATGAGCTGCATGTCCGACTCGTGGATGTTCGCGAACCCACGAATCGAGGACCCGTCGAACAGCTGGCCGACGGTGAAGAATTCCTCGTCGACCGTGGACGCCGGGATGTTGAAGTGCTGCTGCACGCCAGGAAGATCCGTGAAACGGATGTCGAGGAATTTGACGTCCTCGTCCTTGATGAACTTCAGCACCTCGGATGAATCACTGAACATGGAGACTCCAGAGGTAGGGCATCGGGAACTGCCGCCCGCATCGCGGGCCTGAATGGCACCGTACCCGGGAGGGATTGCCCGCTAGTCACACCTTTGTTTCCGGCATGTTACGGACGCCTGGGTACGCTGGATCGGTGACCTCCGACGCGCAGAGCTTCCCCGGCGAGCGCCTCGGTCGTCCCTCGTCCGGAACCGGCTCGATCGCGCGGCTCGGACGGCGTGTCGGCGCGCTGTTCATCGACTACGGCGCGGCCTACCTGATCTCGGGGTTCTTCGCCTGGGACCCGCTCGCCATCCTCGCCATCTTCGCCCTGATCCAGATCGCGTTCCTGCCGACCATCCAGGGAAGCCCCGGGCACCGCATCCTCGGGATGCGGGTGGTCCGCCTCGACGGGTCATGGGTGGGCCCGTGGCGACCGCTCGTTCGCACGGCGCTGCTGATCGTCGTGATTCCGGCCGTCATCTGGGACGCCGACCAGCGCGGCCTGCACGACAAGGCCGCCGGGACCGTCCTGGTCCGCTCCTAGGCTGCGTACGACGCGTCAGCGCGGGCGCGGGGCACGTACCTTGGTCGGATCGATCCCCTTGGGGATCGGCAGCGACGCGAGCGATTGCGACACTGATCCGAGCCGCTTGATCACGGCCGCCATCGTGGCGCGATCGATCTTCTTCGGCAGCGCCTTGATCGTCGATGAGAGCTTGGCGATCGGCACCTCGTCCTCGCCGTGGCCGATGTACAGAACCGTGACCGGCACACCCGTCGCCACGCGCTGCGCCTTCGAGCGCTCGTCGTTGACGAGCCGGGTCAGCCGCCCGCGGGCCCCCTCGCCGACGATGACCACACCACCGCGCCCGACGGCGCGGTACACCGCCTCCTGTGTCTTCGGGTTCACACCGACCGGCATCTCGCTGGCCTGCCAGTTGCGGCCGAGCGAGGTCGACAGGACGTGTCCGGCAGCCCCCGGCATCCCGTCGATCTGCTTGTACATCGCGCTCGTCGAGAGCCGGGTCATGGTCATCAGCGACCCCAGCACGCCGAGCATGAGGCCGGTGACGGCCCACAGGATGACACTCCAGATCGCGACCGGGGGGAGCAGGAACCCGACCAGCAGGCCCACGCCCACGCCCACGAGGAGAATCGCCGCCAGCACCCAGGGGAGCCAGCGATACGCCTTCTGCGTGAATGTGTACAGAGTGCGGATCTGAGAGAAGAATCCGGGGCGCTTCTCGGGCGCGGTACTGCGGGCTGCCATGACTCCAGCCTACCTTTCCGAGCGCCCGAGATCGGCTCCTCCCCAGCGCTCGACGCGGCTGCCCACTCCACAGTGCGACATATCCGCAGGGCAGGCGTACCCGCCCGCGGTCAGGCTCGGAATCGTGACGAGCAGCGTCGGGGATCGGCTGAGCCAGGGCTACCGGGTGATCCGGCAGCTCACCGGCGTGAACGACTCGCCGTGGCAGGGGGCACTGGTGTGCGGACCGGACGGCGAGATGGTCGTCCTCATCGACGCTGCCACGCTGGGCGACGAGTGGGGAGGGTGGGCTGCCGCGGCCAACGGCCACGTGCTCGCACCGCTCGACATCCTGCTGCGTCCAGGAGGGCACGACGTGATGCTCCCGGTGTGCACCGAGCGGATCGAGGAGTTCCTGGTCCGGCGCGTGGCCGCAGGAGCAGACCTCTCTCCCGGAGAGGGCGTGACAGTGGCGGTGAGCCTGCTGCGGGGTCTGGCCGAGCTGCACTCACCCTCAGCGCGCCACGAGGCCGTTGCCGACGTGCGCGGATCGTGGTGGCTCACGGATGCCGGGCGCCCCGTCTTCGCCACCGGCACCGCCGACACTCCGGTCGTCGAGGCGACCGTCGAGCTGCTGCGGCTGGTCGCGCGCGATGTGGCGGATCTGGCCGCGGCGCTCGCGGACGTGACGGACGCCCTGACCGAACCGCGACCGCTGATGCGGGAACTGGAGCGCGCGGAGGCGGAGCTGTTCGCCGTTGCGGGTCCGCTCGCACTCGCGACCACGACTTTCGGCCCCAGGCGCGTCCGCGACTCCTCGATAGCCGCCGGCGAGAACCTCCTCGGCGACGATGAACCGTCGCGGCCCTGGCCGCTGTCGCTCGTGCGGCACCTCGACGCGGACTGGGCCGATCTCGTCTCGCGCACGACGACGGGAGTGTGGCGCAGGTTGCGAACCCGCGCTCCCGGCGGGCGACGGCGACCGTGGCTCGTGGCAGGCGGACTCGCGGGCGTCCTCGTCGTCGGCGGACTGCTGTGGCCCACCGCTCCCGGCGGTCCGGCGACCGCGGATGTCCCGCCTCAGGCGTCCTCGGCCGAACCGAGTCCGAGTCCTGCGCCGGCGCCCACCCCAGCGCCCGAGCCGCGGTCGACCGGGAGCGACCTGCCGGGCGCCGACTCCGCCGCACCGCCCGCGTCAGAGGGCCACGACGACCTGGCATCGGTCGCCGCCGCCCTCCTGACCGCTCGCTCCGAGTGCGCTCAGGAGCCGACCTGCCTGGAGGCGATTGTCGAAACGCGCGACGCTCAGTTTCCGGCGGGGGTGGTCGACCTGCCGCCCGCCGAGCGTTCGGTCATCCTGCTCGACGAGTTCGGGGGAGCGGCCGTGATCCGCGTGGAGAGCGCGGGCAGCCCGCCTCAGCTGGTCGTCCTCGTGCGCGCCGACGGACGATGGCTGATCCGCGACGTGCACGACGTCGCGGGGCAGTGAGGATGCGTCAGATCCCGAGCTGGCTTTCGAACGCGGCATCCTCGAGGCGCTTCTTGACCGAGGTCAGGAACCGTGCGGCGTCGGCGCCGTCCACGATGCGGTGATCGTACGACAGCGCGAGGTAGACGTAGGAGCGGATGGCGATGGCGTCCTTGCCGTCCACCGAGACCAGGCCGGGCCGTTTGACGACGACACCCGTCCCGAGGATCGCCGACTGCGGCAGGAAGACGACGGGGGTGTCGAACAGCGCGCCACGGGAACCGGTGTTGGTCAGCGTAAACGTTCCGCCGGCGAGCTCGTCGGGCTTGAGCTTGTTGTTGCGGGTCCGGGCCGCCAGATCGGCGATCTCATGCGCGATCTGGGCGAGGGTCTTCGATGCCGCGTCCCGCAGCACCGGCGTGAGCAGTCCGCGCTCGGTGTCCACCGCGATCGACAGGTTCTCCGACGGCGGGTAGACGATCTGGTCGCCGTCCACCGTCGCGTTTACCACCGGGTTGGACTGCAGCGCCTCGGCCGCCGCGAGTGCGAAGAAGGGCAGGAACGAAAGCTTGTCGCCCGTCTTCGCCTGGAAGTCCGTCTTCACCGCGTCGCGATAGTTCGCGAGCTTCGTCACATCGACCTCGACGACCGTCGTGAGCTGCGCGGTGGCCTGCATCGACGCGACGGCGCGCTCCGCGAGCACCTTCCGCAGGCGGGACATCGGCTGTGTCGTCCCCCGCAACGGCGAGATCTCCACGGGGGCGGGCGCCGATGCGGCAGGCGCTGCGGCTTCGGCTGCCGGCGCCGCGGCGGCCTCGGCGGCCTTGAGGACGTCCTCCTTGCGGATGCGTCCGCCCACTCCGGTGCCGGTCACCTTCGCCAGGTCGACACCCTGCTGCTGAGCGAGGCGGCGAACGAGAGGCGTGACGTAGGCCGTGACGTCGGCATCCTCGCCCGCGGGAGCCGACACCTGCGCCGCGGGCTGAGCGGATGCCGCGGGCGCGGCCGGAGCAGGAGCGGGTGCGGCGGGGGCTGCGGCAGGGGCCTCGGCGGCCGGCGCTTCCGCCTCGGGCTCGGGTGCGGGAGCTTCAGCGGCGGGTGCAGGGGCTTCCGCGGCTGGGGCCGGCGCCTCGGCGGGCGCCGGCGCCTCGGCGGGGGCCGCCGCAGCGGCGTCGCCGATGCGCGCGAGCGCGGAGCCCACGGCGACTGTCTCGTCCTCCGGCACCAGGATCTCCTGGAGCACACCCGCGAACGGGGAGGGGATCTCGGTGTCGACCTTGTCGGTCGAGATCTCCAGGAGCGCCTCGTCGACCTCGACGCTGTCTCCGACCTTCTTCAGCCAGCGCGTGACGGTGCCCTCGGTCACACTCTCACCCAGCTCGGGGAGCACGACGTCCTTGCCGTCTCCGGAACCGGCCGGCGGCGCCTCGGATGCCGGTGCGCCGGCGGGCGGCGCGTCCACCGGGGGAGCCTCGGTGCCTGCGTCAGCCGGTACCGGTGCGGGTGCCTCGGTCGAGGGGGCTTCGGGAGCCGACGCTTCGGTCGGAGCATCGGCTGACGGGGCCTCGGCGGCGGGTGCGTCGGCTGACGCGGGCTGCTCGGCATCCGCGGGGGAGTCGTCCGGCGCGGAACCGCCCTCGCCGATCTTCGCGAGCACGGCGCCGACCTCGACGGTCTCGTCCTCCTGCACGAGGATCTCCTCGATCACACCGCTCACGGGCGACGGGATCTCGGTGTCGACCTTGTCGGTCGAGATCTCCAGCAGTCCTTCGTCAGCCTGCACGGTATCGCCGACGTTCTTGAGCCAGCGGGTGACCGTTCCCTCGGTGACGCTCTCGCCGAGAGCGGGGAGGACCACGGAAGTGCTCATGTGCATGACTCCTTCAGAATGCCGATGTCGTTTTCTAGCTTAGTGATGCCACCGTGATCCCGGCGGCGCGGTGTCAGAGCGCGTGCAGCGGCTTGCCGGACAGTGCCAGGAACGCCTCGCCGAGCGCCTCGCTCTGCGTCGGGTGGGCATGGATGAAGGGCGCGATGTCTTCGGGGTGCGCCTCCCAGCCCACCGCCAGCTGTCCCTCGGTGATGAGCTCGCCGACGCGGTCTCCGACGAGGTGCACGCCCAGGACGGGGCCGTCCTTCACCCGTACCACCTTCACCAGCCCGGACGTTCCGAGGATCTCGCTCTTGCCGTTTCCGGCCAGGTTGTACTCGTACGCCACGACGGCGTCGGCGCCATGCGCGTCGACCGCCTGTGATTCGGTCAGACCGACGGATGCCACCTCGGGATGGCTGTAGGTCACCTTCGGCACGTGCGTGTCGGGGACCAGCACCGGGTGCAGACCGGCGATCTCCTCCGCGACGAAGATCCCCTGCTGGAATCCGCGGTGAGCGAGCTGAAGCCCCGGGACGATGTCGCCGACCGCCCACACGTGCTCCGCGCTCGTGCGCAGCCTTTCGTCGGTCGTCACGAAGCCACGATCGAGAACGACGCCGTTCTCGTCGTATCCGAGGCCTGAGGTGACCGGGCCGCGACCGACGGCGACCAGGAGGTAGTCGGCCTCGAAAGTGCTGCCGTTCTCGAGCGTGACGGTGACGGCGTCGGCGGTCTGCGTCGCACCGGCGAATCGCACGCCGAGCGAGAAGGCGATACCGCGCTTGCGGAACGCGCGCTCGAGCGCCTTGCTCATCGCGACGTCCTCGTTCGGGACGAGATGGTCGAGCGCCTCGACGACCGTGACGTCGGCCCCGAACGATCGCCAGACACTCGCGAACTCGACGCCGATGACACCGCCGCCGAGGATGACGACGCTCCGCGGGATCTCCCGCAGCTCGAGTGCGTGCTCGCTGGTGAGGATCCGCCCGCCGATCTCCAGCCCGGGCAGCGATCGGCTGTACGAGCCGGTCGCGAGCACGACGTCCGTTCCGGCATATACGTCGTCGCCGACGCGGACGGACGGGCCGGCCTCGAGCGAGCCAGAGCCGGCGACCACGGTGATCCCACGCGCCTTGACGAGTCCCTCGAGGCCCTTGTACTTCTTCGCGACGATGCCCTCGCGGTACGCCCGCACGCCTTCGGGGTCGATGCCCTCGAGACTCGCACGGATGCCGAAGCTCGCGGCATCCCGCGCGGCGTCGGCGATCTCGGCGGCGTGCAGCAGGGCCTTCGTCGGGATGCACCCGCGATGCAGGCAGGTGCCGCCGACCTTGTCCTTCTCGATCAACGCGACCGACTTGCCGAGTTCGGCGGCGCGCAGTGCGGCGGCGTAGCCGCCGCTGCCGCCGCCGAGCACGACGAGATCGAACCGGTGCTCGGTCATCGGATCTCCTCACCAGCGATGAAGCGGATCAGCGACCGGACGGTCGCCCCCGTGGGGCCCTTGTCGGTGAAGCCGTATGGCCCGCCCTTGTGCATTCCCACGCCCGCGATGTCCAGATGCACCCACGGAATCCTCGGCGCGTCGGGCTCGTCCGACACCCGACCGATGAAATGCCGCAGGAACAGGGCGGCGAACAGTGATCCGCCCGCCGGGTCGCCGATCTTCGCGTTCTGCAGGTCGGCGATAGGCGAGTCCAGCTCGTCGACCATGTGCGCGGGCAGCGGAAGCTGCCACGCGGGTTCACCCGCCGCAGTGGCCGCCGCCAGGTAGGCCGTGACCGCACCCTCGTCGCCCATCACACCGGCGTGGCGGGTGCCGAGCGCGATTGAGATCGCGCCCGTGAGCGTCGCGACGTCCACGATCACGTCGGGATGCTCCCTGCTCGCCGCGACGAGGCCGTCCGCGAGCACGAGCCGGCCCTCGGCATCCGTGTTGAGCACCTCCACCGTCGTCCCATCGAGCATCCGCAGCACGTCGCCGGGCCGGATCGCGCGGCCGGACGGCATGTTGTCGGCGACGCACAGCCAGGCGGTGACCCGTACGGGCAGGCCGAGCGTCGCCACGGCGCGCAGCACGCTCAGCGCCGTGGCCGCGCCGCACATGTCGTATTTCATGCCGACCATCGAATTCGCGGGTTTGAGCGAAAGGCCGCCCGTATCGAACGTGATGCCCTTGCCGACCAGCGCGACCGAACGCGTTGCGTCCTCCGGCGCGTAGTCGAGCCGGACCAGTCGGGGCGGTCGATCGGATCCCTGCCCGACCCCGAGGATGCCGCCGTATCCGCCTTGGCTGAGGGCCTCCTCGTCGAGCACCTCGACAGCGACCGGCAGTCCGGCGACGGCCGCGACGGCCTTCTCGGCGAAGTCGTTCGGTCCGAGCCATTCCGCCGGAATCGAGACGAGGTCTTTCACGAGGGCGACCGCGTCCGCGGCGGCGACGACCGCCGCGAGGTCCTCGGGCGCCGGCTCGGTGTCGCCGTGGACGACGATCCGCTCGGCGCGCGGCTTGGGCGCCTCGGTCTTGTAGCCCTCGAAGCGATAGCCGCCCAGCGTCGCGCCCTCGGCCGCCGCCCGCCACAGGTCGGGGTCCTCCGCCAGGACGGCGACGCTGATCGAGCCGAACCCGGTCAGCTGCCGGATGCCGGAGCCCACGGCATCCCGAACGGAAGCGGCATCCGAATTCGCGCCGATGCCGACCACCGCTAGCGGCCGTGACGTGCTGTCCGGCGCGTAGACCCGCTGGTACGAGGATGCCGCGCCGGTGAAGCCGGTCGCTGCAAGAGCCTCCGAGAGCCCCGGCCAGTCCTCGAGCACCGAACCGTCGTCGGGATCGAGGGCGGGCACCGCGAGGAGTATCGCGTCGGCATCGGACTCTCGGATCGGGGCGGTGCTGAAGACGAGGTCGGGAAACGACATGGACCCCATCCTAGGTACGGCGACCGTTGCGCTGTTCGCTGTGAGCGGGACGCCCGCGACCCGCTGCGCGGGGCGCGACTCGTACCATGGGTTCATGGCTCAATCCGCTCCGCTGTACGAGCGTGTGGCATCCGCCCCGCCGATTCCGCGGGGACTGCCGCTCGTGATCGCGCTGACGGGTTTCACGGATGCAGGCAGCGCAGTCAGCCGCTTGGTGGACTATTTCCGCGACGACCTCGAGCCCACGCCGCTCGCCGTCTTCTCGAACGACATCCTCTTGGACTACCGCGCCCGTCGCCCGCTGATCTCCTTCGATCAGGACCACCTCACGGACTACCGTCCGCCGCGGCTGGAGCTCTCCTTCGCCCACGATTCGCTGGGCCAGCCCTTCCTGCTCCTGGCCGGGTACGAGCCCGACTTCGCGTGGGACGCCTTCACGGACGCGGTGCTGGACTTCGCGGCGGCATACGACGTGGTGTCCGTGACCTGGGTCCACGCCATTCCGATGCCCGTCCCGCACACCCGTCCGATCGGGACCACGGTGAGCGGCACGCGCAGCGAGCTGACCGAGGCTCACTCCGTCTGGCAGCCGCATACGCAGGTGCCGGCGACGGCGGGACACCTGCTCGAGTTCCGGTTCGCGGAGGCAGGGGCCCTCGTCGCCGGCTTCGTCCTGCTGGTGCCCCACTATCTGGGCGACACCGAATACCCCGCCGCCGCCCTCGCCGGACTCGACAGCCTCACGGTCGCCACGGGCCTCGTCTTCGCCGGAGACGAGCTGCGCGAGGAGAACCGCGAGTACCTTGCGAAGGTCGACGAGCAGGTGGCCGGCAGCGACGAGCTCTCCCGCATGGTGCAGGGTCTCGAAGAACGCTACGACGCGTACATGGCAGGTTCCACGCTCGCCTCTCCGATGATCCACACGGGCGATCTGCCGAGCGCAGACGAGCTCGCCGCGGAGCTGGAGCGCTTCCTCGCCAGCCGGCCGTCGGGCGACGACGAGAAGCGCGGAGCCTGAGCTTCGCGGAATGCCGGCAGCCGCTTGCACGTTGTAACACGCGTGTCAATGCGCACGTCGGATGTGCGCGACGAATGTGCGACAATAGATGACCTGACCCGTTGTCAACCAGCTCTCTGAGGCACCTCTGCAGAGCCGGGACTTGACAAGGGTCTTACTAGTGTCCGAAATCTACCGGGGGACGTAGACACCCGTCCGCTGGTGAAAGGCGAACCGTGACCTCAGGCACGAAGACCACAACCCGCGCGAGCAGCGCGACGGACCCCGCGGCAGTCCCGCCCGCGGAGGAGTCCCCCAAGACCGCAGCAAAGAAGACCGTGACCAAGCCGGCCGCTGCCAAGACCGCGACCGCGGCGAAGACCCCTGCAGCCAAGGGTGCGGCAGCCAAGAAGACTGCAGCGAAGCCGGCCTCGAAGGCCGACCCCAAGCAGGCGAAGACCGGCGCAGCCAAGGCGACCGACGACATCGACGCCGAGGATCTGCCCGACGACGTCGAGCTCGATGACGCCGTCGTCGTCGAGCTGGAAGACGACACGGTCGATCTGGATGACGCCGTCGACGAGGACGAGAAGGCCCCGGCCGCGACCCGCGGCAAGGCCAAGGCCGCAAGCGCCGCCGAGCCCGAGGCCGAGGCATCCGAATCCGAAGAGGACGAAGAGGACGAGGAGACCGAGACCAAGCCGGTCGCCGAGCCGCTGCCCACGGGCGCCATCGTCATCTCCTCGTCCGATGAGGATGACATCCCGGTCTACTCGACGATGATCACCGGAGCCACGGCCGACCCGGTCAAGGACTACCTGAAGCAGATCGGCAAGGTCCCGCTGCTCAACGCGGCCGAAGAGGTCGAGCTGGCGATGCGCATCGAGGCGGGCCTGTTCGCCGAGGAGAAGCTGTCGCACATGACGGCTGCCGAGAAGTCGAACCAGCTGGGCCTGGACCTGCAGTGGGTCGCCCGCGACGGCCAAAGAGCCAAGTCGCACCTCCTGGGTGCGAACCTCCGCCTCGTGGTGTCGCTGGCAAAGCGCTACACGGGCCGCGGCATGCAGTTCCTGGACCTGATTCAGGAGGGCAACCTCGGTCTGATCCGCGCCGTCGAGAAGTTCGACTACACCAAGGGCTTCAAGTTCTCGACCTACGCCACCTGGTGGATCCGTCAGGCGATCACCCGCGCGATGGCCGACCAGGCCCGCACCATCCGCATCCCGGTGCACATGGTGGAGGTCATCAACAAGCTGGCCCGCGTGCAGCGTCAGATGCTGCAGGATCTCGGACGCGAGCCCACGCCCGAGGAGCTCAGCCGCGAGCTGGACATGACCCCCGAGAAGGTCATCGAAGTGCAGAAGTACGGCCGTGAGCCGATCTCGCTGCACACGCCTCTCGGTGAAGACGGCGACAGCGAGTTCGGCGACCTGATCGAGGACACCGAAGCGGTCGTGCCGGCGGACGCTGTGGGCTTCACGATGCTCCAGCGGCAGCTCGAGTCGCTCCTGGACTCCCTTTCCGAGCGCGAAGCGGGCGTGATCCGGATGCGCTTCGGTCTCGGCGACGGTCAGCCCAAGACGCTCGACCAGATCGGCGACACGTTCGGCGTCACGCGCGAGCGCATCCGCCAGATCGAGTCGAAGACGATGGCGAAGCTGCGCCACCCGTCGCGTTCGCAGTCGCTGCGCGACTACCTCGAGTGATGGCCGAAGCCAACGCCGGCAAGGCTCTCACGGTCGAGATCGAAGGCACGTCCTACTCCCGCATCCCCATCCGCACGCGCGTGGTGATGCCCGGTGACGACCTCGACGCCTTCATCACGGAATACGCGTCCGGCGTGGTCGAGCCGGGGGACCTTTTCTTCGTCACGGAGAAGATCGTCGCCATCACCCAGGGCCGCTCGTTCGCCCTCGACGAGATCGCACCTCGCAGGCTCGCGCTGTTCCTGTCGAAGTACGTGACGCGAACGCCGCACGGCATCGGTCTGGGAATGCCCGAGACGATGGAGATGGCCCTGCGCGAATGCGGACCGCCGCGAATCCTGTTCGCCGCCGCCGTTTCTGCGGTCACCAAGGCGTTCGGGCGCAAGGGCGACTTCTACCGCATCGCCGGTGACAAGGCACGCGCGATCGACGGTCCAACCGACGGCACGATTCCGCCATACAACAAGGCGGTGGTGCTCGGACCCGACCGGCCGCGCGAGGTCGCCCGGCACCTGAAGGCGCTCGTCGGCGGCCAGGCTGAGGTCGCCGTCGTCGACATCAACGATCTGGGCGGGAACATCCTCGGCTCGACGGTGGACAAGGCGACCGAGAAGCGCCTCGTCGCGATCCTGAAGGACAATCCGCTGGGTCAGGGTCACGAGTCCACGCCGCTCGGCGTGGTCCGCCCCGCGCCGACCGCCTAGGCCCATCCCGCACTCTCCCGACCGCGAGACCGCAACCGGACGTCGAGACAGCGGGTGAACCCCGCAGTCTCGACCCGCCGATGCAGTCTCGCGGTACCTGCGGGGGTCAGAACCCGATCGCCTCGCGATACCGGGCCTTGTGGCCGGTGCGGATTCCGGTGACGCTCGGCTTGTTCTCGTAGACACCGGCCCCCCAGTTGCCCTCCACGAGCACGGGCCCGTCGGGGGTCACCACGACGTCCCAGCCGACGTACTGCACCTGCGGCACGACCCGGGCGACGCGGTCGACGAAGTCGCGCACCTCGTCGATCATCGGCAGCTGGAAGTCGCCGATCACGAACCCGGAGTCGGGGTGCCTCTCGTGCACGTGCCCATGCGAGTCGTATCCCGGGCCGACGGCATGGCCGTCGTCGTCGAGCATCGTGTAGAAGCCGCCGAAGGTCATCTGATCGCTCACCGCCCCGCGCCCGAACTTCTGGGCCATCGCGAGGATGTGCGTCTGCTCGCCGTCGAAGAACGCGGTGATGCGCGTCGTGTTGACCGTGCCGGGACAGACCGCCGCCAGGTCCGGATGCTGCACGATGACCTCTTCGATCAGCAGCTCGCCTCGCTCGAGCAGTCCGCGGTGGAAGGCATCCCAGTCCTCGATCTGGTCCGCGTGATAGCGGTGAACGCCCGTGCCGGCCTGACCCACAGGCTCCTTGGTGACGATCGTGCCGAGACGCTCGGCGAACGCGCGCACGGCGTCCGCGTTGCCGTTCTCGACGACCATCCAGTCCCGGTGCAGGTGCTCGCTGAAGACGCGATCGAACTCGATCTTGTCCTGGAAGATGTGGCGGAAGTCGGGGTGGTCGAACTTCTGCGAGAGCTGGTTCGACACCGGGTGCGTCATGTACGTCGCGCGCTCGTTCCGACTGAGGATCGCGAAGTCGTAGTCGATGTAGTCCTGGAATCCCACGTTGCGCAAGCCCGCCTGCCACAGCATGTCCACGACGATCGCCGGCATCCACTTGTCGTGCTGCGCGGCGGACTCCTTGGCGCGCTCGACGACGGATCCGACGTCGATGCGACGGGCGCGGTCGACGAGATAGTGAAGGCGGGGCGCAAGGCCGAGGCCTTTCTGAGGCATGCGTGCTCCGGGGTGGGACGGGGTGGACGGGCTGGAGATTGCGGGGGGAGAGCCCCGGATAGTCTAGTTGGCGTGACCCTTGGCATCCCTGGGCGCCCGGCGCTCGGCCACGCCACGCCGAAGCGCACGACACCCACCGCGCGGATCTCGCGCGCGGCGCTCGAGGTCAACCTGCACGCGGTGCTGGCCAGCACGCCGGCGGGGGTCATCGACGTTCGAGCGGATGCCTGGGGTCACGGCATCGAGGTCGTCGCTCCGCTCGCTCTCGCGGCGGGCGCCGCCGCGGTCCTGGTCGACGAGTCGGCGGCTCGCGAGCTCGAGCGCTTCGCGGACTCCGCCCGGATCGTCGTCGATGGCGTCGGCATCGCCCCGAACGCGGTCTACGGGCTCAGCCCGGGCTTCACGCCCGCGCTGAGCCTCAGCGGATGGGTGCTCAGCCTGAAGGCGCTGCATGAGGGCGAAGGCGTCTCGTACGGTTACACCTACCGGGCTCCTCGCGACACGACCGTCGCGCTCGTGACGGGAGGCTACGCGCAGGGCGTCGTGCGGGCCCTCGGCAACGCCGCGTCCGTGCTGATCGCGGGGGAGCGGCATCCGATCGTCGGTCGGGTCGCGATGGATGTGTGCGTCGTGGACATCGGGTCGGCAGCCGTGGCACCGGGCGACGAGGCCATGTTCTTCGGCCGACCCGCAGCGGGAGAGCCCTCATTGGCCGACTGGGCCGCGGCGACCGGGATGACGCCGGGCGAGCTGGTCACCGCCGTGGGCCTGCGCAATCCGCGGGAGTACACCGCATGACCGGCCCGCGGCTGGACATCGACCTGGACGCGTTCGCGGCCAACCTCGGGGCGGTGGGGGACCGCGTTGCTCCCGCACAGCTGATGCTCGTGGTCAAAGACGACGCCTACGGCCACGGCCTCGAGCCGATCGTCCGCAGAGCCGCGGCCGAGGGCGTGCGATGGTTCGGCGCGTTCGATGTGCGCGAGGCCCTGCTCACACGGACCGTGGCCGGTCACGATGTGCGGGTCTTCACGTGGCTCACGGTCGCTGCGGCCGGGATCGGCGCGGCTCTGGCAGCCGATCTCGACCTGGGCGTCGGGGACCCGGACTTCCTGGAGGAGATCGCCGCCGTCGCACGCCGGGTCGATGCCACCGCGCGGGTGCATCTCAAGGTGGATACCGGGCTGCATCGCAACGGCATCCGACCGGAGGATTGGGTCACGGTCATCGGCCGCGCACGCGCACTCGCGGATTCAGGGGTGATCAGCCTCGTCGGCGTGTGGAGTCACATCGCCGAGGCCAGCGACGAAGAGGACGATGCCGCGCGTGCGGCCTTCGACGCGGCCGTCGCCACGGCGGAAGCCGCCGGCTTCGACCTCGAGGTCCGCCACCTGTCCGCGAGCGCGGCAGCCTTCGCGCGACCCGAGTTCCGCTACGACCTCGTGCGGGTCGGAGCGTTCTGCTACGGAATCCGGTCCGCCGGCGGTCCGGACGAGCCGGAGCTCCGCATCCGCCCGATCGCCTCCCTGAGGGCGCCCGTGACGCACGTGGCCGACCACGCCGTCACCATCGGGGTCGGCGCGCTGCACGGACTGCCGTCGACGCTCGCGAAACAAGCCACGCTCGTCGTCGCGGGCGGCCGTGTGGACGTGCTACGAGTAGATGAGGCTCACAGCCTCATCGGGCCCTGGTCGCACGCACGGATCGGTGACGAATTCACCGTGTTCGGTCCCGACGGCCGGTCGGCCACCGACCTCGCAGAGGCGATCGGAACCGTCGGCGAAGAGATCCTGGTCCGGGTTTCGCCGCTCGTTCCGCGCACCTACAGCAGCTGAAGCCTCTAGACCGACTCGAGCAGTCGAGCCGTCTCGTCGTGCCAGCTGGTTGCGAGCGAGCGCAGCTTCTCCTCGTACTTGCGGCCGTGGTGAGCGCAGAAGAGCAGTTCGCTGCCGTTGACCTCGGCGGCGATGTAGGCCTGGGCTCCGCAGGAGTCGCAGCGATCCAGCGCGGTGAGGCGGTAGTCGAGGACGGCGGGCTCGGTGGGTGTCGATAGCGTGGTCATCTCGGGTCCTCCTCGTTAGCGTCGCTCGTGTCTCGATTACCTTCGCGGGTCCTCACATACAACCATGCGTTTGTTTCGAGAATGCCGCGAAGCGATGACATTTCGCTCAGCGCGTACGCGGATCCCGTTCGCCGTGTCTGTGCATAGTGCTGACGATCGCCGCGGATACGCTTGAGGATTGTGACCTCCGAGTATTCCGCACACCACCTCCAGGTGCTGGAGGGACTCGAGGCGGTTCGCAAGCGGCCGGGGATGTACATCGGCTCCACCGACTCGCGCGGCGTGATGCACTGCCTCTGGGAGATCATCGACAACTCCGTCGACGAGGCGCTCGGCGGCCACGGAAACCGCATCGACATCATCCTGCACGGCGACGGCAGCGTGGAGGTGCGTGACCGCGCGCGCGGCATCCCCGTGGACATCGAGCCCCGCACCGGCCTGTCCGGCGTCGAGGTGGTCTTCACCAAGCTCCACGCGGGAGGCAAGTTCGGCGGCGGCTCGTACGCCGCATCCGGCGGCCTGCACGGTGTCGGCGCGTCGGTCGTCAACGCCCTCTCGGAGCGACTCGACGTCGAAGTCGACCGTGGTGGGAAGACATGGGCCATGTCGTTCCATCGCGGCGAGCCGGGCGTCTTCGCCGGCCCGTCGCCGGATGCCGCATTCACCCCATTCGAGAAGAGCTCCGAGCTGCGCGTCGCCGGGCGGGCGGGCAAGGGCGTCACCGGCACCCGGATCCGCTACTGGGCGGACCGTCAGATCTTCACGAAAGACGCGACGTTCCACCTCGACGAGCTCGAGCAGCGGGCGCGCCAGACGGCGTTCCTGGTGCCGGGCCTGGAGATCGTGATCCGCGATGAGCGCGGCGCCGAGCCTGTGGAGACGAGCTATCGCTACGACGGGGGCATCTCCGAGTACGCGGGGTTCCTGGCCCCGGATGCCGCCATCACCGACACCTGGCGACTCAGCGGCACCGGAACGTTCACCGAGACCGTCCCCGTGCTCCAAGCCACCGGTGCGATGGTCCCGGCGGAGCTCGAGCGCGAGTGCCACGTCGACATCGCCGTGCGGTGGGGGACCGGCTATGACACGGTGCAGCGGTCGTACGTCAACATCATCGCCACGCCCAAGGGCGGGACGCACCAGCAGGGTTTCGAGCAGGGGCTGATGAAGGTGTTCCGCAGCCAGGTCGAGCAGAACTCGCGGCGCCTCAAGATGGGCAATGACAAGCTGGAGAAGGACGACATCCTCGCGGGGATGACGCTGGTGCTGACGGTGCGCGTGCCCGAGCCGCAGTTCGAAGGGCAGACCAAAGAGATCCTGGGAACGCCCGCGGTGCGCCAGATCGTCTCCAACGTGGTCTCGCGCGAGCTGACCGCACGATTCGCCTCCAGCAAGCGCGACGACAAGGCGCAGACATCGCTGCTGCTGGACAAGGTCGTCTCCGAGATGAAGGCCCGCATCTCGGCCCGCACGCACAAGGAGACCCAGCGTCGCAAGAACGCCCTCGAATCCTCCTCGCTGCCCGCGAAGCTTGTGGACTGCCGCTCATCGGATGTGGCCCAGTCCGAACTGTTCATCGTCGAGGGCAATTCCGCGCTGGGAACCGCGAAGGATGCCCGCAACAGCGAGTTCCAGGCGCTTCTGCCGATCCGCGGAAAGATCCTGAACGTGCAGAAGTCCTCCGTCTCGGACATGCTGTCCAATGCCGAATGCGCCTCGATCATCCAGGTCATCGGCGCCGGATCGGGGCGCACCTTCGATCTGACCCAGGCCCGCTACGGCAAGGTCATCATCATGAGCGACGCAGACGTGGACGGCGCGCACATCCGCACGCTGCTGCTGACCCTCTTCTTCCGATACATGCGGCCTCTGATCGAAGACGGACGGGTGTTCGCGGCGGTCCCGCCGCTTCATCGGGTGATCGTGATGAACCCCGGCACGAAACCCAACGAGACGATCTACACCTACTCCGAGCAGGAGCTGCACACCCTGCTCGCGAAGCTCACGAAGGCGGGCAAGCGCTGGCAGGAGCCCGTGCAGCGCTACAAGGGTCTGGGTGAGATGGATGCCGATCAGCTCGCAGAGACCACCATGGACCGGGCGGGTCGGATCCTGCGGCGTGTGCGACTCGAAGACGCCGAGACAGCGGGAAACGTGTTCGAACTGCTGATGGGCAACGAAGTCGCCCCGCGCCGCGAGTTCATCGTCGACTCATCCGATCGCCTGTCCCGCGAGGCCATCGACGCGTAGTCGCGGCCTGCGGCCTAGCGCAGGGTGGTGCCGATCGACCCGATGACGGCGTCGAGCGGCTGCCCGGAGGCGTCCCGCTTCGCGGTCGCCGCGGGCAGTGGTCGCGCCGCGCCGTCGGGCCCGACGGCGCGCGCATCGGCGTTGCCGACCCACGCCAGGGTGAGACGGTCCTCCCCCTTGAGGAAGGCGTGCGCGCGCACGCCGCCCGTCGCGCGCCCCTTGCCGGGGAACTCCTCGAATCGCGAGACCTTGATGCGCCCGGGATCGGTTCCGGGCAGAACGCCCTCGGTCCCCGAAACCGTGACGGCGACGATGTCGTCGCCCTGCGCGGCGCCGAAGAAGACCGCGCTCGCCTTCGCCGACAGGTTCACACCGGCCATCCCGCCCGCGGGCGCGCCCTGTGGGCGAACCACCGCGGCGGGGAAGTGGAGCAGCTGCGCATCGCTGGTGACGAAGACCAGCTCGACGTCGTCCGGGGCGAGCGCAGCGCCGACGACGGCGTCCCCGAGCTTGAGTCCGATGACCTCCAGCTCGGGTCTGGGAGGCAGTGTGGACGGCACGATGCGCTTCACGATGCCCTGTCGTGTGCCCAGGGCCAGGGGCCTGTCGTCGTCGAACCGGAGAAGGGCCAGCACGCGCTCGTTCTTGTCGGTGATGCCCAGGTAGTCGCGCAGCACGACACCGGCGGCCAGCTGCACCGAAGCCGGCGGCACCGACGGCAGGTCGACGGGTGAGAAGCGCAGAACCCGGCCGGCGGTCGTGACGGCACCGAGGTCGCCGCGCGTCGTCGAAGCGGCCGTCGACTGGATCGCGTCATGCTTGCTTCGTCGAGCGGGCGCAGCGAGCTCCTGCCCGGCTTCGAGGTCGACGCGCACCGCCCGGCCCGTGGTCGAGAGGACCACCACCGTCGGGGCGTCCGCGATCTGCAGGTCGGGAGCCGGAGCCCCCCGCGTCGGACGCGGTGCGGCCGGCTTCGCGTTCATCAGCAGTGTGCGCCGCGGCGTGCCGTACGCATCCGACGCCGCCTCCAACTCCCGTGCCACCTGCGCGCGGATGAGTGCCTCGCTGCCGAGCAGCTCCTGGAGCTCGCTGATCTCGGCCCGCAGCGCGTCGCGTTCGGCTTCGAGCTCGATGCGCGAGAACCGGGTGAGCCGACGCAGCCGAAGCTCGAGGATGTACTCGGCCTGCACTTCGCTCAGGTCGAAGACATCGCGCAGTCGCGCGCGGGCCTGCTCGCTGTCGTCCGATGTGCGGATGACCTGGATGACCTCGTCGATGTCGAGGATCGCGATGAGAAGACCCTCGACCAGGTGCAGGCGCTCCTCCCGCCGGGCGAGCCGGAACCGGCTCCGCCGGGTGACGACCTGCACGCGGTGGTCCAGGTAGACGTGCAGCAACTCCTTCAAACCCAGCGTCTGGGGCTGCCCGTCGACGAGCGCGACGTTGTTGATGCTGAACGAGTCCTCGAGCGGCGTCAGCCGGTAGAGCTGGTCGAGCACGGCGTGCGGGTCGAAGCCCGTCTTGATGCCGATGACCAGGCGCAGGCCGTGGTTTCGGTCGGTGAGGTCGGTCACATCGGCGATGCCGGTCAGGCGCTTGGCCTGCACGGCATCCTTGATCTTCTCGATCACGCGCTCGGGGCCGACCTGGTACGGCAGCTCGGTGACGACCAGCCCGTTGCGGCGTGGCCCGAGTGACTCCACCGACACCTTCCCGCGCACCTTGAACGCGCCGCGGCCCTTCGCGTAGGCGTCCTTCACGCCGTCCAGGCCCATCACGATGCCGCCCGAGGGGAAGTCGGGACCCGGCACGAAATCCATGAGCTCTTCGACCGTGGCGTCGGGGTGGTCGAGCAGATGGATGGCGGCCGACACGACCTCGATGAGGTTGTGCGGTGCCATGTTGGTCGCCATGCCGACCGCGATGCCGGTCGCACCGTTGACGAGCAGATTCGGGTAGGCGGCGGGCAGGACGGCCGGCTGCTTGAATTGCCCGTCATAGTTCGGGATGAAGTCGACGACGTCCTCGTCGAGGTTCTCGGTGAGCGCGAGCGCCGCGGGCGCGAGGCGCGCCTCGGTGTAGCGGGGTGCGGCGGGTCCGTCATCGAGCGAGCCGAAGTTGCCGTGGCCGTCCACGAGCGGAACGCGGAGTGAGAACGACTGGGCGAGGCGGACGAGCGCGTCGTAGATCGGGGCGTCGCCGTGGGGATGCAGCTTTCCCATCACCTCGCCGACCACGCGTGCACTCTTGACGTGCCCGCGGTCGGGACGAAGACCCATGTCGGCCATCTGATACAGGATGCGGCGCTGGACGGGCTTGAGCCCGTCGCGGGCATCAGGCAGGGCGCGCGAGTAGATGACCGAGTACGCGTACTCGAGGAAGGAGCCTTGCATCTCCGCCGAGACGTCGACGTCTTCGATGCGCTCCGGATCGGCGGCGGAGGAGTCGGTGGGCGCTGCGGGCATGGCTGATCGGCCTCGGGTGACGGCGGTCGGGGAGGGGCTCCTGCCCGTATGCGAGACTGGCCCCGATGTCCCTCAGCCTACCCGCGGACCCGCCCCGCGCCCGGAGCCTCACCGGTGTCGTGCCGCAGATGATGGCCGCGATGGACGGCACATCCGACTGGTTGGCGCCGGCTCGAAGCGCCATCGTCTTCGTCATCGACGGACTCGGCGCACACAACCTGAAGGAGCGAGCAGGTCACGCGCGCTTCCTGTCGTCCGCGGCGGCGAAGAAGGATGCCGTGCGCACCGTGTTCCCCTCCACCACGGCATCCGCTCTGACGAGTCTGCTGACCGGAGTCGCGCCTGGCGAGCACGGCATCGTCGGGTATCGCGTTCTGGTTCCGCAGCTCGACGAGGTGGTCAACCAGCTCCGAGGCTGGGATACCGACGGGCTCGACCTCGCGTGGCAGCGCGCCGAGCCGCTGACCGAGCGGTATGCCGCGGCGGGACGCCCCTGCTTCGTCGTGTCCAAGCGGGAGTACGCCGACACCGGCTTCACGTCCGCGATCATGCGCGGGGCCGAGTTCGTCGCCGCGGAGGACGTCGCGGAGCGACTGCAGATCGCGGCCGACCTGGCGGCGCGGCATCCGGGTGCGTTCGTGTACACCTACGCGCCGGACCTCGATGCTCTCGGTCACAAGCGCGGCTGGCAGTCCGACGAGTGGGTGAATGCACTCGAGCGGGTGGATGCCGCCACGCGCGCGTTCGCCGGTGCACTGGCACCTGGCACCGGTGCGGTGGTCACCGCCGACCACGGAATGGTCGACGTGCCGCGGCACCGTCACGTGCTGCTGTCGGACGACGATGTGCTCGTCGCGGGTGTGCGCCACATCGGCGGTGAACCTCGCATGCTGCACCTGTATGCGGAGCCGGATGCGTCCGAGGATGTGCTGGCACGCTGGCGGGCGTCCGAATCAGGGCGCTCCTGGGTGCTGTCGCGCAGCGAGGCGGTCGACGCCGGACTGTTCGGTCCCGTGGCGGCGGCCGTCCTCCCGCGCATCGGCGACGTCGTCGTCGCCGCGCGGTCCGGCATCGCGTACTACGACGATCGACTCGAGGACAAGGGCGCTCAGCGGATGGTCGGTCAGCACGGCTCGCTCACCAACGAGGAGCGCAGCGTGCCGCTCATCCGGCTCGGCGCGTTCGCCTGACGCGTGGTCACTCCTCGGTGCGCGCCCCGAAGACGATCTCGTCCCACGACGGCATCGAGGTGCGACCCTTTCGGCGACCTGCTGCCTCGGCGACCGCGGCCTGATCCACGCCACTCTGGGGTTCGTCGGGGAAGTCATCGCGCGGCGCCTCGTCGTAGCCGGGCTCGAGCGCGTCGAAGAGCGCCACGGGCGCATGCGTGCGCGAGGAGTCCAGCTCGTCTGCGCCGGGCAGCGGCTCACGCTGACCGCGCCGCCGCCGCAGAGCCTCCAGCAGATCTGCCGTCTCGGAGGAAGGAACCGGCGTGGTCCCCGTGGCGCGCTTCATTGCAGCCTCCTGGACGGCGGGAGCCACGGGCTCGCGCAGATCCGGTGTCTCCAGGTCGGCCTCCGGAAGCCGACGCGGGCCGAAGGCACCGCTGTCGAAGCGGGTGTCGTCCTTGGCCGGGGCCGAGTCGAGTGCGCGCAGTCTCGGGATGAGACCGTCGGGCAGCGAACCCTGCCGCGACAGCTGGATCGCATCGGAGTTCAAGGGCGAGAGGGTGCTGCGACGCGGGTCGAAGCCCCATCTCGCATCGTGCTCGACGTCGTTGGCCGTGAACTCGAGCTTGACGACCCAGCCGGTCGCCTCCTTCCAGCTCGTCCACCGTTCACCGGACGCGCCGGCCTCGGCCAGCTTGGCGCGGACCGCGCCGCCGAAGGTCGGGTGCACGTCCGGATCGAGTTCGGCTCCGAGCAGCACCGGAACGGCGAGGGCCTGCCCCACGACGTGCTCCCGCTCGGCCAGGACGGGCCCTTCGAAGCGGGCGATGTCTTCGAGGCGGGCTCCCAGCAGAGCGGCTACTTCGTCCGCCGACAGCCCGGCGCGGATGTGCGCCTGGATCTCGCGTGGGCTCGGGCGGACGACCTGCGACTCGCCCTCGCGTTCTCTGCGCGCCTTGCGAAGCTCTACGCGCAGTACGTCGTCGACGGCGAGCGAGAACCGATCACCCGATTCGGTGACCAGGACGAGCACGTCGTCCTCGGTTCCGATGACTTTGAGCTGTTCCATGCGAAACGCCCCTCCGATCCAGCGGTGTGCGCCCATGCTGACACAGCGGTCGCCCTCCTCCGGGAATATCCGGCGCGCGCCGCGAGTTTCACGGGAACGCAGGACCGAGAAGCCTCCGCGCATTTGCGATTCGGACTCAGGTCATGCAAACTATCGCCGCCCGACAGGGTCAGTGCACACTGTTATTCCCCGGAAGTTGAGACGTTCACGCATGGCCACGGATTACGACGCCCCCCGCAAGACAGAAGACGACAGCGAATCGATCGAGGCTCTGAAGGAGCGCGTTCCTGACAAGCTGTCGGGCTCCGTCGACGTCGAGGACGCCGACAACCCCTCGGGGTTCGAGCTGCCGGGAGCGGACCTCTCCGACCTCGAGCTGGATGTCGTCGTGCTGCCCGCGCAGGAGGACGAGTTCACGTGCGTCAACTGCTTCCTGGTGAAGCACCGCTCGCAGCTGGACCACGAGGGCTCCGACGGACCTATCTGCCGGGAGTGCGCCGCGTAGCCTGCGCACGACGGACCGCAGCCGCCAGCCGGTCGGGCGTTCGGGTCGACATCACCCAGAATGGCGCCGGGTCGTCGGGATCGGTGATCGTCACCAGAACCAGGCCGTCGATGCCCCCCCGGATCAGGTGCCAGGCCCTTGGATGCAGCCCCGGCCCGCGGGCGTATTGAGCCTCTGCGCCCGTCAGCATGGTCACCTCGCCGGTGAGTCCGACATCGATGTGGGCGCGCCCCGCCGTCAGCACACCGTCGCGCACTTCGACCACCGGCGACCCTGCGACCAGAAGTGCGACGATCGCCACGCCGACCAGTGCGCCCGCGAGCAGCGCGAGCGTCGTGTCGATCGGCGCGAGCACGAGGGCCGCCATGGGAGCCGCCACCGCCGCGCTGGTGATCACCCAGAGGGACGGGCTCAGCCGCTCGCGGTAGGAGACCGCGGTACCGCCGCGGACACCGCTTCCTGTCTTCTGCATTACCCTCGTTGCGTGGCTGAAACTGTGGACGTCCCCATTATCGCCCCCCACGTTCCGGCGTACGCGCACCCCGGTGACGCAGGGGCTGATCTCGTCTCCACGGAGGCTCTGCGGCTCGAGCCCGGACAGCGGGCGCTCGTCGGCACGGGTGTGCGGATCGCGCTTCCCGACGGTTACGTCGCGTTCGTCGTGCCCCGCAGCGGGCTGGCGACCAAGCACGGGATCACGATCGTCAACAGCCCCGGCACCGTCGACGCGGGATACCGCGGCGAGATCAAGGCGACACTGCTGAACACGGATTCCGAGCAGGCCTACGACATCGGCGTCGGCGACCGCATCGCACAGCTGGTCGTGATGCCCGTCTCGCGGGCGCGATTCGTCCCGGTCGAGGTTCTTCCCGAGAGTGCGCGCGGCGACGGCGGATTCGGCTCGACCGGGTACCAGAAGGACGGAGCCCACGCATGACCGACCCGACACCATCTGACGCGCCCGGCGCCGACCCGCTCGAAGACCGCTCGACCAACGGGCCCTTCGACGAGTCGGAGGCGAACCCGGTGCGGCCGTACATCGACCTCGGTGGAATCAAGATCCTGCCCCGCGAGGGCCTGAACCTCCGTCTGGAGGTCGAGGAGCAGACGAAGCGGATCGTGGCGGTGGGCCTCGATTTCGCCGGGTCCACCCTGCAGGTCCAGCCGTTCGCGGCTCCGCGCACCACCGGCCTGTGGGAGGAGACGCGCGAGCAGATCCGCGCGCAGATCCGTCAGCAGGGCGGGCGTGTGGAGGAGCGGGAGGGCCCGCTCGGTCCCGAGCTGCTCGCCGAGGTGCCCGTCGCAGCCGGTCCGGACGGCGTAGCGGGCAAGCGCCTCGCGCGCTTCGTCGGCGTCGACGGCCCGCGGTGGTTCCTGCGCGGAGTGATCGGCGGCGCGGCGACGGCCGACGTCGAGGCGGCCGCCCAGGTGGAGGACCTCTTCCGCTCGATCGTCGTGGTCCGCGGTGGAACCCCTATGCCCCCGCGTGACCTCATCCCGCTGCGGATGCCGGCGACGCCGGGCGTCGCGTGACCGACGTTCCTCGGCCGGCTGCTCAGCCGGATCCCGACGACGCCTCGGACTCGCCTCCCGCCGCCTCTGCGTCCGAGGTGCTCGGAGCGGCGCTCGGCGGCGCGGCCAAGCGCGCCGGCCTCGATCCCACCGAGAGTGCGACCACCGGGCACGTCGTCTGGCGGGCGATGGGCGGGTGGCGCGGCATCCTCGAGTCCGTCGTACCGGGACTCGTGTTCATCGTGGTCTACACGATCACGATCGATCCCGAAACCGGTGATGGGAACCTCTGGCTGTCGCTGGGACTGTCGGTCGGAATCGCTGCCGTCTTCACGATCGCGCGCCTCATCGCCCGCCAGCCGGTCGCGGCGGCCATCGGCGGTCTGCTCGCCGCGCTCGTCGCGGCTGCGTTCGCCGCGTTCACCGGTGAGGCGAGCAACAACTTCATCCCCGGCTTCGTGACCAATGTCCTGTACGGGTCCGCGTTCCTCATCTCCGCGCTCGTCGGCTGGTCGCTGATCGGGCTCGCGGTCGGATTCCTGATGGGGGAGGGGACGGCGTGGCGCGCCGACAAGCGCAAGCGCCGGGCGTTCTTCTGGCTCGCGATCGCGTGGGCGTCCCTGTTCGCCGCACGCCTGCTGGTGCAGCTCCCGCTCTACTTCGCCGACAACGTCGCCGCCCTCGGCACGCTGAAACTCATCATGGGGCTGCCCCTGTTCGCGCCCCTCGTCGCGGTCACCTGGCTCGCCGTTCGGGCGCTCTATCCGCCTGCTCCCAAGTGATACATTTATCTTGACATCAAGATAAATTCCCTGCGTCGACGGTAAGGCTGACCTCACTAGCCACTGCGGCCGGTGACAGGGAAGATGGGGAGTGCCGGGCCGCGCGCCCGCTCCGCCGCCGACGAAGGAGACACACGTGTCCACGGTTGACAGCTTCGGTGCCAAGAGCACCCTGACGGTCGGCAGCACCGACTACGAGATCTTCCGCATCGACGCGGTGACCGGCTACGACAAGCTCCCGTTCAGCCTCAAGGTGCTGCTCGAGAACCTGCTCCGCACCGAGGACGGCGCGAACGTCACCAAGGCGCAGATCGAAGCGCTGGGGTCGTGGGATGCCGCGGCCGAGCCGGACACCGAGATCCAGTTCACGCCTGCCCGCGTCGTCATGCAGGACTTCACCGGCGTGCCCTGCATCGTCGACCTCGCGACGATGCGCGAGGCGGTCGAGGCGCTCGGGGGCGACCCGAAGCGGATCAACCCCCTCTCTCCTGCCGAGATGGTCATCGACCACTCCGTCATCGCTGATCTGTTCGGCACCGAGAATGCGCTCGAGCGCAACGTCGAGATCGAGTACGAGCGCAACGGCGAGCGCTACCAGTTCCTGCGCTGGGGCCAGACGGCCTTCGACGACTTCAAAGTCGTCCCGCCGGGAACAGGCATCGTCCACCAGGTGAACATCGAGCACCTCGCCAAGGTCATCTACGACCGCCGCGTCGGCGGCGTGCTGCGCGCCTATCCCGACACCTGTGTCGGCACCGACTCGCACACGACCATGGTCAACGGCCTCGGGGTGCTGGGCTGGGGGGTCGGCGGCATCGAGGCCGAGGCCGCGATGCTCGGCCAGCCCGTGTCGATGCTCATCCCCAAGGTGGTCGGATTCAAGCTCTCCGGCGCCATCCCGACGGGTGTGACCGCAACAGACGTCGTCCTCACCATCACCGAGATGCTGCGCAAGCACGGCGTCGTCGGCAAGTTCGTGGAGTTCTACGGCTCCGGAGTCGCCTCGGTGCCCCTGGCCAACCGCGCGACCATCGGAAACATGAGCCCCGAGTTCGGCTCTACCGCCGCGATGTTCCCGATCGACGAGGTCACGCTGGACTACCTGCGCCTCACCGGTCGCAGCGACGAGCAGGTCGCCCTCGTGGAGCAGTACTCCAGGCTCCAGAAGCTGTGGCACGACCCCGAGACCGAACCCGTGTACAGCGAGTACCTCGAACTGGACCTCGCCACGGTCGTCCCCTCCATCGCGGGACCCAAGCGACCGCAGGACCGCATCATCCTCGCTCACGCGAAGACTCAGTTCGCCAGCGATCTGACGGACTATGCGGACGTCGAGCACGACCTGGTCGACCTCGAGGGCTCGGAGTCGTTCCCCGCTTCCGACCCTCCGGGCAACTCACCCGGCGACGAGTACAGCGCACACACTCACCACCATCACAGCCACGCGCCGAAGAAGGGCTCCAAGCCCACACCGGTGACCCTGGCCGGTGGCGAGCGGTTCACGCTGGACCACGGCGCCGTGACGATCGCGGCGATCACGTCGTGCACGAACACGTCCAACCCATCGGTCATGCTCGCGGCGGGACTGCTCGCCCGGAACGCGGTCAGGAAGGGCCTGAAGGCCAAGCCGTGGGTGAAGACCACGCTCGCGCCCGGCTCGAAGGTCGTGACCGACTACTACGAGAAGGCCGGACTGACCCAGGACCTCGAGGACCTCGGCTTCTACACGGTGGGCTACGGCTGCACCACCTGCATCGGCAACTCCGGACCGCTCATCGAGGAGGTGTCGGCCGCCGTTCAGCAGAACGACCTGGCCGTGACCGCCGTACTGTCGGGCAACCGCAACTTCGAGGGGCGCATCAACCCCGATGTCAAGATGAACTACCTCGCCAGCCCGCCGCTGGTCATCGCCTATTCACTGGCCGGCTCGATGAACTTCGACTTCGAGACCGACCCGCTCGGCAAGGATCAGGACGGCAACGACGTCTTCCTCAAGGACATCTGGCCGGACGCCGCCGAGGTGCAGTCCACGATCGACTCGTCGATCAACAAGGACATGTTCACCCACCAGTACGCCAGCGTGTTCGAGGGCGACGAACGCTGGAAGACGCTGCCGACCCCCACGGGCGACGTGTTCGAGTGGGACGCCGACTCGACGTATGTGCGCAAGCCGCCGTACTTCGACGGCATGACGATGGCGCTGACCCCGGTCGCCGACATCGCGGGAGCTCGCGTGCTCGCGACCCTCGGCGACTCGGTCACGACCGACCACATCAGCCCGGCCGGAAACATCAAGGCGGAAAGCCCCGCAGGCCGCTACCTCGACGAGCACGGTGTCCAGCGCAAGGACTACAACTCGTACGGCTCGCGTCGCGGCAACCATGAGGTCATGATCCGCGGCACGTTCGCGAACATCCGCCTGCGCAACCAGCTCCTCGACGGCGTCGAGGGGGGCTTCACCCGTGACTTCACTCAGGAGGGCGGCCCGCAGTCCTTCATCTACGACGCGAGCCAGAACTACCAGGCTCAGGGCACACCGCTGGTGATCTTCGGTGGCAAGGAGTACGGGTCCGGCTCGTCGCGTGACTGGGCGGCCAAGGGAACGAGCCTGCTGGGGGTCAAAGCGGTCATCACCGAGAGCTTCGAGCGGATCCACCGCTCGAACCTGATCGGGATGGGCGTCGTCCCGCTGCAGTTCCCCGCGGGGGAGAGCTGGGCCTCGCTCGGTCTGGACGGTACCGAGATCGTGTCGATCTCCGGCCTCGAGCAGCTCAACGCCGGCGTCACGCCCAAGACGGTCCACGTGACGGCCGCCCCGAGTGAGTTCTCCGCGACGGGCAAGCCCACGATCGAGTTCGATGCGATCGTGCGCATCGACACGCCCGGCGAGGCGGACTACTACCGCAACGGCGGCATCCTGCAGTACGTGCTGCGCTCGCTCGTCTGAGCGCTAGGGAGGGGTCGGGTGCATGCGCCCGAGCCCTCGCGCATACTGCCGCGGGTAGACTTGCAGAGCCCGTTGTGGCTCGGAAAGGAGCGGGGATGTCGTTGCTGTCGTCCATCTCCGGACCCCGCGACCTCGATGCGCTGGGCCCTGAGCAGCTCGAACAGCTCGCAGGCGAGATCCGCGCATTCCTGATCGAGAACGTGTCGCGCACGGGCGGTCACCTCGGTCCGAACCTCGGCGTCGTCGAGCTCACGATCGCGATGCACAAGGTGTTCGACTCGCCGAACGACCCGATCGTCTTCGACACCGGGCACCAGTCGTACGTGCACAAGCTGCTCACCGGGCGGCAGGACTTCACCGGTCTGCGGTCTCGCGGCGGCCTGGCCGGCTATCCGCAGCGCTCGGAGAGCCCCCACGACGTCGTGGAGTCCTCGCATGCGTCCAGCTCGCTCAGCTGGGCCGACGGCATCTCACGCGCTCTCACCCGGACGGGTCGCAAAGACCGGCATGTCATCGCCGTCGTCGGCGACGGTGCGCTCACCGGTGGGATGACCTGGGAGGCGCTCAACAACATCTCCGACGACAACGACCGCAACCTCGTCATCATCGTCAACGACAACGGCAGGTCGTACGCGCCGACGATCGGCGGGATGGCGCGCTACCTGAACCGGGTGCGCACGGCCGACAGCTATCGCACGCTCCACCGCAGCTCCGACTCGTTCTTCGGCAAGCTCGGGCCTGCGTCGCGCGCCTTCTACCGCGGCGTCCGCGGCGGAACGCACGGCTTCCTGTCCCGGTTCACCAACAACGCCGCGCTGTACTCCAACCTCGACATCAAGTACCTGGGCCCGATCGACGGCCACGACCTCCGAATGGTCATCGAGACACTCGAGCTGGCGAAGGACTTCGGCGCTCCCGTGATCGTCCACGCGATCACCGACAAGGGCCGCGGCTACCAGCCCGCCCGCGACGACGAGGCCGATCAGTTCCACGCCGTGGGTCGCATCGATCCGGCATCCGGTGAACCCGTAGGGGGCTCGGCCTCCACGGCCTGGAACGATGTCTTCGCCGACGAGCTGGTCGCCGTGGGGGAGGAGCGCCCCGAGATCATCGGCATCACCGCCGCGATGCTGCGTCCCACCGGACTGCTTCCCTTCGCGCAGCGCTTCCCGGACCGCGTCTACGACGTCGGCATCGCCGAACAGCATGCGGTGGCCTCGGCCGCGGGCCTCGCCTACGGTGGCCTGCACCCGGTCGTCGCGGTCTACGCCACGTTCATGAATCGCGCCTTCGACCAGGTGATGATGGATGTCGCGCTGCACCGCGCCGGTGTCACCTTCGTGCTCGACCGCGCGGGCGTGACCGGACCGGACGGCCCGAGCCACCACGGCATCTGGGACCTCGCGATGCTCCAGATCGTCCCGCACATCCGCATCGCGGTGCCCCGCGACGCGGAGCGGCTGCGGGAGGAGCTGCGCGAGGCCGTCGCGGTCGACGATGCACCGACCGTCATCCGCTTCCCCAAGGGCTCCGTGAGCCCCACCCTCCCGGCTTTGGAGCGCCTCGGCGACGGGGTCGACGTGCTCGTCCGCTCCGACGCCCAGGACGTGCTGATCGTCGGCATCGGACCGATGGCCCACACCGCGGTCGATGTCGCGCAGCGACTGAGAGCGCAGGGCATCGGCGCGACCGTCGTCGATCCGCGCTGGGTCGTCCCGGTCCAGCACTCGATCGTCGAGCTCGCGGCATCCCACCGTCTGGTCATCACGATCGAGGACGGCATCCGGGTCGGCGGAATCGGCACACGGGTTCGGCAGGTGCTGCGCGAAGCCAACGTCGACACCGCGGTGGATGAGCTCGGACTGCCGGACGAGTTCATCGATCACGCGACCCGCGAGCAGATCCTGGCGGACGCCGGTCTCACTCCCGCGAAGATCGCGCACGACATCGTCTCGCAGGTGCTCGGCACACGCATCCCGGTCGCGCGGCGTCCCGAGCCGCAGACCGACTGGCTCGCAGCCGTGACCCCGCAGCACGACGAAGTACGCGACGCGTAAGCCCACCGTCCTCCCGTTCCCACGACAAAGCGCATGCCCTCACCACGGAGGGCATGCGCTTTCGTCGGTCGCCGGCCGGCGTGCCTATGCCGCGATGCCCTTGATCACCGGGTGATGGAACGTGTCGTCGAACACGCGCTCCGACGCACCTTCGCGGTCGAGGTACGGTGACGCTCCGCCGTCGATGAACGGCCAGCCCGCTCCGAGGATCAGGCAGAGGTCGATGTCCTCGACCTCCGGGACCACGCCCTCGTCGAGCATGATCCGGATCTCCCGGGCCAGCCCGTCCTGGACGCGGCGGAGGATCTCGTCCTCGGTCGCGGGGGTCGAGCCGACGGCGCCTTTCAGCACCTTCTCGGCCGATCTCGACCATCCGGTGACCCTGCCGCTCTTGTCCTTCTCGACCACTTCCTCGAGCTCGGCCAGCCGATGGAAGTTCTCCGACGCGAAGAACCGGTCGGGGAATGCGTGCGCCATGGTGTCCTGGACGTGCGCAGCCACCTTCCAGCCGACGAGGTCGATCAGCTGGAACGGCGTCATCGGAAGCCCGATGGGCGCGAAGGCCCTCTCGACCGTCAGCAGCGGTGTTCCCTCGTACACCGCGCGCGCTGCTTCGCCCATCACCTTGGCGAGGAGCCGGTTGACGACGAAGCCGGGCGCATCGGCGGTCAGCACCGCATTCTTGCCCAGACCGCGGGCCACCACGAATGCCGTCGACAGCGCGGCATCCGTCGTCTGCGGCGTCCGCACGATCTCGATGAGCGGCATGACGGCGACCGGATTGAAGAAGTGGAACCCGACGAGACGCTCGGGGTGCGCGAGCTTCGCGCCGATCTCCTCGACCGACAGCGAAGAGGTGTTGGTGGCGAGGATCGCGTCGTCGGCGACGATAGCCTCGATCTCGCCGAACACCTGCTGCTTGACGCCGACCTCCTCGAAGACGGCCTCGATGACGAAGTCGCAGTCCGCGTATTCGGCCTTGTCGGTCGTTCCGTGAACGAGCGCCCTCAGACGGTTCGCGGCGTCTCCGTCGAGGCGGCCCTGAGCTTCGAGCTTGCCGATCTCGTCCCGGATGGACGCGAGTCCCTTCTCGACGCGCGCCTGATCGAGGTCGGTGATCAGCACCGGCACTTCGAGCTTGCGCAGGAACAGCAGCGCGAACTGGCTGGCCATCAGACCCGCGCCGATGATGCCCACCTTCGTCACCTTCTTCGCGAGCCCTTTGTCGGGCGCTCCGACCGGGCGCTTGGCCCGCTTCTGCACCAGGTCGAAGGCGTACATGGACGCTGCGAACTGGTCTCCTGTGACGAGCTCGGCCAGCGCGTCATCCTCGCGGGCGAAACCCTCCGCCTTCGTGCCGCTCTTGGCCCGGTCGAGCAGATCGAGGGCCGCATACGGCGACTTCGGCACGCCGCCGATGCGGCTCTCGAGCATGCCCCGGGCCATCTTGATCGCGATCGGCCATTTCGTGAGCCGTTCGATCCTGCCCGGCTGGTGCTTCCGGTCGACCTTGACGGCGGCGACGAGGACGCGGTCCGCCCATTTCAGCGAGTCCTCGAGGAAATTGGAGGCGGGGAAGATCGCGTCGACGATCCCGTAGTCGAAAGCCTGCTGCGGCTTCAGCATCCGGTTCTGCTTGAGTGGGTTCGAGATCACCACCTCGAGAGCGTTCTCGATCCCGATGAGGTTGGGCAGCAGATACGCGCCGCCCCAGCCGGGGATGATGCCGAGGAAGACTTCGGGCAGCGCGATCGCGGCGGCGGACGCATCCACCGTCCGGTATGTGGAGTTGAGCGCGATCTCGAGTCCGCCGCCCAGGGCCAGACCGTTCACGAACGCGAACGACGGCACGCCGAGGTCGGAGAGCTTGCCGAGCACATGATGACCGAGTTGCGCGATCAGCCGTGCGGTGTCCTTCGAGTCCACCCGGCTGATGTCGGACAGGTCCGCTCCGGCCGCGAGGATGTACTGCTTGCCCGTGATGCCGACCGCGTGGATCTCATCCGCCGCGGCGCGCGCCTTCTGCGCCTCCAGCGTTGCATCCAGCTCTCTCAGCGTCGCGGGACCCACCGTGTTCGGGCGGGTGTGGTCGCGACCGTTGTCGAGAGTGATCAGCGCGAGCACCTTGCCGGAGGGGAGACGGATGTCGCGCACGGTGGAGTGCGTGATCACCTCGCCGTCAGCGAGGGCGTCCAGGGGCGAGAAGTCGATCCCGGAGTACTGATCGGAGTCCGTGTTCGTCATCGTCGGGTGGCTCACTTCTTCTTTCCGTTGTAGTGCGGGTTCTCCCAGATGACCGATCCGCCCTGGCCGAGGCCCACGCACATCGCGGTCAGGCCGTAGCGGACGTCGGGACGCTCGGCGAACTGAGCGGCGAGCTGGATCATCAGTCGCACCCCGGAGGCCGCGAGGGGGTGGCCGACAGCGATCGCGCCGCCCCACTGGTTGACCCGCGGGTCGTCATCGGCGATGCCGAAGTGGTCCAGGAGCGAGATGACCTGGATCGCGAACGCCTCGTTCAGCTCGAACAGGCCGATGTCATCGATCCGCAGACCGGCGCGCTTCAGTGCTTTCTCCGTGGAGGGGATCGGGCCGATGCCCATGATCTCGGGCTGGACGCCGGCGAACGCGAACGACACCAACCTCATCTTGGGCTTCAGACCCAGCTCCTTGACGGCCCCGCCGCCGGCGAGCAGCGACATGGTCGCACCGTCGGTCAGCGGAGAGGACGTCCCCGCCGTCACCCGGCCGTGCGGGCGGAACGGCGTCTTCAGACCCGCAAGATCCTCCATCGTGGTCTGCGGGCGCCTGCCCTCGTCCTCCGTCGCCAGACCCCAGGCGCCTCCGGCGTCTCGAATCGCCACCGATACGAGGTCGGGCTGGATCTTGCCCGCGTCGTACGCAGCCTGCGCCTTGTGCTGGCTCAGCATGCCGTAGCGGTCCGAGCGCTCCTTCGTCAGATGCGGGAAGCGGTCGAAGATGCGCTCTGCGGTGACGCCCATGTTCAGCGCGCCGGGATCGACCATCTTCTCCGCGACGAAGCGCGGGTTGGGGTCGGCGTTCGCGCCGATCGGGTGGTGGCCCATGTGCTCGACGCCGCCGGCGAGGGCCAGGTCGTACATCCCGACTCCGATCGAGCCGGCCATGGTGCTGACGCTCGTCATCGCGCCCGCGCACATCCGATCGATGGCGAACCCCGGCACCGTGAGGGGCAGGCCGGCAAGGATCGCGGCGGACCGGCCCAGCGTCAGGCCCTGATCCCCGGTCTGCGAGGTCGCCGCGATCGCGACGTCGTCGATCCGCTCCGCGGGCACGACCGGGTTCCGCTCCATGACACCGACGATCGCCTTGACCGCGAGGTCATCGGCTCGGGTGTTCCAATACATGCCCTTCTCGCCGGCGCGCCCGAAGGGCGTGCGCATTCCATCGACGAAAAAGACGTCCGAGATCTCGGCCACTCTGCCTCCGTAAGTAGGGATGCGATCAGCCTAGGCAGACCGGTCGGAGGCCCCGCATCGGTTGGGTCGAACCTACGAATCGGTCTCCGGGGCGAGGAGCGGGCTTTGCACGGATTGCACAAAGGCATCAGCAATCAACTGTGCAGTCTGCGCAATTTGCCACGGTCGTGCGCCCAGTTCGGTCAGCGCGTCGCTGACGGATGCCGCACTCAGCGGCGTCGGCGGATTCCAGGCGACGCGGCGCAATAGCTCCGGCGTGAGCAGGTTCTCGGTGGGCATGTTCAGATCCTCGGCGAGGCCTTCGACGACGGACCGCGCGGCCTTGAGCCGCGCATCAGCGTCGGGATTGCGATCGGACCACGCACGGGCGGGCGGAATGGATTCTCCGCCGGTCGCCCGCTCGAGCGGCAGATCGGTCGCAGCCCGGCCCGACTCGAAGGCCGCCCACCATCGGTCCAGCTGGCTGCGACTGGCCCGTCCGGTGAACTCCTTGAGCTGCGCCAGCTCGTGTTTGCTCTTCGGGTCGGCCAGAAGCGCGGCGACGAGCGCCCGATCGGGAATGAGCCGACCCGGAGCGACGTCCTGCTCGCGCGCGTAGTCCTCGCGAGCCATCCACAGCTCCCGCGCGACCGCGAGCGCCTTGCGCCCGCGCAAGGTGTGCAGGCCGCTCAGCCTCCGCCACGGCTCTTCGCGCACGGGCTTGGGCATGCGATCGAGGACCGCGCGGAACTCTTCGGCGGCGAACTCGGTCTTGCCCTGCTCGGCGAGCTCTGTCACCAACGCGTCCCGCACGTCGACCAGGTGCTCGACATCGAGCGCGGCGTATTCGAGCCACGCCTGGGGGAGCGGGCGGGTGGACCAGTCCGCGGCGGAGTGCGCCTTGGCCAGCGTGATCCCGAGGGTGTCCTCGACGACCGCGCCGAGACCGACGCGCGCGTGCCCGAGCAGGCGGGCGGCCAGCTCGGTGTCGAACATCGTCGCGGGTTCGAGTCCGATCTCGCGCAGTGACGGCAGGTCCTGGCTGGCCGCATGCAGCACCCATTCGTCCGATCCGATCGCGGCCTGGAGCGGGGCGAACTCGCCGACCGCGGGCGGATCGAACAGGAACACCCCGGCGCCGCGCCGGAACACCTGCACGAGGTAAGCGCGCTGCGAGTACTTGAACCCGGACGCGCGTTCGACGTCGACCGCCACCGGCCCGGTTCCGGCCCCGATGGTGGCGGCGGCGCCGGCCAGGCCTGCGGCATCCGTGATGACGGTGTACTCAGTCACGCGCTGCCCTGCGCGGGCCGAGCACGGCGATGTCTTCCGAGCCCGGCGGCAGGCCCGCGAGCATGCACACCAGCTCCGACCACGCCTCGACGTGCGGGGTCAGGCTGCCCAGCGGCGACCACGAGGCGCGCAGCTCTATCTGCGCGCCGTCCCCATCGGCCGCGAGCGAGCCGAATCCCTTCGACAGCGTCTTGGTCGCCGTCCCGGACGCCGAGTGGTACTCGGCGCGCCGTGACTTGAGCGCATCCATGAGCCAGGACCACGCGACATCCGCCAAGAGCGGGTCGACCCCGATGTCGGGTTCGAGCGGTGCCTGTGCGAAGCAAACGATCCTCCATGCCCCGTTCCAGGGGTCTGGCTCCTCCGGGTCGTGCAGCAGGATGAACCGGCCGGTCCCATATGGAGAGTCGACGCCATCCTGCTCCGGGCGCACGTCGCCCGCAAGCGCGATGCACTCCGGAGCGAGCCCGGACGGCGGGGCGATCTCGCGGACGGTCAGGTCCGCCCGGAACACGGTGGAGCGCACCTCCGCCGCTGCGCGCTCGAACGACGGCGGCGCGCTCGGGGGACGAAGGTCAGCCACGCCGAAAGACTAGAGTGGGGCTCCGATGGTCGACTCCAGGCGCGCCGCGATGCACGGCGCCTCTCCCGCACTCGTTGCCGGGGTGAAGGCTGCACTCACGGTGCTGAGCGCAGCGCTGGCCCTCGCCCTGTCGGCCCTCGGCTTCGTCTCGATGCGGATCGCCAGGCGCGTCGTCACGCCGGCGGTACGCGTCGCCGACACGCGCATCCTGTCGTTGGACACAGCCGCCCAGACGATCACGCTGGCCCGCACTCCCGACACGGAGCTGCCCGGGAGGTACGGGCTGTTCACCAGCGGCACCGAGGACTACGTCAAGCTCGGCTCCGTGCTCGCGGAGGACCCGACCAGCGTCAAGCGCAAGCTGCTCACGCACATCGGCCCGCAGACGCGCATCTCCTCGGAGGCGGCGTTCAGCGGCTGGTACTACGACCGGCCGGATGAGCTGCATCTGCCTTTCACGCCCGAGCTGATCGGCTCGGGCGTCGGACCCTGCCCGGCGTGGCTCTTCCCGGCGGGCGACGGGGAGGTGTGGGTCATCCAGGTGCACGGGCGCGGCACGACCCGCGCCGAATGCCTGCGCGCCGTGCCGGTGTTCCACGCGCTCAGGATCACGACGCTGGTGGTGTCCTACCGCAACGACGGGGAGGCCCCGCGCAGCCGCTCGGGCACGTACACGCTCGGCGCGACCGAGTGGCGCGACGTCGACGCCGCGGTCGGGTTCGCGCGCCGTCGCGGCGCTCGTCGCATTCTGCTGATGGGCTGGTCGATGGGCGGCGCGATCGCCCTGCAGCTCGAACTGAACTCAGCGCACCGCGACGTGATCGCCGGGCTGATCCTCGAGTCGCCGGTGGTGGACTGGCGCGTCGTGCTCGGATACCAGGCGAAGCTGCTCCGGCTCCCCGCCGCCGTCACGGGCCTGGCGATCGGCGCTCTCAAGACGGAGTGGGCGTCGCCGATGACCGGTGCCGGAGCTGCCATCCCGTTCGACCGTCTCGACGTCGTGTCGCGGGCCGCCGAGCTGCGCCATCCGGTCCTCATCCTCCACAGCGACGACGACGGATTCGTCCCATCCGACGCATCCCACGACCTGGTGGTCGCTCGGCCCGACCTGGTCGAGATGCAGGTCTTCGAGATCGCCCGACACACCAAGCTGTGGAACTACGACCAGGAGCGGTGGAGCGACAGCATCCGGGTCTGGCTCGAGCGCCACGACCTGACGCCCTGACGCCCAGACTCCGGGTGTCGGCGGGCGTCCGGCGCGGTTACGCGGCCCGCTTCGCGGCGACCTGGCGCTTCGCGCGCATCAGCATTCCGGTCATCCCGGACAGGCGCAGCGGCGAGACCGCCCGGGTGAGTCCGATGCTCTGCGGGAAATCGTCCGGGATCGCGAGCACCGCGTCCGGCGTCAGCCCCGTGATGCCCTGTACCAGGATGCTGGCGAATCCTCGCGTCGTGGGCGCTTCCTTGGGGGCCGTCGCGTGCATCGCCACCAGACCGTTCTCGTCGACGTCGATCACGATGTAGACGGGCGACTGGCACTCGATCACCCGCTCGCACAGCTCGGGGTGCCCGTCGTACCGGGCGGGCACCGCCGGAAGCTCGTTCGAGAACTCCAGCAGGAGCTGAAGCCGGTCGGCTTCGGGCAGCTCGAGGAACTCGTCGCGGATGTCGGCGAGGGAGTCGGGAAGCACGTGTGCGGTCATCCCCTCAATTCTCCCACGGGGGACGAGGCTTCGACTCGCCGCCGCCTGCTCGGCAGGAGCGCCGCGCCGGGCGGTCACTCAGCGATCAGGCGGGGACGTCTCCGGGTTCGGCGCCGGTTGCGATCGGCACGCGCACCGCGCTGCCCCATTCCGTCCACGAGCCGTCGTAGTTGCGGACCTTCTCGAAGCCGAGCAGGTGCTGCAGGACGAACCAGGTGTGGCTGGAGCGCTCGCCGATGCGGCAGTACGCGACGATCTCGTCGCCGTCGGCGA
This sequence comes from uncultured Actinomycetota bacterium, assembly GCA_963772625.1. Taxonomy (GTDB): domain Bacteria; phylum Actinomycetota; class Actinomycetes; order Actinomycetales; family Microbacteriaceae; genus Microbacterium. The sequence continues at coordinate 538,031 of CAVYXT010000002.1, read as the reverse complement.
GACCGACCTCGTCGCGATAGATGGCGTCGAGCTCGGCCCGGGATTTGAATCCGCCGTCCTCGGCGACCGCCCGCCCCCACGGCACGCTCTTCGCGGAGGGGATGTGACCCGCTCGCAGGGCGCCTTCCTCCGGGTACGCCGGCGCCGAAGTGCGCGAGCCGTTGTACTCCTCGGGGGAGCGCACGTCGATCAGCGGCTTGCCCAGGTGCTCCAGCACGTCCTCCTTGTAGGCACGGAGGGTGCTGTCGTCGCGGGCGACCACGGGGTAATCCGTGGCTGCACGCGTCGTCGTGTCGGTCGTGAGCGCTCGCCCCTCGGCGATCCACTTGTCGCGGCCCCCGTCCAGCAGGCGAACGTCCTCATGGCCGAACAGCGAGAAGACCCATAGGGCGTACGCCGCCCACCAGTTGTTCTTGTCGCCGTAGATCACGACGGTGTCGTCGCGCGAGATGCCCTTGGCGCTCAGCAGCGCCGCGAAGCCCTCGCCGTCGACGTAATCGCGCACCACCGGATCGTTGAGCTCGGTGTGCCAGTCGACCTTGACCGCCCCCGGGATGTGTCCGGTCTCGTAGAGGAGGACGTCCTCGTCCGATTCGACGACGACGAGTCCGGGCTCATCCAGCCGAGCCTCCAGCCATTCGCCGGTGACGAGCCGACCGGGCTCCGAGTACTCGGCGAACTTGGGGGATGACGTGTCGAACGCGGCGGACACCGGCTGCTCCTCGGGTCGGGATGGCGGGATCGACGGCGTAGGGTTGGACCGTCCCTTCGACCCTAGGTTCCCGGGCGTGGCGGCGCACTCACTCTGTAAGACGGAGACACAGGATCAGCAGGATGACACCCACCGCGACCCGCACGGGAATCGTTCACCTCACCGACCTCGCGCCGCAGATCACCGGGGCCGAGATGGTCGCCTCTCTCCTGCCCCCGCCCCAGTTCACGGACGCCACGTTCGAGTCGTATCGCGCGGACCCGGCATTCCCGTCCCAGCAGGAGGCCAAGACCACGCTCATGGCTTTCGCCGGCGTGGCCGCACCCGAAGCCCGCGGGGGGTTTTTCCGGCGTGCGAAGAAGGGTCCCGAGCTCAAGCCCGGCGTGTACCTCGACGGTGGATTCGGCGTGGGCAAGACCCACCTGCTCGCTGCGATCTACCACGCGATGCAGGTCCGCCGGAAGTACTTCGGCTCGTTCATCGAGTACACCGCACTCGTCGGCGCCCTCGGGTACAAGAACACCGTCGACCTGTTCCGCGGGGCGGATCTGCTGTGCATCGACGAGTTCGAACTCGACGATCCCGGCGACACGATGGTGATGACCCGCCTCCTGGCCGAACTCGTCTCATCGGGGACGCGGCTGGCCGCGACATCCAACACCCCGCCCAACGCGCTGGGCGAGGGCCGGTTCGCGGCGCAGGACTTCCTCCGCGAGATCCACGCGATGGCGGCGAGCTTCCAGACCATGCGGATCGACGGCACCGACTACCGCCATCGGGCGTTGGACGGCCATGCCGCCGTGCTGAGCGCCCCGGATTACGAGGCCACGATCGCGGATGCCGCGACCCGCGGTCTCGTGTCGGACGACGGCTTCGCCCAGCTCGTCTCACACCTGGCGAAGGTGCACCCGTCGCGCTACATCCGGCTGATCGACGGGCTGGCGATGATCGGCCTCCGGGACGTTGCGCCGCTGACCGATCAGTCCGCGGCGCTGCGGTTCGTCGCCTTCATCGACCGCGTGTACGACGCGGAGCTGCCCATCCGCGCCACGGGCGAGACACTGGATCTGGTGTTCCCCGAGGAGATGCTCGCCGGCGGCTACCGCAAGAAGTACCTGCGGGCGATCTCGAGGCTCGTCGCGTCTACTCTCGATTAGCGCCGCGGACGTCTCGGCGGCACGATTCGACTCGTGCTCACGGCATCCGGAAACCTGATGTTTACCTCGGTCGGGGTCGTGTAACACACGCGAAACACACCCTCGTCGCCAGTTGAAACCGACGGTCGCGACACTGGGCAGACCCGACGCTTTACCTGCGTCCCTGCAGAGAGGTTCATTTCGAGATGGATCAAGGCAATACAGCATTCATCCTGATAGCGGCAGCACTCGTCCTGTTGATGACGCCAGGACTCGCTTTCTTCTACGGCGGCCTCGTCAAGGCCAAGAGCGTCATCAGCATGATGATGCTCAGCTTCGGCGCGATGGGCCTCATCGGGGTCCTCTGGGTCCTCTACGGCTACGCCATCGCGTTCCCTTCGGCCGACGGACTCGCATTCCCCTGGTCGATCGACTGGTCGGCGATCGGCCTGCAGAGCGTGCTCGAGACTCCGGAGGGCGCCGCGTACCCGCCGCTCGCTTTCGTCGCGTTCCAGGCCACCTTCGCGATCATCACCGTCGCGCTGGTCTCCGGCGCCATCGCGGATCGCGCCAAGTTCGGCTCGTGGATGATCTTCGCCGCGATCTGGGCGACGGTCGTGTACTTCCCCGTCGCGAGCTGGGTGTTCAACTTCGGCCTCGCCGACGACGGCAGCTTCGCATACGGCGGCTGGATCACCTACGGCATGCAGGAGTTCTTCGGCGTGGGGGCGCTCGACTTCGCCGGTGGAACCGCCGTGCACATCAACGCCGGTGCTGCGGCACTCGCGCTCGCCCTCGTCCTCGGAAAGCGCGTCGGCTTCCAGAAGGGCGTGCACGTCCCGCACAACCCGCCGTTCGTGCTCCTCGGTGCCGGTCTGCTGTGGTTCGGGTGGTTCGGCTTCAACGCCGGCTCCGAGCTCGCCGCCGACAACACCGCGGCACTCGCGTTCGTGAACACGATCGCCGCTCCCGCGGCGGCTCTGCTGGCCTGGCTGATCGTCGAGAAGATCAAGGACGGCAAGCCCACCTCGGTCGGTGCGGCATCCGGTGCGGTCGCGGGTCTGGTTGCGATCACCCCCGCCTGTGCCTTCCTGACGCCGATCTGGGCGATCGTGCTCGGCCTCGTCGCCGGTGCGGTCTGCGCCCTGGCGATCGAGCTCAAGTTCAAGCTCGGCTTCGATGACTCACTCGACGTCGTGGGCATCCACCTCGTCGGCGGCCTCATCGGAACGCTGTACCTGGGCTTCTTCGCCAACACCACCGGCCTGATCTACAGCGGCAATGCCACACAGCTGCTCGTCCAGGCGATCGCGGCCTTCTCGGTCCTGATCTACTCGTTCGTGCTCGCATGGATCATCGGCTTCGCCATCCAGAAGACGATCGGCTTCCGCGTCAAGAACGAGGACGAGATCGCCGGCATCGACACCATCGTGCACGGCGAAGAGGGCTACGTCCTCGCCGACTCGAGGGCCTGACCGCCGCAACTCAGAACGGCAGGCCCCGCGACTTCGGTTGCGGGGCCTGCCGCTGTCTGGCCGGTTAGTGTCTGAGTGTGACACCACGAAGGGGAGTGCTCGGGGCGCTGTCGCGACTGTTCGGCGCCAAGCGCGAGCCCACCACGGCCCCGCCCGTCTCCACCGAGCCCGTTCTCGCGGGTGCCGGTGGCGACGAAATGGGACGCAGTGGGATGTCCGCGACGGTCGGAGTCGACCCGCCCGGCCCGACGGGGCTGCGCATCAGCTACGCGCCGGATCGCGATGGAGACCCCGACGCCGGCGAGATCGTCTGGACGTGGGTGCCGTACACGGAGAACGACGGCCGCGGCAAGGATCGCCCGGTGCTCATCATCGGGCGGCAGGACCAGACGCGGGTCTTCGCGGTGCGCCTCACGAGCAAGGCGCACGACGGCGAGAGGAACTTCCTGAGCATCGGCACCGGCCCGTGGGACTCTCAGGGGCGCCCGTCCTGGATCGACATCGAGCAGCTTTACAGCGTGCACGACGAGGGCATGCGGCGAGAGGCATCCGCGTTGGATCGTGACCGATTCGTCCGTGTCGCCGACGCGCTGCATCGCCGCTACGGCTGGGTCGTCGAGGACTGACCGCGACTTCGGGGTGGGCGATACCAGACTCGAACTGATGACCTCTTCCGTGTGAAGGAAGCGCGCTACCAACTGCGCCAATCGCCCGTGGCCCTGCGGGGCCGAGTTACGATCCTACCGGATGGCCCGAGCGGCCGCGAAACGCCCGCCCCGAGGACACGCGCAGGCTTGGCGTGGTTTTGCACCGCGCCGCCGATCGGCTAAAGTCGTTCAAGCGCCCGGAGCAATCCGGGGAACGCGGATGTAGCGCAGTTGGTAGCGCACAACCTTGCCAAGGTTGGGGTCGCGAGTTCGAGTCTCGTCATCCGCTCGAGTGCAGGGATCTCCTTTCGAGGAGATCACGGCACGTGGGGTCAAACCACACGCGGTGGCGTGGCCGAGCGGCTAGGCACCGGCCTGCAAAGCCGTTTACACGGGTTCGAATCCCGTCGCCACCTCCAGCAGCGCCACCTTCACCCATCAACTGAACAGCCTGAACAGGCGCGATTGGCGCAGCGGTAGCGCGCTTCCCTGACACGGAAGAGGTCACTGGTTCGATCCCAGTATCGCGCACAGCAGAACCCCCGGACTTCCGGGGGTTTTCTGCATTCCGGCCGAGCGAAGCCTCCTCCGAAGGACAGCCATGGACCCGAGCACGCATCTCGCCGGCGATTGGCATCGCGCCGGCGCCGTGAGTGCGCTCGTCGAGGACATCCGCGCCGCGCTGCGCGCGTCGGCCGATCCTTCCCGCGCGCCCGGTCAGCAGGCGTACATGAAGTCCGCGATGCCGTTCCTGGGAGTGACCGTGCCCGTCGTGCGGCGCATCGCCCGCACCCCCGTGAAGGGGGCCGGCGCGATCGAGCCGGCTGTGCTCCGGGATGCCGCGCAAACGCTGTGGGATGACGCACGGTACCGGGAGGAGCGCTACGCGGCGACGGCGCTGCTGGCCGTAGGTCCGGCATCCGCGGATCACACCGTGGTGCCGCTCATCGAGCACATGGTGCGGACGGGGCGGTGGTGGGACTACACCGACGACCTCGCGCACCGCCTCGCCGGCCTGCACGATCGCGAGCCCACCGCGACGGCGGCGCTGGTGCGGCGATGGAGCACCGACGAGGAGATGTGGATCCGGCGGATCTCCATCCTGTCGCAGCTGGGGAGGCGGGACCGCATCGATCTGGAGGTGCTGACGGACGTGATCGTCCCGAACCTCGCCGACCGGGAGTTCTTCATCCGCAAGGCGATCGGCTGGGCGCTCCGAGAGTGCGCGCGGGTGCATCCGCAGTGGGTCCGTGAGTTTGCCACCGCTGCCCCGCTCAGTCCGCTCAGTCGACGCGAGGCCCTGAAGCACCTCTGAGCCGGGGCGGCTACAGCGCAGGGAGCTCTCGGGCGCTCCAGCGCTCCAGCCCCGGCACGCGAGGGCTTGTCGCCGTCATTGCAGCGGCGTAGCGTGACCCGCATCCGCGAGGCACCACAAGCGGCGGTGACCTCCAGCGGATCGGAAGTCGGACCGTGATGGCTGCCGCTCTCGAACTCGCGCGGGTCGCATACCAGGAGCATCGGTGGACCGATGCTCGGGACGCGTTCGGCGATGCCCAGCGTGGAGGGCAGCTGCGGCCCGGGACCTGGAACTGGCGGCGACGACGGCGTTCCTGCTCAGCCTCGAGAGCGAAGGGGTCGACACGCTCACCCGGGCGCACGAGGCCTTCCTCGCCGCGGACGACATCACCGGTGCCGCCCGATGCGCGGCCTGGCTCGGGATCTACCTGATGAACGCGGGCGACCGCGCGCGCGGGGGCGGATGGCTTGCACGCGCGCAGCGTCTGGTGCGCGGGCGGGGCGAACCGGAGGGAGCCGAGGGGTTCCTGCTGATCCCCGTGGGTCTGGGCTCCCTCTACTCCGGCGACGTCGATGGCGCGCTGCAGGCGTTCGACCAGCTCGCCGACTTCGCGCAGCGCTTCGGAGACCGCGACATCCTGTGCCTGGCGCAGCTCGGCCAGGGACAGGCACGGATCATGGCCGGTCGAGTCGAGGAGGGAATGACCCTGCTCGACGAGGCGATGGTCGCGGTCACCGCAGACGAGATCTCCCCCTTGCCGGCGGGCATCGTCTACTGCGCGGTGATCGGCACGTGCCATGTCGCCTACGACCTGCGACGCGCCCACGAGTGGACGGCCGCGCTCGACCACTGGTGCGCCGCACAGCCCGACATGATCCCGTTCAGCGCTCAGTGCCAGGCCCACCGCGCGGCGCTGTACCGCCTGCACGGCGCCTGGTCGGAGGCGTACGGTGCCGCGCTGCTCGCGGAGGAAAGGTACGGGCGGGGGGATCGTGACGCGGCGTACGGGGCGTTCTACCAGAAGGGCGAGATCGAGCGGCTGAGGGGTGAGCTCGAGGAGGCGGAGGCGTCGTACCGCCGCGCCGGCGAGACGGGGTTCGAGCCGCAGCCGGGTCTTGCCCTCCTCTCGCTTGCACGCGGACACGGCGACGTCGCGCTGGCCCTCATCCACGGCGCAGTCGAGGGAGCCGATCCTGGAACCCGGCGGCAGATGCTCCCTGCGCTGGTCACCATCGAGCTGGCCGCAGGACGCGTCGACGCAGCCCGGGCGGCCGCAGACGAGCTTCGCACTGTCGCCGACGACAGCCGGATGCCGATGCTCAAGGCCTCGGCGAGCCATGCGAACGCGGCGGTCCTGCTCGAGGAAGGCGACGGGCTCGGTGCGCTCAGCGAAGCCCGCCGGGCGAGTGCGCTCTGGCGGGATCTCGACGTCCCCTTCGAGCTGGCGCAGTGCCGCGCGCTGATCGCCCGCGCACACCGCCTGCTTGAGGATGACGCCTCTGCCGAGGTGGAATTCCAGGCCGCACGTGCCATGTTCGCCGAGCTCGGTGCCGCGCCCGAGCGTCGAGGGGCTGGACGCGCTGCGGCGCCAGCCCGGCGACTCGCCGTTGACCGCACGGGAAGTCGAGGTGCTGCGCCTGGTTGCGTCCGGCCTCACGAACAGGGCGATCGCTGGGGAGCTGTATCTCAGCGAGAAGACGGTCGCCCGGCACCTCAGCAACATCTTCGCCAAACTGGATCTGCCCTCACGGGCGGCCGCGACCGCCTATGCCTACCAGCACCGGCTGGTCTGACCCGCGCCCATCCTGAGCCGTGATCCGCGAAGCCAGATGCTTGGCGTCACGTACGACGCCCGGAAGGGTGGCGGACGCGGCCGCGAACAAGAACTGCTGCCCGAGCAGGTAGAGACCGGGAACCTTCGACACGACACCGCGCACCTGATCGGGTCGATTCGCCGATGCGCCGGGCAGATCCAGGATCCCGAAGTCCTCCCGGTAGCCGGTGCACCAGATCACATTCGCCACATCGAGCGTCTGCCCGTCGGCGGTGAACGGCCGGCCGTCGACGACGTCCGTGATCCGCTGCACCCGCGTCACGCCGGCCGCAGCGAGATCGCGCAGGCGGGTGCGGATCAGCGGCGGGCCACTGAAGTGCGCGGCGGCCTTCCGGCCCATCGGCGTCGCCAGGGTGAGCACCCGCGTGCCGGCGAACCGGACCAGTGGCAGCGCGAACCGCGCCGCGTTGCGTCCGTGACGGAAGGGCAGCTCACCCACCGGCTCGCCGGCGAGCAGAACCGACCGGTCGGCGCTCAGCTCGAGCGCGATCTCCGCGCCGGAGTTCCCGACCCCGACGACGAGGACCGCACCGGCACGCAGCTGATCCGGGTTGCGGTAAGCGCTGGAGTGCAGCTGAACGATCGACTCGGCGATCCGATCGGCGAACGCCGGCACGAACGGCACCTGCTCCCCGCCGGTCGCGAGCACGACGCTGTTCGCCCGCCATCGCCGTTGGCCCGCCTCGACGAGGAATTCGTCGCCGTCCAGCCGCACTCGGTCCACGCGGATGCCGGTGCGGACGGGAATCGCGAATCGCGTGGCGTAGGCCTCGAGGTAATCGGCCTGCTCATCCTTGGTGGGGAAGGCCAGCCGGTCGCCCGGGAACGGCATCCCCGGGAGACCGTCGTACTTCGCGGGGGTGAACAGTCTCAGCGAGTCCCACCGGCTGCGCCAGCCGTCCCCGACCCGGCTTCCGGCGTCGAGGATCACGAAGTTCCGCTCCGCTCGGACGAGGTGGTAGCCGAGGGCGAGCCCGGCCTGTCCGCCGCCGATGACGACGATGTCAGCCGACTCGGACGATGTCGGGAACGATTGCGTGTCCATCGCTCCGCCTCCTGTTCTGATGGTGGTTGTGGAATGAGGATGCGCCGTGCCGGTGGAACCGCAGGAACAGCGCGAGCATGATCGCCGATGCCACGAGGTAGAACCCGTGGAGCAGCCAGATCGGCCCGACCGGCAGGCTGAAGACGTAGAGCGAATGAATCCCGTTGGCCGCGTTGATGAGCGCGAGGTTGCCGAGGCTGTACGAACGGAGGTCCCTCGTGCGGGCGGCCTTCAGCAGCATCGGAAGGTTGCTGAGGGCGAACAGCAATGTCGATGCGATGCCCGCGAGGAGAGGGAGGTCCATGTCTCGAGGCTAGGAACGCGCCGCCGCGGCCGAATCGGGCGGATGACCCATTCCGGCACGACGCGGATGGGCAATTCTGCGCACGCGGGAGGTCCGCCCGGCGGGCAGCGACACGGCCGCGTTGCTCGGCACTGCTGCCGCGGGACCCGAATCGGCGGTCGGCTGCCGAACTAGACTGTGGGCATGGGATTGCGCCGGCTGCCGAACGCGACCGCCGTCGCTGTCGTCGGCACGCGAACGCTCGGCGCCTGAGCGGGCGGGGCGCGGTGCGCCCGAAGCTGAGTAGCCTTGATCCGAGCCACCCTCTGGAGAGTCCCTTGACTGACGCCGCCCTCCCGCCGGACGTGACCTATCCGGCCGACGGATTCGCCCTCTTCCCCGATCGCTCCGTGGTCGCTCTGCGCGTCAACGGCGAGCTGAAGGACCTGGCCACGGCGATCCACGAGACGGATGCCGTGGAGCCGGTCTCGATCGAGAGCCCCGATGGACTCGCGATCCTGCGTCACTCCGCCGCGCACGTCCTGGCGCAGGCGGTGCAGCGGATCCATCCGCAGGCCAACCTCGGGATCGGGCCCCCGATCACCGACGGCTTCTACTACGACTTCGGGGTGCAGCATCCGTTCACGCCCGAAGATCTGAAGGCCATCGACAAGGAGATGCAGCGCATCGTGCGCGAGGGCCAGCGGTTCGTCCGTCGCGTCGTCAGCGACGAGGAGGCACGCGCCGAACTGGCCGCCGAGCCGTTCAAACTCGAATTGATCGGGCTGAAGGGCGGCGCCGGTTCGGGCAAGGAGGCCGCCGAGGGCGCCTCGGTCGAGGTCGGCGCGGGCGAGCTCACGATCTACGACAACGTGAACCGCGACGGCGAAGTCGTCTGGAAGGACCTGTGCCGCGGTCCGCATCTGCCCAGCACCCGCACGATCGGAAACGGCTGGACCCTCACGCGCATGGCGGCCGCGTACTGGCGCGGCAGCGAGAAGAACCCGCAGCTGCAGCGCATCTACGGCACGGCCTGGCCGTCCAAGGACGAGCTGCGTGCCCACCAGCAGCGGCTGGAGGAGGCGGCCAAGCGCGACCACCGCCGGCTCGGCAAGGAGCTGGACCTGTTCTCGTTTCCCGATGAGATCGGTTCCGGGCTCTCAGTCTGGCACCCGCGGGGCGGCATCGTGCGCCAGGAGATGGAGCAGCATGCGCTGCGCCGCCACCGCGCCGCGGGATACACCTACGTGTACACGCCCCACATCACCAAGAAGGATCTGTTCGTCGAGTCCAACCACCTCGTGACCTACGCAGAAGGCATGTTCCCGCCCATCCACATGGACGAGGAGCGCGACGAGAACGGCGAGATCACCAAGCACGGCGTCGATTACTACCTCAAGCCGATGAACTGCCCGATGCACATCCTGATCTACCGGGAACGCGCACGCAGTTACCGCGATCTTCCGATGCGCCTCGCCGAGAACGGCACGGTCTACCGCAACGAGCTCTCGGGCGCGCTGCACGGACTGACGCGCGTGCGCGGGTTCACTCAGGACGACGCCCACCTGTTCGTCACGCCCGAGCAGCTCGAGGGCGAGGTGTCGGACGTCCTCGAGTTCGTGCTGTCGCTGCTGCGCGACTTCGGTCTGAACGACTTCGAGCTCGAGCTCTCGATGCGCGACGACGAGAAGGCGAAGTGGATCGGCGATGAGGAGCACTGGGCCGAGGCGACGGACGCGCTGCGACGGGTGGCTCTCGCGAGCGGTCTGAAGCTCACCGAGGTGGCGGGCGAGGCGGCGTTCTACGGCCCCAAGATCGACCTCAAGGTGAAGGACGCCATCGGCCGCACCTGGCAGCTGTCGACCGTGCAGCTGGACTTCAACCTGCCCGAGCGCTTCCACCTCGAGTTCACCGACCGCGACGGGGCCAAGAAGCGACCGGTCATGATCCACCGCGCGCTGATGGGCTCGATCGAGCGGTTCTTCGCCATCCTGCTGGAGCACTACGCGGGCGCGTTCCCGGTGTGGCTTTCCCCGGTGCAGGTGGTGGGCATTCCCGTCGCCGAGGAGTACTCGGAATACCTGGACGGGATCATCGAGCGCCTCAGGCGCGAGGGTGTGCGCGCGGAGGTCGACCACAGCGACGATCGCATGCAGAAGAAGATCCGCACCCACACCACCCAGAAGGTGCCTCTGCAGCTCATCGCGGGCGAGCAGGATCGCGCCGCCGGCACGGTGTCGTTCCGTTTCCGCGACGGCTCGCAGGAGAACGGCGTCCCGGTCGAGGACGCGGTGCGGCGCATCCGCGACGTGATCTCGACGCGCGCGCTCGTCAACACCGGCGAGGATCTCGCGTGAGCACTCCCATGACCGCGGCGCCGGGTGAAGGGCACCGTCGTGGCTGACGACCGCGAACTGCCCCTGGAGGAGGCCGCGGCGCTGGTCGGCGTGCCCGACCAATTCCAACGACTGTGGACGCCGCACCGGATGGCGTACATCCAGGCGGGCCCTCAGCCGCTGCGTGACGCGTGCCCGTTCTGCGCGGCGCCCGACCTGTCGGACGAGGACGGACTGATCGTCGCCCGCGGCCGCACCTGCTACGTGCTGCTGAACCTGTTCCCGTACAACTCCGGCCACCTGCTGGTGTGCCCGTACCGCCACATCTCGCAGTACGACGAGGCCACCGCCGAGGAGGTCGCCGAGATCGGCGTTCTCACGCAGCGCGGGATGACGGTGCTGCGCGCGGTCTCGTCGTGCGACGGGTTCAACATCGGCATGAACCAGGGCCACGTCGCCGGGGCCGGCATCGACGGCCACCTGCACCAGCACATCGTTCCGCGCTGGACCGCCGACGCGAACTTCTTCCCGATCATCGCGAAGACCAAGGCCCTGCCCCAGCTGCTGGGGGAAGTGCGCCGCACGGTCGCCGACGCCTGGCACGCCTGACCCGCACACCGGATCCTCGGTCCAGCCGACCGCCGGTGGCTCGCTGCCGCGGCGGAGGCGGCATCCGAGCCGAACTAGAATCGATTCTTATGACTGACAGCACCACCGCCTCTTCGCACGCCCCCCAGCACGGATCGAGTCGCGTCAAGCGCGGCCTCGCCGAGATGCTGAAGGGCGGCGTCATCATGGACGTCGTCACCGTCGAGCAGGCCCGGATCGCCGAGGATGCCGGAGCCGTCGCGGTCATGGCCCTCGAGCGCGTTCCCGCCGACATCCGGGCCCAGGGCGGCGTATCGCGCATGAGCGACCCCGACATGATCGACGGCAATCGTCGAGGCGGTCTCGATCCCGGTGATGGCCAAGGCCCGTATCGGGCACTTCGTCGAGGCGCAGGTGCTGCAGGAGCTCGGCGTCGACTACATCGACGAATCCGAGGTGCTATCGCCCGCGGACTACGTCAACCACATCGACAAGTGGAAGTTCACCGTGCCGTTCGTCTGCGGTGCGACCAACCTCGGCGAAGCGCTGCGCCGCATCAACGAGGGCGCCGCGATGATCCGCTCCAAGGGCGAGGCCGGCACGGGCGACGTGTCGGAGGCGACCAAGCACATCCGCAAGATCTCCGGCGAGATCAATCACCTGCGCTCGCTGACCAAGGACGAACTCTACGTCGCGGCCAAGGAGCTGCAGGCGCCCTACGAGCTGGTCGCCGAGATCGCCGAGACCGGCAAGCTCCCGGTGGTGCTCTTCGTCGCCGGCGGCGTCGCCACGCCCGCGGACGCCGCGATGATGATGCAGCTCGGCGCGGACGGCGTCTTCGTCGGATCGGGCATCTTCAAGTCGGGCAACCCCGCGCAGCGCGCCGCCGCGATCGTGAAGGCGACCACCTTCTACGACGACGCCAAGGTCATCGCGGACGTGTCGCGCGGCCTCGGCGAGGCGATGGTCGGCATCAACGTGACCGACCTGGCCGCCCCGCACCGCCTCGCCGAGCGCGGCTGGTAGCGGGGTACGGATCGGTCGCCGAGCGTGTCGAAACGTCCCCGCGTCGGCGTGCTCGCGCTGCAGGGCGACGTGCGTGAGCACGCACGGGTGCTCACCGACCTCGGTGCCGATGTCGACCTCGTTCGCCGCCCCGCCGAATTGGCGGACGTGCGCGGGCTGGTGATCCCGGGCGGCGAGTCCAGCGTGATCGACAAGCTGTCGCGCGCCTTCGGGATGCAGGGGCCCGTTCGCGAGGCCATCGCCGCCGGCATGCCCGTCTACGGCACGTGCGCAGGGCTCATCCTCCTGGCCGATCGCATCACCGACGGCATCGAGGGTCAGGAGACGTTCGGCGGTCTCGACGTGACGGTGCAGCGCAACGCGTTCGGCGGTCAGGTCGAGTCCTTCGAGACGGACCTCGACGTGCCGCTGCTCGGAGAGCCCCCGGTGCACGCCGTCTTCATCCGCGCGCCGCTCGTGCTCACGGTCGGCCAGGGCGTCGAGACCGTCGCCAGCCTCGACGACGGCCGCGTGGTCGCCGTCCGCCATCACACGCTGCTCGGCACGTCGTTCCACCCGGAGGTGACCGGTGAGCGGCGGTTCCACGAGCTGTTCCTGGACACCGTGCGTGCCGCCTGACACCACGGGCGTTCCCGGCTAGCGTTCTGCCATGCGCGGAAATCCCGACGTCCGGCGGCCCCGATGACCGCCTGGGTCGCCCTGCTGCGCGGCGTCAACGTGGGCGGGGTGACGATCCGCAACGCAGAGCTGAGCGCACTGATGCGCGACGATCTCGGCTTCGGCGAGGTGCGCACCGTGCTGGCCAGCGGCAACGTGGCATTCGAGACGGATGCCGCCCCCGCGAAGCGCGCGAAGCTGAAGTCCTCGATCGAGGAGGCCCTGCGGAAGCGCTTCGGCTACGACGCGTGGATCGTGCTGGTCACGAGAGCGGAAGTCGAGAAGGCGATCTCGGCGTTCCCTTTCGACGCGGGGGTCGCCCAGCGCCAGCCCTGGGTGATCTTCGGCTCGGACGAAGCAGTCCTCGATGAGCTCGCGGATGCCGCCGCCTCGCTCGACGAGGACGCGGACCCGGTCGCGCGCGGTGCGGGCGTTCTCTACTGGAACCCGATCAAGGGGACCACGCTCGGTACGCCGTTCGCCAAGCTGCTCGCCCGGAACGCGTACCGGTCGTCGACGACGAACCGCAATCTGCGCACCCTGCAGAAGATCGTCGGACGGTGAGGACCCGCACGGCCCCGTAAACTGGAGGCATGTCCGGCCACTCCAAGTGGGCGACCACGAAGCACAAGAAGGCGATCATCGATTCGCGCCGTGCCAAGTCGTTCGCCAAGCTCATCAAGAACATCGAAGTCGCGGCCAAGATCGGCGGCGCCGACCTTGCGGGCAACCCGACCCTTCAGGACGCCGTGCAGAAGGCGAAGAAGACCTCGGTCCCCAACGACAACATCGATCGCGCCATCAAGCGCGGCGCGGGGCTCACCGGCGAGTCGGTCGACTACCAGACCATTCTCTACGAGGGCTACGGCCCCAACGGCGTCGCCCTCCTGATCGAGTGCCTCACCGACAACCGCAACCGCGCCGCAGCCGAGGTGCGCACCGCCATGACCCGCAACGGCGGAACAATGGCCGATCCGGGCAGCGTGGCATACAACTTCCACCGCAAGGGCGTGATCGTCGTCTCCGGCGAGGGGACCAGCGAAGACGATGTCATGCTGGCGGTTCTCGAGGCGGGAGCCGAGGAGATCGAGCCGCACGCGCAGGGCTTCGAAGTGGTCACCGAGGCCTCCGACCTGGTCCCCGTGCGCTCGGCGCTGCAGAAGGCGGGCATCGACTACGATTCGGCGGACGTCGAGTTCGTCCCCTCGCTCAAGGTCGAGGTGGACGCCGACACGGCCCGCAAGGTCTTCCGCCTGATCGACGCCCTCGAAGACAGCGACGACGTGCAGAACGTCTACAGCAACTTCGACCTGTCCGCCGACGTCCAGGCCGAGCTCGAGTCCGACACCGACGACTGACGGGCGAACGGCTGCCGGGCGCGCCGCAGCCGAGCCGGCGGAGAGCCCGCATACCGTGGGGGAGTGGCAGCTCTACGCGTACTCGGCATCGACCCCGGCCTGACCCGTTGCGGGGTCGGCGTGATCGACGTCGCGCGCAATCGGTCGGCCACGCTCGTGCACGTTGGGGTCATCCGATCCGACCCCCGCGAGCCGATCGAACGCCGGCTCGCGGCGATCGCCGCCGGCATCCGCGCGGTGATCGACGAACACGCGCCTTCCGTCCTCGCGGTCGAGCGGGTCTTCTCTCAGCACAACCGCCACTCGGTGATGGGAACGGCGCAGGCCAGCGGCATCGCACTCCTGATCGCCGGCGAGCGCGGACTGGTCGCGGCGACCCACACACCCACGGAGGTCAAGGCCGCGGTCACCGGCTACGGCGCCGCCGACAAACGCCAGGTGCAGGCCATGATCGCGAGGATCCTGCGGCTGGACGAGGTGCCGCAGCCGGCCGACGCCGCGGACGCTCTCGCCCTCGCCCTGTGCCACGCGTGGCGCGGCGGCACGACGCAGGCGCCTGCCGGAGGATCACTCACCCCGGCCCAGCGCGCGTGGGCGGATGCGGAGCGTCTCGCCCGCCGATGACGACCTGCTCGCGCCGAGCCGCGTCGTGCTTGCACTGAGCTCGTCAAAATCGTGCTTGCGCTGAGCTCGTCGAAGTGTGTCGGTCGAACAAATCTGCGAATCGCCGCCTAGGCTCGACCCATGATCTCCTCGCTGCGCGGCCGCGCCGCATTCGTGGACACCGACTCGATCGTTCTGGAAGTGGGAGGAGTCGGCCTGACGGTCGCGGTCACCCCGCATGTCGCCGCTGCGACCGACGTCGGCGACGATGTGCACCTGCATACGAACCTCATCGTCCGCGAAGACGCGCTCTCGCTCTTCGGCTTCGAGACGCGGGAGGAGCTCATCGTCTTCACTCAGCTGCTGAGCGTCACGGGCGTGGGGCCCAAGTCGGCGCTCGGCGTGCTCGCCGGGCTCAGCGTCGCGCAGATCGCCGAGGCCGTGAGTTCGGACGACGACGCTCCCTTCCGTCGGGTATCGGGCATCGGGCCCAAGACCGCGAAGCTCATCGTCGTCCAGCTCGCAGGCAAGGTCGTCGCGCCGCGATCGGCGGGCACCTCGGGCGGGCAGGGCCGGGGCCCCGCATCCGGCGTGGCCGCGCAGGTGACCCAGGCGCTCATCGGCCTCGGCTGGAGCGAGCGCGCGGCGGCAGAGGCCGTGGCGTCCGCCGTGGAGGAAGCCACTCCGGCGGAGCGCGCGGCCGTGCCCGCCCTGCTGCGGCTGACGCTCGCCACGCTCGGGCCGGCGCGCAAGGAGCACGCCGGTGGATGAGCTGCGCGACGCGGACGAGCCGGTGGACGAGACCGAGCTTGCAATCGAGGGTGCGCTGCGGCCCTCATCTCTCGCGGAGTTCGTCGGACAGCAGAAGGTGCGCGGTCAGCTCCAGCTGCTGCTGGACGCGGCGCGCATTCAGCAGCGCCCCGCCGATCACATCCTGCTGTCGGGGCCGCCAGGGCTTGGCAAGACCACCCTGGCGATGATCGTCGCGCACGAAAGCGGCCGGCCGCTGCGGATGTCCAGCGGTCCCGCCATCCAGCACGCGGGCGACTTGGCGGCCCTGCTGTCGAGCCTGACGCCGGGCGAGGTCCTCTTCATCGACGAGGTGCACCGGATGGCGCGCTCGGCGGAAGAGATGCTGTACCTCGCGATGGAGGATTTTCGCATCGACATCATGGTCGGAAAGGGTGCGGGAGCCACAAGCATCCCGCTCGATCTCTCGCCGTTCACGCTGGTCGGCGCAACCACCCGCTCGGGGCTGCTGCCGAACCCGCTCCGCGATCGCTTCGGCTTCACCGCGCACCTGGAGTATTACGAACCCGAGGAGCTCGAGCGGGTGATCGAACGATCCGCCGCCATGCTCGCGGTCGATCTGCCGGCCCCGTCGCGCGCCGAGATCGCCCGCCGTTCCCGCGGCACGCCACGCATCGCGAACCGGCTGCTGCGTCGGGTCCGCGACTTCATGATCGTCCGCGGCGGGGGAGGCGACACCGCCACCGTCGACGCCGCACTCGACCTCTACGACGTGGACGCGATCGGCCTCGACCGGCTCGACCGCGCAGTCCTCGAGATGCTGGTGCGTCGCTTCCGCGGCGGCCCGGTCGGCCTGAGCACGCTGGCCGTCGCGGTCGGCGAGGAGGCGGAGACGATCGAGTCCGTCGTGGAGCCCTACCTGGTGCGGATCGGCTTCATGGGCCGGACCCCGCGCGGCCGGATCGCGATGCCGTCCGCCTTCGCGCACCTGGGCGCCGCGCACCTCGACTCTGCGCTCAGACTCGATGATCTATAATCGCTGGAGGCCCTCGCCTAACCCCTCCCCACAAGGCAGTGCCGCCACGGCGCGCGCCTGATCGAAAGGTGCTTTCGCCTCCATGGAATTCCTCTCCAACTACGGCCTCATCATCCTGCTGGTCGTTCTGCTGGGCTTCATGTTCTGGAGTTCCCGCCGCCGGATGCAGAAGCAGAAGCTCGAGCAGGAGCAGAAGGCACGCCAGACCGTCCCCGGCGCCGAAGTGCTGCTCCAGGGCGGCCTGTACGGCACGATCGTGTCGTACGACCCCGACAACCTCGACCAGCCCGCGCTCGTGCAGATCGCGCCGGGCGTCGAGATCAAGGTCCACAGCCAGGCGATCCTCCGGGTGATCGACCCCGCCCAGCACGCCGTCACCGAGGACGAGTACATCGAGGCCGAGGAGAGCGAGATCGGCTATGTCGACGGCGTCGCCGACGGCTCGATCAGCGACGACTACAAGCGTGCGGCCGACACGCACCCGCCGGTCGATCCCGACACCGACTCGGACACCAAGCCCAAGGCCTGACCGCTCGCCCGTTTCGGGCTCCCAGAAAGCTGACCCCTCGTGGCGACTTCCACCCCCGTCCGGCATGCCTGGCGCGCGTTGACCGGTCTTCTGATCATCACCGCGGTGCTGTTCGGCATCAACGCGCTCGGCGTATACGTCTTCAAGGCGAGTTCGTGGAGCCCGGAGCTCGCGCTGGACCTCCAGGGCGGAACGCAGATCATCCTCGAGGCGCAGACCGCCGAGGGAGCCGCGCCCACGAGCGAGCAGATGGACCAGGCCGTCACGATCATCCGCCAGCGAGTGGACGCGTCGGGTGTCGGCGAGGCCGACGTCACGACCGAGGGCGGCACGAACATCGTCGTCCAGATCCCGGGTCAGGCCGACGAGCAGACGCGCCAGCGGATCGAAGCGTCGGCGCAGCTGCAGCTTCGGGCCGTGCTCTACGCGGGACAGCCCGCCACGACCTTCGTCGGCGACGACGGCAACGAGACGCCCTATCCCACTCCGGATCCGACGCTGCAGGCGACTCCGACCGCAGAGCCGACCAACGGCAGCGACCCCGCCTGGATCACGCCCGCGCTCTACGCTGAGTTCCTCGCCTACGACTGCGACAACCCTGAGAACGACCCGGCCAACGCGCCCAAGGATCAGCCGCTGATCACGTGCGAGGCTGATGGCAGCGTCAAGTACATCCTCGGACCCGTCGAGCTCGACGGGACGTCGATCACCGACGCCAACTTCGGCGTGCAGCAGAACAACGGCCAGTGGGCGGTCAACCTCAAGTTCGACGACGCCGGCACGAAGACGTTCGGCGAGATCAGCCAGCGCCTCTTCGGCGCGGAGGCACCTCTCAACCAGTTCGCGTTCGTGCTCGACGGCTATGTGCTGTCCGCCCCTTCCATGAACGCGGTCATCCTGGGCGGCGACCCGAGCATCACAGGCAGCTTCACCCAGGAGACGGCCAAGACGCTGGCGGATCAGCTGAAGTACGGCGCGCTGCCGCTGAGCTTCGAAGTCGTCAGCTCCGACACCATCTCCGCCACCCTCGGGTCGCAGCAACTGCAGATCGGACTGATCGCGGGTCTGATCGGCCTGGCGCTGGTCGCGATCTACTCGCTCATCGTCTACCGGGCGCTCGGGCTCGTGATCATCGCGTCGCTGGCGGTGATGGGGGTGCTCACCTACATCACGATCTGCATCCTCGCCTGGCGGATGGGCTTCCGCCTCTCGCTGGCGGGCGTCGCTGGTCTGATCGTCGCGATCGGCTTCACCGCCGACTCGTTCATCGTGTACTTCGAGCGCATCCGCGACGAACTGCGCGACGGCAAGTCCATCACCGGCGCCGTCGAAGACGGGTGGGGGCGCGCGAAGCGCACGATCTACATCTCGAAGTCGATCAACATCGTGGCGGCCGTCGTGCTGTACATCCTCGCCGACGCGACGGTGAAGGGCTTTGCGTTCACACTGGGCCTGACCACCGTGATCGACGTCCTGATCTTCATCCTCTTCACCCACCCCGTGATGCAGCTGCTGGCTCGCACGAAGTTCTTCGGATCGGGGCATCCACTCTCCGGCATGGACCCCAATGCCCTCGGCGCGGTGTATCGCGGGCGGGCCCAGTTCCGGGCGCCGGTGGTGCAGACGGCGAAGACCGCCGCTGAACGCCGGGCGTCGCGCTCCCGCGGCGAAGCCGAACGTCGCCAGACCATCGCCGAGCGCAAGCAGGCGGAGCTGACCAAGGTGCCCGACAACGGCAAACGCTCCGACACCGATAAGGGAGGAGAACTCTGATGCGCTCCATGAGCCAGCTCGGCAACGACCTGTACACCGGCAAGACCTCTTTCCCCTTCGTCGGGCGCCGGCGCCTGTGGTTCATCATCGCGGCCGTCCTCGTGATCGGCTCCGCCCTGGTGCCCCTGTTCCGGCCGATCCAGTTCTCGATCGAGTTCACCGGCGGGTCGCAGTTCACGGTGTCAGGCGTCTCATCTCCCGACCAGCTGATCGCGACCGACGCCGTCCAGTCCGTCGTCCCGGACGCGACCACGAAGGTCACCACGGTCGGTGACAGCACCGTCCGGGTGCAGACCGACCAGCTCACTCCCGCCGAGACGCAGCAGGTCACGGACGCCCTGGCCGAAGCGTACGGCGTGCCGGTCAGCGAGGTCACCTCATCCTTCATCGGACCGAGCTGGGGAGCCGACGTCACGCGTCAGTCGCTCTGGGGTCTGGCGATCTTCCTCGCACTGACCTTCCTCATCCTCGCCCTGTACTTCCGCACCTGGAAGATGTCGGCCGCGTCGATCGTGGCGCTCCTGGACGTGCTCATCATCACGATCGGCATCTACGCCCTGTGCGGCTTCGAGATCTCGCCCGCGGCGGTGATCGGCTTCCTGACGATCCTGTCGTACGCCCTGTACGACACAACGGTCGTGTTCGACAAGATCCGCGAGAACACGAGCGAGGACGGCGAGGTATCGCGGCGCACCTTCGGCGAGTCGGTGAACCTCGCCGTGAACCAGACACTGGTGCGCTCGATCAACACCACGGTCGTCGCCATCCTGCCGACGGGAGCCATCCTGTTCATCGGAGCCTTCTGGCTCGGTGCGCAGACCCTGACCGACATCTCGCTGTCGATCTTCGTGGGCACGATCGTGGCGGCCTACTCGACGCTGTTCGTCGCCGCGCCGCTCTACTCGCTGTTCCGGGAGAACGAGGCGGCGGTCAAGGCGCGTGACGAGCGCGCGCTGGCCGCACGTGCGCTCGCGGGCGTGCCGGCCTGAAGCCTCCCTGCCCCCGGAAGGGGCTGCTCGCCGCGGGCATAGGATGAACTGATCCAGCGGAGTGGAGGAATCGGATGACCGAGACCGTTCCTCCCGCCCAGTCATCGTCGCTGCGCCGCCTGGTACCCCGGATCTTCTCGCGGTCCGCACGACGCGACGACGTCGAGCAGCTCCTGCGCACCGTCCGCACGCACCACCCCAAGGGCGACCTTTCGATCATCGAACGCGCCTACACGGTGGCAGCTCAAGCGCACTCCGGCCAGACCCGCCAGAGCGGCGAGCCGTACATCACGCATCCGCTCGCCGTCGCGCAGATCCTGGCGGACCTGGGCCTCGGCCCGAAGGCGATCGCGGCGGCTCTCCTGCACGACACCGTGGAGGACACCGGGTACGCGTTGGACACTCTGAAGGCCGAGTTCGGCGACGAGGTCGCGATGCTCGTGGACGGGGTCACCAAGCTCGACAAGGTCAAGTACGGCGAGAGCGCACAGGCCGAGACCGTACGCAAGATGATCGTGGCGATGTCGCGCGACATCCGGGTCCTGCTGATCAAGCTCGCCGATCGACTGCACAATGCCCGGACGTGGGGCTTCGTCCCCCCGGAGAAGGCGCAGAAGAAGGCCACCGAGACGCTCGAGATCTATGCGCCACTCGCGCACCGGCTCGGCATCCAGACGATCAAGTCCGAGCTCGAGGATCTGTCCTTCGCCGTCCTGCATCCCAAGCTCTACGCCGAGATCGAGAGCCTCGTCAAGCAGCGGACGCCGCAGCGCGAGCAGTACGTCCACAACGTCATCGACGCGGTAGACGGCGACCTGCGCGACCTGCGCATCCGCGGTCGGGTGATGGGCCGCCCGAAGCAGCTGTACTCCGTGTACCAGAAGATGGTCGTGCGCGGGCGCGAGTTCGACGACATCTACGACCTGATCGGCATCCGCATCCTGGTGGGCAGCGTGCGCGACTGCTACGCCGTGCTCGGCGCGATCCACGCACGGTGGACGCCGCTGCCCGGCCGCTTCAAGGACTACATCGCGACGCCGAAGTTCAACCTGTACCAGTCGCTGCACACGACCGTGATCGGCCCGGGCGGACGAACGGTCGAGATCCAGATCCGCACGAACGAGATGCATCAGCAGGCGGAGTACGGTGTCGCGGCGCACTGGAAGTACAAGGAGCGTCTGACCGGCGGCAAGCCGGACGCCAAATCGCTCGACGCCGACATGGCGTGGCTCGCCCACATCTCCGACTGGCAGGCCGAGACGGCCGATCCCGGCGAGTTCCTCGACTCGCTCCGATTCGAGATCGGCGCGAAGGAGGTGTACGTCTTCACGCCCAAGGGCCGCGTGATCGGGCTTCCGACCGGTGCGACGCCGGTCGACTTCGCCTACGCCGTGCACACCGAGGTCGGCCACCGCACGATGGGCTCGAAAGTCAACGGACGTCTCGTTCCCCTCGAGTCGGAACTGCAGAGCGGCGACGTCGTCGAGGTGTTCACTTCGAAGAACCCGGATGCCGGACCCAGCCAGGACTGGCTGACGTTCGTCAAGAGCACCCGCGCGCGCAGCAAGATCCGCGGATGGTTCACGAAGGAGCGTCGCGAGGAGGCGGTCGAGCAGGGCAAGGAGGCGATCGCCCGCGCGATGCGTCGTCAGAACCTTCCGCTGCAGCGGCTGATGAGCCAGGACTCGTTCACCGAGGTCGCTCAGTCGCTGAAGTACGAGGACGTCTCCGCGCTCTACGCCGCCGTCGGCGAGGGCCACGTGTCCACGCAGTCGGTCATCGAGAAGGTCACCGCGCTGGTGAGCGCGAACGACACTTCGACGGGGCCGATCGACATCCCGCACGTCGGCCGATCGCGCCAGCCGAGAGGCGGCGACTCGGGAGTGCTCGTGCGCGGCGCGCCGGACATCCTCGTGAAGCTCGCGAAGTGCTGCACGCCGGTTCCCGGCGACGAGGTCGTGGGATTCGTCACCCGGGGCAGCGGAGTGTCGGTGCATCGCACCGACTGCACGAACGTGAAGTCGCTCATGGGAGACCCCGACCGAGTCATCGATGTCGATTGGGCTCCGACGACCAAGAGCGTGTTCCTCGTGCAGATCCAGATCGAGGCACTGGATCGATCGGGCCTGCTCAGCGATGTCACGCGCGTGCTGAGCGAGCACCACGTCAACATCCTCTCGGCGACCGTGTCCACCACAAATGACCGGCTCGCCCTGAGCCGCTTCGTGTTCGAGATGGGCGACATCGTGCACCTCGAACGCGTGCTCAACGCCGTACGGCGCATCGACGCCGTTTACGACGTCTACCGGGTCACCTCGTCCTGAGGCCCAGCCGGCGGTTCGCACGCCGCGAGCTGACGCAGGAACACCAGGGCGGCACGCTTGTTCGGCAGGGCTCCGTGGGTTTGGAGCCAGCCGATGCCCCGCGCTGCCAGACCAGGCATGGCGTCAGCCATGAGCCTCGCCGCACGGACATGGTCGGCATCCGTCACTCGTGAGAGATCGGCCAGCGTGCGCACCGGAACGGTGACGGAGACGCCGCCGATCGTCGTCAGATCGGCGGGGTCGACGCTGAGATCCCGGTAGACCAGCCGTCTGCCGATCACCTGATGCAGCCTCCGCGGCACCGCCCGCTGCACGGTGTGGCGGACGGGCGGCTCGCCGAGGGCGCCGTGCACCCATGCCGCGCTGAGGTGGGTCGCGGCGAGCGTGTCGCCGAGCAGCTCGCGCAACGACCCGGCGCGCAGCTCGCGCGTCTCGACTGCATCCGCCGGGATGTACGCCTCACCGAGCTCGACGAGGTGGCCGTCCAGTCGCGCCGCGGAGAGCTCTGCGGGGGACAGCCGCTCGCCGGCGAAGTACAGGAACGGGGAAGGCATGAGTGCCACTGTGCCCGAGCCGCCAGGCCCGCTGCCGGAGAGCGGCGGGTCTGTGGAGAACCCGCCGACTCAGCCGCCCAGTGCGGTGAGCCACGCGCGGCGGGCGTCGAGTGCCTCGGTCGCCTTCGCGATCTTCGCCTTGTCGCCGGACTTCTTCGCCGCCGCCAGCTCGTCTTCGAGCTTCTGGATCGCCTCGGTCAGCTGGCGGGTCATCTCGTTGGCACGGGCCTTGGTCTCGGGGTTGTTGCGCTTCCAGTCGTTCTCCTCGCGGCCGCGCAGCGACTGCTCGATCTTGCGCAGATCGTCATCGAGCGCCCGCTCTTTGTCGCGCGGGAAGATGCGGCCGATGTCGTCCCACCGGCGCTGGATGGCGGTGAGAGCGCTGCGGGCTTTGACGATGTCGGGCTCGTCGGCGATCACGCGCGCCTCGTCCAGCAGTCCGCGCTTCTGCTCGATCTTCTCGCGCGAAGCTTCGTTCTCGGCCGCCTCACGCTCCCCGCGAGCGGAGTAGAGCGCGTCACCCGCAGCCTTGAATCGTGCCCACAGCGCGTCGTCGGCCTTCTTGCCGGCCCGGCCGGCCGCCTTCCACTGATCGAGCAGATCCCGGTAGGCGGTGATCCCGTCCTCGCCCTTCGGTGCGAGTGCCTCGGCCTTCTCGACGAGCCGGAGCTTCTGGTCACGCACGGTCTTGTGCGCCTCGTCGAGTTCGGCGTAGAACTCCCGGCGGTGCTTGTCGACCGTGGCACGGGCGTCCCGGAACCGCTTCCACAGCTGCTGCCCGGTCGACTTCGGAAGCCGCGGGCCGTTCTGCTGCTGCGACTGCCACTGATCGAACAAAGAGGTGAGCTCGGCCGAGGCCTGCTTCCACTGCACGCTGCGCGGGTCGCGCGCGGCGAGGGCCTCCGCCTTCTCGACGAGTTCGGTGCGAGCGCGGACCGCCTCGTCGACGGCCTGCCGCGACGCAGCCGCTTCGGTCTCGGATGCCGCGGCGAGCGCGCCGGTGAGCGCCAGCACACGCGCATCGAGCGCGGCGAGGTTTCCGACGGCGGCCGCGCCCTGAAGCTTGGCGTGCAGCGTGCGCGCGGTTGCGCGCAGATCCGACGGTGACGCGCCGCCCCGGCGGTGCCGCACCTCGAGCAGCGCGACCTCGCTCGCCAGGTCGGAGAACTTCCTGCGGTAGTAGGCCAGCGCCTCGTCGGCTGACCCGTCCGGGTATTGGCCCACCACCCGCCATCCGTCGGCCTCGCGAACGGAGACTGTGCCGTCCTCGTCGACCCGGCCCCAGGGTTCCGTCTCCGCGGCCGCGGGCGTCGCCGATTCAGGAGCGGCGCCCGATGCGCTGTCCGTGGCGGACGTGTCCTCGGCTCGCGTCGGCTCGTCGGACTGCGTCGGAGGAGTGCCTTCGGTCTCGGTCGCCGACGCGCTCCGCTGTGCCGACGCGTCCTCCGCTTCGGTCGCCGACGCGTCCTCCGCTGCGGTCGCCGACGCGTCCTCCGCGTCGGCGCGGTCCGCCCTCTCGCCGGCGCGTCCTCCGTCCGCGTCACGGGCGCGCCCTCGGCCCGCGTCTCCGACGCATCCTCCGCAACTGCCTCATCCGATGCCGTCTCACCGGCAGCCGTCGGAGCGTCCTCCACGGCGGCGTCACCCTCGGTCTCCGCACCGGCGTCGGCGTGGGCGACGGCCTCGGACTGCTGCTCGCTCGCAGGAGGAGGTGTGGTGGCGTTGTCCGCGTCGGGCGGGTTCTCCGAGTCGGATTCTGTGGCGGACGGGGGAGTGGACTCTGCTGCAGCAGTCACGGGATGCACCTCATCGCGGCTCTCGCCGCCTGTGGGGGATGGACGGCTCCCAAGCCTAGTACGCGGGCGACCGCACGGCAGAGGGCGGAAGGTCGGGGCACCGCGTCAGGGTGTGGGGGTGGGCGTCGGCTCTGCAGGCGTCTCGCTCGGCTGAGGCGAGGACGTCGGTGCCGGCGTCGAAGTGGTCGTCGGCGAGGACGACGGGCTCGGCGCAGGGGCGCCTGGACCGGCCATGAAATACGCGGCCTGACCGCCGGCAACCGCGAGGATCAGGATGCCGCCGCCGATGCCCGCGATGAGGTTGTCGCGCGTGCGACGCCGTGACTGTCCCTGATGGAATGCGCGCCGAGCCTGGTACACCCGTGCGCGCTCGCGCTCCTCGCGCGTCCCGCGCTGCTTTCCACCCGCCGCCACGGAACCTCCCTCGCTCGCCGGTCACGCCGGGCCGGGTTGATCATACGGCGCGGTGATATCGCGGCCAAACCAGCCCGCCACTGCCCGCACCGAGGGTCGGATGCGGCCGTTAGCCTTGATCCGTGACCTCCACCGCACTGTTCCAGGGGCAGACTCCGCTCGCCGTGCGGATGCGGCCGACGTCGCTCGAGGAGGTCGCCGGACAGTCCCATCTGCTGCGTCCTGGCTCGCCGCTCGTGCTGCTCGCCCGACCGGACGTGTCGACAGGGGCCGCGGCATCCGTGATCCTGTGGGGTCCGCCCGGAACCGGCAAGACGACACTGGCCCAGGCGATCGCGCGCTCCTCCGGCCGGCGATTCGTCGAGCTCTCCGCCGTGACCGCGGGGGTGCGCGATGTGCGCGAGGTCATGCAGGAGGCACTCACTCAACGCGACCTCTACGGGCAGTCGACGATTCTGTTCCTCGACGAGATCCACCGTTTCACGAAGGCGCAGCAGGATGCGCTGCTGCCCGGCGTCGAGAACGGCTGGGTCGTGCTCATCGCCGCGACCACCGAGAACCCCTCCTTCTCCGTCATCTCGCCCCTGCTGTCGAGATCCCTGCTGCTCACGCTGCAGCCGCTCACCGATGACGACCTCGGGATGCTGGTCGATCGCGCGGTCGCCGACCCACGTGGTCTCGGGGGCGGCGTGGTCCTCCGACCGGATGCGCGCGACGCGCTCATCCGGCTGTCCTCGGGTGATGCGCGACGGGCACTGACCGCGCTGGAGGCCGCGGCATCCCTCGCCGAGCCGGTCACGGAGGATGTCGAAGACGACGGCTCCGAGCACGACCCGCACGACGACGCGGCATTCGAGATCACGGCGGACCACGTCGCGAGTGCGGTGGATCGCGCGCTGCTCAGGTACGACCGGCAGGGCGACGAGCACTACGACGTCATCAGCGCGTTCATCAAGTCCATCCGCGGCTCGGACGTCGATGCCTCGATGCACTACCTCGCGCGGATGGTCGAGGCCGGCGAAGACCCCCGGTTCATCGCCCGTCGGCTCGTCATCTCCGCGGCCGAAGACATCGGCCTCGCCGACCCGCAGGCTCTGGTCATCGCCGTGGCCGCGGCCGATGCCGTCGCATTCATCGGGATGCCGGAGGGCCGCATTCCGCTCGCCGAGGCCACCGCCTACCTGGCGACGACCGCGAAGTCGAATGCGGCCTACCTGGCGATCGACAAGGCGATTGCAGACGTGCGCGCCGGAGGATTCGGGCGGGTCCCGCCGCACCTGCGCGATGCGCACTATCCGGGAGCCAAGCGACTCGGTCACGGTAAGGGGTACCGCTACCCGCACGACTCCGAGGTCGGCGTGGTCGCTCAGCAGCACCTGCCCGACGACCTCGCGACCCGCCGCTATTACGAGCCGACGAACCATGGCCAGGAGCGCGATGTGCAAGCCCGCCTCGAGAAGATCCGTCGCATCATCGGCGGAACCTGACGCATGCCGCCTGCGGATCGCATCCGAAACATCGCCGTGGGTCTGGTGGTCCGGGACGGCCACGCCCTGGTCGAGATGTATCCCGCTACCGATCGCCACGGCGCATTCGCCCGAGCACTGGGTGGCGGCGTGGAGTTCGGCGAGACCGCGGCGGGGGCGGTGCGCCGCGAGTTCCTCGAAGAACTCGGCGTCGAGCTGACGGATGCGGAGCCGATCGCCGTCACCGAGAACATCTTCGAAGCAGGGTGGGCGCGAGGGCACGAAGTGGTCCATGTCTTCGCGGTCACCAGCGTGGCGCTGAACGAGCTGCCGCTGGATGCCGAGCTGCCGCTGCTCGACAACCACACCACGGCGCGCTGGGTCCCGCTGCGTGCGCTACGAGAGCTGAATCCTCCTTTCTATCCCGTCGGGATGGTCGAGCTCGCCGCTCGGCTGGACGACGGCGACGGCGACGCCCCGAGCCCGCCCAGCTCGGGACTCGACTGCGACCTGCTAAGCTAGACCGGCTCGAAACCCAGTTTTCGGGTATCTCCTTCCCCCACACCACCTTCTGTGCGCCCCGACGTGCGCGCTGAACGGGCAGGGCCGGAGATACGTCCATGAGCCGCGAAAGACGCGGCCATGTCAGTTTGGAAGGACACATCCGTGCCCACGAAGTCCCAGGACCGCCGCAAGGTCCGCCTATCCCGCGCGCTCGGCATCCCGCTGACGCCTAAGGCCGCCAAGTACCTCGAGAAGCGTCCGTACGCTCCGGGTGAGCACGGCCGCACCAAGCGCAAGCAGGACAGCGACTACGCCGTCCGCCTCCGCGAGAAGCAGCGTCTGCGCGAGCAGTACGGCATCCGCGAGAAGCAGATGCGCAACACGTTCAACGAAGCCCGCCGCACCCAGGGCCTGACCGGTGAGAACCTGGTCGAGCTTCTCGAGATGCGCCTGGACGCGCTCGTGCTTCGTGCCGGCTTCGCCCGCACCACGGCTCAGGCACGCCAGCTCGTCGTGCACCGCCACATCCTCGTCGACGGCCAGACCGTCGACCGCCCGTCGTTCCGCGTGAAGCCGGGTCAGCTCATCCACGTCAAGGCCAAGAGCGAGGGCACCGAGCCCTTCCAGGTCGCAGCCGCCGGCGGCCACGCCGACGTTCTGCCCCCGGTTCCGGCGTACCTCGAGGTCGAGCTCGACAAGCTGCACGCCCGCCTGGTGCGTCGCCCGAAGCGCGCCGAGGTCCCGGTCACCGGTGACGTCCAGCTCGTCGTCGAGTATTACGCGGCGCGCTAGCGCCGCGGCGGGACGATGCGCGTCAGCGCCCGCGTCCCAATAGGTGCCGCGCGATAGCGCGAACTGCGTGAGGAGGGCGTCGGGGTCACCCGGCGCCCTCTGTAGTTGTGGGCCTACGATGGGGGCATCCCGCGGACCCGCGGATGAGGAAGTGGTGACATGAGAAACCTGCTGTGGTTCCTGCTGGGCGTGATCGGCGGATTCGTCGCCGCGCACCTCATGAACAAGGATCCTCGCGGCCACGAGGTGCTCGCCGACGTCGACGCCCGGATCACGGAGTTCACCGACCGCATCGGCGATGCGTACCGCGAACAGGAAGCGCGCTTCTCCGGCATCGTCGACGGCGTGAAGGATGCCGCCAACGACGCGTACGGCGCGGCCAAGAGCACCGCGGCCGACGTCACCGACACCTCGAAGAGCACCATGACCGAGATCGCCGATACCGCACACAGCACCGCGCCCGACACGGTCGATGCTGCGAAGAGTGCGGTGACCGAGGCCGTGCAGGCCGTCAAGAGCGCTGCAGACGATGCTTTCGACGCTGCCCAGCCGACCGCAGACGGTGCAGTGAACGCCGAGAGAAGCTCAGGCTCCGCCGCCGCGAACCGATCAACCGATGCGGGCGCCGACGTCACCGACTTCGCCGGACCGGCCGAGAAGAAGCTCACCGACTGACCGACCCGTTCGGCGGTGTCCCTGCGGGGGCACCGCCCTTCTTCGAGGACCTCCATGCAGACCGCAGAGCTCGCCGACCGATTCCTCCGCTACTTCGAGAAGCGCGATCACACGATCGTGCCGTCGGCGTCCCTGGTGACCGACGACCCCGCACTGCTGTTCACGGTCGCGGGGATGGTGCCGTTCATCCCGTATCTGAGCGGCGTCGTTCCCGCGCCTTATCCCCGTGCCGCCGACATCCAGAAGTGCCTCCGCACCAACGACATCGAAGAGGTCGGCAAGACGCCCCGGCACGGCACGTTCTTCCAGATGCTCGGCAACTGGTCGTTCGGCGACTACTTCAAAGAGGGTGCGATCACCTACGCGTGGGAGCTGCTGACCACGTCTGAGGCGGACGGCGGGCTCGGATTCGATCCCAAGGACCTGTGGGTGACCGTCTACAAGGACGACGACGAGGCCGCCGCGCTGTGGCGACGGATCGCCGGGTTGCCCGAGGAACGCATCCAGCGACTGGACAAGGACACGAACTACTGGAGCACCGGTCTTCCGGGTCCGGCCGGACCGTGCTCGGAGATCTTCTTCGATCAGGGCCCGGCGTACGGCGTGGAGGGCGGGCCGGCGACCGACGATGACCGCTACGTCGAG
This sequence comes from uncultured Actinomycetota bacterium, assembly GCA_963772625.1. Taxonomy (GTDB): domain Bacteria; phylum Actinomycetota; class Actinomycetes; order Actinomycetales; family Microbacteriaceae; genus Microbacterium. Next base: position 508,787 of record CAVYXT010000002.1, on the reverse strand, counting down.
ATCTGGAACCTCGTCTTCATGCAGTACGCGATCGACGACGTCACCTCGAAGTACGACTTCCGAATCGTCGGGGAGCTGCCGCAGAAGAACATCGACACCGGCATGGGCCTGGAGCGCATCGCATTCATCAAGCAGGGCGTCCAGAACATGTACGAGACCGATCAAGTCCGCCCCGTGCTCGACCTCGCCTCCGAGCTGAGCGGCCGCCGCTACGGAGCCGACCACGGCGATGACGTGCGCATGCGCATCATCGCCGACCACATCCGCTCCTCGCTCATGCTTCTCTCGGACGGCGTCACGCCGTCCAACGAGGGCCGTGGGTACATCCTCCGGCGCCTGATGCGGCGCGGCATCCGCTCGATGCGGCTGCTCGGCGTGGACGGCCCGACGTTCCCGGAGCTGTTCGCGGCCTCCCGCGACGCGATGAAGGCCTCGTACCCCGAGCTGGAGGCGGATTACCCGCGACTGTCCGCATACGCCTTCGCGGAGGAGGAGACGTTCCTGCGGACGCTCGCGGCGGGGTCGGCGACGCTCGATCTGTCGGTCGCTCAGACGAAGGATGCCGGCGGCACGACGATCGCCGGAGCCGAGGCGTTCCTGCTGCACGACACATACGGCTTCCCGATCGATCTGACGCTGGAGATCGCCGAAGAGGCCGGCCTGACCGTCGACCGTGCGGCCTTCGACACACTCATGCTCGAGCAGCGCACGCGGGCGAAGACCGATGCGAAGTCGCGCAAGCGGGCCCTCGCCGACCACAGCGTCTACCGCGAGTTCCGGGCCAAGGGCGAGACGGTCTTCACCGGTTACACCGACCTGGAGACCGAGTCCACCGTCCTCGGCGTGCTCGTCGACGGCGTATCGGTCGATCGCGCCACGACCGGGCAGATCGCCGAGGTGATCCTCGCGGACACCTCCCTGTACGCGGAGTCCGGCGGCCAGGTGGCCGACAAGGGCATCATCGTCGGACCCGGATACGAGCTGGACGTGCTCGACGTGCAGCGGCCCGTGGCGGGTCTGACCAGCCACACCGTCGAGGTCACCTCGGGTGAGGTCGGCGTCGGCCAGGCCGCCACCTCGGTCGTCGACGCCGTGAACCGCCGCGCTGCACGACAGGCGCACTCGGCCACGCACCTCGTGCACGCCGCGCTGCGCGACACCCTCGGCAAGAGTGCGACGCAGGCCGGATCGCTCAACCGCGCCGGCTATATGCGCCTGGACTTCACGTGGGGGCAGGCGCTGTCGCCCGAGACGCGGACCGAGATCGAGGAGATCGCGAACAACGCGGTGCGCGACAACCTGGAGGTCACCACGCGGATCGTCTCGCTCGACGAGGCGAAGTCGCTCGGTGCGATGGCGCTGTTCGGCGAGAAGTACGGCGAAACCGTCCGGATGGTCGACATCGGCGGCCCCTGGTCGCGGGAGCTGTGCGCCGGCACGCATGTCGCTTCGAGCGCCGAGATCGGTCTGGTGAATCTGGTCGGAGAATCGTCGGTGGGCGCCTCCAACCGCCGCGTGGAGGCCCTCGTCGGGTTGGACGCGTTCCGCGATCTCGCCGCCGAGCGCGCGATCGTGTCGCAGCTGACCACGACGCTGAAGACTCCGCGGGACCAGCTGCCGGCCCGGATCGCCGAGCTCGCGGCGAGCCTGAAGGCGGCGGAGAAGAAGATCGCCGCGTTCGAGGCGCGAGCGGTCACCGACCGCATTCCCGCGCTCGCGTCCGGCGCGGCCACGGTGGGGCCGCATCGCGTGGTCGCCGAATCCATCGGCTCCGCCGGGTCCGCGGACGACGTCCGCTCGCTCGCCCTCGGAGTGCGCGATCGGCTCGGCTCGGAGGCGGGCGTCGTCGCGATCGGCGCCGAGGTCGGCGGTCGCCCGGTCGTGGTCGTCGCCACCAACGAGGCTGCTCGCGCTGCGGGCGCACGAGCGGGCGCGCTGGCGAAGATCGCCGCGGCGGCTCTCGGCGGCGGTGGGGGTGGCCGTGACGATGTCGCGCAGGGCGGCGGGACCGATTCGTCTGCGCTGCCTGGCGCGCTGAGCGCCGTGAAGGACGCGCTCGCAGCCCGGTGACAGGCTTCCGGCGGGGCGTGCGCCTCGGAATCGACGTGGGCAAGGCGCGCGTAGGGGTGGCGCGATGCGACCCGGACGGCCTGCTCGCAACCCCGGTCGAGACCGTTCCGCGCGACGACGGGTCGATCCCGCGGATCGTCGCGCTCGCGGCGGAGTTCGACGCGAGCGAGCTGCTGGTCGGCCTGCCGCTGAACATGCGCGGCGAAGACACCGCCTCGACCACCGACGCGCGCGAGTTCGCCGCGGCGCTGGCGCAGGCATCCGGGGTTCCGGTTCGCCTCGTCGACGAGCGGCTGAGCACGGTCTCCGCGCATGCGGCTCTGCGCGATTCGGGCAGATCCCAGCGTTCATCTCGTAGCATTGTTGACCAGGTCGCGGCCGTCGTTCTGCTCCAGCACGCTCTCGATGTCGAGAAGAGCACCGGCCGGCCCGCCGGATCACCCCTACCCCCGGCCCAGGAGCCCACCTGACATGCCCGATTCCACGTCGCCGTTCGACGATCCGTTCGCGGATCTGTTCGGCAAGCTGCCCGATCCCCGCGGACGGCGTTCGGCGGGCGACGACGGGGCACACGGCGCGGCCGAGCCGCGGAGGCAGAGTTCGGAAGCGCAGATCGGGACGCCCGTCCCGATGTCGCGCCGCGAGGCGCGCGAGGCGGCAGCGCGCCAGGCCGCGGCACATCAGTCCACCGCACGCCGCTCGGCCGCGCAGGAGGCGCCCTCGGCCGCAACCGCGTCTGCAACGGCGACGGATGCCGCGCCGGACACGACGCTCCCCGCTACGGCCGCAGCGCCCGCAGCATCGACCTCCGGCGGTTCCGCGGTCACGTCGCGTCGCAGATCGGCATCGTCTGCGCCGATCACGCCGACTCCAGGTGACGTCGACGAGGCGGACGAGTGGCCGTTCATGGGCGGAGGGCCGTCGTCGAGTGCCTCGCTCAGCCAGAACGGCGACGCGGCGAGCGGGAGCCCGGTGGCGACTGCCACCCTCGAGGATCTCTTCACCGGAGAGCACACGGTCGAGAGCCTCGGCGAGCCGCCGCCGCCGATAGACAAGCGGAAGCGCCGCATCGGCGGCTGGATCGCGCTCGGTGTCGTGCTGCTCCTGCTCGGCGGCGTCGCGGGCGCCGGCCTGTGGGTCTGGAACACCTACGAGGAGCCCATCCGTGAGCTCATGGGATGGGAGGAGCCGAAGGACTACGAAGCGGGCATGGCGACCGGCGAGACGCTTGTGACGATCGCATCGGGCGACACCGGCGGCCCGATCTCGGAGACGCTGTACAACGCCGGAGTGACCAAGACCCCCGAGGCGTTCTACGACTACCTCATCGACACCGGGCAGAACCCTCCGTTCGTGCCGGGCCTGTTCAAGCTGCAGCAGCAGATGACCTCAGCCGCCGCGCTCGAGGCGCTGATGGACCCTGGGAACAAGCTCGAGAACACGGCGCAGCTGCGCGAGGGCCTCACGGTGGAGCAGTCCTTGCCGCTCCTGGCGGATGGCACCGGCCTGCCCCTGGAGGACTTCCAGGCGGCCGTGGCGACCCCGTCCACGTTCGGCGTCGCCGCGGACACTCTCGAGGGCTGGCTTTTCCCGGCCACGTACACGTTCGACCCGGGCGCGACGGCGACCGATGTCATCGCGACGCTCGTGAACCGCGCGGTCGAATCCCTCGACAACGCCGGCGTGCCCATCGAGGACCGACAGCGGGTGCTGACGGTCGCATCGATCATCCAGCGCGAGGCACGCTTCGAGGAGGACTTCTACAAGGTGTCCAGGGTCATCGAGAACCGCCTGGATGCCTCGAACCAGGAGACGTTCGGACTGCTGCAGATGGACTCGACCGCGCAGTACGGGTACGGCGAGCTGCACGACGGCACGGTGAGCTCGTCGGGTGAGGCGCTCACGGACGACAACCCGTGGAACACCTACGTCCACCCCGGCCTGCCGGTCGGCCCGATCGCCAACCCGGGAGACACCGCGATCGACGCGGCGATGCATCCGGCCGACGGGGACTGGCTGTACTTCGTCACGGTCAACCTCAACACCGGCGAGACGGTCTTCACGTCCAACGTCGACGACCACAACCGCGCCGTCGCCCAGTGGCAGGCGTGGTGCACCGACAACCCAGACGCGGGATGCTGAGGCCCGACGGCACGCGACTGGAGGTCTGGGGGGATCCCGTCTCGCACAGCCGATCACCGCAGCTGCACGCCGCGGCGTATCGCGTGCTCGGGTTGGAGTGGACCTACGAGCGCCGGCAGGTGTCCGAAGCCGGCTTCGCCGGCGAACTCGCCGGGCTGTCACCGCAGTGGCGTGGCCTATCGCTCACGATGCCGCTCAAGCGTGTGGCATTCGAAGCGTCGGCGTGGCGGGACCGGCGTGCCGAGCTCACCGGTGCCGTGAACACGCTCGTCTTCCTCGGCGACCGCCCGCGAGGGTTCAACACGGATGTCGGCGGCCTCGTCCGAGCGCTGCGCGAGGAGGGCGTCTCCGAGATCGGCGACGCCCGCATCGTCGGAGCCGGGGCGACGGCCACCTCGGCCGTCGTGGCACTGGGCGAACTGGGCGCGAACCGCATCGAGGTCGTCGCCCGACGGGGCGCGGCCGTGGCACCACTCGTCGAGCTCGGAGCGGCGATCGGAGTGGACGTCGTCGGAGTGCCGTTCGATGACCTGCGGCACACCCGTGTCCCGGTGACGATCGCGACGCTTCCCGGTGACGCGCCGGTTCCGGATGCCGCCGCCGACGCCCTGGCGGCGGACGGGGGCCTTCTGATGGATGCCGTCTACGGCCATTGGCCGACAGCGCTGGCGAACGCGTGGGCGCGCCGCGGGAAGCCTGCGGCATCGGGCCTCGGCATGCTGCTGCACCAGGCCCTGCTGCAGGTGAGGGTGTTCGTCGCGGGCGATGCCGACACACCGCTGCCCTCCGAAGCCGTTGTGCTCGCCGAAATGCGCCTGGCGGTCGTGGGAGACTAGACGAATGCTCCGCGTGCTCACGGCCGGCGAATCCCACGGCCCCGAACTCGTCGCCATCATGGAGGGCCTGCCCGCCGGCGTCCCCGTGACGCGCGCCGCGATCCAGGCCGATCTCGCCCGCCGCAAGCTCGGCTACGGTCGCGGTTCGCGGATGAAATTCGAGGAGGACGAGCTCACGATCTCCGGCGGTGTGCGCCACGGCCTGAGTCTCGGCAGCCCCATCGCACTGCGAATCGGCAACACGGAATGGCCCAAGTGGGTCGAGGTGATGAGTCCCGAGCCGGTCGATCTGACCGACATGTCCCGCGGACGCGGAGCCGCGCTGACCCGCCCCCGGCCCGGACACGCCGACCTCGTGGGCATGCAGAAGTACGGTTTCGACGAGGCACGCCCGATCCTGGAGCGCGCCAGCGCGCGCGAGACGGCGGCGCGCGTCGCCCTCGGCGCCATCGCGCGGGGCTTCCTCTCCGAGCTCGGCATCCGGCTGGTGAGCCACACCCTCTCGATCGGCCCGGTCCGCGTGCCCGAAGCGGCGGCGCTGCCGACGCCGGACGACGTCGACGTTCTCGACGCCGACCCGCTGCGGTGCTTCGACCCGGCCACCTCGGCGCGCATGGTCGACGAGGTCGACGATGCGCGCAAGGAGGGCGACACCCTGGGCGGCATCGTCGAGGTGCTGGCGTACGGTCTCCCGCCGGGGCTGGGCTCGCACGTCCACTGGGACCGCCGCCTCGACGCGAAGCTCGCACAAGCCCTCATGAGCATCCAGGCGATCAAGGGCGTGGAGGTCGGGGACGGATTCCTCACCACCACGCGCCGCGGCTCGGCAGCGCACGACGAGCTCTTCGCCACGGAAGGCGGGATCACCCGATCCAGCGACCGGGCGGGCGGTACCGAGGGCGGCATGTCCACGGGCACGGTTCTGCGGGTCCGCGCCGGCATGAAGCCGATCGCGACGATCCCGCATTCGCTGCGCACCATCGACGTCGCAACGGGCGAGACGGCATCCGCGCATCACCAGCGGTCCGACGTCTGCGCGGTTCCCGCGGCCGGCGTGGTGGCGGAGGCGATGGTCGCGGTGGTGCTCGCCGAGGCCGTGCTCGAGAAGTTCGGGGGCGACAGCGTCGCCGAGACGCGCCGCAATCTCGAGGGCTACCTGGCGGCCATCCCCGAGACGCTGCGGACGAAGAGCGCCAGCGACCCGGCTCTCATCGAGCATGACCTCGCCCGGTAGCGCGCTTGTCCTGATCGGCCCGATGGGTGCGGGCAAGACGAGCATCGGCCGAAGGCTGGCCCGGGCACTCGGCCAGACGTTCACCGACACAGACAAGGCCATCGTCCGCGAACACGGCCCGATTCCCGAGCTGTTCGCACGATACGGCGAAGCGCAATTCCGGGCGATCGAGCGGGCAGCGGTCTCGGATGCCCTTGCGAAGGGCGGCGTCGTCGCCCTGGGCGGCGGGGCGATCCTGGATGCCGAGACGCGCGCGGATCTGGCGCAGCACCGCGTGATCCTCCTCACAGTCTCGCCGCACATCGTGGCCGGACGCATCCACGGCGGCGACCGGCCGCTGCTGGACGATGCAGACCCGGTGGCGCGCTGGCGGCGCATCTATGCGGAACGCCGCGGCCTCTACGAGGAGGTCGCCGACATCACCTTCGACACGTCGACCGGCCCGCTGGCGGGCGTCGTCGCCGACATCGTCACGTGGGCGCGCACCGAACAGGACGCCGAGGAGCACGCATGACCGGAACGACGACGATCACCGTCAGCGGCGACGCGGGCTACGACATCCACGTGGGCCGCGGCATCCTGGATCGCGTCGGAGAGGCCCTGGCCTCGTCCGTCCGCAAGGTGCTCATCGTCCACCCGCCCACCCTCGGAGCCGCTGCCGGGCAGCTGCGCGAACGACTGATGTCGCGCGGGACGCGCGAGGTCCTCCTGGCCGAGATCCCGGACGCCGAGCAGGGCAAGCGGGTCGAGGTCGCTGCGTTCTGCTGGCAGGTCATGGGTCAGGCCGACTTCACCCGGACGGATGCGGTGGTCGGGTTCGGCGGGGGAGCGGTGACCGACCTGGCCGGATTCGTGGCAGCCACCTGGCTGCGCGGCGTGCAGGTCGTGCAGGTGCCGACGACCGTGCTGAGCATGGTGGACGCCGCCGTCGGCGGCAAGACCGGCATCAACACCGCGGAGGGCAAGAACCTGGTCGGTGCGTTCTGGGCCCCCCGAGAGGTCGTCTGCGACCTCGACCTGCTCGCCTCGCTGTCACCGAACGAGACGGTCGCCGGCTACGCGGAGGTCGTCAAGGCGGGCTTCATCTGGTACCCGGAGATCCTCGACCTGATCGAAGCCGACCCCGCAGCCGCGGTCGACCCCACCACCCCCGCGTTCCGCCGCTGCGTCGAGCTCGCGATCGAGATGAAGGCGCGCATCGTGGGGGAGGACTTCCGCGAGGGCGGGCTGCGCGAGGTGCTCAACTACGGCCACACGCTCGGGCACGCCATCGAGCACGCGGAACGCTATCGCTGGCGCCACGGAGCGGCGGTGTCGGTCGGGATGATGTATGCGGCCGAGCTGTCGCGCCTCGCGGGCCGGCTTCCGGATGCCGCGGCCGCACGCCATCGCGAGGTCCTGGAGCTCCTCGGCCTGCCCACCGCGTACCGCGCAGGCGCGTGGCCGCAGCTGCTGGCGACGATGCAGCGCGACAAGAAGTCGCGCGGCGGGATGCTGCGGTTCATCGTCCTCGACGACATCGCGCGTCCGACCGTGCTTCAGGCGCCCGACGAGTCGCTGCTGTTCGCCGCCTACCAAGAGGTCTCCGGCTGACCTCGAGCTGCGGCATCCGTACCGGTAGCCTGCGATCGTGAGCAGGTTCTCGCGTTCCCTCGCGGTCCGGCGCATCCGGGCCGACGAGTGGGCCGCGATTCGGGCGCTGCGCATCGAATCGACGTCTGATCCGGACGCCGCGATCGCATTCATCGAACGCCCCGACGAGGTGGGGGCCCGCCCCGACGAGTTCTGGATCGAGCGAGCGAGGATCGCCGCCTCGGGCGATTCCGTTGCGACATTCGTCGCGACGCGGGGCGATCACTGGATCGGCGCCCTGACGGTGATCGTGCGGCAGCACGGCCACACCGACCACCTCGGCCGTCCGGTCGCGGAACGTCGAGCCGATGTCGTCGGCGTCTACGTCCGCCCGTCCGAGCGCGGCCGCGGCGTGGTCGACCAGCTGATCGCGACTGCCGCGCAATGGGTGGCAGCGCAGGGGCTGGCCAGCGTCAGGCTGGACGTGCACCGCGACAACGGCCGCGCCCAAGCGGCTTACCGACGAGTCGGCTTCCGGCCGACGGGCATCGTTACCTCGAGCGCGATCGGCGACGAGATCGAGATGGAGCTGTCGCTGGCTCCGCCCGACCCCGAGGCGGACGACGGGTCGGCCGCTGGTATGGTTCCGACGTGACCGCGCCCCGCCGCCTGCTGCTCGTGAACGGACCGAATCTCAATCTTCTCGGCACCCGCGAACCCGGGATCTACGGGTCGCAGACGCTGCATGATGTCGAAGCCCTCGTGTCGGCGACCGGGGCCGCGCTGGGCTTCGAGGTGCGCGCCGTGCAGAGCAACCACGAGGGCGTGCTGATCGACGCCATCCAGGCCGCGCGAGACGACTGCGCGGGCATCGTCATCAACCCGGGAGGGCTGACCCACACCTCGGTCGTGCTGCGGGACGCCCTGTCCGGCGTCGCTCTGCCCGTCGCCGAAGTGCACATCAGCGATGTGTCCCAGCGCGAGCCGTTCCGGCATCACTCCTACGTGAAGGACGTCGCCGTCGTCCACGTGGTCGGCGAGGGCGTTGCCGGATACGCGACGGCGACCCATCGCCTGATCGAGGTCATCACGGGTCAGGCCGACGGCTGACCTACCGTCGCGAAACTGCAGCAGGTGGTCGAGACAGCGGGTGATCCCCGCAGGCTCGTCGTGCCGTTGCAGTCTCGCGGACTAGAATCGGATGTCGGTCCAGCGCGACGGCGCCCTCAGACCCGCACACTCACACGAACGGAACTCTCTCAGCCATGGCATCCACCGCAGACATCAAGAACGGCGTCGTCCTCAGCATCGACGGACAGCTGTGGAACGTCATCGAGTTCCAGCACGTCAAGCCCGGCAAGGGCGGTGCGTTCGTGCGGACCAAGCTGAAGAACGTCGTGACCGGCAAGACCGTGGACCGCACTTACAACGCCGGCGCGAAGATCGACATCGAGAATGTCGACCGTCGCGACTTCACCTACCTGTACAACGACGGCGAGGCGTTCGTCTTCATGGACGTCGCGGACTACGACCAGCTGACGGTTCCGGCCACCGTCGTCGGCGACGCCGCGAACTTCCTGCTCGAGAACCAGCAGGTGCAGATCGCGCTGAACAACGGCAACCCGCTCTACGTCGAGCTGCCGGCCTCCGTCGTGCTCGAGATCACCTACACCGAGCCGGGGCTGCAGGGTGATCGCTCCTCGGCCGGCACCAAACCGGCGACCGTCGAGACCGGTTATGAGATCCAGGTGCCGCTGTTCCTCGAGACCGGAACGAAGGTCAAGGTCGACACCCGCACGGGCGACTACCTCGGTCGCGTCAACTAGCGCGTGAGCGCCCGTACCAAGGCGCGCAAACGCGCCCTCGACATCCTCTTCCAGTCCGATATCCGCGGTGACGACCTCGCGGTGACGCTGGCGGCGGAGGCGAAGCGCGCGGCGAACGAGCCGGCACGCGAAGCATCGTGGCTGTACGCGCGCGAGATCGTCGACGGCGTGATCGACAACCGCGACGAGATCGACGAGCAGATCACGACTTTCGCCAAGGACTGGTCGCTCGCTCGCATGCCGGCCGTCGACCGTGCACTGCTGCGCATGGCCGTCTGGGAGATCCTCTACAACGAGGAGGTGCCCACGGCCGTCGCGATCGATGAGGCGGTGGACCTCGCCAAGGAGTTCTCCACCGACGACTCCGGCGCGTTCGTGCACGGCGTGCTGGCGCGGATCGCCCGCTCGTCCTGACCGTTCACGGCGCTCGGCGCCGCACGGCCGGTCCGACGGGTGCGCGAACCGTCTCGCCGTAGAATCGGGGAGTTCACAAGACGACTGCTTCGGAGGAATTGGGAGCGCTATGAGGATCACCGGTCTCGGCCACGCGGGCATGTTCATCGAAACCCTCGGCGGCAGCATCCTGTGCGACCCGGTGATCGGTCCGACGTTCTTCGGATCGTGGTTCCCGTTCCCGGACAACCGCGGGCTGGACTGGGAGAGATTCGGCAACGCCGACTTCCTCTATGTGTCGCATCGGCACCGCGATCACTTCGACCCCGCGCTCATGAACCGGTACGTGCCGAAGGACATCAGAGTCCTGCTACCCGAGTACCCGACCGATGATCTCGAGCAGGATCTCCGCGGGCTCGGCTACGACAACATCATCCACACGCAGGCCGGCGTCCCGCTCGAGTTCGGCGATCTGAGGGTGATGGTGACGCCGCTTCGTGCGCCCAGCGACGGCCCGATCGGCGATTCGAGCCTCTCCGTCGACGACGGCACCGCCAGCATCCTGAATCAGAACGACTCCCACCCGCTCGACCTCGAGAAGCTGCTGGGCTTCAGCAAGCCCGAGGCATACTTCACACAGGTCTCCGGCGCGATCTGGTGGCCCATGGTGTACGACCTGCCGCAGGAGGCGAAGCGGAATTTCGCACGCCTGAAGCGCGACGCGCAGAACAAGCGGGCGATGTACTACATCGAGAAGGTCGACGCAGAGCACGTCTTCCCGATGGCGGGGCCTCCGATGTTCCTGCGCGACGAGCTTTTCCGGTACAACGGCTTCGGCATCGACGAGGATGCGATCTTCACCGACCAGCGGCAGTTCCTCGAGCACATGGAAGAGCTCCGGCCGCAGCAGAAGGGCTATCTGTACCTTCCCGGCACGGTCGTCGAGCTCGCGCGGGGTGAGATCTCGGTCACGCAGACGCTGTACTCCGACGACGAGATCGAGCGCATCTTCGGCGAAAAGTGGGACTACCTGGCCGAGCAGCGCAATGCTCGACAGGACGAGATCGCTGCTGAGGAGGCATCGCGAGCGCCGATCCTGCCGCCTGACGAGATGCTCGCCGCGCTGAAGGAGTGGTGGGAGCCGCTGCTTCGCCGCGGGCGGATCTTCCGGGAGGGCGTCGGGGGACCGGTTCGCTACACGATCGGCGACCTTGACATGGTGGTCGACTTCCCGCGGGCGAAGGTCCGCGAGTATGCGGGGGAGGAGACCAGCTACTGGTTCACCATTCCGGCAGATCTCGTCTCGACGAACATCCGCGACCACGAGATCGACTGGTCGAACTCGATCTTCCTCTCGATGCAGTTCCAGGCCGGCCGAGTCGGCAAGTTCAACGAGTTCATCTACACCTTCATGAAGTGCCTCTCGCGCGACCGCATCGAATACGTGGAGAACTGGTACGCCGAGCAGTCCGACGTCTCGGAGGACGTGCAGCTGGCCGACTGGGTGGTCCAACGACGCTGCCCGCACCTGCGGGCCGACCTGTCCAAGACCGCGAAGATCGAGGACGGCGTGCTGACCTGCAGCCTGCACGACTGGAAGTGGGATCTCGCCAGCGGCAAATGCCTGACGACACACGGGCACCCGATCCGGTCTCACCACGTCGAGGATGCCCTCGCTCACGGCGCCACCGCGCCGGCGGCCGTCTGAGCCGCAGCTCCCGTCAGATCCGCGATCTCACGCGATAACGGTGCGAGTGCGCGCCGCGCGGTAGGCGGTTGTAGAGACCCCACAATCCCGCAGCGCAACCGTGCCTCCGGGCTGTCGGACGACTCTCGAATCCACGGCGCGCGGTATCAGCGCGTCTGCCGCGAGGTCTTGATCGTCAGGCCCGACCACACGGCCAATCCATCGATCAAGGAGCCTCGCATGACCACCGTTCCCATCCGACACGGCGCTGCCGGCGTCGTCCCGTCCTCGCCGCGCACGTCGCCGCTGCGGCGCGCAATCGATGTGGAAGCCCGCGCCGAAGCCGCGCTCAAGGTCTTCCTCCTGCGCTGGAGCATTCCCGCCCTCCGCGTCGCGCTCGGCGGCATCTTCGTCGTCTTCGGCGCGCTGAAGTTCGTGCCCGGGATGAGCCCGCTCGAGCTGCTCGTCCAGTCCACGTGGGAGCGCCTCACATTCGGCATGGTCACGGGGCAGACCGCGATGGTGCTCACCGCCGTCATGGAGGTCACCGCGGGCGCGCTGCTCCTCGCGGGCGGGGCGTTCGCGCGCATCGGCCTCGTCGTCCTCGCAATCGCCTACGTCGGCATCCTGTCGCCGATCGTGCTGCTGCCGGGTGAGGTCTTCGACGCCGCCGGACCGACCCTGACCGGTCAGTACATCTTCAAGAACGCTGTGCTCATCGCCGCCGCGCTCGTCGTGGCATCGCGGGTCCTGAGAGGGCCTGACGCCAAACGATGACGCATCTCGACCTCTGGCCGGCTCCCCGTGGGGCCGGCCAGAGCTCTGTCAGTCGCCGCCGCGGCGGATCGCCCGCTCCGTCAGGATGCCCACCAGCGGGCCGAGCACGAGCAGTGTCGCCCAGGTCAGCTTGCCCGCCGTCGCGCCCCACGTCATCGCGATGGGGATCGAGACCAGGAACACCAGCGGGCTCACCAGCGCGCCGGCGGTGTCGAGAAGGTTTCGACGAGAGGATGTCGGCACCCTTTCGAGTCCTCGCACGCGCGCGAGCTCGAACATCACGGTCTGACAGAGCGCGACGAGAGCGATGTTCGCCGCGTAGAACGCGGTCGGCAAGGGCAGGTCGGCGGTCGACGGATCACTGATCCCCTGCGTGGTGTAGGCGATCAGGATGACCAGCCCCGCCGCGACGAGGTTGATCCCCGTGGTGATCCCGTCCAGCCCGCGGAGACGCCGGACGAGGCGCACGTTCACCCGCCAGAACACGCAGATCACGGTGAAGCTGAGTGCGAACCCCAGCGCCTGGCTCGCCACTGCGGACTCCGCGAGGGCCTGCAGGCTGGTCCACGCCTCGGCCGGCGGCGCATCGACATTCGCGATGAGCAGCGTCGCGGCGAACCCGTAGATCGCATCGAAGAAGGAGATTCCGCGGCCGAACTCGTTCGACGAACGCGAGAAGTACGAGCCCGGTTGCGCACGAGGATGCGTGCTCGTCGCACTCCCGGCATCGGGCGGCACCTGCTCGGCCACGGCTTCAGCGTGCCAGTCCGCGCGCCACTCCCGCGGAGGCGCACCGGGATCCGGGTCGGGTAGGATCGGTCGGAGCACCTTTAACCCCGTCCCGTGAGGCGGAGAAGGGAGCGGCGGATGAGCGCGCGAACCGTGCTGCATGAGGCCGACATCGCCCGGGCCCTGACTCGGATCTCTCACGAGATCCTCGAGTCCAACAAGGGACCCGATGGTCTCGTGCTCCTCGGCATCCCGACCCGCGGCGTGACCCTCGCGAACCGCATCGCCACGCTGATCGGCGAGTTCAGCGGAGTTGCCGTGCCGGTAGGCGCCCTCGACGTGACGATGTACCGCGACGACCTGCATCGCCACCCGACCCGATCGCCGCAGCGGACGTCGATTCCCGCCGGGGGAATCGACGGGAGAGTGGTCGTCCTGGTCGACGACGTGCTCTTCTCCGGTCGCAGCATCCGCTCCGCGCTGGACGCGCTCCAGGACATCGGGCGCCCGGCGGCGGTGCGGCTAGCGACACTGATCGACCGCGGTCACCGCGAGCTGCCCATCCGCCCGGACTTCGTCGGGAAGAACCTACCGAGTGCGTCTGACGAACGCGTGAACGTGCGCCTCGCCGAAGTGGACGGCGAAGAGTTCGTGACCATCGAGGGAGCCGACTCGTGAGGCACCTGCTCGAGACCAAGAACCTCGCACGCGCCGACGCACTCGAGATCCTCGACGTCGCCGAGGACATGGCCGACACCCAGCAACGCGAGGTCAAGAAGCTCCCGACCCTGCGCGGCAAGACGGTCGTGAACCTGTTCTTCGAGGACTCCACACGCACCCGCATCTCGTTCGAAGCCGCGGCGAAGCGCCTGAGCGCCGACGTCCTGAACTTCTCCGCGAAGGGCTCAAGCGTCTCGAAGGGCGAGTCGCTGCAGGACACCGCGCAGACGCTGCAGGCCATGGGCGCGGATGCCGTCGTGATCCGCCATGGAGCGTCCGGGGCACCGCGCACCCTGGCGACGAGCGGCTGGATCACCGCAGGCGTCGTCAATGCCGGAGACGGGACGCACGAGCATCCCACACAGGCGCTGCTGGATGCCTTCACCATCCGCAAGCGGACCTACGGCGCCGACAGCCGCGGGCGTGACCTGACCGGCGTGAAGATCACGATCGTGGGCGACATCCTGCACTCGCGGGTCGCGCGTTCGAACGTGTGGCTCCTGAACACGCTCGGGGCGGAGGTCACCCTGGTGGCGCCCCCGACCCTCGTGCCGCAGGATGTCTCGGCTTGGCCGGTCCGGGTGCTGTTCGACCTGGACGACGCGATCGCCGACGAGCCGGACGCGCTGATGATGCTGCGCATCCAGCTCGAGCGCATGAACGCCGCGTATTTCCCGACTGAACGGGAGTATTCCCGTCGCTGGGGGCTGGATGCCCGCAGGCTCGCCGCCCTCACCGCCGATAGCATGGTGATGCATCCGGGCCCGATGAACCGAGGCCTCGAGATCTCCGCGGAAGCAGCCGACTCGACCCGATCGACAGTGCTCGATCAGGTGACGAACGGCGTCTCGGTGCGGATGGCGGTGCTCTACCTGCTGCTGGCGGGGGAGCGCGGCGAGCGGAATCACGACGAGAGGGGCGACGCACGATGACCGAGGTCTTCCTGATCCGCGGCGCTCGGCTCGAGGACGGCGACGCGGTCGACCTTCTCGTCGAGGGCGGCGTTCTGGCGGAGGTGGGTCGATCCCTCAGCCGCACGGGAGCGACCGTGATCGACGCCGACGGGCTCGTCGCGCTCCCGGGTCTCGTCGACCTGCACACCCACCTGCGCGAGCCCGGCTACGAGGCCTCCGAGACCGTCCTCACCGGCTCCCGCGCCGCCGCGGCCGGAGGCTTCACCGCGGTCTTCGCGATGCCGAACACCTCGCCCGTCGCCGACACCGCCGGTGTGGTCGAGCAGGAGCTCGCACTCGGTGAAACGGCCGGCTTCGTCACCGTGCAGCCGATCGGGGCCGTGACGGTCGGCCAGAAGGGCGAGCGCCTGGCCGAGCTGGGCGCCATGGCCGACTCGCGTGCCCGCGTACGGGTGTTCAGCGACGACGGCTTCTGCGTGTGGGACCCGCTGATCATGCGGCGAGCGCTCGAGTACGTGAAGGCGTTCGACGGCGTGATCGCGCAGCACGCCCAGGATCCGCGCCTGACCGAGGGCGCGCAGATGAACGAGGGCGCGGTCTCGGCGGAGCTGGGGCTGGCCGGCTGGCCCGCCGTCGCCGAGGAGTCGATCATCGCGCGCGACGTGCTGCTGGCCGAGCACGTCGGCTCGCGGCTGCACGTCTGCCACCTCTCGACGGCGGGATCCGTCGACATCATCCGCTGGGCGAAGCGGCGTGGTGTGGACGTCACCGCCGAGGTCACCCCGCACCACCTGCTGCTCACCGACGAGCTCGCACGCGGCTACGACGCGTCCTTCAAGGTGAACCCGCCGCTCCGGCGGGAAGAGGACGTCCGGGCGGTCCGCGAAGGCCTCGCCGACGGCACCATCGACGTCGTCGCCACAGACCACGCGCCGCATCCTGCCGAGGCGAAGGCCTGCGAGTGGCCCGCGGCCGCGAACGGCATGGTCGGGCTCGAGAGCGCCCTGCGCGTCGTTCAGCTCGCGATGGTCGACACCGGCCTGCTGAGCTGGGGCGACGTCGCCCGCGTGATGTCGCGCAGCCCGGCGCGCATCGGACGCCTCGCGCGACACGGCACTTCGCTGACGGCGGGGCAGCCGGCATCCCTCGTCCTGTACGACGCGGCACCGACCCGCACTTTCTCGAAGGCCGACCTGCACGGACGCAGCGTGAACTCGCCCTACCTGGGGCGCGAACTGCCCGGCGAGGTGCGCTGGACGCTGCACGACGGTGTGGTCACGGTCGCGGACGGAACGCTGCTGGACGAACCGGGGGTTCGCACGTGAGCCGTGAAGCAGCGCTCGCCGTCACGATCGCGTTCACCGCCGCCCTGCTCGCGGTGCTGGCCTGGGCCTGGTGGCGTCGCATGCGACGCGACTCCGGCCTGAGTGCGCCGGTCGGAGAAGTCCCGGTGGAGGCTGCAGCACTCAGTCGCCACGAAGCGCTGTACGTCGCGACCACCCGCCACGGCGAGCCGCTCGAACGGCTGGCGATCCGCGGCCTCGGATTTCGCTCGCGAGCCGACCTGACGGTGACCAGCGCCGGTGTCGCCCTCGATCTCACGGGGCAGCCGCGGTTCTTCATCCCGACCGAGCAGATCGTCGACGTCGCCCAGGCGACAGTGGCGATCGACCGCGTGGTGGAACGCGACGGGCTCGTTCGGATCGCGTGGCGACGGGACGGCCAGACCGTCGTCGACTCGTACCTCCGACCCCAGGATGCCTCTGCCCGCGCCGTCGCCGACGAGATCGGCGCACTTCTGACCCCGACAGGAACGGACGAATGACTGTCCCCGCCGACACCCGCGCTGTGCAAGCCGCCAAAGACCCTGCGGTCCTCGTGCTCGAGGACGGCACCCGCCACGTCGGGCGCGCCTACGGCGCGCGCGGCACGACACTCGGAGAGGTCGTCTTCGCGACCGGCATGACCGGCTACCAGGAGACGCTGACCGATCCGTCGTACGCCGGCCAGATCGTGCTCCAGACCGCGCCGCACATCGGCAACACAGGGATGAACGCGCAAGACCCCGAGTCCCGGCGCATCTGGGTCTCGGGCTACATCGTGCGGGACCCGTCTCGCGTGGTCTCGAACTGGCGTGCCGACGAGTCCCTCGACGACGCGCTGGTCAGCGACGGCGTCGTCGGCATCAGCGGCATCGACACCCGCGCGGTCACGCGTCACATCCGCGCCGCCGGCAGCATGCGGGGCGGGATCTTCTCGGGCGATGCCGCGGACCTCCCCGCCGAGGAGCAGCTGACCATCGTGCAGGGCGCGCCGGAGATGTCGGGACGAAACCTGTCGGCCGAGGTCTCGGTCTCGAGTGCCCAGGTCACGAAGGCCGCCGACGAGGTCCCGCGCATCGGCAACCTCGCTGTGCTCGACCTGGGTGTGAAACAGGCCACGATCGACAATCTCGCCGCGCGCGGATTCGAGGTCCACGTCCTGCCGCAGGATGTCGCCATCGACGGCATCCGCGCGATCGACCCTGTGGCGGTGTTCTACTCCAACGGTCCGGGCGACCCGGCGGCCTCCGGCGATCACGTCGAGCTCCTGCGCGGCGTGCTCGACGACGGCCTGCCGTTCTTCGGGATCTGCTTCGGCAACCAGCTGCTCGGGCGCGCTCTGGGCCTCGGCACGTACAAGCTGCCCTTCGGGCACCGCGGCATCAATCAGCCGGTGCTGGACAAGTCGACAGGGCGCGTCGAGATCACGTCGCACAACCACGGCTTCGCCGTCGACGCTCCGCTGGAAGGGGATTTCGACAGCCCGAACGGCTACGGGCGGGTCGAGGTCAGCCACGTGGGCCTCAACGACCAGGTGGTCGAGGGCCTCCGTGCCCTCGACATCCCCGCCTTCTCGGTGCAGTACCACCCCGAGGCCGCCGCCGGACCGCACGACGCCAACTACCTGTTCGACCGGTTCGCCGACATGGTCCGCGACCACCTCGGCAAGAAAGACGCGAATGCCCAAGCGTGATGACATCCGCTCCGTCCTGGTGATCGGCTCCGGCCCGATCGTGATCGGCCAGGCGTGCGAGTTCGACTACTCCGGGACCCAGGCGTGCCGCGTGCTGCGCGAGGAGGGCGTTCGCGTCATCCTGGTCAACTCGAACCCCGCCACGATCATGACCGATCCCGACTTCGCCGACGCCACGTACATCGAGCCGATCACGTGGGAGGTCATCGAGACGATCATCGCCAAGGAGCGCCCGGACGCGATCCTGCCGACACTCGGTGGCCAGACGGCCCTGAACGCCGCGATCGAGCTGCACAATCACGGCATCCTCGACAAGTACGATGTCGAGCTCATCGGAGCGAGCTTCGAGGCGATCAACAAGGGCGAAGACCGCCAGATCTTCAAACAGCTCGTCCTGGATGCCGGGGCGGACGTCGCAGCATCCCGCATCGCCCACTCGCTCGAGGACTGCCTCGCCGCCGCCGAAGAGCTCGGCTACCCCCTGGTCGTCCGCCCCAGCTTCACCATGGGCGGGCTCGGTTCGGGGTTCGCGTACGACGAGGCCGACCTGCTGCGCATCGCAGGCGCCGGCCTGCACGACTCGCCCACGCACGAAGTCCTGCTCGAGGAGTCGATCCTGGGGTGGAAGGAGTACGAGCTCGAGCTGATGCGCGACACGGCCGACAACACCGTCGTGGTGTGCTCCATCGAGAACGTCGACCCGGTCGGTGTGCACACCGGAGACTCGATCACGGTGGCGCCCGCCCTCACCCTCACGGACCGCGAGTACCAGAAGCTGCGCGACATCGGCATCGACATCATCCGCGCCGTCGGCGTCGACACCGGCGGCTGCAACATCCAGTTCGCGGTCGACCCGGCCGACGGCCGGATCATCGTGATCGAGATGAACCCGCGGGTGTCGCGCTCATCTGCTCTGGCGTCCAAGGCCACCGGGTTCCCGATCGCGAAGATCGCCGCGAAGCTGGCGATCGGCTACCGCCTCGACGAGATCCCCAACGACATCACGAAGGTCACCCCGGCCAGCTTCGAGCCGACCCTCGACTACGTCGTCGTGAAGGTGCCGCGATTCAACTTCGAGAAGTTCCCGGCCGCCGACACCACGCTCACGACGACCATGAAGTCCGTCGGCGAGGCGATGGCGATCGGCCGCAACTACGCCACCGCACTTCAGAAGGCGCTGCGTTCCTTGGAGAAGCGCGGATCCAGCTTCCACTGGGGCGAAGAGCCTCGCTCGGTCGACGAGCTGATCGAGACTGCGAGAACCCCGACCGACGGTCGCATCGTGATCGTCCAGCAGGCGCTGAGCAAGGGCGCCACGATCGAGCAGCTGTTCGAGGCCACCGGCATCGACCCGTGGTTCCTGGACCAGATCGTCCTGATCAACGAGGTCGCCGCATTCGTCCACGGTGCTGCCGAACTGGATGCCGACACCCTGCGCGTCGCGAAGGAGCACGGCTTCAGCGACGCGCAGATCGCACAGCTCCGCGGCGACACCGAGACCGAGGTGCGCGGCATCCGTCATGCTCTGAGCGTTCGCCCCGTCTACAAGACGGTCGACACCTGTGCGGGGGAGTTTCCGGCGCTCACGCCGTACCACTATTCGAGCTACGACTTCGAGACCGAGGTCGCGCCGTCCGACCGCAGCAAGGTCGTCATCATCGGTTCGGGCCCCAACCGCATCGGACAGGGGGTCGAGTTCGACTACTCGTGCGTGCACGCCTCGTTCGCGCTGTCGGCGGCCGGGTACGAGACCGTGATGGTCAACTGCAACCCCGAGACCGTCTCGACCGACTACGACACCAGCGACCGGCTGTACTTCGAGCCGCTCACGCTCGAGGACGTTCTCGAGGTGCTGCACGCCGAGGCCCAGTCCGGTGAGATCCTCGGTGTCATCTGCCAGCTGGGCGGCCAGACACCGCTGGGCCTGGCGAAGGGCATCCAGGATGCCGGCTACCGGATCCTGGGCACCAGCCCCGCCGCGATCGACATGGCCGAGGAGCGGGAGCTGTTCTCCGGGCTGCTGGATGCGGCCGGCCTGATCGCCCCGCGCCACGGGACGGCGGTGGACGTTCACGGCGCGGTCGCCATCGCGGAGGAGATCGGCTACCCAGTGCTCGTGCGCCCGAGCTTCGTGCTGGGCGGGCGGGGAATGGAGATCATCTACGACACCGCGAGCCTGCGCGACTACTTCGTCCGGATTGCGGACCAGGCGATCATCGGCCCGGGAATGCCGCTGCTCGTGGACCGGTTCCTCGACGACGCCATAGAACTCGACGTCGACGCGCTCTACGACGGACACGAGCTGTACATCGGCGGAGTGATGGAGCACCTAGAGGAGGCCGGCATCCACTCGGGCGACTCGAGCTGCACGCTGCCGCCGATCTCGCTCGGACGCACCGAGGTCGACCGTGTCCGCACCGCGACGCTCGCCATCGCGAAGGGCGTCGGCGTGCAGGGCCTGATCAACGTGCAGTTCGCGATCAGCGCCGGGGTGCTGTACGTCATCGAAGCGAACCCGCGCGCGAGCCGCACGGTGCCGTTCGTCTCGAAGGCGCTCGGCATCCCCCTCGCCAAGGCCGCTGCGCGCATCATGACCGGTTCCACGATCGCGGAGCTGAAGGCCGAGGGACTCCTGCCCCGGATCGACGGCTCCCGCGTGCCGTTGGACTCGCCGGTATCGGTGAAGGAGGCCGTGCTGCCCTTCAAGCGGTTCCGCACCAAGGACGGGCAGACCGTCGACTCGGTCCTCGGTCCCGAGATGCGCTCCACCGGCGAGGTCATGGGGATCGACCGCGACTTCCCGCGCGCCTTCGCGAAGAGCCAGGAGGCCGCGTACGGCGGGATGCCGTTGTCGGGAACGGTGTTCATCTCCGTCGCCGACAGCGACAAGCGTGCGGTGATCCTGCCCGCCCACCGGTTGCAGGAGCTCGGCTTCACGCTCGTGGCCACCGAGGGGACTGCCGAGATCCTGGCGCGCAACGGCATCGAGGTGCAGGTGGTGAACAAGTTCAGCGCCACCCAGAGCACGGGGGAGACGAACGTCGTCGACCTGATCAACGCGGGCAAGATCGACATCGTGGTGAACACGCCGAGCGGTCGCTCCGCCCGAGCCGACGGCTACGAGATCCGCGCGGCAGCGGTGGCCGCCGACAAGGCCCTCTTCACGACGATGGCCGTGCTCGGGGCCGCGGTGAGCTCTTTCGACGCGGTTCGCGCCGGCTACGACGTCAAGAGCCTGCAGGAGTACGCGGCCGACCGGGCGGCGCGCCTGTGAGGGGCGCACCGCCGTTCGGCGAGCGGCTGCAGCAGGCGCTGGAGGCTTACGGACCCCTCTGCGTGGGCATCGACCCGCACGAGCATCTGCTCGAGGAGTGGGGGCTCGACGTCTCGGCCGAGGGTGCCCGCGAGTTCGGACTGAGGACGGTGGATGCCGCGACCTCCCGCGTCGGCATCGTCAAGCCGCAGGTGTCGTTCTTCGAGCGCTTCGGCTCCGCCGGCTTCGCAGCGCTGGAGGACGTGCTCGGCTCCGCCCGGGCTGCCGGCCTGATCGTGATCGCCGACGCCAAGCGCGGCGACATCGGCACGACGATGGATGCCTACGCCCGCGCGTGGCTCGCCCCGGGATCGCCGCTGGAGTCGGACGCGGTCACCGTGAACCCGTACCTCGGCGTTGGCGCTCTGACCGGCGCGTTCGGCTTCGCCCGGGAGCATGCCAAGGGTGTGTTCGTGCTGGCGGCGACCAGCAACCCGCAAGCCCGGACGCTGCAGGCCGCGCAGCTGAACCGGCCGGATGACGCCGAGCCGCGCCTGCAGAGTGTCGCCGAACGGGTCGCAGTCGAAGTGGCGGCGGAGAACGCTGCGGAGGCGATCGCGGGGCGGCTCGGAAGCATCGGGTTGGTGGTCGGCGCGACCGTCGACCGGTCGGACCTCGGGCTCGCCGACGAGTCGCTGCGCGGAGCGCCCCTGCTCGCCCCCGGCTTCGGCGCGCAGGGCGCCCGCCCGGCCGACCTCACGCGGCTGTTCGGCGACCTCGCCCCCGCGGTGATCGCATCGGAGAGCCGCAGTCTGCTGTCAGCGGGACCGGACGGTCTGGCGGACGCGATAGATTCGCGGATTCAGGAGTACAGGAGTTCGAATGGCTGACCACCAGACGCCTCCGCCTCACGACCCCGGCTCGCCGACGCGTCCCCCCGAGGTGGATCGGGTCGCGGCGTCCCGTCGCGCCGTCGCGGCACGGCGGGCGCGAGCGGCGTTGAAGAGGGATGTCGCCATGCGCGTCATCACCCCCCAGGAGCTGGCCCGCCGGGCGTTCGCGGATCCGACCTCGCCCGCGGGCACCATGCGCGTCACGGAGTACCTGACGAGCCTTCCGGCAATCGGAGAGGGCAAACGCGACCGCATCCTGGCGCAGCTGCAGATCTCGCCGGTCAAGCGCCTCGGCGGACTCGGCGCCCGGCAGCGTCGAGAGCTGCGGTCGTTCCTGGACGCGCGATGGCCCGAACAGCCCGCCCGATCGGAACGAAGCCGGCTCGTCGTGCTCGCGGGCCCCACCGCCGTCGGCAAGGGAACCGTCGCCGACCACATCAAGCAGCATCATCCCGAGATCCACCTGTCGATCTCGGCGACGACGCGCCCGCCGCGGCCCGGCGAGATCGACGGCGAGCACTACTTCTTCGTCGGGGATGCCGAATTCGACCGTCTCATCGGCGACGACGAGCTGCTCGAGCACGCGACGGTGCACAACAGATACCGCTACGGCACGCCGAGACGCCCGATCGAGGAGGCGCTGGCGGACGGACGGACGGTGCTCCTGGAGATCGATCTGCAGGGAGCGCGGCAGGTGCGCGCGGCGGAGCCGTCGGCGACGCTGGTGTTCCTGCTGCCGCCCAGCTGGGACGAGCTCGTCCACAGACTCGTCGGCCGCGGAACCGAGGGCGACGAGGAGCGGACACGTCGCCTGCGCACCGCGAAGGGCGAGCTGGCCGCGCAGAACGAGTTCGATTTCCGGGTCGTCAACGACGACGTCGCCTCGGCGGCCCGGGAGGTCGTAGAATTGGTTCAGGCGCCCGCGCGCTGATACGTGCGCGCCCGAGGGCGCCGACACTTCTTTCCCACCGACATCCGTCGTACGAACCCAGGAGGTTTCGCCGTGGCCGGAACGAACCAGGGGATCATCGATCCCCCCATCGACAGCCTGCTCGAGAAGGTCGATTCGAAGTACCAGCTGGTCATCTACGCATCCAAGCGGGCGCGCCAGATCAACGACTACTACTCCGACCTGCACGAGGGAAACCTCTTCGACAACGTCGGACCCCTGGTCGACTCGACGGTCGAGGACAAGCCGCTGACCATCGCGCTGCACGAGATCCACGAGGACAAGCTCCGCCTCCGCTCCGCGGAGTGATCACGCCGGTCCCGGGCAACGCGCTCGCGTCGCCTGTGACCGCGTGAGGCGCCCGCCGAGGCCGTGTCGGTCGCGGCGGGCATACTTGCGCCTACCCCTATCCGACTCCGCCATCCACCTGGAGAATCGATGACCGAGCTGCGTCTGTTCACGTCCGAATCCGTGACCGAGGGGCACCCCGACAAGATCTGCGATCAGATCTCCGACAGCATCCTCGATGCGATCCTCGCCGAAGACCCGCACGGGCGCGTCGCGGTCGAGACGCTGGTCACGACCGGCCTCGTCCACGTGGCCGGGGAGGTGTCCACCAGCGCCTACGTCGAGATCCCGGCACTCGTGCGCAGTGTCGTGAACCGCATCGGCTACACCTCGAGCGACACCGGCTTCGACGGCGACTCGTGCGGTGTGAGCGTGTCGATCGGCGCGCAGTCCTCCGACATCGCCGCGGGCGTCGACAAGGCCTTCGAACGCCGCGAAGACGGCTCGGAGGACCCTCACGACCTGCAGGGCGCGGGCGATCAGGGCATCATGTTCGGTTACGCGACCACCGAGACGCCCCAGCTCATGCCGATGGCCATCTGGACCGCCCATCGCATGGCCGAGCGCCTCACCAAGGTACGCCGCTCGGGCGAGCTGCCCTTTCTCCGCCCCGACGGCAAGACTCAGGTGACCCTCGGCTACGACGGCGCCGTCCCGAGGACGGTCGAGTCCGTCGTGCTGTCGACCCAGCACAACCCCGACATCTCCGAGAAGGCCCTGCGGGCCGCGGTGCGCGCCGAGGTCATCGACCCGGTACTCGAGGAGACCGGCCTCGACCTGCCCGACGTGAACTTCTTCATCAACCCGGCCGGGCCGTTCGTCACCGGCGGGCCGAAGGGCGACGCGGGCCTCACCGGCCGCAAGATCATCATCGACACCTACGGCGGAGCGTCCCGGCACGGCGGCGGAGCGTTCAGCGGCAAGGACCCCTCCAAGGTCGACCGCTCCGGCGCCTACGCGATGCGCTGGGTCGCGAAGAACGCGGTCGCCGCCGGACTCGCGGATCGACTCGAAGTCCAGATCGCCTACGCGATCGGCAAGGCGAAACCGGTCGGACTGTACGTCGAGTCCTTCGGCACCGGTCACGTGTCGGACGAAGTGATCACTCGCGCAATCCTCGACGTGTTCGACCTCCGCCCGAAGGCCATCATCGACTCGCTCGACCTGCTGCGCCCGATCTACGCGCAGACCGCCGCCTACGGGCACTTCGGTCGGGAGCTGCCCGACTTCACGTGGGAGCGCACCGACCGCGTCGACGATCTGCGCGCAGCCGCCGGGCTGTGAGCCCGCGCCGCCGCTCGGCGGGGGTGCAGTTTCCGCGCCCCCGCTCGGCGGGGCACTGACGTGACCACGCGGCGTGTGGCCCGAGTGCTCATCGACTCGCCCCTGCCGCAGCTCGACCGCCTCTTCGACTACGCGATCCCGGAGCAGCTGCTCGCGGACGTCACCCCGGGCGTCCGCGTCCGCGTGCCCCTGCGCAGCGCCGGTCGCGTCGTGGACGCGTATGTGGTCGAGCTGGGCGAAGCGGACGCCGCCGATCGCCCGCTGTCCGAGGTGGACGCGGTCGTCTCGACCGCGGTCGTCCTGACGCCCGAGCTGTATGCGCTGGCCAGGCGGGCCGCCGATCGCGCCGCAGGCTCGGCGACGGACATCCTTCGACTCGCGATCCCCAAGCGGATGGTCCGCGCAGAGAAGACCTGGCTGGCAGCGGAGCCGCCGTCCATCCCGGCCGTCGACGAGACGAGCAGGACTTGGGCGGATGCCTCCCTGCGCGCGTACCCGGCTCTGACCGAGTGCCTCGACCGCCACGGACGCGGAGCGCTGGACGCCCCGCCCGAGCCGGTCCGGCTGCCCGACGGCGAGACCACCGGCGCGTGGGCGGCTCTCCTGGCCGCTGCGGCGGTGCGCACCCTCGCGTCCGGACGCAGTGCGATCCTCGTGGTGCCCGATCACCGCGACCAGGCGCAGCTCGAGGCCGCACTGCGCGGCCGCGCCCCCGCGGAGGCCGTTCTCCGCAACGATGCCCGCCAGACCTCGCCCGCGCGCTACGCCGCATTCCTGCGCATGCTCGCGCCGGTGCCGTGCATCGTGGTGGGCAATCGATCCGCGGTGTACGCGCCGGTGCACGCGCCCGGGCTGATCGCGATCTGGGACGACGGCGATCCGCTGCTCGCCGAGCCGCTGAGCCCCGGGGTGCACGCGCGCGATGCGGCCCTCATCCGGCAGGAGCTGGACGAGTGCGCGGTGGTGTTCGCCGGTCACACCCGGACGACCGACGTGGAGCGGCTCGTGGGCTTGGGCTGGGTGCGCGAGGTCTCCGCCGCCCGTCGTTCATCTCGGCGTGTGATCCTCAGCGCGACGAAGGAGGGCGAATCCCGCGGAGCCCGGGTTCCCTCCGCCGCTTTCGCCGCCGCGCGCGAGGCGCTCCTGCACGGACCCGTGCTCGTGCAGGTCGCCAGGCCGGGGTACGCACCGGTGCTCGTGTGCGCCGACTGCCGCACGCCAGCGCGCTGTGCGCACTGCGGCGGACCCCTGCACGCCGCACGACGCGGGGCCTTGCCCGAGTGCGGCTGGTGCGGGCGGCCGGCCACCGCGTGGGCGTGCCCGCGCTGCAGCTCGGCGCGCGTCCGGATGGCCTCATCGGGCAGCGAGCGCACGGCCGATGATCTGGGCCGCGCATTCCCCGGCATCCGGATTCTGGTCGCCGACGGCGAGCATCCCGTGCTGAGCGTGGACGCCAAGCCCGCGCTGGTCGTCGCCACACGCGGTGCCGAGCCGATCGCCGAGGGCGGCTATCGGGCCGTCATCCTCCTCGACGGCGATCGGATGCTGCTGGCCGACGACCTGCGGATCGGCGAGTCTTGCCTGCGGTGGTGGTCGAATGCGGCCGCGCTGGCCGCGCCGGGCGCACCCGTCCACCTCGTCGGCGTCACCGGACCTGTGGCGCGCGCCCTCGCCACCTGGACCCAGCCCGCCTACGCCCGCGCGGAACTGGCCGACCGTGCGCCGCTGCGGATGCCGCCGACCGTGCGCGTCGCCGCCCTCGAAGGCAGCCTGCCCGCCATCGAAGGCGCGCTGAGCGCCCTGCGTGAAGCGGTGCCCGCGCTCGACGAGGACGCCGTGCTCGGCCCTGTGCCGAAGGAGAACTCCGCGCGTGCCCTCGTCCGGTTCGACTACGCGCACGGACAGCACGTGGCGGAGAGCCTCCGCGCGTCGATCGTCGCCGATGCGCTGCGCGCGCGGAAGAACCCCAGGACTCGCGCCCCCGGCGCCCGCACGCAATGGGGCTCCGCACCAAACCTCCGACTTGCTGACGCGCGCCATACACTCAGGGTGCGGGTCGACGTGCCCGACCTCGACCTGTGAGGAACGCCATGCGCCTCGTCTTCGCCGGCACGCCCGATGCCGCGGTCCCGTCGCTGCGCCTGCTCGCCGCCTCCGGCCACGAGATCGCCGCCGTCCTGACCCGGCGCGACGCGCCGGTGGGTCGCAAGCGCGTGATCACTCCGTCGCCGGTGGCGATGGCCGCGCAGGAGCTCGGAATCGACACCCTCCGCACCGACCGACTGGATGCCGCGGCCACCGACCGGATCGCGGCGCTGGAACCCGACCTCGGCGTGATCGTCGCGTACGGCGGACTGGTCCGCGAGCCGCTCCTGTCCACACCGGCTGCCGGTTGGATCAACCTGCATTTCTCCCTCCTGCCCCGCTGGCGGGGAGCCGCGCCGGTGCAGCACGCCCTGATCGCCGGCGACGCGGTCACCGGCGCGTCGGTGTTCCAGCTCGTGCCCGCCCTCGATGCCGGCGACGTGTTCGCGGAGCGCGAGTATCCGGTTCCGAGCAGCGCAACGGCCGGTGAGGTGCTCACCGCCCTGGCCGACGAGGGCGCCGAACTGCTGAGCGGGGTGGTCGACGCGATCGCGGCGGGGACCGCTGCGGCGACACCGCAGGCCGGCGAGCCGACGCTCGCCCCGAAGCTCGGCGACGAGGACGGGCGCATCCGCTGGGGCGAGTCCCGGAACGCCGTGCTCTCCCGCATCCGCGGAGTCACACCGGAGCCGGGCGCACACACCACCCTCGACGGGGCTCGCGTCAAGATCCTCGCCGCGAGTGCGGCATCCCACGACGCGCCGAGCCTCGAGCCTGGCGTGCTCGCTCTCCACGGCCGCGAGGTGCTCGCCGGCACCGCCACCGAGCCGATCGTCGTCGATCGCGTTCAGCCCGCAGGAAAAGGGCCGATGAACGCCGCGGACTGGTGGCGTGGCCGCCGGGACACCGGGGCGGCGCCCAAGGCCGGCTCGTGAGCGCCGCAAAGGACTCCCGACGCGTCGCCTACGAGACGATCCGCGCGGTGAACGAGTCCGACGCGTACGCGAATCTGCTGCTGCCGCGCGCCATCGCCCGGTCCGGGATGGGCACCGCCGACGCCGCTTTGACCACCGAGCTCACCTACGGCACGCTGCGGCGTCAGGGCACCTACGACGCCGTCATCCGGATCGCCGCCGACCGCAGCATCCAGGAGATCGATCCGGCTGTGCTCGACGTGCTCCGCCTGGGCGTCCATCAGCTTCTGTCCACCCGCGTCGCCTCGCACGCGGCCGTCCACGAGTCCGTCGAACTGGCACGCAGCGCCGGCAGCCGTGGAGCGCCCGGCTTCGTCAACGCGGTGCTGCGGCGGGTCTCCCGCGACACGCCCGGCGAGTGGATGGAGCGGGTCGCCGCGAGCGCTCGCTCGGACGACGAGCGGCTCGGCCTGGTCTTCTCGCATCCCGTGTGGGTCGTCCGTGCGTTCCGGCGGGCGCTCGCCGCCGAAGGCCGCGCGGACGAGCTGGAAGCGCTGCTGACCGCGGACAACGCGTCGCCGAGGGTGACGATGGCCGCCCTGCCGGGGCTCGCCCAGATCCCCGAGGACGCTCGGCACACGCCGTACTCGCCTCTGGGATTCCGGCTCGGCGGCGGCGACCCCGAACGGCTCGTGACCGAGTCCGGGGGCACGCTGCGCGTCCAGGATGAAGGCTCGCAGCTGGCCGCCCTGGCGTTGACCCGCGCATCGCCGGTGGCGCCGGGGGAGCGGTGGCTGGATCTGTGCGCCGGGCCCGGCGGCAAGACCGCGGTGCTCGCCGCGGAGGCGCTGCTGCACGCAGCCCGGCTGGAGGCGAACGAGGTGTCGCACGCACGCGCCGGGCTGGTGCGACAGGCGATCGCCGGCGTGCCGCTGGACGTGCCGGTGTCGGAGGAGGACGGGCGCCTGCGAGCGGGGGAGGGGCGCTACGACCGGATCCTCGTCGATGCGCCGTGCACCGGACTGGGTGCGCTCCGACGCCGTCCGGAGGCCCGTTGGCGCAAGTCGCCGGCCGACGTGCCCGAGCTGACGCAGCTGCAGGGCGAGCTGCTGCGCGCCGCGATCGGCGGCCTGCGCGCGGGCGGGATCGTCGCGTACGTCACATGCTCACCGCACCTGGCCGAGACGGCCGGGGTCGTCGGCGAAGTGCTCCGCGACGTCGGCAGTGGCATCGAGGAGCTCGATGCACGCGAGGTGCTGCGGAGCGTCTCGGCTTCCGACCCCGGCCTGCCGGCTCAGAACGACGGATCGGGCCGCGCCCAGCTGTGGCCCCACCGCCACAACACCGATGCCATGTCGATCACCTTGCTGCGCAGAACCTGATCCGCGCGCGGGACGACCGTCCTCACACGAGAAGGCGGACGCGCGGCGACAGGCTCTCGACCTCCGTGCGCAGCACCATCACCGCCGCGGGGTGCAGGCGCGCCAGCTCGCTGGCGTCGACGGTGATGAGCGCGGCGTGCGGCGCGGCGGCCGTGATCTCACGCAGCAGCGACAGCACCCGTTCCGCCCCCGCGAACCCCAGCTCGCCGCCGAGGCGGACGAGCGGACCCTCAGGAGTCTCGATCACCGAGATGCCCGGAGCCGCGACGCTCTCGTGAGGCTCCAGCAGGTGGATCCCGAATCGGTCCGAGACGATCTCCATGAATGCGCTCGCCCGAACGCTGTTGCCGTGCACATCCAGCCGGGGGCTGAAGCCGGCGACCCCGAACTGCGACGGCGCCACGGCGATCACGCCGCCGCTCACACCGCTCTTCGCCGGCAGCCCCACCCGCAGCAGCCATTCTCCCGAGAAGTCGTACATGCCGCAGCTGGCCATGATCGAGGTGACGTCCCGAGCGACGCGTTCCGCGACCACGCGGGAACCCGTGACCGGATTCACCCCGCCGAAGGCGAGCGTCGCGGCCATCACCGCGAGATCGCGGACCGTGACCAATACCGAGCACTGCCGGAAGTAGCTTTCGACCGCATCATCGACCGACCCGGTGACGATCCCGTAGGACTTCAGCAGGTGCGCCAGTGCGCGGTTGCGTTCACCCGTCGACGACTCGGAGGCGTAGACGGATTCGTCGATCCAGAGCGAGTGGCCGGCGAAAGCCGACATCATCGCCACGATTCGGCCGGTCCGATCGTCGATGTCGGCACCGGGGATGAGTGCGGTCGTCGCGATCGCTCCGGCGTTGACCATCGGGTTCGCGGGGCGACCGGTCTGCGCCTCCAGACTGATCGCGTTGAACGGCTCGCCGCTCGGCTCGGCACCGACGCGGGCGAACACTTCATCGCGCCCGAGGTGCTCCAGGGCGAGCGCGAGCACGAAGGGCTTCGACATCGACTGGATCGTGAACGTCGCGTCCTCGTCGCCGACCGTGAAGACGCGGCCGCGCGGACCGACGACGCCGAACGCGAGCAGATCCAGGTCGGCCGAGGCGAGCTCGGGGATGTACGAGGCCGGTGCGCCCGATCCCAGAGGGCGGACCTCGTCCAGCACCGCTTCGAGCATCGCCGTGATCGGGTCCACGGCTCGACCATAATGGACGCGTGCACAGCCGTGAGGAAATCAGGGACCAGAGCCGAGGGAGAGTCACGAACGACGTGCGGATCAACCCGAGCATCCTCGCCGCCGATTTCGCGAACGTGCAGGCGGAGCTCGCGCGCATCGACGGGGCAGACTTCGTGCACGTCGACGTCATGGACAACCACTTCGTGCCGAACCTGACGTTCGGCGCGCAGATGGTCGAGCGCATCCAGGCGACCAGCCCCGTGCCGCTCGATGTGCACCTGATGATCGACGCGCCCGAGATCTGGGCGCCGGAGTACGCCGAGCTCGGCGCCGCTTCGGTCACCTTCCACCTCGAGGCCGCCACGGAGCCCGTCGCTCTGGCGAGACGGCTCCGCGCGATCGGCGCCCGCGCCGGTCTCGCCGTGAAGCCGGCGACCGCCATCGAGGGGCTCTTCGACGTGCTGGACGAGTTCGACCAGATCCTCGTGATGACGGTGGAGCCGGGCTTCGGCGGCCAATCGTTCATGCCCGAGACCCTGCCGAAGCTGCGGACGCTCGCCGACGAGGCACGACGACGCGGCTCGTCCGTGTGGCTCCAGGTCGACGGCGGGATCGGCGAATCCACGATCGCGCAGGCCGCCGAGGCGGGAGCCGACACGTTCGTCGCGGGCTCCGCGGTCTTCGGCTCTCTCGATCCGGACGCGGCGATCGCGGGGCTGCGCGCCACGGCCGGCCGCCACCGATCTGCGCGGTGACACCACGACGGGACTGAGGGGGAACAGCATGGAACCGGTCACACCGCCGCCCGACGAGCCCGCGGACGACGAGTCCCCGACCACCACGGCCCGCCTGCGCGCCGTAGCCGGCAAACCCGCGAGGCGAGTGCTGGATGCATACAGCGGGGAGCACGGTGTGTACGGCATCGTGCTCGTGACCGCGCTGATAGCGGTCAGCTGGGAGGACGAGACCGACTTAGACGTGATGCTCTTCGTGATCGGCACCACGTTCGTCTTCTGGCTTGCCCACATCTACGCCGCGGTCGTCGCCAGCCGGGCCGCCCGGCCGCCGCTCGTCCTGCGCACCGCGGTGGCCCGCGGCATCCGTCATACCTACGGCATGCTCGTCGCGATGCTGATCCCGGTGCTGCTGTTGTTCCTGGCGGTGATCGGACTGGTCGAGGAGTACACCGCGTACTATCTCGCACTCGCGAGCGGCATCGTCCTGCTGGGGCTCATCGGCTACGCGAACGCAGCTCGCAACGGCGGCAATTGGGCGTGGCGGCTGGGCGGAATCCTGTCGACGACCCTGCTGGGGGTCTTGGTCATCGTGCTGAGCATCCTCGTCCACTGACCGGATGCCGCGCGGGCGGGCCCCGGCCGGCGCCGTGGGGCGGCGCCGGTTCGATACCCTGGCAGGGTGAAGACGTTCGACGCGCTGTTCGCGGAGCTGACCGCAAAGGCGGCCGAGCGCCCGGAGGGTTCGGGCACGGTCGCGCAGCTCGATGCGGGCGTGCACGCGATCGGCAAGAAGATCGTCGAGGAGGCCGCCGAGGTCTGGATGGCGGCTGAGTACGAGTCGACGGATGCCGCTGCCGAGGAGATCTCGCAGCTGCTCTACCACCTGCAGGTGCTGATGCTCGCGAAGGGTCTCAGCCTCGAAGACGTCTACCGACATCTCTGAGCAGCCTCCCGCCGACCGCCCCGAATCCGAAAGCCCTGCCGCCATGCTGCGAATCGCCGTGCCCAACAAGGGTTCCCTCGCCGACACCTCCTCCGAGATGCTCCAGGAGGCGGGCTACACCGGCCGTCGTGACCCGAAGGACCTGCACATCATCGACCCGGGCAACGAGGTCGAGTTCTTCTACCTGCGCCCGAAGGACATCGCGACGTACGTCGGCTCGGGAGCGCTCGATGTCGGGATCACCGGGCGCGACCTGCTCCTGGACGCGCGGATGCCGGGCGCGCGCGAGATCGAGGCCCTCGGGTTCGGCGAGTCCACGTTCCGGTTCGCCGCGCCCCCGGGCACCTTCACGTCGGTCGAAGACCTCGAGGGCGTGCGCGTCGCAACCGCCTACCCGGGGCTCGTCGACGGCTTCCTCGACGATCACGGCGTCGCGGTCGACTTGGTGCCCTTGGACGGCGCGGTCGAATCGGCGGTCCGCCTCGGCGTGGCGGATGCCGTCGCCGATGTCGTCTCGACCGGCACGACCCTTCGTCAGGCAGGGCTGGAGATCTTCGGTCCCGTCATCCTCGAATCGGAGGCCGTCCTGATCGGTGCGCCCGAGGAGGTCGACGGCACGCACACCCTCCTGCGCAGACTCCGCGGTGTGATGGTGGCGCGGCGGTATGTGCTCATCGACTACGACCTGCCGGCCAACCTGATCGACGAGGCGGTGGCCATCGCGCCGGGCATCGAGTCGCCGACGATCTCGCCGCTGCGCGATCCGGAGTGGCTGGCGGTGCGTGTGATGAGCCCCAGCAAGGACGTCAACCGGGTGATGGATGCGCTGTACGCGATCGGGGCCCGAGCGATCCTCGTCACGGCGATCCACAACGCGAGGCTGTAGCGATGGCTCTGGTCTGCCGTGTCATCCCGTGTCTGGACGTCGCCGCCGGCCGCGTCGTGAAGGGCGTCAACTTCGAGAATCTTCGCGATATGGGGGATCCCGTCGAACTCGCCCGCGAATACTTCGCGCAGGGTGCGGACGAGCTGACGTTCCTGGATGTGACGGCCACCGTCGACGAGCGCTCGACGACTTACGAGGTCGTCCGCCGCACGGCCGAGGAAGTGTTCATCCCGCTGACGGTCGGGGGAGGGGTGCGCTCGGCCGACGATGTCGCGCGGCTCCTCGGAGTCGGCGCCGACAAGGTGGGCGTGAACTCGGCGGCGATCGCGCGGCCCGACCTGATCGATGAGATCGCGGACCGATTCGGGGCGCAGGTGCTCGTGCTGTCACTCGATGTGAAACGGGCCCCGGGCACGCACTCGGGATTCGTCGTCACCACGCACGGAGGACGCACCCTGACCTCACTCGACGCCCTCGACTGGGCGCGCGAAGCCATCGACCGCGGCGCAGGCGAGCTCCTGGTCAACTCGATCGACGCCGACGGTACCAAGGAGGGCTTCGATCTCGAGCTCGTCGCGCTCATGCGCGAGGTCTCGAGCGTGCCCGTCATCGCCTCCGGAGGCGCAGGCCGCGCCGAGGACTTCGCACCCGCGATCGCCGCGGGTGCCGACGCCGTGCTCGCCGCGAGCGTCTTCCATTCCGGGCAGCTGACCATCGGCGAGGTCAAGGCCGCCATGAACGCAGAAGGAATCGAGGTGCGAGCATGACCGACGCGGTGGACGAGCAGATCGCCCGGGTCGCCTTCACGGCGGACGGACTGGTGGCCGCGATCATCCAGCAGTGGGACACGCGCGAGGTGCTCATGCTGGGATGGATGGATGCCGAGGCCCTGCGCCGCACTCTCACCAGCGGCCGGGTGACCTTCTGGTCGCGCTCGCGACGGGAGTACTGGCGCAAGGGCGACACGTCGGGCAACATCCAGCTCGTTCGCGGCGCGCGTCTGGACTGCGACGGCGACGCGATCCTGATCCAGGTCGACCAGGTCGGCCCTGCATGCCACACGGGCACTCGCACCTGCTTCGATGCCGCCGACCTCCACGCGGTGCCGGGGCCCGCCCGAGCAGCCCGATGAGCCCGGCACCTGCGAGCCTTCCATGACGCGACGCGCTCGTCTCGTGGCCGTCCTGGCCGCGGTCGCGGTGGGTGCGATCGGGGTCATCTCGTCCACGCAGACCTGGCTCGTCGCCGTCCTCGACGACGATGCGCAGCACGAGCTGGCGGTCGCCGGAGCGGCCGCCGTTCCGATCCTCGCGCCCCTCAGCCTGGCGGTGCTGGCACTGGGTGCCGCGCTGTCGATCGTGGGACTCGTGCTGCGATACGTCTTCGGCGGGCTCATGGTCGTGATCGCCGGCATCCTGGGCTATCTCAGCGCGCAGGTGGCCTTCACCGCACCGGTCGCGGCGGTCGCCTCGACGGTCACCTCCGCGACCGGCATCACGGGCACGGACGCCGTCGCCGCGCTGGTCTCCTCCGTCACCCCGACGCCCTGGCCGGCCGCCACCCTCGCCTCCTGCGCAGTGCTCCTGGCGAGCGGGCTGTGGGTCCTCGGGACCGCGCGCAGGTGGGTCTTCAGCGGCCGGCGATTCAAGCCAAACGCCGCGGCGGCATCCCGACCGGTCGACGCGATCGACTCGTGGGATGACCTGTCGCACGGCGAGGATCCGACCGCCCGACCCCGCTAGACTGGCCCGAGCCCGCGCTATCCCGGAGGAATTCTCATGAGCCACAACAACGGCGAACCCGGCCACGGACACTCTCCGGCAGCATGGACCGCTGTCGTGATCATGCTCGCCGCGTTCACGATCGGAACGCTGGCGTTCTGGTTCGATGTGCCTTGGCTGGTGTGGGCCTCCGCAGGCTTGGTCGTCGTCGGCGCTGTCGTCGGGTGGGGCATGTCGAGGGCCGGCTACGGCGTCAACGGCTCCAAGTACACGCCGAAAGAGCATTGAGCACCCGTGCTGAGCGCGCGCCGGTGAGTCGAAGCATGCTCGCCGACCTCACGGCCGGCGCGGTGCATGATGCCGAGGCGCGCGCCTCCGAACGGCCGCTCGCCGCGGTCGAGCACGCCGCGCTGGCTCAGTCCGCCGCCCGCGATGCGCTCGCATTCCTCGCCCCCGCCGATCGCGTGAAGATCATCGCCGAGGTGAAGCGAGCAAGCCCCTCCCGGGGCGACCTGGCCGAGATCCCCGATCCGGCGCTGCAGGCCCGGCTCTACGAGCAGGGCGGCGCGTCCACCATCTCGGTGCTGACCGAGGGGCGGCGGTTCAAGGGGAGCCTGGCCGACCTCGAGGCCGTGCGCGCCGCGGTGGAGCTGCCGGTGCTGCGCAAGGACTTCATCGCGACCGAGTACCAGGTGCTCGAGGCTCGCGCCTCCGGAGCGGATCTCGTGCTGCTCATCGTGGCAGCGCTCCAGCAGGACGTGCTGGTGCGGCTGCACGCGCTGACACTCGAGCTCGGCATGACGCCGCTCGTCGAGACGCACTCCGCGGACGAGGTCTCCCGGGCGGCGGACGTGGGCGCGAAGCTCGTCGGTGTGAACGCCCGCGACCTGTCGACGTTCGCGCTCGACCGCGACCTGTTCGGCCGGCTCGCCTCGAAGATCCCCGCCGATGCGATCAGGATCGCGGAGTCAGCGGTGCTCTCGCCCGCCGACGTCGCGCACTACCGGGCCGCCGGCGCCGACGTCGTGCTCATCGGCGAAGCCCTGGTCACGGGTGACCCCGTGGCCACGCTGACGGCATTCCTCGGAGCCGGAGCAGGCGACGTCCCGAGCGACCAGAGGGAGTAGTCGATGCCTGCACTGAGCGAGCGGAGCGAGTCGAAGTGAGTCTGCGAGAAGCACCGGGCCCGTTCTTCGGAGAGTTCGGCGGGCGCTACATGCCGGAGTCCTTGATCGCCGCGATCGACGAGCTCACCGCGGTGTACGAGGACGCGATGGCCGATCCCGCCTTCGAGATCGAGCTGCTCGGGCTGCTCCACTCGTACGCCGGACGACCTTCCGCCCTCACCGAAGTGCCGCGCTTCGCCGCGCATGCGGGCGGCGGGCGCATCTTCCTCAAGCGCGAGGATCTCAATCACACCGGCTCGCACAAGATCAACAACGTGCTCGGCCAGGCCCTGCTCACCAAACGCCTCGGCAAGACGCGGGTCATCGCCGAAACCGGCGCCGGGCAGCACGGGGTCGCGACGGCCACCGCGGCGGCGCTGTTCGGATTCGACTGCACCATCTACATGGGCGAGGTCGACACGCAGCGTCAAGCACTCAACGTCGCCCGAATGCGCCTGCTGGGCGCCGAGGTGATCCCGGTCACGACGGGTTCGCGGACGCTCAAGGACGCGATCAACGATGCGTATCGCGACTGGGTCGCGAGCGTCGAGACGACCAACTACATCTTCGGGACCGCGGCCGGCCCTCATCCGTTCCCCGCCATGGTCCGTGACTTCCAGCGCATCATCGGTGAGGAGGCGCGCGCGCAGCTGCTCGACGAGCTGGGCCGTCTGCCCGACGCGGTCTTCGCATGCGTCGGCGGCGGCTCCAACGCGATCGGCATGTTCGACGCCTTTCTGGACGACGAGACTGTGCGGCTGTACGGCGTCGAGGCGGCCGGCGACGGCGTCGACACCGCGCGTCATGCGGCGTCCATCGAACGCGGCCGCCCCGGCGTGCTGCACGGGGCGAAGACGTTCGTCCTCCAGGACGAGGACGGGCAGACGATCGAGTCGCACTCGATCTCGGCCGGGCTGGACTACCCCGGCGTCGGCCCCGAGCACGCGTGGCTGGCGTCGATCGGGCGCGCCGATTACATCCCAGCCACTGACGACGAGGCCATGCAGGCGCTGCGGCTGCTGTCCGAAACCGAGGGGATCATCCCCGCCATCGAGTCCGCCCACGCCCTCGCGGGCGCCCTGCGCGTCGGCCGCGAGCTCGGCCCGGACGCCGTGATCGCGATCTGCCTCTCCGGGCGCGGCGACAAGGACATGGACACGGCTGCGCGGTACTTCGAGCTGTACGACGCCGAGGCCGCGGCGGATGGATCGCCGGTCGCGACCCCCGAGCCGGCCGATGAGGCAAAGGGCGAGGGGACGAAGCTGTGAGCTCGCGCGTGGCCGCAGCGATCGATGCCGCCATCGCAGACGGCCGCGGCGCGTTCGTGGGGTACCTGCCGCTCGGCTTCCCCGACCTGCAGACCAGCATCGACGCGGCGGTCGTCCTCGCCGAGAACGGCGCCGACGTCCTCGAGCTCGGCCCGCCCTACTCCGACCCGGTGATGGACGGCACGGTCATCCAAGAGGCGACACAGGCCGCACTCGCCGGCGGATTCCGGCTGCGCGACACATTCGCCGCCGTCCGCGAGATCACGCGCCGGGTCGACGTGCCCGTCCTGGTGATGACGTACTGGAACCCGGTTCTGCAGTACGGGGTCGACCGCTATGCCGACGACCTGCTCGCCGCGGGCGGCGCCGGGCTCATCACGCCCGACATCACGCCCGATGCCGCTGCCGAGTGGATCGCAGCCAGCAAGCGCACCGGCCTGGATCGCGTGTTCCTCGCCGCCCCTACATCGACCGACGAGCGGCTCGACCTCATCCTCGCCGAATCCACCGGCTTCGTGTACACGGTCTCCACGATGGGCATCACGGGGGAGCGCGCACAGCTGGATGCCGCCGCGCGCCGACTCGTCGATCGGATGCGCGGCCGCGCGACGGCCGATCTGCGCGCGTGCGTCGGGATCGGCATCTCCACCGCCGACCAGGTCGCCGGCGTGCTCGAGTACGCAGACGGCGCGATCGTCGGCACCGCGCTCGTCCGCGCTCTGCGGGACGGCGGGCTGGACGGGCTGGCCCAGACGGCGCGTGCTCTCGCCGCAGGTACCGCGCGAACCTCGATCTAGACTCTGAACGTCGGCCCCGCCGCCGGCATCCTCACCAGCAAGGAACGATCGCCCATGATCAACGCCGCCACGAGCGTCGTCGCAAGCATCCCCAGCCCGACGATCAGCTACTTCGACATCGGTCCGCTGCGCATCCACTTCTACGCGCTGTGCATCATCGCGGGCATCATCGCCGCCGTGCTGCTGACCAACTGGCGGCTGACGCGGCGCGGAGCCGAACCGTGGGTCGTCATCGATATCTCGCTCATCGCGGTTCCGCTGGCGATCATCGGTGCGCGCATCTACCACGTGCTCACCCACCCCGGCTTCTACTTCGGCGCGGGAGCCGACTTCTGGGCCATCTTCCGCATCTGGGAGGGCGGCATCGCGATCTACGGCGCGCTTCTCGGTGGCGCGATCGGCGCGTGGCTCGGATGCCGGTGGACCGGCATCCGGTTCTGGACATTCGCCGATGCCCTCGCACCGGGCCTGCTGCTGGCGCAGGCGATCGGCCGCTTCGGGAACTGGTTCAACCAGGAGCTGTTCGGCCTTCCCACCGACCTGCCCTGGGGCCTGGAGATCGACAGCGACAACGCCGCGTTCCCGCCCGGACTCGAGCCCGGGACGCTTTTCCACCCGACGTTCCTCTACGAGGTGCTGTGGAACGGCCTCGGCGTGCTGGTGCTGTTGTGGGTGAGCCACAAGTTCCGGCTCCAGTGGGGGCGGCTCTTCGGCCTCTATC
Organism: uncultured Actinomycetota bacterium; assembly: GCA_963772625.1. Lineage (GTDB taxonomy): Bacteria > Actinomycetota > Actinomycetes > Actinomycetales > Microbacteriaceae > Microbacterium. The sequence continues at coordinate 470,348 of CAVYXT010000002.1, read as the reverse complement.
TGGTGTGGTACAGCGCCGGCCGCATCGTGTGGGAGTCGATCCGCATCGACCCGAGCGAGATCATCCTGGGGCTTCGCAGCAACGTGTGGGCGGCCATCCTCGGGGTCGTCCTGGGCCTGGTGATCTTCTTCGTGCAGAAGCGGCGGCATCCCGGCTCCGAGCCGTCCCCGTACCGACCCGGCCGGGAGTGGAAGCCCGCAGGCACGGTACAATCGCAGGGCGACTACGTCGACGTCAGCGAACCACTGGCAGACGAAGTCACCCAGATTCCCGAGGGCACGGCCACAAGCACAGTCGCCACCAAGTAGCGCACCACCGAAAGGGTGGGCTTCAGCTTCCGCAGTTCAGGGCCGACGTCGTCCCATCTTGAGCATTCACGTGAGGACGGTAGGAATGGCTTCGAGCCCCCGTTCCGGCGCCGCAGAGCATTCGTTCGGCACGCTTCCCCCCAGGCAGGGGATGTACAACCCTGCCTTCGAGAAGGACGCCTGCGGTCTCGCCATGGTCGCGACCCTGCGCGGCGAGGCGGGGCACGACATCATCGACCTCGCCCTCACCGCTCTGCGCAACCTCGAGCACCGCGGGGCGATCGGCTCCGACGCGGGCACCGGCGATGGCGCCGGCATCCTGACCCAGATGCCGGATGCCTTCCTCCGCGCCGTCGTCGACTTCGAGCTTCCTCCGGTGGGGGAGTACGCGGCCGGCATGATCTTCCTGCCCCGCGACGACGAGCGCCGTGCCGCCGAAAAGGCCGGGATCGAGCAGATCGCCGAGAGCGAGAACCTGGAGCTGCTCGGGTGGCGCGAGGTGCCGACGGCTGAGGAGAACCTGGGCAAGCTCGCCTACGAAGCCCGACCGGTCTTCGAGCAGCTGTTCGTGTCGTGCCCGGCGGTCGGCGACGCCCCGGCGCTGGCGGGGATCGCGCTCGACCGCCGCGTGTTCCGTCTGCGCAAGCGTGCGCGCACCGAGCTCGGCTCGTACGTCGTCTCGCTGTCGTCGCGCACCATCGGCTACAAGGGCATGGTCACGACGCTCCAGCTCGAGCCGTTCTACCCCGACCTGCAGGACGAGCGGTTCGCCTCCGAGCTCGCCGTCGTGCACTCGCGCTACTCCACGAACACCTTCCCGTCCTGGCCGCTCGCGCAGCCGCTGCGGATGCTCGCGCACAACGGCGAGATCAACACCGTCAACGGCAATCGCAACTGGATGCGCGCGCGGCAGTCGCAGCTGGAGTCGGAGCTTCTGGGCGACATCCGTCCGCTGCTGCCGATCTGCACCGAAGGGGCGAGCGACTCCGCGTCGTTCGACGAGGTTCTCGAGCTTCTGACCCTGACCGGTCGCAGCCTGCCGCACGCGATCATGATGATGGTCCCGGAGGCGTACGAGAAGCAGACGGACATCGATCCGAAGCTGCGCGCGTTCTACGACTACCACTCCATGCAGATGGAGCCCTGGGACGGACCGGCCGCGCTGATCTTCACCGACGGCACCCTGGTCGGCGCGACCCTCGACCGCAACGGGCTGCGCCCCGGTCGCTGGACCGAGACCACCGACGGATTCATCGTGATCGGCAGCGAGACCGGTGTGCTCGACTTCGCGCCGGAGCGCATCAAGCGGCGCGGACGACTGCGACCGGGCCGCATGTTCCTCGTCGACACCGCGCAGCGGCGCATCGTCGAAGAGGACGAGATCAAGGCGCAGCTGGCCGACCAGGAGCCCTGGGCGGAGTGGCTGGACGCCGGTCGCGTGCGGCTGGCCGATCTGCCCGAGCGCGAGCACATCGTGCATCCCATCGCCTCGATCACCCGGCGCCAGCGCACCTTCGGCTACACGGAGGAGGAGGTGCGGATCCTCCTGACCCCCATGGGGCAGAACGGGGCCGAACCGCTCGGCGCAATGGGCAGCGACACCCCCGTCGCCGTGCTGAGCCAGCGTCCGCGCCTGCTGTTCGACTACTTCACCCAGCAGTTCGCGCAGGTGACCAACCCGCCACTGGACTCGATCCGCGAGGAGGTCGTCACCTCGCTCGCCCTCGGTCTCGGCCCGGAGCGGAATCTCCTCGACTGGGGCCCTGAGCACGCGCGATCGGTGACGCTCGATTTCCCGGTGATCGACAACGACGAGCTCGCCAAGATCCAGCACATCGACACGGCGCTCCCGGGCCGCTCGTCGGTGACGATCCGCGGACTGTACCGGGTCGAGGCCGGGCACAAGGGCATGCAGAAGCGCATCGCGCAGATGTGCGCCGAGGTCGACGAGGCCATCGAGGACGGTGCGGAGTTCATCGTGCTCAGCGACCGCGACTCGAACAAGGATCTCGCACCGATCCCGTCGCTGCTCATGCTCGCTGCCGTGCACCACCACCTGATCCGCAACGAGACCCGCATGAAGTGCGGTCTCGTGGTCGAGGCGGGCGACGTGCGCGAGGTGCATCACGTGGCGACCCTCATCGGCTACGGTGCGTCGGCGGTCAACCCCTACCTGGCGATGGAGACCGTGGAGTACCTGGTCCGCGCCGGCTACATCACCGGCATCACACCGCACAAGGCCGTCAAGAACCTCATCTACGCGCTCGGCAAGGGCGTGCTGAAGATCATGTCGAAGATGGGCATCTCGACGGTCTCGTCGTACGCGGGCGCCCAGGTCTTCGAGGCCATCGGCCTGTCGCACGACTTCGTGGACAAGTACTTCACCGGCACCGAGACGAAGCTGGGCGGGGTGGCGCTGGATGTGATCGCGGCGGAGAACGCCTCGCGGCACGCATACGCCTACCCCGAGGACGCCGCCGTACGGGCCCACGAGCGGCTCTGGACCGGTGGCGAGTACCAGTGGCGTCGCGACGGTTCGCCGCACCTGTTCAACCCGGACACGGTGTTCCGCCTGCAGCACGCGACGCGGACGCGTCGGTACGACATCTTCCGGGAGTACACCAAGCTCGTCGACGACCAGGCCTCCCAGCTGAACACGCTGCGCGGGCTGTTCGCCCTGCGGACCGGCGTTCGCAAGCCGGTGCCGATCGACGAGGTCGAGCCCGTGTCCTCGATCGTCAAGCGCTTCTCCACAGGGGCGATGAGCTACGGCTCGATCTCGAAGGAGGCGCACGAGACACTCGCGATCGCGATGAACTCGATCGGCGGCAAGTCCAACACCGGCGAAGGCGGCGAGGACGTCGACCGACTGCTCGACCCCGAACGCCGTAGCGCGATCAAGCAGGTCGCGTCCGGACGTTTCGGCGTCACGAGCCTCTACTTGACGAAGGCCGATGACATCCAGATCAAGCTCGCGCAGGGCGCGAAGCCGGGTGAGGGCGGCCAGCTGCCGCCTACCAAGGTGTATCCGTGGGTCGCGCGAACGCGGCACGCGACTGCCGGTGTCGGGCTGATCTCGCCGCCGCCGCACCACGACATCTACTCGATCGAAGACCTCAAGCAGCTCATCTACGATCTGAAGCGCGCCAACCCCGCAGCTCGCGTGCACGCCAAGCTCGTGAGCCAGTCGGGGATCGGAGCAGTCGCCGCCGGAACCGCGAAGGCCCTCGCCGACGTCATCCTGGTCTCCGGCCATGACGGCGGTACCGGCGCGAGCCCCCTGAACTCGCTCAAGCACGCGGGTACGCCGTGGGAGCTCGGACTCGCCGAGACGCAGCAGACACTCATGCTCAACGGCATGCGCGATCGCGTAGTGGTGCAGGTCGACGGCCAGCTCAAGACCGGTCGCGACGTCATCATCGGGGCGCTGCTCGGTGCCGAGGAGTTCGGCTTCGCCACCGCGCCGCTGGTCGTCTCGGGCTGCATCATGATGCGTGTCTGCCACCTGGACACATGCCCGGTCGGCGTCGCGACGCAGAACCCGGTCCTGCGCGAGCGGTTCGCGGGCAAGCCCGAGTTCGTGGTCAACTTCATGGAGTTCATCGCCGAAGAGGTGCGCGAGTACCTCGCCGAGCTGGGCTTCCGGTCGCTTGAAGAGGCGATCGGTCATTACGAGGTGCTCGACATCAACGGCGCCGTGGAGCACTGGAAGGCGAGCGGGCTCGACCTGACGCCGATCCTGAGCGGACCGGTCTTCGCCGACGACCAGGCCCGTCGCAACACGCGCCCGCAGGAGCACGAGCTCGACGAGCACTTCGACGTGCCGCTGATCGAGGCCGCGCGGGACGTCATCGCCCACACCGGGACGATCACCTTCGACCTTCCGATCCGCAACACCGAGCGGGCCGTGGGAACGATGCTCGGCCACCACGTGACCCTCGCCCACGGCGAGAACGGGATGCCGTCCGGCTCGATCGTCGTCAACCTGACCGGCTCGGCCGGACAGTCCTTCGGCGCCTTCATGCCCGCTGGGATCACCTTGCGTTTGGAGGGCGACTCGAATGACTACGTCGGTAAGGGACTGTCGGGTGGACAGATCGTGATCCGACCGCCGCGCGGGGCGTTGTTCGACGCATCGAAGAACGTGATCGCCGGCAACGTGATCGGCTACGGCGCGACACAGGGCACGATGTTCCTACGCGGAGTGGTGGGGGAGCGGTTCTTCGTCCGCAACTCCGGCGCGACCGCGGTCGTCGAAGGCGTGGGGGACCACGCGCTGGAGTACATGACCGGCGGGCTCGCGGTCATCCTCGGCGCGACCGGCCGCAACCTCGGGGCCGGCATGTCCGGCGGTTCGGCGTACATCTACAAGCTCGATCGCGCCCTGGTCAACCGGGAGGCGCTGGCAACCGGCGAGCTCGAACTGGGTGAGCTCGGCTCGGGCGATGCCGAGATCCTGCGCGATCTGCTCGAACAGCACGTGGCCGAAACCGACTCGACGCTCGCGGCATCGATCCTCGACCGATTCGAATCCGAGCTCGACAGCTTCGTCCGGGTGATGCCGCGCGACTACGCCGCGGTGCTCCTGACCCGCCAGGAGGCTGTCGCTGAGGGTCTCGACCCTGACGGCGACGTCGTCTGGACACGCATCCTGGAGGTGACCGGTGGCTGACCCGAAGGGCTTCCTCAAGGTGACGGACCGCGAACTGCCGCCCCGTCGCCCCGTCCCGGTGCGGATCATGGACTGGAAAGAGGTCTATGAGCCGGGCGACTCGGCGGTCCTGCGTCGTCAGGCCGGACGATGCATGGATTGCGGCATCCCGTTCTGTCACAAGGGATGCCCGCTGGGCAACCTGATCCCGGAGTGGAACGACCTGACCTGGCGGGGTGAGGGCCGCTCGGCGATCGAGCGGCTGCACGCGACCAACAACTTCCCCGAGTTCACCGGGCGGCTCTGCCCGGCGCCCTGCGAGAGCTCGTGCGTCCTGGGTATCAACCAGCCCGCCGTCACGATCAAGCAGATCGAAGTGTCGATCATCGACGAGGCCTTCGCGAGCGGCTGGGTGGAGCCCGAGCCGCCGGGGCGACTCACCGGCAAGACGGTCGCCGTCGTCGGATCCGGCCCCGCGGGCCTCGCGGCCGCACAGCAGCTCACCCGGGCCGGCCACACCGTTGCGGTCTTCGAGCGCGACGACCGGATCGGCGGGCTGCTTCGCTACGGCATCCCCGACTTCAAGATGGAGAAGCGCCACCTCGAATACCGGCTGCGCCAGATGCAGGACGAGGGCACACGGTTCCGCGCGGGCGTCGCGATCGGCACCGACATCTCATGGAGCGATCTTCGCGCGCGCTACGACGCGGTCGTGATCGCGACTGGCGCAACCGTGCCCCGCGAACTCTCGATCCCCGGACGCGATCTGGCGGGCGTCCACATGGCGATGGAGTACCTGGTCGAGTCGAACAAGGCGCTCGCCGGTGACTCGGTCCCGAACCAGATCACCGCCGAGGGCAAGCACGTCGTGGTCATCGGCGGCGGGGACACCGGAGCGGACTGCATCGGGACCGCCCACCGCCAGGGTGCGCTCAGCGTCACCAACCTGGCGATCGGCAAGCAGCCGCCGGGAACGCGGCCCGAGCACCAGCCGTGGCCGATGACGCCGACCATCTTCGAGGTGCAGTCCGCGCACGAGGAGGGCGGCGAGCGGTCCTACCTCGCGTCGACAGTCGAGTTCCTCGGCAATGGCGGCGGCGAGGTGCGCGCGCTGCGGGTCGCCGAGACGGAGTTCCTCGACGGACGCCGGGTTCCCAAGAGCGGCACGGAGCGGGAGATCCCCGCGGACCTCGTGCTGATCGCGATGGGTTTCACGGGGCCCGAGCGCACGCTCCTCGAGGAGCAGCTCGGAGCGCAGTTCACCACCCGCGGCAACGTCGAACGTGAAAACGACTATCAGACGACGGCCTCCGGCGTCTTCGTCGCCGGCGATGCCGGCCGCGGACAGTCGCTGATCGTGTGGGCGATCGCAGAGGGTCGAGCCGCCGCAGCGGGCGTGGACGAGTACCTGATGGGCGAGACCGCGCTGCCCGCGCCGGTGCATCCCCACGATGTCGCGATCGGCTTGCAGCCCGCGTAGGCTTGCCGCGGCGGTTCCGCCACCACCCCCTCGCCAACACCACCCCGGAGAATGAATACGATGAGACGCGCCAAGATCGTGGCCACCCTCGGACCCGCAACGTCCACGTACGAGCAGGTGCGCGCGATCATCGATGCGGGTGTGGACGTGGCGCGGATGAACCTCAGCCACGGCGACTACACGGTGCACGAGGCCAGCTTCGCCAATGTTCGCAAGGCCGCTGACGATGCCGGTCGCGCCGTCGCGGTCCTCGTCGACCTGCAGGGGCCGAAGATCCGTCTGGGCAAATTCGCGGACGGCCCGCACAACCTCGCGGTCGGCGACATCTTCAAGATCACCACCGAAGACATCGCGGGCACCAAGGAGATCGTCTCGACGACCTTCAAGGGGCTTCCTGCCGACGTGAACCCGGGCGATTTCCTGCTGATCGACGACGGCAAGGTGAAGGTGAAGGTGCTCGAGAGCGACGGCACCGTGGTGACCACCGAGGTGATCGTCGCCGGACCGGTCTCGAACAACAAGGGCATCAACCTGCCCGGAGTCGCCGTCAACGTCCCCGCTCTGTCGGAGAAGGACGAGGCCGACCTGCGGTGGGGACTGCGCATCGGGGCCGACCTGATCGCGCTCTCGTTCGTCCGCAGCGCCAAGGACGTCCAGCGCGTGCACGTGATCATGGCGGAGGAGGGACGTCACATCCCGGTGATCGCGAAGATCGAGAAGCCGCAGGCGGTCGACAACCTCGAGGAGATCATCGACGCCTTCGACGGCATCATGGTCGCGCGCGGCGACCTCGGCGTCGAACTGCCCCTCGAGGCGGTCCCGATCGTGCAGAAGCGTGCCGTCGAACTCTGCCGCCGTATGGCCAAGCCCGTCATCGTCGCCACGCAGATGCTCGAGTCGATGATCGACAACCCGGTTCCGACCCGCGCGGAGACCAGCGATGTCGCCAACGCCGTGCTCGACGGGGCGGATGCCGTCATGCTCTCGGGCGAGACGAGCGTCGGCAAGTATCCCGTGGTGGTCGTCGAGACCATGGCGCGCATCGTCGATTCCACCGAGGAGCACGGCCTCGAGCGCATCCACCCGCTCACCACGAAGCCGCGAACGCAGGGCGGCGCGATCACGCTCGCCGCACTCGAGGTTGCGGAGTTCGTCGAAGCCAAGTACCTCTGCATCTTCACCGAATCCGGCGACACCGCCCGTCGCATGTCGCGCCTGCGTCCCCGCATCCCCATGATCGGGTTCACTCCAGAGCCGGCCATCCGCCGCCGGATGGCACTCACGTGGGGCGTGCAGTCGACGCTCGTCGACCACGTCGCACACACCGACCGGATGTTCATCCAGGTGGACGACTTCTTCCTCGCCAGTGAGCTGGCGAAGGTGGGGGACAAGGTCGTCGTGATCTCGGGTTCCCCTCCCGGCATCATCGGCTCCACCAACGACATCCGCATCCACAAAATCGGTGACGCCGTGCACGGCAAGGCGCCGATCTACCAGTCGCGCGAGTAGCGCGCGTCCTCCATACCCAGAAGTGGTCGTGCTCGCTATGCTGAGCGCGACCATCTCTGAGCTCGGGGGTACCTCACATGTTCGTCGGCGACTTCTTCTGGTACCTGCTGTGGATCTTCTACTTCGCGGTCTACATCTTCGTCGTCTTCCTGATCATCAGTGACCTGTTCCGCGACCACAAGCTCAACGGCTGGCTGAAGGCCGTCTGGATCATCTTCCTGGTCTTCGCGCCGTTCCTGACTGCTCTGGTGTATGTGATCGCGCGAGGCAAGGGCATGGCCGAGCGTGCCAGGGCCGCGCAGGGCGGTGGCGTGCCCGAGGCGGACGACTACCGGCCGACCGCATCCAGTACTCCCGCGGCGGACATCGCACAGGCCAAGGCACTGCTGGATGCCGGGACGATCAGTCAGGGCGAGTTCGACGCTCTGAAGAGCAAGGCGCTCGGGAACCAGTACTTCGGGGCCTGATGTCGTGCCCGCGCGAGGGAGAGGTGGCGCCGAGCCGTTGATCCCCGCCGCACAGCCCGGCGGTGCCGACGCGCCTCACCGGCCGGGTCGGCGAGTGCACTGGCTGGAGCTGTTCTTCGACCTGGTGATGGTCGCGTACATCGGCCCTGGTCGTGATCGTCTTCGGCGAATCGATCCTCGCGATCATCGCCGAACTCGACGCGCACTGGACTGCGCTGTCGGGGGTCACCGCCGTGCTGGGCTTCGCCGCCGTCTCGATGCTGGCGTGGATCTTCTTCGGCTACGCCACCGCGGCGGTCGAGCGGGGCCTTCGACGGCTTCAGCTGCGCGGCAGCGTGGGCGGTCTGCGCGACACCGTGATGTACCTGCCGTTCGTGCTCATCGCCGGGATCGCGCTGTTCGCGGCGGGCCTCGGCACGGCGGTCGCCGATGCGGGACACCACCTGCCGACCGGGGCTGCGGTGTGCATCAGCGCAGGCATCAGCCTCTTCTTCGTCGCGAGCACCGCGGAGTCGCTGCGGTACGGCGCTCCGTGGGCCGACGTGGTGCTCTGGGGACCGGTCGGGATACTCGCGCCCTGGCTGCTGGTGCCGCTGTCGACCCTGGTTGGCGCGGAACTCGTGGTCGCGGCATCCGTCTTCGTGATCGGCATGATGGTCGCGCTCGGCGAGATCAACACGCGGCGCGTGCGGGCGCGCATGGGAGCCGCTGCCTGAATGGAACGGGACTGCCCCCTGCGGGACAGCCCCCTTCACCCACGTACCGGTGGTGGGACTCGTCCCCACGGCCTCTCCACTCCCCGCTGCGCGGCGTGCGGAGCCTCCGGCCGCGTGGGCCCGCCCACCGTTGGGCTTCTCGGAGACACGCCAGCAACACGTGGTGAAGGGGGCTGCCCCTGCGGGACAGCCCCCTTCACCACGTACCGGTGGTGGGACTCGAACCCACACGCCCTTTCGGACAAAGCATTTTGAGTGCTCCGCGTCTGCCATTCCGCCACACCGGCCCCGGCACGTCCGCGAACGACCATACCGTAGGATTCAAGTGTGACTGAGGAAGAACAGGCGACCGGTTCTGCGGCATCCACGCCCCGACGAGTCGTCGTTGCGGAGGATGAGTCGTTGATCCGGCTCGACATCGTCGAGATCCTCCGCGACAACGGGTTCGACGTCGTGGGCGAAGCCGGCGACGGCGAGACCGCCGTGCAGCTGGCCACCGAGCTGCGCCCCGACCTGGTCATCATGGACGTGAAGATGCCGCAGCTGGACGGCATCTCCGCCGCCGAGAAGCTCAGCAAGAACCACATCGCGCCCGTCGTGCTACTGACCGCGTTCAGCCAGAAGGAGCTCGTGGAGCGAGCCAGCGAGGCCGGCGCCCTCGCGTACGTCGTCAAGCCGTTCACGCCGAACGACCTCCTTCCCGCGATCGAGATCGCGCTCGCCCGCTACGAGCAGATCATCACTCTCGAGGCCGAGGTCGCCGACATGGTCGAGCGCTTCGAGACCCGCAAGCTCGTCGACCGGGCCAAGGGCCTTCTCAACGAGAAGATGGGTCTGAGCGAGCCCGAGGCGTTCCGCTGGATCCAGAAGGCCTCCATGGACCGTCGCCTCACCATGCAGGACGTGGCGAAGGCGATCATCGAGCAGCTGGCGCCCAAGAAGGGCTGATCCCCACCGAGACTGCATCCGCAGGTCGAAACTGCGGGGTCTACCCGCTGTCTCGACGTCCCCGTGCAGTCTCGCGGGGAGGGATGCCGGGCTGGCCGCCTCAGGTGGCCTCGACATCCCGGATCATGTTGGTGATCCGGACCGTTGACAGCCGCCTGCCCTGATCGTCGACGACCGCGATCTCGTGCACCGTCAGGCTGCGCCCGAGGTGGATGGGCGTGCACACGCCGGTCACGATGCCCGAGGTCGCCGATCGCGTGTGGGTGGCGTTGATGTCCACTCCGACAGCGAGTCGGCCCGGCCCGGCATACAGGTTCGCCGCCATCGAGCCGAGCGACTCGGCGAGGACGACATACGCCCCGCCGTGCATGAGTCCGACGGGCTGCGTGTTCCCCTCGACCGGCATGGTCGCGACGCATCGGTCGACGGTGAATTCGACGAACTTCATCCCCATCTTCTCGGCGAGCGCACCCATTCCGCGGTCGGCCGCCCAGGCCAGTCCGTCGAGCTCTGCGGGGGATCGGTCGGTCATCGTCCGCCTTCTGGCCGTGGTCGGATTGCTGTCCGCGGCCCTGACTAGGCTTACAGGGTGATGGACTCCGCAAAGCCTACCTTCCTCATCGTGGACGGCCATTCGCTGGCATATCGGGCGTTCTTCGCACTTCCGGTCGACAACTTCACGACGAAGGACGGCCAGCACACGAACGGGATCTACGGGTTCCTGGCCATGCTGATCAACCTCATCAAGGCCGAGCGGCCGACGCATCTCGCGGTCGCCTTCGACACGTCCCGGCAGTCCTTCCGCAGCCGCGAGTACTCCGAGTACAAGGCGAACCGCTCCGAGACGCCGAACGAGTTCAAGGGTCAGATACCCCTGCTGCAGGAATGCCTCGCGGCGATGAGCATCACAGTGCTGCAGAAGGAGGACATCGAGGCCGACGACATCCTGGCCACCCTGGCGACGCAGGGTGCCGAGCTGGGGTACGAGGTCCTGGTGTGCTCGGGCGATCGAGACACCATCCAGCTCGTGAACGACGACATCACCCTGCTGTATCCCAACGTGCAGGGCGTGTCGCAGCTCAAGCGCTACGACACGGCCGCCGTTATCGACCGCTACGGGGTCCCGCCCGAGCAGTATCCCGACATCGCCGCTCTGGTCGGCGAGACGAGCGACAACCTTCCCGGGGTCCCGAAGGTGGGCGAGAAGACCGCGGTGAAGTGGCTCGGTCAGTTCGGCTCGCTCGACGCCCTGCTCGAGAACGCCGACAAGGTCACCGGGGTGGTCGGCAGCAACCTCCGGGAGCACATCGACGACGTCCGCCGCAATCGCCAGCTCAACCGTCTGCTGCGCGATGTCGAACTTCCCGTCACGCCCGCGGACCTCGCGGCGCGTCCGATGGACGCGCAGGCGGTGCGCGACATCTTCGCCCGCCTCGAGTTCCGCACGCTGCTCCCACGCGTATTCGACGCCGCCGGGATCGACGAGGCGACGAGCACGGCGACCGCTCCGGCTGCCGTCGCGATGCCCGCGCCCACGCAACTCGCGGCGGACGCTCTCGCGCGCTGGGCCGTCGAAGCCGACGGTGAGGTCGGCGTGACCGTCACCATCGAGGGTGGCGTTCCGCGTCGGGTCGGCCTCGCGACTGCGGATGCCGTCGTCGAAGCGGACTGGTCGGCCGAGGTCGCGGCATCCCTCGCCGAATGGCTCTCTTCCGACTCGCCGAAGGTCTTCAGCGATGCCAAGCCCCAGGTCAAGGCGCTGCGACGCGTCGGCGCGGGCGTCGCAGGTCTCGTGTTCGACACGTCGGTCGCGGGGTGGCTGCTGCGGCCGAGCTTTCCCGACAAGACGCTCGCGGATCTCGTCGACCGCTACCTCAACGAGAAGCTGCCCGAGGCCGATCCGACGCAGCTCGTTCCCGAGACCGAGGGCGCCACCCCGGGCCAGCTCTCCTGGTTCAGCCTGCGCGTCGCCGATGCTCTGCGTGTCGAACTGCCCGCCAGCGTGGCTTCCGTTCTCGCCGAGATCGAGCTGCCGACGCTCCTCACCCTCGCCGACATGGAGCTCGCCGGCGTCACGGTGTCGCGCCAGAAGCTCGCGGACTTCTCCGGCGATCTCGAGGAGCGGGCCGACGCGATCGCGCAGGTCGCATACGCGGCGATCGGCCGGGAGGTCAACCTCGGTTCGCCGAAGCAGCTGCAGGAGGTGCTCTTCGAAGAGCTGCAGCTGCCCAAGACCCGCAAGACCAAGACCGGCTACTCCACGGATGCCGCCGTGCTCGCCGACCTGCAGGAGACCAACCCGCACCCGTTCCTGGATCTGCTCCTGCAGCATCGCGAGGCGACCAAGCTGCGGCAGATCATCGAGTCGCTCGACGTCGCGATCGCCGCCGATCACCGCGTGCGCACCACCTACGTGCAGACCGGGAGCCAGACCGGACGGCTGTCCAGCACCGACCCGAACCTGCAGAACATCCCGGTGCGCACGGAGGAGAGCCGGCGCATCCGGGCAGCGTTCGAGGTGGGCGAGGGCTACGAGACGCTGCTGACGGCCGACTACTCGCAGATCGAGATGCGCATCATGGCGCACCTGTCCGAGGATCCGGGTCTGATCGAGGCGTTCAACTCGGGTGAAGACCTGCACCGCTTCGTCGGAGCGCGTGTGTTCGCGGTGGCTCCCGAGGATGTGACCGCGGCCATGCGGACCAAGGTGAAGGCGATGTCGTACGGACTGGTCTACGGGCTGTCGGCGTTCGGCCTGTCGAAGCAGCTGCGCATCGAGCAGACCGAGGCCAAGCAGCTCATCATCGAGTACTTCAACCGGTTCGGTGCGGTGCGCGACTACCTGCGCTCCTCGGTCGAGCAGGCGAAGATCGACGGCTACACCGAGACCATCTTCGGCCGCCGCCGGCCGTTCCCCGACCTTGCAAGCCCCAACCGCGTCCTGCGCGAGAATGCCGAACGGGCGGCGCTCAATGCGCCGATCCAGGGCAGCGCCGCCGACATCATGAAGATCGCGCTGTTCCACATCCACGACGAGTTCGACGCCGCGCAGATGCGCTCGCGCGTGCTGATGCAGATCCACGACGAGCTCGTCGTCGAGATCGCCCCGGGGGAGTGGGATGCCGCCGAACGCATCGTCCGCACCCGGATGGCGGACGCGGCGAACCTCTCCGTGCCGCTGGACGTGCAGATCGGTCGAGGGGGCGACTGGAACGAGGCGGGCCACTGACCGCGCTTGGTCGCGTCGGGGTCCTTCCCTAGGCTCGAGAGCATGACAGATGCAGCACGTACCCCCACGCCGATCGATACGATCGCTGACGCCTGGGTCGACACTCTCGCCGAGCAGGTCCCCACCCTCGCGACCTATATCGGCCGCTCCGAGTACAACGACCGCTACGGCGATTACTCACCCGAAGGCGCGGAACGCCTTCTCGCCGAGAGCCGAAAGACCCTCAGCGCACTCGACGCCGCGACACCCGCAGACGACATCGACGCGGTCACCAAGGAGGACCTGAGCCGAGAGATCCGGCTGGACATCGACCTCCACGATGCCAAGTGGCATCTGCGCGACCTGAATGTCATCGCCTCACCGGTCCAGGACATCCGCTCGGTTCTCGATCTGATGCCGACCGACACCGCGGACGACTGGTCGGTCATCTCCACCCGTCTGAAGGCGCTCCCCGGCGCGATCGACGGCTACGTCACCACTCTTCGAGCGGGAATGGCCGAGGGCATCGTGCCCGCTCGCCGCCAGATCGTCGAGGTCGTCACCCAGATCGCGCGCTACACCGACGACGCGGGATTCTTCGCGACGTTCGCAGGAGATGCCGCGCCCGCCGAGGGGCAGCTGCCCGCATCCCTCGCGCGTGACCTGGCCGACAACGCCAACGCTGCCCGTGTGTCGTACGACGCCCTCTCGAAGTTCCTCAGCTCAGAGCTCGCGCCGGTGGCCCAGGACGAGGATGCCGTGGGGCGCGAGCTCTACGCTCTGCAGTCACGCCGGTTCCTCGGCGCCACGATCGACCTCGACGAAACCTATGACTGGGGTGTCGAGGAGCTCGCGCGGATGGTCGCCGAGCAGGAGTCCATCGCGGACCAGATCAAGGCGGGCGCATCCGTCGAAGAGGCCGTCGCCTTCCTCGAGAAGGATCCATCCCGCAAACTCCACGGCACCGAGGCGCTCCAGCGCTGGATGCAGGAGACGAGCGACCGCGCCATCGTCGAACTGGGCAAGACCCACTTCGACATCCCTGAGCCGATCCGGCAGCTCGAGTGCATGATCGCGCCCACGAAAGAGGGCGGGATCTACTACACGGGGCCGACCGACGACTTCTCGCGCCCAGGACGGATGTGGTGGTCGGTCCCCGAGGGTGTCAACGAGTTCGACACGTGGCGCGAGCTCACCACCGTCTACCACGAGGGTGTTCCCGGGCACCACCTGCAGATCGCCCAGGCCGTCTACAACCGCGCACAGCTGAACTCCTGGCGTCGCCTGCTGGCCGGCACCTCGGGGCACGCCGAGGGTTGGGCGCTGTACGCCGAGCGGCTCATGCAGCAGCTCGGGTACCTCGAAGACCCGGCGGACCGCCTCGGGATGCTGGACGGGCAGCGAATGCGGGCGGCCCGCGTCGTGCTCGATATCGGTGTGCATCTCGGCAAGCCCCGCCCGGATGGTGAGGGCGTCTGGGATGCCGAGTACGCGCTGGCGTTCATGCGCCGCAACGTCAACATGTCGGACGAGTTCGTCCAGTTCGAGGTCAACCGCTATCTCGGCTGGCCCGGTCAGGCACCGTCCTACAAGGTCGGGCAGCGCATCTGGGAGCAGATCCGCGACGACGCGAAGGAGGCGCAGGGGGCGTCGTTCGATATCAAGGCGTTCCACAAGCGCGCGCTCGACCTGGGCGGCGTCGGCCTCGATACCCTCCGCTCGGCGCTGACGACCTGACGCAGCGGGTCACTCCTCGGCGGGGAGGTTCTGCGACAGCAGTCGCGAGACCTCCTCGTCGCTCGTCTGCGTGAAGTCGGTGTAGAACTGGCCGACCGCCCAGAAGTCGCGCATCCGATGGGGACACACGTATCGATCGACCGTCGCCGCGTCGGGCTTCCACTCGGCCGGTGCGACCGGCACCGCGAGGACGATCCGGGCAGCGCCCTGCGCATGAAGTGCCTGACAGG
Source organism: uncultured Actinomycetota bacterium (assembly GCA_963772625.1). GTDB lineage: Bacteria > Actinomycetota > Actinomycetes > Actinomycetales > Microbacteriaceae > Microbacterium. Next base: position 455,094 of record CAVYXT010000002.1, on the reverse strand, counting down.
CCGCCATCGCCGTTGCCCCCGTCGCAACGCCGTCGTCGACCACCAGGGCGATTCGGCCGGCGACGGGCGGCGCGGATGCCGCGAACAGCCTCTTCCGCCGCTCGAGCTCGGCACGCTCGACATCCTCCACGGACGCGAGCTGCTGGGGCGTGATGCCGCCCCTTCGCACGGCGTCCGGGTGGACGATCTTGACGCCGTCCGCGATCGCGCCCACCGCATACTCCTCGTGCGCGGGGGCACCCAGCTTGCGGACCACGGCCACCGCGAGGGGGAGGCCGAGCGCCCGAGCCACCTCTGCGGCCACCACGACACCGCCGCGGGGAATGCCGTACACGACTGCCTCTTCGCCGCGTTCCGCCTCCAGCTCGGCGGCCAGCTCCCGCCCGGCTTGGACCCGATCCGCGAAGATGGTCACGCGCACACCATACGCCGCGGCATCCCTCGTCGGAAATGGGAATGCGCCCACCGCAATGACTGTTCGTATGCATGTGAATGAAATGGAAGCACTGTGACGACGGTTGTCGGCCCGGACGAGATCGACCTCGGTCTCGACACATTCGGTGATGTGACGCTGGACGCGTCAGGGGAGCGGGTCAGCGACGCCGACACGATCCGCAACGTCGTCGATCAGGCCGTGCTCGCCGACCAGGTGGGGCTGTCGTTCTTCGGGGTGGGGGAGCACCACCGACGGGAGTTCGCGATCTCGAGCCCCGAGATCGTGTTGGCGGCCGCGGCCGCCCGCACCGGCAGCATCCACCTCGGCACCGCAGTGACGGTCCTGTCTTCCGACGACCCGGTGCGCGTTTACGAACGGTTCGCCACGCTCGACGCCGTCTCACGCGGCCGCGCGGAGGTCATCCTCGGACGCGGATCCTTCATCGAGTCGTTCCCGCTGTTCGGATACGACCTGCGAGACTACGAAGCCCTCTTCGACGAGAAGCTCGATCTCTTCTCGCAGCTGCTCACCGAGAAGCCCATCACGTGGCAGGGGTCGATGCGCGCGCCGCTCACCGACGCGGACGTGTTCCCGAAGACCGAGAACGGGCTCAAGGCTTGGGTCGGAGTCGGCGGAACACCGGAGTCGGTCGTCCGAGCCGCGCGGTACGGCTACGGCCTGATGCTGGCGATCATCGGCGGCCCTGCCGCCCGGTTCCGCCCGTTCGTCGACCTGTATCACCGCTCGCTCGACTCGTTCGGCCGCGACCGCCTGCCGATCGGGGTGCACTCACCGGGGCACATCGCCGCGACGGATCAGCAGGCGTGGGACGAAGCGTACGCAGGCTTCGAGTCGATGAACAACACGATCGGCCGCGAGCGTGGGTGGCCTCCGTACAGCCGCATGCGCTTCCAGCACGATGTCGGCCCGGAGGGCGCGCTCTACGTCGGCTCGCCCGAGACCGTGGCGCGGAAGATCGCCACCACCGTGCGCACGCTCGGGGCAAACCGGTTCGACATGAAGTTCTCGACGGGCACCCTCTCACACGAGAAGATGATGCGCTCCATCGAGCTGTACGGCACCGAAGTGCAGCCGCAGGTGCGCGACCTGCTCGGCTGACGGCCCCGGCTGACCGGCCCGTAGCATGACTCCATGACGGATGCCGCTGCCCGCACGTCCTCACCGCTGTCGGAGCGCCTCGACCGGCTGCCGTTCACTCGTCGGCATCTGCGCGTTCTGACCGGGTCGGGGCTCGGGTGGGCTCTGGACGCGATGGACGTCGGACTCATCTCCTTCGTGATCGCCGCGCTGGCGGCGCAGTGGAGTCTCGAGCCGAGTCAGACGGCCTGGATCGCGTCGATCGGATTCGTGGGAATGGCGATCGGCGCCAGTGTCGGCGGGCTGCTCGCCGATCGGTTCGGCCGACGACAGGTCTTCGCAGTCACCCTGCTCGTGTATGGACTGGCCACCGGCGCGAGCGCGCTGGTCGGGGGCCTTGCCGCACTGCTCGTTCTTCGGTTCCTCGTCGGACTCGGGCTGGGCGCCGAACTGCCGGTCGCATCCACATACGTCAGCGAATTCGCGCCGGCACGCATGCGGGGTCGACTGATCGTGATCCTCGAGGCGTTCTGGGCGATCGGCTGGACAGCAGCCGCGTTGATCGGCTTCCTCGTGATTCCCGGATCAGACGACGGATGGCGCTGGGCCTTCGCCCTCGGAGCCATCCCGGCCGCGTACGCGCTGGTCGTGCGATGGGGCCTGCCCGAATCCGCACGGTGGCTCGCACGCCGCGGCCGGCACGCCGAGGCGGACGCCGTGGTCAGATCGTTCGAGCAGGCAGCAGGGGTCGAGGAGCCTGCGATCGGGGACCTGCGCGCCGACGAAGCGCCGCCTGCGGCGCAGTCGACCGGGCAGCGCCTCGCCGCACTGTGGGCGCCGGAGTTCCGGGTTCGAACCGCGTGCCTGTGGCTGGTGTGGTTCTGCGTCAACTTCTCCTACTACGGCGCCTTCATCTGGATCCCGTCGATCCTCGTGTCGCAGGGCTACGACCTGGTGCGCTCGTTCGGCTTCACCCTGATCATCACCCTCGCGCAGCTGCCCGGCTACGCGGTGGCGGCGTGGCTCATCGAGGTGTGGGGTCGCCGCCTGACCCTCTCAGTGTTCCTCGCGGGGTCGGCGGCCGCGGCGATCTTCTTCGGGACGGCGTCGGCCGAGTCCGTGGTGATCGGCGCCGGCATGGCCCTGTCGTTCTTCAATCTCGGCGCCTGGGGAGCGCTGTACGCCGTCACCCCCGAGATGTACCCGACCTCGCTGCGCGCCACCGGCTCGGGCTGGGCGGCCGGCGCGGGGCGGATCGCCTCGATCATCGCCCCGCTGACCGTGCCGCTGCTGCTCGGGCTCGGCGGCGCCCCGCTCCTGTTCGTCGTGTTCGCCGCCTTCTTCGCCGTCGCCGCGGGTGCGGCGTGGGGCCTGGTCGACCGACGAGGGCGCGCCCTCGACGACCGCTGAGCCGCTGACGCGGGCCGTAGGGTGGTCCCGTGACATCCGTGCGCTACGTGGCGATAGGCGACTCGTTCACCGAAGGCGTCGGCGACGACCTGCCGGACGGCCGGGTCCGGGGATGGGCGGATCTGGTGGCACAAGGCTGGGCAGATGCCACTCAAACGGCGGTCGAGTACGCCAACCTCGCCATCCGCGGCAAGCTCGCATGGCCGATCGTCGACCAGCAGCTCGAACCGGCCCTGGCCCTGAAGCCGACGCACCTGTCGTTCAACGGCGGCGGAAACGACATGATTCGGCCGCGAACATCCATCTCCCATGTGGTCGCGGCCTTCACCCGTGTGATCGAGCGGTGCGACGAGGAGGGCGTCACGCTGCTGCTGCTGTCAGGCGCGAACCCGAGCGCGCAGCTGCCCCTCAGCCGGCTCATCCAACGTCGCGGCGACCTGCTCTCACTCGCTGTCGGAAAGCGGATCGCCGATCGCCCCGACATCGTCCGAGCCTTCAACTGGCCCGACCGCGAGCTGTCCACTCCCTCGTACTGGTCGGAGGATCGGCTCCACATGAACTCGCGCGGCCACCATCGCGTCGCGGCTCGAGTCCTCACCGCGCTGGGGATGGAGCCGCCTCCCGAATGGTGGTCCCTGCCGTCGCTGCCGGATGCCGTGCGAATGCGCGGATCGTCCTACTACCGGGAGCATCTCGGGCCCTGGGTGCAACGCAGGCTGACCGGCACATCGTCCGGCGACGGCCATGAGCCCAAGCATCCGGAGTGGGCGACGATCGAGCCGTCGGCCTCCTGATCGAGTCATCCGCCCGCTGATCGAACCGAGTAGACCAACTCGGCGAACTGTCCGGCCTGTCGGACGGACTCGAGCGTCAGCCGGTCGGACTCCAGACGCCTGGGCAGCAGCGGCTTGCCCGAGACCAGGGTGACCGGCGCCACCGATACCCGGATCTCGTCCAGGTGACCTGCCTCGGCGAACTGTCCGACGAGGTCGCCACCGCCCACCAGCCAGATGTCCCGGTCGCCGGCCGCGTCGCTGAGCTCCCCCCACAGGTCATCGACCCCGCCGCGACGGAATCGGATGTCGGCACCGGGGATCTCGGGAAGCGAACGGGACGTGAGCACGAAGCTCACGATGTCGTCATAGGGCCACTTGTCGGGGTGCTCCGCGAGGCTTTCGTGCTCCAAGATCCATTCGTACGTGGTGGAGCCCATGACGAGAGCGCGGATCCCTTTCAAAAAGCCGGAAAAGCCGGATTCGGCCTCATCGGCACCGGGGACGACGAACAGCCATGACAGCGAATCCTGGTCGTCGGCCAGGAAGCCGTTGAGAGTGGTGGCGGTGTTGTAGATGACGCGCGGCATGCACCGACCATAGCCACTCCCTCCGACACGCTCTCTTGACGAGTATTCAACCAGATGGTATTGTATCGAATAGTTGAATATGGAGGGGAAGCATGACGACGGATGAGCTGAGTCGGACGTTCAGTGCGCTGGGGGACCCCACGCGTAGAGCCATCCTCGCCCGGCTGGCGGCGGGGGAGGCGACCGTCGGGGAGCTCGCTGCGCCGTTCGACATGACGTTCGCCGCCGTATCGAAGCATCTGAGGGTGCTGCAGGACGCCGGTCTGGTCAGTCGGGGGAGGGACGCGCAGTACCGTCCTGCCAAACTGGAAGCGAGACCGCTCGCTGCCGCATCCCGCTGGATCGGCGATTATTCGCGGTTCTGGGACGACAACCTCGGAGCGATCGACTCCTACCTGAGCGCGCTGCAGCAGCTGGACCGGCCGCTGCCGGCGGGCGAGCCACGCGACAGCACACCCTCCCGCAACCCAGCCACCGATGCACCACACGACAAGGAGAACCCACATGCCTGACTACTTCAGCGTCACTCGCACCCTCGACGCCCCGCGTGAGCTCGTCTACGACGTGCTCACCAAGCCGGAGCATTTCGCGGTCTGGTTCGGCACCGCCGAGGTCGACGTGCCCCAGGACACGCTGCGGATGGACGTCCGGCCTGGCGGCGCATTCCGGGCGGTCATGCACCTGCCCGACGGCAATCTGATCCACTGGACCGGCACGTACGTCGAGGTCGACCCACCGTCGCATGTCGCCATGACCCTCACCGACCAGCCCGATGACGACGCCGGGCTCCCGGTCATCTTCGACCTCGAGGAGGTCGCCGGAGGTACGCAGCTGACTGTCCGTCAGGACCGCGCCGACTTCACCGACGAGCAGGTCGAGGCCACGATCGCCGGCTACAACGCATTCATCGATGAGATCGAGCGCGTTGCGGGGCGGCTCACGGCGTGAGAACTCGCTCGGCGCGTGTCAAGCCCTTGTCGATGCAGACGCGGGGGACGAGGGTGTTACTGCTGGGACGCGCCGCGTCCACCGGAAAGGAAGTGCCATGAGCATCGGAGCAGGAATCGTCCTCTTCGTCATCGGAGCGATCCTCGCGTTCGCCGTGAATGTTCAACTCGAATGGATCAACCTGGACCTGATCGGCTACATCCTCATGGGCGCCGGGGTGCTGGTGTTCATCCTCGGCCTCGTTCTGCTCATGCGCAAGCGCTCGAGCGAGACCGTCACGCGCACCGCGGTCGACCCCGCCGCCAACGAGCGCATCACGCGCCGGTCGACCAGCTCGACGGACGACACGATCTGATCGAACCCTTCGAGTCAGACCAGAGCCCGGATCGGCAAGCCGCTTCGCTTACCGGTCCGGGCTCTCCTCATGCGCCGCACCAGGCTGCGAGAGCCTGATCCGCTCGTCGTGGTCATCGAGCACGAACGCTTCTAGCGTGACGGCGCGGTAGAGGCGGTGCCGGGCGGGTTCGCGCAGCTTCGCCGGGTCCCATGCGGCCAGTCCGCGGTCGAAGGATCGCGCGTTGTACACGGCGAGCGCATCCTCGAACGTCGCGTCGTCGACCACCTCGGCAGCGGCGAAGACGTAGAGCGCGCTCCCTTCACCCGGCGGCCTGCTCGAGTCGAAGATCACGAGCGATATCCGGGGCTCATGGGCGATGTTGCGCGAGTGCCGTGCGCCGGGCTTCGACGCCCAGACGAACGTGTCCACCTCGCGTGCGGCGAACCAGACGGGGGATGCCCATGGCGATCCGTCGGCACCCGCCGTTGCGAGCGTCAGATACGAGTTCTCCGCGACCAGCGTGCGGGCGAGCCGGTCTGGGTCGAGGGCGGCAGTCTCGGGTCTCATCGTTTCTGGGTGAGGTGTTGGCGTTGCCAGTGGTGCACGTCGGCCAGCCAGTCCAGGGCGGCGGCGGGGCCGACCCGGGGGTCGTCGGGATCCTGGCCGTCACGCAGGGCGTGCACGTACGCGCGATCCAGCGCGATCCGCTCGCGCAGCTGCCCGGGCCCGCCGACCGAGCCGTGACCGGGGATCACCGCATCCACCCGGTCGGCGACACCATCGAACAGCGCCAGCGCCGCAAGATAGTCACCCAGCGGGTCCGCGGCCTGCAGATCCAGGAACGGCATCAGGATGTCCGAGAGCATGTCCCCGGCAACCAGCACCCGGGCGTCCTCGATCAGCAGCGCCGCATGCCCCGGAGCGTGCGCCCGATGCTGCACAACCCGCACACCGGGCCCATCCCACGGAACCCGCACCGACCCGCCCGGCAGCGGACTGATCTGCCCGAGCAGCTCCATCGGGATCTGATCGGCGTACTCCGGCGGCAACCCCTCCGCCACCCGGTCCTGCCACCCCGGATCCGCCAACACCTCCCGGATCGCCGCCGCACACCGGGCCGTGCCGTACCGCGGCACCTCCCCGAAACTGCCGTGCCACAGCACATGATCCCAATCCGGATGCGTCGAAAAACCCGCCACCACCCGCACACCCCACACCCGCAGATCACCCGCAAGATCCGCCATCTCACCACCGGTGATACCCGGATCCACCAGCAGCACACCAGCAGGACCCAGCACCACGACGGAATTACTCTGAATGAACTCACTCACGTGCACGAAAACACCCCCCGCGACCTGCCTCAACATGAAACGCCTTCCCCTGGGCTGAATTGGATGGTCGAGACAGTACTACCCGGGGAGTGGTGGGCGCCCTCGGAGTTGACATAATGTGCATTATCGGCAAATCCTCCTGACGGGCGAATAGGGCCGAGCAGGGCGCGCAGTCATCATTCGAGCCGGTGATGAGGTCGTAGGCTCGGACCATGACATCGCGCTGCCGCGACCGGGGCGGCGCGACCTCGGTGGCATCCCGGCATCCGGCAGTTTCAACATGCTCGAGAGCCTGACGGGCTTCGTCGTCGTCGGCCTGGCGATCGCCGTCGGCTACGTTCTCGGACGGATGGATCTGCTCGGCGAGCACGCGCGACCCGTGCTGGCACGCCTGACGTTCTTCGTACTCTCACCGTTCCTCCTGTTCGTGGTACTCGCTCAAGCGGACGTGCGGACCCTGTTCTCGGCACTTCTGCCGGTGTCGGCGATCGCTGCGGCGGCCGTCATCGCGATCTACGTCGTCTTCTCGCGCTTCGTGTGGCGTCGCTCGGTCGGCGAAACGGTGATCGGGGCACTGTCGGCCGGACAGGTGAACTCGAACAACATCGGCATCCCGCTCTCGCTGTATCTACTGGGCAGTGCGGCGTTCCCCGCCCCCGTGATCCTGTTGCAGCTGCTGGTGTTCACACCGATCTCGATGGCGGTGCTGGAGGCGGTCACGGCGGGTCGGGCGTCATTCTGGCGTGCCGTCGGTCGAGCTCTGTCGAATCCGATCGTGATCGGTTCGGCGCTCGGCACAGCGGTCTCCGTCAGTGGCCTGGAACTTCCGCCGATCGTGTTCGAGCCGGCGCTTCTGATCGCGAACGCCTGCGTTCCGGTCCTGCTCATCAGCTACGGGATCTCCCTGCACGGTCAGCGGGTGCTCGGGCCATCCGGACGGCGTCGTGACATCGTCGTGGCCACGATCCTGAAGCTGGCCGTGATGCCCCTCGTCGCGTGGTCGGTGGCCGAATTCGCGTTCGGGCTGTCTGCGCAGGAGGTGCTGATCGTCGTCGTGCTGGCCGCGTTGCCCACCGCCCAGAACGTCTTCAACTACTCCCAGCGCTATGGCGTCGGCGAGACCATCTCGCGCGACACCGTCTTCCTCACGACGATCGGCTGTGTGCCGGTGCTGCTGCTGGTGACCTTCCTCCTCGGCTGAGCGCACGCACGTTCACCCCGGTGTCGCCGTATTTCACGGTTGACACGCTCCAGCGCGCCACTGCACCGCCGCGCAAGAACCGAGGTCTATGCTATGACCGCCAGCTCTCAGGTAACTCCCAGAAAGGGATGACTCATGTCCACCGAATCCGCAGCGGAGAAGTCAGCCGTCAACGGCATCCGCACCGCTCTCGGCATTGGCGGCGTTCTCTCCGTCATCGTCGGTATCCTCATCCTGGCCTGGCCGGGCAAGACGGCCATGGTCGTCACGGCGATCATCGCGATCTATGCGATCGCCGCCGGACTCGTCTACGCCGGACTCGGGATCTTCACCAAGAACCGGGGAGGGTGGTCGCGCGTCGGCCACATCGTCCTTGGCATCGTGTTCATCATCGCCGGCATCGTCGCATTCCTGAACCTGGGACAGGCGACCGCGTGGCTCGCTGTGTTCCTCGGCATCCTCGTCGGAATCCTGTGGATCGTCGAAGGCGTCGTTGCGCTCTCCACTCTCGGCGACGCCGCGTCGAGGGGCTGGACGATCTTCTTCGCGATCATCAGCATCATCGCCGGCATCGTGCTGCTGTTTTCGCCCCTGTGGGGCGCGGCGTTGCTGTGGTGGCTGCTGGGCATCGCGCTCGTCGTCCTCGGAATCATCCAGATCGTGCGGGCCTTCACGTTCGGCAAGAAAGACCTCTAGGCCGACTGAACACCGAAGCGCCCCAGGTGATCCTGGGGCGCTTCCGTGTTGCGTGTCGACTTCGGATCATGTGGCGGGGAGCCGCCGTTTCCACCACTCCAGGACGGCGTCGAATCGCTCCACGCGATGGCGCGGCTGGCCCGAACGGGTCAGCTCGTGATTCTCCCCCGGGAAGACGAGCAGCTCAGCATCCGTCCCGTGCCGCTTGAGCGCCGCGTAGTACCTCGTGGCCTGCTCGAGCGGGCAGCGGAAATCGAGCTCGGAGTGGATCACGAGAGTGGGTGTCGTGACCTCGGAGACGACCGCCATCGGGCTCTGCCGCGCGACGGCCTCCGGGTCTGTGCCGACGTACTCGTCGCCGAAGAACGAGCCGATGTCACTGGTGCCCTGGAACGACACCGGATCGAGGTAGCCGCGCTCCACGATCGCCCCCGCGAATCGATGGTCGTGAGCGATGACCCACGCGGTCAGGTAGCCGCCGTACGACCCGCCCATGATGCCCACCCGTCGGCCGTCGAGACGGGCGTCGCGCGCGATCGCGCCGTCGAGGAAGTCGAGGACATCGGCCATGTCGAGTGTTCCCATCGCACCCCGGATGCTGCGACCATGCTCGCGTCCGTAGCCCGCGGAACCTCGCGGGTTGCTGTAAACGACGGCGTAACCGGCGGAAACCAGCACCTGAGTCTCGTCGAAGAGATGTATGCCGTAGCTGGCATGCGGTCCCCCGTGGATCTGCAGGATCACCGGGAACGGCCCGTCACCGTCCGGCTGTGCGACCCAACCGTGGATCGGATAGCCGTCCCTGCCGCTGATCATGAACTCACGGGGGCTCACCCGCTCCACGGAGGCGCCGAACGATGTCAGCGTCCGAGTGGAGTGGTCCGTCACGAGGACCAGCTCGCCGAGGGAGTCGGGGGTCGCGACGGATGCCACGATCCGCTCCCCCGCCGCGGCGTGACCGGTGACTTCGACGTCACCGCCGACGAGCTCGCGAACGTCGCCGGTACGCGTCACACGAACGAGTCGAACTCGGCCGCGGTAGCGATCCTGCACGAGGAAGTCGTCGCCGACCGCGGTGATGTGGCTTCCGACCTCGCCGAGGTCGGTCGTGTCACCGTCCGTGAGCCGTCGCGGGGTGTCGCCTTCGTCGAGCAGCCACAGCGCGACGCCGGATGCGACGAAGTCGACGCCCGAGGGTCCGACATCCGAGGCGAGAAGAGCGACGGCGCCGTCCGGCGCGACGGCGACGTCGACGATCGAGAGGTCGGCGTTCCGACCGACCAGCTCCCGCTCGCCGGAACCATCGACCCGCACGGCGACCAGACGCGAGCGCAGGTCGCGGTGGTCCTGCTCGATCTCATCGACGACGGTCAGCACCTCGTCGCCGCGGAAGACGGCGTTGGACCGCGACACTGCGCCCTCGGTGAGCGCGGTCGCCTCGGCGGCGACGACTCTCTTCTTCGGGGGTATCTCGCCGTCGGGCCGGACAGCTGCAGCAGGCTCGTAGAACGGCTCTGCGTCGAGGTCCGGGGCCGGGACGACGAAAAGCTGTGCCGGGCGGTCCGCCACATAGCCGATTCCGTTCGAGTGCCACCGGATGCCGGTGATGTGACGTGGCGCCTCGGCGGCGGCATCCAGCCCTTCGACACTGCCGTACCGCCCCTTCTCGGGTATGCGGGCCGTGTACGCCAGCGATCCGCCGTCTGCCGACCAGTCGAACGACTCCACGCCCAGCGGAGTGTCCGTCGCCTGGACCGGCTCCCCTCCGCCGGAGTGGACGACGTGGATCTGGGGCTTGTCCTTGGGATCGCGGCGCAGGAAGGCTATCCGCGAGCCGTCCGGCGACAGCTGCGGAGCGGCGTCCGCCGTCCCGCGCGTGAGGCGACGAGGCGTCCCGTCGGGAAGGTCGACGCGCCACAGCTGACCCACCGCGCGGTTGGCGTCGAGATCCGGCCTGGATGTCGCGAAAACGGCGAACGCGCCGTCGGGCGAGAGATCGGGCCGACCCACCGAGACGAGCTTCTCGATGTCTGCGGGGCGCACGCTCACTCCCCCGCGAACGAACTCGTGTCGCCCACCAGCCGCGTGTGATCCTCCGGGACCTCGTCGATCGCGGCGCGCGCGACCTCGGCGGCGAATTCGCCCACGTTGTAGAGCTTGCCCGCCGACTCGCGTCGCGAGGCGATCGCACCGGGGTTGGCCCGCTCGAGCAGGGTCGCGGTGATGGTCCCCTCGATCATGTCGCCTGAGACGACGACGAATTCGACGCCGCGCTCTTCGAGGGCCGGGATGCGCTCGCGCAGCGCGTCCTCGCCCGCCCGCTTGGACAGCGCGACGGGAACGTATTCGGGCATCGTCGGCGTCGTGCGGATGAAGTGCGCCTGGTGACTCGTGACGAACACCACGCGGGAGCCTCGTCCGAGCAGCGGCAGCGCCGTCTCGAGCACCCTCAGCTGCGCATCGCGATTGAGCTGCAGGGCGTATTCCTCGCCCATCCCCGACTCCATGCCGCCGGACGCATTCAGCACGAGGACGTCGATCGAGCCGAACGTCCGCTCCACCTCAGAGAACATCGCCTGAACCGACTCGGGGTCGGTGAGATCGGCGCCGACGACGAGGGCCTCGACGCCCAGGTCGCGCAGTTCCGAAGCGAGCTTCTCGGCGCGCGGCGCCTTGTTGCGGTAATTGATCACGACATCCGCGCCGGCCTGCGCGAAGTAGCGCACCGTGTCGGCGCCGATGCCGCGGGATGAGCCGGTGACGAGTGCGGTCTTGCCGCTCAGAGAACCGGGGGCGAGGGGGGTGAGGGACTCAGTCACAGGACTCTCCAGGGTGGTGCGGGGCGCTGATCAGCCGGTTGCCACGGCCTCCGCGCGCGGTCGCGCGGGCGCCTGTCGACACTATCAACGGCGGCTCGGCGACAGGGGTCCGACCGGTCTCGGCCGGGATGCCGCGTGATAGGTTCGAGCAACAGGGAGGCACACTGTGGAGCTCATCCAGACCATCGAACAGTTCGCGTGGATCGGGTGGCTGGTGCTGATCCTGATCTTCCTCGTGATCGAGATGCTGACGCTCGATTTCACGTTCCTGATGCTCAGCATCGGCGGTGTCGCAGGACTCGGAGCGGACCTCATCGGCGCCCCCATCTGGCTGCAGGTCATCATCGCCGCGGTGGTCGCGGCCGTCCTCGTGCTGGTGCTGCGCCCGCCGCTCCTGCGGCGATTGCGCCGAGGCGAGGATCCCACTCCATCCAATGTCGCCGCGCTCGTCGGCCTGAGCGGGCGTGTGCTGTCCACCGTCACGGCGCACGGCGGGCAGGTGAAGCTCGCGAACGGCGACACGTGGACCGCCCGCCCCGACCGCGGCGCCGAACTCGAGCCGGGAACGGTCATCCGGGTGAGCCGCATCGATGGCGCCACCGCGTACGTCCGCCCAGAGGAAGGGGAACCGAACGCATGAACCCCGAGAGCTTCATCCCGACCGCCATCGGCTGGGTGGTGGCGCTCGTCGTCTTCATCTTCGTCCTCGTCGTCATCGTCCGCTCGATCCGGATCATCCCGCAGGCCACAGCGGGGGTCGTGGAACGCCTCGGCCGTTACCACAAGACGCTCATGCCCGGATTGAACCTGCTGGTCCCGTTCATCGACCGGGTGCGTCCGTTGATCGACATGCGCGAGCAAGTCGTGTCGTTCCCGCCGCAGCCGGTGATCACCGAGGACAACCTGGTCGTATCGATCGACACCGTCATCTACTTCCAGGTCACCGACCCCCGCGCCGCGACGTACGAGATCCGCAACTATCTGGGTGCCGTGGAACAGCTGACCACCACCACGCTTCGCAACGTCGTCGGCGGGCTCAACCTCGAAGAGGCGCTCACCAGCCGCGACGAGATCAACGGGCAGCTGCGCATCGTGCTCGACGAGGCCACCGGAAAATGGGGCATCCGCGTCGGACGCGTCGAGCTGAAGGCCATCGACCCGCCGGTCAGCATCCAGGACTCGATGGAGAAGCAGATGCGGGCCGAACGCGACCGCCGGGCACTCATCCTCACAGCCGAGGGCACGAAGCAGTCGGCGATCCTGACCGCGGAGGGTGCACGGCAGGCGGAGATCCTGCGCGCCGAAGGTGACAAGCAGGCCGCCGTCCTGCGGGCCCAGGGTGAGGCCGAAGCCATCCAGACGGTGTTCAGCGCCATCCACCTCGGCAATCCCGACGACAAGCTGCTCGCCTACCAGTACCTGCAGACGCTGCCGAAGATCGCCGACAGCGCGTCGAGCAAGCTCTGGATCATCCCGAGCGAGTTCACCGAGGCGCTGAAGGGCATGAGCACCGCGTTCGCCGCGACCGTCGTCGAAGCCCCGAAGCAGCCCGCGCCCCCGCACGAGGAGCGCGCCGCGCCGCCGCTGTCGTGACGCACAGCTGGTTCGAGGGCGCTGCGCGGCCTCGGGTCCTGGCCCACCGCGGGCTGCTGACGGCAGACGATGTATCGCACGGCGTCGTTGAGAACTCGTTCGCCGCGGTGGCGGCCGCCCACGCGGCGGGTGCGGTGTACGTCGAGTCGGACTGCCACCTGACCGCCGATGGCGTCGCCGTTCTCTTCCACGACGCCGATCTGTCACGCGTCACGGGCGACCCGCGACCGGTCGCGCAGGTTTCCGTGCGCGAGCTCGAGGCGCTCATGGCAGCACGGGGAGGACTGATCACCCTGACGCAGGCGCTGGAGGCCTTTCCCACGGTGCGCTTCAACTTCGACGTGAAGGCGAAGCATGCCGCAGCCGAGGTCGGTCGGATCGTCGGGCCGCATGGTCACCGAGTGCTCCTCACGAGCTTCGCGGACGAGCGTAGGCTCGCGGCTCTCGCGGCCGCGGAAGGCTCAGCGGGCGGCAGCGTCCGACCCGCGACCTCTGCCGGCAGCGCCACGATCGCCCGGGTGCTGGCTGCCCTGGCGGCGCGATCATCGCTTCTCTTGCGCCGCTCCCTGACGGGTGTGGACGCCCTCCAGGTGCCGGAGAGACGCGGACGGATGCGCATCGTGACGCCGCGATTGATCGCCGCAGCGCACCAGCACGACGTCGAGGTGCACGTGTGGACCGTGAACGATCCGGCTGACATGCGGCGCCTCGTCGCGATGGGTGTGGACGGCATCGTGACCGATCGTGCCGACGTCGCTCTCAGCGTCTTCGGCGACGACACTCCGCCGAGAGCGCCGCGTGACGGGCCGCCCTGAGGATCGTCTGTGAATGCCCCCGCAGGACGCTCCGTTCGGATGATCCGCCCAGGTCCCAGCGCTATACCTATACAGCGACGAGAGGACCACACAATGGCAGACCGCAGCCTGCGCGGCATTCGACTCGGCGCCCAAAGCCTACAGAGCGAAGAGGGCGTCGTGTTCCATGAACGCGCACAACACATCTATCAGTGCACGTCGTGCGGACGTGACACCACCATGACGTTCGCAGTCGACGCCGAGATCCCCGAGGCCTGGGAATGCCGCACCTGCGGCGCCGAGGCCCTGCTGCGCATCGGCGAAGGCACCGCGACCGTCGATCACAGCGAGGACAAGGTCGCTCGCACCCACTGGGACATGCTGCTGGAGCGCCGTTCGATCCCCGAGCTCGAAGAGCTCCTCGAGGAGCGTCTCGCTTACGTCCGCGCGCGCCGCGGCGCCGGTGAAGACGTGACGGTCGGCAAGCTCAGCGCCTGACCCTCAGCCCGAGACGCCGGTCCCTTCGGGGGCCGGCGTTTTCGCGTGCCGTCGCCGGATGAGCCGCACGGCGATCCCCAATGCGACGAGCGCGAGAAGACTTGCCCATCCGAGAAGCATCTTCACCCACTCTCCCGCGATGACCGCGGGGGTCAGTCCGGTCCACAGCGGAACGTCGGTGAGCATCTGACCGGCCTCCCCAGCCGGCAATCCGTCGATCGTCGTGCCATCCGCGGCGATAACCTGACTGGTGCCCACGGTCGAAAGGTTGACGACGGAGCGCCCTGTCTCGATCGCACGCATACGCGCGAACGCCAGCTGCTGCAGATTCTCGTCGGTGCCCCGGAAGTCCGCATTGTTCGTCTGGAACATGTAGATCTGGGCCCCCGCCCGGGCACCATCCCAGATCACGTCGTCATAGATCACGTCGAAGCAGATGGCCAGCCCGACGCCGACGCCGTTGAGGTCGAAGAACGGCGGGGCCACGCCGGGCGAATACTCGCGCTGGATCAGCCCGATCAAATCCGGCGCGAACGGCTCGAAGAACGGCCGGTCGGGGACGTACTCACCGAACGGCACGGGATGCCGCTTGTCATAGGTCTGCGTTGCGCCCTCGCCCGCGATCCACAGCAGAGACGAATTGAAGTACTCGTCGCCGCGCGATGTGACGGCGCTGATGAGAAGCGGAGCGTCGATCCGCTCCGCCAGCGCGTCCAGCACTCGGGCAGTGCTCGTGTCGGTCGTGGGGTCGGAGTCGACGCCTCCCTCGGGCCAGAGGAGAACGTCCATCTGCTCGCCGAACAACGGAGCCGTCGCCTCCAGCTGGGCCTCCAGCACCGCGTCGGCGGACCGCTCGTCGAAGTATCCCGCCGGACCGTTACCCTGGACCGCGCCGACGCGCAGCGTGCCGGCGGGAGTGGTCGGAAACTGGGGCACGAGCACAAGCAGCAGTGCCACGAGCACGGTGGGCACGGCGGTCAGAGGCGCCCGGAACCGCGCGGCTCGGACGTATTCGATCGCCGCAGCGCAGAACAGGACCATGAGAAACGTCAGTCCTGAGACACCCACCCAGGAGACGAGGTGCGCCAGCGGGCTGCTCGCCTGTGTGATGCCGATCCGTCCCCAGGGAAAGCCCCCATACGGCCACGAGCCCACGATCTGCTCGCGAAGCGTCCACAGCCCCGCGACGAGTACCGGAAGCAGGACGAGCCGGCCCACCCGCCCCGGCAGCACCCGCGGCATCCATCGATAGGCCAGGGTGATCGGGACGGCTCCGGCCGCGGTGATCACCGCCTCGAGCATCGACAGCGCGATCCAAGGCACCGGGCCCAGATAGCGCGCTGTGAACACGAGGTTCACGAAGAAGAACGAGGCACCGAAGGCGAACCCGACCAGCAGCGAAGCCCACGCCCTCCTGCCGATCAGGCCGAGAAGAGCGAGGACGACGGCGGGAAAGGCCATCGGCCACCAGCCGAGAGCAGGAAATGCGAGGGTGAGGATGAGCCCGCCCGCCACGGACGCCAGGACCGCCACCCACAGGGGAAGAAGCGGTCGCGGAGCAGCTGCGAGGGGCACCAGATAACCCTAAGCGGGCGGCCTCAGACGGAGCTGTAGGCGACGATGCCGCGACGGACCGCGTCGAGGGCTTTTCGCGCGGTCGTGGCAAGCGGGGAATCGGCCACGAGCGAAAGCTGATCGAGAAGGTCGATCGTCTGCTTCGCCCAGCGGACGAAGTCGCCGGCCGCCATGTCGGCCTCAACGAGCACCCGCTCCAGTGGCATCCCCCGGGCCCAGGAGTGCATCGCCTGGGCCAAGCCGGTCGCAACCGACTCGCTGCCGGGCAGCCGATGGTCCTGCTCGAGGTCGTCCAGACGCTGCCAGAGATCCTGCGTGGCTGTCAGGGCGGTGCGGAAGGTCCCGCGCGGCAGACCGCGCTCCCCGGGTCCGGCCTCGTCCCGGCGCGGTTCGTAGACCAGGCAGCATGCAAGCGTCGCGAGCGATGCGGCATCCAGTTCTCCCCAGATCCCGGTGCGCAGCGATTCGGCGACGAGGAGGTCGCGCTCTCCGTAGATCCGCCTCATCGTCCGGCCTGCGGGAGTCAGCACCGTCGTGCCGTCGGGAGCGACTTTCACGTAGTCCAGCTCGACCAGCACGTCAACGACCCGGTCGAAGATGCGGGCGACCGTTCCGGTTCGCATCTCGATCTGCTGCCGCAACTTCTCCACGGTCCGCTTGAGCTTCCAGTACCGCTCCGCCCAGCGGGCGTGATGCTCGCGATCGGGGCAGGAATGGCACGGATGCCGCTGCATGCGCCGGCGCAGGTCGGCGATCTCGCGCTGTCGGGCCTCCCGCGCGCTGCGGGAGTCGTTCCCCTCCTTGCGGTTGAGCTTCTCGGCGTCGCTGAGGTCACGGCGGATCTCGGAGTACTCGGCGAAGTTGCCACGGTCGCAGGTCATCGCCTTCTCGTAGCCCGCGAGCGTCTCCTCCGAGGCGCGGACCTGACGCGCGAGCCCGACCACCGCCCGGTCAGCCTGGAACTGCGCGAATGACGACTCGAGGATCTCGCGGGCCCTCGGCACGCCCGAACTGGTCGATGAGATTCACGGCCATGTTGTAGGTGGGTCGGAAGCTGGAGTTGAGCGGATACGTGCGCCGCGATGCGAGGGCGGCGACCTGCTGGGGATCGACACCCTCGGTCCATTGGATGACCGCGTGCCCCTCGACGTCGATGCCGCGACGCCCGGCGCGGCCGGTGAGCTGCGTGTACTCCCCGGACGTGATCGCGACGCGCGCCTCGCCGTTGAACTTCTCGAGCTTTTCCAGCACGACCGTCCGGGCGGGCATGTTGATGCCCAGGGCAAGCGTCTCGGTGGCGAACACGACCTTCACGAGCTTGCGCTTGAACAGGTCCTCCACGACTTCCTTGAACGCGGGAAGCAGTCCGGCATGGTGCGAAGCCACGCCCCGCTCGAGGTTGTCAAGCCACTCCCAGTACCCGAGAACGGCGAGGTCCTCGTCGTGCAGCGTGCGCGTGCGCTCCTCCACGATGGCGCGGATCTCGGTGCGCTCCTGCGGACTCGTGAGGCGGACACCCGAGCGGCGCACCTGCTGCACCGCGGCATCGCAGCCGGCGCGGCTGAAGATGAAGAAGATCGCCGGCAGGAGGTTGGCCCGCTGCAGCAGCTTCACGACATCCGGCCGGTCGAGGCGCTCGACGCGCTGCACATTCGCGGACCGGATAGGGCGCTGAGAGCCCTTGTGCGGCCGCCGACCCGACCCCTGGTGCCTGCCGCCGCCCTCGTACCGCCCGCCGTTCTGAGCGGAGGAACTGCGCATCAACTGGGCACGCCGGTTGTTCTCGAACGTCGGGCCCTTGAACGAGCGGATGCGCATCAGCTCCTGGTTCACCTGCGCGGTCGCGATGCCGGCGCGATCGTCGAACAACGGCAGCAGATCGCCGCGCACGAGCACGTGCTGCTCGAGGGGAACGGGGCGGATCTCCGACACGATCACCTCGGTGTCGCCCCGCACCGTGTCGAGCCAGTCGCCGAACTCCTCGGCGTTGGAGACGGTGGCACTCAGCGAGATCAGCCGCACCGCAGGCGGGAGGTGGATGATGATCTCCTCCCAGACAGCTCCCCGGAAGCGGTCCGCGAGATAGTGCACCTCATCCATCACGACGTACTTCAGGCCGCGGAGCGCACCGGAGTCGGCGTACAGCATGTTGCGCAGCACCTCGGTGGTCATGACCACGATCCGCGCGCTGCCGTTGATGTTGGTGTCGCCGGTCAGCAGTCCCACCTCATCGGCCCCGTAGAAGTCCTGAAGCTCGCGGAACTTCTGGTTGGACAGGGCCTTGATGGGCGTCGTGTAGAAGGCCTTGTCGCCGCGCCCGCCTACGGCCGGTTCGCGCATCGCGAGGTGGATCGCGAACTCTCCGACGATCGTCTTGCCGGCCCCCGTGGGCGCGGCCACGAGGACGCTGCGTCCCTCTTCCAGCGCCTGGCATCCCGCGATCTGAAACGGATCCAGTTCGAATCGCTGGGATGCCGCGAACGCCGCGGTGATGGGGTGGCTGCGGTCCTGCGAGGCCCGGGCGTAGCGCTCCGCCGGGCTCGGGTCCGTCACGCGATGGCCTCAGGCGGAAGGATCGCTCGCGGTGCGCTTGGACCGCCGCCGGTCGAAGAGCATCGACAGCGCAGCGGCGGCGAAGAAGAGAACGACCAGCATCCCGGCCAGCATCAGCATGCTCACCACGTCCGCAGCGGGCGTCGCGATCGCCGAGAAGACCACGGCCACGAGGACCGCGACCCGCCAGCCCTTGAGGATCGCCCGACCGCTCATGACGCCGGCCAGGTTCAGCGCGACCAGGAACACCGGCAGCACGAACGAGACGCCGACGACGATGAGCAGCTTGAAGACGAAGTCGTAGTAGTACGACGCGTCGAAGAACGAGGCGCCCCCATCGGGCACGAACGAGGCCATCAGCTCGACGATGTGCGGCATGACGAGCAGTCCCACCCAGCAGCCGGCGAAGAACAGCGGCACCGCGGCGGCGACGAAGCCGATCGTGTACTTGATCTCCTTGCGGGTCAGGCCGGGCATGATGAACGCCCAGATCTGCCACAGCCAGATCGGGGCGGAGATGAGCAGGCCGATCGCGAACGACATCCGCAGCCGCAGGTCGAACGCCCCGGTCACGGTGCTGAACATCAGCTCGACCTTCGCGGCGTCGCCCTCAGCCTCCGCGATCTGCCGGATCGGCACCGTGATCAGATAGATCACCGGATCCGTGATGAAGAACGCGACCACCATGCCCAAGATGAGCGCCAGTGCGGCGATCAGAATGCGCTTGCGAAGCTCAACCAGGTGCTGGCCGAGTGACATGCGCTTGTCTCGCCGGGGCTCGCCGGGATCGGCGACGCGCGGCGGTCCTGCTGTGGCCACCTGCAGGTCAGGGTTTGTTATCAGCGGCCCTGCTCGCGTCGGCGGTGGTCTGGTTGACCGACCCTTCGCTTGCGGGGGTTTCGACCGACTCCGCCTTGCCTGTGGCCGGGTCCTCGTCCTTCATCGCCTTCATCTCGCCCTTGAAGACGCGAGCGGACTGGCCCATGCTCTTGGCGAGTGCGGGCAGCTTAGCGGCACCGAACAGCAGGAGGATGACCGCGAGGATGATCAGGAAGTGCCATCCTGTGAGACCTTGCAACATGTCGAGTCCTTCCGGTTCGTCGTTCCCAGTGTAGCCCGCGCGCAGAGGCGCGGCCGTCTCCCCCGGGACAGTCCAAGGCACGTCAACGGTACTGCACGAGACCCGCTTCGGCCCACGTCGCAGCGGCACGCCGCGCCGACTCCGGCTCGAGGATCTCCACGATCCCCGCTCGGCGAGCGGCGAGCCGGCGCAGGCTGTGCTCATCGGCGACGTGCATGGTCGCGATCGACACGCCGTCAGCGGTCTCGACCGTCGCGCGGTCGAGATAGTCCCCGAGGAGCGGGGCCATCGTCTCGGGGAACCGGATGCGGGCGACGATGTCGCCGGTGCCCGACTCGAACCATCCGGGAACCGGGTCCTCGCCGTGCTCGATCGGGATGTCGGTGAGCTCCAGCGCGCTGACCCGGTCAAGGTGGAAGGTGCGCATCGCCTGACGCAGATGGCACCAGCCCTGCAGGTACCACTCCCCCGTGGCGATCTGCACCTTGACGGGGTCGACCGTGCGCGTCGTCGGGGCGGCATCCGGTGCCTTGTAGGTGAACGAGACCGCCACTCCGCGCTGCAGGGCCTCGGCGACCGCGTCGCGGACGGCATCCACCGGACCCGGCGCGAGGATCACCTCGGCCGGCGTGCTCGAGGCACCGCGCGCGAGTTTGGCGAGCAGTCCGTTGAACAGATCGGTGTCGCCCACTCCGGGGATCGCGCGTGCCATCTGAAGTCCGGTCAGCAGCGCCGCCGCTTCCCTCGCGGTCAGCTTGGGGGCGCGCTCCAGGCCCACCGAGTTGGTGATCACGATGATGTCGCGCTCGTCGAGCAGATCCCAGTCGATGTCGAACAGCTCGTTGGCCATCTGCCAGTACCCGCCGTTGCCCGGCAGGCCGATGACGGTCAAGGTCTCGACCATCGCGCGCATCTGTGCGGGAGTCACGTCGAACTCGTCGGCGGCCTCGGCGATCGAGACTTCGCCCTTGCCGATCAGATACGGCACGAGCTGCAGCATGAGCGCGGCCCGGTCGGTCGCGACGAGCGGCTTGCGTGCGGTCATACGATCCCTCCGTGGGCCGACCGGGTGGCTTCGAGCCGCAGGATCACCTGTTCGCGCAGCACGGCCGGCTCGACGACCCTGACCTCCGGCCCGTAAGAGGCCAGCTCGTCCGCGAAGACGTGCACATCGACGTACGGCACGCGGATGCCCTGGTCGGCGGGCAGTGCGCGACGGCTGAGCCGCAGGGCCGCCTCGGTTCCCGGATTCACCTCGAGAAGTGCCCGGTTCCGCTTCGCGACATCCTCGAGACCTGCGAGGGCCCGCTCGCCCGCTCCCTCGCGCAGGGCCGGATCAAAGGACTCGCGTGTGATCACGACATCATCGACGATGCGCAACAGCAGGAACGTGCGATCCGCGGCGGCGTCCAGATCGGCGCCGTAGACGTGCCACCGGCCCTCGTACTCGACGAGCGCGAGCGGTTGGATGTGCCGGGTGCGCGCAGCGGCCTCGCCGGGCTTCAGATAGCCGAATGTCACCACCCGCGACTGCTCGATCGCCTGCTGCAGGGGCGCGAAGGACGGTTCACGAAGACTGATGCGGGGCGAGTAGCCGATGATCGGCTCGTCCACCGCGATGCCGAGCGCGCGGATCTTGCGCAGCCCGCTGCGCGCGTCGGCGGACATCGAGCTCTCGCTCCAGACGCCGCCTGCGAGATTGAGCAGCGCGAGTTCGGGGGGTGTGAAGACGATGTCTTCGGGAAGCTCGTATTCCGCAGTCGGAACGCGGTACCGCGCTTCGCGCAGGTCGTCGGGATCCGCCCAGTCGCCGATGGTCTCGATCGGCACGCCGAGGCGACGGAGGCTCTCCTTGTCGCGCTCGAACATCTTCTCGAGAGCGTCCTTGGAGGCGCCGGCCTCGGACTGCTCGCGATACCCCGAGACCGACGTGAGGATCGTGTCCTTGGTCAGGCCCTGCTCGGTGGCCACCAGCGCGACGACGAGATTGACAAGGCGCTCCTCAGGCGGGTTCTTCGCAGAAGCGTTCGCTGGCACGCCCTTATCCTAGGCGTCGCAGGATGCCGATTCCGGTGTCGCATTCACCGGCGAGCCGGTCGCCCGGCGGTGCGCTACTGCGGTGCCGGCTGGTCCACGCCGAGGATGTCGATCACGAAGACGAGCGTCGAATTCGCCGGGATGGAGGCCTGCTCCTGATCGCCGTAGCCCTGATCGGGCGGGACGACGACCATCACCTGCGAGCCCACGGTCTGGCCCTGCAACGCCTCCGCGAGACCGGGGATCATCGCGTCGAAGGCAAGGGACTGAGGCGCGTCGCCCCAGGTCGTCTCGAACACCGTCTTGTCATCCCAGACCACGCCCGTATAGTGCACGCGCACCGGCTCCTCACCGGTGACGACGGGGCCGGTGCCCTTCTTGATGGTCTGCACGACGAGGTCGGTCGGGGGCGCCGCATCGGGGACGAGAACGCCCGGGCGGCCGTCGGGTGCGCGCACCACGGTCGGCAGGCCGGTTCCGACGTTGTACTGGTTCGCGCCGTCCGCCTTCGGCAGGTAGACCTTGCGGAGGTCCACGACCGCCACGGCCGACTCGTCTTCAGCGAGCCCGAGGCTGGCCGCGGTCTCGCTCTCCACATCGCCGGGTGCGAGGGCCACGACGATCCGCGAGCCCTCCGTCGCGCAGTGCAGCGCGTCGTCGAAGGCGGGGAAGATCTCGACCCAGCGAGACACGGGGAACACCCGCGAGAGGTCGCCGTCGTAGCCCGACGCGACCAGGGTCTCGCCGGTGGTTCCCGAGACCACGCTCACATCGAGCACCACGAGCTGACCGTCGTCCGTGATGGGCGTGCCCTCCCCGGCGACGTCGTCGGCGAAGGCCGTGTCGGTTGTCGCGAACGGGGTGTACAGCTCGACCTCGGGCGCCTCGTCGGTGGATCCCGACACGGTGACCAGATCGGTCACCGTGGGGTCCGCGGCCGGGCGGGGACATGTCTGCGCTCCGGGCAGGGAGCAGCCGACGAGTCCGACTGCGACGAGTCCGAGGACGGCGAGGGAAGCGGGGAACTTGCGCACCGGATCAGTTTAGATGCGAGCCGCATCATCGCTTGACTCGTCGGACTGCGGGCTCTCGGCCTCCGTGCCGTGACCCGCCTGCCGGGCACCGTCGGCTGCTCGCTCCGCTTCGCGCACACGCTTGCGCAGATTCTTGTCGGTGATCTGGCGGTCGCCCACGGCGCCGGGCGTCCACAATTCGACGTCCTCGTCTCCGTAGCTGGACTTCGACGCCCTCCGCCGCTGCTCGGGTGCGATCGCACCAGGGGCCAGACGTCGCGCCCACACGAGGAAACCGGTGTGCGCGACCATCCGATGGTCGGGCCGCACCGCGAGTCCCTCGACGTGCCAGCCGCGCACCATCGTCTCGTTCGCGTCGGGCTCGGTGAACAAGCCGGTAGCGCGGATGTACTCGGCGATGCGGCTCAGCTGCGTCGCCGTGGCGACGTAGCAGAGCACCACTCCGCCGGGCGTGAGTGCATCGGCGACGACGTCGATGCACTCCCACGGCGCGAGCATGTCCAGCACGACGCGATCGACGGATGCCGCCACCACCGCCTCCGGCAGCTCCTCGACGAGGTCGCCGACGACGACGCTCCAATTCGCGGGTACCCGACCGAGAAACGTCTCGACGTTCGCGCGCGCCACGTCTGCGAACTCGGCGCGCCGTTCGAACGACACCAGCCGGCCGCCGTCGCCGATCGCCCGCAGCAGCGAGAGAGCGAGCGCGCCCGACCCGACTCCGGCTTCGACGACGATGCTGCCGGGGAAGACGTCGGCCTGGGCGATGATCTGGGCGGCATCCTTGGGATACACGATGGCGGCACCGCGCGGCATCGACATCACGAAGTCGCGCAACAGGGGGCGCAGCGCGAGGTACTCGTGGCCTCCGCTGTTGGAGACCACCGACCCGTCGGGCTGACCGATCAGCGCCGTATGCCGAAGCACCCCGTGGTGCGTGTGCAGCTCGCCAGTCTCACGGAGCGTGATCGTGTGCAGTCGGCCCTTGGGGCCGGTCAGCTGCACGCGATCTCCGATCCGGAACGGGCCGCTCGGGCGCTCGACGGTCATCGGACGACTCCCCGGCCGCGTTCGGCGCTGGACTCCACGTGCGCGGAGTGGAACTCCGCGACATCCGCCGCCGTGCGCCCCTCGAGCGTCGGCCACACCGCGTGCGCCCCGGCGCCGGCGATCGACACCATCAGCGGCACGCCGATCACAGCCGCACCGGACGCCACGGCGGAGCGCAGGCCGTTCGGCGAGTCCTCGATCGCGACGGTGTCGCGGGGAATGACTCCGAGCGCTGCACACGCCTGCAGATAGGGGTCCGGGAAGGGTTTGGGGCGGGTCGAGTCGTCGCCGGCGATCATCACGTCGAAGGCGTGGAAGTCCATCAGGTCGACGACGGTCTGAGCCATCCGCCGCAGTGACATCGTCACGAGCGCGGTCTTGACGCCCGCCCGACTCAGACTTGCCAGCAGCTCCTGCGCACCCGGGCGGAACGGGACGCCCTTGGTCGACAGCTGCACCATCACGTCGTCGGTCAGGTGGTCGACGATGTCCTGGATGCCCATCCGCACGCCGGCGTCCTGGAAGATCCGCGCGGAGTCCTCCAGGCCCAGACCGACCAGACGCAGCGCCTGCTCGTGCGACCACATGCCGCCGAAGCTCTGCACCAGTACCGTCTCGGCCGCCATCCAGTACGGCTCGGTGTCGACGAGCGTCCCATCCATGTCCCACAAAACGGCCGTCAGGGTGCTCGCGCTCACTGCTCCATGCTAGTTCGGCCGCGAGAACGGCCGAGCCGGTGCACCGCCGGGGTCGGGGCACGCGGGCGTTCGCAGCCCGTCAACCGGCCGCGGAGCCTATTCTGGATGCACCCCGTCGTGGGTCGAGGAGGTCGCGTGGACGGACTGGGACGCAAGGTGCTCGTCGCAGCGTTCGACGGATGGAACGACGCCGGCGAGGCGGCGTCCGCCGCCGTGGCGCACCTCCGCGAGATCGGCGCCTACGAGCCCGTCTTCTCAGTCGACCCCGAGCTGTACTTCGATTACCAGTACACGCGGCCGCAGATCGCGACGGACGGCGACGGCAAGCGGATCATGCGGTGGCCGGAGGCGACGATCCTGCGACCCGTCAAGTCGACGCGGAGCACCCAGCTGTGGCTGCTGAGCGGAGTCGAGCCGGCACGCGCATGGCAGGCTTTCGCCGGCGAGTTCGTGGACGTCGCGCTGCGCGAGGACATCACCGGGTTCGTGGCGCTCGGCTCGATGATGTCCGATGTGCCCCACACTCGTCCCATCTCGGTCTTCGCGGGCAGCGACAGCGAGCAGGTCCGCTCGACGCTCGGCCTGGAGCGCAGCACCTACGAGGGTCCGGTCGGGATCCTCAGCGTGCTCTCGCATGCAGCCGATACCGCCGGCATCCCATCGGCGAGCCTGTGGGCCAGTGTGCCGCACTACGTCGCGGGCCACACGCCGTCGCCGAAGGCGACGCTCGCGCTGCTGGACCGGCTCGAGGACCTGACGGGTGCGCCGGTCCCCCGCGGCGAGCTGGCGACCGAATCCGCGGCCTGGGAAGCCTCGATCGATGCGGCTGCCGCCGACGACGAGGAGATGACCGAGTACATCCGACAGCTCGAGAGAACGCGCGACACCTGGGACTCGCCCGAGGCGTCCGGCGACGCGATCGCGCAGGAGTTCGAGAAGTACCTGCGGCGCGGCGGCGGTGGCGGCGGCGAGGGCCCCACCAAGCCGGGACGCGACGAACCGCGCCGGTAGCGGTATCCCGTCGCGCGTGGTGAGTCGTCAGTATGCCTGGATGACGCCTGCGCTCAGCAGGACGAGCAGCAGCGAGCCGAGCGCGACGCGGTACACCACGAACGGCAGGAAGCTGTGCTTGGAGATCCAGCTCATGAAGAATGCGATCACACCGAGCGCCACCACGAATGCGACGCCCGTCGCGGCCGCGGTCTCGCCCAGGGTGAACACGTTGGGCTCGCCCCAGCTCTTGAACAGCTGGTAGAACCCGCTGCCGAAGACCGCCGGAATCGCGAGCAGGAACGCATAGCGGGCGGCGGCGGCACGCTCGTACCCCATGAACAAGCCCGCGGTGATCGTGCCCCCAGACCGGGACACCCCCGGAATCAGGGCCAGGGACTGGGCGAACCCGTAGATGATGCCGTGCGGGATGGTCAGGTCCTTCAGCTGACGCTTCTTGGCGCCGACGTGGTCGGCGATCCCGAGCAGCACACCGAAGAAGATGAGCATTCCGGCGATCAGCCACAGCGACCGGAAGGTCGTCTCGATCTGCTCCTGGAACAGCAGCCCGAGCACCACGATCGGGATGCTGCCCACGATGATCAGCCAGCCCATCTTGGCGTCCGGGTCGTTGCGCGGGATCCGGCCGACCAGCGCCTGGAACCACCGCGTGATGATGCGCACGATGTCGCGCCAGAAGAACAGGACGACCGCCGCCTCGGTCCCGATCTGCGTGATCGCGGTGAAGGCCGCGCCTGGATCCTGCGCGCCGGGCAGGAACTCGCCGAGGATGCGCAGGTGAGCGCTGGAGGAGATGGGCAGGAACTCGGTGAGTCCCTGCACCAGGCCGAGGATGATCGCCTCAAGAAGCATGGGCGCCTTTCGTGCGGGGGTGGTCGAGCGTCATCGATCGGTGGGTGGTCAGCGTCGGTCGGTCAGTAGGTGCGGAGCAGGTCGGTCAGCACGCGCTGCCCGAACACCAGCGCATCGAGCGGCACGCGCTCATCGACGCCGTGGAACATCCCGGTGAAGTCCAGGTCGGCCGGAAGGCGCAGTGGTGCGAAGCCGTAGCCGGCGATGCCCAGCACGCCGAGCGCCTTGTTGTCGGTGCCTCCGCCCATCAGATACGGGATGACGGGCACGCCGGGGTCCGCGCGGCCGAGCGCCGCCACCATGGCTTCCACGAGCTCGCCTTCGAAAGGCACCTCGAGCCCGATGTCGCGCACGACGATCTCGATCTCGACGTCGTCGCCGACGATCCGCCGGATCTCGACGAGCGTCTCATCTTCGGTGCCCGGCAGAGTCCGGACGTCGATGAGCGCCTCGGCGACGTCGGGGATGACGTTGTGCTTGTAGCCCGCGGTGAGGGCGGTCGGGTTCGTCGTGGTGCGCAGAGTGGACTTGATGAATCCTGCGGCAGGTCCGGTCGACATGGCCAGCGCGTCGGGGTCGCCGTCAACGGGGCCCGCGAGGTCCTGCAGACCTGCGAGCATCGTCTCCGACGTCGCGGTCAGGCGCACCGGCCACTCCGCGCGACCGAGGGCCGCCACCGCCTCGGCCACCCGCGTGACGGCGTTCTCGGGGTGGACCCGGCTGCCGTGACCGGCGCGGCCGCGGGCTCGCAGGCGGATCCAGATGAGCGCCTTCTCCCCCACCTGCAGCAGGTACGCCCGTCGGTCGCCGACGGTGATCGAATAGCCGCCGACCTCGCTGATGGCCTCGGTGGCTCCCTCGAACCATTCCGGGTGTTCAGTGACGACCAGGTGAGAGCCTTCGATCCCGCCGTTCTCCTCGTCGGCGAAGAAGACCAGGATGAGGTCGCGCTCGGGCTGCTCGCCGCTGCGGAGTATCTCCGCGACCGACGTGAGGATCATGGCGTCCATGTCCTTCATGTCGACCGACCCGCGGCCCCACAGCATCCCGTCGCGTATCTCCCCCGCGAACGGGTCGACTGACCAGTCCTCGGGGATGGCGGGCACGACGTCCAGGTGCCCGTGGAGCACGAGGGCGGGCTTCTCGGGATTTCGACCGCGGACCCGCGCCATGACGTTCGTGCGCCGCGGAATCGGCTCGTAGTATTCGGGCGCCAGTCCGAGGGACTCGAGATACGCCCCCACGTATTGGGCTGCCTCGCGCTCCCCCTCGGCGTTGCCGCCGCCCCAATTGGAGGTGTCGAACCGGATCAGATCACGTGCCACCCGGACCACTTCGGGCAGGCCGGAGCCGGTCGTAGACATGCGGACTAACCTACCTGCGCCGATAGGACGCTCTGAAACGGGCGGGTTACGGCCAGAAGTCGCGACTGCGGAACCGACGAACGGATGCCGCGCAGACGGCGCCGCCGGACCACCCTTCAGGGGGATGGAGGGTGGTCTCCGACGGCACCTGACCCTCGCCGTTCCTTGCATGGAACCGCCGGGGCAGACGGCATCTGCGCGAGTTCGGGCTCGGGCTATCTCGACCATAGCGGGACACCCGGGCGCTACGTCAGCGGCTGCTGGGAGTGTCCCTGCCAAGAGCGCCCCGCGCCGAGCGGTCATCCGCCGGCACAGATGATTAGAGACCCCGGGATCTGGGGTCCCGGGGTCTCTCTTCCCGTCCGGTGAGGCTAGCCACGCACGAAACCCGAATTCGGGTGGCGCCTTCGAAATGGGCGAGGTCAATCAATACGAACGTTATCCAACGGGTAACGTCTTGTCTGTCCCCTCTTCGGGGGACAGGTATTGCGCAAAGGCGCGCTCACACCTACGCCCCGCGTCCTCCCGCCCGAAGGGTTCGACGCGGGGCGTCCCGTGGCTGCAGCCGTGCGCAGAAATGACGAAGGCCCCCGAAAAGGGGGCCTCCGTCATACTGTGCGCGAGGGGGGACTTGAACCCCCACGCCCGTTAAAGGGCACTAGCACCTCAAGCTAGCGCGTCTACCTATTCCGCCACCCGCGCATGGGTGTGGTTGTCGCCAACCGAAGATCGACATTATCACGTTCGGGCCGCCAGCCAGAAACGTGGGCGGTCAGCCGAGCGACACTCCGAACACCCATCCCAGCCCGTATGTGACCGCCGCGGCGCCGTAGCCGATGAGCAGCTGGCGCAGCGCGCGGCGCAGTGGCGGGCCGCCCGAAAGGAGCCCCACCATTGCGCCGGTGGCCATCAGCGCGATGCCCACAAGCACCAGCGCCGTGACGACTGCGGCGAGCCCGGAGAGGCCGAACATCCACGGCAGGACAGGGATGATCGCGCCCGAGGCGAAGAACAGGAAGCTCGACACGGCGGCGCTCCAGGCCCCGCCGACGACCTCGTGGTCTGCCGGGGCATCCAGCGTCCCGCGCGTCAGGGGTGAGCCGTCCTGCGCGGCGCTGACCACGCGCCGAGCCCGCTCCAGAGCCTCCGGCAGCGGCATGCCTCGCGTGCGATAGACGAGAGCGAGCTCGTTGGCGTCGAGGTCGAGATCGGGAAGCGCCTCGTCGGCGTAGTCGTTCGGCTCGGTCGCATCGAGGAGTTCGCGCTGCGAGCGCACCGACACGAACTCGCCGGCACCCATCGACAGCGCACCGGCCAGCAGACCGGCGATTCCGCTGAACAGCACGAACTGCGGCGCGGCGCCGGTCGCACCGATTCCCATGACCAAAGCCAGGTTGGAGACCAGTCCGTCGTTGGAACCGAAGACGGCGGCACGGAACGTGCCGGACAGGCGGCGACGTC
Source organism: uncultured Actinomycetota bacterium (assembly GCA_963772625.1). GTDB lineage: Bacteria > Actinomycetota > Actinomycetes > Actinomycetales > Microbacteriaceae > Microbacterium. The sequence goes on along the minus strand of CAVYXT010000002.1, from coordinate 425,854 downwards.
CGCGCGCCGCAAGACCGCGTACGACCTCGTGATGGATCTTCTCGTCGGCCGCCATGGTCGGCGTTGCGAACGGCTCGGTCTCGTAGGGGGAGCGACCCTCGGCGTTCTGGGCGAGGGCGAGCACGAAGATCGACCCGAATCGCTTTGCCATCCAGCCGAGCAGGACCGTCCGAGGATCCGGACGCGGCAGGCGGGCGGGTTCGCCCCCGAGCAGTCGCAGCCAGTGCGCTTCGTGACGGCCCTCCGCGTCCGCGAGCGCCGCCAGGATCTCCCGCTCTTCGCCGTCGCGTCGTGCCGCGAGCTCGCGGTAGACCTGCGCTTCGGCGCGCTCGTCGACCAGGTAGTGGGCCCAGCGTCGACGGTCACGACTCGTGGGCTGTGCGGGCGCGCTCAATGAAGCCTCCGGGGCGGCGGTGCGGGGACCTCTCAACGCTAGCCAGCGCCGCGGCGAACGGGTGGCTCGGGAAAGGGATTGCCAGCATTTCGGGCATCCGAACGGCGATCGCGCGCCAGGTCGCCGACTACGAGCGCACGCGCGAGCGGAGCACGTCGATACGGGCCTGCAGCTGCGCCACCGTGGCGTGCGAGACCGCCGGCCCGCCGCATACCCGCCGCAGCTCGGCGTGGACCATTCCGTGCGGATCGCCGGTCTGCCGCGCATAGAGTCCCACGAGGCTGTTCAGCAGCCGGCGCTGCTCTTTGAGCGTGCGATGCAGCGCCTGGGGCGGAGCCGGCGTCTCGCCCGCTCCCTCGCGCGATTCGCGGGCCTTGCGGTGCCGGCTCTGCCGAGCCTGCCGCTGCTGCAGGAGCTCGTGCACGTGCTCGGGCTCCAGCAGACCGGGCAGGCCCAGGAACTCCTCCTCCTCCGGTGTTCCCGGCACCGCAAGCTGACCGAACTCCTTGCCGTCGTAGAGCACGCGGTCGAAGTGGGCGAGCGAGCCGAGGGCCTGATAGGTGAACTCGTACGTCAGTGCGTCGGATGCCGATTCCTCCCGCTCTGCGGCATCCATCGCGTCGTCATCGAGCGCCCACTCCTCGTCGCCACTGCTGTCGCGGTCGAGCGCGTGGTCGCGCTGCTGCTCCAGCTCGTGCGCCAGCGCGAGCAGCTGCGGAACGTGCGGGAGGAACACGCTCGCGGTCTCGCCGCGGCGTCGGGCCCGCACGAAGCGTCCGACCGCCTGCGCGAAGAACAGCGGCGTCGACGCGGAGGTCGCATAGACGCCCACCGCCAATCGCGGGACGTCGACGCCCTCCGACACCATTCGCACGGCGACCATCCACCGAGTCGTCCCGCGCGCGAAGGACTCGATTCGCGACGACGCCTCAGCCTCGTCCGACAGCACGACGGCGGGCTGCTCGCCGGTCAGCTCACGCAGAATCGCGGCGTAGGCGCGGGCGGCCGTCTGGTCCGTCGCGATCACCAGCCCCCCGGCATCCGGGACCTGCTCGCGCACCTCGGTGAGCCGGCGGTCAGCCGACCGGAGGACCGCCGGGATCCACTCGCCCTCCGGGTCGAGCGCCGTCCGCCAAGCCTGCGCCGTGATGTCCTTCGTGTTGTCCTGCCCGAGCTGAGCCTCCATCTCGTCGCCCGTGCGGGTGCGCCAGCGCATCTGCCCGGCGTAGACGAGGAAGATCACGGGACGGACGACGCCGTCGGCGAGCGCGCGTCCGTAGCCGTAGCTGTAGTCGGTGCGCGACAGTCGGATGCCGTGCTCGTCGGGGTGGTACTCGACGAACGGGATCGGCGCCGTGTCGCTGCGGAACGGGGTGCCCGACAGCAGCAGGCGCCGCGTCGCGCGGCCGTATGCCTCACGCAGGGCGTCGCCCCAGCTCAGCGCGTCCCCGCCGTGGTGCACTTCGTCGAGGATCACAAGCGTCCGGGCGTCCATCACCAGCCGCTGATGCACGGATGCCTTTACGGCGACCTGCGCGTACGTGACCGCCACGCCGTGATACTGCCGCGAGGGAGCGGCATGACGATTGCTGAACGCCGGATCCAGGCGGATCGACACGCGGGCCGCGGCATCCGCCCATTGCGACTTCAGATGCTCGGTCGGCGCGACGACCACGATCCGATCCACCACACGGCGACGCAGGAGCTCACTCGCGAGGCGAAGGGCGAACGTGGTCTTGCCGGCGCCGGGGGTCGCGGCGGCGAGGAAGTCGCGCGGCCCCGAGCCGATGCCGTCCGGACCCTCGAGGCCGAAGTAGCGGTCCAGAGCCTCGGCCTGCCACGCACGAAGTCGCTCGGCAGTACCCCACGGCGCCCGCTGCGGATACGCCGGTGACAGGTGTTCGGCGGCGAAGCTGCCGATGTGGACGTCGTCAGTGCGGAACTCGCGGTCGGCCGCAGTCGAAGCCTCCGTGAGAGCGTCCTCCTCCACCGACCACTCCCCCGAACTCGTCGACCGCAAACGCAACGAGTGACCACCCTAGACGAGCAGGCGGACAATCCTCGCAGAGCGAGGTCGCAGGGGCGCGATAGCCTTCTAGCGGTCACGAACCGAGGATGACAATGCCCACCAGCGACGATCACACCCCTACCGACCGCACCAATCTCGGCACCCACCCGTGGCGACGCTACGTCGCGCTGGGCGATTCGTTCACGGAGGGGATCGGCGACCCCGAACCCGGATCGCCCGGCGGTCACCGCGGCTGGGCGGACCGGGTCGCGGAGGTGCTGTCGCAGCAGGTCGACGACTTCGCATACGCGAACCTGGCGGTGCGCGGCAAGCTCATCGCGCAGATAGTCGCAGATCAGGTCGAGCCCGCGCTCGCGCTCAAGCCCGACCTCATCACGTTCTCGGCGGGTGGTAACGACGTCATCCGTCCGGGGACCGATCCCGACCAGATCGCGACGCAGTTCGAGGACGCGGTCGTGCGGCTCAGCCGCGACGGAGCGACGATCGTCGTGTTCACGGGCATCGACACCGACTTCACGCCGGTGTTCCGCCCGTTCCGCGGCAAGGTGGCGATCTACAACGAGAACATCCGCGCCATCGCCGAAAGGTACGACTGCATCGTCGCCGACCAGTGGGGGCTCAAGGAGGTGCAGGATCCGCGATTCTTCGATTCGGACCGCCTCCACTACAACTCGCTCGGGCATCACGAGGTCGCCCGGATGGTGCTGCGCGCCCTGAACGTGCCGAACGACCTGCAGCCGATGCAGCCCGACCCGCTTCCGGTCAGGACGTGGCGCGGCGCGCGCACCCAGGACTTCGTCTGGGCCCGCACGCATTTCGTGCCCTGGGCCCTGCGTCGCGTGTGGCATCGGTCCTCTGGGGACGAGATCACCGCGAAGCGCCCCGACCCGCTGCCGATCCGGACCCTCGCTCCGGCGAAGGACCCCTCGGCCGCGCCGGGAGAGCAGGTCTAGCTGCCGCGCAGTGCCCAGATCGCGACGGCGGTGGCCGCGGCCACGTTGAGCGAGTCGACGCCGCCGGCCATCGGGATCGTGACGACCGTGTCGGCCGCCTGGAGTGCCCGACGACTCAGCCCGTCGCCCTCGGCGCCCATCAGCACTGCGACGCGCTCCGGCCGGTCGATCGCGAACTCGTCGAGGGGCACGGCGTCCTCGGTGAGTGCGAGCGCGGCGAGGTGGAAGCCGAGTGCGCTCAGGATGCCGCGGGCCTCCGGCCACTCTGGCAGGCGTGTCCACGGCACCTGGAACACGGTGCCCATGCTCACGCGCACGCTGCGGCGGTAGAGCGGGTCAGCGCAGCGGGACGAGATGAGCACGGCATCCGCGCCGAGCGCTGCGGCGCTTCGGAAGGCCGCGCCGACGTTGGTGTGGTCGACGATGTCCTCGAGCACGACGACCGTTCGCGCTCCCGCGACGACCTCGGCCACGGATGTCGTCGAAGGGCGGTGCATCGCCGCCAGCGCGCCGCGGTGCACGGCGTAGCCCGTCAGAGATTCGGCCACCTCGGGAGCGACGACATAGACGGGCGTGGCGGAGTCGTCTTGCAGGAGCAGCGCGACATCCGGCAGCCACTTCTGCTGCACCAGCACCGAACGTGGGCGGTGCCCCGCCCGCAAGGCGCGCCCGATGACCTTCGTCGACTCGGCGATATAGAGGCCGCCGTCCGGCTCGAGCACACGGCGCAGTGCCACATCCGTCAGATCCCGGTAGTCCGCGAGCCGCGGATCGTCGGCGCCGACGATCTCGATGACGTTCACCATCGCTCCCCTCTTCCGACTGGCGCAGCCGTGTGGCCGCCCGAGTCCACTCTCGCAGGTGAGTCATCCGTAACATTCCGGAAAACCGCGCCGCATACACTCTGAGCACGGGACACGGCTCGAGGAGGTGATCGGGTGACCACGGTGGCCGAACGGGATGCCGCTACGGCGCAGGCGATCGCCGAAGCCCTCGGCGCCCTCGCGGGACGCAGGCTCGCGATCCTCACCGGCGCAGGCGTCTCGACCGACTCCGGGATCCCCGACTATCGCGGGCGCGGAGCGCCCGTACGCACCCCCATGACCGTGGAGCAGTTCCTCGCGAACGAGGATGCGCGCAGGCGGTACTGGGTCGGAAGCCACCTCGGCTGGCGCGCGTTCGCGGCTGCCGAGCCCAACCCCGGGCATCTCGCCCTCGCGCAGCTCGAAAGGCGCGGCGTCGCTTCGGGCGTGATCACCCAGAACGTCGACGGCCTGCATGTGCGCGCAGGCAGCCGCCGCGTCGTCGAACTGCACGGCACGATGCGCCGCGTCTTCTGCACCCACTGCGGGCAGGTGTTCGACCGCCGTGATCTCGCGCAGCGTGTCGAGGTGGACAACCCCTGGATCCAGCTCCCCGAGAACGTGCCGCTCGGCCCGGACGGCGACGTCCTGCCGGAAAGCACGACCGGATTCCGCGTCCCCGCGTGCACGGTCTGCGACGGGATGCTCAAGCCCGACGTGGTCTTCTTCGGCGAGTTCATCCCCGCCGAGAAGTTCCGCGAGGCCGAGCAGCTCGTGCGCACGAGCGACGCGCTGGTGATCGCGGGATCCTCACTGGTGGTCAACTCCGGCATCCGGCTCCTGGAGCGCGCACGGCGGCGGCGACTGCCGATCGTGATCGTCAATCGCGGCCAGACCCGCGCCGACGCGCGAGCGACGGTCAAAGTGGACGCGGGCACGAGCGACGTGCTGCAGGCCTTCGCGGAGGCTCTCCCCACGCCCGGGTAGCGCCGCACCTTCGTCGCGGAGGCCTAGGCTCGACAGGTGACACTGCTGACCCTCATCCGCCACGGCGAGACCGACTGGAATCGAGACCGGCGCATCCAGGGATCCACGGACATCCCGCTCAACGACACCGGCCGTGCCCAGGCTCGGGATGCCGCCGCCGCCCTGCGTGCGCAGCTCGACCTCTCCTCGACGACCGTCGCCCCTTCGGTCGTGTCGAGCGACCTCTCGCGCGCACGTGAGACGGCCGAGATCATCGCCGCGGAGCTGGGACTGCCCGCTCCCCGTGTGTACCCCGATCTGCGCGAGCGCGCGTACGGCGAAGCCGAGGGCCTCGACGCGGAGGAGTTCATCCGCCGGTGGGGCGACTGGCACACGGCCGAGGTGCCCGGAGCCGAGCCGTGGCCGCACCTGCGGCAACGCGGGCTGCGCGCCCTGGGGGCCGTGGTGCGCGACGCGCGGCGGCCGACTGCGCCGGCCGCGGCATCCGTCGTCGTCGTGACGCACGGCGCCCTCATCCGCGAGCTGATCCGGCATGCGACGGCCGGCGAGCTGCCTCTCACGGGTCAGCGCCTCGCGAACGGCTCAGCGCACACGATGCTGTTCGAGCGCGAACGGATCCGGCTTCTCTCGTTCGCCGGGGCGACTGCCTAGGCTCGGCGGCATGGCAGCTGCGGCGACGATCGACGAGTACATCGGCGGGTTCCCACCTGAGGTCGCTGAGCGGCTGCAGCGGATCCGGGAGATCATCGTCGCTGAGGTCCCGCGTCCCGAGGAGAAGATGCGCTACGGCATCGCCGCGGTCATGCTCGGCGGCCGCTATGCGCTGCATTTCGCCGGGTGGAAGAAGCACATCGGCCTGTATCCGGTGCCCAGGCTGGACGAACCGCTCGAGAGCGAGATCGCCCCGTACCGGGCGGAGAAGGACTCGGTCGTCTTTCCGCACAGCAAGCCGATCCCGTACGACCTCATCGCCGAGGTGGCGAAGGCTGTCGTCGCCGGCCGCGCGGCCGCTCAGTCCGAGAACGACTGACCGCGGGCCGCGAGTTCCTCGGCGAGGATGCGGATCGCCTTCGGGCCGACGCCGTGGATCGCGAGGAGCTCGCCGCGAGTACGGCCGGCGAGCTGGTCGTAGCGACGGATGCCGTGGACGGCGAGTTCGCGCCGTGCGACCTTGCCGATCGCGGGTGTGAGTTCGGATTCGTCGGTCATCACCCTCGCTCCACGGTGCGTGCCGGGGTCACGACCCCGCCCGGCGCAGCGTCGCGCGGGCGTGGCGGAGCACCGGCTCGTCGACCATCCGGCCGCCGTACGTGAAGACGCCGCGCTCGGTCTCGGCCGCCCTCAGAACCGCGCGTGCCCACGCCACCGCGCCAGGCTCGGGCCGGTATGCGGCGCGGATGACCTCGACCTGGCTGGGGTGGATGCACGCGGTCGCCGCGAAACCGGACGCCGCGGCATCCGCCGCCTCGATCGCAAGGCGCTTCGTGTCGGTGATATCCAGGTGCACCGCGTCGATCGCGGCCTTGCCGCGCGCGCCGGCGGCGAGGAGCACCCGCGCGCGGGCGACCCGCGCGACGTCGCGGTATCGCCCGTTGGGTTTGCGGCTCGACGTGCCGCCGAGGCTCGCCACGAGGTCTTCGGCCCCCCACATGAGGGCGACCACCTGGTCTAGCGCGGCGAACTTCTCCGCCGCCGCCACACCGCGCGCGGTCTCGCAGAGCGCGATGACCGAGAACCGCTGGTCGAGAGCCCGAAGCTGCTTCACGCTCTCGGCCTTCGCGACCATGATCGTGCGATAGTCGGTCTGCGACAGGGTGGCGAGGTCGGCCGCGAACGCATCGGTGCCCGGCGGATTGACCCGCACGATCACCCGGTCGGCGTCCAGCTCGGAGTCGATGAGCGCGCCGCGGGCGGCTGTCTTGGCGGCCGGGGCGACGGCGTCCTCCAGGTCGAGGATGACGGCATCCGCCCGCTCGAGAGCCTTGCCGAAGCGCTCCGGACGGTCGGCGGGGCAGAACAGCAGCGCCGGGCCGTGTTCGATGATGCTCATGACTGCTCCGCGTCGTTCGCGGCAGAGCCAGGATCCTTGCACCACATCAGTGCGACGCGCGTCGCCGTGGCGACCACGACCCCGTCCTGGTTGCGGCCGGTGTGGCGCATCGTGACGATCCCCTGTCCGGGGCGGGAGGCCGAGCGCCGGGCGTCGAGGATCTCGGTCTCGGTGTAGAGCGTGTCGCCGTGGAACAGCGGTGCGGGAAAGGAGATGTCGGTCAGGCCGAGCTGGGCGACGAGCGTGCCCTGCGTGATCTGGGTGACGGAGGCTCCCACCATCGTCGCCAGCGTCCACATGGAGTTCATGAGCCGCTGCCCGAACGGCTGGGTCGCTGAGTAGGCGGCATCCAGGTGGAGCGCCTGCGTGTTCATGGTGAGCGACGAGAACAGGACGTTGTCCGCTTCCGTGACGGTGCGACCCGGGCGGTGCAGGTACCGGGCGCCGACCTCGCACTCCTCGAAGTACAGTCCGTGCTGCACGATCTCACGACCCGCGGCTCCGGCATCCGTCTCCCCCACGGCGCTCACGCTACCCGAGTCCGAGCGCCCGCGAGATGACCAGCAGCTGCACTTCGGACGTGCCCTCGCCGATCTCGAGGATCTTCGAGTCGCGGTAGTGACGGGCCACCGGGTACTCGTTCATGAAGCCGTTGCCGCCGAAGATCTGCGTCGCGTCACGCGCGTTGTCCATCGCGGCGTCGCTCGCGGTCAGCTTGGCGATCGCCGCCTCGACCTTGAACGGCTTGCCGGCATCGCGCAGGCGCGCCGCGTGGTGCCAGGCGAGTCGAGCGTTGTGCACGCGCAGCTGCATGCGCGCCAGCATGAACTGGATGCTCTGTCGGGTGGACAGCTGCTCGCCGAAGACGGTGCGCTTCTTGGCGTAGTCGACGGCCGCCTCCAGGCACCCCTCGGCGGCACCGGTCGACAGCGCCGCGATCGCGATGCGCCCCTCGTCGAGGATGTGCAGGAAGTTCGCGAATCCGCGGCCACGCTCGCCGAGGAGGTTGCCCTCGGGAACCCGGGCGTCCTGGAAGCTGAGGGGGTGCGTGTCGGAGGCGTGCCAGCCCACCTTGTCGTAGGCGGGTTCGACGGTGAAGCCGGGCGTGCCGCTGGGCACGATGATCGTGGAGATCTCCTTGCGGCCGTCGTTGTCGCCCGTCACGGCGGTCACCGTCACGAAGCGCGTGATGTCGGTGCCGGAGTTGGTGATGAACTGCTTCGCGCCGTTCACCACCCATTCGCCGTCGTCGAGGCGCGCGGTGGTACGCGTGGCACCGGCATCCGAACCCGCCTCCGGCTCGGTGAGGCCGAAGCCGGCGAGAGCACGGCCCGCGAGCAGGTCGGGAAGTAGCTCGCTCTTCTGCGCGTCGGTGCCGAAGCGGAAGACGGGCATCGCGCCGAGACTGACGCCGGCCTCCAGGGTGATCGCGAGCGACTGGTCGACGCGCCCGAGCGCCTCGATCGCGAGGCACAGCGCGAAGTAGTCGCCGCCCTGACCGCCGAATTCTTCAGGGAACGGCAGCCCGAACAGACCCAGCTCGCCCATCTGCGCGACGACATCCAGCGGCAGGGTGTGGGTGCGGTCCGCCTCGTAGGAACGCGGTGCGACGACCTCGTCGGCGAATTGGCGCACCAGGCCGGCGAGCTCCTGCTCGTCCTCGGTCAGGTCGTAGTTCATGGTTCTTCCTCACTGTTCGGTCGCAGTCTCTATGGGGTCCGCGCTCACCCGCGCGAGGACCTGGTCGCGGTGCACCTGATCGCCGACGGCGACTCCGATCGTGGCGGTGCCGTCGTGCGGGGCGGTGAGCGGGTGCTCCATCTTCATCGCCTCGATGGTGACGATGCGCTCCCCCGCGAGGACCCGTGCGCCGTCGGCGACGTGCACGGCGACCACCGCGCCGGGCATCGGCGCCCGCAGCTCGGGGTGGGCCGCGTCGGCGGGACCGCCCGCTTCGGCGAGGCGCTTCTCGAGCGCCTCACGTCTGGTGAGGTGGCGGAGCCGGGAGGCGGCACCGTCCGCGTGAACCCAGAGCACGCCGTCGGCGTCCCTCCGGACGACCGACGTGTCAGGTGCTGCCGCTTCGTCGCGGTTGAGGCGCCCGGAACTGCCACGTCCGTCGACGACGGTGTGGACGACGCCGTCGTCGCCCTGCAGCAGCACCGTGACGGGGACGGCGCTGCCGCCCACGCGCCAGCCTGAGCCGGACTGCCACAGCGTCGAGGACGGCGAAGACGACACCGGGGCCTCACTGCGAACGGCGGATGCCGCGGCCTCGAGCGTCGCCCGGCTCGGCTCCGTGTCCACGAAGGCCGGCAGCCGATCGATCAGACCGGTGTCGAGGTCTCCGGCGCGGACGGCGTCGTCGGCGAGCAGGGCGCGGAGGAAGTCGATGTTGGTGTCGAGACCGAGCAGGACCGTACGAGCCAGCGCTTGGTCCAGCGTCACCAGCGCGGAGGCGCGGTCGTCGCCGCATGCGATGACCTTGGCGATCATGGGGTCGTAGTCCGAGGTGACCGCGCTGCCGGTCTCGACCGCCGAATCCGTGCGCACTCCCGGCGCGGGCGTCCATTCCAGGACCCTGCCGATCGCCGGGAGGAAGCCGCGCGCGGGCGACTCGGCGTACACGCGCGCTTCGATCGCATGGCCGGTCAGGACCACGTCGTCCTGGGCGATGCCCAGCGACTCGCCCGCCGCGATCCGCAGCTGCAGCTCGACGAGATCCAGGCCCGTCACCAGCTCGGTGACCGGATGCTCGACCTGGAGGCGGGTGTTCATCTCGATGAAGAAGAACTCGTCGGGGCGATCGGCCGCGACCAGGAACTCGACGGTGCCCGCGCCGCGGTAGTCGACGCTGGCGGCCGCCGCACAGGCCGCGGCACCGAGCCGGGCGCGGGTGGCCTCGTCGATGACCGACGACGGGGCTTCTTCGATCACCTTCTGGTGACGGCGCTGCAGGGTGCACTCGCGCTCGCCGAGGTGGATCACGGCGCCGTGCGCATCCGCCATGACCTGCACCTCGATATGACGCGGGCGCTCGATGAGCCGCTCCAGCAGGAGCGTGTCGTCTCCGAACGCCGCGGATGCGACGCGCCGCGCGGTCGCGAGCGCTTCGCGGAGCTCCGCGGCGGCTCGGACCACCTGCATCCCCTTGCCGCCCCCACCTGCGGAGGGCTTGATGAGCAGTGGGTAGCCGACCGCCGCCGCAGCTTCGGCGATGGCCTCGTCCGACAGCCCGGTCGCATCGATGCCCGGCACGACCGGCACGCCGCTGCGCGTCACGTGCGCCTTGGCGCGGATCTTGTCGCCCATCACATCGAGCGCGCGCTCCCCCGGTCCGATGAACACGACTCCGGCGGTAGCGCAGGCCGCGGCGAAATCGGCGTTCTCGGACAGGAATCCGTAGCCGGGATGGATGGCCTGCGCACCCGACTCGTGCGCAGCGGCGAGGATCGCCGCACCGTCCAGGTAGGACTTCGCCGCAGCAGCGGGTCCGATCCGGTACGCGGCATCCGCCTCGCGGACGTGGGGCGCATCGGCGTCCGCGTCGCTGTAGACGGCGATCGAGCGGATGCCGAGGCGGCGGAGCGTTCGGATGACGCGTCGCGCGATCTCGCCGCGGTTGGCGACCAGGACGGTGTCGAACATCGATTCAGTCACGGCTCACATCCGGAAGACGCCGAAGCGCGGTTCGGGCAGCGGCGCGCGCGAGACGACGTCCAGCGCCAGGCCGAGCAGGTCGCGCGTGTCGGCGGGGTCGACGATGCCGTCGTCCCACAGGCGCGCGGTCGCGTAGTACGGATTGCCCTGCTCCTCGTACTGGGTCCGAATCGGCGCCTCAAAGCCGGCCTGGTCCTCGGCCGACCACTCCTGCCCCCGAGCCTCGAGCTGATCGCGCTTGACGGTCGACAGCACCGACGCCGCCTGGGGCCCGCCCATCACCGAGATGCGGCTCGCCGGCCAGGTCCACAGGAACCGCGGCGAGTACGCCCGCCCGCACATGGAGTAGTTGCCCGCGCCGAACGATCCGCCGATCACGACCGTGAGCTTCGGCACGCGGGTCGTGGCGACCGCGGTCACCATCTTGGCCCCGTCCTTCGCGATGCCGCCTGCCTCGGCATCCCGCCCCACCATGAAGCCGGAGATGTTCTGGAGGAACAGCAGCGGGATGCCGCGCTGATCGCACAGTTCGATGAAGTGAGCGCCCTTCTGCGCGGACTCCGAGAACAGCACGCCGTTGTTCGCCAGGATGCCGACGGGGTGTCCGTGGATGCGTGCGAAGCCGGTGACGAGGGTTTCGCCGTATGCGCGCTTGAACTCGTGGAACGCGCTGCCGTCGACGAGTCGCGCGATGACCTCGCGGACGTCGTAGGGCTGGTTGACGTCGACGGGCACGACGCCGTAGAGGTCGGCGGGATCGACAGCCGGTGCAACCGATTCCATAACATCCCACGCGGGCGCGAGCGGAGCGGGCAGGGTCGCGATGATGTCGCGGACGATCTCTAGGGCGTGCTCGTCGTCCTCGGCGAGGTGGTCGACGACACCCGAGCGGCTGGCGTGGAGCTCGCCGCCGCCCAGCTCCTCCGCCGTGACGATCTCGCCGATCGCCGCCTTGACGAGCGGGGGTCCGCCCAGGAAGATGGTGCCCTGGTTGCGGACGATCACGGTCTCATCGCTCATGGCGGGCACGTACGCGCCCCCGGCGGTGCACGACCCCAGCACTGCCGCGATCTGGGGGATGCCCTCGGCCGACATGCGGGCCTGGTTGAAGAAGATCCGCCCGAAGTGATCGCGGTCGGGAAAGACGTCGTCCTGCATCGGCAGGAACGCTCCCCCCGAGTCGACGAGGTACACGCACGGCAGCCTGTTCTCGAGCGCGATCTCCTGCGCACGCAGGTGCTTCTTGACGGTGAGCGGGTAGTAGGTTCCGCCTTTCACGGTCGCGTCGTTGCACACGACCATCACGTGGCGGCCGTGCACGAGTCCGATGCCGGCGATGACTCCGGCGCCGGGCGCCTCTCCCCCGTACATGCCCTCAGCGGCCAGCGGTGCGATCTCGACGAACGGGCTGCCCTCGTCCAGCACGCGGGCGATGCGGTCGCGCGGCAGCAGTTTGCCGCGGGCCTGGTGGCGCTCCCGCGAGGCCTGAGGTCCGCCGACGGATGCCTCGGCGAGCCGCTCGCGCAGTCGCCCCGCCAGGGCGGCCTGCGCGTCCCGGGTCCGCTCGAACGCCGCGTCGTGTGCGACCGCGGTCTGCAGTGCAGAGCCGGCTGGCGTCATGTCATCTCCGTCGACGTCACGATCGGATCACGTCGGTTGTCCCGCCGCGATCGCTGTGGTTAGGGTTCACTAACTGACTTTCTAGGTTAGCGAGGATTAACTGAAATGACAAGCGGGGTCACCGAGCGCGATCGCGCCAAGGCCGACCGTCAGGCCGCTTTCCTCTCCGAGGCAGCGCGGCTCTTCGCCGAGCGCGGATTCAGCGGGGTGAGCCTCGAGGAGCTCGGTGCGGCGGTCGGTGTCAGCGGTCCGGCCGTGTACCGCCATTTCGCGAACAAGCAGGCTCTGCTCGGAGCCATCCTCGTGCGCGTCAGCGAACGGCTGCACACCGGCGGTCAAGAGGTGATCGCGGCGCACGACTCGCCCCGGGCGCGCCTCGAAGCCCTGATCCGCTTCCACGTCGACTTCGCCCTGACCGACGCCGATGTCATCCGCGTGCAGGACCGGGATCTCGCAAGCCTCAGCGACGACGACCGGCACACGGTGCGCCGACTCCAGCGTGAGTACGTCGAGCTGTGGATGGGCGTGCTGTCCGACATCCACCCGGCTCGCTCGGAAGCCGACCTCCGGGTGCGGGCGCACGCGTGCTTCGGCCTCATCAACTCGACCCCGCACAGCATGCGCGCGCTTCGGGCGTCCCCCGCCGACAGCACGGTGCGCGGCATCCTGGAATCGATGGCCCAGTCCGCACTCACGGCCTGAGCTTGATGCCCGAGGCCCGGGCCGACCGCTGATGCCGCCGACCCGGTCCAGGATCAGCGCAGCAGCATCGCGCGGCCGGGTTCGTGCAGGATGTCGGCGACCTCCCGCAGGAACCGCGCACCCTGCTCGCCGTCCACCAGGCGGTGATCGAACGAGAGGCTCAGCGTCATGACGTCGCGAAGGGCGATCTCGCCGCGGTGCTCCCACGGCTGGCGGCGTACGGCGCCGATCGCGAGGATCCCCGCCTCTCCGGGATTGAGGATCGGAGTTCCCGCATCCACGCCGAACACGCCGACGTTCGTGATCGAGAACGTGCCGCCGCTCATGTCGCCAGGTGCCGTCTTGCCCGCCCTCGCGACCTCGGCGAGGCCGCCGATCGCGTCGGCCAGCTCGACCAGCGTCAACGTGTCGGCGTCGCGGATGTTGGGGACCACGAGCCCGCGCTGGGTGGCTGCGGCGATTCCGAGATTCACATAGTGGTGCTGGACGATCTCGGCGTTCTCCCCGTCCCAGCGGGAGTTCAGGGTCGGATGATGCAGGAGCGCGAGGCACACGGCCTTCGCGGCGACGGCCATGACTCCGATGCGATGACCCTGGAGGGCGCGATCGGCGCGCAACGACGCGATCAGCTCGCTCGTGGCCGTGACATCCACGGTGTGGAATGTGGTGACGTGCGGAGCGGTGAAGGCGCTGCGCACCATCGCATCGGCGGTGTGCTTGCGCACTCCGCGGATCGGGACGCGGGTGGTGCGTTCCCCCGCCTCGGGCGGGGCAGCCGCAGGCGCGACGGTCGGAGCGGCCTGGTCGAGCGAGTCGATTCGGGCAGCGTACGTCTCGACATCCGTGCGGGTGATGAGCCCGGTCGCTCCGCTCGCCTCGACGAGGGCGAGGTCGACGCCGAGCTCCTTCGCGAGCTTGCGGACGGGAGGCGTGGACCGCGGGCGCTCCCTAACCGGCTCCGAGACGTCCTGCGCGTGGATCGCATCGTGCGGCGCTGCCTCGAGCACCGCGGTGTCAGGCTGCGCCGGAGGCCGGGCCCCGGCGCGTGCACGGCGCTGGGGACGACCCGCGCCGCGGGGCGCAGCGCCGTAGCCCACGAGATTGGGCAGCGCGGCGTCCTGAGTAGGCGGCGCAGCCGCCTCATCGAAGGGCTCCTCCACCGGGGCGGCCGGCGCGGCGGGCGCGGTCTCGGGTTCGGCCCCGGCGACGTCGAAGGAGATGAGTACGGACCCCACCTCGATCACGTCTCCCGCGGCGGCGTGCAACGTCGTCACGGTGCCGGCGTACGGCGACGGCAGCTCGACGACCGCCTTGGCGGTCTCGACCTCGGCGATGGTCTGGTTGAGGGTCACGGTGTCGCCTTCGGCGACCATCCACTGCACGAGCTCTGCCTCGGGAAGTCCCTCTCCGAGGTCGGGCAGCCTGAAATCGGTCGCCATCAGATCAGGCCCCCGTTCACGATCGCTCCGCGACCGGACTCCGGCGAGCTCCACTCCGGCCCCGACAGGCTGTGCGGACGATCCAGTACGCGGTCGACGGCATCCAGGATCCGGTCGAGATCGGGCAGGTGGTGCTTCTCGAGCTTCGCCGGCGGGTACGGGATGTCGTGGCCGGTCACGCGAACGGGGGCGGCCTCGAGGTAGTTGAAGCACTGCTCGGTGACACTGGCGATCAACTCGGCTCCCACGCCCGCTTCGCGCGCCGCCTCGTGCGTCACGACGACGCGGCCGGTCTTGCGAACGGATGCCGCGACCGTGCGGTAGTCGACGGGCGAGATCGATCGCAGGTCGATGACCTCGATCGAGATGCCATCGTCCTCAGCCGCGGTCGCGGCATCCATCGCGGTGGAGACCTGCGCACCATACGTGAGCAGGGTGACGTCGGTGCCCTCCCGCGCGACGCGTGCGAGCCCCATCGGGGGCGCATCGGCGAGGTCGACGTCGAGGTCGACGTCGCCCTTCGAGTGGTAGAGCCGCTTCGGCTCGAAGTAGACGACGGGGTCGTTCGACGCGATCGCCTGCCGCAGCATGACATAGGCGTCCTGCGGGTTGGAGACGGCGACGACGCGGAGTCCCGAGGTGTGCACGAAGTAGGCCTCCGGGGACTCGGAGTGGTGCTCCGCCGCTCCGACTCCTCCGGCCCACGGAATGCGGATCGTGATCGGCATCTTCACGTTGCCGCGGGTGCGGTAATGCAGCTTGGCGACCTGGCAGACGATCTGGTCGAAGGCAGGATAGACGAAGCCGTCGAACTGGATCTCGACGACCGGACGGTACCCGCGGAACGCCAGACCCACGGCCGTGCCCATGATGCCCGACTCCGCGAGCGGTGTGTCGATCACCCGGGCGGCGCCGAACTGGTCGAGCAGACCATCGGTGACGCGGAAGACGCCGCCGAGTTTGCCGATGTCCTCCCCCATGACCAGGACCTTCGGGTCATCGGCCATCGCGCGACGGAGTCCTTCGTTGATGGACTTCGCCATCGTGAGCTGCGTCATCGCGCACCTCCGGAAGTCGCGGCCTCCTCGGCAAAGCCGTCGAGGTAGGCGGCGAACTGCGCGCGCTGCGTCTCGAGGCCGACGTGCGGCTCGTCGTAGACGTGATCGAAGATCTCGATCGGCTCCTTCGAGCGAGCCGAAAGGCATGCGGACCGGACGTCGGCTCCCCACTGGTCGGCCTCGGCGGCGACATCGCGCGCGAAGTCGTCGGAGAACCCCTCCTGCGAGCGCAGCAGCGCCTCCACCCGAGCGAGCGGGTCACGGCGACGCCAGCGCTCCACCTCGTCCTTGTCGCGGTAGCGCGTCGGGTCGTCGGAGGTGGTGTGCGGACCCATGCGGTACGTGACGGCCTCGATGAACGCAGGTCCGTGGCCCGTCCGGGCGTGGTCGACGGCCCAGCGCATCGCGGCGAGGCACGCGAGGACGTCGTTGCCGTCCACCCGCATGCTCGGGATGCCGAAGCCGGGCGCGCGACCGGCGATGGGGAACTTCGCCTGCACCGTGACCGGTTCGGAGATCGCCCATTGGTTGTTGCTGCACATGAAGACGACCGGGGCCTGGAATGAGGACGCGAACACCATCGCCTCGTTCACATCGCCTTGGCTCGTCGCACCGTCGCCGAAGTAGGCGGCCGCAACCTGGTCGGTGCCGTCGCGCTGGATGCCCATCGCGTACCCGACGGCATGCAGCGCCTGCGCGCCGATGATGATCTGCGGGGTCGCCGTGTTGATGTCGTAGGGGTTGAACGTCGAGTGCGCCTCGCCGCGCCAGGCGAGGACGAAGTCCGAGGCAACCGCGCCGCGGACGAAGTTGACGCCGATCTCGCGGTAGCTCGGGAAGACGAAGTCGTCACGGCGGAACGCCCGGGCGGTGCCGACCTGAGCTGCCTCCTGGCCCTGGCAGGGCGCCCACAGACCGAGCTGGCCCTGACGCTGGAGCGCGACGCCCTCGATGTCGATGCGGCGGACGAGGGTCATGTCGCGATACAGGCCGCGCAGCGCCTCGGCATCGATGTCGGCGACCCACGGATCGAGGTCGCTGTCGGCGATGCGCTCGCCGTCCGGGCTCAGCAGGCGTGCCACGTCGTCGACGTTCGTCGCCGGGTCTGCTGTGGGTGTCAGGGTGTGCATCATCGTCATCCCTCGTCGTTGCGAGAAGCCCTCGTGAGGCCGCTCGTCGCGGAGCGCCGGCACCATCGCCGACACCCCTGAAGATACGCCGATCTTGCACCTAGCTCAAGCAAGCTCGTGGGAGTTGAGCATGTTGCCAAGCGAAACTGCTCTCGACATGCTAATGTTTCGCACTATGAGCACCCTCGATCAGGTCGATCTCGAGTTGCTGGCCGCCCTCGCGACAGACCCGCGAGCCACGGTGGTCGCCCTCGCCGAACGGCTCGGACTCTCGCGCAACACTGTGCAGGCCCGCATGGCCCGACTCGACCGATCCGGGGTCTTCCTGTCCTATGAACGGGCGATCTCGTCGACGGCTCTCGGGTACCCCATCGAGGCGTTCATCAGCGTCATGGTCCGTCAGGCGGACCTGCCGCGCATCACCGCGGAGCTGGCCCACGTTCCCGAGATCGTGCAGGCGCACGGGTTGAGCGGCCAGGTCGATCTGCTCGTGCGCGTCGCGTGCCGCGACACGCAGCACCTGTTCGACACCGATGCGCGGATCCTCGCCATCGAGGGCGTGGAGCGCACCGAGACCTCGCTCGTCATGGGCGAGGTCATCGGCTATCGCGTGGCTCCGCTGATGGAGCTGGCAAGACGGGAGTGAGTGCCTGCGGGGATCCGCCCGCAATCAAGGAAGCACAGCCGCCTCTCCGCGGGGGATGCTGGTGGACTGCGCGTCGGCGCGCACCAGCACGACGCCCACCAGGATCAGCGCTCCGCCCGCGAACTGGATCGGGGCGGGGACCTCGGCCAGGAAGATCCAGGCGAATCCGAGAGCGAACAGCACCTCCGACAGGCCCACGAAGGAGGCGACGCGCGAGCCGATCCGCGGCACCGCCATCACCCCGAACGCGTAGCCCAGCGTCGTCGCCACGGCGGCGACCCACACGAGCGGCACGAACCACGGCACCTCGACGCCCGCCAGGACGACCGACACGGCCGGCGCACTGAACGGCATGATGCCGACCAGGCACAGGATCGCCATGATGATCCCCCCGGTGAGCAGCCCGCCCGCTGCCAGTGCGAGCGGCGGGAGATCGTCTCCGGCGCGTTCCGAGATCACGAAATATGCGCACACGCACACGGCTGCGCCGAGAGCGAGCATCGTGCCGATCAGATCGAAGGACGCACCGGAGATGTCGACCACGAGCACGAGACCGACGATCGCCACGCCCGACCCCCACAGCACGAGCGCCGAGGGCGCCTTCCGGGTGCGCAGCCAGACGAACGCCACGAGCATCACCGGCGCGAGGTACTGGATCAGCAGCGCCACGGCCACCGGCATCCGCTGCATCGCCGAGAAGAACAACAGCTGGCAGCCGAGCACGGGCATGAGCCCGAATCCCAGGATGAGCTTCCAGTGCCGGCGCAGGAACGCCGGCTGCCGACGCATCGCCAGGAACAGCGCCGGCGAGAGGATGAGTCCGGCGATGCCCATCCGCACCAGAAGCGCGGCCCCGAGCGACCAGCCCGCCTCCAGCAGCGGCTTGATGAACGGTCCGCTCGAAGAGAACGCCAGCGCAGAGGCCACTCCCAGGACCAGCCCCGACGTGCTCACCCGTCGCGCGGGAGCCAGCGACAGGACGGGGATGGATGCGGTGGAAGCTGCCATGGCGGAATCCGTCTGTCAGGAGTGAAAAGTGCTTACACTAGTGACAATAGCGGTCCCGTCTGTCAGGAGTCAATATGGTTTTCATTCGTGACACCGAGCTGTCGCTTCGAGCCGCCGTGTATCTCGTGAACACGCTTCCGGGCTACGACGGCGATGACACGCTGCAGACCACGGCGGACTTGGACCGGTACCTCGAAGTCAACCCGTACACCGGGACGATCCGGCGCGACGACGCCGAGGTGGCCGCCATCCGCGCCATCCGCCCGCGCCTTCGACGGCTGTGGGAGGTGGACCGCGAAGAGGCCGTGCCGCTGGTGAACGAGATGCTCCGCGACGGGCACGCCCTCCCGCGGCTCGTGATCCACGACGGATTCGACTGGCACATCCACGCGACCTCGGATGACGCGCCGCTCGCGACCCGCATCCTGGTAGAGGCGGCGATGGCATTCGTCGACGTCATCCGCGCCGACGAGTACGACCGGGTGCGCGTGTGTTCGGCGGATGACTGCGACTCCGTCTACATCGATTACTCGCGCAACGGCTCGAAGCGCTACTGCGACACCGGCAACTGCGGCAACCGCATGAACGTCATCGCGTACCGGGAGCGGAAAGCGCAAGAAAGCGCCTGATCGCCTCGGCCGCGGGCGCGGGCGTCTCGTAGTGGATCAGGTGCCCCACATCTGCGATCTCCACAAGCTCGGCATCCGGGAACAGTGTGGCCAGGTGACGCTCCGCCTCGATCGGTGTGATGTCGTCGCGCTGCGCCGCGATCAGCAGCGTCGGCTGGGCGATCCGGGGCGCGAATTCCCGCACATCCTTCGAGACCGAGGCCAGGAAAGCGTCGTGCAGCACGTCCCGGTCGGCGAACCGCGAGAAGTAGGTGTCGTGCTGATCGTGGATGAACCGGCGGAGATCTGCGTCACGCGTCTTGGCCATCGAGACGCTCATTCCGCGCACGATCGCCCCGTTGCGCAGGAGGGCGTCGCCCACGGGCTTCGGCAGGCGCGCGCCCGCCCAGTAGTAGAAGACCGCCAGACGGGTGAGGATGCCGCGCGGCCCCTCCAGAGCGGGTGCCCCGATCGGGTTGACGAGGATGACACGTGGGGTGCGCAGGCCGCCGGCCACCGCCGCCGCGACGACGATCGATCCGAACGAATGGCCGAGGATGACAGCGCCGGGCGCGACGGCGGAGGAGAACTCCCGCAGCCAGTCGGCGTACGCTGCGAGGTCGTGGCGTCGGCCGGGCAGCGGCGGCGTCTCGCCGAATCCGGGCAGGTCGGGCGAGATGATCCGGACGCCGTCCAGGTGCGCAACCACCGGCTCGAGTCCGTGATGCTCCCCACGGAAGCCGTGGACGGCGATGATCGTGGTCCCGGCGTCGGCCGGTCCGTAGACCCAGTACGCCGTCGTGCCTGCGAGCACCTTCGCCTCGCGCCGCTCCACCGGGATGGCATCGAGCAACGGGGCATAGGGGTTGGGCGCGGGCACCTTTCGAGTCTACGAGCCCTTCTGCGAGGCGCCTCGGCGGCGATGTCGGAGGCGGCGCATACCGTTTGGGGCATGGAGGCGAGACGGAATCCGGATTCGACGGTCGAGACGCCCGTCGGCGTGCCGACGTGGACGCGGGTGATCGGCGTGTTCGATCTCGAGACCACCGGAATCGACGTCGCGCAGGATCGGATCGTCAGCGCGCATGTCGGGCTGCTCGATGCGAGCGGCGCCGCGATCCTCGCCCGCGACTGGCTCGCCGATCCGGGCATCGAGATCCCGGTGGCCGCGACCGCGGTGCACGGCATCTCGACCGAGCAGGCGCGTGCCATCGGCGCGCCGGCGAGCGATGTCATCGAGCAGATCAGCGACACGCTGCGATCGCTGCTGGACGCCGGCATCCCGATCGTCGCCTACAACGCCGCGTTCGACTTCTCGCTGCTGGCCTCCGAAGCGGAGCGACACGGCGTGCCGCCCCTGCACGATCCGTCGCCGGTGATCGATCCGCTCGTGATCGACAAGGCGTATGACCGGTTCCGGCGGGGCAAGCGCACGCTGGCGGTGGTCGCTGAGCACTACGCGGTGCGGCTCGACGACGCCCACGAGGCATCCGCAGATGCGGTGGCCGCCGGCCGGATCGCCCAGGCTCTCGCGGCGCGGTTCGCGGGCCTGATGCCCCCGCAGGCCGAAGAGCTGCACACCCGTCAGATCGCGTGGGCCCGTGCCCAGGCGGCGAGTCTGACCGAGTACTTCATCCGCATCGGCCGCCTCGATCCCGAAAACCGACTGGACGGGAGCTGGCCGGTCCGTTGATCGCGAGCCGATCCACCGGCCGAACGCAGAAGGCCCCGCCGAAGCGGGGCCTTCCAGCTGCGACGGCTAGTTGCCGGAACCGCCGAAGTTCTTGAAGCGCTGGTTGAACTTCTCGACACGACCGGCGGAGTCCATGATGCGCTGCTTGCCCGTGTAGAACGGGTGCGACGCCGACGAGATCTCCACGTCGATGACCGGGTACTCGACACCGTCGAGCTCGATCGTCTTGCTGGAGGTGACAGTCGAACGGGTCAGGAAGGTCTCGCCCGAGCCGAGGTCGCGGAACACGACCGCCTGGTAGTCGGGGTGGATGTCAGTCTTCATGCGGAGTCCTTGCGGGATGTACGGAGTCCCTGGGCCGAGCTCAGGAACGGAGGAAAGTCTGCGGTGCGAGTGCACCAAGGGTCGATTCTATCAGCCCGGGGGCGCAGACGTGAATCGTGGTCCGTCGCGATCAGGAACCGGCGTGCGACGCCCTCGCGGCGTAGCGTCCGCCGTCGGCGGTCAGGGTGATGGGAGCGCCGAATGCCTCCGTGAGGCTCTCCTCGGTGAGCGCTTCGTCGAGCGGACCGGCAGCCACGACACGTCCCTCGCGCAGCAGCAGAACGTGTGTGAAGCCGATCGGAATCTCCTCGACGTGGTGCGTGACCATTACCATCGCCGGGGTCGTCGCCGCCTGAGCGTAGCCGCCGAGCAGTGTCAGCAGCTCCTCGCGCGCGCCGAGGTCCAGGCTCGCCGCGGGCTCGTCCAGCAGCAGCAGCTCGGGATCGGTCATGATCGCTCGCGCGATCTGCACGCGCTTCTGCTCTCCGTCAGACAGGGTGCCGAACGTGCGGTCCGCGAGCCCGTCGAGCCGCCATTCCGCGAGCACGCGCAAGGCGCGGCGCTCATCGATGTCTTCGTACGCCTCGTTCCACCGGCCGAGCACCGAGTACGCCGCCGTGAGCACGACGTTGAGCACGGTCTCCTCCGGCGGCACCCGCCTGGCCATGGCGGTGGACGCGAACCCGATCCGCGGGCGCAGCTCGAAGACGTCCGTTCGGCCCAGCTGCTCGCCCAGGATCGTCACCTTCCCCGAGCTGGGGTGAACGAGCGTGTCCGCGAGCTGCAGGAGCGTCGTCTTGCCCGCGCCGTTGGGCCCGAGGATCACCCACCGCTGGTCGTCCTCGACCGACCAGTCGAGGTGGTCGACGATGTCTCGGGCGTTTCTGCGGACGACGACGTCGGAGAACTCGAGCACCTGCGGCATGCCGTAAGCCTAACGGCGGATGCCGGCCACCTCCGCGTACAGCGCCGTCGTGGCGTCCGCGATGGACGCCCAGCTGAAGTCGTTCCTGGCGCGTTCGCGGCCGGCCGCCCCGTAGGCCGCCGCCCTGTCGCGGTCGCTCACGACCTCCGTCAGCACCCGGGCGAGATCATCGACGTACACGTCGGGATTCAGCGGTGTGCCCGTGCCGTCCTGCACCTGCTCGATCGGCACGAGCCGGCCGGTGACTCCGTCGACGACGACCTCCGGAATTCCTCCGGTGGCCGTCCCGACCACGGCGGCGCCGCACGCCATCGCCTCGAGGTTCACGATGCCCAGCGGCTCGTAGATAGAGGGGCACACGAAGGTCGTCGCCGCGGTGAGCACCGTGCACAGCTCGTGACGCGGCAGCACGCGATCGATCCACACCACTCCCTCCCGGGTCTCCTGCAGGCCGCGCACGAGCGCCTCGACCTCCGCCATGATCTGCGGGGTGTCCGGCGCGCCGGCGCACAGGATCACCTGCACATCGGCGGGCAGCCGCTCCGCCGCACGCAGGAAGTACGGAAGCCCCTTCTGGCGGGTGATCCTCCCGACGAAGACCACCGACGGCTTCGAGGCGTCGATCCCCAGCTGGGACAGCAGCTCCGGGTCCTCGACCGGATGCCAGGCGTCCACGTCGATGCCGTTGTAGATGACGCGCACTTTCGCCGGATCGAGCGTCGGGTAGCTGCGGAGGATGTCGGTGCGCATCCCATCGCTGACGGCGACGATCGCCGCGGCACCCTCGTATGCCGTCTTCTCGATGTAGCTCGAGACGGCGTACCCGCCGCCGAGCTGCTCGGCCTTCCAGGGCCGCAGCGGCTCGAGGCTGTGCGCGGTGACGATGTGCGGGATGCCGTGCAGCAGCGAGGCCAGGTGCCCGGCGAAGTTCGCGTACCAGGTGTGGCTGTGCACCACGTCGGCGCCGGCGACATCCGTCACGATCTCGAGGTCCGTGCCGAGGGTCTGGATCGCGCCGTTCGCCGAAGCCAACTCTTCCGGCACGCCGTATGCGGTCGTTCCGGCCTCGTCGCGCGGACCGCCGAAAGCCCGCACCTGGACGTCCATGCGCTCGCGCAGGGCCTTGACCAGCTCCGTGACATGCACTCCGGCACCGCCGTAGACCTCTGGCGGGTACTCCTTGGTGATGATGTCGACTCGCATGTCATCACGCTAGTACCCGAGCCGAAGTGCGGCATAGGGTGGGGCCATGCCTGCAGCGCCGAAGGTTTTCGGAATCATCCTCGCCGGTGGCGAGGGAAAACGACTCATGCCCCTCACGGCGGACCGGGCCAAGCCCGCCGTCCCATTCGGCGGGCAGTATCGCCTGATCGACTTCGCGATATCGAACCTCATCAACTCTGGACTGCGGCAGCTGGTGGTGCTGACGCAGTACAAGTCGCACAGCCTCGACCGGCACATCTCCCAGACCTGGCGGATGTCGCCCCTTCTGGATTCCTACGTCGCGTCGGTGCCGGCCCAGCAGCGCCTCGGCAAGCGGTGGTTCTCCGGATCGGCGGACGCCATCCTGCAGAGCCTCAACCTCATCAACGACGAGAAGCCCGACATCGTCTTCGTCATCGGCGCGGATCACGTCTACCGCATGGACTTCCGCCAGATGCTCGACGCGCACATCCAGTCCGGGGCGCGCGCCACCGTGGCGGGCATCCGCCAGCCGCTGGCGCTGGCGAACCAGTTCGGCGTCATCGACGTCGAGGAGAAGAACCCCGCGAAGATCCGCGAGTTCCTCGAGAAGCCGCAGGACGCCACCGGGCTGGCCGACAACCCAGACGAGGTGCTCGCGTCGATGGGCAACTACATCTTCGACACCGACGCGCTCATCGAGGCGGTCGAGACCGACGGCGAGCTGCCCACCTCGAACCACGACATGGGCGGCGACATCATCCCGTACTTCGTCGGTCGTGGCGAGTCGGGCGTGTACGACATGAAGCTCAACGACGTTCCGGGTTCGACAGATCGCGACCGCGACTACTGGCGCGACGTGGGGACGATCGAGTCGTTCTTCGACGCCCACATGGACCTCATCTCCACGCTGCCGATCTTCAACCTCTACAACACCCAGTGGCCGATACACTCGCAGACCGTCAACTCGCCTCCGGCGAAGTTCGTCCGCGACTCGGTCGGACGCATCGGCAACGCCATCGACTCGATCGTGTCACTAGGTTCGGTGCTGTCCGGCACGCACCTCGAACGCAGTGTCGTCGGACCGTGGACTCTCGCGGGCGGCGGGTCGACGATCACCGACTCGGTGCTCTTCGACCATGTGCGCGTGGGCCAGGGTGCGCGCATCCACCGAGCGATCCTCGACAAGAACGTCGTCCTCGCGGACGGTGCGACGATCGGGGTCGACCGCGAGCGCGACATCGAGCGGGGCTTCACGGTCACCGACACCGGTATCACGGTGGTCGGGAAGGGCGTGCATGTCGACGCCTGACACGCAGGCGGAGAACAGGATGCCGCGGCGCTAGCGTTGGGAAATGCCCGCGCCGTCCCCCCGCTTCCTGCTCGTCCTCGACGCCGACTCGACGCTCATCCGCAACGAGGTGATAGAGCTGCTCGCCGACGAGGCCGGCCGCGGCGCCGAGGTGACCGCCGCGACGGAAGCGGCGATGCGCGGTGAGGTCGACTTCGCGGCGAGCCTGCGTTCGCGCGTCGGCGTGCTGGCGGGCGTCCCCGTCAGCGCGTTCGAACGCGTGCTGGCGCGCATCGAGCCCACGCCGGGCGTGCGGGAGCTGATCGACGCCGTCCACGAACGCGGCGGGCGCGTGGGTGTCGTCTCCGGCGGCTTCCACGAGATCCTCGACACCATCGCCCCCGACCTCGGCGTGGACGTCTGGCGGGCGAACCGGCTGACCACCGTCGACGGCGCACTCGCGGGTTCCGTCGACGGCGCGATCGTGGATGCGGAGGGGAAGGCGGCCGCGCTGCGCGAGTGGGCCGCCGAGTCGGGCCTCCCACTTGCGCAGACGATCGCGATCGGCGACGGCGCGAACGATCTGCGCATGATGACCGCGGCGGGACTCGGACTTGCGTTCAACGCGAAGCCGACCGTGCGGGCCCACGCCGACCTGATCGTCGAGCGGCTGGATCTGAGCGAAGTGATCCCGCTTCTGCCCTGAGCGCGACGCGGTCCGCGCACCGTGTCGGGAGCCGTCGGTAGCGTGCGGGTATGAACCTCCTCCTCGTCCCCGGTCTCTGGCTCGACGCGTCCGCGTGGAGCGACGTGACACACGTGCTCGAGCGGGCCGGCCATTCGGTGCATCCGCTGACCATGCCCGGCGTCGGCGCCCCGGCCGAAGAGTCGTCCGAGATCGGCATCGCCGACTGGGTTGCGGCGGTCGTGGACGAGATCGACCGCGCGACGGGTCTGGTCGTGCTCGTGGGGCACAGCGGCGGCGGCAACGTCGTCTACGGCGCGGCCGATGCGCGCCCCGAGCGCATCGCTCGCATCGTGTTCGTCGACACGTTCCCGCCCGGCGACGGCGGCTCGATCTGGGAGTTCCCGATCGTGGACGGCGTGGTGCCGTTCCCGGGCTGGGACTCGTTCGAACAAGCCGAGGTCGCCGACCTCGACGCGGCGACCCGTGCCTCCGTCGAGGCGCGGACGCGATCCGTGCCGGCGCGGGTGCCGACCGATGCCCTTCGGCTCTCCGACGAGCGCCGACGGCGCGTGCCCACGACCATGCTCACCGGAACGGTCTCCGAGGCGGAGATCCGTCGGTTCATCGGCGAGGCTCCCGATTGGGCGGCGGAGCTCGCCGCCCTCGAGGATCTCGAGATCGTCGAGTTGAACTCGGGCCACTGGCCCCAGTTCTCGATGCCCGACGAGCTCGGCGCAGCGATCCTCGCCGCGGTCGATCGCACGCGCGACTGAGTCGCTTCGGTCGGCGCGCTGATCGATCAGCCGGGGACCGGGCTCAGTGCCCCATTCCCAGACCGCCGTCGACCGGGATGACGGCACCTGAGATGTAGGCGGCGTCATCGGACGCGATCCACGCGACGACACCCGCCACTTCGTCTGTCGTGGCGAAGCGACCGGCGGGGATGTTCCGCTTGTACTCCGCCTGCGTGTCCTCGGGCAGCGACGCTGTCATGTCCGTCTCGATGAAGCCCGGGGCGACCACATTCGCGGTGATGCCACGGCTGCCGAGCTCACGCGTGAGCGAGCGGGCGAAGCCGACCAGCGCGCTCTTGGACGCGGCGTAATTGATCTGGCCCGCCGATCCGTAGAGACCGACCACGCTCGAGATCAGGATGACCCGCCCCCACCGCGCGCGCAGCATCCCCTTCGATGCGCGCTTGACGACGCGGAAGGTGCCACCCAGATTCGTGGAGATGACGGTGTCGAAGTCGTCCTCGGTCATGCGCAGGAGCAGGGTGTCCTTCGTGATGCCCGCATTCGCCACAACGATCTCCACCGGACCGAGCTGCGCCTCGACTTCGGTGAACGCGGCGTCGACGGCCGCGGCATCCGTCACATCCGCTCGGACGGTGAGCGTGCCTTCGGGACCCTCGCCGGACCGCGCGGTAACGGCCACCTTGTAGCCTTCCGCGACGAAGCGCTCGGCGATGGCGCGGCCGATGCCGCGGTTGCCTCCTGTGACGAGGACGACGCGTTCGGTGGACATGACGGCTCCCGGAGGCTGGACACGATGAACCGCACCAGCCTATCGGTGCGGTGTTTGACACCCCTGGCAGCCACTGGGACCCTGGAATCGCACTCGACGAAAGGCCCTCCCGTGAGCGACACGAATCCCGACGGCTCGACGCCTGTTCCGCCGGCGCAGCCGGCACCGCCCCCCTACGACCCGCCGGCAGGCTATCCGCCGCCCGCAGCGCCTGCGTACGGCCAGCCGCCGGCATCAGCGGACCCCATCCCGCCCGCGTACGGGACTCCGCCGGACGCCTACGGTGCGGCACCCGCATATGGAGCAGCACCGGGCTACGGTGCCGCGCCCGCTTACGGAGCGCCGCCATACGGCTACGCGCCCGCCAAGACGAACACGCTGTCGATCGTCTCGCTCATCTCCTCGCTCGTGGGGATCTTCATCATTCCGCTCATCGGCTCGGTCGTCGGTGTCGTCACCGGTCACATGTCGCTCGGGCAGATCAAGCAGACCGGTGAGCAGGGCCGCGGCATGGCACTCGCCGGCGTCATCACCGGCTATGTGGGCCTGGCCTTCATCGTGCTCGCCGTGATCGTCTTCCTCGCGTTGCTTCCGCTCCTGATCGCAACCGGAACTGCCCGCACCTGACCGATCCGGCACGGTCCGACCGGCGTAGTCTGGAAGGACCGTGAAGAGTTCGTCGAGGCCCCAATCTGCGACGTCGCTGCCGCGCGCACCGCGCGACGACGAGGCTCGGCGTTCCAGCCGCTACCTCATCATGATGGGGATCCGGATCGCGTGCTTCATCCTCATGGTCGTGATCACTCCGTACGGCTGGTACACGTGGGTGCTGGGCGCCGCGGCCATCGTGCTGCCGTACTTCGCCGTCGTACTCGCCAACGTCAGCGCGAACGTGCGCCGGACGGATGCCGAGAATCCCGAGCGCGCGCTGCCCGCAGCGCCGTCGGTGCACCCCCCATCCACATCCGGCGGCCCCGTTCTGCGGATCGAGGAGACTCACGCCATCGACCAGCGGCCCGACGAGTCGGACGATCGCGCGTGAACACCGCGTACGACGCGTCGCGTGCCGCGCCTGCGGCATCGGACTGCTCGCGAGCAGGATGCCGGGCGTCGGCGGTCTGGCGGATCGAGTGGCGCAATCCGAAGATCCACTCCCCCGATCGCCGCAAAGTGTGGGTCGCCTGCGACGAACACCGCGACTTCCTCCGCGACTACCTCGCCGCCCGTGAGTTTCCCGTCTCGGTCAGCGCACTCGCGCCGGTCGGCGCGGCGGCCGGCGGAGAGGGGACGCAGTGAGCCGGTCCACCGCGCCTGCGGCGGTGCGGTGGACGGCATACGTCGCCGTCGCCGTCGTGTTCGCGATCGCCTGCGCCTTCCTGTCCAATTGGCAGTTCACCCGCAACGCGGATCGCGCGGAGCAGCTGGCGCTGGTCGAGAAGAACTACGACGCCGACCTCGTGCCGTTCGGAGAGATCATCGACCGGAACGGATCGCTCGCGCCGGGCGACGAGTGGCGTCCCGTCACCCTTGCGGGTGAGTATCTCGCCACGGAGCAGGTTCTCGTGCGCAACCGTCCCCACGGGGGAACTGTCGCCTTCGAGGTGCTCGTCCCCTTCCGCATGGCGGACGGACGGGTGGTCCTCGTCGACCGCGGCTGGGTCCCGCCGGGCGAGGAACAGCCGCTCCCCGATGAGAT
This sequence comes from uncultured Actinomycetota bacterium, assembly GCA_963772625.1. Lineage (GTDB taxonomy): Bacteria > Actinomycetota > Actinomycetes > Actinomycetales > Microbacteriaceae > Microbacterium. The sequence continues at coordinate 397,441 of CAVYXT010000002.1, read as the reverse complement.
CCCGGCGCCGCCCGAAGGTGAGACGACCGTCGTGGTGCGTCTCCGCGCCGCCGAACCGCCGCCCGCATCGGGACGTTCGGCGCCGGAGGGCCAGGTGCCCACCCTCAATCCACCGCTCGTCGCGCAGATCATCGACCCCGATGTCGCTGACGTCCTGGAGCTGAGTGCGTACGGGGTTCTCGTATCCGAGGATCCCGCGCCCGCGACGCGGCCGAACCCGCTGTCCGCGCCCTCCGAGGATCCGGGGCCCCACCTGTCCTACGCGATCCAGTGGATCCTGTTCGCGATCATGGGCTTCGTCTTCATCGGCTATGTGATCCGGACCGAGAGGCGCCACCGGCGCGAAGACGCGGAGGATTCCGGTCACGGCGACGATGCTCCGCCACGGATGCGCGCCCCCGCGCGGCGGAGCGACCGCGACATGCAGGACGAGGACTCGATCCTGGACGCCGCCGGCCGCTGAAGCCTCGCCGGCTCAAGCCAGCGAGATCAGCTCCTGGTAGTCACGGTTCCACAGGTCCTCGACGCCGTCCGGGAGGATGAGCACGCGCTCGGGGTTCAGCGCCTCGACGGCGCCCTCGTCGTGGGACACGAGGACGACGGCACCCTCGTAGTGTGCGAGCGCCCCGAGGATCTCTTCGCGCGATGCGGGATCGAGGTTGTTCGTCGGCTCGTCCAGCAGCAGCATGTTCGCCGAGGAGACCACGAGCGTCGCAAGAGACAGCCGCGTCTTCTCACCGCCCGAGAGGACGCCGGCCGGCTTCAGAACGTCGTCTCCGGTGAACAGGAACGAGCCGAGCACCTTGCGGGCCTCCGTCGCGCTGATGTCCGGCGCGGCCGACATCATGTTCTCGAGCACTGAGCGCGAGACGTCCAGGTTCTCGTGCTCCTGCGCGTAATACCCGATCTTCAGCCCGTGTCCCGGCTCGAGCCGGCCGGTGTCCGGCTGGTCGACTCCGGCGAGGATGCGCAGCAGGGTCGTCTTCCCTGCTCCGTTGAGCCCGAGCACGACGACCTTCGAGCCGCGGTCGATCGCGAGGTCGACGTCGGTGAAGATCTCCAGGGAGCCGTACGACTTCGACAGTCCGGATGCCATGAGCGGCGTCTTGCCGCACGCGGCCGGCTTGGGGAACCGCAGTTTGGCGACGCGCTCCACCTGACGCACATCGTCCAGGCCGGACAGCATCTTTTCGGCCCGCGCGACCATCTGGTGCGCGGCCGCGGCTTTCGAGGCCTTCGCACCGAAGCGCGCGGCCTGCAGCTGGAGCTGCGTCGCCTTCTTCTCGACGTTGACGCGTTCCTTCTTGCGACGCTCCTCGTCGGCCACCCGCTGGCGAAGGTAGTTCTTCCAGTTCATGTTGTAGATGTCGATGACCTGGCGGTTCGCGTCGAGGTAGAACACGCGGTTGACGGTCTCGCCGACGAGCTCCACGTCGTGGCTGATCACGATCAGACCGCCCTTGTAGTTCCTGAGGAACTCCCGCAGCCACACCACGCTGTCGGCGTCCAGGTGGTTGGTCGGCTCATCGAGGATCATCGACTCGGCGTCGGAGAAGAGAATGCGAGCGAGTTCGATGCGGCGACGCTGCCCGCCTGAGAGCGTGCGCAGCGGCTGGTCCAGGATGCGGTCGGGCAGCGAGAGATTGTGCGCGATGGAGGCAGCTTCCGCTTCGGCCGTGTAGCCGCCAAGCGCCTCGAACCGCTCGGTGAGACTGCTGTAGCGCTTCATGGCCTTGGCGGCGACATCCGCCTGCGCGTCGCCCATCTGCAGCGATGCCTCGTGCATCCCGAGCGCCAGCGTGCCCAGGCCGCGCGCGTCGAGGATGCGCGTGCGCGCCAGCATGTCGGGGTCGCCCGTGCGCGGGTCCTGGGGCAGGTAGCCGAGTTCGCCGGAGCGGTCCACCCGGCCGTCGGCGGGAATCAGATCGCCTGCGAGCACCTTCGTCAGCGTCGTCTTGCCCGCCCCGTTGCGGCCCACGAGACCGACCTTGTCGCCGTCGCTGACGCGGAACGAGACGTCCGCCATCAGCACGCGGGCGCCCACGCGGATCTCGAGGTCGTGCACGGCGAGCACAGCAGACGTCCGTTTCATGGAGGAGGTGTGAGGGGCGGCCGAACGGCCAGCCTCCCAGTATACGGCGCACCCGAACCGGCCTCTGCCCGCGCGAGCTCCGCGCGGCTCCACCACCCCGCGTCGAAGGATGTCATCGAGTTCGCATCGATCGACGAGGCAAAGTAATGTAAGGCTTACCTAACAGACCTGACAACGGAGGAAACCCGTGCCTCGCACCCCCCTTGCCGTCACCACAGCCCTGGCCGCCGTCGCATCCGCTGCGCTTCTCCTCGCAGGGTGCGCGAGCGGAGCCGCGGATGCCGGATCCGCCGCCGGTTCCGCTGAATCCGGAGCAGGCGGCTTCCCGATCACCATCGAGCACGCCTACGGCGAGACGACCATCGAATCCCAGCCCGAGCGCATCGCGACCGTGGCGTGGGCGAACCACGAGGTGCCGCTGGCGCTCGGTGTGGTCCCGGTGGGCATGAGCAAGGCGACCTGGGGCGATGACGACGCCGACGGCGTCCTGCCCTGGGTGGAGGACCAGCTCGAGGAGCTCGGCGCCGAGACACCGGTGCTGTTCGACGAGACCGATGGCATCGACTTCGAAGCGGTCGCCGACACTGAGCCCGACGTCATCCTCGCCGCGTACTCGGGGCTGACCGAGGAGGAGTACGACACACTGTCCAAGATCGCCCCCGTGGTCGCGTACCCCGACATCGCGTGGGCGACGTCCTATCAAGACACGATCCGGTTGAACTCCGCGGCGATCGGTCTCGCGGACGAAGGCGAGCAGCTCATCGAGGAACTCGAGGCCGAGGTTGAAACCGCACTCGCCGCCAACCCCGGCTTGGCCGAGTCGAAGACCCTCTTCTCTTTCATCGACCCCACCGATCTGAGCCAGATCGGCTTCTACACGAGTCTTGACACCCGCCCCGGATTCCTCACGAGCCTCGGCATGCCGCTGCCCGCCGTCGTCGAGGAGGAATCGGAGGGCACCGACGAGTTCTATGTGTCCCTCAGCTCCGAAGAGGCCGACCGGTTCGCCGACGTGGACGTCTTCGTCACCTACGGAGACGCGGGCGGCGACTTCATCGCGCAGCTGCAGGCTGACCCGCTGCTCTCGCAGATCCCGGCCATCGCCGCTGGGCGCATCGCGATCCTGGAGAACTCGACGCCGCTCGCTGCGTCGGCCAACCCTTCGGCGCTGTCGATCGGCTGGGGGATCGACGAGTACTTCGCCGTCCTCGCGGGCGCGCTCAACCAGGCCGAGTGACAGCACCCACGACGCACGCACCGCTGCCGGACACCGCCTCGTTGCGGCGCCCGGCAGCGGTGCGCCTGCTGTGGCTCGCCCTCGCGGTCGTGCTGCTCCTGCTGCTGTGCCTCGCCTCCGTTGCGTTCGGAGTGCGCGACGTCCCGATCGGCGACATCATCGCCGGACTCGGCGGTGCAACGGGCAGCGTCGAGCAGGCGGCCGTCGTCGCGCGACTGCCCCGAACGGTGCTTGCCGTCGTGGTCGGCGCGGCGCTCGCGATGTCGGGCACGGCCATGCAAGCCGTCACGCGCAACCCACTCGCCGACCCCGGCATCCTGGGCGTCTCGGCGGGCGCCGCGCTGGCGGTGGTCATCGCCTTCGCATTCTTCGGCGTCGCGGATCCCGTCGCCACCATGCTGGTCGCCATCGCGGGCGCCGCGGCGGCAGCCGTCTTCGTCTACGCCGTCGGCTCGCTGGGGCGCGGCGGCGCGACTCCGCTGAAACTGGCACTGGCCGGGGCCGCCTCCTCAGCCGCTTTCATCTCGCTTGTCAGCGCAGTCCTGCTTCCCCGCGTGGATGTGCTGGAGAGATTCCGCTTCTGGCAGATCGGGGGCGTCGGGGGCGCCACTTGGGATCGCATCGCCATGGTGCTGCCGGCCCTGGTCATCGGCGCGATGATCTGCCTGCTGACCTCACGCGGCATGAACTCACTCGCTCTGGGCGACGACCTCGCGGCGGGCCTCGGAGCGAACGTCTTCCGCACGCGACTGGTCGCCTCAGCCGGCGCCGTCATCCTCTGCGGTGCCGCGACCGCGGTCGCCGGCCCGATCGCCTTCGTCGGCCTGGTGATCCCCCACCTCTGCCGCCTCGTCGTGGGCACCGACCATCGCTGGCTCCTTCCCTCGGCAGCCCTCGCGGGCGCGGTGCTGCTCGTCGCAGCCGACATCATCGGACGGCTCGTGGCACGCCCCGAGGAGGTCGCTGTCGGCATCATCACAGCGTTCATCGGAGCGCCCTTCTTCATCTGGATCGTCCGCCGGCAGAGGGTGCGCGAACTATGACCGCTCAGGCCGTGATGACGGGCCGCCGTGCTCGACTGCGCCGCCAATCGATCACCGTCGCCGCACTGGCGGCCGCGGTCATCGCCGCGTTCTTCGTCACACTCATGATCGGCAACACGATCTACTCCTTCGACGAAGTCGTCCGCGTCATTCTCGGCGAGACCGTGCCCGGCGCGTCCTTCACGGTGGGGGAATTGCGTCTGCCGCGCGCAGCGATGGCCGCTCTCACGGGCCTCGCGTTCGGTCTCGCGGGCGTCACCTTCCAGACGATGCTGCGCAACCCGCTCGCGTCCCCCGACATCATCGGCATCAGTGACGGCGCGAGTGCGGCAGCGGTGTTCGCCATCGTCGTCCTTGCGGTGAACGACACGCTGGTCTCGGTGTTCGCGCTCGTGGGGGCGGTGATCGTCGCATTCGCGATCTATCTGCTCGCCAACAAGGGCGGCTTCGCCGGTGCGCGCCTCATCCTGATCGGCATCGGCGTGGCCGCCATGCTCGACAGCACGGTCGCGTACATCCTGTCCAAGGCGGCGTCGTGGGACCTGCAGACAGCCATGAAATGGCTCACCGGCAGCCTGAACGGAGCCACATGGCAGTCCGTCGTCCCACTTGCGGTCGCCAGTGTGATCCTGGTGCCGGTGGTGCTGTCGCAGAGCCGCAACCTCGACGTGCTGCGCCTGGGTGACGACTCCGCCGCCGGGCTCGGCGTCCATGTCCGCCGCACACGGATCCTCCTGATCCTGGGCGCCGTCTGCCTTCTCGCCTTCGCGACGGCAGCAAGCGGACCGATCGCTTTCGTGGCCTTCATGGCGGGACCGATCGCAGCCCGCATCGTCGGGGCGGGAGCGTCGCTGGTGTTGCCGGCCGGGCTGGTCGGCGCGCTACTCGTGCTGATGGCCGACCTCATCGGCCAGTACGCTCTCGGCACCCGCTACCCGGTAGGCGTCGTGACCGGCGTTCTCGGCGCCCCCTACCTCATCTATCTCCTCATCAGGACGAACCGCTCCGGAGGCTCACTGTGACCCGATCCCGCAGCCTCTCCGCGGAAGGCATCACACTCGCGTACGGCGACCGCATCGTCGTCGACCACCTGGACCTGCGGATCGCGCCAGGGCGCATCACCGCGATCGTCGGCGCGAACGGATGCGGAAAGTCCACCGTGCTGCGCGCGCTCGCACGTCTCATGCCGCCGAGGACCGGCGCCATCATCCTGGACGGGAAGGACCTGCACAGCCGCCCCTCCAAGGAGGTCGCCCGCACGCTCGGCCTGCTCCCCCAGAGCCCCACCGCACCGGAGGGGATCGCGGTCGCAGATCTCGTCGGCCGCGGCAGGACGCCGCATCAGCGGCCGCTTGCGCGCTGGAACGAGCGCGACTACGAGATCGTGGCGCGATCGCTGTCCGCTACGGGCACCACCGAGCTCGCCGATCGCTCCGTCGACGAGCTGTCCGGCGGGCAGCGACAGCGCGTCTGGATCGCAATGGCGCTCGCCCAGGAGACAGACATCCTGCTCCTGGACGAGCCCACCACATTCCTGGACGTGGCCCACCAAGTCGAGGTCCTCGATCTGCTGACCGATCTCAATCGCGACCGCGGGACCACCATCGTGATGGTGCTCCACGACATGAACATGGCCGCCCGCTACGCCGACCACATTCTGGCGATGCGGGATGGTGCGATCGTCGCAGGCGGGCCTCCCGACGTCGTGATGACCGACGAGCTGATCCGCGACGTGTTCGACATCGAAGCGCTCGTCATCCGCGACCCCGTGTCGGGTACGCCGATCGTCCTCCCGCGCGGCCGGCATCACGTGCTGCCCGTGCCGAAAGCGTCCCCCGACGCCCGACCCATCCAGACTGGAGACTTCGATGACACGGACCGCTAGCCCGATGCGCTTCTTCCGGGTGCCGGTGACGGCCATCACCGACCTGACACCCAGCTTCCGCCGATTCACCTTCGGCGGGCCCGACCTCGCCGAATACGGCGACCCGGGCTTCGACCAGCGCATCAAGGTCGTCTTCCCGACGGACTCGATCGGTCTGGAGGCCATGCCCACCGGGGACGACTGGTACACCGAGTGGCGCGAGACGCCCGAAAGTGAGCGACCGCCGTTCCGCACGTACACGACACGGGCGGTTCGCCGTGACGTCTGCGAGGTGGACATCGACATGGTCGCGCACGATGTGCTGGGGCCCGCGTCCGCGTGGATCTCCCGCGCTGTCGTCGGCGATGAGGTGCTGATCCTCGCGCCCACCACGGCTCACTCCGGCGTCAGCTACGGAATCGACTTCGTTCCGCCGGCGCGAACCGAGAATCTCCTGCTGGCGGGCGACGAGACCGCGGCGCCTGCGATCGCGGCGATCCTCGAACAGCTGCCGACCGAGGCTCGCGGCGTCGTGGTGCTCGAGCTGCCACACCGCGACGATGTCGCGTATCTGCCTCAGCATCCCGGTTTCGAGTACCGCGTGAGCTCGCGCGGCGCCGGGCAGCGACACGAGCACCTCGTCACGGCTGTCGAGGAAGCCGCCGGACGGCTCGCGCCCGCCGGCCGCGGAAGTGAGGTCGAGGAGATCGACGTCGACAACGACATCCTGTGGGAGGTTCCGCGCACGGCCAAGGGGGGCGCCGCCCTCAAGAGCGCACCACTGTACTCCTGGCTGGCGGGCGAGGCGGGAGCCATCAAGGCGATGCGCCGCCGACTGGTGGCCACGCACGGCGTCGATCGACGCGCAGTGGCGTTCATGGGTTATTGGCGACTCGGCAAAGCCGAGAACTGACCACTCGCCGGTCGCGATCTGCGGACTCGGACAGCCGATGCCGCGATTCGTTGTCCTGCAGCGCACATCGCGGGCTCATACCCGCCCCTAGGATGAATCGCGACGCCGCTCGGCCCAGCCCGGGCCACCCCACGCCGAAGGAGAGCCCATGTCTCTGTCCGCAGCCCCTCATCACCGCGTCCTCGCGGACGTCGTCGTCCCCAGCCGTTCCCGCGCTCTCGCGTGGGCGACGGATGCCGCGCTCGTCGTCGCCGGAACCGCCCTCGTGGCGGTCGCGGCACAGATCGCGATCCCCTTCTGGCCGGTGCCCCTGACCGCGCAGACCTTCGCGGTGCTGCTGGTCGGAGTCGCGCTCGGTCCGCTGCGCGGCACCGCCGCGCTGGGTCTGTACCTCGTGATCGGCGTCCTGGGGGTGCCCGCGTTCGCGGAGGGCAAGTCCGGCAGCCTGTTCGCGCTCACGACCGGCGGCTACATCATCGGCTTCGTCGTCGCCGCAGCGCTGGTCGGCTGGCTCGCGCGCCGCGCGTGGGACCGGAAGGTGCTCGGCATGTTCGTCACGTACGTGTCCGGCAGCGCCGTGATCTACGCATTCGGTCTGCCGTGGCTGTACGTCTCGCTCTCCAACCTCGGTCCCGCCGTCTGGCAGGACGCCCTGGGTTACGACACACTGATCGGCGCGACGCTGGGCGCCGGCATGTTCCCGTTCCTGCTCGGCGACCTCCTGAAGGCCGTCCTGGCCGCCGCCCTGGTCCCGCTGGTGTGGAAAGGCGTGCACGCCATCGACGCGCGCAAGAAGTAGTCAGCCGCCGCGGACCTCCGCGGCTGCCTCGTGCGCGTGCCCGAGCCGGAGTCCGGGAACGAGCGCCAGCAGCGCGAGGGCGCCGGCGATGGCGAAGACCGCCACGAAGCCGGCATCCGTCGCCGTGAGTGCGGTGAACACCAGGCCCATCGCAGCGATCGACGCCGCGGCGCCGACGGCGTCCGAGATCGAGAGCGCCGACGAGTTGAACCCCTGATTCTGCGGGGTCGAATACGCGAGGGTCAGCACGGTCAATCGCGGGTACATCAACCCCATGCCGGCGCCCGCGAACGCCCAGCCGACGATCAGGACAGCCGGGTGCAGATGGCCCCACGCCACGGCGCCCGCCACGACGAGGGACGTGAACAGCAGCGCGGACCCGATCAGGGTGATGCGCGCATTGCCGATGCGGTCGCCGACGCGCCCCTGCACGTCGGATGCGGCGGCCCACGTGAGGGCGGCCGCCGTCAGCGCCAGGCCCGCCCACGTCGGCGAGAAGTCGTACTCCGCGATCAGCAGGTACGGCACGTAGATCTCGGCTCCGAACAGCGCGCCGGCGATCAGGCCGCGCATGAGCACGACGCTCGGCAGGCCGCGTCCTGACAGCAGGGTGCGCGGCGGCAGCAGCGGCCGGGCGGCGAATCCGATGATGAGAACGGATGCTGCGACCAGCAGCACCGACCACGAACCGAGCTCACCGGCGAGACTGAGGGCCAGCGCACCGATCGCCACCGCCACCGCGCACGCGAGGCGAGGCCCGACTTTCCCGTCCTGCGGCTCGTCCGTATGCAGCGGCGTGGCGTGAAGTCGCAGCGCGATCAGCGTGAACGCGACGAGCGTGAGCGCCGCGACACCGAGGAACACCCACCTCCAGTGCAGGTATTCCGTCACGGCGCCGGCCAGGAAGGGGCCGATCAGCGACGGCACGACCCATGCCGCCGAGAAGGCCGCGAACACGCGTCCGTGGACCTGCGGAGGATAGACCCGGGCGACCACGACGTACAGGGCGACGGTCTGCCCGCCGGTACCGAGACCCTGGATGAGCCGGCCGACGACGAGGATCGGCATCGTCGGCGCGAGGCCCGCGATGACCAGACCGATCAGGAACAGGGCGACGGCCGCGTAAAGCGGCGCTTTCGGACCCGACTTGTCGCTCCACGCGCCGACTGCGACCATCCCGATGACGCTCGTCGCCAGCGTGCCCGCGAAGGCGACCGCGTACAGCGTGTCGCCGTTCAGATCGTCGCTCACGATCGGCATCACGGTCGTGACGGCCAGGGACTGCACGGCCGCGAGGAAGATCAGGGCGACCGCTCCCACCGTCACCCAGATGTAGCGGGTGCCCCAGATGCTCGGCGCGGGCTGGAGCGACGCAGTCACGGCGAGATGAGCGAGCCGATGCGCGCGACGGCCTCGCGCAGCACCTCCGGCGAGCAGCCGATGTTGATGCGCACGTGCCCGCTCCCCTCCTCACCGAACAGCGGTCCGAGATGCAGGGCCACGTCGGCCTCGCGGCGGATCTTGATTGCCGGGTTCTCGCCCCAGCCGAGGTCGGAGAGATCCACCCAGGCGAGGAATCCGGCTTCCGGGATGCGATAGCGAGCACCCGGAACGTGCTCGGCGAGAAGCTCGGCGAGCAGATGGCGGTTCTGGTCGAGCGCGGCGAGCAGCCCATCGAGCCACTCGTCGCTCTCCTCGGAGAAGGCGGCCACGCCGGCGATCGCACCGAACAGCCCGGTGCGCCACTCCACTTCGTCGGGCAGAGACCGCACCACTGCCGCGGTCGGCTCCGCGGCAGTCACCATCAGAGCGCATTTCAAGCCGGCGAGGTTGTAGGCCTTGCTCGCGCTGGTGACGGCGTAGCCGATCTGCGCAGCCGTGGATGAGGCGGCGAGGAACGGCGTGAACGTGTGGGGCGAGTGCACCAGTGGCGCATGGATCTCGTCGCTGATGACGGTCGCGCCGAAGCGGGCCGCCAGGTCGGCGAGGGCAGCCAGGGACTCCTGCGAGTGCGCCGTGCCGGTCGGATTGTGCGGGTTGCACAGCAGGATCGAGCGCGCGCCTCCCGCAAAGGCCGCCTCGATTCCGCGCAGATCGAGCTCCCAGCCGGTCTCGTTGTCCAGGAGTGGGACGCGTTCGACCACGCCGCCCGCCTCGGGAATGCACTCGTAGAACGGGGGGTATACGGGCGGGGTCACGAGGACGCGGTCGCCCGGTGCGATCACGCGGCGGAGGATCTCGACGACGCCCATCATCACGTCGCATGTGGTGCGGACGCGCTCGGGGTCGACGGTCCATCCGAAGCGCCGCTGCGCGAAGGCCGCGAACGAGCGCGCTATGCCCGGATCAGGCGGCGTGTACCCGGTGTCGCCCAGCTCGACGGCACGCAGCAGTGCCCGCGTGATGGCCGGCGCCGGTGCGAAGTCCGTCTCGGCGACGAAGAGGGGGAGCACCTTGGCCGGGTACCTGCGCCATTTGGTGCTGGAACGCTGTCTCAACTCGTCGAGGGGCAGGGCTGTCAGGGGGGCGGCACTCACCGTTCGAGCCTACGACCGACGGCGCGCGGACGTCAGCGTGTGGGTCCTTCCGTTTCGTCCGGCGGGTCAGATCGCGAAGCCGAGCGCACGCATCATGTCGCGGCCGTCGTCGGTGATCCGCTCCGGGCCCCACGGCGGCATCCACACCCAATTGATCCGGAACCGCTCGACCACATCGTCAAGCGCCTGCGCCGTCTGCTCCTCGAGCACATCCGTGAGCGGGCAGCCCGCGCTGGTCAGCGTCATGTGGATGACCAGGGCGTCGTTCTCGTCGTCCCAGCCGAGGTCGTAGATCAGGCCCAGGTCGACGACGTTGATCCCCAGCTCGGGGTCCATGACGTCCTTGAGGGCTTCTTGGACCTCGTCGTACTTCTCGGGTGCGAGCGTCGCGGTCATATGAGGATTCTACGCTTCGCCTTCGGCGGCGGCTTCGAGCAGTGGCGCCATGAACCGGTCGTAGCCTTCGTCCTCGAGTCGCTCGGCGAGCTCGGGGCCACCCTCCTCGACGATCTGGCCCGCGATCATGACGTGCACGAAGTCGGGGTGAATGTACCGCAGGATGCGGGTGTAGTGAGTGATGAGCAGCACGCCCAGATCAGTGTTCTCCTTGGCGCGGTTGACGCCTTCCGACACGACCTTCAGCGCATCGACATCCAGACCGGAGTCGGTCTCGTCGAGCACGGCGATCTGCGGGCGCAGAAGCTCGAGCTGCAGGATCTCGTGACGCTTCTTCTCGCCACCCGAGAAGCCTTCGTTGACGTTGCGCTGCGCGAACTTGGGGTCCATCCGCAGGTTCTTCATGGACTGCTTGACGTCCTTGGTCCACGTGCGGATCGCCGGGGCCTCGCCGTCGATTGCGGTCTTCGCAGTGCGCAGGAAGTTGGTGACGGTCACCCCCGGGATCTCCACCGGGTACTGCATCGCGAGGAAGAGCCCGGCGCGGGCGCGCTCGTCGACCGTCATCGCGAGCACATCATCGCCGTCGAGCGTGATGGTGCCGCTGGTGACCTGGTACTTCGGGTGTCCGGCGATCGTGTACGCGAGGGTCGACTTGCCGGAGCCGTTCGGCCCCATGATGGCGTGCGTCTCACCCTTGCGGATGGTGAGCGTCACACCGTTGAGGATGGGTGTGGTGCCGGCATCCGTCTCGACCGTCACATGGAGGTCGCGGATCTCGAGGACTGACATTCAGGCTTCCTTCTTCACGTCGCTGCGGTCACGGTGTCTTGAGGACTGCGGGATCGATGAGCACATCGTCCCCCTCGATCGTGACGGCGTATACGGGTACGGGTTCGTACGCGGGGAGATTCAGGGGTCGTCCGGACTGCAGCGAGAACGCCGAGCCGTGCGCCCAGCATTCGATCGTGTCACCGTCGACGAAGCCCTCGGCGAGCGAGATGTCGCCGTGCGTGCAGACGTCGCCGATCGCGTGCACGTCGTCGTTCGAGTCGCGGACGACGGCGATGGGCACGCCGTCCACCTCGACGCGGATGGCGGAGTCCTGCTCCAGCTCGCTGAGAGCACAGACGCGGGTTGCGGTCACTGCGCCGCTCCTTCCTGAAGTTCGGCTTCGATGGCCGCGTGCAGCTCCGTCTCCAGAGCGGGGATGCCGATGCGCTGGACGATGTCGCTGAGGAACCCGATGACCACCAGGCGGCGGGCCTCGTCCTCGCTGATGCCGCGCGACTGCAGGTAGAACAGCTGCTCGTCGTCGAAGCGTCCGGTCGCGCTCGCGTGCCCGGCGCCGCGGATGTCGCCCGTCTCGATCTCGAGGTTCGGGATCGACTCGGCGCGTGCTCCGTCGGTGAGGACGAGATTGCGGTTCGCCTCGTACGAGTCGGTGCCGACGGCGTCGGGGCCGATCAGCACGTCGCCGATCCAGACGCTGCGGGCGCCGGCGCCCTGCAGGGCACCCTTGTAGAGAACGTCGCCGCGGGTGTCGCGACCCTTGTGGAACAGGTACACCTGGCTCTCGAGGTGCTGACCGGAATCAGAGTACGACATGCCGTACAGCTGCGCGTGCGAACCGGCACCGGCGAGCTCGACGCTCGGATTCACGCGCACGACGCCGCCGCCGAAGCTGACGACGATGTGCCGCAGGGTCGCGTCGCGATCGACGCGCGCCTGATGGGATGCCGCATGCACCGAATCGTCGGCCCACTGCTGCACGGTGATGACGGTGAGGTGCGCGCCCTCCCGGACGAGGATCTCGACGTTCTGAGCGAGCTGCACCGAGCCCGTGTGACGCAGCACGACGGTGCCGTGCGCGTTCGGCATCGCCTCCAGCACGAGGTGCGCGTGCGCCAGTCCGCCGTGACCCTGCACGTCGACGTACACGGGCTCATCGAGCTCGATGCCGGCCGGGATGCGCAGGAGGTGGGCAGCGGGTTCGCGGCGCCAGGCGATCGCGGCGGGAAGGTCCTCCGGGGCGAAGATCTCGCCGCGGGGCGCGGTGCCCACCGGCAGGGAAGCCGTCTGGACTGCATCCGGTGCGGACACGGCGACGGTCACGACATCCGCGCCGCCCTCGACGTCGGAGAACAGCGGAGCGAGCCGGTCGACCGGCGAGTGCTTCCAGTTGACCTCGCGTCCGTTCGGCCGCTCGAAGTCGGCCGGATCATACGAGCGGGGACGCTCGGAGCGGGTCTGGATCGGGGCCCAGGCTCCGTCGGTGTGCGCTGTCGAGCCGGGCACCGACGAGGGTGCCTGCGTCGTGGTCGTCATCTAGCCGACCGATCCTTCCATGCCCATCTCGATGAGCTTGTTCAGCTCCATTGCGTACTCCATGGGAAGCTCGCGTGCGATCGGCTCGATGAAGCCGCGCACGATCATCGCCATCGCCTCGTCCTCCGGCATCCCGCGGCTCATCAGGTAGAACAGCTGCTCTTCGCTGACCTTCGAGACGGTGGCCTCGTGGCCGAGCTGCACGTCGTCGACGCGGATGTCGATCGACGGATAGGTGTCGGAGCGCGAGATGGTGTCGACCAGGAGCGCGTCGCAGCGCACCGTGTTGGCCGAGTGGTGCGCGTTGGCATCCACGCGGACCTCGCCGCGATAGCCGGCACGACCGCCGCCGCGTGCGATCGACTTCGAGACGATCGAGGACTGCGTGTAGGGCGCCATGTGGATCATCTTCGCGCCGGCATCCTGGTGCTGGCCGGGGCCGGCGAAGGCGACCGAGAGCGTCTCGCCCTTGGCGTGCTCGCCGACCAGGAAGATCGACGGGTACTTCATCGTCACCTTCGAGCCGATATTGCCGTCGATCCATTCCATCGTCGCGCCCTCGTGCGCGATTGCACGCTTGGTGACCAGGTTGTAGACGTTGTTCGACCAGTTCTGGATCGTCGTGTAGCGCACGCGGGCGTTCTTCTTCACGATGATCTCGACGACGGCCGAGTGCAGCGAATCGCTCTTGTAGATCGGGGCGGTGCAGCCCTCGATGTAGTGCACGTACGAGCCCTCGTCGGCGATGATCAGCGTCCGCTCGAACTGGCCCATGTTCTCGGTGTTGATACGGAAGTACGCCTGCAGAGGGATCTCGACGTGCACGCCCGGCGGCACGTAGACGAACGATCCGCCCGACCACACCGAGGTGTTCAGCGCGGCGAACTTGTTGTCGCCCGCGGGGATCACGGTGCCGAAGTATTCCTCGAAGAACTCGGGGTGCTCGCGCAGTGCCGTGTCGGTGTCCATGAAGATGACGCCCTGGGCTTCGAGCTGCTCGTTGATCTGGTGGTATACGACCTCGGACTCGTACTGGGCGGCCACGCCGGCGACGAGGCGCTGCCGCTCCGCCTCGGGGATGCCCAGGCGCTCGTACGTGTTGCGGATCTCCTCGGGGAGTTCCTCCCACGAACCGGCCTGCTTCTCGGTCGAGCGCACGAAGTACTTGATGTTGTCGAAGTCGATCTCGCTGAGGTCGGCGCCCCAGGTGGGCATCGGCTTGCGCCCGAACAGCTGCAGCCCCTTCAGACGGGACTTGAGCATCCACTCGGGCTCGTTCTTGAGGGTGGAGATTCCGCGCACTACGGCTTCGCTCAGCCCACGCTGAGCGGCGGCCCCGGCTGCGTCGGCGTCATGCCAGCCGAACTCGTACTGTCCGAGGCTCGCCAGCTCGGGTCGGTCGATCAGGACATCCGACATCGTCACACTCTCCTCCGGGCCGCAACGGTGTCATCCGCCCCGGCATTCCTGCTCCTCCGGTGGAGTACCGGAGAGGGATGCCGCTCGGTGGGCCCAATCAAGTGGCGCCGTCCTGCGCGCCTACACTGTCAGTGATGCAGAGCACGACGCGCCAGCATCCGACCCTTTGATTCTACAGGGTTCCGCCGCCGCACCGGGTGGCCGGAACCGCCTCCGGCCACGTCCGGAGCGCATTCCCAGGAGGCGACGCCCGATGGCCGCGGACCATACGACCAGCGCCCGCACCGGCGTGTTCCGTCGATTCCGGGAGTGGCTGCCGACTGCCGTCGACCGGCGCGTCATCGTCGCCGCATGGGCGACGCTCGCCGTCCAGGTGGGCATCGTGGGAACCGGCGGCCTCGTTCGTCTCACCGGATCGGGGCTGGGCTGCCCGACCTGGCCGCGCTGCACCGCGGAGTCGCTCGTGCCCACGCCGGAGATGGGCATCCACGGCGTCATCGAGTTCGGCAACCGGATGCTGACCTTCATCCTCGTGGTCGTCGCGATCACGATGTTCCTGTTCGTTGTGCGGATGCGCCGCGAACGGCGCGACCTGTTCTGGCTGGCTCTGGCAATCGGCCTGTACGTGCCGCTGCAGGCGGTCATCGGGGGTATCACGGTGCTGACCAACCTCAACCCGTACGTCGTGGGACTGCATTACTTCGCGTCGGTCGTGCTCGTCGCGCTCGCGGCGGTTCTGGTCGCCCGGGTCTACGCCGTGCCGGGCCCGCGGGTGCGTGCCGTGCCGGGCTGGTTCGCAGCCCTCACCCACATCACGAGCGCTCTGGTGCTGGTCACGGTCGTGGTCGGCATCCTCGTGACCGGGTCTGGACCCCACGCCGGCGACGGCGGTGCTGCGCGCAACGGCCTCGACCCCGGTTTCATGCAGCACGTGCATTCGTGGCCGGCGTACGGCCTGCTCGCCTTCTCGATCGTGCTGTTCATCGGCGCGTGGCGCACGCCCCGGGCCCAGCGGCTCGTCCTGTGGACCGGCCTGCTGCTCGTTGTCGAGCTCGCGCAGATCGCTGTGGGGCTGTGGCAGGCGCGGACGGGCCTTCCGGTCGTTCTGGTCAACATCCACATGGTCCTCGCGGTGCTTCTGGTTGCCGCGATGACAGCTGTCGTGATGCACCTCAAGGCTGCTGTTCAGGTCGAGGGAGGTCGGTCAGCGTACGCTGGATCGGTCGAGTCAGCGCCGGCCCGTCGCTGACTCGGACTCATAGCCGGCTCATCGGATCCGCACACGTGCGGCTCGGGAGACCCGGCAAAGCTGACGGATGTCGCGTCCTGCGCATCCTGTGCCCGGCGCAGCGGTCCGGCGGCAACGACACAACCGAGTCGGCCGCAGACCCGGCCCCGCCCGGGACCACATACCCCAACCGAGGAGTTCACGCATGACCGTTCGTCCCAGCCTTGTCCGCAGCATCCCCTTCTGGATCCTCCTGGTCGGATCGCTCGCCACCGCCGCCGTCGGCGCATGGCTGACGGTCGACAAGCTCGCCGTGATGTCGGTCGGCCTGACCGCCGGCACCGCCACCCCGGTCGACGTCTACGTCGGCCAGGTCTGGGCCATCATCGGCGGGATCCTGCTCGCCACAGGCATCCTCGGCCTCGCGCTCACCCTGGTGACCGCCGTGATCCGCTCGTTCGTCCCTGTGACCGACGTCGAGATCATCGAAGCGCTGGACTGGTCGGACGATAAGGACGCGCTGGAGAACGCGCCCGTCGCCGAGGAGACCCGCGTCACCGAGGCGGCCCCTGTCGTCGAGGCTGAGCCCGCGCCGCAGCGCTGATTCGCCGGCACAACCTCGGAGATCTGCAAGACTTCGGTTGCGCACATCCTGCGGGTCCGAGGATCTGCAGAACTCCGAGGTTGTGCCGCGTCTTCTCACACCCGGCGCCCGCGCACGCCGAGCGCGGGCATCAGCGCGAAAGATGCAGCCCCACCTGCGGAGCGGCATCCCGGATCGACTCCGAAGTTGCGCAGATCTCCGAAGATGCCGCCGTTCGCAGCGGCCCGTTCAGAAGGGCAGCAGCGGGTCGATCGCGATCGCGACGAACAGGAGCGTGAGGTACGTGATCGAGGCGTGGAAGACGCGCATCGGCCGCGGCTCGGTACCGCGCACCGCGCGGTTGTAGAGGCGGTGCGACTCGTAGATGAACCAGCCGCCGAACACCAACGCCGAGACCGTGTACACGAGACCCATGCCCGCCACCGGAATGAGCAGCAGCGAGCAGGCGACGGTCGCCCACGCATAGAGGATGACCTGCAGTCCGACCTGAGAGCTGTTGCGCGTCGCGCCCAGCATCGGAACGTCGACCTCGTCGTACTGGTCCTTGTACTTCATCGACAGGGGCCAGTAGTGCGGCGGCGTCCACAGGAAAACGAGCGCGAACAGGATCATCGGTGTCCACGCCAGGGAGCCGGTGACCGCAGACCATCCGATCACCACAGGGAAGCATCCCGCGATCCCGCCCCACACGATGTTCTGCTCGGTGCGGCGCTTGAGGATCATCGTGTAGATCACGACGTAGAAGAAGATCGCGCCGGCCGACAGGACGGCGGCGAGCCAGTTGGTCGTGAACCACAGCCAGACGGTGGATGCCGCGGCCAGCGTCCACGCGAAGATCAGGGCGCCGCGGGGCGAGACTTCCCCCGTCACGAGCGGGCGGTTCACCGTCCGCTGCATGTGCGCGTCGATGTCGCGATCGAGGTACATGTTGAACGCCGCGGCGGAACCCGCGCTCAGCGAGCCGCCCAGCACCGTTGCGAGCACGAGCCAGATGTTCGGGAGTCCGCCCTGCGCGAGGATCATCACCGGGACGGTCGTGACCAGCAGCAGCTCGAGCACTCGCGGCTTGGTCAGTGCGATGTACGCGCGGATCGTGCGGCCCAGTGAGTGGGGTCGTGCGGCGGACACGTCCGCCGTCATCGTGGTGTCCATCACTCCCCGCTCGACCGCCTGAAACTGCGTCTCGAGTCTATGGCATCGGCGCCGCCGGTCATCTTGAGCGCCTTCTCACACCGCCGGGCGCGGGAGTGTGAGCACCCCGATACAGCGGCGACACCGGGCGGACACGAACAGGCCAGACGGGCCTGCCACACTGCCGTCACACGACGTATCGCATAGTCGTCGCGGAATGCCGCTTCGGTATGCTGAAACAACACGCGCGCCTGGCGCCGGCTGCTCCTCCCGATTTGCGACGCGGTCTGCGGACTCGGGTGCACTCCCTCTGAGAAAGGCGGCCCGGTGTCGGAACTGCGTTGGGATGAAATCGATCGGCGCGCGGTTGATACCGCTCGGGTGCTCGCGGCAGATGCGGTCGAGAAGGTGGGCAACGGCCACCCCGGCACGGCGATGAGCCTGGCTCCGGCGGCGTACCTGCTGTACCAGCGGGTGATGAACCACGACCCGGCGGACGTGCACTGGGCCGGCCGCGACCGCTTCATCCTGTCGGCCGGCCACTCGTCGCTGACGCAGTACGTGCAGCTGTATCTCGGCGGCTTCGGTCTGGAGCTGGACGACCTGAAGTCGCTGCGCACGTGGGGCTCGAGAACCCCCGGTCACCCCGAGTACGGTCACACCGACGGCGTCGAGATCACCACCGGCCCGCTCGGCCAGGGTCTGGCCTCATCGGTCGGGTTCGCGTACGCGGCGCGGTACGAGCGCGGCCTGTTCGATCCGGATGCCGCTCCCGGACAGAGCCCGTTCGACCACAGCATCTTCGTCATCGCGTCCGACGGCGACCTGCAGGAGGGCATCACCAGTGAGGCGTCCTCGCTCGCGGGGCACCAGGAGCTGGGCAACCTCGTGGTGATCTACGACGCGAACCAGATCTCCATCGAGGACGACACGAACGTCGCGTTCACCGAGAACGTCGCGCAGCGGTACGAGGCGTATGGCTGGCACGTGCAGACGGTGGACTGGAAGAAGACCGGTGAGTACGTCGAGGATGCCGCGGAGCTGCACGCCGCGCTCGAGGCGGCAAAGGGCGAGACGTCCAAGCCCTCGATCGTCATCCTGAAGACGATCATCGGCTGGCCCTCCCCCGGCAAGCAGAACACCGGCAAGATCCACGGCTCCGCGCTCGGCGGCGACGAGCTCGCCGCCACCAAGAAGGTGCTCGGCTGGGATCCGGACGAGACGTTCGTGGTGCCCGACGACGTCCTGGAGCACACCCGCAGCCTGGGCGAGCGCGGCAGGACCGCGCACGCGGCGTGGCAGGAGCGCTTCGACGCGTGGGCGGCGGCGAACCCGCAGCGCAAGGCGCTGTGGGACCGCCTGAAAGCCCGTGAGCTGCCCGAAGGCATCGCCGACGCGCTGCCGGTGTTCGAGGGAGGCAAGGAGGTCTCCACCCGCGCCGCATCCGGCACCGTGATCAACGCGCTGGCGGCGGAGCTGCCCGAGCTGTGGGGCGGGTCCGCCGACCTGGCCGAGTCGAACCTGACGACGATCAAGAACGCGAACTCGTTCATCCCGGCCGAGTGGTCCACTCACGAGTGGTCCGGCGACCCGTACGGGCGGGTGCTGCACTTCGGCATCCGTGAGCACGCGATGGGCGCGATCGTCAACGGCATCGTGCTGCACGGCCCGACCCGGCCGTTCGGCGGCACGTTCCTCATCTTCAGCGACTACATGCGCCCGTCCGTGCGCCTGGCCGCGTTGATGAACATCCCGTCGATCTTCGTCTGGACCCACGACTCCGTCGCTCTGGGCGAGGATGGTCCCACCCACCAGCCCATCGAGCAGCTCGCCGCTCTGCGCGCCATCCCGAACTTCACTGTGGTCCGCCCGGGGGATGCCGCCGAGACCGCCGTGGTCTGGCTCGAGATGCTGCGCCGCCACGCCGGTCCCACCGGCATCGCACTGACCCGCCAGAACATCCCGGTGTTCCAGCGCGGCGACGGCGCCGCGTCGGGCGACACGCTGGCCTCCGCCGCGGGAGCCGTGCGCGGCGCCTACGTCCTGGCCGACGCGCCCGACGGCAAACCCGATGTCATCCTGATCGCCACCGGCTCCGAGGTGCAGCTAGCCGTCGCCGCCCGCGAGACGCTGGCCGCCGAGGGCATCGGCGCGCGGGTCGTCTCGGCCCCGAGCCTCGAGTGGTTCGACGAGCAGGATGCCGCCTACCGCGAGAGCGTGCTGCCCTCGTCGGTCGGCGCCCGCGTGTCGGTGGAAGCCGGCATCGCCCTCCCCTGGCGAAGCATCGTCGGCGACCGCGGCCGCAGCGTCTCGATCGAGCACTTCGGCGCCTCCGCCGACTACAAGACCCTGTTCCAGAAATTCGGCGTCACCGCCGAAGCCGTCGTTGAGGCGGCACGCGAGACTCTCAAGGAGAACTCATGAGCACCCCCACCGCCCACCTCGTCGCCCAGGGCGTCAGCATCTGGCTCGACGACCTGTCCCGCGATCGGATCGTCACCGGCAACCTCGCCGACCTGATCGCCACCCGCAACGTGTCAGGCGTGACCACGAACCCGACGATCTTCGCCGGTGCGATCGGGTCGGGGTCCGCCGCGTACGCCGGTCAGGTCGGCGTGCTCGCCGGACACGGCGCGTCAGCCGACGAGGCGATCTTCGAGATCACGACCGACGACGTCCGCGCCGCCGCCGACGTGTTCCGGCACGTCTACGACGACACGAACGGGGTGGACGGCCGCGTGTCGATCGAGGTCTCTCCCGACCTCGCGCACGACACCGACGCGACCATCGCGCAGGCCAAGGAGCTGTGGGCGAAGGTGGACCGCCCGAACGTCCACATCAAGATCCCCGCGACGAAGGCGGGCCTGCCCGCCATCACCGAGGTCATCGGCTCGGGCATCTCCGTCAACGTCACCCTGATCTTCAGCCTGGAGCGGTACGCCGAGGTCATCGAGGCCTACCTCGCGGGCGTCGAGCAGGCCAAGGCGGCCGGCCTGGACCTGTCGAAGATCCACTCCGTCGCGTCGTTCTTCGTCTCCCGCGTCGACACCGAGGTGGACAAGCGCCTCACTGCCCTGGGCACCGAGGAGGCGACAGGTCTGAAGAGCCTCGCCGGAGTCGCCAACGCACGGCTCGCGTACGAGCTGTTCGAGAAGGAGTTCGCCACCGACCGTGCGAAGAGCCTCCTGGATGCGGGCGCCAACCTGCAGCGTCCGCTGTGGGCATCGACCGGCGTCAAGGACCCCTCGCTGCCCGACACGCTGTACGTCACCGAGCTGGTCGCACCCGGAACCGTCAACACGATGCCGGAGAAGACCCTCGAGGCGACCTTCGATCACGGCGTGATCGCCGGCGACACCGTCACAGGCGCCTACGCCGGCGCCCACGAGGTCTTCGACAAGCTCGCCGCCGCGGGCGTGGACTTCGCCGACGTCACCCAGGTCCTGGAAGACGAGGGCGTCGACAAGTTCATCGCGTCCTGGCACGAACTGCAGGCGACGGTCGCAACGGCCCTCGAGGCATCCCAGCCGGCGCAGCCCGCGCGATGAGCTTCGAGATCCATCTGACCGGTCACGTCAAGTCGGTCGTCCACGAGACGCTGCCCGGCCTGATCGCCGACCTGGTCGCGTCCGGCATCACCGCCACCGATTCCTCGCTGTGGGGTCCGGAGGCGGAGGAAGAGGCCTCGCACCGACTCGGCTGGGTCGAAGCGGTCTCCGTGTCGCGGCCGCTCGTTCCCGAGATCGAGGCGCTGCGCGCCGAGCTCATGGCGGCAGGCGTCACCCGCGTCGTCCTGGCGGGCATGGGCGGCTCGTCGCTCGCTCCCGAGATGATCGCGCAGACGTCGGGCGTGCCGCTCGTGATCCTGGACTCGACCGCTCCGAGCCAGGTGCTCGCGGCGATCGACGGCGACGCAGAGTTCGGTGGACTGGAGCAGACCGTCCTGGTCGTCTCATCCAAATCCGGCTCGACGATCGAGACCGACTCGGCGAAACGGGCGTTCGAGGCCGCCTGGCTCGATCTCGGGATCGACCCGATCGAGCGGATCGTCGTCGTGACCGACCCCGGCTCGCCACTCGATGAGGCGGCACGCACCGCGGGCTATCGCGTGTTTCACGCGGATCCGACCGTCGGCGGACGCTACTCCGCCCTCACCGCATTCGGTCTGGTGCCGACCGGGCTCGCAGGCGTGGACATCAGCGAGCTGCTCGACGAGGCAGAGGCGACTCTCCTCGAGGTCGCGATCGACAGCGCCGACAACCCCGCGCTCGTCCTGGCTGCGGCGATCGCGGGCGGCCAGGAGTCCGGAGAGCTGCGCCGTCGCGACAAGCTGGGCCTGATCACCGACGGGACGCACATCGTCGGGCTGCCCGACTGGATCGAGCAGCTGGTCGCCGAGTCGACCGGCAAGGAAGGCACCGGCATCCTGCCCGTGGTGCTCCTACCCGTCTCCCCGGAGGTCGAGAACACTCCGGCCGACATGCAGATCGTGCGCATCGTCGACGAGGCGAACGAGTTCCACTTCCGGGAGCGCCATGAGGGCGAGGTGCTCATCAGCGGATCGCTGGGAGCGCAGCTCGTCGTCTGGGAGTACGCGACGGCGATCGCCGGCCGGATGCTGGGCATCAACCCGTTCGATCAGCCCGACGTCGAATCCGCAAAGGTAGCTGCGCGCGGCCTCCTGGATGCACGCCCCGAGGCGACCGAGCCTGCATTCGCACTCGACGGCGTCGAGGTGCGGGTCTCCGACCCGGCGCTCGCGGCATCCGGAACCGTCGCCGGTGTGCTCGACGCACTGTGGTCTCAGCTGCCCGCGAACGGCTACGTGTCGATCCAGGCGTATGTCGACCGGCTGCGTCTACCGCAGCTGCAGGGCCTCCGCGAACTGGTCGCCGCCGACTCCGGGCGACCTGCCACCTTCGGCTGGGGACCGCGGTTCCTGCACTCGACCGGCCAATTCCACAAGGGCGGCCCAGCGGTCGGCGTGTTCCTGCAGATCCTGGAAGAGACCGACGTCGACCTCGAGATCCCCGGCCGCCCGTTCACGTTCGGCCAGCTGATCCAGGCTCAGGCCGCGGGCGATGCCAGCGTGCTCGCAGACGGGCACGGCCGTCCCGTGGTCACCCTCACCCTCACCGACCCCCAGGCCGAGGTGCTCACGCTCTTCGAAGCCGCTCAATAGGAGTCCACCGACATGACCGTGGAGATCTCGCGCGGGCACAACCCGCTGCGCGACGCCGAAGATCACCGCCTCAACCGGATCGCCGGTCCGAGTGCGCTCGTGATCTTCGGAGTGACGGGAGACCTCTCCCGCAAGAAGCTGATGCCCGCCGTGTACGACCTCGCCAACCGGGGGCTTCTTCCGCCCGGCTTCGCGCTGGTCGGCTTCGCGCGCCGCGACTGGGAGGACCAGGACTTCGCGAAGGTCGTCTACGACGCGGTCAAGGACCACGCGCGCACCGAGTTCCGCGAGGAGACGTGGGAGCAGCTGGTGCAGGGCATCCGCTTCGTGCAGGGCGAGTTCGATGACGCCGAGGCGTTCCGGCGGCTGCGCGACACCGTCGAGAAGCTGGATGTGGAGCGCGGGACGATGGGCAACCACGCCTTCTACCTGTCGATCCCGCCGAAGGACTTCCCCCAGGTCGCCAAGCAGCTGAAGGAGTCCGGCCTGGTCGATGACACGGCAGACCAGCCCGAGCGCTGGCGTCGCGTGGTCATCGAGAAGCCGTTCGGCGACAACCTCGCCTCCGCGCGCGCGCTCAACGATGCGCTCCGGTCGGCCTTCCCGACCGATTCGATCTTCCGGATCGACCACTACCTCGGCAAGGAGACCGTCCAGAACATCCTGGCGCTGCGCTTCGCCAACGAACTCTACGAGCCGATCTGGAACCGCAACTACGTCGACCACGTGCAGATCACCATGGCCGAGGACATCGGTGTGGGCGGTCGCGCCGGCTACTACGACGGCATCGGTGCGGCGCGCGACGTGATCCAGAACCACCTGCTCCAGCTCATGGCGCTCACCGCCATGGAGGAGCCCATCAGCTTCAACGCGAAGGATCTGCGCGCCGAGAAGGAGAAGGTCCTCGCGGCGGTGACCCTGCCGGAGGACCTGTCGCGATCGACAGCGCGCGGACAGTACGCCGGCGGATGGCAGGGCGGCGAGAAGGTGCTCGGATTCCTGGAAGAGGACGGGATGAACCCCGACTCGACCACTGAGACGTATGCCGCGATCACGCTCGAGGTGAACACCCGCCGGTGGGCCGGGGTGCCGTTCTACCTTCGCACAGGCAAACGGCTCGGTCGGCGCGTCACCGAGATCGCCGTCGTGTTCAAGCGCGCGCCGGAGCTGCTGTTCTCGCGCGGTCAGACCTCGGGCCTCGGCCAGAACGCGCTGGTCATCCGCGTGCAGCCCGACGAGGGTGTGACCATCCGCTTCGGCTCGAAGGTGCCGGGTGCGGGTGCGCAGGTTCGCGACGTCACGATGGACTTCGGATACGGCCACGCGTTCACCGAAGCGAGCCCGGAGGCCTACGAGCGACTGATCCTCGACGTGCTGCTGGGCGACCCTCCCCTGTTCCCCCGGCACGAAGAGGTCGAGCTGTCGTGGAAGATCCTCGACCCGATCGAGGAGTTCTGGGAGAAGGAGGGCGGCCCGTTGGAGCAGTACGCCGCGGGCGCATGGGGCCCGGCATCCGCCGATGAATTGCTTGCCCGCGACGGACGGACGTGGAGGCGACCATGATCATCGAGCTGCCCAACACCACTGTCAGCAAGATCTCCAAGGCCCTTGTCAACGTTCGCGAAGAGGGTGGCGCCGTCGCGCTCGGCCGCGTGCTCACGCTCGTCATCGCAACTCGCGAGGGTGCTGAGGAGGAGGCGATCGGCGCCGCGAACGACGCCTCTCGCGAGCACCCGATGCGCGTCATCGTCATCATGCTGGGTGACGTCGACGCTGAGCCGCGCCTGGACGCGCAGATCCGCGTCGGCGGAGACGCGGGGGCGAGCGAGGTGGTCGTCCTGCGGGCGGAAGGCCCCGTGGCGTCCAATCACGACAGCCTCGTCACCGGCCTCCTCCTGCCCGACGCCCCCGTTGTCGCTTGGTGGCCCGGCGAGACCCCCGAGGTGCTGTCGACGTCGCCCATTGGGCGCATCGCCCAGCGTCGCATCACCGATGCCTCGACCCAGCCTGATCCCGCGGCCTGGGTCGGCGCTCTCGGCGAGACCTACGCGCCTGGCGACACCGACTTCGCCTGGACGCGCATCACGCGCTGGCGGGAGCAGCTGGCCGCGGTTCTGGATCAGCCGCCGTACGAACCCGTCACCGCCGTCGAGGTGCGCGGGGCCTCGGACTCGCCGTCGACGGCTCTGCTCGCGGCGTGGCTCCGCCTGAAGCTCGACGTCGACGTGGTCTACGAGTACCTCGAGAGCGACGTGTGGGCGAGTGGCATCAAGTCCGTGCGCCTCGAGCGTCCGGGCGGCGTGACGCTGCTGGAGCGCCCCAGCCCCGGTGTGGCGATCCTCACCCAGCCCGGCCAGCCCACGCACGACCTCGCGTTCCCCCGCCGCAGCCTGCGCGAGTGCCTCGCCGAAGAGCTCCGGAGCCTCGATCCCGACGTCCTGTATGGTCGAGTGATCACCGAGGGCCTGGAGCTCTTACATCCGGCGACGCAGGAGACGCATGGCTGAATTCATCATCGAGAAGCGCGTGGTGATCAGTCCCGATCCCGCCGCTCTCGCTGAGTCCGTCGCCGCACGGTTCGTGCACCGCCTGGCCAAGCGCTCGAGCAACGGACACCTCGTCCACGTCTCGCTCACGGGCGGGACGATGGGCTCCGCCGTCCTCGCTGCGGCGGCGCGTCACTCGCGCCGCGGCAGTGTCGACTGGTCGCGTGTGCACTTCTGGTGGGGGGACGAGCGGTTCGTCCCGCGCGGCGACGCCGACCGCAACGAGAAGCAGGCCCGCGAAGCGCTCCTGGACGCCCTCGAGCTTCCCGCGGAGAACATCCACGCCGTGGCCGCAAGCGACGACGGGGTGGACCTGGATGCCGCGGCGGCCCGCTACTCAGCAGAGCTGGCCCGGTTTCCACAGGAGGACGCAACCCCGTGGCCGGCCTTCGACATCTGCTTCCTCGGTGTCGGACCGGACGGGCACATCGCCTCGCTGTTCCCCGACCGTCCGGAGATCCTGATCACGGATCGCGCGACCGTGTCGGTGCGGGACTCCCCCAAGCCGCCGCCGGAGCGGGTCTCACTCACGCGACCCGTCATCAACGGCTCAAAGCGCGTGTGGCTCGTGCTCGCCGGTGCCGACAAGGCGTCGGCGCTCGGGCTCGCGCTGGCGGGAGCCAGCTACGCCAGCGTGCCCGCCGCCGGCGCGAAAGGGCGCAAGCGCACCGTCTTCTTCATCGACGACGCGGCGGCGTCTCAGGTGCCGCCCGAGCTCATCGATCAGGAGTACTGAGCTCGCGCGGCAGGTCAGTCCTGACCGCGACGCTCGCGCAGCTGCTTGAGCGCGTCGTCCAGCAGCGTCTCGGCCTCTTCCTCAGTGCGACGTTCCTTCACGTAGGCGAGATGCGTCTTGTACGGCTCGGTCTTGGCGAGGGCGGGCGGGTTCTCCTTGTCGCGCCCGGCCGGCAGCCCGGAGTGCGGGGAGTCGATCGTATCGGGGATCTCCTCTTCGGGGATCCCCGCCGCGAAGTAGCGGATCGTCTCGTTGCCGAGGGCGTCCCAGTAGGAGATGGCGATTCGCTCGGCGTGGAAGCCGTGATCCTGCTCTCCCATCGGGCCGGCGCCGACGCGCGTACCCCGGATGGCATTTCCGCCGGTGGCCATCAGACGCTCTGGAACTTCGTGATGAGCCCCAGGGCCACGATCGACACGAACCACGCGAGCGCGAGGATCACGGTGAACCGGTTGAGGTTGCGCTCAGCCAGACCAGACGAGCCGAGCGCCGAGGTCATGCCGCCGCCGAACATGTCGGACAGACCGCCACCGCGACCCTTGTGGAGCAGGATGAGCAGGGTCAGCAGCAGGCTGGTGATGCCCAGGAGCACCTGCAGGACGAACTCGAGGATCTGCACGGATTCAAGCCTTTCAACGCACCCCAGACGGGCGCACGATCTCCCAGTATAGGCGTCGTCAGACGCCGACGTGTTTCTGATAGCGGATGATCGCCGCGAACTCGTCGACCACGAGGCTCGCACCGCCCACCAGCGCGCCGTCCACGTCCGGCTCACGCATGAAGCTGGCGATGTTGGACGACTTCACGGACCCGCCGTACAGGACGCGAGTGCGGTCTGCGGCATCCTGTCCGAGCTTGTCGGCGATCACGTCGCGGAGCTTCGCGCAGACCTCCTGTGCCTGCTCGGGAGTGGCCGCCTGTCCCGACCCGATCGCCCACACCGGCTCGTACGCGACCACGATGTCCGCGCCGGCGGGAACGCCCTCGAGCGCGATCCCGAGCTGCCCGACGGGTACGGCGCTGGCGCCGAACTTCTCCAGGTCCTCGGAGGTCTCGCCGACGCAGATCACCGGGACCAGACCGTTGCGAAGGGCTGCCTGCACCTTGTCGGCGATGACCTGGTCGGTCTCGGCGTGGTACTCGCGGCGCTCGGAGTGTCCGATCAGCACGTAGGCGCAGTTCAGCTTGGCCAGGAATGCTCCGGAGACCTCGCCGGTGTACGCGCCGGAATCCTTCGTCGAGAGATCTTGAGCGCCGAGGGCGAACGGGATCTTGTCGGCGTCGATGAGCGTCTGCACCGTCCGCAGGTCGGTGAACGGCGGGAAGAGCCCGACCTCGACGCTGCCGTCGAGGTGCTTCGCGTCCTTCAGCGCCCAGTGCAGCTTCTGCACGAACGCGACGGCCTGGAGGTGGTCGAGGTTCATCTTCCAGTTGCCCGCGATGAACGGGACTCTCTCTACTGCCATCCGAGGACCTCCAGTCCGGGGAGCTTCTTGCCCTCGAGGAATTCCAGGCTCGCTCCGCCGCCCGTCGAGATATGACCGAACTGGTCGTCTTGGAAGCCCAGCTGTCGCACGGCCGCCGCAGAGTCGCCGCCGCCGACGACGCTGAGTCCGTCGACCTCGGTGAGCGCCTGCGCGACAGCCTTCGTGCCGGCCGCGAACGGCGCGAGCTCGAACACGCCCATGGGACCGTTCCAGAAGACGGTCCGGCTGTCGCGGATGACCTCCGCGAATCGCGCGGCCGTATCGGGGCCGATGTCGAGCCCGAGTCCGGATGCCCCGAAGGGGGTGTCCTCGATGCGGCCGGCAGCCGTCACGACGTGCTCCGCGTCGGCGCCGAACTCCGAGGCGACCACGACGTCCGTCGGAAGCACGATCTCGACTCCCGACTGCTGTGCGGTCTCGATGTACTGCTTCACGGTGTCGAGCTGGTCGGCCTCCAGCAGACTGGCACCCACCCGGTGACCCTGGGCGGCGAGGAACGTGAACAGCATGCCCCCACCGACGAGCAGCCGATCCACCCGCGGGAGCAGGTGCGAGATGACGCCGAGCTTGTCGCTCACTTTGGACCCTCCGAGCACGACCGTGTAGGGCCGCTCGGGGTTCTCGGTGAGGCGATCGAGCACGTCGAGTTCCGCCGCGATCAGCAGTCCCGCCGCAGACGGGAGGATCTCGGCGAGGTCGTAGACGCTCGCCTGCTTGCGATGCACGACGCCGAAGCCGTCCGAGACGAAGGCATCGCCGAGCTCGGCGAGCTCCTCCGCGAACACACGACGCTCGGCGTCGTCCTTGGCCGTCTCCCCCGGGTTGAAGCGGAGGTTCTCGACGACGGCCACGTCTCCGTCCTCCAGCGCGGCGACCGCGTCATGGGCGGACTCGCCCACGGTGTCGAGCGCGAACGCGACGGGCGTGCCGAGCAGTTCGGACAGTCGCTGCGCGACGGGGGCGAGGCTGTACTTGGCGTCGGGCGCACCCTCGGGGCGCCCGAGGTGCGAGCAGACGACGACGCGGGCACCCTGGTGGATGAGCGCGTTGAGCGTGGGGAGCGACGCCCGCACGCGGCCATCGTCCGTGATCGCGCCGTCCTTCAGGGGGACGTTGAGATCACAGCGGACGATAACGCGCTTGCCGGCGAGCGAACCCAGCGAGTCGAGGGTGCGCAGAGGCATGGCGCGGCTTACAGGCGCTCGGCGACGTACTCGGTGAGATCGACCAGACGGTTGGAGTAGCCCCACTCGTTGTCGTACCAGCCCGAGACCTTGACGAGGTTGCCGCTGACGTTGGTCAGCTCCGCATCGAAGACGGCCGAGTGCGGGTTGCCCTGGATGTCGCTGGAGACGACGGGGTCCTCCGTGTACTCGAGGTATCCGGCCAGACGACCATCGGCTGCAGCGGCCTGATAGGCGGCGTTGACCTGGTCGACGGTGAGGCCCGCGGCGGGCGTCACGATGGTCAGGTCGACGATCGACCCGGTGGGCACCGGCACGCGATAGGACGAGCCGCTCAGCTTGCCGTTCAGCTCGGGCAGCACGTGCCCGATGGCCTTGGCCGCGCCGGTCGATGCGGGCACGATGTTGATCGCGGCGCCGCGCGCGCGACGGAGGTCGCTGTGCGGGCCGTCCTGCAGGTTCTGGTCTGCGGTGTACGCGTGCGCGGTCATCATGAAGCCGCGCTCGATGCCGAAGGCATCGTTGAACACCTTCGCGAGAGGTGCGAGGCAGTTCGTGGTGCAGGACGCGTTGGAGATGATCACGTCGGTCTCGGGGTTGTAGGTCTCCTCGTTGACCCCCATGACGATCGTCGCGTCGTCGCCGGTCGCGGGAGCGGAGATCAGAACCTTCTTCGCGCCTCCGGCGATGTGCTTCTTGGCGTCCTCGGCCTTGGTGAAGCGACCGGTGGACTCGATGACGATGTCCACGCCCAGCTCGCCCCAGGGCAGGTTGGCGGGGTCGCGCTCCTCGAAGACGCGGATGCGCTTGTCGCCCACGGTGATGGAGTCGCCGTCGTAAGAGACGTCCTCAGACAGCGGACCGCCGACCGAGTCGTACTTGAGCAGATGCGCAAGCGACTTGTTGTCGGTGAGGTCGTTCACCGCGACGATGTCGAGGTCCGCACCCTGCGCGAGTGCCGCGCGAAGGTAGTTGCGTCCGATGCGGCCGAAGCCGTTGATTCCGATCTTGACAGCCACGGAGGTTCTCCTGAGAAAGGTCGTGCGCGAGAGCGCGATTGCGATTGCAGGGGGGTGGACAACGGCGTCCCGGCGGAGCTGTCCGCCGGGACGCCCACGCCTGTTATGACAGTACCAGCAGGCCCGAAGTCTTCTCGCGGGCGGTGGTGAAGCGCTCCTGAACGTTCGCCCAGTTGGCGATGTTCCAGAAGGCCTTGACGTAGTCGGCGCGCACGTTCTTGTAGTCCAGGTAGTAGGCGTGCTCCCAGACGTCCAGCAGCAGCAGCGGCACGGTTCCGGCCGCGAACGAGGACTGCTGGTCGAAGAACTGCTGGACGATGAGGTTCTCGCCGATCGAGTCCCAGAAGAGACCGGCCCAGCCGGATCCCTGCACGCCCAGTGCGGCTGCGGTGAAGTGCGCGGTGAACTTGTCGAATGAGCCGAAGTGGTCATCCACGGCGGAAGCGAGGTCGCCGGTGGGCTTGTCGCCGCCGTCCGGCGAGAGGTTGGTCCAGAAGATGGAGTGGTTGGTGTGGCCGCCGAGGTTGAACGCGAGGTCCTTCTCCAGCTTGTTGATGTTTCCCAGTTCGCCCTTGTCGCGGGCTTCCGCAAGCTGTTCCAGCGCGGTGTTGGCGCCGGTCACATACGCCTGATGGTGCTTGTCGTGGTGCAGCTGCATGATCGTCGCACTGATGTGCGGCTCGAGTGCTGCGTAGTCGTAGGGGAGGTCGGGCAACGTGTAGTTCGCCATGTTCTCTTCTTCCTGTCGGCGCTGAGCCGAGACTTCTCGGCGCAGCGAGAATGACGTGTCCATCCTAGTAATCGGCAACCCGGGCACAGGGGGGTTGCTTCCTTGAATGACGTGCTCTATCCGACCCGCGCGGCATCCGATCGGGAGGATCAGTCCTCGGCGCCCACCGGCACGGCCGCCTCGGTGTCGGGGACGCCGTCCTGCTCGGCCTTCTTGTCGGCCATTGCCAGAAGGCGGCGGATGCGGCCGGCGACGGCGTCTTTCGTGAGCGGCGGGTCCGCGTGGTGGCCGAGCTCGTCGAGGCTGGCATCGCGGTGCCCGAGTCGAAGCTCGCCGGCCTCCCGCAGGTGCTCGGGCACCTCGTCGCCGAGGATCTCCAGGGCTCGCTCGACGCGCGCACACGCGGCGACCGCCGCCTGGGCAGAGCGGCGCAGGTTCGCGTCGTCGAAGTTGACGAGGCGGTTCACGCCGGCGCGCACTTCGCGGCGCTGGCGCATCTGGTCCCAGTCGCTGGCCGCCCGCTCCGCGCCCATGTAGGCGAGCGCGACGCGGATGGCCTCACCCTCGCGCACGACGACGCGGGGCACTCCGCGCACTTCGCGCGCCTTGGCGGGGATGCCGAGGCGATGCGCCGCGCCGACGAGCGCCATCGCCGCTTCGGGCGCCGGGCAGGTGATCTCGAGAGCGGCTGATCGGCCGGGCTCGCTGAGCGTGCCCGCCGCGAGGAACGCTCCGCGCCAGATCGCCGCGAGATCGGACCGTGACCCGGTCGTGAGCTTGTTGGGGAGCCCGCGAACCGGCCGTCGGCGCTGGTCGAGCAGCCCGGTCTGCCGGGCCAGCGTCTCGCCGCCCTCGATGACCCGGACGGCGTAGTGGCTGCCGTTGCGGGCGCCCGATCCCTGCACGTGCACGAGTTCGGGACGCACGCCGTACAGCTCCATGAGATCGCGGGCGACGCGCCGAGCGAGGATGTCGGAGTCGAGCTCGGCTTCGACGGCCACGCGGTTCGCGATCGAGTGCAGACCGCCCGAGAAGCGAAGGAGAGACGTCAACTCCGCGACTCGAGCCGTGGGGCTCGGATCGCGCACGGCCGTCAGTTCAGCCTTGACGTCAGCGGTCAGCGACACGGATCTCCTCGCGAATCAGGTGCGCACCGTGCGGCGCGCCAGCGGTGCAGTCCAGTTGTGGGAACGAGGGTCAAGCCTACTCGCGACCGAGGTCGCGGTGCTTCACTCGAACCGCGACTCCGGGCAGTGTGGATAGCCGCGCGGCCAGCTCGTGCGCCATCACGACGGAGCGGTGCTTGCCGCCCGTGCAGCCGATCGCCACGACGGAGTGGCCCTTGTTCTCGCGCTGGTACCCCTCCAGCACGGGAACGAGCGCGGCCGCGTACGAGTCGAGGAACTCGCGTGCACCCGGCTGCTCGAGGACGAAGTCGCGGACGTTGTCGTCTTCGCCCGTGAGAGAGCGGAGATCATCGTTCCAGAACGGGTTGGGCAGGAAGCGCATGTCCGCGACCAGGTCGGCGTCCGGCGGCAGCCCGTACTTGAACCCGAAGCTCATCACCGTCACGGAGTGGCGCGCCGCGCCCGCCGCTGCGAACAGGTCGATGACCTGGGTCGCCAGCTGGTGGATGTTGAAGGCGGACGTGTCGACGATGATGTCCGCGCTCTCGCGCACGGCCGCCAAGCGGACTCTCTCCTGGTTGATCCCGTCGAGGATCGTGCCATCGCCCTGCAGCGGGTGGGGCCGGCGCACGGCCTCGAAGCGGCGGACGAGCACGTCGTCCGAGGCATCGAGGAACATCACTCGCACGGGGCGTCCGTCGCGCAGAGCACGTGTGATCGCCGGCAGCTCGCGAAACAGCTCGCGACCGCGCACGTCCACGACCACGGCGACCCGAGGAAGTGCGCCGCCGGCGAGCTCGGTCAGCTCGAGGAGCGGCCGCAGCATCTGCGGCGGGAGGTTGTCCACGACGTACCAGCCGAGGTCCTCGAGTGCGTCTGCAGCAGTGGAGCGGCCGGCGCCGGACATGCCCGTGACGATCAGAACCTCACCGGGGCCGGGGTACTCGGGTGCGATCGGGACGGGTCCGCCGTACTCGGGAGCAGTGTGCTCAGCGTCCGTCATGACCACCCCCGTCGTCGCATTTCAGCCTACCCACTCGACAGGTGAGCATGGATCGCGGCGGCCAGCTTCGGGCCCACCCCCGGCAGCTCGGTGATCTCCTCGGTGGTGGCGTGCTTGAGAGCGGCGACCGAGCCGAAATGCCGCAGGAGCGACTTGATGCGCGCGTCACCCAGGCCGGGCACTTCGGCCAGGACGCTCTGGATGTCGCGGCGACGACGTCGACGCTGGTGCGTGATCGCGAACCGGTGCGCTTCGTCGCGCAGTCGTTGCAGGAGATAGAGCGCCTCGCTCGTCCGCGGCAGGATCACCGGGTACTCCTCCCCCGGCATCCACACCTCCTCGAGTCGCTTCGCGATGCCGCACAGCGCGATCTCGTCGTGCCCGGCGTCGGCGAGAGCGCGCGCGGCGGCCTCGACCTGGGGCTTGCCGCCGTCAACGACGAGCAGCTGCGGCGGGTACGCGAAGCGCGGCCGCTTGCGGGTCGTGGTGACTGTCCCGTCCTCCGTCGGCTCCGGCTCGGGCTCGTCCTGCTCGTCGGGCCGGTCGAGGTATGCGAGCCGGCGCGTCAGAACCTGATGGATCGAGTCGGTGTCGTCGGTGGTCTCGGGCACGCCGAACGACCGGTACTGGTCTTTGCGCGGCAGCCCGTCTTCGAAGACGACCATCGACGCGACGACGTTCGTGCCGCCGAGGTGCGAGACGTCGAAGCACTCGATCCGCAGGGGCGCCTCCGCGAGGCCCAGTGCCTCCTGCAGGTCGGTCAGGGCCTGCGACCGGGCGACGTAGTCGCTCGTGCGGCGGGTCTTGTGCACGATGAGCGCCTGCTGTGCGTTGAGGGTCGCCGTCCTCAGCAGATCCGCCTTGCGACCGCGCTGGGCCACCTGGATCGACACGAGCTTTCCGCGCCGTTCGCGCAGCCACTCCTGCAGCTCGCCGGCGTCGTCGGGAATCGACGGCACGAGCACCTGACGGGGGATGTCGGCGGGCGCGGCATCCCCGTACGCGCGCTGGAGGATCTGGTCGACGAGCTCGCCGCCGGAGATGTCGAGCTCCTTCTCGATGGTCGTCGCCCGCACACCGCGCACGCGGCCGCCCCGGATCACGAACTGCTGGACGGTCGCGTTGAGCTCGTCCTCGGCGATGCCGAACAGATCGGCGTCGGTGTCGGCCGCGAGCACGAGCGCGCTCTTGGACAGCACCGCGTCGATTGCACCGAGGCGGTCGCGGTAGACCGCGGCTGCTTCGTAGTCCATGGCGGCGGACGCCTCGCGCATGCGGGCGTTCAGTTCCTTCGCGAACCGCTGGTCACCGCCGGCCATGAACGCGACGAAGTCGTCGACGATCGCGCGGTGCTCCTCGATCGTGACCGTCATCGAGCAGGGGCCTCCGCAGCGCCCGATCTGCCCGGGGAAGCACGGGCGTCCGGTGGTCATCGCCTTCTTGTAGGACGCGTCGCTGCAGGTGCGGATCGGGAAGGCTTTGATCATCAGGTCGATGGTGTCGTGGACCGCCCACACCTTCGGATACGGGCCGAAGTACTTCGCACCCGGGATGCGCCGGTTGCGGGTCACCATGACCCGTGGGGCCTCGTCGCCGAGCGTGATCGCCATGAACGGGTAGGACTTGTCGTCCCGGTAGCGCACGTTGAACGGCGGATCGAACTCCTTGATCCACATGTACTCGAGCTGCAGCGAGTCCACGTCGCTCGACACGACGGTCCACTCCACCGATGCCGCGCTGGTGACCATGCGCCGCGTGCGCTCGTGCAGGGTGTGCAGCGGCGCGAAGTAGTTCGACAGCCGGGCGCGCAGGTTCTTCGCCTTGCCGACGTACAGCACGCGCCCGGACGCATCGCGGAAGCGGTAGACGCCCGGGTTCGTGGGGATCTCTCCCGGCCGTGGCTTGTACGCGACCGTGGGAAGGGACGCGGGTCTGCTCATTCCGCGGTCATCCGGCCTTGCGGACCGCGGAGATTCCGAGCGCCTCCGCCAGGAACGCGCCGGTGTGGCTGCCGTCCGCCCGCGAAACCTGCTCCGGAGTGCCGGTTGCGATGACCTCGCCGCCGCCGGAGCCGCCTTCAGGACCGAGATCGATGACCCAGTCCGAGGACTTGATGACGTCGAGGTTGTGCTCGATGACGATCACGGTGTTGCCCTTGTCGACCAGGCCGTTCAGAACCTCGAGCAGTCGCTGGACGTCTTCGAAATGCAGGCCGGTGGTCGGCTCGTCGAGCACGTACACACTGCGGCCGTTGCTGCGGCGCTGGAGCTCGGTCGCGAGCTTCACGCGCTGCGCCTCGCCGCCACTCAGGGTCGTCGCGGACTGGCCGAGGCGCACGTAGCCGAGCCCGACATCCACGAGCGTCTTGAGGTAGCGGTGGATCGCCTGGATCGGCTCGAAGAACTCGGCGGCCTCCTCGATCGGCATCTCGAGCACCTCGGCGATGTTCTTGCCCTTGTAGTGGACCGAGAGCGTGTCGCGGTTGTACCGCTTGCCGTGGCACACCTCGCAGTCGACGTACACGTCGGGCAGGAAGTTCATCTCGATCTTGATCGTGCCGTCGCCGGAGCACGCCTCGCAGCGGCCGCCCTTCACGTTGAAGCTGAAACGTCCCGGCTGGTAGCCGCGCACCTTCGCCTCGGGAGTCTCGCTGAAGAGGGTCCGGACGCGGTCGAACACACCGGTGTACGTGGCGGGGTTCGAGCGAGGCGTGCGCCCGATCGGCGCCTGATCGACGTGCACGACCTTGTCGAGGTTGTCCAGGCCCGTGACGCGGGTGTGCTTGCCCGCGATGCGGCGGGCGCCGTTGAGCCGGGCGGCGAGCACCTCGTACAGGATGCCGTTCACCAGGGACGACTTGCCCGAGCCGCTGACGCCGGTGACGGCCGTCATGACGCCGAGTGGGAAGTCGACGGTGACGTTGCGGAGGTTGTTCTCCCTCGCCCCGACCACGGTGAGCAAGCGCTTCTTGTCGATGCGGCGACGCTTCGACGGCGTCGGGATGGACCGGCGGCCGGCGAGGTAGTCGCCGGTGATCGACCGGGAATCCGCCAGCAGCTCGGAGAGCGGTCCGGAGTGCACCACGTAGCCGCCGTCCACGCCCGCGCGCGGGCCGATGTCGACGACCCAGTCCGCGGCGTGGATGGTCTCCTCGTCATGCTCGACCACGATCAACGTGTTGCCGAGGTCCCGCAGGGTGAGCAGCGTCTCGATCAGACGGCGATTGTCGCGCTGGTGCAGTCCGATCGAAGGCTCGTCCAGCACGTAGAGGACACCGGTCAGGCCTGAGCCGATCTGCGTCGCCAAGCGGATGCGCTGAGCTTCACCGCCCGAGAGCGACCCGGCGGAACGGCTGAGGCTGAGGTAGTTGAGGCCGACCTGGAGGAGGAAGTTCAATCGTGCGCGGATCTCGCGAAGCACCTGTGCGGCGATCTTCGCCTCGCGATCGGTCAGTTCCAGCCGCGAGAAGTACTCCTGCGCCTCGGCGAGGCTGAGTCGCGACGCCTCCGCGATCGAGTGTCCGTGCACCAGCACCGCGAGTACTTCGGGCTTGAGCCGGTCGCCGTTGCAGACCAGGCAGGGCACTTCGCGCAGATATTCCGACCACCGCTGGCGCTGCGAATCGGAGTCGGCCTGGATGTACTGGCGCTCGATGTACGGCACCACGCCCTCGAATCCGGACGAATAGCGCATCTCGCGGCCGTAGCGGTTCTTCCACTTGACGGTCACCTTGTAGTTCTCGCCCCGCAGCACCGCCTCCTGCACATCGAGACGGAGGTCTCGCCACGGCGTATCGAGTGAGAACTTGAGGTCGGCGGCGAGACCCTCGAGCAGTCGCTCGTAGTACTGGAAGAGGCCCTTGCCCTGAGTCGTCCACGGGATGAGGACTCCCTCGCGGATCGACAGATCCTCGTCGCCGAGCATGAGGTCGACATCCACCGACATCCGGGTGCCCAGGCCCGAGCAGGTGGGGCACGCGCCGAACGGCGCGTTGAACGAGAAGGTGCGCGGTTCGATCTCGGTGAGCTGGAGGGGGTGCCCGTTCGGGCACGCCAGCTTCTCGGAGAAGGACTGCCACGCGGCATCCCCCTGTTCGTCGACGAAGTTGACCTGCACGATGCCGCCGGCAAGACCCAGCGCCGTCTCGACCGAGTCGGTCACGCGGCTCAGGATGTCGGGGCTGGCGACCAGTCGGTCGACGACGACGGCGATGTCGTGCTTGTAGCTCTTCTTCAGCACCGGCGGCTCGGCGAGCTGGATCAGGTCGCCGTCCACGACCGCGCGCGCGTATCCCTTCGCGGAGAGCTCCTTGAAGAGGTCGACGAACTCGCCCTTCTTCTGCGAGACGACCGGAGCGACGATCTGGTATCGCGTCTTCTCAGGCAGCTCCATGAGCTGATCCGCGATCTGCTGCACGGTCTGGCGCTGGATGACCTCGCCGCACTCCGGACAGTGCGGCACGCCGATCCGCGCCCACAGGAGACGCATGTAGTCGTGGATCTCGGTGATCGTGCCGACCGTCGACCGCGGGTTGCGGTTCGTCGACTTCTGGTCGATGCTGACCGCCGGACTGAGTCCCTCGATGAAGTCCACGTCGGGGCGATCGACCTGGCCGAGGAACTGGCGGGCGTACGCGCTCAGCGACTCGACGTACCGCCGCTGGCCCTCCGCGAAGATCGTGTCGAAGGCGAGGCTGGACTTGCCCGACCCGCTGAGCCCGGTGAAAACGACCAGGGAATCGCGCGGGATGTCGAGGTCGACGTTCTTCAGATTGTGAACGCGGGCGCCCCGAACACTGAGCTTTCCACTGGTGTTTCCGGGCGCGGCGACAGGGACGATGGGCACCAGTCAAGTGTAGGCGGGGCCTCTGACATGGGAGTCCGAGGCCCCGCATTCACGGGTTGTTAGCGGACGAGCACCGGAACCGGTACGCTCTCGGACGGTTTGACCGTCTCGCTGCCCGCGTAGGAGGCGGACAGCTTGTGCAGTCCCTTGGACAGGGTCGGCAGCTCCACCTTGACGATGCCCCGGTCGGCTTCGGTGAGCGTCGCGGTGGCGATCGCCGCCTCGCCGTCGTAGATCGTCACCTCGCCGGTGACCGCATCCCCGCTCTCCGCGAAGACGATGACCCGGTACTGGATCGCCGTACTCTGCTTCGCGATGATCTTGTTCGGGATGCCGATGGTCACGCTGTCGGCGCGGTCGAACGTCGTGATCGGCACGACGATCGACGTGCCGGTCGCCGTGCCCGTGAGCACCAGCTCGGTCGCACCGACGGGGGTGTCCGTCGGCAGCGCCACGGACACCGCGGCGGTGCCGTAGTCGTCGTACAGCGCCGTCCCGAGCGTGTTGTCGACCGGGAACGTCCCGAGCACGGCGTCTCCCAGCGAGACCGTGATCTCGGTGTCCTTGGCGTCGTTCTGGCGGGTGAGAGACCATGACTTCACCGCGAAGCTCACGGTCGACCCGAGCTCGTACGAAGCGGGGGCATCGGCCGGGAAGGTGACCTCGACGGCGTGCTGGCGGTAGTCCACGGGCAGCGGCGTTGTCGACGCGAACGCGGCCATGTAGTCCACCATCGCAGCGAGGTCGACCTTGCCCGTGTCGCGCTTGCCCGTCCCGCTGGCGAATTCGCGGAAGTTGTCGCCTCCCGTGCCGAGGAACGAGTTGACCGTCACCGAGTAGATCGTTCCGAGGTCGATGGGCTCGTCGTTCAGCCACATCCCCGTGACGGTGCCCTCTGGGGCCTGGTACGGCGTGAGGGACTCATCCGCGGGTGTCGACGGGTTGTCGACGGGGCTGCTCGGTGACGATTGCCTGCGTGTACGTGTACTCGAAGCCCTCGGAAGCGCCCAGCCGCAGGAAAGGCCGAGTGGGCACGGAATTGAATGCGTCCCGCTGCCACTGCTGCTCGAGCACCGTCTTGATCTGAGCACCGGTCAGCTGCATGTTCACGAGCGTGTTCGCGAACGACTGCACGACGGCGGCCTGCTCGATAGGTCAGCACGCGGGGGTACGAACCATCGCCCGGATCGACGCCGAGCATGTCGCCACGCAGACCGCCCGGGTTCATGAACGCGATCTGCGCTCCGCCCGATTCCGGCGCCTCGGTCGCCCACTGCTGCACCTCGGCGACGAGGTTGCCCAGAGTCGATTCGCCGCCGCGGTTCTCGATGCGCGCACCCGCTGCGTTCAGCGCCTGCGCCCTGCCGAACTCGCCGGCGATCTGTCCCAGCGGGACAGCGCCGAGGGTCAGGGCGGCGTCTTCGGCGGCCTTGACGATTCGCCGCGACGGTCGGGTCGGACGGGTAGAGCACCGTGTTCGGATTCGTCACAACCGGGCCCTCGAGAGGGAGAAGCGCCTGCGTCTTGGCCGAGACCTCGCCGGTCGCGCCGTCGACGGTGTAGACGAGCTGGTTGAGGTTCGTCCCGTACTGCCCGGCCGACACGACCGGCCGGTCGGTGACGGCACGACCGTCGGTCGCCCACTCCGCGACCGGGAACGAGCAGTTGTACGCCAGGTGCGTGTGTCCCGAGACGATCGCGTCCACATCGGGTGAGACGGTGTTGATGATCTCCGCCCACTTGCCCGAATCGTCCATCGTGGTGCAGTCCGTCGACGGTGCGCCCTCGTGGACGAGCATGACGACGAGGTCGGCGCCCCCGGCCACGAGCGCCGCCGCCTCGGTGTTGACCGACTCGACGATCGAGGTCGACCTCGATGTCGGCGATGCCGCCGGGGCTCACCAGCGACGGCAGCTCCTCCGTGACAGCACCGACGAACCCGACCTGCACCTCGCCGAACTCCCTGATCCAGGTGGCCGGAACCGCCGGCTCCCCCGTGGCACGCAGCTTCAGGTTCGCGGCGATGTACTCCCACTCGGCACCGCCGAACGGGTTCGTCACGGCGTCGTAGGGAGCCATCACACGGTTGACGAGATCGTCGTATCCCTGGTCGAGCTCGTGGTTGCCGACCGCGGAGACCTCGAGACCGGCCTCATTGAGCGCGTCGATCGTCGGCTTGTCCTCCTGGATGAACGACTCGAAGGTGGAAGCGCCGATGAGGTCGCCCGCGGCGGCGAACACCGTGTTGGGGTTCGCGGCGCGCAGCTGCTTCACCGCGCCCGCAAGCACCGCGGCGCCGGCTTCGCCGTTCGTGGTGTTGTTCAGAAGCCGGCCGTGGAAGTCGTTCGTGGCGAGGATCTGCACGTCGATCGGAGCTGCGTGAGCGGCGGGAACGACGAGCGTACCTGCGCCCACGGCGAGAATCGTCGCGGCGGCGGCGACGGCGAGCCGCCTGCGGGTGGGAGAAGTGGACTGGTCGGGGTATGACCGCGTGCGGAACCGAGATCGCATGATGCATCCTCTGTGATGGAGCCGGTGGGGGGCGGCGGGCGGCACGCGACATCGTCGGCAGCGCCACACGTGTCTCGAGCCTATGAGCGAGCTGAGCAGTTGCCAACGACATGAGAGAGAGTTCATCCGCCTGCAACGGAACCGATACCGACTCGCGACGTCAGCTGACCCGCGCCGGCTCGGTGCGGCCGGAGAACCGAACGAGCGCATCGCGCAGCCGGCCGATCTCCGCGGCATCCATCCCCACCCGCTCCATGATCTTGCGCGGAACCTCCAGCGCATCGCGTCGCAGTGCGCGACCCTGCTCGGTGAGATCGATGTCGAGTACCCGCTCGTCGTCGGCGCGGCGTGCGCGAGACACCCTGCCCTGTGCTTCCAGGCGCTTGACGAGCGGCGACAGGGTCGCAGGCTCCATCGCGAGCTCTGCCGCCAGCTCGCCGAGCGATCTCGGCGAGCGCTCCCACAGTGCGAGCAGAACCAGGTACTGCGGGTGCGTCAGCCCGAGGGGCTCGAGGACCGGGCGGTATACCGACACGACGTTGCGCGCTGCCGTCACCACTGCGAAGCAGAGCTGGTTGTCGAGTTTGAGCAGGTCGTCGTCCATTCGATTATGCTATCACCACGAATGTTTAGTACACTAACCATCATGACAGAGATGGATGCCGCGGACGACTACGCCGCACGCGCGGCGGATCTCACGCCAGATGAGCCGCGACCACGTCCCAGCCTCCGCGAGCGGGTGCGTGAAGGCGGCGGCTGGTACGCGTGGGCCAACGCCAAGCTGATTCGGATGGCCGGCCCCGCCGCGGTCGGACCCTACGAGACGACTCCCCCGCCCTCCGTGGCCGAGCGCGCGGAGCGCGCCTGCCCTCTGTGCGGAGCCGCGATGTCGGCGCACACGTTCGATCGATCAGGCGTCAAGCCGCTCATGCACTGCCCATAGGCTCGGAAGTCCGCCTAGGCGTGTCCGGCGCGCTCCATGGCGCGCAGGTCCTTCTTCATGTCCTGCACCTCGTCGCGCAGGCGGGCGGCCAGCTCGAACTTGAGCTCGCCCGCCGCCGCGAGCATCTGGTTCGACAGATCTGCGATCGTGGCCTCGAGCTGCTCGGCCCCTTCGGCGGCGATGCCCTCGCGACGCAGCCGCGGTGTCGGGGCCCTGCCCTTGCCGGATTTCGAGAGCGCGGCATCCCGTCGTGAGAGCATCGCGGCCGTGTCGGCGCCCTCGCGAGCCAGCACTTCGGTGATGTCGGCGATCCGCTTGCGGAGCGGCGTCGGGTCGAGGCCGTTCTCGAGGTTGTAGGCGACCTGCTTCTCGCGTCGCCGATCGGTCTCGCCGATCGCGGCCCGCATCGAGTCGGTCACCGTATCGGCGTACATGTGCACCTCGCCGGAGACATTTCGAGCCGCGCGGCCGATCGTCTGGATGAGCGAGGTGCCCGACCGGAGGAAGCCCTCCTTGTCGGCATCCAGGATGGCGACAAGCGACACTTCAGGAAGGTCGAGGCCCTCGCGAAGGAGATTGATGCCGACCAGGACGTCGTAGACGCCGGCACGCAATTCGGTCAGCAGCTCGACACGACGCAGGGTGTCGACATCGGAGTGGAGGTATCGCACACGCACACCGTGCTCGCCGAGGAAGTCAGTGAGCTCTTCGGCCATCTTCTTGGTCAGTGTCGTGACCAGCACTCGTTCGTCGCGCTCGGCCCGGACGCGGATCTCTTCGAGCAGGTCGTCGATCTGGCCCTTCGATGGCTTCACCACGATCTGAGGATCGACCAGGCCGGTCGGGCGGATGATCTGCTCGACGACCCCGTCCGCGATGCCCATCTCGTAGCGACCGGGCGTGGCCGACAGGTACACCGTCTGACCGACGCGTGACTTGAACTCATCCCATCGCAGCGGCCGGTTGTCCATCGCGCTGGGCAGGCGGAACCCGTGCTCGACGAGCGTCCGCTTGCGCGAGGCGTCGCCTTCGTACATCGCACCGATCTGCGGCACGGTGGCGTGCGACTCGTCGATCACCACGAGGAAATCGTCGGGGAAGAAGTCGAGCAGGCAGTGCGGTGCCTCGCCGGGCGCGCGACCGTCGAGATGGCGCGAGTAGTTCTCGATGCCCGAGCAGAACCCGAGCTGCTGCAGCATCTCCAGGTC
Source organism: uncultured Actinomycetota bacterium (assembly GCA_963772625.1). Lineage (GTDB taxonomy): Bacteria > Actinomycetota > Actinomycetes > Actinomycetales > Microbacteriaceae > Microbacterium. Next base: position 355,329 of record CAVYXT010000002.1, on the reverse strand, counting down.
GAAGGTCGTGCGCATGCGCAGACGCTGCGCTTCGAGCAGCTTGCCCTGCGACTCGAGCTCCTTCAGCCGCTCTCCGAGCTCGTGCTCGATCGTGCCGATGGCGCGCTGCACCGTGTCGGTGCCGGCGACGTAGTGCGAGGCGGGGAAGATCGGCACCGAGTCGAGCTTCTGCACGACGTCGCCGGTCAGCGGATGCAGCATGTAGAGCGCCTCGATCTCGTCACCGAACAGCTCGATGCGGATCGCATACTCCTCGTACACGGGAATGATCTCGATCGTGTCGCCGCGAACGCGGAAGTTGCCCCGCGAGAAGTCCACGTCATTGCGGTTGTACTGCATCGCGATGAACTTGCGGATGAGAGCGTCGCGGTCGTACCGCTCCCCCACCTGAAGTGCCACCATCGCGCGCATGTACTCCTCGGGCGCACCGAGGCCGTAGATGCACGACACCGTGGAGACGACGATGACGTCACGACGGCTGAGCAGCGAGTTGGTGGTCGAGTGACGGAGGCGCTCGACCTCGGCGTTGATTGAGGAGTCCTTCTCGATGAAGGTGTCGGTCTGCGGGACGTACGCCTCGGGCTGGTAGTAGTCGTAGTACGACACGAAGTATTCGACGGCATTGTGCGGCATGAGGTCGCGGAACTCGTTCGCGAGCTGCGCGGCGAGCGTCTTGTTGTGAGCCAGCACGAGGGTGGGCCGCTGCACCTGTTCGATGAGCCAGGCGGTGGTCGCCGACTTGCCCGTTCCGGTCGCGCCGAGCAGTACGACGTCCATCTCGCCGGCATTGATCCGGCCCGCGAGTTCGGCGATGGCCTGCGGCTGGTCACCGGAGGGGACGTAATCGCTGACGACCTCGAACGGTCGCACGGATCGTGTCGTCTGCATCAGTCCAGATTATGCGTGACCTCGGACATCGAGGCCGGCGTTCGCCGGCGGCAGACGCCCGCGAACGGCAGACGCACTCTCCGCCGCTATGCGAACCAACGACCGGAGTTGACGCCCTTCCGGTGGTTCACGGTTCCTCGGTCTATGAGAGGCGACGACTCCCACGACTGCTGTGCTCATCATGGCCTCGCGCGCTCCTGCATCGCGGACGAGTGAGGCAACCACGTCTGGTTCCTCGTATCGGCTCAGCCTCATTCCCCTCCCCCGTCACCGCCGAAGTCGAAAAAGTCACCGTCGTACCCGCCGCTACCGCCGGTGCGGTAAATGGCCGCGCCCCAGGTTCCGTTTCCGACCGTGTTGTAACCGCCGTATCCATCACGTTGGAACCCGCGGGCGATGATGACGTCGGGGTCGACGACGGCCGGGGTGACCATCGCCATGACCCACACCGGGCGGCGCGCGAGGCTCAGGCCGCTCGTTGACACCAGGTAGTCGTAAACCGGATCGCTGTAGACGACCCGGTATGCGACGTAAGGCAGCACGGCCGCCGAAGCGAGCACGAGCCGCGCATCGATGTCGTGCGGCATGTCGACCGCATGCGAGGAATCTTCCGGTTCACGCGAGGTGTCCTGCCGCCCGCGAGCCGACCTCGACTCCTCTGCCCGCCGGATGGCGCGAGCGAGCACCGCGGGCTGCGCTGAGTGATGTCTCTCGGATGCGGTCAGGAGCGGCCGCAGGCCGCGTCCGATCTGCCTTCTGGCGCCACCGGGGACGGTCGCGAGCACCTGCCGATGTGCGTCTTCGATGACGGGAGCGGGCAGCGAGTCGAGCACGTACACGTAGCGCTGGACCTTCACGGCGTTCGTGAGGTTGCTGAACCGGACCCTCGGCCGTCCGGCTCCGTGCGACGAGTTGACCTCCACGGCGCACCTCCCGGGCTCACGGGGTTTCAGCTCGACTCAGCCGAAGCCCCCACCGCCGTCGAACCCGCCTCCGAAACCACCGGCGTCGAAGCCGCCGAAGCCGCCGCCGTCATAGCCGCCGCCTCCGCCCGCGTCGTACCCGCCGCCACCGAAGCCGCCCGCATCGATGCCGGTGGAGCCAGGGTCGACCATGTCGCCCACCCAGCCCGGCTGATCGCCGAGGACGAGCGAGCCGGCGCCGACGGTGAAGTACGAGGTGACGGCTGTGGCCGCGGCGAACTGATACGCCACGACCGCCATGACGCCGGTCTGCATCAGCACGTCGCGCGCGTCGACGTACGGCTGCGCTTCGGCGGTCGCGGTCTGGGTCTTGACGGATGCCGCGCGCTCGGCATCCGCTCCCCCGCTGGCAGCAGCGGCGCGCTCGGCACGACGCTCCTCGGCACGACGAACGAGCTTCGCGAGCACGTGGGGGTCTTCGGGCGACGCACTGCGCTCTTCGTCGGACATGAAGGGACGCAGCTGCTCGAACATCTCGCGTCGGCGTACAGCCGGCACGTCGCTGAACGCGGACGCGTGAGCGCTCTCGATGACACTCGCGGGCAGCGTGTTGAGCAAGTAGATGTAGCGCGAGATCTGCTCTTCCTCGCTGACGGCGCGGTAAGGGTTCTTGCGCCTGCGGAACCTCGACAGAATGCTCATGCCGCACCTCCGTTGCTGGTGGCACCAGGATACTCCGGAGCGCGCTGCGGAGGGGGAGCCTGACCGCGCGACTCGCTGCCTACGAGCCGGGTCGGCGGTCGGCGATACGCCTCCGCAGGCTCGCCCACAGGGCGTCGGTCTGGTCGAGGGTCTGCTCGAGCGACCCGGCCGTGTCGATCACGACATCGGCGATGCGCAGGCGCTCATCGTCGGTGACCTGGGAGGCGATGCGGGCGGCGGCATGCCGCTCATCCAGTCCGCGGAGTTCGACCAGCCGCCGCTTTCGCACCTCCGCCGGGGCATGGGCGACGACGATGAGGTCCCAGGGGTCGCTCAGTCGTGCTTCGGCGAGCAGCGGGACGTCGTAGACGACGACCGCATCGGGATCCGCCGCGAGGCCTTCTTCGAACTGACGTCGTGATTCGACTCCGACGGCGGGGTGCACGATGGCGTTGAGTCGCTGAACCGCGTCGGGGTCGCCGAACACCCGCGAGCCGAGTCTCGCCCGGTCGAGCGACCCGTCGGCGTGCAGCATCTCGTCGCCGAAAGCCGCGGCGATCGCCTCCAGCACGGGTGATCCCGGCTGCTGCACATCGCGGACGACCTGGTCCGCGTCCACGACGACGGCCCCGTGCTCGGCGAGGCGACGGGCGATCGTGGACTTGCCTGAGGCGATGCCTCCGGTGAGGGCGACGAGGGGCATGAATCGAGGATGCCATGCCCGCGTTCGCCGTGCTGTCAGAGCCTGGACGCGAGAACTTGAGGGACTCCTGAGGGCGACCTGCGCCTGGCCTGAGTCCGCCGTCGTATCGTCGGGGTCAACCCGAAGAAAGCGGATCCTCGGACGGTGTCTGGGGGAGGAAGTGCGATGACTGGCGGACGCGACACTGGAGCGTCCACTCATCCCACTGCTGACCGTTCGCGCCGCACCACTGTGACGCGGTCCGCAGCTTCTGCTCTCGGTTCGGCGGATGGCGATCGTGGGGGCGATCGCCATCCAACGCCGGCCATCGGGCATCCGCGGGGGCGGGGGCGTTGGGGCACGTCTCCCGCCCCACGCGGATCACTCCCCACCGCATCGGCGACGCCATGACCGACACCGCCCGGAGATTTCAGACCGCGTTCTGGGATATCCTGACCGACATCCGGGCACCGGCGATCGAGTCGTCTGCACCGGAAGGTGCATCAGTGGAAGAAGCGCGCGTCGCGGTCGTGATCGAGGATGAGGAAGACATCCGATCGCTTCTGTCTGCCGTCTTGGCGCAGGCCGGATTCACCGTCCACGGGGCTTCCACCGGTCAGGACGGGCTCGACCTGGTCCTGGAGCATCAGCCGCTCGTCACGACACTCGACGTCAACATGCCCGGCATGGACGGCTTCGAGACCGCGAAGCGGATCCGCCTGGCCAGTACGACGTACATCGTGATGCTGAGTGCTCGCACCGAGGAGATCGACGCGCTGCAGGGGCTGGAGGCCGGCGCCGATGACTATGTCGCAAAGCCGTTCCGGCCGCGCGAGCTGCGTGCGCGGATCGACGCCATGCTGCGGCGGCCCCGCCACCACATCGCCACCCCCGCGCTTGCCGGCGCCGGCGAGGACGAATTCGACCGCGACGGCTGGCTCGAGCACCGCGGGGTCCGGCTGAATCCCGAGACGCGCATCGTGACGGTCGACGGCGTCGACCTGGATCTCACGCGCAGCGAGTTCGACATCCTCGCGGACCTGCTCGGATCGGGGCGGCGCGTGCGAGCCAAGTCCGACCTCGCGATGATGCTCCGTGGGGAGCACTACACGGGGGTGGAGTACGTCAGTGACAGCGACGCGCGCGCCATCGAGGTGCACGTCGCGAACCTGCGCCGCAAGCTCGGCGAGTCGCCGGCAAGCCCCCGCTGGATCGAGACGGTCCGCGGCGTCGGGTATCGGCTGACCGCATAGCGGACGTCGTCGCTGCACCTATTCGGTGTCGCCGACGAGCACCGACGACTCGACGTTCGCGGCTGCACGACTCGCGGCTCCGCGCGCGACCTCGGCCAGCGCGTCGGCGTCGTAGCCGGTCGCATCGCTGAGAGCCACGCCGACACCCACGACCGGGATGACCCCGCCCCCGACGGTGCCGAGGTCGTCGAACAGTCCGCGATAGATGATGCCCGCCTGCCGCCGCGCGTCACGCGGCGAATCCACGAGCACGCCCACCAGAAGGCCGGTGGGGCCGTCCTCGGCGACGAAGGAGTCGGATGGCGCATGCCTGCGCACGCCCTTGCGCCAGGTCTCCGTCACAGCGCGTGCCACCTCGCTGCCGAAGGCGGTGGAGATCTGCTCCAGGTCGTCGATGCGGACGGCGATGACTCCGACCAGTTCGGATCGCCACCGCGCACGATCGCAGAGATCCGACATCGCGCCGCCGAACACGTCCTGGGCCAGGATGCCGTCGGGGGCCGTGCCGAAGCCGGCAGGTCGCAGGTGGCCGCGAACGGGGGCGCGGGTCGCCCGCAGAACGGACGTGACGACCACCGCCACGATCGTGAGCGCGACGGTCACGAAGCTCGTGGGTATCGTGCCGAACGCGTCGCGGAAGATGGAGCTGTCGGGTCCCGACGTGACGAACGCCGTGGTGCGCGACAGGTAGTACAGCGACTGGAATGCGAGCACGGCGCTGAGCACCCACGCCGTGCGGGAATCGCGGAGCTCACCGCGCAGGCACTCGACCGCACCGACGCCCGCGAAGGCGATCAACGGGACGAACATCCACAGCGCACCGGCCCAGTCACCGCCCCCCGGACCCTCGATGAAGACGACGACAGCAGCGGCGATCGCCGCCGCGGCGACGAGCGCCTCGGGCCACCCCATGCGGCGACTGTTGAATCGCCGGCACCCGAGCCACATGCAGCCTGTTGCAGCGACGAACGACGCGTTGCCGACCGCGACCGCCCACCACGCATCGGGCGTCTGCGCCCAGATGACGTATGCGAGGGTCGTCAGCATGCCGGCGAGGAAGGCCAGTGCCCAGATACGGCCCGCTCCCTCATCGCGGCGCAGGAGCGTCTCGACGATGAACACGATGCCGCTGACGTTGACGACGAGCGCGGTCATCACGAGCACGCTCTGGAGGTCGAGGATCATGACGAGGCACCTTCCGGGGCTTTCGCGGGGAGTTTGATGATGAAGGTCGACCCGACGCCGGGCGTGCTGTGCAGACCGAGCTCTCCGCCGTGAGCGCGGACGATGTCGCGGCTGATCGCGAGCCCCAGCCCCGTGCCCGCGCGACGCGCAGGGCCGGCCTTGTAGAACCGCTGGAACAGGCGCGCGCGCTCGGTGTCGGTCATGCCCATGCCCGTGTCGCGCACCAGGATCCAGCTGGAGGTGCCGTCGCCGGTCGTTCCCAGGTAGACCGTGCCGCCCTCGCGGTTGTACGTGATCGCGTTCGAGAGCAGGTTGTCCACGACCTGGCGCACACGCAGTGGATCCGCCCAGAGGTGCGCCTCCTCGAGCCCGCTCGTGTCGATCGCGATGGCGCGGGTGGCCGCTCGGGGCGCGAGGGCTTCGGCGGCGGCGCGCACGATCTCGCGCGCGTCGATCGACACCGGCGCGAGGGATGCCTCGACCGACACCGACGAACTCGACGCCGCGAGGATGTCGGCGATGATGCCCAGCAGGCGCTCGGCGTTGCGCTCGGCGATGTCGAGGTTGGAGCGCAGGTGCTCGGGGAGGTCCGGGTCCTCGATCGCGAGGTCGAGGTAGCCGAGGATCGAGGTGAGCGGAGTGCGCAGCTCGTGCGAGACCGACGCCACGAGTTCGTCGCGCGCACGCAGCGCATTCAGCTCGGTCGTGACGTCGCGCGAGATGACGACGGCTCCGGCATCCTCACCCGACGGGTCGGCGAGGCGCCGCGCCGTGATGCTCAGCGCCTGACGCGGGCCCGCCTCGCTGCCGAACCACACCACCTGGCCGTCGAACGCCTCTCCGCGAAGCGCCCGCTCGACCGGCAGCTCGTCCTGCGGGAGGCGGGTCACCCCGTCGTCGCGGAACGCGGGCACGTCCTCCCCGGCATCCTCGTCGGATCGGATCGCCTGCTGCAGCCGGCCGTGCGCTTCGTTGGTGACCGCGACCTGGCCGTCGGGGGCGATGCGGATGACGCCGAAGTCCACCGCGTCCAGGACCTCGGTCACCTCCTGCTCCTGCCTGCGCGTGCGCTCCAGCACACGCCGCAGCAGGCGCGCCTGCTTCGCCAGGAGGGTGCGCTGCGCGTCGGAGCGGCGCGCCGCGATGTGACTGGTGGTCGCCACCGCGATGAGCACGAGGGGAAGGAGCACGGTCGCGTAGGTGACCTGCTGCTCGTTCAGAGCGGCCAGCACGCTGACAATGCCGGCGATCGCGACGATGACGGCGAACAGGCCGAGCAGGCCGAACCCGGCCGCGAGCCACATGGTCGGGAAGATCCACAGCAGCCCCAGGGCCGAGCCGGGTGCGGCGAGCTGCATCAGGGTGATCGCGACGATGTCGATCGCCGGCACGACGGCGACCCAGCCGTAGCCGATGTGATTCCACGGGATGACGAGCGTCGCGCCGGTGAGGACGAAGACGATGACCACGCCGGCGAAGAACATGACGATGTCGCCGGTGAACGGGCCGATCGCGATCAGGATCGCCAGCACGAACACGACCGAGCCGAGGAGCAGCTGATTCAGAGTCGCAGCGCGCGCCCGGGTGCGGTCGGCGAAGTCCTCACGCAGCCAGCCGATGCGCGCACGCGCGGAGCGCGCGGCGTCATCCGGCGGATCGCTCTGCATCGGAACGGCCATACCGTGACGGTAACGGATGCCTGGACTCCTGCGCCCCCGCGACGCCGCTCGGGCGCGGCTGCGGCGAGGTTCGGTGCGGTCTGTGCGGGTCTCAGAACCCGAAGTCGCCGCCGAAGTCGCCGAAACCGCCCATGTCGCCGGCGCCCGCATCGCCCCAGCCGGTGTCGCCCGCACCCGCGTCCGCGCCGGCCGCCTCGGTGCCGGCACCGGACTCCGAACCGGAATCGCCGGATTCTCCCGAACCATCGCCGGACCCCTGGTCGGCGAAGGCCGGCGCCATGAACGCGCTCACCAGAGCCGAGCCGATGACATACCCGACGACGGTTCCGAGGATCGAGCTGCCGATCATGGACCCCATGCTCGGCCCCTGCCGTCCGCCCGGTCCGGCCTGCGAGCCGAGCGTGCGCTCCATGAACCCGGGATTCATGTACTCGGCGCGGGTCGCCGCGCGAGCCAGATCCTGCGGGTTCGACGAGCGGGGCTGCTCGAACGGCGAGAGTCCGGCCGAGAGCTCGGCGAGCACCTGCTGGCGCTGCGGCTCGCTCAGCTTCGAGAACGCCTCCGCGTGGACCTGTTCGATGGTCTCGGGCGGTGCGGTGCGAAGCAGATACCGATACCGCTCGATGGCGAGTTCGTCCTCGCTCTGGGGCGGCTCGTTGCCCAGGCGGCCGGGAGCCGGACCGTATGCGGGCTGACCGTTTCCGCTGTTCTGCGGCACGGGCGGCGCCGACCGGTCGGGTGAGTCGCTGCCGAACAGGCGGTCCAGGAATCCCATCGTGTCCTCCTAGGTCTTGTGGGGACTCATCACGGTAGGGCGGCGTGCTTTGAGGATGCTGAGATCGCCACCGTCGTTCGCTGCGAGCGCACGCCCGCCCCGGCAGTCGCCGCACCGCAGCCGCGCTCGCCCGAGTAACCGAACCCAGCGGTCACCCCTGGAGCGCGACCGCCTCACTGACCCAGCGCGAATACCGATCCCACGGTTCCTCGATGCCGCCCCCGACCGTCTCGATGTGCTCGCGGAGCCGCTCGGACAGTGAGAACCATTCGGTGCGATCGAATCGCTCGTCGGCGAACTGCTCGTGCCTGCGATGCTCGAGCCTCCGGTCACCGCGCTCGAACGCGAGGAGGTCCTCGTGCCAGATGGCCGCCAGCCGCTGCCGCGGGTTCGCGGTCGTGCCGATCTTCACCCGGTCGGCGTATCGCAGGTAGTAGACCACGTCGACTCGCGGCGGCGGCAGCTCCTGGTCGACGAGGTCGCCGTGTCGCCATTCGCACACCGCGCAGAGCCACGCCGACGGATGACGCACGCCGAGTCGCGACCCGCACAGTCGACAGGGCGACGGAAGCGCGTCGATGATTCCGTACTCACGTCCGGTCCAGTCGCCCGCGACCGCCAGATGCCGCTCGCACAGGTCGACCGGCGCGTCCGGGGGCACGGGGCCGCGGCATCCATCGCCGGCGAGGCATTGTCGTTCGGCTGGCGCGGGGAACACCGAGGGCACGAGTGGATGGTAGGGCTCCCCGCCGACATCGGCCCGCTTGCACCTCGGATGAGGACCTCCGGTTGCGTGACGACCGTTGCGAAAAAGGCCGCCACCCGGAGGGTGACGGCCTTTCGCTGGCAGCGACTAGCTGTGGTGCGAGATCAGCGACCCGAGAGCTTCTCGCGAAGCGCGGCGAGCGCCTCGTCGTCGGCCAGGGTGCCGCTTCCGGCGCTGTCCGAGGAGAACGAGCTTGAAGCGGAGCTCGTCTCGGCCGGGGCTGCGGCCTCGGCCTCGAGGGTCTTGGCGACCTGAGACTTGTGCGCCTCCCAGCGAGCCTGGGCGGCGGCGTACTCCTGCTCCCACTTCTCGCGTTCGGCGTCGAAGCCTTCCTTCCAGGCGTTGGTCTCGGAGTCGAAGCCCTCGGGGTACTTGTACTCCCCGTTCTCGTCGTACTCGGTGACCATGCCGTAGAGGGCGGGGTCGAACTCGGTGCCGTAGGGGTCGACCGACTCGTTCGCCTGCTTGAGCGAGAGCGAGATGCGGCGACGCTCGAGGTCGATGTCGATGACCTTGACGAACACCTCTTCGCCGACCGACACGACCTGCTCGGCGAGCTCGACGTGCTTGCCGGAGAGCTCCGAGATGTGCACGAGGCCCTCGATGCCGTCTGCGACGCGAACGAACGCGCCGAACGGAACGAGCTTCGTGACCTTGCCCGGGGTGACCTGGCCGATGGCGTGGGTGCGGGCGAAGACCTGCCACGGGTCTTCCTGCGTCGCCTTGAGCGACAGCGAGACGCGCTCGCGGTCCAGGTCGACCTCGAGGATCTCGACGGTGACTTCCTGACCGACCTCGACGACCTCCGAGGCGTGCTCGATGTGCTTCCAGGACAGCTCGGAGACGTGCACGAGGCCGTCCACGCCGCCCAGGTCGACGAACGCACCGAAGTTGACGATCGACGAGACGGTGCCCTTGCGGACCTGACCCTTGTGCAGGTTGTTCAGGAACGAGGTGCGCGACTCGGACTGCGTCTGCTCGAGCAGGGCGCGGCGCGACAGCACCACGTTGTTGCGGTTCTTGTCGAGCTCGAGGATCTTCGCCTCGATCTCCTGGCCGAGGTACGGCGTCAGATCGCGGACCCGGCGCAGCTCGATGAGCGACGCGGGCAGGAAGCCGCGCAGGCCGATGTCGACGATGAGCCCACCCTTGACGACCTCGATCACGGAGCCGGTGACGACACCGTCGGTCTCCTTGATCTTCTCCACGTCGCCCCAGGCACGCTCGTACTGCGCGCGCTTCTTGGACAGGATGAGGCGACCTTCCTTGTCCTCCTTCTGGAGAACGAGTGCCTCGACGGCGTCGCCGACCTTGACGACCTCGTTGGGGTCGACGTCGTGCTTGATGGAGAGTTCGCGCGAGGGGATGACGCCCTCGGTCTTGTAGCCGACGTCGAGGAGGACCTCGTCGCGGTCGATCTTCACGACGGTTCCTTCGATGAGGTCGCCGTCGTTGAAGAACTTCAGGGTCAGTTCGACCGCGGCCAGGAAGTCCTCAGCAGATCCGATGTCGTTGATGGCGACCTGCTTGGTGGCCGGGGCGGTCGTTGCGATAGTCATGTAGTGGGTTGTCCTTGTTGGGTTGGGGTGTCAGGCGTCGGCGCACGGGCGTGAAGGTGCCGCGAGCCTCAGCGGTTGGATGTGGAGCGAGTTCGTGCAATGTCACGCGCGCACGGCAATAGAGCCACACGGGTGACATTTCAGGGTACCAGAACGCCGCGACGGCCCGCATTATTTCGGCCGGCCGCCGCTTCGTGCGAAGCGACCACCGCATGAGCACCGGCTCTTGCGATCCCTGTGCAGACGGGTCCACAGTTTCGGTATCTCGATCAGCCGATCGAGTCCGGCGCGGGGGCGCCTGGAAGCGGCGATGCGGATGGGGGTGTCGCGAATGGGCGGTTCGGCGTCGACGGCGCGCGCGCCTCAGCGCTCGTTCGCGCGTCGGCTGATCCTGCTCGGCCAGCGGATCCTGCGCAGCGACCACATCCTCATCACCGTCATCGCGGTCTCGATGAGCCTGAGCGCCGTCGCCGTCTATCAGGCGACCCGCGCTGCGGATGAGGCCGGCGACCTGCTGGATCAGGTGCGAATCGTCTCGGCCGAGGCATCTCGCCAGGTCGGGTACCTGCAGACGCTCGTCGACCACGACCTCGACGTGCTGCGGAACTACTGTGCGGCAGAGGTGCAGCGCGACGTCGCCCGCGTGACCTACCTCAGCGAGACGCCCGATCTTCCGGCGCTGGTGACGGCCAATCTCACCCTCGATGGGCTGCGCCCACTGCTGCTGGGCGACCAGGACGCGGAGTGCACCGCAGAAGCGGGGCGCGGGTACGTGACTCAGCGTGCCGCCGAGCGCCTCGACAGCCGGCAGTCCGACTTCGTCTCGGACGCGTCGAACGGATCGGCACTCGCCTCGCAGGCGGCTGTCCTGCATCGCGACGAGGCGTTCCTCATGACCGCCGGGTTCCTTTTCGCGTTCGTGGTCGCGGCGATCATCGCGATCGATCAGTTCGGCTCGCGCAGCACCCGACCGTCCCGCCTGCGGACGCGAGCGATTCATCGCTGGCAGTACGGGATGCTGGTGGCGGGCGCGGTCGCGTTGGCGGTGGGCATCCTGCTGCTCGTCGTGTTCGCGGTCGACCCGGTGCTCACTGCGGTGATCCTGGGCGTTCTGACACTGATCCTCGTCGCCGAGTGGATCTGGCTCCGACGCGCGAGCCCGGAAAGCCAGGCCGCGCCAACCGCAGCCGTTTCGCAGACACCGCCGCACCGCAGCGCGCGTCCGCAGTGGTGGGCGGAGATCCTCGGGGCTATCGCGCTCGTCGCATTCACGGCATCCGCCGTCGGCCTGTCGATGGCCGCCATCCAAGAGCGCGAGTCGATCGCGCGAGCCGATCGCGAGAGCACCTTCGCGCTCGATCTGGCACGAGTCGGACAGCAGCAGGCGCTGCGTGCCCTCGCGTCGCTGTCGTTCATCGCGCAGATGGAGGCCGACGAGGTCACCGCAGCGCAGCTCGCGGCCAGCCAGGCAGCCGGCCTCGTCGGGCCATCGGCGGCAGATCCGGATGCCGTCGCCGCGCTGCGCGATGTGGTCGACGAGCGGATGCGGGCTGCCGACCAGGATCTCCGCGAGCAGTCCGCCGACACTCTGGCCGCTCAGAATTCCTCGGACTGTCCCTCGGAGAGCGCGAGCGAGGCGCCCCTGCCGAGCGCCCTGCTCGAAGAGCTCGGCTCGGATCCTGATTCGGTGCTCTGGTATGTGCTCGATCAGCAGCGGCCTTCGAGAGCGTGCGATGTGATGTCCGCGCTTTCGTGGCAGGAAGCCAGGATCTGGTCGGCCCACGGCTCGACGTTCACGGTCGCCTTGGTCGTGATCGGACTGGCCGCATTCCTGCTCGCCCTCGCTGCGAGTTCCGAGCGGTCGAACCGCAGCAGCCGTACGCTCCTGATCATCGGCGGGGCGGGTGCCGCACTCGGCGTCGTCATGGCGCTGATACCGCTGCCGGCGCTCCTGGTGGGCACGGGCGTGCCGCGCGGCGATTCCGCCCGCCTGTTCGGCGAGGGGATCGCCGCGAGCGAGTCGGACTCGTGCACCGCCGGTGCCGGACTCGACGACGCGATCGCGGTCTTCGGCGGCTACGGGCCGGCTTTCGTCGGGCGCGCGTTCGCCCGGGACTGCGCGGCGGCGCTGCACGAGTGGCCCGCCTACTCCCCGGAGATCGACCCGGCGGCGATCCCCGGCGTGATCGACGATCTCGAACGTGCCATGGCTGTCGGGCCGGTCACTCCGCTGCTCGAGAGCAACCTGGGCTGGTACCGCATCATCGACGGCATCGAGTCGGATGACGACGCAGCGCTGCGCCGCGGACTTGAGCCACACCGACGCGGCCCTGGCGGCGTTGACCTCCGATCCGGAGGCGGGGGGCAACGGCATCCACATCACGCGGTTCAATCGTGCCCTCGCGCTGGCCGGTCTGGGTGACCGTGACGGGGCACTGCAGGCGTATTGGGAGGCGGAGCGGTGTCTCGACCCTGAGGCCGCGTGCGCGGGCGGTGGGCTGGTGGACCCCGGCGTGGAGGATCTGACGCGACTGGGGGCTCTCGCCGATCTGGAGCTGCTTTCTCCGACCGCCGAGCTGGACGCCTACCGCACGGCGATCCTCGGCCTGCAGCGGTCCCGCGGACCGGCCATCGACCTGGGCGACGCTCGCTTCGACGTCTACCCGCAGGAGCTCCAGGTCGACGTGATCGACGCCGACGGCCCGGCCGACGTGAAGATCATCTGGTATTACCGGCCCGACGACAGCCTCGGCTGGGGCCTGCTCACCGAGGCGAGCACGAATTCGCTGCGTGGCGGAAACCACCTGGACTTTCCCGTCTCGGCCGGGTGGCTGCTGGAGTCAGGCGAATACCGCGCCGACGTCTACGTCGGTGGCCGCCGCCTCGAGTTCGTCGCCGACTACGTGAGCGACGGCACGCTGGTGCGCCTCGAATCGCAGCGCCTCGGAATCAGCATGGTCGTGCCCGAGGACTGGTCGGAGTGGTGGGACGACGGGGTCGAGTGGCACGTGGGTCCCGACGATTTCGCAGGGGTCACCGTGCGTCGAGTCGAGGGCATCGTGCCGTCCGACGTCGACGCGTACCTCGAGGATGCGTTGAGCACCTGGTGGGCGACGTCGATGGACGCCGGCCTCTCTCCTGTCGCCACCCCCTGGCTGTTCGGGCTGCCGCATGTCGTCGTCAAGCAGGGCGAGGATGTCGACGGCGACGGTCAGCCCGACATCATCGAGGGTGCGGGTCTCGCGCCGTACGCATCGCAGTGGGGATGTGGGGGGGCGCTGTTCGAGATTCGCGCGGCGAGTGTGCCCGGCTCCCCCGTCGCATGGCAGCTCTACGATTCGATCGCGCTCGAACGCCCGCTGGACGGCCTGCCCGCGCAGGGCACCCTGCTCGAGGCGGACGGCGTCTCTCTGCAGGTACCGGCTTGGTGGGATGCCGCAATCCGGCCACCTGGAAGCACCGGCGACCTGTTCTCGGCCAAGGATTGCGCCGGAGGCGCGAACCTGCTGCTGTCCACGGACGAGTACGAGGGCGATCTCACGGCATACGTCGACGAAACGCTCGCCTTCTACGAGGGAACACCGGAGGAGTATCCAGAGTTCGAACTCGAGTCACGGACGGCGCTCGATGTTCCCGGCGCAGACGCCGCCGAACTGCTGGTGTACACGTGGGTTCCGGAGGGGTCCGACGAGCCGCTGCGTCAGTGGCAGATGTACGCCATGCGCGGGACCACGGTGGCGTACGGCACCATCACGACGTGGGCCGCGGATCAGGAGTACTGGCAGCCGGACCTCGACGTGATCCTGCCTTCGATGGCCATGACCGATCCGTAGCGCGTATTGCGCCGCAGTGCATCATCACCGCGCACGCAGGCCGGCCGAAAGCTTCTCGAGGCCGTAGTCGAACGCGCGGTCCAGGTCCCCGTCGAAGCGGAACGATCCCGACAGCTCCATGTTCACGAAGCCGGTTGCCCAGGCGGTCACCAGGCGGGCGGCGTCGAGGGCAGCATCCTGGCCCACCAGTTCGCGGGTCGCGCGCAGCACCGGTGCGCTCGCGCGCGCCATCGCCCCTGCCGCACCGTCCACCGCGAACATCAGCCGGAAACCCTCCGGGTGCTGCTTCGCGAACCCGCGGTACTCGTGCGCCAGCGCGGCCAGCGAACCGTCCGATGCTTCGAGCCGGTCCGCGAGGGCGTCCGCAGTCGCCGCGGCGACCAGCTCGAGGAGCGCGTCGCGGTCGCGCACGCGCTTGTACAGGGACGGCGCGCGCACACCGACGCGCTCGGCCACCGCCTGCATTGTCAGCTTCGATGGGCCACTCGACTCGAGGATGCCGCGACCGGCGTCGACGATCTCGGCGAGGGACGTGCGATCCGGGGTGGGCATTCGAGATCCTCCTAAAGCCGCGAGTGCAATAGCTATTGACGTAAGCTATCATAGCTATGTATCGTAGCCATCATCGATCGAACAAACTCTGAGGACATCGCCATGCAACTCGCACCGCACCTGCACCGCATCGGCAACGACATCGTCGCCGCCTATCTCGTCGAGGCGCCTGAAGGCATCACACGTGATCGACGCGGGCCTTCCCGGGCACTGGCGTGATCTGCAGGCCGAACTCACGACGATGGGACGATCGTTCGACGACATCAGAGGCGTGGTGCTCACGCACGGCGACAGCGATCACATCGGGTTCGCCGAGCGGCTGCGCAAGGACCACGCCGTGCCGGTCTACGTGCACGCCGCCGATGCAGACCGCGCGAAGGGCGGTGACAAGCCGAAAGTCGCGATGGGTCCGATGCGGTTCGGCGCCACGACGGGGTTCTTCGCGTACGCGATGCGCAAAGGCGGAATGCGAACGCGCTACCTATCCGAGGTCATCGAGGTCGCCGACGGCGACATGCTCGCGCTTCCAGGGTCGCCCGTGGTGATCGGGATGCCGGGGCATTCCCCGGGCAGCATCGCGGTGCACGTGCCGTTCGTCGACGCGGTCTTCGTCGGCGACGCTCTCACGACCCGCCACGTGCTCACCGGCCGGAAGGGCATGCAGCCGGCGCCGTTCACCGACGAGCCGGCGGTCGCGCTCGACTCGCTCGACCGCCTTGCGGGCGTGGATGCCGCGTGGGTCCTGCCCGGCCACGGTGCGCCGTGGCGCGGCAGCCCCGCCGATGTCGCGGCCGCCGTGCGAGGCGCCGCGCGACCCTAGGCTGACGGGCAGGGCCGGCACCCCGCAGACGTCCCCGATCGTGACGAGCCCGGTGCTCGCCTCCCCTGATGAGCGCGCATTCAGCCGCGGAAATCCTCCGGGTCGACGTCTTCGAGGAACCGCTTGAACTCGTCGAGGCGCTCCTCGGCCTCCGGCCCCGACTCGATGTCGGCTTCGAGCACGGTGTCGTCGTCGCTCTCGGTGAGATTGTCGGGCACGCCTGCGTCGTCCATCACGGCTTCCGCCACCCAGATCGGGGCGCTCACGCGCGATGCCAGGGCCACGGCATCCGATGGTCGGGCATCGACGATCCGCTGGCCCCGCGTGGTCGACATCGTGATCTCCGCGTAGAACGTGCCCTCTTCGATGCGGGTGACGGCGACGCCTGTCACCGAGGCGTCGACGGACTCGAGCAGCGAGCGCATCAGATCGTGCGCGAGCGGACGCGGCACGATGGCGCCCTCGACGGCGATCAGTATCGATGTCGCCTCCTGCTGCCCGATCCAGATCGGCAGGAGGCGACCCTCGCCGGGGACCTCGTCCATCGGCTTGAGCAGGATGACGTGCTGACCCGTCGGGTCGAGCGCAACGCCGGCAACGCGAACCTGGATCATCGGCCCTCCTCCCTCGCGGACGGCTCTTCTCCATGATTGCACTCGGGCGCGCCGTCCGGGGGCTAAGCATGCGCGCCGCGGACAGCATTGACACCCTTCGCGGTCGGGAGAAGGCTCGGCGTCAGGGGTGCGCGATGGGAGACCGGAATCCGGGTGCCCGGCTCGAGGAGATTCCGTCCGGGCCGAGACCGATCGAGGCAGTGGGCACATCCGTCGCCGCGTTCGTGGGCCTGGCGCAGGGTGGCCCGCTGGCGCCGTCCTACGTCGACAGCTGGCGTTCGTACACGCAGCAGTGGTCGGGACGCTCGCCGCTCGGCGACGCCGTCGAGGAGTTCTTCCGCAACGGCGGATCGCTCGCGTGGGTCGCACCTGTTGAAAGTCTGGAGCCCGAGCCGGTCCGACGCGCGGTCGAGGGGCTTGATCGCGACGTCACTCTGGTGGCCGTCGTCGCCGATCCGGCCGCGCCGCCCGCCGTGATCGGTGCCTCTGCGGACGCGCTCGCAGATCGACGCGCGATGCTGCTGGTCGAGGGTCCGTGGCCGGACGCGAGGAGCGCGATCGAGGCGATGTCCACGGACCGCGTCGCTGCGATCGGCGGCACCGGCCCCAACGTCGCCGCGTACTGGCCACGTGTGCGCCGCCCCGTGGGTCGGGGCGCGATGGAGGAGATCTCGCCGCTCGGCGCGGTCGCGGGCATCTTCGCTCGAACGGACGCGACCCTCGGGGTCTTCAACGCGCCCGCCGGGACGCAGGCCGTGCTCAACGACGTGACGGAGACCACAGCGACGGCGAGCCGATCCGAGCAGGACGCCTTGAATCGGCTCGGGGTGAACGTCATCCGCGACTTTCCGGGGACGGGCACCGTGATCTGGGGCTCCCGCACCCAGTCGACAGAGAGCGAGTGGAGATACGTGACGGTGCGCCGGACCGCGCTGTTCCTCGAAGAGAGTCTCAGCCGCGGGCTGCAATGGGTCGTGTTCGAGCCGAACGCAGAGCCGCTGTGGCAGAGCGTACGACTTTCGATCGAGCAGTTCCTGCACAAGCTGTTCCAGGACGGCGCGTTCGCTGGACGCAAGCCCGAGGACTCGTACTTCGTGAAGTGCGACGCCAGCACGATGACCCAGCACGACATCGACAACGGGCGACTGGTGTGCGTGGTGGGCTTCGCGCCGGCGAGACCTGCCGAGTTCGTGACGTTCAGATTCGGCAGGTGGACGAGGGACGCGGACGACGATCCGGAGTGAGGTGAGGGCATGCCCCGAGAACTCGGACGTCGCCCCCGGCACCGCAGTCGGGTTCACAGCCTGTCTTGTGCGCCGACTCCCCCGCTCCTAGCCTGGAAGCGGCGCCACGTCGCGCCCGACCTCCACGCCGGCTCTCGCGCTGCCGGCTTCGCGAAAGCGAGGAGGCAAAGGGGACCCCGAGTGCTGGACGTGATTCCGGATCACGTGCCCTCGGCACGGCGGATGGGCGCGAGCTGTCGGTCGGTGCCGAAGACACGGAGTTCCGATGACCACGCAAGAATCCTTCAAGCGCCGCATCCGCAGCCGCATGGCCAAGACCGGCGAACGCTACAACGCCGCCCGGCGGACGCTTCTCGCCCAGGGCGGCAGTCACGCTTCGACTGCGGCCGCGGGCTGGATTGCGGCGCCTGACGCGAGCGATGCTCTCATTCTCGCCAAGACCGGCCGAGCATGGGAGGAGTGGGTCGCCCTGATCGACGCCGGCCCCGGACGGAAAGCCGGGCATACGGCGATCGCCACCTGGGTACGCGACGTGCAGAACGTCGAGCCCTGGTGGGCTCAGGGGGTGACCGTGGGATACGAGCGCATCACGGGCATCCGCCTTCCGGGCCAGATGCCGGACGGCTCGTTCACGGTGAGTCGAAGCCGCACGCTCGCGGGCGACCTCGAGGCACTTCGCGCCGTGCTGCTGGACGCCGACACTCGTGCGGACTTGTTCCCGGGTCTGCGCACGACCCTGCGCTCGAAGCCGTCGGCGAAGCAGCTGCGCTTCGGCGTCGCCGATGAGGCGAGCGGCGAAGTGGCAGGCGTCCTTGCCATCGCCGCCGACCCCGTCCCCTCCGGCATTCGGCTGGTCCTCACGCACGAGAAGCTCTCATCGGTCGAGACGGCCAAGGCATGGAAGGCGTTCTGGGGCGAGTGGCTCACCGACCTGAGGCTGAACTGAGAGAGACGTGACGGATGCCTCGGCCCCTGGAACCCGGGACACCCCGCACCCTGCCAGACTCAACGCGTGTGGATCGGCTGGATCGAGTTCGACGTGCTTCTCGGCGACGTGCACTCCCTGAAGGAGAAGCGGAGCATCCTTCGGCCTCTCATCGCAGACCTCAGCAGGCGCACCGAAGCGGCCGTCGCTGAGGTCGGTGCCCACGACCTGCACCGACGCGCGGTCATCGGCATCTCCGTGGTGGCCGGTGGCGCTTCGCACGTGCGCGATGTGCTCGACCGCGCGGACCGCTTGCTGACCGAGGCGCATCCCGAGATCACGATCCTCTCGGCGCGCCGAGGGCTGCACTCGAGCGAGGACTGACCGGCACCCGAAGCTCCCGGTGGAGTGGGTCTCGCGGCCCCGACCTATCGAGCGTTCGCTCGTTCGTCAAGCAGGGCGCAGGATTCGTCTCGCCAGCTACGGTGAGGGAACCCCGTTGAGGAGACGTCGTGAACACCCCTCGCACCACAGCCTCCAGCGGCATCACCGTCTCGGTGGTGCTCCCGGTGAAGGATGACGCCCCGCAGCTGCGGCGATGCCTCAGCGCGCTGGCGTCGCAGACTCGACCGCCCGACGAGGTCGTGGTGGTGGACAACGCATCGTCGGACGCTTCCGCACGAACCGCGCGAGCGGCCGGCGCCCGCGTGGAACGCTGCGACCGCACGGGCATCCCCGCAGCCGCCGCCCATGGCTATGACTGTGCCAGGGGCGAGCTGATCCTCCGCCTCGACGCCGATTGCGTGCCCGACCGCATCTGGGTGCAGACGGTGATCGAAGCCTTCGAGCGCCGGCCCGACGTCGATGCATTCAGCGGCGGGGCGCACTTCGTAGACGGGCCTCGCTGGCTGCGCTCGCCGTTGGTCTGGGCGTATCTCGTCAGTTATGCCGCGGTTGCGGCATCCGCTCTCGGCCATCTGCCCCTCTTCGGCTCGAACATGGCCTTCCGGGCAGACGCGTGGCAGCGCATCCGGTCCCATGCACATCTCGTCGATCCGAGACTCCACGACGACCTGGATCTCGCGTTCCATCTCGGTGAGCGCTTTCGGATCCGCTATCTGCCGGGCGCCCGGATGGGCATGTCGATGCGGCCGTTCGCGAGCCGCTCCGCATTCCTGGGACGCATCGCGGCGGGATTCCGCACAGTGCTGGTGCATTGGCCGCACGACTTCCCGCCGATCCGCTGGACGCGGATTCTGCTGCGGCGCCTGCGAAATCGCGTTGAGATCTTCGCTGCCGCGAGGCCCGGCCCATGAGTGGCGGAGCGCTCATCGGAAGGGTGGTACCACCCGATCTGCACGTCATGACGTTCAACATCCGCCGACGGACGGGTCGGCTGACCTGGCCGCGTGCCGACCAGTGGCGCAATCGGCTCCCGAAGATCCAGAAGATGCTGCGCCAGGAAGGCCCCACGCTCCTCGGGGTTCAAGAGGCGCTTCCCGACCAGGCGGCGGCGCTGGCCGACGCGCTGGGCGCCGACTACAGATTCGTCGGCCATGGCAGTCGCAGAGGACCGACCGGCGAGGGGTGCCCGTTGTATTACGACATGAGGCGCCTCGAACTCCTCGCCTGGGAGCAGACGGCCCTGTCGGATCATCCCGATGAGCCGGGTTCGAGGTCGTGGGGCAATCTGATCCCGCGCGTGCTCGTGCGCGCAGAGTTCCGCGATCGCGCGACCTCGACGCGCCTCGTCGCCTTGAACACCCACCTCGATCCCTTTTCAAGAAGGTCTCGCCTGCGCGCGGCGGAGCACATCCGCGAGGTGGTCGCGGGAGAGGAGCTGCCCGGTCTGGTGACGGGCGACCTCAACGCCCGTCCCAGGTCCCGAGCCGTGACCGCCCTGCTTTCGCGCGGCTCGCTGCGCGACGCATGGGAGCACGCCGAGCGGCGGGCGACTCCGCCCTGGAACACCTTCGGCGGCTACCGCGAGCCGAGGGCACGCTCGGCACGGATCGATTGGATCGCAGTCACCGCCGGCGTCCGAGTGCTGCGCGTCGCGATCAACGGGCGTCGCATCGACGGCGGATGGCCGTCCGACCATCTGCCGGTGCAAGCCGTCATCCGCCTGCCTGCGACGGGAGCACCGTGAGAAAGAACTTTCTTCATCCTCCGAGCTCTGTGCTCGAATACGTCGCGGACGCCGTGCGCGTGCTCGGCGTGGCAAGCGTCCTCGTGCTGGCGATCTGGGGAACGGCGACCGATGCCGGCGTTCTCGCGTTCACCCTTCCCGCGCTCCTGCTGCCGCGGTTCCTCGGCGCCCGGGCAGGGTTCGACGTCGCGTTCGGCGTCACCGTGCTGATCGCGGCGTGGAGCAACGTGCTCGACGTGTACACGACCCTTCCGTGGTGGGATCTCGTGGTCCACTTCCTCTGCACGGGTGTGATCGTGGTCGCCGCCTACCTCACGCTGGTGCAGGCGGCGGTCGTTGCCGATCCTCGCCGACCGGGATCGCTGGCGAGGACCCCGCTCGTGCTCGCCTCCGCGCTGGGGCTGGCGGTCAGCGCGCTGTGGGAGATGGTCGAGTGGTTCGGCTACACCTTCATCACGGACGACATCTTCGTCGCTTACGCCGACACGATCGGCGACATGGCGGTCGGTGGTCTCGGCGGTGTGTGCGCGGGCATCGTGCTGGCCTTCGTTCGGCTGCGCCGTCCGGATGCGGACGATCACGAGAGCGCGGCCACCGCGGGCTCCGTGCAACCCGCAGGGCGACCGCGCTAGCGGCGCGAAGCCCCGGCGACTCCGGTCACACGGGTCGTGCCGACGCGAACACGTCCGCCGGGTCGAATCGCCGCTTCAACTCTCGCAGCCGCGTGACCGCTGCACCGAACCCCGCTGTCACATCCTCTCCCCCGCCATCGATGAACGTGAGTGCCAGCGCGTCGGTCCGCCACGGCTCGAACGGCTCGACGCCGTCGCGCACGGCGGCCGCCGCCATCGCGAACGCCTCCGGAACCGGTACCACCGCGATCGTGTGCAACAGGTATTCGCCCCCGAGAGACGACACCGCTCCCCCATTCGCAGCCGGGCGCGCGATCGCACCGCCGAGGTGACGCAGCTCGACGATGAACAGCCCCGGCTGAGCTGCGGCCGCGACGAACGCTTCCACCGCCTCACCGGGCAGCGATTCCAGGACCACGTGCGCGGTCAGGGCCGGAGTCGGGTCGGGCGGATCCATGTGCACGGCGACGAGGCCGGCCGAGGGGATGCGCGCGAACGTGTCCATCTCGGGCTCCAGAGCGCGAAGCGGCGCGAGAAGAGCGGATGCTGCGGCGTCCGTATCGAGAATCGCTCCGTCCACGACCACCAAGGATCGTCCGCTGAGGAACGGCGGGAGTTCGGGCATCGGCGGGAAGTGGAGGACCCGGAGTGTCGTCGTCGCGGCCTCGGGAGCGGTCGCGGTCCACTCCGCCCACGCGTGGGCGACGACACCGGCGTGCAACGCGTCCCACACCAGCATCCCCGCGAACACGTCGGGGTAGGGAAGCAGATCGATCTCGATCGAGACGACGACGCCGAACGCCCCCGAGCCGCCGCGCAGCGCCCAGAAGAGATCTGTGTTCTCGTCGGCGCTGGCGCGCACGATGGCCCCGTCGGCGGTCACGAGCTGTACCGCACGCACACTGTCGACCGCGAGCCCGTGGGTTCGCCCGTAGAACGACAGCCCTCCGCTGAGCAGGTAGCCGACGACGGAGACATCGCCCGAGCTGCCGTGCATCGCGGTGAGGCCGTGCGCAGCGGCGACGGCGAGCACGTCATTCCACTGCGATCCGCCGAGAACGCGAGCGGTCCGACTCACGGGATCGACGGTCGCGCCGCGAAGTCCGCCGAGACTCAGCAGCACCACGTCGGAGAGGTCGGTGTCGGCGAGAGCGCCGGCGGCGTGGCCCGTGGCCTGCGGCGCGACGCGAAGTCCGGATGCCGTTGCCGCGCGCACCACGTCGACGACCTCTTCGGCGGTCTCAGGCCGGGCGACGGCGAACGGATGCTGGTCGATGGCAACGTTCCAGGGAATGCGGCCGACGTCGTAGGCGGCGTCTTCGGCGAGCGCGACGCGGTCGCCGAGCGCGGCGCGGAGGCGGTCGGCTCGTGTGTCGACCGGAAGATCGGAAAGGGTCATGGCTGATCTCTCGGTTGCTCGGAAGGTTGGCGGTCAGTAGTCTCGCGCGGCCGGGCGGCCCGGCAACACCCCAGATGAACGGGGTCTTCCGGCCCCCCAGATTCCTGGGATGGCGCGTCGAGCACGGCAAGGGCACACTTATCGCATGACCACGGCGCTGGCACTCGGTCGCGCACGCAGCGACATCGACGTGGTCTCCCGCGCGGGGCTCCCGCTTCACCACTTCATGGATGAGGTCACCGAGGCCGTTCAGCGGGCGGTTCCGTTCGACGCGGGGTGTCTCTCGACCCTCGACCCCGCGACCGCGTTGGTCTCGAGCAGTCGCAAAGTCGGCGCTCTCACCGGCAGCAATGACGGCGACATCACCTGGGCGAAGATCGAGTACGGGAGCGAGGACCCGACGACTTTCACCCGCATCCTGCTCGCGGGCAAGGTTGCCGTAGGCGTGCACGACACGCTCGACGGCGATCTGGACCAGTCGGTTCGGATGGCCGAGTTCATGGTCCCGTTCTTCGACTTCCTCGACGAAGCCCGCGCCGTCTTCGCCGACAAGGCGGGTGCGTGGGGGGCGATCTCTCTCTTCCGCGGAGCCGATGACGCGCCGTTCTCCCAGACCGAGCTCGACTTCCTCACTGAGATCGCCCCGGCCGTCACCCGCGGCATCCGCGCTGGTCTGCTCGCTCACGTCAGCCGGGTACAGCCGGCCGACGACCCCGGGCCCGCGGTGATGATCGTCGACGCGAGCGATGGGCTCGTGCAAACGAGCCCGGGAGCCACGACGCAGCTGGCCCGTATGGCGGACGTTCCGAACACGGGCGACCCGCTGACGATCGTGCAGGCGCTGGTCACCGGTGCGCGCCGCTTCGCGCGCGGCGAGATCGACCGGATGCCGCGCATCCGGGTCCGCACCTCCGACGGCGTGTGGCTCGTGCTGCACGCGTCACCCCTGGGCGGAAGCGGAGACCGCGCAGGCGACGTCGTCGTGACGATCGAGGAGGCGCGTCCGCAGGAAGTCATCGGGCTGGTCGCCGATGCGTTCGGACTCACTGGCCGCGAGCGGGACGTGGTCGGGATGGTGCTGCGCGGGTCGGACACGAGGGAGATCGCGGCCGCCATGCACGTGTCGCCGTACACGGTGCAGGACCACCTCAAGTCGGTATTCGACAAGGCCGGCGTCAGCAGTCGGCGCGAACTCGTCTCGCGGGTCTACTTCGACCAGTACGTACCACGCTGGGGCGGCCACGTCGGTGCGAACGGCTGGTACGCGGCGACCTGATCCGGCGCCTCAGTACCGGATCTCAGGCGGCCCGGAGGATCTTCTCCATGGCCTTGCCGCGAGCGAGTTCGTCCACGAGCTTGTCGAGATAGCGGATCTTCTGCATCAGCGGATCCTCGATCTCCTGTACTCGCACGCCGCAGACGACGCCCGTGATCAGGGAGGCATTCGGGTTCAGGTGCGCGTCCGCGAAGAACTCCTCGAACGTCGTGCGGTCGGCCAGGTGCCGGCCGAGCTCTGAGTCGTCGAAGCCGGTCAGCCACTCGATGACCTCGTCGACCTCCTCTTTCGTGCGCCCCTTCTTCTCCGCCTTGGCCACGTAGAGGGGGTAGACCGACGCGAAGCTGATCGTGAAGATCCTGCTCATGCCGCGATCCTAATGCGCTCTGCTGCGGCACCCATCTCGGCGAATCCTGCGGGATCGCCGACGATGCACCCTCAGCTCGGGCGACGGTACCGGACGTGCGTGGCCAGGGGTGAGTGAAGCACCTCGACAGGCTCGAAACCGAACGATTCGACGCCGTCGAAGATCCGCTCGCCGGAACCGAGCAGGACTGGCGCGATGTCGAGCGTGAACTCGTCGATGACCCCCGCGATGAGCGCCTGCCGAACCGTCGAGGCTCCGCCCGCGATGTCTACTCCTTCGTCGCCGGCCGTCTCCCGCGCCCGTGCGAATGCGGCGTCGAAGCCGTCTGTGACGAAGTAGAAGGTCGTCCCGCCCTCCATCTGGATCGGCTCGTGAGCGTGATGAGTGAGCACGAAGACCGGTGCGTGGTACGGCGGCTCAGGCCCCCACCATCCGCGCCAGTCGTCCTCCCATTCGCCGCGAATCGGCCCGAACATGTTGCGGCCCATGACGTAGGCGCCGCGCGGGCGCATCAGCCAGCCGGCCGCGATCGCGTCGCCGTCGTTTGCGCGCTCGTCGCCGATGTGCCAGCCGTGGACCTCGATTCCGCGCTTGCCGAGCGGGTGCTCGCGACTCTGTTCCGGTCCGGCGACGAAACCGTCGAGCGAGATCGACATATGACAGGTGGTGTCCGGCATCCGCGCCCTTTCGAAGGTGACCGCTACTGGCAAGCAGTGGCCGCAATCTACCCGAGCCTGCGACAGATGGCTTCAGTTTCCGCCGATGACATGCTCAGGCAGGTCGTGGTGGCGCTTGGGCCGGGGTCCCGTAGCCGCCCAGGGCCGGCGCCACTCCGGCGCCGGGAAGGAATCAGCGAAGTAAAGCGTCTCCCGCGCGACCCTGTCGCCTCGGAACTGCATGATCTTGACGTAGTGCAGCGGTTCACCGCCGTCGTAGCTGAGCAGTCCCTCCGCGACCCAGAGGTCCCCCGAGCCTCTGATCTCCTGCGGCTGAAAATCCAGCTTCGCGGGGTAGAGCTCTCGCCAGCCCTGCTGATCGGCCTTGCCCTGGAACCACTCGTCCGACTGAGGGAATTCGAGCACGACGTCGTCGTGGTAAAGCTCCGATGCCTTGGACTCGTTGGGTCCTCCGGTGAATGTCCACTGCCGCAGAAGCAGCGCGCGGACCTGTTCGTACTCCATTGCACGACCCTTCTCGGGCGGACAGCGTGCTGTCATCTTCGAGGATCTGCGCGGCGGTGTCCATCGGGCAGTCCCAGGGTCGAGAGGTCGTCAGGTGAGCGAGTCTTGAGCGAGGAGGCTCCGTACCCATTCCTCGTGGTCGTCGAGGTCGAACTGGGCGAAGGTGAGGCTCTCGTCGATCCACTCTTCGGAAACCGTTGCAGTCTTCTCCTGGGACGCTGTGAGGTCGGGCTCGCTGACGGTCGTGACACCCAGCCAAACCGGAAGCGCCTGTGTGTCAAGGATGATGCTCAGGAGCTTGAGCTCGACATCGAGCGCCTTCTGAGCGTCGGGAGAAATGGTGTCCCACTCGATCCGGCGCTGTGCGCCGTGTCCGGGTGATTGAACGAAGGGAGCTGACTCTGCGTACCGGGATTGAATGGTGCGTCCGAGCAGTTCAGCCCGCTGGATGATGGACTGCTGAGCTTCGTTCCACCTCTCCGCCCGCGGCAGCGCATCCTGCATGTCCTCCAGCGCCTGCTGTGCCGCATCGAGCTTCTCGGCTTCGGCTTCGGCTTCCTTGCGGAGCTTCCGTCCCTTCCAGACGAGCACCCCACCGATGGCGAGAAGCGCGGGCAACGCGACGATGCCGGTCAGGACAGCGGTGCCGCCCGCGACGCCCATGCGACCGGCTGCGAGCGAACCTCCCCCGAGCCAGGCGAGCGTCGAGCTGGAGGCAGCCGCGCCGGATAGCGAGGCGATGGCGGTCCCGGTCGAGGCAGTCCCGGCGGCGGAGAGGGCGACGAACATTCCGGCCGCGGTTCCTGAACTCAGCCCGGCTTCGGAGCTCGTGCCTGCCGCACCCGTCGTCACCGTTTTCAGGATGCTGACCTCCGTCTGCCCTCGGAGTCCGCGGATCTCACCCTCGAGAGTTCCCGCTGTCCCAGCGGTACCGCCGGCATCGTGGGCACCGAGCAGCGGGGTCCAATCCACCCTCGCGGCGGTCTCGAGGAACGGCAGGATGAAGGCGCTGCGAGCTCGGTCCACGGTGCGCTCGGAATTGCGTATCTGGAATGTGACCCGCTCGGTGAGCAGGTTCGACGAGGCGATGATCTGCGCGCGTCTCGCCTCGTTCTCCAGATGGATCGGCCCAGCCATGGCACGGGCGAACACGCCGGGGCGCGATAACGCGGCGAGCGCGCGGTCCGTCTCCTGCTCCAGCTCTGCCTCGGTGTGTCCGAGGGCGTCCAGGAGACGTCGGCGATACCGGCCGGCCGGATCGGTCTTGCCGGATTCGATGCGGGAGATCGCCACGGCCGCGCTCTTCGGGCTCTCGTCGCTGCCATAGCCGGCGACCCGGCCCAGGTCCTGCTGGCCCTTGCCATTCGCCCGCCGCCACTGCTGCCCCCACGCCTTCAGTACAGATGCCTGCGCGGCCAGACGAGGCTTCGGCATCGTGCGTTCTGTCGCCAAGGTTGACACCCATCCTAAACTCATGCCTATAATCGGGCTAACACGGGGCTAATTTTAGCATCCGCACCCCCACTATATAGGGAGATCATCATGAGCATGAGTGCACTTCCGGCTTGGTCCGAGCAGGACGCACCTTCACCCGGGACCGGTACGACTGACAATCAGAACGAGACCCGCCCGCGAAGCACAGGCAGCCCCTGGCTGATCCTGGCTCCTCTGGGAGCCGCGGCGCTCTCGGCCGCCGTTCTGCTGCGGAAACCCGCCATGCGCAAGGCTTGCGGCGACGTGGTGCGGGATCCGGAGGTACGAGAGGTTTGCAAAGATGCCGGGGAGAAGGCCTATCGCGTGATCGCTGCATCCTGGCGTCGGCACGGTGGCCCGGCGGGTTTGGCCGATACCTTCCTGCGCTGATTGTCTAGGCTGTCGGGGTGCCTGATGCGATCTTCGAGGACCCTCGGCTTGCGCGGCTCTACGATCTGTTCGAGTCCGATCGCCCCGACCTGGGCGCGTACGTCTCGATCGCGGCCGAGTTCGGCGCACAGCGGGTCCTGGACATCGGCTGCGGCACGGGTGTCCTCGCCCTGATCCTCTCCGAGCGTGGTCATCAGGTGGTCGGCGTGGACCCGGCGGCGGCGTCAATCGACGTCGCCCGGTCGAAGTCCGGCGCCGACCGGATTCGATTTCTCGTCGGCGATGCGACCACGCTGCCGCCACTGCAGGTCGATCTCGCGACGATGACGGGTAACGTCGCGCAGGTCTTCCTGACAGACGCAGACTGGATGGCGACGCTCGGCGGCATCAACGGCGCGTTGCGTCCCGGAGGACGACTGGTGTTCGAGTCGCGTGATCCTGCGCGCCGCGTGTGGGAGGAGTGGAGTCGCGACTGGTCGCCGGAGCGACTCGAGATCGACGGCGTCGGCGTCGTCGAGTCCTGGGCAGAGGTCACACGAGTGGACGGTCGATTCGTGACCTTCGACGGCGCGGTCACCCTTCCTGACGGCACCGTCGTGCCGACGTCGTCGACCTTGCGCTTCCGCGAGCGGGAGGAGTTCGAGACGACGCTTGCCGATGCAGGCTTCACGGTCGACGAGGTGCGCGAGGCTCCCGATCGGCCCGGGCTCGAGTTCGTGTTCGTGGCGACTCGCAACTAGGTCGAGCCACGGCCACACGCGCCGAGAGGGCTGCCGTCGTGTCGGGCGGGCGGGCGCACCGAGTGGCGTCGCGCGGTCGGGAATCCCTATGCTGAGGGTCGCGATCGCTTGGATGTCGCAGCACCTGTCCATTCACGCCGGAGGGACGCCCGTGACCTGGTTCACCACGCTGCCCCTGGCGATTTCGCTGCCCCTCTTCGTGGGCGGTTTCGTCGTCGTATCCTGCCTGGTCGTCGTCGCGTTGCGGCCGGTCGTGCGCAGGCTGGTCGACGATGCCGAGCAGTGGGATCGAGTCCTCGGTCACGTGATCGGCACCTTCGGCGTGTTCTTCGGCATCCTGCTCGCGCTGGTGGCGGTGTCTGTGTATGAGAACTATTCGGACACGCGAGAAGCGGCGCTCCATGAGGCGGGGCAGATCACCGCGCTCTACCGCGGCACCACGGGGTTGCCGGACGAGGTGGCCGAGCCCCTCCAGGAGACGATCAAAGAGTACCTGCGTGTCGTGATCGAGGAGGACTGGCCCGACCAGCGGCGGGGCGAGCTGCCGGGCGCGAGCCTCGAGCTCGTGGACGAGCTCGAGGCCGAGATCCACGAATACGAACCCGAGGGTCTGCAGCAGCTCGCCGAGTTCCAGCAGCTCCTTGCCACTTTCGACGACTTCGTCGAGACACGGCGGGTCCGCATCGATGCCACCGCGCTCGAACTGCCGACGCTCTTCTGGATCGCGATCTGGGTGGGTGCTGCCGTGAACGCCGTGCTCATCGGGCTCATCATCGTGAAGAGCCGCCGACTGCACCTCGTGCTGGCCGGCATGCTGGCACTGTTCATCGGACTCGTGATGTTCACCACGGCGGACATGGACCTGCCATATCAGGGGGCTCTCGCGGTCAATTCCGGCGCATTCGAGCGCGTGGTGGACCAGGTCGAGCGGATGGAAGGCCGTCCGTAGGCTGCGCGCGTCGGACTCCAGGCCGAGGCGGCCAGGGACTCGACGATGGATGCCGGGCGATCGAGAATGACGCACATGACCTCGAATGCGCCGGGTGGAACGTGGACCGCGGAGGACCTGCGACACCTTGCCGGCCTACGGGAGCTGGAGATCGTCGCGGCGAAGGTCGGTGGTGGTCACGGACCCTGGACGCCGATCTGGGTCGTCGTCGTCGAAGAAGAGGTCTTCGTCCGCACCTGGCACCGGCGCAGCACGGGCTGGTACGGCCGGGCAGTCGGATCGGGGCGCGCGCGGATCCGCATGTCGGGCGAGTCCGTCGACGTGATCGTCGCCGCAACAGGTGACAGGGGTGCCGAGGCCGTCGACGCGGCGTACCGCACCAAGTACGGGGCGGGAGCGCCGTCGATGGTCACGACCGAGGCCGCGGCATCGACCCTCCGCCTCACCCGCGCGTCCTGACCGCGGCGCGACTCGGAAGCAGCTCAGCAGTGGTGCCCGGCGACCGTCACCACCAGGATCTGCCGCGCAGCATCTCGCCGAAGTCCTCGGGCGACCCGCGACCGGTATGGCGCGAGCCGAGGTAACTCTCCACGACTGCTCGTCCCAGATCGTCAAGCTCGGGCGCGACCACCTGGCCGCCCGCGCGGCGGGCGAGCGCATCGATGAACCGCGCGAGGCCCGGGTCGTCTCCCAACCGGAAGAAGGTCGTCTGGGCCCCGAGGCGCTGCACCACGTCCAGTTCGCGCACCGTGACGGCCACCGTCCGTGCATCAGGCGGGTAGGCAAAATGAACGGAGCCGTTCGGGTCGAGGTGCGATGTCGGCTCGCCGTCCGTGACGATGAGGAGCACGGGCTGCGCGGTGGGGTTCCGCCGGAAGTGCCGTTGGGCAAGCAGAAGCGCATGGTGCAGGTTCGTGCCCTTGTCCCACACGGCATCCTTCGCCGTCAGCTGTTCGATCTGGATCACCTCCGCCTGCCGGGCGAATGCGATCAGCTGCAGACTGTCGCCGCGGAAACGGCTGGAGATGAGGTGGTGCAAGGCCAAAGCCGTGCGCTTCATCGGCACCCATCGTCCATCCATCGCCATGGAGAAGGAGGTGTCGACAAGCAGGGCGACGGCTGCCTGCGTGCGCTCCTCCGTCTCGACCACCTCGACGTCCCGTGTCTGGAGTCGCATTCCCGCCGACGGGTCATCGCCGTCGGCGACCGTCCGCAGCACGGCGTTCGAGACCGTGCGTGGAATGTCCCACGGTTCGGTGTCGCCGAACGCCCACTCGCGCGTGGAGCCGGTGCGGTCCCCCGCGGCACCGGCGTGACGCGTTTCGCGACGGCCGGTGCGTCCGGACTGGCGCGCGGCGATATCCCGCAGCAGCGCGCGGCCGAGCTGCCGCATCGCGCGGGGGGTGAGCCGCAGCGCTCCGTCGGAGGCACGATGCAGCATCCCGGTGTCCTTGAGCTCCTGCTCGAGGTCCCGCAGGGCGCGGGCACTGACGGCGGCATCGTCTCCGACGAGGCGCGCGAGCGCGTCCACGTCGATGTCATCCATTCGCGCGCCCGGATAGGACTGGCCCAATTGATCGGACAGCGAGTCGAGATCGGACAGCTCCTGCATGATTCCGGTCGCCTCACCGAGGCCGGTCGGCTCGTCGCCCGAGAAGGATGCCGAACCGCTCCAATCCTCGCCGGGTCTGAGCGAGCGCAGATTGTCGTCGAGCCGCGACAGAGACTGCATGAGCTCCGGCGATCCGAATGCCTGCGCGGCCAGGCTCATCAACTCGTCGCGCTGCTCGGGAGTCATCGAGTTCAGCATCCGCTGGGCCGCGGCCGAGCGCTCGGCGAGGGTATCCAACAGCTCGTCGAGATCCCGGGGATTCTCGGGGAAGTGCTCGCCGTGCTTGCGCATGAACTCGTCGAAGTCCTCGGCTGTGTCATCTCCCAGCCGGCGTTTCTCGAGCAGGTCGTTGAGGTCGCCGAGCATCTCCCGGATCGCCTGGCGGTCGGCATCCGTTGCGTTCTCGAGGGCGTTCTTCATGCCCGCGAACCGCTGGTCGAGCAGTTCACGGCCGAGCAGCTCCTTGATGTGCGCGTAGTCGGCACGCGCCGCGGGACTGCGCCACTCGTAGTCGGACAGCTCATTCACGGCGGCCGCGGTGCTGGGAGGCAGATTTTCGAGCCGCATCTCGGCGAATGACCGTGCGTCGTCGTCCATGTCGACGTCGCGAACGAGGTGCTTGCGCTCCTCGAGCACGGCATGATCGAGGAGTCGGCGCACCTCTTCGAGAGTGCCGTCGAGCCGGTGACGACGCACGAGGTCGGCACGCCGCTCACGCACCCGCCGCGCCAGGTCGTCGAGACCCTGCTGATCGCGGGTGCCGCGGCGCAGGTACTCGCGCATCGCTCGCTCGGCCGAGGTTCCTGACATCACATCGCGCCCGATCGCCTCCAGCGCTTCCTGCACCGGGACGGGCGGGGCGAGCGGGTCCGGTCCGCCGTCGTATCGGCCGTACCGGTTGGTGTGCGCGGGCACGCGGTGGAATCCGCGCACCATCAGCGGTTGCCCCCTGGTCGGACCATCCGCGCACGCCGAGCCCGCTCAGCCATACACGGTCTCCCCGGCGGCGCTGTCCTTGCTGATCCGGCGTTCGAGGTAGAGCGCCTCGAGCAGCAGTTCGAGCGCACCTGCGCGCTCGCCCGGTGTGCGGGCCCCAAGGCGCTCGGACACTTCGTCGTAGAGGTCCGACTCGCCGAGCACCGGCATCGCCGCGAGGACGTCGGCGGCCGGAACCTGCTCGCCCGTCATCACGGTGGCACCGTCGTGCAGTGCATCCACGAGCGCTCGGGCGTCGATGCCCCGCAGATGCGTACGTGCGGTCTCGGCGACGGCCGTGCGCAGGAGATGCTCGAGGATGGCACGCTCGCGGCCCTCCTCACCGGTCTCGAACTCGATCTTGCCGCCCAGGACATCGACGGCGGTCTCGAGGTCGACCGGTCGCGCGACCCCGACTTCTTCGTGCTGACGAGTCGCGCGGTGCAGCGCGGCCGCGGCGATGGTCTCCGCTCCGGCGATCGCGAAGCGAGCCGACACGCCGGCACGCTGGTCGACCGCATCCGACTCGCGAAGGTTGCGGGTGAACCGCGCCAGCACCTCGAGCAGATGCGCCGGGACTGCGGCGACGAGATCCGCCTCCTGGCGGATCACCGCGACCTCCTCCTCGATCGTCTGCGGGTAGTGGGTCCGGATCTCCGCGCCGAAACGGTCTTGCAGCGGCGTGATGATGCGACCGCGGTTGGTGTAGTCCTCGGGGTTGGCGGTGGCGACGACGAGCACGTCGAGGTTGAGGCGCAGCACGTAGCCGCGGATCTGGATGTCGCGCTCCTCCATGACGTTCAGCAGCGACACCTGAATCCGCTCGGCCAGATCCGGCAATTCGTTGATGGCGACGATTCCGCGATGACTGCGCGGGACGAGCCCGTAGTGGATCGTCTCGGGATCGCCGAGTGACCGGCCCTCGGCGACCCTGATCGGGTCGACGTCGCCGATGAGGTCGGCCACCGATGTATCGGGCGTGGCGAGCTTCTCGACGTATCGCTCGGAACGATGCCGCCATTCCACGGGTAGGTCGTCACCCAGCTCGGACGCCCTGCGAACGGACGCCGGCGTGATCGGATGGAACGGATGCTCGCCCAGCTCGGATCCGGCGATGACCGGTGACCACTCGTCGAGCAGACCTCCGAGACTGCGAAGCAGCCTCGTCTTACCCTGACCACGCTCACCGAGCAGAACGACGTCGTGCCCGGCGAGGAGGGCGCGCTCCAGCTGAGGGATGACGGTGGTGTCGAATCCGTGGATGCCCGGCCAAGGGTCACTTCCGTGGGCCAGCGCCGACAGGAGGTTCTCGCGCAGTTCGACCCGCAGCGGACGGTAGGTGTGCCCCGACGCACGCAGCTGCCCGGTCGTGGCGATCGCGGGTGGCGATGTTGTCATGACGAGAGAGTAGGTCGACTCCGCAGGCATGTGGGCCGGATACCGGAAATTCCGACCGCCTAAGCTGGCCGAGCCACGGCAAGGACGCCACAGAGGAGTGCAGCATGAACGACGCCGTCGAAATCGAGCCGACCCCTGCGGCTCGGCACGGGGGTCGGCTCGATGCTTCGGCGGAGGAGCCGCGTGTCGCGGCGTGGGTCGCGCTGCCGATCGGCATCGCAGCGGGGACGATCGGGCTGGCGCCGTGGTGGATCAGCGGCGCCCGCCTGCCGCTGCAGTACCTCTGGGAGAGCTCCGCGCTGCCCGAGGCGATGCCGATCGCTCTGCTGCCCTTCAGCCAGTACACCGTGATCCAGATCTTCTCGCTGCTCGTCGTGGGTGCGGCTGTGGCGGGCATCGCCGGGCGCGCGCTGCGGCTGCGCGGGTGGGGAATCCTCCTCCTCGTCGTCGGTGTGCTGGTCGTGCAGGCGGGAGCAACCGTGCAGACTGCGCGTGTCGTGCGCGAAGGCCTTCAGGATCGACTCGAATCGGATGTCTACGTCATCGGACTGGTTGCCGGAACGACCCTGTCGATCCTCGTCGGCATCACCGTCACCATCCTCATCGCCCGAGCCCCCCGTGCCGGCGCACTGCTCGGCCTGACGATCGGCGCAATCGGCATGGCGTCATGGACGAGCGCCCTGCTGGACCCGACCCGCATCGGCGATGGGCCGTTCGCGACGATGCTGGTGATCGTGCCGTGGATCGCACCCGTGCTCACGGGAATCGCGATCGCGTGGACCGGAGTCGACACCGTCGCGCGGGTGATCGCCGGACTGCTCGCGATCGCGCTCATCTGGATCTCACCCGCCGTGATGACGGCTCTCGCCAATGCGCTCGGCAACCAGGTGCTCATCCATTCGTCCGCGGATGTGATCGACTACGGCGTCGCGGTGTTCCAGATGGCCCTGCTCACTCCTGAACTCGCGCTGCGGCCGATCATCACAACCGTCGTCGTGGCGTTCATCGGACTCGCAGTCCGCGCAGCCATTGCGCGTCGCCGTCGCGTCGGGTGACGCGGCGGCCAGGGCGTTCGCGTCGCTTCGCTGGTCCAACGACCGGGAGGGGTACCGTCTCGCCAGCGCCACTCCGGGGTGTGCATGGGTAGGACGTGGTACGGTGAGACCAGCCCACTCGGGACTTGCGTCGTCACCCACTGCCTTCATAGTGGAGTATCAGACAGCCTGACGCCCGGATCGTCTCACCGACATCCGCCCCTAACCCTTCGAATCCCGCGCACGAGCGTATGTCTCGCCGCGTATCCCTGAAAGATCTCTTGACCTTCGTTCCCCGCACTGCCGCTTCATCACGACCGCCGCTCGAATGGCGTCACGCTGACGACGACGTCGTCGCTGCGACCATCCGCGGCGAGTACGCCGGGTTCGTCGGCATCACACCGCTCGGCTACGAAGCGCACGGCGCTCGCGGCGAGCACCTGGGTGTGCACGACACGCGATCGCTCGCCCGCGCGGCTGTCGCGACCTCCGTCACACGAGTGGCACCCTCACCCGCGGGTCCCCCGCGCCTCACCCGTCCGCTCCGCACACTGCGGCGCGGCACCCCTGGTCGCTCACGCGGCCCGAAAAGTAAAAGGAATGACACGATGGCCACTGGCACCGTGAAATGGTTCAACTCCGAAAAGGGCTTCGGCTTCATTGCGCCCGACGACGGCGGAGCCGATCTCTTCGCGCACTTCAGCGCGATCACCGGCGACGGCTACAAGGAGCTCCGCGAAGACCAGAAGGTCGAGTTCGAGGCCGAGCGCGGCCCGAAGGGCATGCAGGCCGCGAACATCCGGCCGCTCTGATCCTCCGTCGGCCGGGACGACACCGTCGTCTCGGCCGACCACCAGGTCGTTGAGGCGGCGGGAGAGCATTCATCTTGCTCGCCGGCTCGACGACCGGTGACCACGGATGCCGCGAACCCCAGGGGTCGCGGCATCCGTGCTCTGTACCGCCCGGGCAGACCGTCGGGCGCGGCCTAGAAGCCCCGCACGAACGTGCTGACGATCCACCCGATGGTCGTGGCGACGATGATGCCGAGCGCGACGTAGCCGGTGTACAGGCCCGTGATCGCCGCCTTGCGGCCGATTCCCTCGAGCTGTCGAGATCGGCTCAGTCCGACGTGGCCGAAGGCCACTGCGAAGACGGCCGGCACGACGGCCGCCAGCGCCGCGAGCACTCCCACGACGGGGACGGGGCTCCACACGCCCGTCGCGAGGGCGATCAGGCCGAGTACGAGCGCCGCCACCGCCGTCCCGTTGCGCGCCGGCTTGCCGGTCCGGGGGTCG
Organism: uncultured Actinomycetota bacterium; assembly: GCA_963772625.1. Taxonomy (GTDB): domain Bacteria; phylum Actinomycetota; class Actinomycetes; order Actinomycetales; family Microbacteriaceae; genus Microbacterium. The sequence goes on along the minus strand of CAVYXT010000002.1, from coordinate 320,059 downwards.
ACGGGTCGCTGTTTGGCCACGCCTCACAGTAGCTCGCAGCCGGGAGATGGACGTGGAGGCCCACGATCACGCCGGCGTCACGATTCCGTATCCGTCGACGGCAACCGCCCGCCGTTCCACCTGTCTCCGACCCGCTGGACGTAACATCGAACATGGCGCACGCGATGAACACCGGGACCATCGTCGCAATCGTGGGCGAGCAATCCGAGGATGCCCTGGCAGCCCTCGACGGCATTCGTGGGGTCGAGGTGCTCGAGCTGCGAGACAGCGAGCCCGTTCTCGCCGCGCGGCGGATCGCCGCCGCGGGCACGCCCTGGATCGTGCACGACGCAGATCCGCTCGAACACGTGGCTGCGGCGTGGGTCGAGCTCTTCGAGGAGCGATCGACGCTGGGGGCGCTCGAGGTCGAGGTCGAAACCGCTCTCGCCATGTTCGAGGCGGGTTCCGCGCTCATGCCCGATTACTACATCGTGCTGGAGCCGCAGGGCGCGCCCGACACGTGGCGGCACTGGTGGTGCGGAGCGCTCGGGCACCATGCACCGAAGACGGGTGCTGGCCTCGCCGGCGCCCACCACGCCACGGGATGCCGCTCTCCGGCGCCTTCTCAGCAAGCTTCCGTCGTCGCGTCCCTGGCCCGATCCGGCGTCGTGGCTCCCGCACCTGCCGTTCGAGATCCCGGACCGCGTCGGGCTTCGCGACTGAAGACAGTCTCGATCACAGTCCTGGTCCGCCGCGCCGCCCCGCGAATCCGGCGAACAGGGCGTGCAGCAGCGGCAGCACGGACACCGCGATCAGTACCGTGCCGAACACGGCGTCGTCGTCCCGCAGCAGGATGCCGCCGATCAGCAGACCGGCGAAGAGCACTGAGGAGACGACCCGTCGCCCCATCCGCTCGAGTCGACCGATACGACGTTCGAGACGGGGGTTCTGCGTCGCGACTCTGCCCTCTTCGATCCGTGTCGTGAGATCGTCCAGCCGCTGAGGCAGCCGCGCGACACCGCCCGACACCGCCAGCGCCTGCTTGGCGAACGCCTGCAGGACGTTGCCGCCCTCTTCGCGGATCAGCTGCTGGGCATACGGCTCGATGGCATCCCATATGTTGAACCGCGGGGTCCAGCGCGCTGCACATGCCAGAGGTCAGCCCCATCGCGCGGACGATCAGCAGGAAGTTCTCGGGCAGCTGAAAGGGCAGCGAGCGCACGACGTCACCGAACTCAAGCGCGAACTCGCGGAACTCCCGCGGATCGACCTCCTGGAGTTCGGCGAAGCCCATCCCGCCGAAGCGGGCGAACAGCTTCGTCATCGCACGCTCGAGCTCTGCGGTGTCGGCCGACGGCAGGATCACACCCACCTCGCGCATGCCGTCGACCATCCCTCGGCCGTCGCGCGATGCGGCCGCGACGAGCACGCGTCGCAGACCTCGGCGCAGGCCCTCAGGCACCTCGCCCATCATCCCGAAGTCGATGAACGTGAAGATCCAACGCCGGCCACCGGATGCCGCACCCGCGGCATCCGGTCTGCGCGTGATCGGCGTGACGAAGACGTTGCCCGGGTGCGGGTCCGCGTGGAAGAAGCCGTCGTTGAAGACCTGATCGAACATGACGGCTGCGAACTCGGAAGCGACCTCGCCCGGGTCGATCCCTGCGGCACGCAACGCCGCCACATCGTTGATCTTGATCGCGGTGACGTCCTGCAGGGTCAGCACACGTCGCGTCGTGCGCTCCCACACGACCTCGGGCACGGCGACGCGGGCATCGCCCGCGAATTCGCTGCGCGAATCGCTCGGCGTTGGCGGCCTCGTGCAGGTAGTCGATCTCCTCGAGGCTGGTATACGCGAACTCCTCGACGAGGGAGGGCATGTCCACGCGATCCGACACCGCCTTCACGCGGCTCAGCCACCGCGCGACACGGCGCAGCGCACGCAGGTCGACGTCAACGACCTGCTGGATCCCTGGCCGCTGGATCTTCACGACCACGTCGGTCATGCCTGCGTCGGCGGCATCGGCATCCGACAGTCGAGCGCGATGAGCCTGACCCAGGGATGCCGCCGCAACCGGCACCGCGTCGACGAACGCGTACGCGCGCTCGAGCGGCACGCCGAGTTCGGCCTCGGCGAGCAGGCGGATCGCCGGGAACGGGACGGGCGGCACCTCGTCCTGAAGCCCCTCGAGCTCCTTGGTGATCTCCGGCGGCAGCACGTCGAGCCGAGATGACATGAACTGGCCGACCTTGATCATCAGGCCGCCGAGGTCGACCGCCAGTACGTGGAAGCGCTGCGCGAGGCGCCGGAGACGGGCCGCCCGGCCGCGCGCCGCGGTCCGGGCGAGCCCGAGCCGTGGCAGGAACAGCTCGTACCACCACGCCTGCACCATGTAGAGGGCCGCGAACCGCAGGATCCGGCGGTAGCGGGCGCGCATGTTCCCGACGTCGGCCATCTGGTCTCCTTGACGCCGACGTGCAGCAGGCAGCGGGTCAGTCCTGAGCGAGGATGGAGAAGATCTTACGGCGCGCCTCTTCGAGCACTGCGATCGCCGCCTTCACCTGCTCGGGGTTGCCGGAGCGCCCGACCTGCGCGACCGCCTGAGCCAGATCGATTCCGGCCTTCGGCAGGGCGCTGCGGCCGCTCTCTCGGGCTGCCGGTGCCTCCCACGGGACGTGCTTGTCGCCCCCGGCATCCGCGGTCTGCTGTCCTTCTTCGGTGAGCGAGTAGGTCTTGCGTCCGTTGGATTCCTCCGCGCGGATGAGGCCCTCGTCGACCAGCAGCTGAAGAGTCGGATAGACCGAGCCTGGGCTCGGCTTCCATGCGCCTCCGCTGCGCTCCTCGATCTCCTGGATGATCTGATAGCCGTGCATCGGCCGCTCGGCGAGCAGTGCCAGCACGGCGGCACGCACGTCGCCCCGACCCATCCGCGGGCTGACCTTCTGCTCGAAGGCTCCCCGGAGCTGCTCCATCGCCTCCCAGATACCGGTGACAGGCCAGCCCTTGCCGGTGCTGCGTGCTCCCGCCGCTGCTGCTGCTCCCGAACCAATCGCCCATGTTCGAACCGCTCATGATGACCTCCTCTGCGCCGCCGCCCACAGCGGGCTCAGCGATACTCAACGATATATCGTCCAGGGGGTTTCGGGGTCGGATCGAGTCGGATCTGACGGCAGGCTCAGCGCTTTCATGACGACGACGAATCCGCTGGATCGAGCCGCGCGCTTGGAGCCCTGCCGCACGCCGATGTCGGAACCCCTCACCACAATGGAGGAATGACCACCCCCGCCATCGCCGCAAAACAGCGAGCCGACGCGCGGATGGACGAGCTGCTTCCCCGGCTCGAGCGAACCCGGCGGGAGATGGCGCGGCTCGAGGCCGAGCAGGCCGGGCTTCTCGCTGAGGCGCACCGTATCGCCGTCGATTGGGCTGATGAGGAAGATCCGACCGCGACCAGCGCGGCCGAGTTCCCCCATCGCTCGGTCGCGGCTGAGATCGCTGCGACGTGGCGGGTGAGCGACCGCACTGTGCAACGGCAGATCGGGGACGCCGTCGACCTCGTGAGCGGCTACGAGAACACTCTGACGGCGCTCGCGGCCGGCGAGATCTCGGCCGCGCACGCCCGGATCATCGTCGCCTGCGGCAGCCTGATCGCGCGCCGCGAGCTGCGGGTCGAATTCGAGGCCTCGGTCCTCGACTACGCCAGAGCGGAGTCGGCCTCGCGGCTGATGCCGATCGCCAAGCGGCGCGCCGAGTGGTTCGCAGAGAGCACGCTCGACGAGCGTCACCGTCGAGCCCGCGGGCAGCGGCGGATATGGGTGACCGACCTCGACGACTCGATGTCCGAGGTCCGCGCCCTCCTTCCCACGGTCATCGCGCACGGCATCCACGATCGCCTCACGGGGCTCGGCCACGACGTCGGCGCTGCGCGACGCGACGCAACCGATGAGCTGTCGCCGGACGCTGACTCCGCCGCCCCCGACACGCGCTCCCTCGACCAGCTGCGTGCAGACATCTTCGCGGACCTGCTGCTGGCCACCGACCCGGTCGTGCATAACAACGGCCCCACCGGGCTCGCGGCGATCCACGCGACGGTCCAGATCACCGTGCCGGTGCTCACACTTCTCGACGACCGGGTGGCCGACCCGTTCGACATCGCCATGCTCGACGGTCGTTCTCCCATCGACGCGGAGACTGCGCGCTTGCTCACCGGGTTCGCACCGGGCCTGGATCGCATCCTCACCCATCCGATCTCGGGCGCCGTGCTCGCGGTCGACAGGTACCGCTCGTCCGAGCATCTTCGCCGCCATCTGCGAGTGAGAGATGAACACTGTCGGTTCCCGGGGTGCCGCATGCCCGTTCGAAGATGCGATACGGATCACACCCTCGACCACGCACTGGGCGGCGCGACGACGGCCGAGAATCTGGCCCACCTGTGCCGCCGACATCACACGCTCAAACACCAGACAGCGTGGACGGTGAGGCAGCGAGCGGGCGGCGTCCTCGAGTGGACCAGCCCCACCGGACGCGCGTACACCGACGTCCCGGTCAGCGCGGTCGCGTTCGCTCCCGACCCGGAGTGCGACCTGGAGATGGCGCCGTTCTAGCCGAAGCGCTCCGCCGACGCGAGCTGCTCGGCCACGCGACGCAGCGCCAGCAGAAGCGGCTCTACCAGCACCGTGCCCAGGACGACGTATCGGACGGCTGCTTCGGCCGAGTCGGTCGGCACACCGTCGATCTCGGCGCGAGCGATGCGCTCAACCGAATCGAGGTAGGCGGCCATGACCCCATCGGAGATTGTGAAACCCGCTCGGTCCAGACCCTCGAGCGCACGAGCGACGCCGGCGAGCACCGCCTCGTCGCATTTCCCACGCTCCCACCCGAGACGACTCACGAGGCTCTCCGCCGCTGCCAGATCGACGTCGCCGTCGACGTGCGGCGCGACGGCCGCATGGGCCGTACCCAGGAGATCGTGGGCGCTCGCGGGCGGGTCGTCGAGAGCGGCGAGCACCTTGCGGGTCTCGACGACACTTACCCCCGACCCGATGAGCGCGCGGATGATCCTGAGACGCCCCACGTGCCGCTCGCCGTAGGTCGCCTGCGTAGGCGAACTTCGCTCGCCCTCGGGCAGCAGCGACTCCCGTAGGTAGTACTTGATCGTGGGGACGGGCACGCCCGTCAGCGCGGACAACTCCGAGATTCTCATAGCCACCTCTTGACTTGGATAGTAGCGCTATCCAATATAGATAGCGCAACTATCGAATTGGAGAACCGACATGGCGAACGTGGTGAATGGACGGATGACGCATCGCTACGATGGCGAACTGGTCGTCTTCCATATCGGGATGCAGATCAACAGCTGGTGGCGACCCGACCTCTGGATGCCCGTCTTCGGCGCCATGCCGCGAATGCTGCGCGAGCTGAGTATGGAACCTGATTCGGGCCTGCTCGGCTACCACATCCTCGTCGGGGCGGGCGGACCGTACATCGTTCAGTACTGGTCGTCGATCGACAAGCTCTATGGATACGCCTCGAACCCCGCGCAAGAGCACCGGCCGGCGTGGACACGGTTCAACAGGCTCGCGCGCAAGGCGCCGACGGCGGTCGGCATCTGGCACGAGACATTCCTCGTCGAGCGTGCGGAGAGCATCTACGTTTCCACGAAGCCCATGGGACTGCCGAAAGCCACCCAGCTCGTCCCGGTGGGTCGCCGGCACGACCGCGCTGAATCCCGCTTCGCGGACGGTCGCACCACGGCCACGCGACCCGACGTCGTGGCGTAACGCCGCACCAGCCCGCTTCCGCGTCCGCGACACCATGCTGTCCGACGGGACGCCCGGCCTTACTCTCGTTTCATGGCGACGGCAGCGGAGGCGGGCTGGTACGACGACGGCCACGGCAAGCAGCGCTGGTGGGACGGCACGCGCTGGACCGAGCAGTACATCGACCTGCGTGAGCGTGACATCGAGCTGCGCGCCGACGCCGCCCCGGCCAGTGCGGTCGCCGGCCAGGGCTGGTACGACGACGGCCGTGGTCGGCAGCGCTGGTGGGACGGCACCCGCTGGACAGATGCCGCACGGTTCAGCGGATCCGAGGACTCGTTCTCCGGCATCGTCGTCGACGGCCGGTGGATACATTTCGGTGCGTCGAGCCAGCCGGTCGCGGGTGCCGCAGCATCTCTGGAGAACGGGACTGAACTGCTGCGTCGGGGGCGGCTGGGCAAGCCCGCGACCGCGCGGGTTCTCTACGGGCCGTCGGGCATGATCACGCCGCGCCTGCTCCCGCGATCGGTCGATCCGCACGCGAACTACCTCCTCGTGGAGGTCGCAGGTCAGCTCTGGCTCGCACCGGTCCCGAGGGGACAGGATTCCCAGGCCCGGCAGTTCGCAGCGTGGATCAACACGTCTTCGGAGCACTACCGATACCGCTGACCGTGTCCGTCACTCGACGGGCTGACGGAGGATCGTCCGCAGCTTGGTCGGGTCCGTGCGCCGGATGTCGCTGAGATAGATCTCGTGGTGCCTGCCAGTCATTCGCAGATCCTGCACCGGGATGAACTCTTGGTGCATCCGCTCGAGGACCGGTCCCTCCTCGTCGAACGGGCCGAGATGCAGTGTCTGCACGCACCGGCCTTCGGTCAGTGTCTCAAGGCGCAGTTCGTCGAGTGCCGGCGCGTTGGCCGCGGTCGCTCGTGCGCGCTCGAATTGGTCGTCGGTTGTCCACTCCGGCACGAGGATCATCGCCGTCCAGTCCCACCGCGACTTGTCGCGGTCGGAGGTGAAAGCTGCCATTTCATCAGACCACCACTGCGCTTCGAGCGGCATGACGACATAGTCGCGGTCGAGTTCCTTCTTGCTCATGAACTTGAGCCGGTACGCGACGGGGAACAGGGTGGAGACGGCGTCGGCGTAAGGCTGCGCATTCGGGTCTCCGTGGCCGTCGATCATCAGATAGCGCAGCGGCGGCACGTCGACGATCTCGAAGACTCCGCGCCGCGCATTGTACGACGTGATCTGCTTCTTCAGGTCGGTTTTCATCGCGTCATTCCTTCCTGATGCGCGGGGTCATCGCGACTGCCGGTGCCTTGCGCGGTTCCAGGTCCGATCCGAGTGCCTCGCGCTCGTCGAAGACGAAGCATTCCCCGATCCAGTGGTCGGCGCCGACCGCCTCGAAGTACCCGAGGATGCCGCCGTCGAGTTGGAACGCGTCGATGCCCTGTTCGCGCAGGTGCAGCGCCGCCTTTTCGCATCGGATGCCGCCTGTGCAATAGCTCACCACCGTCTTGCCCTCGAGGTCGGCGCGGTGGCTGACGGCGGCATCCGGGAATTGGGTGAATCGCTCGATGCGCCAGTCGAGCGCGCCGGCGAACGACCCGTAGTCGACCTCGAACGCGTTTCGCGTGTCGAGCAGGACGACCTCGCGACCGTCGTCGTCCCGGCCGCGATCGAGCCAGCGCCGCAGCGTCGCCGGGGCGACTGCGGGGGCACGGCCGGCCGCGGGGCGGATCGTGGGGTGGTCCATGCGGATGATCTCGCGCTTCACCTTCACCAGAAGCTTGCGGAACGGCTGAGCGCTCGACCAGCTGTCCTTCGTCATGAGCCGCCCGAAGCGCGGGTCTGCACGCAGGTGGTCGATGAAGGCGCGAAGCCGGTCGGGGTCGCCGGCGAGGAACACGTTGATGCCCTCCTCGGCGAGAAGGATCGTGCCACTCAGTCCCGCGGTGGTGGCGAGCGCCTGAAGCTCACTGCGAAGAGGGTGCGGGTCGTCGATCCGCGTGAAGAGGTACGCCGAGACGTTGAGGACGGGAGGCACTGCTCAAGCGTAGGTGGGCGGCGCGCTACCAGGTGATCAGCGGTTGCTGGCGCAGGGGACGCACAGCGTGGCAGCAGGAAGCAACCGCAGCCGTTCGAGCGGAATGGTATTGCCGCACGATACGCACAGCCCGTACGTGCCATCCGCCACACGCGCGAGCGCCGCATCCAGCTCGGCGAGTTCACTGGTCACGTCAGCACGCTGGCCTTCCGCACGGGACCACTCGGTCGACAGCGTCGAACCTTCGGGGTCATGCTCATCGTCGTCGGTGGCACCGCTGCGCGCGTCCCTGATCGCTGCGAGCTGGGACAGCACCGACTCGAGCCGAATCTGCAGGTCTCGCCGTCGGCCATCGATCAGCGCCTCGGAATCCGCTGTCACCTGATCGCCTCGGCGATCGGCACGGAGCCGCTGTTGAATCGGATCGTGCGGCCGATCGTCGCGTCTTCGACGAGCGCCGCGGCGACGACGGCCGCGACATCCGCTCTGCTCACCGACCTCGACTCCCTCGATGTCACGTCGATCCGACCCGTGGGATCGTCGAGCGTCAGCGAACTCGGCCCGAGCACCGTCCACGACAGCGCACTTGCGCGCAGATGGTCGTCGGCCGCCGCCTTCGCGTCGGCGTAGGCGTGGAACGGGTTGTCCGGCGCAACCCCGTGATCCTTCCGGGCTCCGAAGTACGACACCATCACGTAGCGGTCGACGCCGGCAGAGGATGCGGCATCCATCGAGCGGATCGCGGCGTCGCGGTCGACGGCGTACGTGCGCGAGGGGTTGCCGCCTCCGGCGCCCGCCGACCAGACGATCGCATCATTTCCGGCGAACAGGGCGGCGAGCTCACCGACGGCGAGATTCTCGATATCAGCCACCGCCGCAGCAGCGCCGGTCGCCGACACGTCCGCCGCGTGGGCAGGGTTGCGGATGATGCTGGTCACGTCATCGCCGCGACCCACGAGCAGCGGAGCGAGCAGCAGCGCGACCTTGCCGTGACCGCCGATGATCAGGATGCGGGCCATCAGTGCCTCCAGGGGTTCGTCTCCACGCTACGCAGCAAGGCGACCGATCGCGCCAGTTCCGCGATTTGATCCGGGCGCACACGACAGCAGCCGCCGATGAGGCGCGCACCACCGGCGACCCAGTCCCCTACCCGCGAGCCGATGCCGACGGCATCCCCGAACCACTGTCGGGTTTCGGCGTTCCATCGCTCGCCGCTGTTCGGGTATGCGACCCCCGGCAGGCCGGTGGCGACGGCCATCGTGAGTGCGCCGCTCACCTCAGCCGCGTCGCAGCAGTTGACGCCGACCCCGACGACACCGGACGCAGAACCCGCAAGCGCGAAGGCCTCGGCGAGCGAAGCACCCGAGCGCAGAGCCCCATCCGAAATCGTGACACTGATCCACGCTGGGATGCCGACCTCCTCGAGTTCGAGACACACCGCCTCGACCTCCGCGAGCGACGGCACGGTCTCGACCGCGATCACGTCGGGCTCGGCGGCCGCGAGCGCGTGCAGACGCGGACGATGCCACTCGCGCAGCTGCGACACGGTCAGTCCGTACGCGCCGGTGTACTCGCTGCCGTCGGCGAGTGCGGCTCCGAATGGACCGACGGATGCGGCAACCCACGCCGCGTCGGGATCCAGCCCCGCCTCATCACGCGCATCGCGCGCGAGTTGCACACTGCGGGCGAGGATCATGTCGACCTCCGCGCGACTCGCGCCGGCGGTATCCAGCCCTGAGTAGCTCACCTGATACGACGAGGTGATCGCGACGCGGGCGCCTGCGGCGAAGAACTCCGCATGGGCGCGGCGGATCGCGTCAGGATCCTCGAGCAGCAGTCGCGCCGACCACAGCGATGACGAGAGGTCGTGGCCGTGCGCCTCGAGCAGCGTTCCGAGCCCGCCGTCGAGAACGATCGGGCCCGCCGCTACCGCGTCGGTGAAGGAGCTCACCGCGTCAGTCTAGGTATGGCGGCGCACCCCTGTGGGCGGGAACGAGTCGCAGATACACTGCCAACGCCGGGCTCACGTTTGCGCGAGCCCGCGAGGAGACGCCATGGCAGATGTCCCGCCCGCCGACAGAGGCGCGCAGGATCCCCACGCGCCGGGCCGGGCTGCGCCGCCAGCGCCACCGCCTCCGCCATATGTGCCGCCGCAACCGCCGTACGCCGCTCGAGGGCCGTACGGTGCAGTGCCGGCCTTCATCCAGCGGTATCCCGGCGCGCCACCCGAACCCAATCCGGCGCTCCAGCGTCAGCCGAGCGGACCGTACCCGTACCCGTATCCTCCCTACACCCCTCCCGCGGGTGAACGCCCGAAAACGTTTGCGGTGCTGTCACTCATCGGCGCCCTCGCCGGGATCTTCGCCGTGTTCACCGGGCCTTTGGCGTTCGCGTCGGGACCGATCCTGATCGCCGCCATCGTCCTCGGCATCATCGCGCTCGCGAACCGCCGCCAGGGGGGCAAGAGCCTCGCCATCGCGGCGATCATCCTCGCCGTCTCCGGCGGAATCCTGGCCTGGATCATCACGGCGATTTTCGGCCTCGGGATCACGGGCGACCTGTTCCGCGACGATGAGCCGTTCATCCCGCAGCCGATTCCGACGCCTGATCCGTTCGTTCCTCCGGTCGAGGGCGAACCCACCGACGGCAGCGACGGCAGCCGCGGAACGGTCGCGACCCCCTACACGTACGGCGAGGTCGTCACCATCTCGGATGCCGTGACCGGCGATCCGGTGTGGGAGCTCACCGTCGAAGCCCCCGTCGATGTGACGGTCGACCTCGCGGCCGAGGATCTCTTCAACCCCACTCCCGAGAGCGGGACGTACACCGGCATCCCGGTGACCCTGACATACATCGGTCTGGAAACGGTCGATCCCTGGATCGACTACGAGTGGAACGTGGCGGTGACGTGGGTGACCGCCGGAGGCACACCGCTCGAGCAGGAGTACCTGATCCTGCCCGACGGCTACGTCGGCGTGACCGACCTGGACGCCATGAGCCACGGCGAAACGGTCACCTTCCATACGATCGTCGATGCACCGACCGATACAGCCGGGAGCGTCCGCACGACCATCGGCTACGACTACGACCTGTACTGGGCCGCACCCGTGTAGAGCGGGCGTCATGCCAGCATCGCGCCTCGGAGGCTAACGCTGCGCCCCGACAGTGCGACCCGGTCAGAACCGGAGTCGATGCGTACCCTGAAACGATGACCATCACCTACCGCGGCACCACGGCCCTGATCACGGGTGCCAGCGCCGGACTCGGCATCGAGTTCGCCACCCAGTTCGCCGCCCGCGGCGCGGATCTCGTGCTCGTCGCGCGCCGCGAAGACCGCCTGCGGGAACTCGCCGAGAGTCTCGAAACCGCACACAGTGTTCGTGTCACTGTGCTCCCGCTCGACCTCGGTCGTCCCGACTCCGCGGGCGAACTGACCCGAGCGCTGGAGGAGCGCGGTCTGAACATCCATACGCTCATCAACAACGCCGGATTCGGGATGAAAGGCCCATTCGTCGAGTCCGATCCCGACCGGGTGGCGGCCATGGTTCAGCTGAACGTCAACGCACTGGTCGCCCTGACACGCCGACTGCTCCCCCAGCTCGTTCGGGGTGACGGCGCACTCGTGAACATCGCGAGCAACGGCGCGTACCAGCCGTGCCCCAACATGGCGGCATACGGCGCGACGAAGGCGTTCGTGCTCAGCTTCACCGAAGCGCTCGCCTACGAGACGCGCGAGGCGCCGCTCACCGTGCTCGCGGTCAGCCCGGGTGCGACGCGCACGGAGTTCTTCGACGTGCTCGGACAGAGGGGATACCGGGGCGCGAGCTACCAGACCGCGCAGCAGGTCGTATCACGCACCCTTCACGAGCTCGACCGCTCGAACACCCCGCCGAGCTTCGTCTCCGGGCGCATGAACGCGGTGGCCGCAAAGCTCGCCGGCATCGTGCCGCGGCGTCTCGCCCTCGCCATGGCCGGGCGAGCGCTGGGATAGATCTCGTTGCAGTTTTCTCGGCCCGTTCATGCCCAACGCTGGTTGACTGGAGGCATGGCGAACGTCGCGATGTTCCCACTCGGAGCGGTTCTGTTTCCACACACGCCACTGGCGCTGCGGATCTTCGAAGAGCGCTACCTCGTGATGCTCGGCCGGCTGCTCGACGACGATGACCCCCAGTTCGGCGTGGTGCTCATCGAACGCGGAAGCGAGGCGGGCGGCGGGGAGCAGCGTTTCCGCACCGGGACTATGGCGCGCATCACCAACGTGATGGCGGGCGAGAGCGACATCCACCTGATCGCGGTCGGAGGATCACGCGTCGAAGTCGATGAGTGGCGTGACGACGAGCCCTATCCGACGGCGTCGGTTCGCGAGCTGCCGTCCCTCGTCTGGGATGACGCGCTCATCCCTCTGCGCGGTGAGGCCGAGCGAATCGTCCGGCGCGTGCTCTCGCGCGCCGCCGAATTCGCCGAGGTGCAGTGGGACCCCAACATCGAGCTCTCCGACGACCCGCTCGAATCGAGCTGGCAGCTGGCGGCGATCGCTCCGCTCGGTCAGCTCGATCAGTTCCGTCTGCTGCGCTCCACGACCGTCGGTGGGCTTCTCCGTGAGCTCATCGACCTGACCCTCGCCGCCGAGCCGCTCCTGACGAGCGCGCCGCGCGGCGACGAGTTCGACGCAGCGTTGGCCGACCTGCTCGACGAAGATTCGCGGACGGATGACAGCCGCAGCGCAGACGACGAGCCGGATGCCGCGCCCGACGACGAGACACCGCCTCGAGCGTAAGAGCTCGCTACCAGCCCATCGTCCCGGGCTCGCCCTTGAACGGCCCGACGATCTCGGATGTCACCCAGCCGCCATAGAAGCCGCCCGGCTGCGGCACGACCACTTCTCCATCCACGGTGCAGCGATCCATCTTCCCTGCGTAGACCGCGACGCGGTTGGCCAGGAGCTCGTAGCCACGGGCGGGAGTCGGGTAGTTCCACCCCGCACCCCGCGCCGTCTGGTTCCCACCGCGGACATCGAAGTATCGCGCTGACCCCTTGAACTCGCAGAACGACGAACCGCGTGCGGGCAGCAGCGCACCGTCCGCAAAGGCCGCGATGGGCACGTAGTACACCGGAGGATGACTGGTCTCCAGGACGCGGACGACATCCGTGGTGTCGAGGATCCGCTCTGCGCCGAGATCGATCGTCACGCGACGGTCGACCGCTTCGATGCGCGGCGGGCGGGGGTAGTCCCAGACCGACTCCTGGCCGGCGACGACGGGATAGGGGGCGGGATGCGGCATCCCTCCACGCTACGCACGATTTCGAACGCCAGGGCCGTCAGGCGACCTCGCCGTCAACCTCATGGCTCAGGCGGCGATCAGCCCGCGATCATCCAGGATCGCGGGCACCGCGGCGCGCCCGGCGGCACCAGGGATCCCGGCAGCTCGTGGATGCCGTTGACAGTCGCCATCCGCAGGGATGCCCACCTGTGCTGCCACGCTCCGCCGGGTCTGGGGCCGCATGGATTCCCGACCGTCAGTTCAGGCTTCGCATGCTCGCGGGCAGCACTCCATCGCCGTACAGGTCGCCCGCGACATCCTGCAGCGCCGTCAGGGCAACCCGTTGCGTGAACGGGCCGTACGAGATGCGGGCCACGCCCAACGCCTCGTACTCCGCCGCCGAAAGAGCGCCGGGGGCGCCGATGACGCTGATTTTGCGCTCGCCGATGCCCTGGACCAGTTGACGCGCGGTGTCCGCGTTGACCCGCCCGGGAACGAATACCAGGTCGGCTCCCGCCTCGAGGTACGCCCGTCCGCGGGTGATCGCGTCGGCGATCGACTCGTCGAGCGGACGGTCGCCGCCGCGCACGAGCGCATCGGTGCGGGCGTTGAGTACGAACGGCACGCCCTCGGCCTCGCCCGCTGCGAGGACTGCTTCGACTGCGGCGACCGACGCGCCGAGCGGCTGAAGGCGGTCTTCCATGTTGGCGCCGACCACGCCGACGCCGATCGCGCGCCGCGTCGTCTCGCCCGGATCTCCGTACCCCGCGTCGAGGTCGGCCGAGACGGGCAGATCCGTTGCGGCGGCGATTCGACCGACCATGTCCAGCATCACGTCGAGCGGGATCTCTTCGCCGTCGGGATACCCGAACGTCGCGGCGATCGAGTGACCAGCCGTCACGAGCGCCTTGGTCTGCGGCAGCGCGGCGACGGCCTTCGCCGACACGACGTCCCACACGTTGACGGCTCGGAAGATCTCGGGCGCGGCGTGAAGTGCCGCGAGGGTCTGTGCTTTCTCCTGCTGACTGGTCATCCGTTCACGCTATCCCGCCCTCCGCGAGCGGGGGCGGCGACCCGTCCCGGGGCCCGCCTACGCTCGGAGAATGCGAGTGACCGACGGCTTCCGAGCATCTCAGCGCACCCCGATCCTCCAGGTGGGCAAGTCCGCCATCGCCACTTCGGCCGCCTGGCTCGTCGCCGGCGCACTGATACCGGGCCAGCCACCCGTGTTCGCCGCGATCGCCGCGCTGCTCGTCGTGCAGCCGAGCCTGAATCAGTCGCTCACGAAGGCGATCGAGCGCAGCATCGGCGTGTTCTCCGGCGTCGTGATCGCGTCGATCCTCGGCATTCTGCTCGGCAGCGGCACGTGGGTGATACTGCTCGCGACCGTCGTCGCGCTGCTGATCGCGTGGGCGCTCAAGATGACGGCAGGCACCGCGAACCAGGTGGCCATCAGCGCCCTCCTCGTGCTCGCTCTGGGCACGGCGACACCGACGTACGCGCTCGACCGTGTGCTCGAAACGGTCATCGGCGCGGTGATCGGCATCCTGATCAATCTTGCACTCGTCCCGCCCGTCGCCGTCGCGCCCGCGCGCGATGCGGTCACCAGGCTCGGTGACGAGCTCGCGAACTCCCTCGAACGGCTGGCCCACGGTCTCGAAGCTCCGCAGTCCGCAGCCGATCTGGACGGCCTGCTCGTCGAGGCCCGCCTGATGAGACCCATGCGGGATGCCGCAGATGCCGCCATCGAGGTGGCGACCGAGTCGCTGTCACTCAACCCGCGCGGACGACGCCACCGCGAGGACCTGGCGGCCATTCAGGCGCTGCTGGACCGCACCGGGCCCATCGTCACGCAGACGGTCGGAATGACTCGGGCGTTCTGCGACCATTACGACGCCACGATCGCCGACGAGCCTGTCGTGCAGGCGATCGCGGAGCAGCTGCGGCGAGCGGCGCACGATGTGCGCCTCGAGGTGCGGCGAACGGATGCCGCCGCCGACGCCGCTGGACGTGACGAGCACGAGCCGGCGGCTCTGACCGCGCCGCTTCGCGTCCACGCACCGTCGCGCGACCACTGGGTGCTGATCGGCTCGCTGCTGGAGGATCTCCGGCGCATCCATGAGGCGCTGGAGAGTGCGGGGTGAGAGTCGTGTCGGCGCCTATTCGCCGACGGTCACCGTGAAGGTGACGTCTTCGATGCCGCCGTCGGAGTTGGACAGCACGACCTCGGTCGAACCCTCGGCCAGCGCCTTGACGCCGGGGTTGTACGTGGCGCCACCCTCTTCGCGCCCCTTCACGAACTCGGCGACCGCGGAGTCCTCGACCTCGCCGCTGTAGCTGTCGACCGCGAGGTCGCCCGTGTTGATGTTGAGCACCTGGCCCACGATCAGGTCGACCGTCTCGCCTTCGAGGTCGCCGACATCCATGGTCACAGGTGCGATCACCGGTGTGGGGGTGCTCTGAGCACAGGCGCTGAGACCCACGGTGACTGCGATGACGGCGGCGGCACCGATCAGCTTCGAGATCTTCACGCGGTCAGTATGACAGCGCGGTCCGACGCGGAACAGATTCGACCAGCGGCCCATGCAGCGCCCGTGTGGATAAGTCCGATCGGCCGATCCCGATCGCAGATACCGTGGTCGGATGATTTCTCGCGTCGCACGCGTGAGCCTCGCGCTGGCGATCGTGCTCGGAATGGCAACGGGGTGCCAGCCGGAGCCCGAACCATCGCCGACGGGCCCGGTGTTCGCAACCGAGGAAGAGGCGTTCGCCGCCGCCGAGGAGACGTACCGCGCGTACGTCGATGCGCTGAACCAGGTGGATCTGAGCGACCCCGAGACGTTCGAGGCTGTGTACGCGTGGACTACTGGCGACGTCGAACGCGAGCGAGCGAAAGACACTTAGCCAGATGCAAGCGGATGGGTGGCAGGTCTCGGGCGCAGCTCAGATCGCGAACTTTCGCGGTACAAATGCCCGGCTGTACGGAACCGATCGAGTCAGGTGCGAAGGTTTGCTCGGATGTGTGCGCGGTCGAGGTGCTCGACGCCGAAGGGTAAGTCGATGGTGTCGGCTGAACGACCGGACGTTTATGCGCTGACCGTGGAGTTCGTGGAATCGCCTACAACGGACACGGGTCTCGCGATCGCGAGCCAGCAATGCGGTCGAGGACCCCTCGTGTTCGTAGTTACGGCGGCGCTAGTCGCCTTGGGCTCTTGAGCGCGGCTGCATCGACCAGCCCCGATTCATCCTGCGACGGATGCGACGCACTTGGACCCGATTGCACGTGTTTCGAACTCGGGCTCGCAGGTCGACATCGGCGCGAGCGTCACCGATTCAACCCCGCCCAGCGACGAACACAGCCGGCCGAGCGACCCATCGCCGATCGAAGCCGCTCCGCCGGAGGAGCCGTGCCCGACGCAGCCGGACCGCTGCGGCTTCCTCGTCGTGATGCCGCCCGATGTCACGGCCGCGGACCTCGCGTCGTTCCGACCCGCGAGCCCGTCCCTCACGGGTGAGCCGACGGGGTTCGGCGTGGTCGGTGCTCCGACGAACGTGGTGGCCGCGGCATCCGAGCAGATCATGTCGGGAACGCTCCTCGGGTGGGACGTCCGGGTGCGCTTCGTTCCTGCCAACTACGTCTTCTCGTACGGCGACGGCGCGACCGCTCGCCATCCGACGGGCGGGGCGAGCTGGCAGAGCCTCGGCCAGGCGCAGTTCACCCCGACCGCGACCAGCCACGTGTACCGCGAGCGCGGAACGTACCCGGTGAGTGTGACGGTGGAGTACGCGGCATCCGTCGATTTCGGCTCGGGCAACTGGCGGCCGGTGACCGGCTACGTCACCGCCGCGAGCGGCGGGTACGACGTCCGGGTCGTCGAGGCTCGCACAGCGCTCGTCGATCAGACCTGCCTCGAGAACCCGGGCGGGCCGGGCTGCTGAGCGCTACCACTGGGAGTCGTCCGCACGCAGCGGCGAGCCGACCACGTCGAACCGCAGGCCGCTCATGACCCCGGACAGCAGGGGGCGGGCCTCCGCGATCGCCGCCTGCACCGACGGCAGGCTCAGCGACGCACGATGCGCGTCGCTCGACTCCCACAGCTCGGCCACGAACACGGCGTCGGGCTCGTCCTCGGACACGCCGACCTCGTAGAGAAGGCATCCGATCGCGGTCAGCTCGGCGCTCGGGCGGGTGAGCAGCGCGACCAGCTCGTCGCGCTTGCCCGGAACCGTCCCGAGCGTGCCGATGTTGGCGAATGTCATGCTCGGGAGTCTGGCAGGAACGCCCGACGCGGGGGCAGACTGACCGCATGAGTCTCGTCTACGCAGACCTGTCGGTATCAGCCGATGGATACTCGACCGGCTACGACCAGCGCGAGGAAGCGCCGTTCGGCGACGGCTTCGATGAAAGCGTCATACACGGCTGGATGTTCGAGCACGGCGATGATCACCGCGCAGAAATCGACGCCATCGTCGCCGCGAAGGCGTACATCATGGGCCGCAACATGTTCGGCCCGGAGCGCGGCGAGTGGACCCGCGACTGGCGCGGATGGTGGGGTGAGGACCCGCCCTATCATGCGCCCGTATTCGTGCTCACCCATCACCCGCGCGAGCCCGTGCCGATGGCGGGTGGCACCACCTTCACGTTCGTCACGGACGGGGTCGAGTCGGCTTTCGCCCGGGCTCGGGATGCCGCGGGCGACGGCGACATCTCGATCGCGGGCGGCGCCGACACCCTGAACCAGTTCCTCGCGGCCGGACTCCTCGATGTGCTGCGGCTGCACGTCGTGCCGGTCACCCTCGGCCTGACGGGGCGCACCGACATCGTGCGGCTGTTCGACGGTGTCCCGCCGCTCCAGCTCGAGACCACTCAGGTGCGAACCACACCCGAGGTCACGCACATCACCTACCGCGTACGTTGACGCGGGCGATCAGCGAGATCGAATGCGTCGCAAGGCCGTGACAGGATGAGCGCGTGACCGACCGCCTCATGCTCCTCGACTCGGCTTCGCTGTACTTCCGCGCGTTCTACGGGGTGCCCGACACCGTGCGAGCCCCGGACGGCACGCCCGTCAACGCCATCCGCGGCTTCCTCGACATCATCACGCGACTCGTCACCACCTACGAGCCGACGCATCTGGTCGCCTGCTGGGACGACGACTGGCGACCGCAGTGGCGCGTCGACCTGATCCCGACGTACAAGACGCATCGCGTGGCGGCGGTCACGGCCGTCGGACCCGACGTCGAAGTCGTGCCCGATCCGCTCGAAGTGCAGGTCCCCATCATCCGGCAGACGCTGGACGCCCTCGGCATCCGCATCGTCGGCGCGGCCGCGCACGAAGCCGACGACATCATCGGCAGCCTGGCGACCCAGGCCACCGTGCCCGTCGACATCGTGACGGGCGACCGCGACCTGTTCCAGCTGGTCGACGACGCAAGCGAGGTGCGCGTGATCTACACCGCGCGCGGCATGAGCAATCTCGAAGTCGTGACCGATGCGACCGTGGTCAAGAAGTACGGCGTGCTGCCCAGTCAGTACGCCGACTTCGCGACCCTGCGCGGCGACTCGTCCGATGGGCTGCCGGGGGTCGCGGGCATCGGTGAGAAGACCGCGGCGACCCTGCTCGCGACGCACGGCGACCTGGCCGGCATCATCGCGGCGGCCGACGCGGGCGAGGGGATGTCGGCGGGTCTGCGCAGCAAGATCATGGCCGGACTCCCCTACCTCGCCGTGGCCCCCACCGTGGTGGAGGTCGTGAAGGACCTGGACCTCGGCGAAGGCGACTCGCAGTTGCGTCCGCTCGCCGACACAGCGCGAGCGGATGCCGCCGCCCTCGCCGAGCAGTGGGCGCTGGGCACCGCAATGACGCGGATCATCGACGCGCTCGAGGCGACCGGAACGCGCTGAGCGCTCACGCGCGCCGCGACCGCGCCGCCGCGCCCGCCGCGAGCAGCGCGACGCAGTACAGCACCGCGAGGACGACCATCAGCGCGAGCGCGGCCGTCCACCCTCCGGTCGCCTCGTGCAGCGCACCCATGACCGGAGCACCGAGCGCGCCGATCCCGTACCCGCCGCCCTGAACCAGCGCCGACATTCCGGCGGCCTCGCTGTCGCTTCGCGCGACCATGACGAGGGTGGTGAAGATGACGACGAATCCGCCGGCGTGCCCGATCGCGCCGATCGTGAGCCAGAGCCACGTCAGCTGCGGTGCTACGAGCATCCCGACGGTCAGGACGAGCCACGACACGCAGATCGTCAGCGTGGGCACGATCGCCGGTGTGAACCGCGCGAGCAGCGGCACGACGAAGGCGCCGACGATGCCCGCGCCCTGGAACAGCGACGAGAGGGCTCCCGCGGCGGCGGCGTCCAAGCCCAATTCGTCGGCGGTGAGCGTCGGCAGCCAGGTCGAGAGCGCGTAGTAGATCGTCACCTGCCCGGCGAAAGCGACGAGCAGCAGCCACGAGACGGGCCGGCGGATCATCGCGCGCTCGGAACGACCGCGGGCGACGACCGGCATCGGACCGGTCAGGGTCGTCGGGTCCATGTCGCGGGCGGCCCGCGAGCCGCCCGAGGGCTGCCGCTCGTCCCCCGAGTAGCGATCGCCCCACTCCTGGCCCGCCTGTCGGCTGCGTCGCAGGTGCACGCCCCACAGCACGATCCCGGCGACGGTCAGCAGCGACCACGCGAGCAGCGCTGCGGGCCAGCCGATCACCGCCGCGAGGGGTGCGGTCGCCAGCGACGTGACCAGCGAACCCGCATTGAGCGTCGCGACGTACGCCGCCGTGACCACGCCGACGCGCGCGGGCGGCACGTCCCGGCGGATGATGACCGGGATGACGACGTTCCCGATCGTCACGGCCGCACCGATCACGAGCATGCCGGCGAGCATCCAGCCGAAGCCCGGGATCGCGCGGATCACCGTTCCGAGAAGCACGCCGCTCAATGAGAGCATCAGCGCGAGCTCGGCACCCGCCCTGCGGATCACCAGCGCCGCGAGCGGCGTCAGCAGCGCGAACATGAGCACCGGCGCGGTCGTCAGCAGACCCGCCGTCGCGGAGCCGATACCGAAGTCCTGCTCGATGTCGCGCAGCACCGGGGTGGGTGCGACGATCGGCCCGCGCATGCTGAGGGCGGCGACCAGCACTCCCGCAAGGACGAACCAGGGGATGCCGCGTCCGGCACGTCGCGCGAGGTTCGACGTCACGCGGAAAGCTCGAGGCCGGCCGCGATGGTATCGCGGGCCCAAGCGTAGTGGTTGCCGCCGCACTCCAGCGCGAACTCGCCCAGCGCCGTGCCTCGCGTCCACGGGTATGCTGCCGGATGGTCGAGCTCGCGCCAGCCTCGCCCCAGCGAATACCCTTCGGCAGGAATCGAGGGCGAACCGCCCGCCGTGCCATCCGAGTACCACCGCTCGAGCAGGATGTGCCACGCGTGCAGATGCGCCACGACATCCCGCACGTTGCGGTCGCGCCCGGAGCCGGCGAACTGCTCGCTCAGGCGACCGGGCGGCAGCGACTCGATGAGCGCGAGCAGAGCCGCGAACTCCGCGTCGTCGCGTTCCAGCAGCACTTCGCGCGTGGACGTCACGATCCGACCGTACCGCCCGCGTCCAGCCCGCTGTGCGCTCAGCTCGCCCGGCCGGTCCATTCGCGCAGGCGCTGGAGCGGCCATGTCGTCACGATCCGCTCGGCGGGCACCCCGGCCCGCTCGGCGCGCTCAGCACCGTAGTCCAAGAGCGACAGCTGGCCGGGTGCGTGCGCGTCCGAGTCGATCGAGAACAGGCAGCCGAGCTCGAGCGCGATCGCGATCAGCTCGTCCGGGGGATCCTGCCGCTCGGGACGCGAATTGATCTCGACCGCGACGCCGTTCGCGGCGCATGCCTCGAACACGGCGTGCGGATCGAAGGTGGACGGCGGGCGCGTCCCACGCGATCCCTCCACGAGCCTCCCGGTGACGTGCCCGAGGACATCGACCCGCCGATCTGAGACGGCCGCGACGAGCCGCCGCGTCATAGGCCCGCGCTCCATGCGCAGTTTGGAATGCGCCGAGGCGACGACCACGTCGAGTTCGTCGAGCAGGTCGGGCTCCTGGTCGATCCCGCCGTCCTCGAGGATGTCGACCTCGATCCCGGAGAGAAGCGTGAATCCGTCGCCGCTCATCTCCGCCACGACCTCGAGCTGATTGCGCAGCCGCTCGGGCGACAGTCCGTTGGCGACCCGCAGGCGAGGCGAGTGGTCGGTCAGTGCCAGGTACTCATGTCCGAGCGTTCGGGCCGCCGCGACCATGAGGTCGATCGAGGTGAGGCCGTCCGACCAATCGCTGTGGCAGTGGAGGTCTCCGCGAAGCTCCGCCCGCAGAGTGGAGGCGCGCTGCACTCCCGCACGCTCGCGCAGATCCACGAGGTAACCGGGCACCCGGCCTTCGAGCGCCTCCTGGATCACGGCGAACGTGGAATCGCCGATCCCCTTGCGACGGCGCAGGGTGGCGGCATCCGCAAGTTCTGCATCGCTCAGCCCGGCGATCGCGTCGGCGGCCGCGCGGAAGGCCTTGGATTTGTATCGAGATGAACGCTCGCGCTCGAGCAGAGTGGCGATCTCCGACAGGGCGTCGTGTGGATGCATCAGCGAAGCCGCGTCACACGTCGCCGAACTGCGACCGTTTGATCACGACGGGAGCGCTGGCGAGCCGGTGGATCGCCGCCCCGAACAGGATCGAGAGGATCCCGACCACGATCGCGAGAACGGGCACCCCGAAGATGACGAAGCCGATCGCATCGAGCGCGAACGCGGCGTCCGCGGCCCGCAGCTGCGCGGCGATCGCGATCCACAGCACGACGCCGAGGATGATCAGCGCGATCCCGACGAGGATGCCGAGCACGCCCGCGACCTTTGCGAAGCCGAGTGCGCGGGCCGGCGGCTCGACCGCCCCGGCGGTGTCCGTCGTTCCTGCAATCGATGCGTCGGTCATGGCATCCTCCTGCGGTCGGGGCGTGTGGGATTCACGCTAGCGGCGCGCGCCGTGACGGCGTAAGGGGCGGCCCTGCGTGGATGCCGACGGTGTCACGCCGCGAACGAGCGCGTGACCTCGACCCAGGTCTTGAGCTTCTCGGACGCCGCTCCGCTGTCGATCGCCGCAGCCGCGGCATCCTTCGCCTCCGCGAGGCGCTCGAGGATCGGACGCTGCACCTCCGTCGCGTCCTGGAACAGTCGGAACGAGACGATTCCGGCCGCGGCGTTGAGCAGCACGATGTCGCGCACGGCCCCCTCCTCGCCGGCGAGCACGCGGTGGACGACCTGGGCGTTGTGGGCAGGGGCACCGCCGAGGAGGTCGTCGATGCGGGCGAGAGGGATGCCGAGGTCCCGCGGGTCGAGGTCGTGCTCGTGGATGTCACCCCGGCTGACCTCCCACACGCGACTGTGACCGGTGGTGGTCAGCTCGTCCAGCCCGTCGTCGCCGCGGAACACCAGGGCGGTCGCGCCGCGTGTGCGGAACACGCCGGTGATCAGCGGCACGCGGTCGAGCTGCGCCACTCCGACGGCGTTGGCTTCGGCGCGGGCGGGGTTGCACAGCGGCCCGAGGAAGTTGAACACCGTCGGCACGCCCAGCTCGGCGCGCGTTGCACCCGCATGACGGAAGCCGGGGTGGAACGCCGAGGCGAAGGCGAACGTGATTCCGGCGCGGGACAGCGTCTGGGCGACTTGGTCGGGCGTGATCGCAAGGTCGATGCCGAGCGCCGCGAGCACATCCGACGAGCCGGACGCCGAGCTCGCCGCCTTGTTGCCGTGCTTGACGACCGGAACACCGGATGCCGCGGCCACCACGGCCGCCATCGTGGAGATGTTAACCGTGCCGAACCGGTCGCCGCCGGTGCCGACGATGTCGAGCACGTTCGGGTCGACCGGGAGCGGAAGCGCCGCCTCGAGGATCGCGTCGCGGAATCCGACGATCTCGTCCACCGTCTCGCCCTTGGCGCGCAGGGCGATGAGGAAGGCCGCGAGCTGCGACGGCGTGGCGGTGCCCGCCATCACCTGGCGCATCGCCCACGTCGATTCCGAGACACTCAGGTCCCGCCGATCCAGCAGCGTGGTGAGTAATCCGGGCCAGGTGTACAGCTCCGCCATAGCCTCAGAGCCTAGCCGCGCGACACGCGCATCGACCGTCCTGTGACGGGCCATCGCCGAAGCGGCACGCGCATGGCCCTCACGGCATCCTCTTTCCGCATTCCCGGCTGACTCTCGGCGCGTTCCGAAGCGGCTCCAAGTTCGGAACGTCCCAAATCGGTGGCCTCAGATGGAAACTACGGCCTCGGAATCGGCCATAATGAAGGAGTGACGACCACGACAGCGACCTACTCTCAGGCCATGCGCTCGGTCAAGCGTCCCGACCCGGTCGCTGTGGGAACGATCGTTTGGCTCGGCAGCGAGGTGATGTTCTTCGCGGGGCTCTTCGCGATCTACTTCACTCTGCGGAGCACTTCCCCGGAATTGTGGGCGGATCGCACCCAGCTGCTGAACATCCCGTACGCGACCGTCAACACGATCGTTCTGGTGCTGTCGTCGGTGACGTGCCAGATGGGAGTGTTCGCCGCCGAGCGTTTCCAGCCTTACTCCGCGAAGAAGCGCGGGTGGCTTGGCTGGGGAATGGTCGAGTGGTTCTGGCTCACCTTCGCCCTGGGCGCGATCTTCGTGTCCGGTCAGGTATGGGAGTACGCGCAGCTGGTGGCGGAAGGCATGCCGATCAGCTCCGACTCGTATGCGTCGGCGTTCTACCTGACGACCGGCTTCCACGCCCTGCACGTGACCGGCGGTCTGATCGCATTCCTCCTCGTGATCGGGCGTGCGTTCGCCGTCAAGAACTTCGGGCGCAAGGAGATGACGTCCTCGATCGTCGTGTCGTACTACTGGCACTTCGTCGACGTCGTCTGGATCGCCCTGTTCCTCGTCATCTACTTCCTGCGATAGAGCGGAGCTGACCCAGACATGGCAAGAGAGACCAAGCGCCGTTCGAACGGTCGCCGCAGTCCCTGGGCAGCGGCGGCCCTCATCGGCATCGGCCTCCTGATCACGGGCGGCGTGTACGCCGGTGCGTCGGCTGCAATGGCAGCGGGCACCGAGACCGCCGTCACCTCGGCACTGACCGTCGAGGACGGGAAGAAGCTCTTCCAGGCGAACTGCGCGACCTGCCACGGTCTCGACCTCCAGGGGTCGGAGACGGGTCCGTCACTGTACGGCGTCGGCGAACTCGCCGTCGAGTTCCAGGTCGCCACCGGTCGCATGCCCCTTCAGGCGACGGCGCCCCAGGCACCGCAGAAGCCCGCTCAGTTCACCGAGGAACAGGCTCTCGCGATGGCCGCCTACGTGCAGTCGATGGCGCCGGGTCCCACCTTCCCGAACGAGGAGACTCTCGACGGCGAAGGTGACGTCGCGCGGGGCGCGGAACTCTTCCGCATCAACTGCGCCATGTGCCACAACGTCGCTGCCGCCGGCGGTGCACTCACCGAGGGCAAGTACGCACCCGCGCTCGGCCAGACGAGTTCGCTGCACATGTACGCCGCGATGGTCACCGGCCCGCAGAACATGCCGGTCTTCAATGACCTGACCCTGACCGCCGAAGACAAGCGCGACATCATCTCTTCACTGCTGTTCCTGCAGAACAACGAGTCGCCCGGCGGATTCTCGCTCGGCAATCTCGGCCCGGTGTCCGAAGGCCTGTTCATCTGGATCTTCGGCATCGGCGGCCTGATCGCCATCACCGTGTGGATCACGGCGAAGTCCAACTGATCGACAGACCACAGTTACGAACGAGGATCACCATGGCACACGAGGACGACCCGCTCGAGCATGAGAGGGCTAGCTGGAAGCCCTCGCCCGGGGTCGCCGTCGCGGTTTCCGATCCGGTGCAGAGCCCCGTGCTGGCGCCACATCGCGAGCGGATGACCGACAAGGACCCCGCCGCCATGAAGCGCGCGGTCCGCACGGTCTACACGCTGTTCTACCTCTCGCTCGCGGCGAGCATCTGGGCGATCGCCGCCTACATGCTCTTCCCGATCGAGAGCGGCGCGATCGTCGACATCCGCAACAACAACCTGTTCATCGGTCTCGGCATCGGCCTCGCGCTGCTCGCGCTCGGCCTCGGTGCGATCCACTGGACGAAGGCGGTGATGTCCGACAAGGAGTTCATCCAAGTCCGGCACGCGACCCGTGGTCGCGATTCGACGCGCACCGCTGCTGCGTGGGCTTTCGCCGACGGCGACCAGGAGTCCGGCTTCGGCCGCCGCGCGATCATCCGCAACTCCATGATCGCCGCGGTGGTCGCCTCAGTCGCCCCCGGTATCGTCCTGTTCCGCGGGCTCGCACCCGAGGGCGAGAACCCGGTCGCGCTTCTCGAGGAGACGATGTGGACCGAGGGCATGCGCCTGGCCCACGATCCTGAGGGAACCCCCATCCGCGCCGCCGACGTGACGCTCGGATCGGCGGTGCATGTGATCCCCGAGGCACTCGCGGAGCTGGATCACTCGGAGGGCTACCTCGAGGCGAAGGCGAAGGCCATCGTGCTGCTCATGCGCCTGCTTCCCGAGGACCTGAACGAAACGCCCGAGCGAGCAGACTGGTCGTACGACGGCATCGTCGCCTACTCCAAGGTCTGCACCCACGTCGGATGCCCGGTCGCCCTGTACGAGCAGCAGACGCATCACCTGCTCTGCCCCTGCCATCAGTCGCAGTTCGACGTGGCCAACGGCGCGGCGGTCATCTTCGGCCCGGCCGCGCGTCCCCTGCCGCAGCTTCCGATCACAATCGACGACGAGGGCTACCTCGTCGCGCGCAGCGGCTTCACCGAGCCGGTCGGCCCGAGCTTCTGGGAGCGCCATTGAGTACCTCAACCCACCCGACAGAGAACCTCACCGGGCAGGAAGCGGTCCGGGAGAACATGACCACTCTTCCCGAGGGGAAGAACGGCGGTCCCCTCGGCGGCAAATTCCTCGGTGCCACCGCCAACTACATCGACGAGCGCACGAGCCTCTCCGGGTTCGTCAAGGAACTGGGTCGCAAGGTCTTCCCCGACCACTGGTCATTCATGCTGGGCGAGATCGCGATGTGGAGCTTCGTGGTCGTCCTGCTCTCGGGGACGTTCCTGACGTTCTTCTTCCAGGCGTCGATGGTGCCCACGCACTACACCGGTGCGTTCCTCCCGATGCGCGGAGTCGAGATGTCGGCGGCGCTGGATTCGTCGTTGACCATCTCCTTCGACATCCGCGGCGGGCTGCTCGTCCGTCAGATCCACCACTGGGCCGCCCTCGTCTTCGTCGCGGGCATCGGCGTGCACATGCTGCGCATCTTCTTCACAGGCGCCTTCCGCAAGCCCCGCGAGCTGAACTGGGTGATCGGTTTCCTCATGTTCATCCTGGCGCTGGGCGAGGGGTTCACGGGCTACTCGCTGCCGGACGACCTGCTGTCGGGCAACGGCCTCCGCATCATCGACGGCATGGTCAAGGGCATCCCGCTGATCGGCACGTGGACCTCGTTCCTGCTGTTCGGCGGAGAGTTCCCGGGCATCGCGATCGTGGGACGACTGTATGCGCTCCACATCCTCCTGCTGCCCGCGATCCTCGTCGGCCTGCTCGTTGTGCACCTCATGCTGATGGTGATCAACAA
The DNA here is from genome assembly GCA_963772625.1 of uncultured Actinomycetota bacterium. GTDB lineage: Bacteria > Actinomycetota > Actinomycetes > Actinomycetales > Microbacteriaceae > Microbacterium. The sequence goes on along the minus strand of CAVYXT010000002.1, from coordinate 293,359 downwards.
GCACACCCAGTTCGCAGGGCCAGGCCGCACGAACAGCAACGTTGTGGGCTACCCGATGATGCCGGTCTACATGTCGAAGATGGGCGGGTTCCTCTTCATCACCTTCGGCGTGATCGTGCTGATCGCGTCGCTTTTCACGATCAACCCGATCTGGAACTACGGCCCCTACGACCCCTCCCCCGTGTCTGCGGGCACCCAGCCGGACTGGTACATCGGCTTCGCCGACGGTGCCCTCCGACTCGTTCCGCCGGGCTGGGAGTTCGTCTTCCTGGACCGCACCTGGTCGTTCAACATCCTGGTGCCGCTCGTCGGCCTCGGGCTCTTCATCGCCGTTGTGCTGCTCTACCCCTTCCTCGAGGCGTGGATCACGGGCGACAAGCGCGAGCACCACATCGCTCAGCGTCCTCGCAACTCAGCGACGCGCACCGCGATCGGCGCGGGGGGCGTCACGTTCTATGCGGTTCTGTGGGCGGCGGCATCGTCCGACATCATCGCGACGCACTTCTACCTCACGATGGAGGGTGTGATCCACACGCTCCAGGCGCTGCTGGTGATCGGCCCGATCATCGCGTACTTCGTCACCAAGCGCATCTGCATCGCCCTGCAGAAGAAGGACCGCGAGATCGCACTGCACGGCTACGAGTCCGGTCGCATCGTCCGCCTGCCCGGCGGCGAGTACATCGAGGTGCACCAGCCAGTGGACGAGTACGAGCGCTGGAAGCTCGTGGACAACGACAACTACGAGCCGCTGATCGTTCGTCCGAATGCGAGGGGTCGTATCCCCTGGTACGAGAACATCCGCGCCGTGCTGTCACGCCAGCTGTTCGAAGACCGCCTCGCCCCGCTCACGCAGTCTGAGCTGGACGCCGCGGCCGCGCACCAGCACCACGAGCTGGAGCACATCGCGACCGAAGAGCATGCCGAACTCCAGGCCGCGCACGAGCGCGCCGGTGTACCGGATGCCCCGCACATCCCGATCGATGACGGCCGTAACTCGGAGACCGCCGTTCGCCCGTCGAACGTGATCGTGACCGAGGACGGCACCAAGAAGCCGAGGAACCGCGAGAAGGAGTTCGGAGCGTAGCGGCCCGACGCCAACGGATGCCCCGGCCAGACACCCTCTGAGGTGTCGGCGCCGGGGCATCCGGCTTTCACAACGGCAGGAATCCGGCGTCAGCTGACTGCAGCGGGAACGGATGCGGCATCCGTTCCCGCGTAGCGTGAGACCATGACCGACGCCCTCTCGTACTTCTCCGCAAAGCTCGCACATGAAACCGACGCGTCCGACGTGTACGCCGCCCAGAAGGACGGGGAGCGGTTCGTCCTCGTCGACGTCCGGGGCGATGCCGCCTGGGCTCAGGGACGCATCTCCGGCGCGGTCCACCTCCGCCACCAGGACATCGCCGAGCGTGCACCGCTCGAGCTCGATCGGAGCGTCCCGGTGGTCGTATACTGCTGGAGCCCCGGATGCAACGGCGGTGCCAAGGGCGCGCTCGAGCTCGCGAAGCTCGGCTATTCGGTCAGGGAGATGATCGGCGGGTACGAGTACTGGATCCGTGAGGGCCAGCCGATTGAGAACGACGAGGGCGCGCTCCCCCGCACGTTCGACGATCAGGTGATGGTCGTGCGCGAACCTGTCGCCGGCTGAGGCTAGGCGGTCTCGAGTTCTTCGCAGAACCGGTCCGCTGCAGCGCCGTAGAAGGTCGGCGCCTGACCGGCGGATGCATGGTGGACGTACTCCACGTCGCACACGACCGCTGTCACGTTGTCCTGGGATCCGGCTTCGAGCGCGAGCGAGACGAGCGAGGCAGCCGCCGTGGCGGGTGATGCGGCGGCCTCCAGCGCGCGCTCCACGTCGTCCTCGGGCAGGTAGTCGGTCACGCCGTCGCTGCACAGCAGCCATCGGTCTTCGATGTGGACGTCACGGTCCACGACCGAGGTCGTGTCATCCTCGCCGCCGCGCAGCGATGCCGTGATGATGTTGCGGCGCGGATGGGATGCCGCGTCTTCGGGAGCGATCAGCCCGTGATCGAGCAGTGCCTGCACGTACGAGTCGTCGCGCGTCTGGCGCGTGAACACGCCGCGGCGCAGCAGGTACGCCCGTGAGTCGCCGGTGTGCGCCACGAGGAGCCGGCCCGACGAGGACAGGAAAATCCCGGTGAGGGTCGTGGCCATGCCGCGCAGAGACTCATCGCGCTCGCCGTGGGCGCGCAGGTCCCAATTGGCCTCGCGGATCCGCACCGCCAGCGCTTCGGCATCCGGCAGCATCATCCGCCCCGCGACGAGGCGATGCAGAAGCGCCGCGGAAGCGAGATCGCCCGACGGACCGCCGCCGACGCCATCGGCGACCGCCGCCCCCCAGGGCGCCGCGAAGGCGGCATCCTGGTTCGCCGCACGGTAGCCGCCGACGTCCGAGACGGCGGCGGTCCTCAATCGAACCGGCACGGGGTGGTCAGCGCGCGAAGTATCCGCGGTAGTACTCGTACACCCATCCGACGATGGCGACGAAGAAGACGGCCAGTCCGATCGGGAACAGCCACGTGCCGATTGCGAGGCCCATCATCCCGAGTGCGGCGGAGAAGGCCAGAACTATGGGCCACCACGACCAGGGGCTGAACTCGCCGAGCTCGGGATCTCCGTCGTCGATGTCGGACGTGAGGATGTCTTCAGGAAGCTCGCCGCCCTGCGCTCGGTGGACACGTCCGATGAAGAACGCGATGAGCGAAGACATGATCGCGGTGAACAGCAGCGCGACGGAGCCGACCCACTCGACCGCGATGTACCACGACAGGTCGGGGTGGGCGAGGATGCTCCACGTCGTGTACGTGACCGCCATCAGCACGAAGAACGCTGCCAGCAGCCACCACAGTCCCGTGTTGGTGCGCACCTACTTCACCTCTCCTTTGTCGAGGTCGACGACCGGGGCTTCGGGCGCATCCTTCGCCGGTCCGACACCGACGGGGATGCCGGCCTCGGGGTGGTTCAGATCGAACGCGGGGCGCTCGCTTCGGATGCGCGGGATGGACGTGAAGTTGTGCCGCGGCGGCGGGCACGACGTCGCCCACTCGAGCGACGCCCCGTAGCCCCACGGGTCGTTCACGGTCACCTTCGGCGCCTTGCGCGCGGTGATCCAGACGTTGAACAGGAACGGGATCATCGATGCGCCGAGGATCATGGCGCCGATGGACGACACCTGGTTCTCCCACAGCCAGCCGTCCTGTGCCGAGTAGTCCGCATACCGGCGCGGCATGCCGTCGACGCCCAGCCAGTGCTGGATGAGGAAGGTCATGTGGAAGCCGATGAACAGCATCCAGAAATGCACCATGCCGATTCGCTCGTTCAGCATCTTCCCGGTCCACTTCGGCCACCAGAAGTAGAAGCCGGCGAACATCGCGAAGACGACCGTTCCGAAGACGACGTAGTGGAAGTGCGCCACGACGAAGTACGAGTCGGAGAGCGGGAAGTCCAGCGGCGGCGACGCAAGGATGACGCCCGTCAACCCACCGAACACGAACGACACGAGGAACCCGAGTGCGAACATCATGGGCGTCTCGAATGTGACGGAGCCCCGCCACATCGTTCCGATCCAGTTGAAGATCTTCACGCCGGTCGGTACCGCGATGAGCATCGTCATGAGGGCGAAGAACGGCAGCAGCACCGCACCGGTCACGTACATGTGGTGCGCCCACACCGCCACCGACAGGGCCGCGATCGCGATCGTCGCGTAAACGAGCGTCTTGTAGCCGAAGATCGGCTTGCGACTGAACACCGGGAACACCTCGGACACGATGCCGAAGAACGGCAGCGCGATGATGTACACCTCGGGGTGCCCGAAGAACCAGAACAGGTGCTGCCAGAGCAGCACGCCGCCGTTCGCGGGATCGTAGATGTGGGCGCCGAGCACGCGGTCGGCGGCCCCCGCGAGGATCGCCGCGGCCAGCACGGGGAACGCCATCAGGACCAGGATGCTGGTGACCAGTGTGTTCCAGGAGAAGATCGGCATCCGCCACATCGTCATGCCGGGGGCGCGCATGGTGATGATCGTCGTGACGAAGTTGACCGCGCCCAGGATCGTGCCGAAACCGCTCATGCCGAGGCCGAGCATCCACAGGTTGCCGCCGACACCGGGTGAGAAGCTCGCATTCGCCAGCGGCTGATAGGCGAACCAGCCGAACGCCGCCGCACCCTGCGGGGTGAGGAAGCCGGCGACCGCGAGCGTGGAGCCGAAGAGGAAGAGCCAGAACGCGAGCGCGTTCAGGCGCGGGAAGGCCACATCCGGCGCGCCGATCTGCAGGGGCATGATCACGTTGCCGAACCCGGCGAACAGCGGGGTCGCGAACATCAGCAGCATGATCGTGCCGTGCATCGTGAAGAGCTGGTTGTACTGCTCTTTCGTCGGGACGATCTGCATACCCGGCTCGAACAGCTCGGCGCGCATGATCAGCGCCATCACGCCGCCGAGCATGAAGAAGAGCACGGACGCGATCAGGTAGAGGTAGCCGATCGTCTTGTGGTCAGTGGAGGTGATCCACTTGACGACGATGTTGCCCTTCTCCGCCGTGCGCGTCGAACTCAGCAGCGCGGCCTGGCGAGGCGGGAGGGTCGTCGGGCGTCCCGGGGTGTTGTCCTGCAGCGGAAGCGTGGTCGCCATGATCAGTCGCCTTCCTCGCGCTCTTGTGCGCCGGTGCCCGGATTGCTGCCGAGCCGATCGTATTCGTCGTTGATGTCGCCGGTCTGCCCCGCGGAGCGCAGCGATTCGAGGTAGTCCTCGTACTCGCCTTCGCTGACCACCTTGACGTTGAAGAGCATCGCGGAGTGGTACTCACCGCAGAGCTCCGCGCACTTGCCGGCGTAGGTGCCTTCACGGGTCGGGGTGAACGACCAGAAGTTGTCCCGCCCGATGTACATGTCCTTCTTGTACAGGAAGTCGATGACCCAGAACGAGTGGATCACGTCGCGGGACTGAAGCAGGATCTTGACCGACTTGTCGACGGGCAGATAGAGAGTGGGCAGCCGCTCCTGATCGACGTCGCCGTTCGCGGCCGGCTGTGCCTGCACGCCCATCGACCAGACCGCGTCCGAGCCGTCCTCGTCCTCGCCGTTGTACTGGAAGTCCCACGCCCACTGCTTGCCGATCGCGATGATCGACACATCGGGGTCCTCGGTCTGCGTCTCGAGGATCGTCTGGTCGCGCGCCGTGAACGCGAAGAAGCCGACCACCAGGATCAGGGGCACGATCGTGTAGAAGATCTCGATCGGCATGTTGTAGCGCAACTGGACCGGCAGCCCGACCTGGCCCTTGCGACGGCGGTAGGCGATCGCCGCCCACCCCATCAGACCCCACGTGATCAGGCCCACCGCGAGCAGCACGATCCAGGAGTTGACCCAGAGCCCCGCGACCATGTCGGTGCGGTTCGTGGTCGGAGTTCCGTCCTCCACGAAGCCGGGAAGATAGCCGTGAAGCTCGGTCGGGGTGCACCCCGCGAGCACGACAGCCGTTGCGATCCCGATGGGAAGAACAGCCCAGCGGAGGCGGCGTTTCGAGGGCACGGTGCACCTTTCCGGGTCGCGATTGTGACTCCGCCAGTCTAGAGCAGACTCCTAGCGGATTCGGGCCATCCGCCCAGGTTGGCCCGCCTCGCGCCCCGACGAAATCAGGCCCGCCGCTCGATGAGCGGGCGGGCCTGAGACGGGTCTATGTGCGGATCAGTGGAAGCTGTCGCCGCACGCGCAGCTGCCTGCCGCGTTGGGGTTGTCGATGGTGAATCCCTGCTCGGAGATCGTGTCCTTGAAGTCGATCTGAGCGCCGTCGAGGTACGGAACGCTCATGTCGTCCACGATGACCTCGACCCCGTCGAAGTCCACGGTCTTGTCGCCGTCGAGGTATCGCTCGTCGAAGTACAGCTGATAGATCAGGCCGCTGCATCCGCCCGGCTGAACCGCGACGCGCAGTCGCAGGTCGTCACGACCCTCCTGTGCGAGGAGACTCCTGACCTTGAGGGCCGCGGCGTCGGTCAGTGCGACGCCGTGGGCGCGGACGGTCTGGTCAGTCGACAGTGCAGTGTCGGTCATGGCACTCCTCCGGACGGGCCGCGATCGCGGCGGGATGAGTCGATTCTACGCCCGGCGGCTTGGAAGAGGCTCCAAACCGGTGCGTGCGTCCAGCTTCTCCAGCAGAAGCGCCTCGGCCAGAACCGCGTTGCGGAACGTCTCGAGGTGCAGCGACTCGTTGGGGCTGTGCGCGCGGGCGTGCGGATCCTCGACCCCGGTGACCAGGATCTGCGCCTCGGGAAACTCCCGGACGAGGTCGGCGATGAACGGGATCGAGCCACCGACGCCGATCTTCACCGGCTCGACGCCGTAGGCCTCGTGCATCGCCTCCAGTGCGGTGGCGACGGCCCATCCGCTGGTGTCGACGAGAAAGGCGTCGCCGTAATCCTGATCGCTGAAGGTCAGCTGCGCACCGAACGGCGCATGCGCTCGCAGGTGCGCCTCGATCGCCGCATACGCCTCCCGGGCGGGCTGTCCCGGAGCGATGCGGGCGCTGATCACGACCGAGACCGCAGGAGTCAGCGTATTCGACGCATTCGCCACGCTCGGTGCATCGATGCCGGTGACCGTGATCGACGGCTTGTTCCAGATGCGGCTGAGGATCGTTCCGCGACCGACCGGGCTCACGCCGGCCGGCAGCCCCGCCTCATCGCGCAGCGTCTCCTCGCTGTAGGCGGGCGTCTCGGCGTCCCGTTCGGCGAGCCCATCGACCGAGACCGCGCCGTCCTCGTCCCACAGGGTGGCCAGCAGCTTCACGGTCGCCATCATCGCGTCGGGCACCGCTCCCCCGAACATGCCCGAGTGGGATGCATGCTCGAGCGTCTGCACCCGCAGAGTGAAGCGGGTGTTACCGCGGAGCGAGACGGTCAGCGCAGGAGTGTGGGCATCCCAGTTGCCCGAGTCCGCGACGACGATCACGTCGGCGCGGAGCGCTTCGGCGTTGTCGGCGAGGAACTGCGCGAACGACCGGGAACCGGCCTCCTCCTCCCCCTCGATGAAAAGAGCGACGCCGAGGTCGAAGTCATCTCCCAGTGCGTGCTTCACAGCGCGCAGCGATGCGACATGCGCCATCACTCCGGCCTTGTCGTCCGCGGCGCCCCGGCCGTACAGCCGCCCCCCGCGGACGGTCGGCGCGAACGGCTCGGACTCCCACAGGGACTCGTCGCCGACCGGCTGCACGTCGTGGTGGGCATAGAGCAGAATGGTCGGGCGTCCGTTGCGTGCCGCGCGCGTCGCGAGGACTGCGGGCTGTCCAACCTCTTCCGAGCCGGGGATGGCTGCGCGCCGGATCTCGACGGTCTCGAACAGGTCGAGCTCCTCGACGAGAGCGGCGACCGCCTCCGCGCTGCGCTGTACCGCGCTGGCGTCGAATCCCGGAAACGCGATCGACGGAATGCGGACGAGGGCGCCAAGGTCGGCGAGGGCGGTGGGGATGCCGGAAGCCGCGGCATCGCGTACAGCATCCTGACGGGTGGGGGCAGTGTCCATGCGGGTAATCTTAAGGTGCTTCCCAATCGAGACACCGAGGTTCCACCGTGGCCAAGACACCCGCAGCTCCCGTCCCCGCCGACGTTCCCTCCGAGGGGACGATCAGCGGCAAGGGTCGCGCGACGCCGACCCGTGCCGAGCAGGAGGCGGCGCGCAAGCGTCCGCTCGTCGCCGACACGAAGGAAGCGAAGGCGCGCGCCAAGGCCGAAATGGCTGCTCAGCGCGAGAAGGCCCGCGTCGGCATGGCCGCCGGCGATGACAGGTACCTGCCGGTGCGCGACAAGGGCCCGCAGCGCAAGTTCGTGCGCGACTACATCGATTCCGGCTGGCACCTCGGCGAAGCGGTCATGCCCGCCATGGTGCTCGTCATCCTCGCGACCTTCATCCCGGTGCCCGCCATCCAGTACTACTCATTCATCGGGCTGTGGGTCTTCATCCTCTTCGTGATCGGCGACATGGTCCTCACGTCGATCCGCGTGAAGCAGGCTGCACGCAAGAAATTCGGCGCCGACCGCATCGAGAAGGGCCTCGGCTGGTACGGCGCCATGCGCATCATCCAGATGCGCTTCATGCGGCTGCCCAAGCCGCAGGCCAAGCGCGGTCAGCGGCCGGCATAGGGTCAGCGGCGACTCAGCCCGCGGTTGATCTGCCGCGCCCACAGCGGGCCGCGGTACAGGAACGCCGTGTAGCCCTGCACCAGGGTGGCCCCGGCATCCAATCGTTCACGCACATCGTCCGCCGTCTCGATCCCGCCCGCGGAGATGACGACGAAGTCCGCGGGCACCGCTGCGCGCACGAGACGCAGCACCTCGAGGGCTCGATCCTTCAGCGGGGCGCCGGACAGGCCACCGTCACCTGCAGCGGCGATGATCGCCGGATCGGTCCGCAGACCGTCCCGCGCGATCGTCGTGTTCGTCGCGATGATGCCCGAGAGGCCGAGATCGACCGCGAGCCGCGCCACCGCGTCCACCTCGTCATCGGGCAGGTCGGGCGCGATCTTCACGAGCAGCGGCGTCGACCCGGCGGCATCCCGAACCGCCACGAGAAGCGGTCGCAGCGTCTCGACGGCCTGCAGACCGCGCAATCCCGGCGTGTTGGGCGATGAGACGTTGACGACGAGGTAGTCGGCCAGTGGGGCGAGCAGTCTCGCGCTGCGGACGTAGTCGGCCGCCGCATCGGCGACGTCCACGACCCGGCTCTTGCCGATGTTCACCCCCAGAACTGCACGCTTCGATCGGCGCCTGAGCTTGCTGAGCCGCTGTGCGGCTGCCTCTGCACCACGATTGTTGAAGCCCATCCGGTTGACGACAGCGCGGTCCGGGATGAGCCGGAACAGGCGCGGCCGAGGATTGCCGTCCTGCGGGATGGCGGTGATGGTGCCCACCTCGACGTGCCCGAAGCCGAGCGCGTACAGCCCGCGGGCGGCGCGGACGTCTTTGTCGAATCCTGCCGCGACGCCGAAGGGCGATTCGAACGTCAGGCCCAGCGCCGTCGTCCGCGACTCGGGAGCGGGACGGGTGAGGCCGCGGGCGGCCCACGCGAACGGCGGAACCCCGAGGAGCCGGATCACGATCACCGCCGCGTGGTGAGCCGTCTCGGGATCCAGGCGCGCGAGAACGGTCCGGAAGAGGAGGGGATACATCGCGTCCAGGCTATCGGCTCGCGGACAGCCCTCAGGATTCGAGGGCGGCCTCGGCGTCGGCGTCGATGCGAGGGTGGTCGGCGCGAAGCTGCCCGATCGCGGACTCGAAATCCTCAAGCGATTCGAAAGCCTGGTACACACTGGCGAAACGCAGGTAGGCCACCTCGTCGAGCTCGCGGAGCGGGCCGAGAATGGCGAGGCCGATCTCATTCGTGTCGACCTGCGATGAGCCGGTCTGGCGTACCGACTCCTCGACCTTCTGCGCGAGCACCGCGAGGTCGCCCTCGGTGACGGGCCGGCCCTGGCAGGCCTTGCGCACGCCGGACATGACCTTCTCGCGGCTGAACGACTCGATCACGCCCGAGCGCTTGATGACGTTCAGGCTCGCCGTCTCGATGGTGGAGAACCGGCCGCCGCACTCGGGGCACTGACGCCGACGACGGATGCTGAGACCGTCGTCGCTGGTCCGCGAATCGATGACACGCGAATCGGAGTGACGGCAGAACGGGCAATGCATGGCGGAGACAGACTACGCCTGGAACCGCGCCTCGACGGCCTCGCCGTGCGCGGGGAGGTCTTCTGCCTGAGCCAGCGTGACGACCCCTTCGCGCACCTCGGCCAGAGCCGCCCGGTCGTAGTCGATCACCTGCTGCGGTCGCAGGAAGGTCGCCGCCGACAGCCCGGCGGCGTAACGCGCCTGGCCGCCGGTCGGAAGGACGTGATTGCTGCCCGCCAGGTAGTCGCCGAGGCTCACCGGAGAGTCGGGCCCGACGAAGACGGCGCCTGCGTGGACGAACGGGTCGGGGTTCGGGTCGGCAAGATGCAGCTCGAGGTGCTCGGGCGCATACGCGTTGCTGAAGGCGGTCGCGGCGGCGAGGTCGTCGACCAGGATGATCGCGGACTGCGGCCCGGTGAGCGCGGCGGCGACGCGTGCGGCGTGGCGGGTGCGCGCAGCGCGCGGCGCGATCTCCGCATCGACGGCGGCGGCGAGATCGTCGGACGCCGTTACGAGCACCGCCGATGCCTGCTCGTCGTGCTCCGCCTGGCTGATCAGATCGGCGGCGACTAGGCGCGGGTCGGCCGTGTCGTCGGCGACGATGAGGATCTCGGTGGCCCCGGCTTCGGCATCCGTCCCCACCACGCCCGCGACGGCCCGCTTCGCGGCCGCTACGAAGTTGTTGCCCGGACCCGTGACCACATCCACCGGGTCGAGCCCGAGGCTCGGCACACCATACGCGAATGCTCCGATGGCCCCGGCACCGCCCATCGCGTACACCTCGTTCACGCCCAGCAGCCGCGCGGCGGCGAGGATGACAGGGTGCACGCGTCCGCCGTACGCCCGCTGCGGGGGCGACGCGAGAGCCACCTCGGAGACACCGGCGACCTGTGCGGGCACGACGTTCATCACGACGCTCGAGGGGTAGACGGCCTTTCCGCCGGGAACGTAGAGCCCGACGCGCCGTACCGGCTGCCACCGCTGGAGGACGCGGGCACCGGGTGCGAGTTCGGTCACGGATGCAGGGGGCACCTGTGCGGCGGACGCCTGACGCACCCTGCTGATCGCCTCCTCGAGCGCCGCCCGCACGCGCGCATCGAGCCCGGCGAGCGCCTCGTCGAGGTGGACGGACGGCACCCTGATGTCGTGACCGGCCGCGCCGTCGAACCGCTCGGACTGCTCGCGCAGCGCGTCCTCGCCGCGGGCGGCGACGTCGGCGACGAGGGTGGCCGAGATGGCGAGCGCCTCCGCGCGAGCAGCGGTGGCGCGCGGCACGATGGCCAGGAGTTCTGCCGGCGAGAAGGCGCGACCGCGCAGGTCGATCGTGCGGAGCATTCGTTTACGTTAGCGCGATGAGCGGCGGCCGCTCAGCCGCGCATCACGCCCGACACGTCGTGCAGGTAGCCGACGCGACCATCCTCGTGGCGCACCACGAACACCTCGCCGCGGTCCTCGAGCACGAGAGCCCACGCCGCAGGCCCGATGCGGAAGATCGGCGCACCGCGGTCGTCGACCACATCGCGCTCCTCGGGCGACAGGGCCCAGAACGCCTGCTGGCTGGGTTGAGGCTCGTAGTCGACCGCGTCGACAGGCTCGAACGTGTCGCGCGACTGCACGGGTGTCCAGGCCTGCTCGGCGGTCGTCGAATCGGTGTACAGGGGTTCGGTGTACGGCGAACCGTACGGCGAGCGGATGTCGCCCGCATTCGCGTCGGCGTAGCCGCCGACGAACGCCGCGGTCTCGGCGTTCGTCGCCTCGGCTTTCGGGCGCGCGGGGCGCGGCGGGCGCTTCGCGACGGGCGGAATGGGGCGTGCGTTGCGGTGCGCAGGGATCTCGCGCCGCCCGGTGAAGTCCTCTGCGAACGGCGGAATGAACGGTGCGAGGACGGTCAGCACCACGCCGGCGAGCATGAGGAAGAACTCCACCCACACCACCCAGCCGTAGATCCACACGCTCGACTCGACCACGACGGCCACATTGCGCCAGAGCAGCGTCAGCCACACGACGGCCGAGACCGAGAACGCAACCGAGGCGAACTGGTCGATTCCGAGAGAGCCGACCCGTCGGATTCCCTCGGGCGAGAACCTGCGCAGCACGATCAGGAAGACCGCGACCGACGGCAGGGCGATCGTGAGGATCCAGTCGAGCCCGTTGGTCCACACGGAGCCGCCGAACAGCAGCTGGGCCATGGCCTGCTCGCTGGCGACGGAGAAGAACGAGATGATGAAGGCGACGAGCCATACGCCGACCAGGGCCACCTCGCGCACCGAAAACGGTCCGACGCCGTACTGGGGCTTTCCGCTCTCCTCAGTGTCGGCGACCGTCCCACCGGTGTCGGTACTCTCGTCCACTTGGTCGTCAGTCACGATGTTCCTCTCCCCTTCCGCTCACGCGGCCAGCATCGAACCGATACTACCGGCGGCTCATGAGACGGCGATGAGGACCGAGGTCGAGATGCCTAACCGAGGCACTGCGGACCCAGGAGGCCCTTCAGCTCGCCGTAGAGATCGGCTGTCACCCGCACCGGATGCGGCACGTCGAACACCTTCGCAACGCCCGCCTTGTGCAGCCGGAGCGTCACCTCGGTCGAACCTCCGTGTCGCACCAGCACCTGGGCGAGTTCCGTGACGAGTCCTTCCGTCGCGCGATGCTCGGGCATCACGAGCACGAGCGGGCCCGAAGCATCCATCGACCCGAGGTCGGGTGCGAGGGCTGAGACGGCATGGAGGTTGAGGCCGTCGTCGCGGCGCGAGATCCGGCCGCGGACGACGAGGATCGAGTCGGCGAGGAGCACCGACTGGAACTCGGTGTAGGTCTTGCCCATGAACATGACGGTGACCTCGCCGTCGAAATCCTCGACGGTGATCAGGCCGTAGGGATTGCCGCTGGATTTGGCCACGCGGTGCTGGACGCTCGTCACGAGGCCCGCGACGGTGACCTGATCGCCATCGCTGAGGTCCTCGGAGGCGAGGAGGTCGTGGATGCTGATCGACGCGTGCTTGGCCAGCGCGATCTCGAGACCGGCGAGGGGGTGATCCGAGACGTAGAGCCCGAGCATCTCGCGCTCGAACGCCAGCTTGTCCTTTTTCGTCCACTCCGGCCGATCGGGGACCTTGGTGACCTTGTGCGGCTCGTCGGCGCCCCACAGCGAATCGAAGTCGAACCCCACCTCGCCGTTGGCTTCGCGGCGCTTGTCGAGGACGGCCTGCTCGGTGGCGTCCTCGTGGATCTCCATGAGCGCCCGGCGGGTCGAGCCGAGCGAGTCGAACGCGCCCGCCTTGATGAGTGATTCGACCGTGCGCTTGTTCGCGACATGGACGGGGACCTTGGCGAGGAAGTCGTGGAACGACTCGAACGCGCCGTCCTGCCGTGCGGCGACGATGGAATCGACGACGTTCGTGCCGACGTTGCGCACCGCGCCCAACCCGAAGCGGATGTCTTCCCCGACGGCGGCGAAGTAGCGGATCGATTCGCGCACGTCGGGAGGCAGCACCTTGATGCCCATCCGGCGGCACTCGTTGAGGTAGACGGCGAGCTTGTCCTTCGCATCGCCGACGCTCGTTAGCAGCGCGGCCATGTACTCGGCCGGGTAGTGCGCCTTGAGGTATGCCGTCCAGTAGGCGATCAGCCCGTACGCCGCGGTGTGCGCCTTGTTGAAGGCGTAGTCGGCGAATGACTCGAGCACCTTCCACAGGGCCTGCTGGGCGGCCGCGCTGTAACCGCCCCGGGTCATGCCGCCGAAGAAGTCCTCCTGCTGTTTGTCGAGCTCGGACTTCTTCTTCTTCCCCATCGCGCGGCGAAGGATGTCGGCCTGGCCGAGGCTGAAGCCGGCGAGCTTCTGCGCCGCGGCCATCACCTGCTCCTGGTAGACGATGAGGCCGTATGTCGTGCCCAGAATGTCGGCGAGCGGCGCCTCGAGCTCGGGGTGGATCGGCTCGATCTGCTGCAGCCCGTTCTTGCGCAGCGCGTAGTTCGTGTGCGAGTTGACGCCCATGGGTCCCGGCCGGTACAGCGCGAGGACGGCCGAGATGTCTTCGAAGTTGTCGGGCTTCATCAGGCGCAGCAGGCTGCGCATGGGTCCGCCGTCGAGCTGGAAGACACCGAGGGTGTCACCCCGGGCGAGCAGCTCGTACGACGCGACGTCGTCCAGCGCGAGGTCTTCCAGCACGAGCTTCTCGCCGCGATTGGCGGCGATGTTGTCGAGCGCGTCATCGATGATCGTGAGGTTGCGCAGCCCCAGGAAGTCCATCTTGATCAGGCCGAGCGCCTCGCACGCCGGGTAGTCGAACTGCGTGACGATCTGCCCGTCCTGCTCCCGCTTCATGATCGGGATGATGTCGATCAGCGGCTCGCTCGACATGATGACCCCGGCCGCGTGCACACCCCACTGTCGCTTCAGGTTCTCCAGGCCCACTGCCGCGTCGAACACGGTCTTCGCGTCGGGATCCGTCTCGATCAGGAGGCGGAACTCGGAGGCCTCCTTGAAGCGCGGGTGGTCGCGGTCGAACATGCCCTCCAGCGGCATGTCCTTGCCCATCACGGCGGGGGGCATGGCCTTGGTGAGCCGCTCCCCCATGCTGAAGGGGAAGCCGAGCACCCGCCCGGCGTCCTTCAGCGCCTGCTTGGCCTTGATGGTGCCGTAGGTCACGATCTGGGCGACGCGCTCATCGCCGTACTTCTGCGTGACGTACTGGATCACCTCGCCGCGGCGCCGGTCGTCGAAGTCGATGTCGAAGTCGGGCATCGAGACGCGGTCGGGGTTGAGGAAGCGCTCGAACAGCAGGCCGTGCTGCAAGGGGTCGAGATCGGTGATGCGCATGGCGTAGGCGGCCATCGAGCCGGCACCGGAACCGCGGCCGGGCCCCACCCGGATGCCGTTCTCCTTCGCCCAGTTGATGAAGTCGGCGACGACCAGGAAATAGCCCGGGAAGCCCATCTGCACGATCACATCGGTCTCGAAGTCGGCCCGCGCCCGTGCCTCTGCGGGGATGCCCGCCGGGTAGCGCACGTGGAGCCCCCGCTCCACCTCCTTCACGAACCAGCTCTGCTCGGTCTCGCCTGCGGGCACCGGATAGCGCGGCATGTAGTTCGCACTCGTGTCGAAGCGGATATCGGCGCGCTCGGCGATCGCCAGGGTGTTGTCGCATGCCTCGGGGTGATCGCGGAAGATGTGCCGCATCTGCGCCGGCGTCTTGAGGTAGAACTCCTCGCCCTCGAACTTGAAGCGCTTCGGGTCATCGAGGGTCGAGCCGGACTGGACGCACAGCAGCGCCGCGTGGCTCTTCGCGTCGTGCTGATGCGTGTAGTGGAGGTCGTTGGTCGCCACCAGCGGCAGGTCGAGCTCCTTGGCGAGCCGGATCAGGTCGCTCATCGTGCGGCGCTCGATGTCGATGCCGTGATCCATGACTTCGGCGTAGAAGTTGTCTTTGCCGAATATGTCGCGGAATTCCGCGGCCGCGGCCTTCGCCGCGTCGTACTGCCCGAGCCGCAGGCGCGTCTGCACCTCGCCGCCCACGCAGCCGGTGGTTGCGATCACTCCTTTGGCGTAGGTCTGAAGCAGCTCGCGGTCGAGGCGGGGCTTGAAGTAGTAGCCCTCGAGCGACGCGTAGGACGACATCCGGAACAGGTTGTGCAGACCCTCGTTGTTCTCGGCGAGGAGGGTCATGTGGGTGTAGGCGCCGGATCCCGAGACATCGTCGTCGTTCTGGTCGGGGCTGCCCCAGCGCACGCGCGCCTTGTCGGCCCGGTGGGTTCCGGGCGTGACGTACGCCTCCATGCCGATGATCGGCTTGATGCCGGTCTCGGTCGCCGACTTGTAGAACTCGAAGGCCCCGAAGGTGTTGCCGTGGTCGGTGACGGCGATCGCCGGCATTCCCTGTTTGGCGGCCTCCTCGATGAGCGGCTTGACCCGTGCGGCCCCGTCGAGCATCGAATACTCACTGTGCACATGAAGGTGAACGAAGGAGTCGGCTGTCACGGATCGAGACTACCTTCGGGCTCCGACCTGCGGTCTCGCGCACGCCGGAGGGAACCGATGGATGCCGCGATCAGGGTGCGCTGTCGACCACGGTCGTGGTCGTGAGCACGCGGGAATCCGGCACCGAGTCGGGCATGATCGCAGCGCCGGGTCCGCGAGTGACCGCGCTGCCCACCACGAGGCCCGTCGCCATGTCGATCGACAGGGTGACGAGGCGGCTGCCGTCGGGGTCCACGTCGATGGAGAGCGTCGTGACGTCTCCCTCCGAGAACTGGACGGCGACCCCCTCCACCAGGGACAGAGCCCGGAACATCGAAGCCCGCAGGTCGGCCGGTGCCGCATTGAGCTCGAGATCCTGGATCAGCACCTGCGCGAGGATCTCCGTCGCACGCTCCTCGTCGCCGAGGCCGTTGTAGTCCCAGTACCAGTCCAGCAGGGCCTGCGGATCACGGGGCATGGCCGCGTAGTACTCCGGCGAGCCGATGGTGTAGCCCACCTCGAACGGTTCGATGAGACCGCCCTGGACGCGCTGGACGATCGGCTCGGCCTGCTGCACCTGACGCTCCCAGTCGGCTGCGAGCGCTTCCGCCTCCGGGCCGTACCAGGCGATCACCGAGGTGTCCGCGTTGAACACGCGAACCCACTCGCCGTTCCTGTCTTCGGGGATGTAGGTGTCATGCGAGCTCGTGACCAGCCACGCCGCTTCCGATTCCGACCGCGGTGAGCTGTACGGTGCGCCGTCCACGATGTCCGCGTCGTATGTCACGACGTACTCGATCCGCGACTGGACGAGCAGGTACTGTCCGGGCTGCAGCGCGGGACTCGAGAGAGGAGCCAGCTCCGCGGCGTGCTCGAGAACGGCTGCCGCCCCGACGATCTCCGTCGGCGGGGTGGTCACCGGCGGAGGAGTTACGACGACCGGCGGCGCCGACGGCGTCGGTGTGACCGCCTCGACCACCGCGGCCTGCGGAGTCGTCACGGCGATCACGATCGCCGTCGCCGCCGTCGCGGCGGCGACGACGCCTCCGATGCCGCCGATGCCGATCCACAGGCGCCTGCGGCTGGGACGCGACGCGTCCGCACCGAGTCCGTCGAGCACTTTCCGGCGCGCTTGCGCAACCTGCGCCTCGGTGAGTTCGATCTCTCCGCCGATGTCACGCACGCGATCCAAGACGTCCATTCGCTTCCTCCTCCTTCGCTCGCAGGTGCCCGCTGCCCGGCCCTGATCCCGGCGGCGCGAGCTTGCGCCGCACCCGGTTCAGCCGCGAGCGGACTGTTCCGACCGGAATGCCCTGCGCGACGGCGATCTGCTCGTAAGTGAGGTCACCCCAGGCGAACAGCAGCAGCGTGTCGCGGTCACGAGCGGCGAGAGCTGCGATGCGCGGCGCCAGAGTGTGCAGCTGTGCCGCGGCATCCGTTCTGGCTGCCGCTGCGTCGATGGCGCCGTCCGTGGATGTCTCCGCTCCGCTCGACGATGCTGCGAACGCTCTCCACTGCGCCGCCTCTTTGCCGCGATGCTTGCCGATCAGCCGAGAGGCGATGCCCAGCAGCCAGGGCTTGGCGGAGTCCCACGACGTATCGAAGTCTCGACGGCGGCGGAAAGCCACGAGGAACGTCTCGCTCAGGATGTCCTCAGCGGCGTCGCGGCCGACTCGGCGTGCGGCGAACGCGCCGATCACCCGCGCGTGTCGCTCGAAGAGCTCCGCGAACGCGGAAGGCACCTCGATCGAACGCCGGATGATCTCGCTGTCAGGGCTCACAACAGGTATTGCCCGGATCGGCCGAAACGGTTCACGTTTTCATGGTGACCCGATGGCCGCTCCCTCGCCAGGGACCCGGTCCACTGCGACCTAAGCTCGACGCATGCCCATTCCCGACTTCATCGTCGAGCTCCGCCGCCATGTCGGGCACATGCCGCTGCCCCTGGCGGGCGTCACGGCCGTCGTCGTGCGCGGCGATGAGATCCTGCTCGGGCACCGCAGCGACAACGGTGCGCTCACCCCCGTCACGGGGATCGTCGACCCCGGCGAGGAACCGGCGGATGCCGCATGCCGCGAAGCCCTCGAGGAGGCCGGTGTGGTGATCCGCGCGGAGCGCCTCGTCTGGGTCCACCAGATCGCGAGGGTCACGTACCAGAACGGCGACCAGTCCGACTACCTCGACCTGACCTTCCGCTGCGATTGGATCTCGGGCGAGCCGTATCCTGTGGACGGGGAGTTGAGCTCCGTCGCGTGGTACCCCGTCGCACCGTCGACCATGGAACGTCTGGACGACGACATGCGCCGTCGCGTCGCCGCTGCGCTCGCCGACGAGCCGCTCGCGCGGTTCGAGGGTGGCCGCTGAGATTCAGCGCAGATCGAGCCGCATCAGCACACGTGGGAACCCGTTCAGCACCGAGTCGGTGTCGGCGGCCTTCGTGAACCCCGCCTTCTCGAAGAGACGTCGCGTGCCGACGTATGCCATGGTCAGGTCGACCTTCTTGCCCTTGTTGTCGACCGGATAGGCCTCGATCGCCGGCGCCCCGCCGTCACGTGCGAATTCCACCGCACCGTTGACGAGCGCGTGCGAGATGCCCTCCCCTCGATGGCCGGGCCGCACGCGCACGCACCACAGCGACCACACGTCGAGCTCATCCACGTGCGGGATCCGCCGGTTCGTCGCGAATGAGGTGTCGGCGCGCCGGTGGACGGCCGCCCAGCCGACGACCTCGTCGCCCTGGTATGCCAGCACCCCCGGCGGCCCCTGTCTCATGAGCGCTGACACCTTGCGCCCCCGAGCGGCGCCACTGAGCGCCTGGTTCTCCTTGGATGGCAGGCGGTAGCTGAGGCACCAGCAGACGCTGGCGTCGGCTCGCTTCGGGCCGACCATGGTCTTCACGTCGGCGAACACCGTCGCCGGTCGCACGTCGATCCCCATGGCGCCATCGTGCCATCGGCCGCCGACGTGCGCACTCGCTCCGCCTCCGAAGAGGCAGGAGCGAGTGCGACGCTCAGACGGCGGGGTGGATGGTACGCCCGCCGAAGAAGCTCGGAAGGCGCAGGCGCGGGAACTTCACGCGCGGCTGCTCGCGGACGGGCGGGGCCACGCATTCCGCGATCCGCTCGGCGATGAGCCGGCGGCGCTCCACGTCACGTGCCAGTTCGTTCGCGCGATGCGCCGCGAGGCGGCTCGCTGCGTAGGTGATGTCGTTCATGATGCCCCTCCTCACGGGTTGTCGTGAAGAAGAGGAGGCGGCGGTCCGCCGAGGAATACATGCAGCAGCGATCTATTCCGCCCGCAGCACCTCCAGCGCGAAGGCGAGGTCGGCCGGGTACTCCGAGACGAAGGTCACCCGCTCCCCCGTCGCCGGGTGGGCGAAGGACAGTTCCCGCGCGTGCAGCCACTGACGCGTCAGCCCGAGGCGGGCGGCCAGGGTCGGATCGCCACCGTACAGCGGATCGCCCACGCACGGATGCCGGTGCGCGGCCATGTGGACGCGGATCTGATGCGTCCGGCCGGTCTCCAGATGGATCTCCAGCAGCGCCGCCCGAGGGAACGCCTCGAGCGTCTCGTAGTGGGTGACGGAATCCTTGCCGTCGGGCGTGACGGCGAACTTCCACGAGTGGGTCGGATGCCGCCCGATCGGGGCGTCGATGGTTCCTTCGAGCGGGTCGGGGTGGCCCTGCACGACCGCATGATAGATCTTCTCGACCTCGCGCTCCTTGAACGCGCGCTTGAGCGCGGTGTACGCGCGCTCGGTCTTGGCGACGACCATGAGCCCGCTCGTGCCCACGTCGAGCCGGTGGACGATGCCCTGCCGCTCCGCGGCCCCGGTGGTGGCGGTGCGGATGCCGCCCGCTGCGAGTGCACCGAGCACGGTCGGCCCGTCCCAGCCGAGGGACGGGTGCGCGGCCACGCCGGAAGGCTTGTCGACCACGACGATCTCGTCATCGTCGTGGACGATGACGAGATCGGGCACCGCGAGCGCAACGACGCGCGGCTGCTCCTTGGGCGTCCATGACACCTCGAGCCAGGACCCCCCGCGAAGGCGGTCCGACTTGGTCTGGACGCGACCGTCCATCGCGACGCCCCCGGCGTCGGCCACCTCGGCCGCGAACGTCCGCGAGAAACCGAGCATCTTCGCCAGGGCTGCATCCACGCGCGTCCCGTCGAGTCCGTCGGGCACCGGGAGGCTGCGCGATTCCATCTCAGCCGTCCGCGTCGCGACGCGGTTCGCTGGACTCCGCAGCGCCCGCGCGCGCGTCGCGCGTGCCGTCCAGATGCAGCCCGACGAGCACCAGCAGAGCGACGCAGATCATCATCGTCACGATGAAGATGTCCGCGACGTTGTAGATCGCGGGCATCATCCAGGGCGTGTTGATGAAGTCGACCACGTGCCCGACCGGGAAGCCCGGTTCGCGGAACATCCGGTCGGTCAGGTTGCCGAGCACGCCTCCGAGCAGCAGCCCGAGCACGACCGCCCACAGGCGCGAGCGGATGCGGGTCGCCGCGAGCCACACGATGACTCCGGCGACCACGGCCAGGGCGATCGTGAAGATCCAGGTGACGCCCTCGCCGAGCGAGAACGCAGCACCGGGATTGCGCACGAGGTAGAAGATCAGGAAGTCCCCGAGCACCTTGACGGCCTGCTCAGGAGGCAGATTCTGGATCGCGAGGTACTTGGTGAACTGATCGGCGGCCAGCACCAGCACCGCGAGGATCGCGATGATGGCGCCGGCCGCCGCCTTGTGCAGGGGGGCTCGGCCTGTCAAAAGGCCGGCCTAGAGACCGATCGCAGAAACCGGCGTCGCGCCGGACGTCGTGCCGGTGGTCTCCAGATCGCGCAGCTTGCCCTCGATGTAGCTTCGGAGCTGCGCGCGGTAGTCGCGCTCGAAGTTGCGCAGCTCGGTGATGCGGTTCTCGAGGGTCGCCCGCTCCTTGTCGAGCCGGGCGATCTCTTCGCGGCCCTTCGTCTCGGCGTCCGAGACGATGGTCGCGGCCTGCGCCTGCGCGTCGGCGATCAGCTTGTCGCGCTGCGAGATGCCTTCGGCGACGTGCTCGTCGTGCAGGCGCTGGGCCAGCTCGATGATCCCCGCGCTCGCAGCGGCCGGAGCCGGTGCGACCTGGCCCTCGTCGTGGGTCTCGGCCGCGGGGGCCGGTGCCTGCTCGACGACTGCGGTCGGCGCGGCGGGCGCCTCGGCACCCGACTCGTAGGCCGCGAGCTTCGCACGGAGCTCGTCCGCCTCTGCGATGGACTTGCGCCACTCGACGACGATCTCGTCGAGGAAGTCGTCCACCTCGTCCGGGTCGAAGCCTTCCTTGAACCGGACGTGCTGGAACTGCTTGGTGACGACGTCATCGGGGGTCAATGCCATGGTGATTCCTCTTTCGAGCGCTCTGGTCGCTGGCCGATGTCGGGGGCCGCTCCGCCGATCTCCGGCGGTCGTACCAGGCAAGCATAGCCGCGCTGGAATTAGCCCGCGAGCGTGCGCGTCACCGCGAGGAGCACGAAGCACAGCAGCATCGTGAGAGTGAAACCGAAGTCGATCGCGATTCCGCCGATGCGCAGCGGCGGGATGAATCGCCGGAACAGCCTGATCGGCGGATCCGTCACGGTATAGACGACCTCGGCCGCCACCAGACCCGCACCCTTCGGACGCCATTCGCGGTTGAAGAACGGGATCCAGTCGAGCACGAGCCGCACGAGCAGCACGAGGACGTAGAGCAGGAGGAGGCTATTGAGGATCGTGGCGATCGCGCCAACGATATTCACAAGAAAACTGTATCAGCGCTGCGACCTACTGCTGCGCGAACGGAACCGACTCCGGGTCCGCCTGCGCCACCGCACCGTCTCCGGACACGGCGACATTCTCCGGTGACAGCAGGAAGACCTTGCTGGTCACCCGCTCGATCCGGCCATACAGGCCGAGGGAGAGCCCACTCGCGAAGTCGATGAGGCGGCGCGCGTCGGCGTCGCTCATCTGCGAGAGGTTGATGATCACGGGGATGCCGTCCCGGAAGTTCTCGGCGATGACCTGTGCGTCGCGGTACTGCTTGGGATGCACGGTGAGGATCTCGTTGATCGCCGAAGGCGTGACCTGGCGCACCACGGTCGGCCGGTGCAGCGGCGTCACCGGAGCCGCCTTCTCGATGGCGGTGGACTTGCGGCCGGTCGGCTGGGGTTCTGGCTCTTCATAGACTTCTTCCTCGTCGGCGAGGCCCAGGTACACCATTGTCTTCTTCAGCGGGTTCGACATCGCATCCTCCGTGTGTGCTCGTCTGTTTCGAGGTTAACCGTGCGCGGGCCTCGGGCCCGTGATTGCAGACCCGATCCGCAGGTGTGTCGCGCCTGCCGCGATCGCTTCGGGGTAGTCGGCCGTCATGCCGGCCGAGATCCACGTCGCCTCGGGCGCGATTCCACGCACACGGTCGGCGTATTCCGACAGCCGCGCGAACGCGCGGGCGGGTTCTTCATCGAGCGGCGCGACGGCCATGACGCCGCGCAGGCGCAGCGTGCGGCATCTGCCGACATGCTGGGTGAGCCGTTGGAGGTCTTCCGGTGCGGCACCGCCGCGAGCAGGGTCATCGGTGAGGTTGACCTGCAGCAGCACATCCAGCGCCGGGGCGTCCGGGCTGCCGGCCGCGTCCAGCGCGTCCGCGATCTTCGCCCGGTCGACCGAGTGCACGACGGATGCCGCGGCCCGGATGGCCTTCGCCTTGTTGGTCTGCGCCTGGCCGATGAAATGCCAGCGCAGGTCTTCGCGCTCTCCCACGATCGCCGCCTTCTGGGTGAGCTCCTGCTGCCGGTTCTCGCCCAGGTCGCGGACGCCGAGCGCGTACAGTTCGTCGATCATCGACGGGGGGTGGAACTTCGTCACGACGATCCGCGTGATCGCGCCGGGATCGCGCCCTGCCGCGCGTGCGGCATCCGCGATCCCGGCGTCGACCACTGCGAGCCGCTCCTCGAGAGTCAACAGTCCCTGGACGGGTCGAGAACTACTTGAGGAAGTCGGGGATGTCGAGGTCGTCGTCTCCGAAGGCCGAGTCGTAGCTCGAGTCGGGTACTGCCGCTCCGACCGACACCGGGACGGGCGCCGGCTCGCTCTCGCGGACGGGCTCCTTCGCGGCGTCCACCGCGGGTGTCGCGGGGAGGATCGGCGGGGCGACGACACGCGACGTCGTGACGGGGTCGAGTCGGAGGGTCGGCTCGCCGCTGTCGAAGCCGGCGGCGATCACGGTGACCCGCACCTCGTCGCCGAGCGTGTCGTCGATGACCGTTCCGAAGATGATGTTGGCCTCAGGATGCGCCGCCTCCTTGACCAGCTGGGCGGCGTCGTTGATCTCGAAGATGCCGAGGTTCGACCCGCCCTGTATGGAGAGGAGGACTCCGTGCGCACCCTCGATGCTCGCCTCCAGCAGCGGCGATTCGACGGCGAGCTCGGCGGCCTTGATCGCGCGGTCGGCGCCGCGCGCCGAGCCGATGCCCATGAGTGCGGAGCCCGCACCCTGCATGACCGACTTGACGTCGGCGAAGTCGAGGTTGATCAGACCCGGAGTCGTGATGAGGTCGGTGATGCCCTGTACACCCGCGAGCAGAACCTGGTCGGCCGTCGCGAACGCCTCGATCATGCTGATGCCGCGGTCGCTGATCTCGAGCAGGCGATCGTTCGGCACGACGATGAGCGTGTCGACTTCTTCCTTCAGCTTGGCGACGCCCGTCTCGGCCTGGCTCTGACGACGGCGGCCCTCGAAGGAGAACGGCTTGGTCACGACACCGATGGTCAGGGCGCCGATCGACTTCGCGATCTTCGCGACCACCGGCGCACCGCCTGTGCCGGTGCCGCCACCCTCGCCTGCGGTGACGAAGACCATGTCGGCGCCCCGCAGCGCTTCCTCGATCTCCTCGGCGTGATCCTCCGCGGCACGGCGACCGACCTCGGGGTCGGCGCCTGCGCCGAGACCCCGGGTGAGCTCACGACCGACGTCGAGCTTGACGTCGGCGTCGCTCATCAGCAGCGCCTGGGCGTCGGTGTTGATCGCGATGAACTCGACACCGCGCAGGCCGAGGTCGATCATGCGATTGACGGCGTTCACGCCGCCACCGCCGACGCCGACGACCTTGATCACCGCGAGGTAGTTCTGGTTCTGGCTCATGCCGGCCTCCGTCTGTCCTGCACCTGGTGTGAAACCTTCAACCTCTAGTAGAGGTATAAAGAATTGCCCGGTATGCAATTCCCTTGGACACGAAAGTATGCGGATGCCGGCGCGCCAACGGGAGCGTCGCGGCGTGTCGCGTCATCCCGTCTCAAAGCCGGTCGGCACGCGTCGCGAAGGCTCGTCAGCGAACGACGACGGCGCTCGGCGATGACACGTCGTAGACGCTCACGGATGCCGGCGGGCGCGCCGCCATCGTCGTCTCCAGGACCAGTGCCTTCATCGCCGAGTCCTCCGCGCTCCCCCAGACGACCTCGGCGTTGGCGCCGCCCAGCGTGAGGGTCACGTCGTCGGGTGTGGAGGCGGCCACGGCCGTCAGCTGCGACAGAATCGACGCGGGCAGCGACCTCATCACCTTTCCGATCGCCTCGAACGCCGGCGAGTCGGTGCCGCCCGGGACCGTGACCACCGGTCGACCCGAGGCGGGTGTCGCGGTCGTTGACAGGGCGACGCCTGCCGCGTCGACGAGGGTGTAGCCGGCTCGCGTCTTGATGAGGCCGATCGGCGTCCGCTCGACGATGCGGACGACGAGCTCGTGGGGCGGACGCGCCTCGAGCGAGTACGACTCGACGAGCGGAAAGGTCACGAGCGCCGCCTTGACCGCACTGTCGTCGACGAGCGGCAGCGGTGTGCCGAGCTGGTCGGACAAAGCCGCCTCGACTGCGGCGGCATCGAGCTCGTTCCCGCCGACGATGCGGATCTGCTCCACGGCGAACAGCGGACTGTACGCGGCGCCCAGCGTCACCAGCACGAGCAGCACCACGGATGCCGCGCCGCCCAGCCACAGCGCGCGCCGGCGCCGTTGCCGGCCGGTGAACCGGCGCACCTCCGCTCGCAGCGCCCGGCGACGGGCGCGCGCCGCCGCCCACACGTCGCGCAGCCGGACCGGGTCGTCGGATGCGGCAGGAACCTCGTCCTCGGCCGCCGCCGTCTCGGGAAGCAGCGCCGGCCGATGGATCGGCGTCGCCGCCGTCAACGGGATGACGGCTGCGATCGCCTCCTCCGCATCGACGACCGCGGGTGGTCGCTCGGCGGCGGGCGGAAGGGGCGACGGCCGGCGCATCGAGCTACTTCCCCGCGGCGGGCGATGCGTCGGCCTCGCCCGGCGTGTGGGCGAGCGCTTCGAGCACCTGCGGGATGATCTGGTACACGTTTCCGCAGCCGAGCGTGATGACATAGTCGCCGTCCCGCGCGACCGTGGCGGTGTAGTCGGCGGCCTGCTGCCAGTCCGCGACGAAGTGGACGTGGCCGGGGTCCTCGAAAGCCGCGGAGACCAGCTCACCGGTCACACCGGGGATCGGATCCTCGCGCGCACCGTAGACGTCGAGCATCACGGTATGGTCGGCGTACTCTTCGAGCACCTCGGCGAACTCGCGGTACATCTGCTGCGTGCGCGAGTACGTGTGCGGCTGCTGGATCGCGATGATCCGGCCATCGCCGACCACCGTGCGGGCGGCGACGAGGGCTGCCGCGACTTCAGTCGGGTGATGCGCATAGTCGTCGAACACGCTCACGCCGCGCTCGACTCCGTGCAGCTCGAAGCGGCGGATCGTGCCTTCGAATTCCTCGACGGCACGGACGGCGGGCTCGAGGTCGTAGCCGAGCGTGAGCAGCACGGCGACCGACCCGGCGGCGTTGATCGCGTTGTGCGCCCCGGGAATGCCCAGGCGCGCGTCGACGGAGGCACCGCCGGAGCTGAGCGTGAACGAGACCGGGCCGTCGGTGCTGATGCCGGTCACCCGTACGTCGGCGGCATCCGATTCGCCGAATGTGACAACGCGAGGATGTGTCAGGCGGCGCGCGACCGAGCGTGCGCCGGGGTCGTCCGCGGAGAGGACCACGGCCTCTCTGGCACGGTTCGCGAACGTCGCGAACGCGTCCGTGAACGCGTCCTCGGTGCCGTAGTGGTCGAGGTGGTCGGGGTCGACGTTCGTGATCAGCGCGATCGAGGTGTCGTACAGCAGGAAGGTGCCGTCGGACTCGTCCGCCTCGATCACGAAGAGATCATCGGAGCCGGTCGCGCTTGAGGCGCCGAGCTGCGCGATCACGCCGCCGTTGACGAAGGTGGGATCCGCGTCCAGCTTGCGCAGCGCCGTGACGATCATCCCCGTGGAGGTGGTCTTGCCATGAGCCCCTGCCACCGAGACGAGCCGGCGTCCGCCGATCAGCCAGTACAGCGCCTGCGAACGATGGATGACCGGCATCCCGCGCTCCTTGGCCGTCACGAACTCGGGGTTCTCGGGCCAGATCGCTCCGGTGTGGATGACCGTGTCGGCATCGCCCAGGTTGGCGGCGTCGTGTCCGACGTAGACCCTCGCACCGAGGGTCGCGAGCTCCTGGAGGGCCGCGCTGTCGGCGCGGTCCGAGCCGGAGACGCGGATGCCGCGCTCGAGGAACATGCGGGCAAGACCAGACATGCCGGATCCGCCGATGCCGATGAAGTGTGCAGCCTCGATGCGCTCGGGGATGGGAAGGCTCAGGTCGGGTCTGATCATGACCCGTTCATCCTAAGTTCCGAGCCTGGGGGCTCGCCCTCGGCGCGCTGACCCGACGCGCCGTCGCTCGACTGCCCAGAAGGAATTCAGCGGCGGGCTCGCAGCGCCTCGTCGATCATCCGCACGACGTTCTCGGTGCCGGTGCGCGTGCCGACCGATGCCGCGGCCTCCGTCATCATGTCGCGCCGTGCGGGGTCGGCGAGCAGGGGGAGAACCTCGGAGCGGATGCGGTCGGCGGTGAACTCGCCGTCGGGAATCAGGATCGCGGCGCCGGCCCGGACGGCCGATGCCGCGTTCAGGGCCTGCTCGCCGTTTCCGACGGCGTACGGGACGTACACCGCCGGGATGCCGAGGGCGCTGATCTCACTCACGGTGGCTGCGCCTGCGCGCGCGACGATCACCTCGCACAGCGCGAACGCGAGGTCCATCCGGTCGACATAGCGGCGCACGGCGTATCCGGGCGCACCGGGGTCGGACAGCTCGGAGCGCTCCCCCGTCACGTGCAGGAGCTGCCAGCCCGCATCGAGCACGTCTCGCCAAGCCCCGCCGAACGCCTCGTTGAGGCGCTGTGCGCCGAGC
The DNA here is from genome assembly GCA_963772625.1 of uncultured Actinomycetota bacterium. GTDB lineage: Bacteria > Actinomycetota > Actinomycetes > Actinomycetales > Microbacteriaceae > Microbacterium. The sequence goes on along the minus strand of CAVYXT010000002.1, from coordinate 266,438 downwards.
GACCCGCCGAAGACGAGCAGCGTCGGACGTGCAGGATCCAGCCCGAAGTGGGCCGCCGCCTCGCCGTGAAGCCCCGCCCGGTCGAGGTCGACGATCTCGCGGCGCAAGGGCATGCCCACGACCCGGCTGCGCCGCAGCGGAGTCCCGTCGAACGCGACGCCGACGGCCGCGGCGCGACGAGCGCCGAGCACGTTGGCAAGTCCGGGCCGAGCGTTGGCCTCGTGGACGACGAACGGCACGCGTGCCCGGCGCGCGGCCACGTACGCCGGCGCCGACGCATACCCGCCGAACCCTACGACGACGTCCACTCCGCGATCTCGGATGTGCGCGCGCACCTGCGCGACCGCGCGGCGGAATCGCGACGGGAACGCCACCGCCGCGCGATCGGGTCGCCGGGGGAAGGGCACCTTGTCGACGAACAGCAGCTCGTACCCGCGTTCCGGCACGAGTCGTGCCTCCAGGCCCTCGCGAGTGCCGAGCACGAGGATCTCGGCATCCGGCTCACGCGCTCGCAGGGCGTCGGCGACGGCGAGGAGCGGGTTGACGTGCCCGGCAGTTCCGCCACCGGCCAGCAGGTACGTCGTCACTCTCCGACCCTAGCCTGGGCCGGAAGAAGTCCTGCGGCGTTGGCGAGCGATCGGGGTCAGGTCTCGGCGCGGGCTCGTGCTGCCGGCCGCGCCCGTGCCACCGTCGCGGTCTTGACCGGGAGCGATCGCGCGAACGACAGCAGGACTCCGGACGCGACGAGCACCGACAGCAACGAGGTTCCGCCCTGCGACATGAACGGCAGCGGAACGCCGAGCACGGGGAAGACGCGCAGCACGACGCCGATGTTGATGAGCGCCTGACCGACGATCCAGACCGTGATCGCACCCGACACGATGCGCACGAACGGGTCGTCGGTCTTGCGGATGACGTGGAAGGCCCCGACTGCGAACAGCGCGAACAGCGCGAGGACGACGGCGCAGCCGATGAGCCCGAGCTCCTCGCCGACGATCGCGAAGATGTAGTCGTTGGCCGCCGCGGGAAGCCAGTCGTACTTCTCCTTCGAGTTGCCCAGGCCGAGGCCGAAGACGCCTCCGCCCGCGAGTCCCCAGATGCCGTGCAGCGGCTGGTAGCAGCTGTTGAAGTAGTCCGCCAGGCAGTCCGCGTCGAGGAAGCTCATGATGCGCCGCATACGGTCGGGGCTGGTGACGGCCAGCGCCGCGACGGCCGCGACCGAGACGATCAGGGGCAGGATGAAGATGCGCAGCTTCACGCCCGAGAAGAACAGCGCGCCGAGCACGATGACGACGAGGATCATCGCGGTGCCGAGGTCGTGACCGGCGAGGACCGTCGCGATCACGAGCGCTCCCACGGGCACGACTGGGATGAAGACGTGCCGCCACAGTCCCAGCAGCGTCTGCTTGCGGAACAGGACGTAGCCCATCCACAGCGCAAGTCCGAGCTTCAGGAATTCCGCCGGCTGGAACTGGAAGCCGGCGATCATGATCCAGTTGCGATTGCCGTTCGCCTCGACGCCCAGGCCGGGTACGAAGACGAGTAGCTGGAACAGGACGGACCCGATGAGGGCCGGCCACGCGGCGCGCTTCCAGAAGCTGATGGGCAGCCGGCTGCTGATGAACATCACCGGGATGCCGATCACCGCGAAGACCGCCTGCTTCATGACCGCCTCGTACGGCGGCTCGCCTGCCGCCGTGGCTGTCGCCGACGTGGCCGAGAGCACCATCACGAGGCCGAAGCCCGTCAGCAGGAGCGCTGTCGACGCGATGAGCAGGAACTCACTCGGTACCGGAGCGAACACCCGCCCGAGCGATACGCGCGCGGCGAGGCCGCGACGTGGCGCGGGATCAGGCTCGATCGCCCGGGGACGGGTGCGGGTCTGAGTCGTGCTCGCCACCGCTCCCCCTCCCGATCCGATCGCGCACCGCCGCGGCGAATCGGCGCCCGCGGTCGGCATAGGACGTGAACTGGTCGAAGGATGCCGCGGCGGGGGCGAGCAGTACGACGTCCCCGTCACGAGCGATCCCGGCTGCCAGCTCGACAACCCGTGCCATGACCTCTTCAGTCTCAGCGGCGTCCACCTCGAACACCGGGACTGCGGGCGCGTGTCGCGAGAACGCCGCGACGACGGGTGCCCGGTCGACGCCGATGACGATCGCGGCTTTCGCGGAGCCGCCGCGTCCGGCGACCAGGTCGGAGATGTCGACGCCTTTCAGCAGCCCGCCGACGACCCAGACCGAGCCCGGGAAGGCCGCGAGCGAAGACGCCGCGGCGTGGGGGTTGGTGGCCTTCGAATCGTCGACCCACGTGACTCCGTCGGCCACCTCGATCACCTCGATGCGGTGCGGGTCGAGCCGGAAGCCGCGGACGGCGCTGCGGATCGCGGCGGGCGGGACATCGAGCGACCGCGCGAGAGCGCTCGCCGCGAGGATGTTCGCGACGATGTGCGGTGCGGCCAGTCCCTGCTCGTCGAGCTCGGCGACCGTGGTCAGCTCGAGTGCGCTCCGGCGACGGTCCTCGAGGAACGCACGATCGACGAGGATGCCGTCCACCACGCCGAGATCGCTCGGGCCCGGAACGCCGAGATCGAATCCGATAGCGCGCGCGCCTTCGACGACCTCGGCGTCCTCCACCATGGCCTGGGTCGCGGCATCCGCCTTGTTGTAGACGCACGCGACGCGGGTGTGATCGTAGACGTGCGCCTTGGCTTCGCGATATGCCTCGAACGATCCGTGCCATTCGAGGTGGTCGTCGGCGATGTTCAGGCACACGCTGGCGTGCGGTGAGACGGGCTCCGGCCCGGCCTGCAGACCCAGGTACCAGAGCTGATGGCTGGACAGCTCCACCACGAGGGCGTCGAACCCGGCCGGATCGCGAACGGCGTCCAGCACCGGCGTTCCGATGTTGCCGACCGGCGCCGCCCGGAGGCCGCCCTCGACCATCATGGTCGCGGCGAGCCGTGTCGTCGTGGTCTTGCCGTTCGTTCCGGTGATCAGCACCCAGTCGGCGGCCGAACCGTCGGAGCGTACAACCTTGTCGCGCACTCGCCAGGCGAGCTCGATGTCGCCCCAGACCGCGATCCCCGACTCGAGCGCCCATTCGATCACGGGATGCCGCGGCGGGAAGCCGGGCGAGGCGATGACCACCTCGGGGTCGAACCCGGCCAGCTCAGCGGGGACCGGATCCAGCGCGCCGACCCACGACCGCGCGCCGATCACCGGCAGCAGCCGCTCGTACTCGGGATCGGCGGCCTCGGTGACGACGAGCACGTCCGCACCCAGCTCGGCGAGCGTGTCGGCGGCCGAGAACCCGGTGATGGAGAGGCCCAGCACGGCGGCCCGCACGCCCTTCCAATCGGCGTGCCAGCTCGTCAGAGCATCCAGCCGAGCGGATTTCATGTTTGCGACAGCCACTCGACGTAGAACAGGCCGACCCCCGAGATCGCCAGCATCCCTGAGATGATCCACATCCGCACGACGATCGTGATCTCGGGCCAGCCGCGCATCTCGAGATGATGGTGGAATGGGCTCATCAGGAAGAGACGTCTGCCCCGGGTGAGCTTGAAGTAGAGCCGCTGGGCGATGACCGATCCGGAGGCGAGCGCGTAGACGCCGGCGACGAGGATCAGCAGGAGCTCGGTGCGGGTCAAGATCGCCATCGCGGCGAGGACCCCGCCGATGCCCATCGAGCCGACGTCGCCCATGAAGATGCTGGCCTTCGGCGCGTTCCACCACAGGAAGCCGATGAGCGCTCCCGCGAACGCGGCTGCGACGATCGCGAGGTCCAGCGGATCTCGCGTGTCGTAGCAGGCGCTCAGGAATTCGGGTCCGCCGGTGCAGACCTGCTGGAACTGCCAGAAGGCGATGAGGCTGTATGCGCCGACCATGAAGACGCCGGCACCGGCAGCGAGGCCGTCGAGCCCGTCCGCCACATTGGCGCTGTTGGATGCCGCGACGCCGATGAACGAGATCCACGCCAGATAGAGCAGCCACCCGAGGATGGGTCCGAGCGCCATGAACGACAGCACCGCTACGTCGCGGAACACCGAGACGTAAGCGGCCGCGGGCGTCTGCCCGACCCCGTTGGGCAGATTCAGGGCGACGATCGCGAACGGCACGAGCACGATCACCTGGCCGAGGATCTTCCGCCAGCCGGTGAGACCCAGGCTGCGCTGGCGATGAACCTTCATGTAGTCGTCGATGAAGCCGACCGCGCCCAGACCCACCATCAGCCAGATCACCAGCAGTCCCGAGATCGTGGGCGGGTTGTTGCCGGTGTACGTGCCGACGAAGTAGCCGACGATCGTTCCGACGATGAAGATCGTGCCGCCCATCGTCGGCGTGCCGCGCTTCTCCCCGTGACTGGGGTTGTGCACGTCCTCCGGCGTTCGGATCACCTGACCCCAGCCCCACCTGCGGAACAGGCGCAGGAAGACGGGTGTCAGGAACAGGCTGAATGCCAGCGAGATCGCAGCCGCCGTCAGAAGTGATCTCACGAGAAGGATTCTCCCAGACGATCGCCGAGGAACCGCAGACCGGCCGCGTTGGAGGACTTCACGAGCACGCGGTCGCCGTCACGGAGTTCGCCGATCAGATAGTCGTACGCCTCGTCGGCGGTCGGGAAGAAGACCGCCTCGGCATCCCACGAGCCCTGCGCGATCGCTTCGAGGTACATGCGGCGCGCGGCCGCACCCACCACCACGATGCGCTGGATCCCCAGCCGGACGGCGAGCAGCCCGACGCGGTCGTGCTCGTCGTCGGCGTATTCGCCGAGCTCACTCATCGCACCCAGCACGGCAACGGTTCGCTGATCGGGGCCGGTGATCTGCGCGAGGGTGCGCAACGCCGCCGCCATCGAGTCCGGACTGGCGTTGTAGGCGTCGTTGATGATCCGGATCCGTTCCGTGCCGAGCGGCTGCATGCGCCACCGCTCCGCGAGCTCCACGGTCTCCAGTCGTTCCACGCACGATGACAGCGACACACCGAGCGCGGTCGCCGCCGCGATGGCGGCGAGCGCATTCATGACGTGGTGCTCGCCCAGGACGCGCAGGTGCAGCGGCGCGGATGCACCGTCGGCGGTGACCACGCAGCGGGTTCCGTCCGCGGTCACCTCGACCTCGTCCGCGCGGACGTCGGCCCCGGCACCGCGACCGAACCACCGCACTGCGGCGCCATCTTCCGCGGCGATCGGCGCCATCGCGGCGACGCGGGGGTCGTCGACGTTGAGTACGGCGATGCCGCCCGGACGCAGCGCGCGCACGAGTTCGGCCTTCGCCGCGAACGTGGCCTCGATGCCGCCGAATCCGCCGGCGTGGGCGAGGCCCACCATGAGCACGACACCGATGTCCGGCTCCACCAGTCCGGCGAGCCGGGCGATTTCTCCAGGCGCGCTCGCGCCGAACTCGCTCACCAGGAACCGGGTGCCCTGCGACACGCGCAGCATCGTCAGCGGAGCGCCCACCTCGTTGTTGAACGACGCACGCGGCGCGACGGTCTCGCCTTCATCCTCGAGGATCCGGGCCAGCAGGTTCTTCGTCGTCGTCTTGCCGTTCGACCCGGTGATCCCGACGATGCGGAGTTCTCCGGCATCCCGGACCTGGGCCACGACATGGCGTGCGAGGTCGGCGAGGGCGCCGATCGCGTCGGCGACGACGATCTGACTGACGGATGCCGGCACGACGCGCTCCACGATCGCCACGGCAGCGCCGTTCGAGACCGCCGCATCGACGAACAGATGGCCGTCGGTGACATCACCGGGTTTGGCGACGAAGATCCCGCCGGGTTCGATGAGCCTGGAGTCGGTGTCGACGCCGCCGGAGACCTCGGTCTCGGGCGAGTCGTCGGAAGCGAGGTGGAGCCGGCCGTCCAGGACGGACGCGAGCTGAGCAAGGGTGAGCGCGATCAAAGGTTCTCCGGCCGGATCGGGCGCTGCTCAGCCGAATTTGGGTAGCAGCGTCGGCTCCGTCGTCGCGGGCATCACCCGGTAGGTCTTCAGGACCTGGGTCATCGCCTTCTGGAACGCCGGCGCGTTGGCCGCAGACGATGTTACCTTGGTCGGCGAGTCGAAGGTCACCGCGACCACGTACTGCGGGTCGTCAGCCGGCGCGAAGCCGATCATGGTGGTGAAGTAGACGCCCTGACGGTAGCGACCGGTCTCGGGGTCGACCTGCTCGCCCGTGCCCGACTTGACCGCCACGCGGTAGCCGGGCACCGCCACGTCATCCGCGTAGCCGGCCTGCAGTGCCACGTTCTCGAGCATCTGCTGCACCTGCACGGCCGTCGACTCGCTGAGAACGCGGATGGAATCGGGCACATCGGGCTGGACGTCCGTCCCATCAGCGTGGGTGCACGACTCCACGAGCCGCAGGGGCACCTTCACCCCGTCGTTCGCGATCGTCCCGTAGGCGCCGAGCAGTTCGGGCACGGTGGTCGTCAGTGCCTGACCGAACGTCGTGTTGTACACCGTCTGGTTGTCCCACTCCGACGGCTCGTACACCAGGCCCTGCTGCTCGCCGACGAATCCGATCGCGCTGCCGGTGCTGATGCCGAACTTCTTGAGGTAGTCGTAGCGCACCTGGGGGTCCACGCGTTCGCTGAAGCGGGAGATGCCGGCGTTCGAGGAGTCGATGAGCACGCCGGCCAGAGTGTAGAGGTAGGGCTCGTGCGAGAACGAGTCGGTCACGCGCGCGCCGTTGTCGAAGGTCTCCCACCCGGATGCGATCACAGTGGAGGTCGGGGTCTGTCCTGCGGCGTCGATCAGGGTCGCGGCGGTGATCGGCTTGAACGTCGAGCCGGGCTCGAAGGTGTTCTTGAAGATGCGGCTGTAGAGGTCGTCGTCCGGAGATGCGGCGAAGTCGTTCGGGTCGACCGTCGGGTAGTCGGCCATGGCCCGCACTTTGCCGGTCTTGACCTCGACCACCGAGATGGTGCCGCTCTTGGCCCCCATGTCCTGCGTCTGCTCGCCGATCAGCTGCTGCAGGTACCACTGCAGGTCGCGGTTGATCGTCAGCTCGAGCGTGCCGCCGTTCACCGCGGGCTGCTGCTGCTCGGTGCCGGGAATGGTGACGCCGTCCTTGCCCTTCTGGAACGACAGGGTGCCGTTCGTGGCCAGCAGGCAGTCGTTCTGGCTCTTCTCGATGCCGGCCAGCGGCACAGCGTCGCTCCCCATGAAACCGACGAGGTTGCCGGCCACCGCGCCGTCCGGATACGTCCGCGCAGGGTGGGCGTCGAATGTGAGGAACGGGGCGCCGATGGCGACGAGGTCGCGGTACTGCTCGGTCGTGAGCCCCCGCTTGAGGTAGGCGAACTGCGAATCCGGGTCGTCGGCGAGCGCGTCGGCGACGATCTTCTGGATCTCCTCCGAGGTCTGCCCCGTGACGGCGCCGATCTCGCCGGCGACCTTCGCCCAGGGCACCACGACGCGCTCCCCGTCGTCGTTCTCCCGGGTGACCGGTCCGACGTTCTTCGGGTCGAGCACGCCGTCGTAAAGGAGGATGCTGCCGGCCAGAAGCTGGCCGGACTCGTCGACGATCTCGCCGCGCGTCCCGTACAGCGTGCGCGACGCGCCGAGCGCCACCTTCATGGAATCGGCGATGTGGGTGTCGGCGTTGACCACTTGGATGTCCACGAGCCGCACGATGAAGCCGGCGAGGACCGCGAGCACGACGGCAAGGGCGATCACCGTGCGACGCCGAGGGCTTCGGGTGCTTCTCGTGGTCATGTGATCAGTGTGTGCTCGGAGTGGGCAGTCCGTCGGTGAGCGGCGGCGGAGTGTTCACGACTCCGCCGTCCGTCACGACGACGTCGGCCTCCACCGGTGCGCCCTGGATGGTCGCCTTCGGTGCGGTCACGAGCGGAGTGTCTTTGATGAGCGCGTTGGGTACCGAGGCGCGGCCGATGGCGTCGATCGACGATGCGCCCAGCGCCGCCTGTCCCTCTCCCAGAAGTGCGCCGTCGCTCAGCCGGAGGTAGCTCGGCGACTCGTCGATCACCATTCCGAGCGCCGATGCGTTCGCCGCCAGATACTGCGGGGAGCTGAGGCCGGCGACGTCGTCGTAGAGGATCTGCTTCTGCCAGGTGAGTTCGCGCGCCTCCTGACTCAGCGTCGACAGCTCGTAGGAGCTCTGTGTCGTGAGGATGGACAGCGCCATCTGCGCGGCGCCGATCGTGAGCGCGCCGGCCAGGGCGACGACGCCGTACACGAGCTTCGGTCTGACGGCGGCGCGAGGGCTCCTCGACGACACGCAGGCGGCGGCTCGCGGAATTCTCACGCTCGACGGCGCGTGGTGCGACGAGCGCCGCGGTCTGACTGAGGGCGCTCATGCGGCATCCCTCACGCGCTCAGCTGCGCGCAGGCGCACCGGCGTGGCCCGCGGGTTGCGTGCCCTTTCCTCGTCGGTGGCGAGCTCCGCTCCCTTCACCAGCAGCCGGAAGCGCGGCGCGTGCTCGGGAAGCTCGACTGGGAGGCCGGCCGGCGACGTGGATGCCGCGGCCTCCGCGAGCGCGCGCTTGACGATGCGGTCTTCGAGAGACTGGTACGACAGGACGACCATGCGGCCGCCGACCGGCAGGACGCCCAGGGCGGCCGGGATCGCACGCTCGAGCACGCTGAGCTCGCCGTTGACCTCGATGCGCAGAGCCTGGAACACCCGCTTGGCGGGGTGCCCGGTGCGCTGGGCCGCGTATGGCGTGGCAGCGGTCAGGATCTCGACGAGCTGCCCGGAGCGCTCGATCGGTGCGGAGTCGCGTGCCTTGATGATGGCGCGCGCGTAGCGTCCCGACAGCTTCTCCTCGCCGTAGCGCTCGAAGATGCGTCGCAGCTCGCCCTCGCTGTAGGTCTCGAGGATGTACGCGGCCATCGGCCCGGTCGTCTGGTCCATGCGCATGTCCAGCGGGGCATCCTTCGAATAGGCGAAGCCCCGGTCTGCGACGTCGAGCTGCAGGGACGAGACGCCCAGGTCGAAGAGGATGCCGTCCGCCGTCTCGAATCCGGCCGACTTCAGCGCGGCCTCGATGCCGTCGTAGACCACGTGAACGAGCGTTAGCCGCTCGGCGTAGGGCTTGAGGCGCTCCCCGGCGATGCGCAGAGCGTCCTGGTCGCGGTCGAGTCCGACCAGATGGATGTCGGGGAACCGCTCGAGGAAGGCTTCGGCGTGTCCGCCCATCCCGAGCGTCGCATCGACGAGGACCGCACCCTCTCGCTGCAGGGCAGGGGCGAGCAGCTCGACGCAGCGGTCTAGCAGCACGGGGGTGTGGATGTCGCGCAGGTTCATCGGATGCGGGATCGGTGTCCCCAGATCCTGATCCCCATCCGCTCTGACCTGACACCGGGGAAGTGCGGCAGGGCGTGAGCGGCTGGGAGTCAGGGTCGGGGGCTCAGAACAGGCCCGGGATCACCTCCTGCTCGAGTTCGGCATAGCTCTCCTCGTTGCCTTCGGCGTACGCGTTCCACGAGTCGGCGTTCCAGATCTCGGCGTGCGCCCCGACGCCGGTGACGACCAGCTCCTTCTCCAGGCCGGCGTACGAACGCAGCGCGGGCGGGATCGTGATGCGGTTCTGGCTGTCGGGCTTCTCGGCGCTGGCGCCGGAGAGGAACATCCGGAGGAAGTCGCGGGCCTGCTTGTTCGACAGCGGCGTTTCGCGGATGCGCTCGTGGATGCGCTCGAACTCATCGGAGCTGAAGACGTACAGGCAGCGCTCCTGGCCACGCGTGATGACGATGCCGCCGCCGAGGTCGTCGCGGAACTTCGAGGGGAGGATGACCCTGCCCTTGTCGTCGAGCTTGGGAGTGTGCGTGCCCAAGAGCATGTGCCAGTCACCCCCTTCGTCCGGCCCCCGTGAGGATGCTCGCCACTTTACTCCACTTCCCTCCACTTTGTCACTCATTGCAGCCATGGCGACGCCCGATCGCTCCCCCAGCGGTTGAGCACCGCCGGGCACGACGAAAAAGCACCGACCCGGAGGTCGGTGCTCAATACGTGCGGTCGCGTCGGACCTGCGGTCAGGGCCCTTCTTGGCGGCGATCCCAGCGTTCGTTCATGCGATCCATGAATGAGGAGTGGGCGCGCGGCTTCGACGGCGCAGGTGCTGCATCCACGGTGCTGCGCGGGATGCCGCGAGTCGGAGTGACGGCCAGGATGACGCCGCCGAGCATCACCACGAAGCCGATGACGCCGACGACGATGAGTTGCGTCGATACCCCGACGACGAGCCCGCCCAGACCGACGAGGACGAGGATCGTGCCGTAGACGATGTTGCGGTAACTCAGAGTGCGACCGTCGCGGGGCGCGCTGACCACATCGGCGTCATTGCGCATCAGATGACGTTCCATCTCGTCGAGCAGACGCTGCTCCTGTTCGGAGAGTGGCATGCATCCCCCTCTTGCTTGCTCGGACGCGTCGATTCTACGCGTCCCCTCGATCACTAGGCTAGGCCCGTGTCACCCCTCCCGGATGCCGTTGAAGCGGTTTCCCAGCGACTGAACATCTTCCTCTCGGCGCAGAGACTTTCCGCCGTCGATCTGGGACCCGAAGCGGAGCTTCTGGTCGACGCCGGAGCGACTGCGGTCGGGGGCGGAAAGCGCCTGCGCGGGCGCTTCTGCATCGCCGGGTGGAGGGCAGTGGAGGAGGCGTCCGGCAGCGTCGCGGACCCGCCCGCCGACGTCGTCACGGCGGCGGCGGCGCTCGAGGTGTTCCACGCTGCCGCGCTCGTGCATGACGACGTGATCGACAACTCCGACACGCGGCGGGGACGTCCGGCGGCGCACCGCGCTCTCGAGTCGTCCCATCGCGCTCACGGATGGGCAGGCGATGCCGCAGCGTTCGGCCGGTCGGGCGCCGTGCTGCTCGGCGACCTGCTCGTGGCGTGGAGCGACGACCTGCTCGAGGAAGGGCTGACTGCGGCTTCCCCCGCTCGCGCCGCGTCGGCACGAGCGGAGTACGCGACGATGCGCCGCGAGGTGACGATCGGGCAGTTCCTCGACATCGCCGAGGAGTCTGCGCACGTGCGCGAGCCCGACGAGCTGCACGCGGAGCGGGCGCTGCGGGTCGCGTCGCTCAAGTCGGCCCGGTACAGCATCCAGCAGCCCCTCGCGATCGGGGCCGCACTCGCCGGGGCCGACGAGTCTCAACGGGCGGCTCTTGCCGCCTTCGGACATCCGGTGGGCATGGCGTTCCAGCTGCGGGACGACGTGCTCGGAGTCTTCGGGGACGAGGCCGCCACCGGCAAGCCGTCCGGCGACGACCTGCGCGAGGGCAAGCGCACCGTGCTCATCGCGTACGCGCGAGAGCGGCTCGCTCCCCCGGCTCGGCGGATCGTCGACGAACTGATCGGCGACTCCGAATTGGATGCCGCGCAGATCGCCGCTCTCCAGCGCACCATCGTCGAGACCGGGGCTCTCGAGCGGGTCGAGCGGCTCATCGTCGATTACTCGCGCGAGGCCGAGCGCGCGCTCTCCGGTGCGCGTCTGGGCAGCGCCGCCGTAGGCGACCTGCGTGACCTGGCGCGCGCGGCAACCGTTCGCACGACCTGAGCGCAGACGCGATCGCGTCTGCCGTCAGCCGAGCGCCTGGGCGACGCGGCGGACCTCGCTCTTGCGACCCGCGCGGAGTGCCTCGATCGGGGGGATTCCGATCGATTCCTCGGGCGCGAGCAGCCAGTCGATCGCCTCGTCGTCGGTGAACCCGGCGTCGTGGAGCACGAACATGGTTCCACGCAGCGACCCGATCGGCTCACCGTCGACGATGAAGACGGCCGGCACCTTGAACACGCCCTCGCGACGGGAACCGACCAGCTGAAGATCGTCGAGCATGCGTCGAACGCGACCGAGCGGCTCACCGAGCACCTCCGTCAGGTCGGCGAGCGTGAGCCAGTCGGTTTCGATCTGGGGCGCGGCATCAGCGGTCACGAAGCCACTATCTCACTCCCCCCAGGCTCGTCAGCAAGTCCCGTCGCTGAGGCATGCAGCATCACAGTTCACATCCGTCACACACGTCTCTCTGGTAACGTTGGTTGACACTAATTAACTTCCGTGACACGGTTTGCTGAGTCCACCGAGGGGGAACCTTGCGAACCGATCCGCGCTCGCGCCATGCCCAGACCCGTCGCACCGTGTCCGCAGGATTGCCAGCCGCTCTCGCGGGTTCGCTGGCGATCCTGATGACAGCCGCCCCCGCGCACGCGGCAGAACCGCTGCGCGGTGATCTGCGGACGGCAAGCCTGCTCGGCACGCACGGGGGCGGAGGATCGGTGACTGCGGCGACCGTGGCTGCGGCCGTTGCGGGCGAGACCCACACAGTGCAGCCGGGTGACACGGTGTCCGCCATCGCCGCGCGTCACGGGCTGCGCACCGTGGACGTTCTGGCGATCAACGGGCTGGACTGGTCATCTGTCATCATCCCCGGACAGGTGCTGATCCTCGCCGCCGTCGCGGCCGACGCCGGGCCCCAGGCACCCGCCCCGCCAGCCCCTCCCGCGTCCGGCGCGAGCTCGTACGCGGTTCAGGGCGGCGACACGATCAGCGCGATCGCGCGCCTTCACGGCCTTTCGATCCAGGACCTCTTCGCCGCGAACGGCCTCGACTGGTCGTCGACCATCTATCCCGGTCAGACTCTCGCCATCCCCGGGGGCGCATCCGCGGCACCGGCCGAACCGGTGACACCGGCCCAACCGGCGGCACCCGCCGAAGCCGCGACGCCCGACGCCGCTGCACCGGAACCGCCGACAGCGCCCGCGCCGTCCACGGCCTCCCACGTCGTCGCGGCGGGCGACACGATCACGGCCATCGCCCAGCAGCACAGCGTCACGACACAGGCCCTGCTGGACGCGAACGGGCTGAGCCGCGCGTCGATCATCTACCCGGGTCAGGCCATCGCCATTCCGGCCGCGGCATCCGTCGTGCTCGTGTCGAACAACGCGCCGCTCGAGTCCGCGCCGACGACGGAGCTCGACGCCGAGCAGGTCGCCAATGCGCAGATCGTCATCAGCGTCGGCCGAGAACTCGGTGTGCCCGATCGCGGCATCGCGATCGCGCTCGGCACCGCGATGCAGGAGTCGTGGCTGCGCAACCTCGACTGGGGCGACCGCGACTCGCTCGGCCTGTTCCAGCAGCGTCCGAGCGAGGGTTGGGGCACGGAAGCCGAGGTCAGCGATCCCGTGCGTGCCACGCGCGCGTTCTACGGCGGCCCATCCGATCCCAACGGGCAGACCACCCAGGGACTTGTGGACTTCGCCGGATGGGAGAGCCACTCGTTCGCGGACGCCGCCCAGGCCGTGCAGATATCCGCGCATCCCGACCGGTACGCGCAGTGGGAGCAGCCGGCGTACGCCTGGCTCGCGCTGTACGGCTGATGGGCCGAAGACGCGCCGGAGCCCGCGCGAGGCCGGTCAGGCCGTGGTGAGGCGCTCCGCGGGCTCGCAGGCACCCGTCCGTAGACTCGGAGCGTGAGCACGAGTCAGCAGGCCGACCCGCTGATCGGACGTCTGGTTGACGGCCGATACCGGGTGCGTGCGCGCATCGCGCGCGGCGGCATGGCGACCGTGTACGTCGCGACCGACCTGCGCTTGGAGCGGCGGATCGCGCTCAAGGTGATGCACGGGCACCTGAGTGACGACACCGTGTTCCAGAGCCGATTCATCCAGGAGGCCAGGGCCGCCGCACGGCTCGCGGACCCCCATGTCGTGAACGTGTTCGACCAGGGTCAGGACGGCGACATGGCCTATCTGGTCATGGAGTACCTCCCGGGCATCACGCTGCGCGAGCTGCTGCGCGAACAGCGTCGTCTCACGGTGCCGCAGACCGTCACCATCATGGATGCGATCCTGTCGGGGCTCGCAGCAGCGCACCGCGCCGGCATCGTGCACCGCGACGTCAAGCCCGAGAACGTCCTCCTCGCCGAGGACGGGCGCATCAAGATCGGCGACTTCGGACTCGCGCGCGCCACCACCGCGAACACCGCGACCGGTGCCCAGCTGCTCGGCACGATCGCGTACCTCGCACCCGAGCTCGTCACGCGGGGCATGGCAGACGCCCGCAGCGACATCTACTCGCTGGGCATCATGCTGTACGAGATGCTGGTCGGCGAGCAGCCGTACAAGGGCGAGCAGCCGATGCAGATCGCCTTCCAGCACGCCACCGACTCCGTCCCGCGTCCGAGCGCGAAGAACCCGGGCGTTCCCGAGCAGTTGGACGAACTCGTCCTGTGGGCGACCGAGAAGTCACCCGACGACCGGCCCAACGACGCGAAGGAGATGCTCGACCGCCTGCGCGAGATCGAGCACGAGCTCGGGATCGCGCCGCAGGTGGCCCGCACCATCTCGGCCGGCATCATCCGGGACGAGAGCAGCGGCACCGGCGACGTGACGCAGGTGCTGCCCTCGACGATGACGGGGCCCACCACCGCGGTCGACGACGTCGACAACGCGACGAGGCTGCGCACGGCTACCAAGCGCCGCGCGGTGCGCGGCGGCTGGCTCATCGCGCTCGTGATCGTCCTGGCGGCTCTCGCCGGCGGAGCCGGCTGGTGGTTCGGGTCGGGTCCGGGCTCGCAGGTCCCGGTTCCGGATGTCGCGGGCCGAAGCTTCGCGGAGGCGCAGCAGATCTTGGCGGAGCAGTCGCTCCAGGCGGTCCAGAAGGATGTGTTCGACCTCGAGGTCCCGCCGGGTGTCGTCGTCGGCACCGATCCTCCTGCGGGCTCGCGGCTCGAACCCGACTCGAGCATCGAGGTCCTGGTGTCACAGGGACCGGAGCCCAGGGAGGTGCAGGGGCTCGAGGGCATCTCGGCGGGCGACGCCCGCGGCATCCTGCTCGGACTCAACCTGCTGGTGGCCGAACCCGATCAGGAGTTCTTCACGGATGCCGCAGAGGGTGCCGTCATCGCGGTCGCGATCGCTCCGCAGGCCGGCGGAGACCCGGTGGACTGCACGCAGGGCTGCACCGCACTCGAGGGCGACACCGCGACGCTCTCGGTCTCGGTCGGTTCGGTGCCGGATGTGAGCGGCCGGGACGTGGAGTCGGCGACCGAGGAGCTCGCCGACGTGAACCTCTCGGTGGCCGGCACCGTCGAGGAGTTCAGCGAGGACTTCGACGCGGGCGAGGTCATCTACATCGCGGATCGGGAGGGCGGCGGCAGCTGGCGGCCGGGCGATTCCGTGACGCTCGTGGTGTCGGCAGGGCCCCCGCTGTTCGCCGTGCCCGACATCGTGGGGCTGACCCGAGATCAGGCCAAGGCCGCGCTCACGCAGGCCGGCTTCGACTACGAGTACGCGACGCTGTGGGATGCGGTGCTCGACGAGATCACCGAGGTCGAGTCGCAGGTGCCGGCCGCCGGCACCGAGCATCCCCGCGGCACGGTTGTGTCGTTCCGGATCAACGGCGCGTTCTGAGCCGCACCGATTCGCGTCAGCGCTTGTCGAGCTCTTCAGCCACCAGGAACGCCAGCTCCAGGCTCTGCATGTGATTCAGGCGCGGGTCGCACAGCGACTCGTACCGCGTCGCGAGCGTCGCCTCGTCGATCATCTCGGAGCCCCCGAGGCACTCGGTGACGTCGTCGCCCGTCAGCTCCACGTGGATGCCCCCGGGGTTCGTGCCGACCGCGCGATGCGCGTCGAAGAACCCACGCACCTCGTCGACGACGTCGTCGAAGCGACGCGTCTTGTAGCCGGTCGGCGTGGTGATGCCGTTGCCGTGCATCGGATCGGTGACCCACAGCGGGTTCGCACCGGAGTTGCGGACGGCTTCGAGCAGCGGCGGCAGCGCGTCGCGGATCTTGCCGGCGCCCATGCGCGTGATGAAGGTCAGCCTGCCGGGCTCGCGCTCGGGGTCGAGCTTGTCGATGAGCTGCAGGGCGGTCTCGGGCGTGGTCGTGGGCCCGAGCTTGACCCCGATCGGGTTGCGGATCTTCGAGAAGTAGTCGACGTGCGCGCCGTCCAGGTCGCGCGTGCGCTCGCCGATCCAGACGAAGTGCGCCGAGGTGTTGTACGGCGTGCCGGTGCGCGAGTCGATGCGCGTCATCGGACGTTCGTAGTCCATCAGCAGGCCCTCGTGGCCGGTGTAGAACTCGACGCGGCGCAGCTCGTCGAAGTCGGCCCCGGCCGCCTCCATGAACTTGATGGCGCGGTCGATGTCGTGCGCCAGCCGCTCGTAGGCCTGGTTGGCGGGATTCTCCGCGAAGCCCTTGTTCCAGCTGTGCACTTCGCGCAGGTCGGCGAAGCCACCCTGGGTGAACGCGCGGATCAGATTGATCGTCGAAGCGGCCGTGTGGTAGCCCTTGAGCAGGCGCGCGGGATCGGCGCGACGTGAGCCCTCGGTGAAGTCGAAGCCGTTGACGATGTCGCCGCGGTAGGCGGGCAGCGTGACGTCGCCGCGTGTCTCGGTGTCGCTCGAGCGGGGCTTGGCGAACTGCCCTGCCATGCGACCCATCTTCACGATGGGCATCGACGCGCCGTACGTCAGCACGACCGCCATCTGCAGCACGGTCTTGATGCGGTTGCGGATCTGCTCGGCCGTCGCCCCGGCGAAGGTCTCGGCGCAGTCACCGCCCTGCAGCAGGAACGCCCGACCGGATGCCGCACGCGCGAGCTGATCGCGCAGGTTGTCGACCTCGCCGGCGAAGACCAGGGGCGGCAGCGTCGCGATCTCGGCGGAGACCGCCGCAACAGCATCCGCGTCATACCAGACGGGCTGCTGCTTGATCGGCAGGGTCCGCCAGTGGTCGAGTGCGTCAAGCTGCTGGAGCATCCGCCCAGTCTATCCGCGCGGCGCTGCACCCCGGTCGTGCGGGCCGCGCTGTCGCCTGGCGCCCCGACGCGGCGTTCGGCGAGCAGCACCGCGTGCACAACTCCTCCAATTCGGCGAGGGCGCGCGGGTGCGGCCGCGGATTTCCGCGGCGGTGCTTCGCCCTGCCTGCCAGATTGGAGGAGTTGTGCACGCGGCATCTGCGGCATGCGACTTGCCGCGCGGGAGCCGCGCCGCCTGCAGCCTGAGCGCCCGGGCGCCGGCGGCGGGCGCCGCTCAGCGCGCGGGTGGCGTGGGGGCGCGGTCTTTGACCGTGGACGCGTAGACGTCGTCGTAGGTCTGCTCCCCCAGCCGCTGCAGCGCGACCATGATCTCGTCGGTCACCGAGCGGAGGATGTACCGGTCGCCTTCCATCCCCGAGAAGCGCGAGAAGTCCAGCGGCTCGCCGATGACCATGCCGACTCGCCCGACCCGCGGAATCCGGTGTCCGATCGGCATCACGGTGTCGGTGTCGACCATCACGACCGGGATGACCGGCACGTGCGCTTCCAGCGCCATGCGGGCGAGGCCGGTACGGCCGCGGTAGAGCCGGCCGTCCGGGCTGCGCGTGCCTTCGGGGTAGATCCCGAGCAGGTCCCCGCGGCCGAGCACCTGCAGCCCGGTGTTGAGCGACGCCTCGGACGCCTTGCCCCCCGTGCGATCGATCGGAATCTGGCCGGTTCCCTTCATGAACATGCGGGTCGCCCAGCCCTTGATGCCCTTCCCGGTGAAGTAGTCGCTCTTGGCGAGGAACGCCATCGGCCGGTCGATCATGAGCGGCAGGAACACGGAGTCGATGAACGAGAGGTGGTTGCTGGCGAGGATCGCGGCCCCTTCGCCCG
Organism: uncultured Actinomycetota bacterium; assembly: GCA_963772625.1. Taxonomy (GTDB): domain Bacteria; phylum Actinomycetota; class Actinomycetes; order Actinomycetales; family Microbacteriaceae; genus Microbacterium. The sequence continues at coordinate 248,823 of CAVYXT010000002.1, read as the reverse complement.
GCACATTGCGGCGGCCCACGATCCACGGACGGAAGATCGCCTTCAGGAGCGGCCCGATCACGATGTACTTCATCAGCCAGTAGAACATCGCCTATGCGCTCCCTGCCCTGCTCGTGGACGCGGGCTCGGCGATCGCGAGGTCGGCTGCTCCGATGAGGCCTGCGTCATTGCCGAGCTCGGCGATCGCGAACTCTGCGATCGGACGGTCGCCGTAGCCCGGCAGCGCAGTCTCGTAGGCGATCTTCACCGGCCCCAGCAGGTGGTCGCCCAACTGGGCGACGCCGCCGCCGATGACGAACAGCTCGGGGTCGAGCACCGCCTGGAATCCACCGCAGGCTTCACCGAGCGCCGTCGCCACGCGCCGCAGCGCTTCGACGGCGCCCGCATCACCCGCGAGCACCAGGCGAGAGATCGAAGGACCGCTGAGTGTGCCCTTCTGCGCACGGCGAGCGGCCAAGGCGGCGCCGATGCCGCCGGCATCCGCTATGGAATTCGCCTCCCGTTGCAGCGCGCGTCCGGATGCATACTGCTCGAGGCATCCGTGCTGCCCGCAGCCGCAGGGCAGGCCGTCGCGGATGAAGCGGAGGTGACCGAGTTCCCCGGCGATGCCGTGGCCGCCGCGGTACAGCGCCCCGCTGGCTATCACCGCGCCGCCCACGCCGGTGCCCATGGTGAGCATCACCATGTCGTCGACGCCGCGGCCCGCGCCGAACCGGAACTCCGCCCATCCCGCGGCGTTCGCGTCGTTCTCGATCGTCACCGGAACGTCGATCCGCGCTTCGAGCGTCGCCTTCAACGGCTCGTCCCGCCAGGCGATGTTCGGGGCGTGGATGACGCTCGCGCGCTCACGATCGACGAAGCCGGCAGCGGCGACACCGACCGCAGCGACGTCGTGGGATGCGGCGAGGTGACGTGCCATGTCGACGACGGCATCAGCGAGGGCGCGTGTGTCGATCGGCGTGTCGACGCGGAGCTTCTCGACTATGCGTCCGTCGGCATCCACGACTCCTCCGGCGATCTTGGTCCCACCGATGTCGATCCCGACCTTCAGCACGGCACACCCTTTCCGGCCGGCGCGGCGCGGCGGCGCCTTGCAGTCTAGTGGCGCGCGTCAGCGGGCCGGGGGTTCGGGGTGGAACCCCGTTAGTGGCGCGCGTCAGACGCGCGCCCCCGGTGGATGGCCCGCCGCTCGGATACACTCGGAGCAGGATCTACCCGAGAACGCGATCGGTACCGAAGGAGTTGCCGTGGTTCAATTCGAAGTCCCTGCGATCGTCCCCGCTGACCCGCAGGCGAACGTCACCGACCTCCTGGTCGACCGAGTGAAGGCGACGCCGCAGCTGGCGCTGTTCGCCGTCCCGGACGGCGACGGATGGCGGGACATCACCGCGGCAGAGTTCCATACGCAGGTCGTCGCCCTGGCCAAGGGCTTCGTCGCCGCAGGCATCGAGCCCGGCGACAAAGTCGGGTTCATCGCCCGGACCACCTACGACTGGACCCTCGTCGATTTCGCCCTGTTCTTCGCCGGCGCGGTGATGGTGCCGATCTACGAGACCAGCTCCCCCGCCCAGATCGCCTGGAACCTGACCGACTCGAGCGCGATCGCCTGCGTCACCGAGTCGGGCGACCACTCCGCGCGGCTCGACGAGATCCGCCCGGAGGTGCCGCTCGTGCGCTCGGTGTGGGAGATGCAGCGCGGCGATCTGGACAAGCTCGTCGAGCAGGGAAAGGCCATCTCGGACGAAGAGATCGAGCGTCGCCGCAACCTGGCGAACGGCGCTGACATCGCGACGCTCATCTACACGTCCGGCTCGACCGGCCGGCCGAAGGGCTGCGTGCTGACGCACAGCAACTTCGTCGAGCTCGTCCGCAACTCGTCGAAGGCGCTCAGCGAGGTCGTCGAAACGCCCGGCGCCTCGACGCTGCTGTTCATCACGACCGCGCATATCTTCGCGCGCTTCATCTCGATCCTCGACATCCACGCCGGCGTCAAGACCGGGCACCAGCCCGACACGAAGCAGCTCCTTCCGGCGCTCGGCTCCTTCAAGCCGACGTTCCTGCTCGCGGTGCCCCGCGTGTTCGAGAAGGTGTACAACTCGGCCGAGCAGAAGGCCGAGGCAGGGGGCAAGGGCAAGATCTTCCGCTCGGCCGCCCACACCGCGATCGAGCACTCGACGCTGCTGCAGAACGGCAAGAAGATCCCGCTCGGCATGAAGATCAAGTTCGCGCTGTTCGACCGCCTCGTCTACAGCAAGCTCCGCGCCGCGATGGGCGGCAACGTCGTCTACGCCGTCTCGGGCTCGGCGCCGCTCGGTCCGCGGCTCGGCCACTTCTTCCACAGCCTGGGCGTGGTGATCCTCGAAGGCTACGGCCTGACCGAGACGACCGCGCCGGCCACGGTGAACCTCGCGACGAAGTCGAAGATCGGCACCGTCGGACCCGCACTGCCCGGAGTCGGCGTACGGCTCGCCGACGACGGCGAGATCCAGGTGCGCGGCATCAATGTGTTCAAGGAGTACTGGCGCAATCCCGAGGCGACCGCCGCCACGTTCGACGGCGACTGGTTCAAGACCGGCGACATCGGATCATTCGACTCGGAGGGCTTCCTCACGATCACCGGCCGCAAGAAGGAGATCATCGTCACGGCGGGCGGCAAGAACGTCGCCCCCGCAGCCCTGGAGGACCCGATCCGATCCAACCCCATCATCGGCCAGGTCGTCGTGGTGGGCGATCAGAAGCCGTTCATCTCGGCTCTGGTGACGCTGGACAGCGAGATGCTGCCGACGTGGCTGGGCAACAACAATCTGCCCAAGGACATGTCACTGACGGATGCCGCGGACAACGCGGCCGTCCGCGCCGAGGTGCAGCGGGCGATCGACGCCGCCAATGCGAACGTCTCGCGCGCGGAGTCCATCCGCAAGTTCAAGATCCTCTCGACCGAGTGGACCGAGGCGAGCGGTCACCTGACGCCGAAGATGAGCATCAAGCGCAACGTCATCATGGAGGACTTCGGAGACGAGATCACCGCGCTGTACAGCGTGCCGGTGAACACCTCGAACGTGGCGCTCAGCTGAGGCGACCTCAGAACCATTCGCTCTCGCGGATCTCGCGCATCGCGATCCGCCGGGTCTCGCTCGGCAGCCGGTCGAGGTACAGCTTGCCGTCGAGGTGGTCCGTCTCGTGCTGCAGCGCCTGAGCGAGAAGGCCGTCACCCTCCAGCACGACCTCGTTGCCGTCCAGGTCGATTCCCGTCACGGTCGCGTGCGGGTGGCGCAGCGCTTCGTGCCAGAGGCCCGGAACGGACAAGCATCCCTCGCCGACCAGTTCCGGCTCACCCGAGACCTCGACCAGCACGGGGTTGATCACGTACCCGATGTCGCCGTCGATGTTGTAGCTGAACGCCCGCAGGCCCACGCCGATCTGGGGCGCCGCCACGCCGGCCCGCCCCGGCAGTTCGACGGTGTCGACCAGATCGCGCACGAGGGCGCGAACGCCGTCGTCGATCTCGTCGATCGGTGAGCTCGCGGCCCGCAGCACCGGGTCGCCGAAGACGCGAATGGGTCGAACAGCCACAGGTGCCTACGCCGCGGGCGAGAGGGCGCGCAGTCCCTCGACGAGGGTCGCCGCCAGCTCGCGGGCCGCGAGGCGGGTGGCGGGCTGCAGGTCGCGGAACGCGATCGCACTGCCTGCCGCGATGTGGGGGTCGTAGGGGATGCGCACCACGGCGCGCACGCGCGTGCGGAAGTGTCCCTCGAGCTCGGTGAGCTGAACGAGCGGCGTGCCGGGCCGGGCGGTGTTGAGCACGACGATGGCGTTGCGCACATGCTCCCCGTAGCCGTTGGTCTCGAGCCAGGTGAGCGTCTCGGAGGCAAGGCGCGCTTCGTCGACGCTGAGTCCTGCCACGACGACGATCTGGTCGGCGAGGTCGAGCGTTGCGCCCATGACCGAGTGGACGATGCCGGTGCCGGTGTCGGTGAGGACGATCGAGTAGTAGTGCGCAGCCAGGCTCGCGACGTCGTGGTAGTCACGGTCGTTCAGGGCCTCGGACACGTGCGGATCGGCGTCCGAGGCGAGCACGTCGAGGCGCGTCCCGTCGCGAGCGACGATGTTGGAGATGTCCTTGTAGCCGGACACTTCGGAGCGCACCTTCACCAGGTCGCGCACCGTCTTGCCGCTCGAGCGCGAGATGCGCTCTGCCAGCGTCCCGCGGTCGGGATTGGCGTCGACGGCGATGATGCGGTCGTCGCGGGCGTCGGCCAGCGCCATTCCGAGCAGCGTGGTGACGGTCGTCTTGCCGACGCCGCCCTTGCGCGAGAGGACCGGGACGAATCGGGCGCCACCGTTGAGCGGCGCGGCGATCCGACGGTCGAGCTCCTTGCGCGCGCGGGCGCGCTTGCCGTCGCCGAGATTGATCCGGTGTCCGGAGATCGAATAGAGGAAGTGCTGCCACATCCCCTCGGGCTCGGGACGCACGACCTGGTTCGGATCGAGAAGGCGGTCTGCGGTGAGCAGGTCGGCGGTCTCGCGACCCGCCTCGAGCTCGCCGAGTCGCTTCGAGGTCATGGCGACGTCCGCGCGCGGGATGACCCGTTCGACGGCGTGCGCGTGGTCGGGCCGCTCCTGGACGTCGGGATGCTGCGCCGCCCGGCGAGTGGCGGGCACGGAGCCCGTCGTCGGGGCCGAATTCGAAGCCGCGACCGAACCGGTGGTGGTCGCAGCGGTGCCGACCGGGGTCGTCGGCGTGACGGGAGCGTCCTTCGCGACCGGCGCGACCTGTGCGACGGGCGCCTCATCGACGACGGCGACGCCCGCGGCACCCGGCGTGTCGTCGAGGGCGATGGTGCCCTCGCCGAGAGGTGCATCCTCGACCGCGACGTCCTCGACGCGCGAACGCTCCTCGTCCAGAGCCTCGTGTTCGAGGGCGGCATCCTCGAACACGGCGTCCTCCAGGGCGGCATCTTCGAGCGGGGCGTCCCCGATCGTCGAGTCCTCCACGACGGCGTCCTCGATGACCGCGCCGTCCTCGATTTCGTGTGAGACGTAGACGCTCCCATCAGCCGGCAGCTCATCCAGCTCGCCGGTCAGGGCGATGTCATCGGCGAAATCCGTCGTCTGCTCGGAGTCGGTCCGGTCGCCGGTCTCGGTGAGCGCCTCGGTCGGGTACGGGACTTCGTCATCGACCACGTCGTCGTCGATGTCATCGTCGCCGGAGTCGGAGGGCAACTGCACGCTGACCTGCTCGGTGTGGCCACCGAGAAACCCGAAGCCCGACGCGTCGATGCTTCCGCTGTCGGAGAGCACGCCGTTCTGCTCGTGCTCGGCGTCATCGGCGTGCATCGGGTCGGTACGATCGGGCGTCACTGCGGTACTCCAAAGGCAGAAGCGTTGCGCGGGGGGATTGCCGCACCCTCCAGGCTACTGCGCGGGACGGATGACGACCAAAAGGTCGCCTGCCTCCACCTGCTGGGTCTCGCCGATCGCGAGCCGCTCCACGACGCCGCCGACGGAGGCCGTGATCGCCGCCTCCATCTTCATCGCCTCGATGGAGGCGACCGGCTGACCGGCGGTGACGGTGTCGCCGACGGCCGCCTTGAGGGTCACGACTCCCGAGAACGGGGCGGCGACCTGGCCCGGCTTGGACGTGTCCGCCCGCTCCGCCTGACGCGTCTCGACGGTGATGCTGCGATCGCGGACGTACACCGGCCTCAGCTGCCCGTTGAGCGTCGTCATGACCGTCCGCATGCCCTTGGCGTCCGCTTCGCCGATCGCTTCGAGCCCGACGTAGAGCTGTACGCCCGGGTCGATCTCGGCGACGTGCTCTTCGCCAGGCTTCAGCCCGTACAGATAGTCGGGCGTTCCGAGCGACGACAGGTCGCCATACGCCTCGCGGTTGGACTCGAACTCCTTCGCCGGACCGGGGAACAGCAGACGGTTGAGCGTCCGGCGTCGTGTCGCGGCGTCGCCGGCCAGTCCGTCGCGCTCCGCATCGGTCAGAGGCGGGACCTCGATCGAGATCTGGCGGCCCGCGAGCACCTTGGTGCGGAACGGCTCCGGCCAGCCGCCCGGCAGGTCGCCCAGTTCGCCCGCCATGAAGCCGACCACCGAGTCCGGGATGTCGTAGTTCTGCGGGTTCTCGGCGAAATCGGCCGGATCCGCTTTGGCCGCCACGAGGGCCAGGGCGAGGTCGCCGACGACCTTCGAAGACGGGGTCACCTTGGGGATGCGACCCAGGATGCGGTCGGCGGCGGCGTACATGTCCTCGATGAGCTCGAAGTCGTCCGCCATACCCAGCGCGATCGCCTGCTGGCGGAGGTTCGAGAGCTGTCCGCCCGGGATCTCGTGGTGGTACACGCGTCCCGTCGGGCCTGGAAGGCCCGATTCGAACGGCGTGTAGAGGTGCCGCACACCCTCCCAATACGGCTCCAGGTCGCTGACGGCGGAGAGGTCGATGCCGGTGTCGCGCTCGGTGTGGGCGAGGGCTGCGACCAGGGCCGACAGCGACGGCTGACTGGTCGTGCCCGACAGCGGCGCGGCTGCGGCATCCACGGCATCGACACCCGCTGCGCTCGCCGCGAGAAGCGTCGCGAGCTGTCCGCCCGCGGTGTCGTGCGTGTGCAGGTGCACCGGGAGGTCGAATCGCTCCCTGAGCGCCGTCACGAGCTTCGCGGCAGCGGCCGGACGAAGCAGGCCCGCCATGTCCTTGATGGCGAGGATGTGCGCGCCGGACTCGACGATCTGGTCGGCGAGACGCAGATAGTAGTCGAGCGTGTAGAGCGTCTCGCTCGGGTCGAGGAGGTCGGCCGTGTAGCAGACCGCGACCTCCGCGACAGCGGTGCCGGTCTCGAGGACCGCGTCGATGGCGGGGCGCATCTGACTCACGTCGTTCAAAGCGTCGAAGATCCGGAAGATGTCCACGCCGGTCGCCGCGGCTTCGCGTACGAACGCTTCAGCCACCTCGACCGGCCGTGGCGTGTAGCCCACGGTGTTCCGGCCGCGCAGCAGCATCTGGATCGGGATGTTGGGGATGGCTTCTCGCACTGCCGCAAGACGTTCCCACGGGTCCTCCGCGAGGAAGCGGAGCGCGACGTCGTACGTGGCCCCGCCCCATGCCTCCACCGAGAGCAGGCCGGGCGTCATCCGTGCCACATGCGGTCCGACGCGCACCAGGTCCCGCGTGCGGACCCGAGTTGCCAGCAGCGACTGATGCGCGTCGCGGTACGTCGTCTCGGTCACCGCGAGCGGCACCTGCTCGCGCAGCGAACGCGCGAAGCCGGCGGGGCCGAGCTCGCGGAGGCGGTCGAGTGTTCCGGCGGGCGGCGGCGCCGACAGATCGATGGGCGGCAGCTTGCTGCCCGGCGAGATCGACAGCGGCTTCTCGCCGTACGGCCGGTTGACCGTCACATCGGCGAGCCAGTTGATCAGCTTCGTGGCGCGGTCGCGCGACGGGTGGCTCGTCACGAGCCCCGGGCGCTCCTCGATGAAGGCGGTGCTGAGGTCGCCCGCGACGAACGAGGGATCGTCGAGCACGGCGCGCAGGAAGGGGATGTTCGTCGAGACGCCGCGGATGCGGAACTCCGCGAGGCCGCGCTTCGCACGCGCGACGGCGGCCGGGAAGTCGCGTCCGCGGCACGTCATCTTCGTGAGCATCGAGTCGAAGTGCGGGCTGATCTGCGACCCCGCCGCGGTGGTGCCACCGTCGAGCCGGATGCCTGCGCCTCCCGGCGAGCGATACGTCGTGATGCGGCCCGTGTCGGGCCGGAAGCCCTGTGACGGGTCCTCCGTGGTGATGCGGCACTGCAGTGCGGCGCCACGAAGCACGATGCTGCCCTGGTCGAGCCCGAGGTCGTCCAGCGTCTCGCCGGCGGCGATGCGGATCTGCGACTGCACCAGGTCGACGTCGGTCACCTCTTCGGTGACCGTGTGCTCGACCTGGATTCGGGGATTCATCTCGATGAAGACATGCTCACCGGCGCGCTCCCCCGCGGTGTCCACGAGGAACTCGACCGTGCCGGCGTTGACGTAGCCGATGGACTTCGCGAAGGCGACGGCATCGCGGTGAAGCGCCTCACGCAGCTCGGCGGAGATGTTCGGCGCGGGCGCGATCTCGATGACCTTCTGGTGACGCCGCTGCACCGAGCAGTCGCGCTCGAACAGGTGCACGGTGTGACCGGTCGCGTCTGCGAGGATCTGCACCTCGATGTGCCGCGGTCGCACGACGGCCTGCTCGAGGAACACGCGGGCGTCGCCGAACGCGGCGCCGGCCTCCCGCATCGCCTCGGCGATCGCGGGCGGCAGCTCCTCGGGACTCTCGACGCGGCGCATGCCGCGCCCACCGCCGCCGGCCACCGCCTTGACGAAGATGGGGAAGCCGATGTCGGCCGCCTGCGCCACGAGGGTGTCGACGTCCTCGGACGCGTCGGTCGAGCGCAGCACGGGCACGCCTGCGGCGATCGCGTGGTGCTTGGCGGTGACCTTGTTCCCCGCCATCTCCAGGGCCGTGGAGGGCGGGCCGATGAAGGTGATGCCGTTCTCGGCGGCACGTGCGGCGAGGTCCGGATTCTCGGAGAGGAATCCATAGCCGGGGTAGATCGCATCCGCCCCCGATTCGAGCGCGACCCGGATGATCTCACCGACATCGAGGTAGGCGCGCACGGGATGACCCGGCTCGCCGATGACATAGGACTCGTCGGCCTTCTGCCGATGGAGCGAGCCACGGTCTTCATAAGGAAAGACCGCGACCGTGCGGGCTCCGAGTTCATAGGCGGCTCGGAACGCTCGAATGGCGATTTCACCGCGGTTGGCGACCAGGATCTTCCGGAACATGCACACCTCGCTGGACTGCCGTGGAACGGGCTGAGTGTGCTCTCAGCCTAGGGGACGGTAACGTAGTCGCTTGTGCACGTACTCTCCGTCAGCTCGCTCAAGGGCGGGGTCGGTAAGACAACCGTGACTCTGGGACTCGCCTCCGCTGCTTTTGCGCGGGGAGTTCGGACTCTCGTGGTAGATCTCGACCCGCAGTCCGACGTCTCCACCGGCATGGACATCCAGGTCGCCGGGCGGCTCAACGTCGCCGACGTCCTCGCCAACCCCAAGGAGAAGGTGGTCCGGCAGGCGATCACCTCGAGCGGCTGGGCGAAGGTGCACCCGGGCACCATCGACGTGATGATCGGCAGCCCGTCGGCGATCAACTTCGACGGACCGCACCCGAGCGTCCGCGACGTCTGGAAGATGGAGGAGGCGCTCGCGACCATCGAGGCCGACTACGACCTCGTCCTCGTCGACTGCGCGCCGTCGCTGAACGCCCTCACACGCACGGCGTGGGCGGCATCCGATCGTGTGATCGTCGTGACCGAGCCGGGCCTGTTCTCGGTCGCTGCGGCCGACCGCGCGCTGCGTGCCATCGAGGAGATCCGCCGCGGGCTCTCCCCTCGCCTCCAGCCCCTCGGCATCGTCGTCAACCGGGTGCGCCCGCAGTCGATCGAGCACCAGTTCCGCATCAAGGAGCTGCGCGACATGTTCGGCCCGCTCGTCCTGTCTCCTCAGCTGCCCGAACGCACGTCGTTGCAGCAGGCCCAGGGCGCGGCGAAGCCGCTGCACATCTGGCCCGGCGACTCAGCTCAGGAGCTCGCGGCAGACTTCGACGCACTGCTGGACCGCGTGATGCGGACCGGTCGCATCCCCGCCGCCGGCAACCCGGTCTGACGCTGCGGTCGCAGTGCCCACTGCGGCGATCCGAGAGACCCCGGAGCTAAGCGGTGCGGATCGCGCGACGCGCGGACAGCTCGTCGACGACCTCGGGCGCCTGCGCCTCGAAGTCGACGAGTGTGGACTCCACCTCGCGCAGCACCTTGCCCACCGCGATGCCGAAGACGCCCTGGCCGCGGCTCACGAGGTCGATGACCTCGTCGTTCGAGGTGCACAGGTACACCGACGCGCCGTCGCTCATGAGCGTCGTGCCGGCGAGGTCGCGGATGCCGGCGGCACGCAGCTGTTCAACCGCGGTGCGGATCTGCTGGAGCGAGATGCCGGTGTCGAGCAGGCGCTTGACGAGCTTGAGCACGAGGATGTCACGGAAGCCGTACAGCCGCTGCGAACCCGAGCCGCTCGCCCCGCGCACGGTGGGCTCGACGAGCTCGGTGCGGGCCCAGTAATCCAGCTGACGGTACGTGATTCCAGCCGCGCGGGCCGCGACGGCGCCGCGGTAGCCCACTTCGTCGTCCATCTCGGGCAGTCCGTCGGTGAAGAGGAGGTCTGCGACGAACTTCGGTCCGTCCGCGTCGTGAGCGTTCATACGCTTCCTCCTTGATGATCGGACATGTCAACGCTAGATGAGGCCCGGCCGCCCGGCAACGACATCCGCCCGAATGGCTCGGCGTGTCGTGACGGACGGTGGGTCCGGGCGTCAGGAAAGCATGCGGTCGAGGGCCGCGCGGGCGAAGATCGCGCGCACCTCGTCGAGGCGTTTGGCCAGTTCCGGCGCCAGTTCGCTGGCACGGGCGCGGGATGCCGCATCCGTGCGCCGCAGCAGGGGCGAAAGCGCCGATTCGACGAGTGCGACGTCGCGTTCGGCGCTCTGTCGCAGGGTGCGCACGTGGCGCGGCTCGATGCCGTGGCGATCGAGGGCGACCAGAGCTCGCAGGATCGCGACCGCCTGGTCGTTGTACCCGTCCGCCGGGGTGAGCACACCGGTGCTGATGGCATCGTTCAGCAGCTGCGGGGCGGCGCCGGCGGCGGCGAGCAACTCCTCGCGACGGTAGCGTCGCGGGGCGGGGACGATCGAGGGGGGCACGGATGTCGGCGGGGCCGGGTCACGGCCGGCATCGACGTCGGCGAGGTACTCGCGGATGACCACGAGCGGCAGGTAATGATCGCGCTGCAGGGTGAGTGCCAGCCGGAGTCTCTCCAGGTCGTCCTGAGAGAACTTCCGGTATCCGGACTCAGTGCGGGTGGGCGTGACGATGCCCTGGACTTCGAGGAATCTCAGCTTGCTGGAGGTCAGGTTGGGGAACTCCGGGTTCAGCCGTGCGAGGACCTGACCGATGCTGAGAAGCCCCGCGGACGATGGACGTTCGCGGGCTGACGGGGACGGCATCAGCCGTCCGCCGCCTGAGGAAGATCGGCGGGCGAGACGAAGAAGTTGAGCCGGAACTTGCCGACGCGCACCTCGGAGCCGTTCGTGAGAACAGCCCGGTCGACGCGTTCGCCGTTGACGTACGTCCCATTGAGCGAGCGCTGATCGACCAGCTCGAACGCGCTGGCGGTGCGGGTGATCTCGGCGTGGCGGCGCGAGACGGTCACGTCGTCGAAGAAGATGTCGGCTTCGGGATGCCGCCCCACCGTGGTCACGTCGGTGTCGAGGAGGTAGCGGGCCCCTGCGGTGGGGCCCGAGCGCACGATGAACAGGGCGGAGCGAGTCGGAAGCGCCTCGATGGCGTCGAGTTCGGCGTCGCTCAGATCGCTTCCGAACGGGACGAACGAGAGGTCGGAATCGTGCCCGAACGTCTGCGTCGTATCGCTGGCGCCGTGCGAATCACGCGCGTCGGCGCCCGCTCCGGATGCCCGCCGGATCTCATCCGGTCCGGGTCGGCGGTTGTCCTCCACGGTGTTCCTCCTCTGCAGTCCAGCGTATCGGATCGACCGGGTCCTGAAAGGGCCGGTTCGCGGTCGAGCGAGACGCTGCGCAATGTTTCGTCGTGTGTCACCTGAGATGACCGCCGGAAGCCTGGCGCCTAGCCTGGCGAGTAACCGAACCTACTTCCAAGGAGACTCCCGTGTCGACCCCGCACCGCCACCTTCCGCCCCTCCAGGTGCGTGAGCGTGCTGCGTGCATGTGCGTCCACGGCGAATCGTGCTCCACTTTCGCTCCGGGTCACGCCCTTCACCTGATCCAGGCACGTCTCGCATCGGCGACGCCATCCGAGTGGCTCGACGCCATCGTCGAGCTGTCGGATGCCGCGGACGGCGTGGTCGTGCTGCGCACCATCGCCGACGCCCAGCGCGTCGAACTGTGGAGCGGTTCCGGCGCGGCGCACGAAGTCGCGCCGGGAACCCCTGTCGCTCTGCACGGCCGTTACGGTGTGCTCGCCGTCGGGTCGCTTCGCTTCAACGTCGCGGCGACGCCGGCACAGGCTTAGCCGCGTCGCTGCGGCGCAGCCGCACGAACTGATTGCGGCGCGTGCACGCCGCGGGTCGTAGACGTCTGACCGGGGGTCAGGCCATCTTCATCATGCTGTTCTTGAGTGCCATGCAGGCGTCCATGCACGCCTTGCACGACTGAGCGCACATCTTGCAGACTTCGCTGTCGTCCGCGTGTGCCATGCACTCGTCCATGCACATCTGGCACATGGCCATGCAGGCGTCCAGCATCGACATCATCACCTCGGATGTCATCCCCTGCATCCGCAGCATCGAGCGCATCATCGTGTTGCACATGTCCGCGCAGTTCATGCACGCGGGGGCGCACGACATCATCTGCGTCGAACACACCGTACAGGCCTGCTCGCAAGCCGAGCAGGCGTCCATACAGGCCTGCATGAGCGACATGTCCATGGTGCTCATTCCGGGCATCGACATGCCGTCCTTGGACATCATGTCCATCATCATCGAGTCCACGTCACACTCCTCTCGTTCCTCTTGTCGGCGACGACTGCCGCCTATCGGAACGCTACTCTTCGGGGGCGCTCACGTCACGGGGTCCCGCGTGCGCTCAGCAGGATTTCACACGCCCGACATCAGGGTCGGCCGGCTTGCGGAAGCGATCGAAGTCGTGTCGGCTCGGGCGCCGGCACGATCCGCGCCGCGTAGCCTGGACAGGATGCCTACGAACACCCCTCCGCGCCCTCTCGTCCGCACACTGATCGCAGCAGCGACCTCCGTCCTGCTCGCCGCCGGCGGACTGCTGGCCGCGTCGCCGGCGAGCGCGCACGACGAACTGGTCTCGTCCGACCCGGCCGCCGAGGCGGCCATCGACGCGCTGCCCGAGCAGCTCACCCTCACCTTCAGCGGCGAACTCGCGACCGACCCGGGCGCGACCGAGCTCGCCGTGACGGATGCCGCGGGCACCTCCCTCGCGGACGGAGAGCCGTCGGTCGAGGGCACGGTCGTGACGCAGGCGCTCGCCGGCGCAGCATCCGGGCTCGTCACGGTCCTGTGGAAGGTCGTATCCAGCGACGGACATCCCATCTCGGGTGAGCTCGCCTTCACCGTGACCGCTCCCCCGACGCCCTCACCGACACCCACTCCGACTCCGACCGCCACCGCCACGCCGACCGCGGATCCGACCCAGGAACCCACGCCGGCTCCCAGCGAGACACCTGTCCCCGTCGCCGAGACGGGAGATGCCGCCCTGCCGTGGATCCTCTTCGCGCTGCTCGGGGTCGCCGTGCTGGGTGCGGTGACCTACCTCCTGGTGTCGCGGGCGAGCCGGCAGAGGGCGCTCGATCAGCCGCCGGTTGCGGGGGCGCGCGGCGCCTCCCCCGGCGGCCCGCCGTCCGATTCCGGGCCCACCGCCGACCGATAGGCTGGGACCATGCCTCATTACGACGTCGTCATCCTCGGCGCCGGCCCCGGCGGTTATGTCGCGGCCGTCCGAAGCGCTCAGCTCGGTCTCTCGGTCGCGATCATCGAGGAGAAGTACTGGGGCGGTGTATGCCTGAACGTCGGGTGCATCCCCTCGAAGGCTCTGCTGAAGAACGCCGATCTCGCACACACGTTCAACCACAAGGCTGATCTGTTCGGCATCTCGGGCGACGTGCACTTCGACTTCGGCACCGCGTGGGACCGCAGCCGCACGGTCGCCGACACGCACGTCAAGGGCATCCACTACCTGATGAAGAAGAACAAGGTGACCGAGTACGAGGGTCGCGGAAGCTTCGTGGATGACCACACGATCGAGGTGAAGAAGGCCGACGGGTCAAGCGAGCAGGTCACCTTCGACAACGCGATCATCTCCACCGGTTCGAAGGTGCGTCTGCTGCCCGGTGTCGAACTGAGCGGCAACGTGGTGACCTACGAGGAGCAGATTCTCGCTCGTGATCTGCCCGAGTCGATCGTGATCGTCGGCGCCGGCGCGATCGGCATGGAGTTCGCCTTCGTGCTGGTCAATTACGGCGTGAAGGTCACGATCATCGAGTTCCTCGACCGCGCGCTTCCGAACGAGGACGCCGACGTCTCGAAGGAGATCGCGCGCCAGTACAAGAAGTACGGCGTCGACATCCTCGTTTCGACCAAGGTCGAGACGGTCTCCGATCACGGCGATCACGTCACGGTGACCTACACCGACAAGGACGGCAATGGCGGCTCGATCGACGCCGACAAGGTCATGATGTCGATCGGCTTCGCGCCGAACGTCGAGAACTTCGGACTCGAGAAGACCGGGGTGAAGGTGTCGGACCGCGGAGCGATCGAGATCGACGACTACATGCGCACGAACGTGCCTCACATCTACGCGATCGGCGACGTCACCGCGAAGCTTCAGCTCGCGCACGTCGCCGAGGCGCAGGCCGTGGTCGCCGCCGAGACGATCGGCAAGGCCGAGACGATGACCGCTCGGCGACTACCGCATGATGCCGCGGGCGACGTTCTGCTCCCCGCAGGTCGCGTCGTTCGGTCTCACCGAACAGCAGGCGCGCGACGCCGGCTACGACGTCAAGGTGGCCAAGTTCCCCTTCTCTGCCAACGGCAAGGCCAACGGCCTCGGCGAGCCGATCGGCTTCGTCAAGCTCATCGCCGACGGCGAGCACCTCGAACTCCTCGGCGGCCACCTGATCGGCCCCGACGTCTCGGAGCTTCTGCCCGAGCTCACGCTGGCGCAGAAGTGGGACCTCACCGCCCTCGAGGCGGCCCGCAACGTGCACACCCACCCGACATTGTCGGAAGCCGTGCAGGAGGCGTTCCACGGCCTGGCCGGCCACATGATCAACCTGTAGCGTTCAGTAGCCCAGCGCTCGAGCGAGCTTCGAGGCGGATGCTGCGGCCCGGCCCCCCGCGGCGAGGACGGCCTTCTCGACCGCGGCGAAGAACTCCCGCGGGTCGGCGGGAGCCGCGTCGCCGAGCTCGATCTCCCATTCGCGCCACGTCCGCACGACCCCGGTTCTCACGTCGGTCGCGGTGACGCGGTCGTCGACGAACTCGGCGACGACTCCGCCCTGCGCGGACAGCAGCGCATACGCGGTGCGAGTGTTCAGAATGCGCGCGATGAGGCGAAGATCGGCATCCGTCACCGACGCGACCGCGGCGCGCACCGCCGCGGGCACGGGCTCGTCATCCGGCTCACCGAGCGGCCAGCCGAGCTCGGTGCGGCCGCCACCCACGCGGGGACCTTTGATGTGCCAGCCGGCGTCGGGACCACCGCTGCGCCGGCGGATCGCGTAGCCTGCCGCGGCCAGCGCGAACTCCGGCGTGTCGTAATAGCGCGCGTCGAGATCGCGCTGTTCCGGCGGACCCACCGACGTGACGCCGGGCAATGCGGCCCAATCCGGCAGTGGCGTGCCGTCGTCGGCGTCGAACTTGAGCTCCACCTCGACGGATCGCGAAGGATCCGCGGAAGGACCGGTCGAGTCAGCGGCGATCACGCGGCGAGTCGCCGTACGGGTCGATGTCGTCGTGGGCCTCGACGAACCAGAACTCGGCCTCGGTCGGGCCGTCGTGGTCGCCGGTGCGCTCCAGATCCCCCTTGCGGATGTAGACCACCTGGGTCTCGCTGTAGGGAACGATGAGCCGGTCGAGATCCGGATTCTCCAGTGGGAGGAGCTGCCCGTCGAGGGGTCCGCCGTGCAGTCGCGCAATAGCCATGGAATGAGCCTAGTCCTGGGTTCCCGGATCGCCCGGAAGTCAGTCGGTGGGTGCCAGAACAAGCAGCGAGCTCGTCGCCGTCGCGACCGCGCGACCGGCGGCATCGGTCAATTCGCCCTCGGTGAAGATCACCCGCCGGCCGGGCTTCACCACGCGACCGGTCGCGCGCAGCACTCCCGACGAGTGCGTGATCGGCCGGAGGTAGCGCACGTTCAGGTCGATCGAGGTGTAACCGACGCCGGCGGGAAGGGTCGTGTGTCCGGCGCAGCCCAGAGCCGAATCGAGCAGCGTGCAGGCCAGACCGCCGTGGACGGCGCCGATCGGGTTGTAGTGGAACTCGGCGGGCTCGCACTCGAACATCGCGAACCCCTCGCGGACCTCGATGAGCGAGAATCCCATCATCCGCGCGATCGGCGGGGGCGGGATGGTGCCGTCGATCATCGCCTGCAGTGCGCTCAGGCCAGGGCCCGCGTTGCGGGACTGCTGGAGAGCTTCTGCCGGATCGGCCCAGTCGAAGGTACGTGAGCGGCTGTCGGTCATGAACAGATCCTGCCGCACGCGAGGTGCGGCGCAGCAGGATCGCCGGCCTGTGCAAGCGCTTGCATTCGGTGACATAGACTCGGACGGTGAAGGCCATCCGAACGTTCACCGTCCGCCCCGTCCTCGCCGAATCGCTCGCACCCCTCGACCGACTCGCGTCCAACTGGCGGTGGTCGTGGAGCCGCGCGACGCACGCTCTGTTCGCGTCGATGGATCCGGATCTGTGGGAGGGCATCGGCGGGAACCCCTCGCGCATGCTCGGGGCGCTGGGCCAGGACCGCCTCGACGAGCTGGCCCGCGACGACGACTTCCTCGCACGCGTTCGCGATGAGGCAGAGCGACTCGACGCCTACCTGGGCGGCGACCGGTGGTTCCAGCAGCTGGAAGGACCCAAGCCGACCGGCATCGCGTACTTCTCGCCCGAGTTCGGGGTCGACGGCTCGCTCCCGCAGTATTCGGGGGGCCTCGGCATCCTCGCGGGTGACCACCTCAAGAGCGCCTCCGACCTCGGCGTACCCCTCACCGGCGTGGGCCTGTTCTACCGCGCCGGCTACTTCCGCCAGTCGATCGGCGAGGACGGCTGGCAGCGCGAGAGCTACCCGCTGCTGGATCCGTACGGTCTCGGGCTGGCCCTTCTGCGGGATGAGGAGGGCGCACCGGTCGAGGTCGCCCTGGATCTGCCGGGCGATCGCCGGCTGTTCGCGCGCGTGTGGGTGGCCGACATCGGCCGCATCCCCCTTCTTCTACTCGACTCGGAGACACCCTCCAACTCCGAGGAGATGCGACGGGTCACCGACCGGCTGTACGGAGGGGGTGGCGAGCACCGCCTGCTGCAGGAGCTGCTGCTCGGCGTCGGCGGCGTCCGCGCGGTACGCGCGTTCTGCGACGTCACGGGTCGTGCGAAGCCCGATGTCTACCACACGAACGAAGGGCACGCCGGGTTCCAGGGCCTCGAGCGGATGTCGGAGTTCATCACCCAGGACGGCCTGAGCTTGGATGTCGCTCTGGCCCAGGTGCGCGCCTCCACCGTCTTCACGACCCACACGCCGGTTCCCGCGGGCATCGACCGGTTCCCCCGCGCGCTCATCGCCGACTTCCTCGCGAGCGGTCTCTTCGCCGGACTCGACCCGACGCGCGCTCTCGCGCTCGGGCTCGAGAACTATGACGGCGGCGATCAGAACGTCTTCAACATGGCCGTCCTCGGACTGCACCTCGGTCAGCACGCCAACGGCGTCTCGGTCCTGCACGGCGAGGTCAGCCGCGGCATGTTCGGGGCGCTGTGGCCCGGCGTCGA
This sequence comes from uncultured Actinomycetota bacterium, assembly GCA_963772625.1. GTDB lineage: Bacteria > Actinomycetota > Actinomycetes > Actinomycetales > Microbacteriaceae > Microbacterium. Next base: position 231,197 of record CAVYXT010000002.1, on the reverse strand, counting down.
CACCGACGAGGTGCCGATCACGTCGATCACGAACGGCGTGCACGCGCCGACGTGGGTGCATCCGGCGATCAAGGCGCTCAGCGAGCGGGCCTTCGGCGACGCGCACAGCGCCCGACATGACTGGACCGATCGCGAGGTGATCAGCGACGGCGAGCTGTGGGGAGTCCGCTCGCAGATGAAGAGCGAGATGGTGGCCGAGGCGCGGCGGCGGGTCGCGGCATCCGCTCGCTCGAACGGGAACGGCGTCGTGCCCGCCTGGATCGACAGCATGCTCGACCCCGAGGTGCTCACGATCGGCTTCGCGCGCCGCGTGCCGACGTACAAGCGCCTGACGCTCATGCTGCGCGATCCCGAGCGCCTCACGAAGCTGCTGACCGACAAGAAGCGGCCCGTGCAGATCGTGATCGGCGGCAAGTCCCACCCGGCCGACGATTCGGGCAAGATCCTCATCCAGCAGCTGGTGCGCTTCAGCCGCGACCCGAAGGTGCGCGGGCGGATCGTGTTCCTGCCCGACTACGACATCACGCTCGCGAAGACCCTCTACCCGGGATGCGACGTGTGGCTCAATAACCCGCTGCGCCCGCTCGAGGCGTGCGGCACATCCGGCATGAAGGCCGCCCTCAACGGCGCGCTGAACCTGTCGATACTCGACGGATGGTGGGATGAGTGGTTCGACGGCGAGAACGGCTGGGCGATCCCCACCGCCGACACCGCCTCGAGCGACGAGGAGCGCGACGATGCCGAGGCATCCGCGCTGTACGACCTGATCGAGCACCAGCTCGTCCCGAAATTCTACGACCGTGAGGGCGGCATCCCTCTGGCGTGGCTCGGGATGGTGCGCCACACGATGACGAGACTCGGCAAGAAGGCCACGAGCGACCGGATGGTGCAGGACTATGTCACACGCCTCTACGTCCCGGCCGCCGAGCACGACGCCGCCCTGCGCGCCGACGGGTTCGCGGGCGCGAAGGAGCTGGCGGCCTTCGTGACCCGGGTGCGCGATTCATGGCGCGACGTGCGCGTCGACACCGTCGACAGCTCCGGCATCCCGGCGCAGGCGCAGTCGGGCGATTCGCTGCAGGTGACGGCGGGCGTTCTGCTCGACGGCCTATCGACCGACGACGTCGCGGTCGAGCTGGTGTACGGCCGCACCGACGAGGACGACGCCCTGGTTCGGGAGCACGCGGTCTACCGGCTCCGCCCCGACGGCGACGCCGTCGACGGCGTGACGCAGTTCACGGGCACGCTGCCCCTCACCGTGACCGGCAGCTTCGGATACACCGTGCGTGTGGTGCCGACGCACCCGCAGCTGGTCTCGCCGGTCGAGCTCGGGCTCGTCACCTACGCGTCGTGAGTCCGGGTCGTTGAGCGAACGCGGAGCGGGAGACCGGACGCCACGGCTTAGGGTGGCACCGTGAAGCCGTTCCTCCTCCTCTCGACACGGGCCGACGACGGGCCGGCCGACGAGGAGTACTCGCTGTTCCTGCGGTATTCCGGGCTGTTCGCCCACCAGCTCGTGAGGGTGCGCCTCGAAGCGGCCCCGATGCCGCAGCTCGACCTCGACGATTACTCGGGGATCTTCGTCGGCGGCGGACCGTTCAACGCCTCGGACCCGCCGGCGAAGAAGTCCGCGGTGCAGCAGCGGGTCGAGGCCGAAGTCGCTCAACTGCTCGACGAGGTGGTCGCCCGCGACTTACCCTTTCTGGGCGCCTGTTACGGTGTCGGCACGGTCGGCGCGTACCTCGGCGCCACGATCGACCGCGTGCACTCGGAGCCGATCAGCGTCGTGCCGGTGACGCTCACGGAGGCCGGCGCAGCTGATCCGCTCCTGGAGGGGATGCCGATGACCTTCGACGCGTTCGTCGGCCACAAGGAGGCGATCTCGCGGCTCCCCTCCACTGCCGTGCTGCTGGCGAGTTCTCCGCTGTGTCCGGTGCAGATGTTCCGGGTGGGCAGGAACGTCTACGCCACGCAGTTCCACCCCGAGCTCGACGTCGACGGGATCACGTCGCGGATCCACGCGTACGCCGATCACGGCTACTTCGCCGTGGACGAGCTCGAGCTCACGCTGGCGGCGGTGCGCCGTGCGGCCGTGTCGCATCCGAGCCTGATCCTGCGCAATTTCGTCCAGCGCTTCGAGCGCTGATCAGAACGACGGCGGCGTGTGCCAGATGCGCTCGATGTAGTCGCGCATCGACCGATCCGACGAGAAGAACCCGCATCGGGCGACGTTGAGGATCGCGGACCGGGTCCAGGCGTCCTCGTCGGCGTACGCGGCATCCACCTTCGCCTGCGCCCCGATGTACGACGCGTAGTCGGCGAGCACCATGAACCGGTCGTCGTAGAGCAGGTTCGACACGATCGGCTCGAAAGCCGAACGGTCGCCGTCCGAGAAGGCTCCCGACGCGATGAGGTCCAGGGCTCGGCGCAGATCGTCGTCGGCCTGGTAGAAGTCGCTGGGCTTGTAGCCCTCCGCCCACAGAGCCTCGACGTCGGGCTCGCTCATGCCGAACAGGAAGAAGTTGTCGTCGCCGACGAGCTCGCGGATCTCGACGTTCGCCCCGTCGTCCGTGCCGATCGTCAGTGCGCCGTTGAGCGCGAACTTCATGTTCCCGGTGCCGGACGCCTCTTTGCCGGCGAGCGAGATCTGCTCCGACAGGTCGGCCGCGGGGATCACGCGCTCCGCGAGCGTGACGTTGTAGTTGGGCGGGAACAGCACCTTCAGTCGCCCCTCCACGCGCGGGTCCGCATTCACCACCGAGCCGACCGCGTTGATGAGATGGATGATGTGCTTGGCCATCGCGTAGCCGGGAGCGGCCTTCGCGCCGAAGATGAACGTCCGCGCCTGAACGTCGGATGCCGCCACCCGGCCCGACACGATCCGCTCGTAGGCGGTCACGATGTGCAGGACGTTCAGCATCTGCCGCTTGTACTCGTGCAGACGCTTGACCATGACGTCGAGCATGTGCCCGTCGCTGATCTCGAAGCCGTCGCGCTCTCGCAGCACCTCGCTGAGACGTCGCTTGTTCGAGGCCTTGACCTCGGCGAACCGGGCGCGGAACTCGGGGTCTTCCGCGTGGGTCTCCAGCTCGCGCAGCCGCTCGAGGTCGGTCACCCATCCCGATCCGAGTGCCTCGGTGATCAGGGCCGAGAGCGCAGGGTTCGCCAGCCGGAGGAAGCGCCGGGGTGTGACGCCGTTCGTGACGTTCGTGAACTTGCCGGGGAAGAACTCGTTGAAGTCGGGCAGCACCTTGTCGCGGAGCAGCTGCGAGTGCAGTTCGGCGACGCCGTTGACCTTCGCGCCGGCGACCGTCGCGAGGTACGCCATTCGAACCGACCGCACCGGGTGCTCGCCGATGATCGACATGTCACGGATCCGCAGCTCGTCATCTCCCAAGCGCTCGCGCACCTCGTCGAGGAAGTCGTCGTTGATGCGGTAGATGATCTCGAGGTGGCGCGGGAGCAGCTGCCCGAGGAGCTCGACCGACCAGACCTCCAAAGCCTCGGGCAGCAACGTGTGGCACGTGTAGGCGAAGCATTGCTGGGTAATGGCCCACGCGGCAGCCCATTCCATGCCCTTCTCGTCCACCAGCACGCGCATCAGCTCCGGAACCGCGATGACGGGGTGGGTGTCGTTGAGCTGGAAGATGACCCGATCCGGAAGCTTCGTCAGATCGAAGTCCATGGGGAGGGTGACCTCGAGGAAATCCTTGATGGATGCCGCGACGAAGAAGTACTGCTGCTGCAGGCGCAGCTCCTTGCCCTGCGGCGTCGAGTCCTCGGGGTAGAGCACCTTCGAGATGTTCTCGGCGAAGGTCTGCGCTCGGACGGCCTCCTCGTAGTCTCCGGAGTTGAACACGCGCAGGTCGAACGAGTTGGTGGCGACCGCGCTCCACAGGCGCAGCGTGTTGACGCGGCCGTTCTGGTAGCCCGGCACCATGTAGTTATAGGGAACGGCCTGCACGCTCCACGCCGGGACCCAGCGAGACCGCGTCACACCTTCGTCGTCGTCGTATGTCTCGGTGTGTCCGCCGAACGAGATCGTCTGCGCAGCCTCGGGGTGGGGGAACTCCCACGGCGAACCCAGCGCGAGCCACGCGTCGGGCTGCTCGACCTGCTGACCCTCGATGAACGTCTGGCGGAAGATGCCGTACTCGTAGCGGATGCCGTAACCGGTGTTGGGGACACCCATCGTCGCGAGCGAGTCGATGAAGCACGCGGCGAGGCGACCGAGTCCGCCATTGCCCAGACCCGGCTCCACCTCCTGCTGACGCAGCTGGTCGAGGTCCACGCCGCACGTGGCGAGTGCCTCCTCGGCGACCTCGGTCAGACCGCTGGCCAGAAGGTTGTTGTCGAGCTGCCTGCCCAGCAGATACTCCGCGGACAGGTAGACGACGCCCTTCGCCTGCATCTTGCGCTGGCGCCGGAGGTCTTCGAGCCACCGCGCCATCAGGTAGTCGCGCACCGTGTAGGCCAGGGCGTGGTAACGGTCGGTGACGCTCGAGGTCGACAGGGCCACACCGCGGTCGAAGTTGAGATTGTGCAGGAATTCGCGGACGAAGCCGTCGACCGTGCTCGGGGGCGCGGCGACCGGCGCGATCGCGAGCGGGTGGGTCGCCCGCAGCGGGTGGGGCTCAGACGCTTCGGGGAGCGACGAGGCAGACTTTGGGAGCATGGTACGAAACTACCTATCGTTCCCGATGCCGCGCACGTCGCGGCGGCCCGGAACACCAGGATTTACATGCTTGTCACGTAGGGGCCCGAAGCGGAAGCGGCGACGGATGCTTCGCCCGCGGGCTTCTCCGCCGCCAATCCCGGGCCGAGCCCGAGGTCCACCAGCACGATCGATCCGGCGAGCTCGGTTCCGCTGCCGGTGGCGAGGCCTGACTTGACGGCGCCGAACGTGACAGTGATCGCTGCAGGCAGCACGACCCCATCGCTCGAGCCGTCGTCGGGCTGGAGTCCGCTCGGCAGATCGACCGCGATGACGCGGGGCTTCCCCGCCCGAGCGAACGGCAGCAGTGCCTCCACGACTGTGCGCGCCGTGCCGCGCAGCCCAGGGTGCGACGAGGCGCCGATGCCGAGAATGCCGTCCAGCACGAGGTCGTACTCGGCTGCCGCGCTGATCACTTCGGGAAGGTCGACCTTTCGGGCACCGGCCGCGACGGCCGCGCCGAGCCCTTCGACGTGCACTCGGTCGGCCGTGAGGAAGACGTCCACGTCGACGTTGCCGGCCTCAGCCAGCGTCGCACCGGCGAGCAGAGCGTCGCCGCCGTTGTCTCCGCTGCCGGCCAGCACGAGAACGCGCCCGACGTCCGAACCGAGTTCGGCTGCCGCGATCTGCGCCAGCGCGGCGGCGGCACGGCGCATCAGCGGCCGGCCCGCGTCCAGCAGGGGCTGCTCCGCTGCCCGCACCTGCGACGCGGTGTAGGTCGGAACGCGCTCAGCCATGCGAGCCCACCCGCTCCTTCTCCTCCTCGGCCCGGGCAAGGGTCAGCTCCTCGGTGGTCAATCGCACAGCCAGCTCCGCCCGCTTGACCCGGCGCTGCGCGAACGTGGATGCGCCGAACCTGGCGCTCACCCGATCGGCCTCCTCGTCGACGCTGGTGATGATGTATGCGCCGGCGAGGAGGATGACCTGCGCGGACAGGTTGAACCACAGCAGCAGGGCGATCAGGGATGCGAACGACGCCAGGAGGGGATTGGCTGCGGCTCCCCCGACGAACAGGCTCGACAGCTGCTGCAGGACGGATAGCCCGATGGCGCCGTAGAACGTGCCGGGCAGGAGGGCGCGCAACGTCGGCCTCACGCCCGAGAGCGTTCGGAACAGGACCGCGATCGCCGCGGCATCCAGCACGAAGACGAGGATGACCGACACCGCACGCGTGCCGATCACCGACAGCGGGTTGCCTTCGGACAGCCCCAGGACCTCGGTGAGTGCGCCGATGCCCGCGTTCGCGTAAAAGGTGATCACCGCGGATGCCGCGAATGCCGCGCCGATGCCGATGGCGATCACGAGGTTGCGCACGATGACCCAGATCCAGAACACGTCGTCGGTGAGCTTGTCGGCGAGCGCCCGTAACGCGGCCCGCAGCGAGCCGATCGCGCCGATGGCCGCGCCGACGAGGCCGACGATCGACAGCACGGTCGTGACGGTGAGCCCAGTCGCGATCTGGATCGAAGCGGGGTCGATGATGCCGTCTTCGCCGACGAGGCCCGGGATGGCGGCATCCACGGCGTTCGTCAGCGCCTGCAGCGCTTCGGGGTTGCCGGCGAGGAAGAGGCCGGCGACGGAGAAGCCCAGTAGCACTCCCGCGAAAACGCTGAACAAGGTGCGGTACGTCACGCTGTCGGCGAGGATCGGCCCGCGGTTTTCCAGGTAGAGCAGGAGCGCGCGTACGGGCTTTCGCTTCAGCGCCCATGCGATGATGCGCGCGATGAGGTTGGCCATGGCGCCAGGCTATCCGTCCCTCGGCGAGGTCAGCCTAGGCGGCCGCGTACAGGGCGAGATACGCCTGACTCACCGCTTCGCCGGCGACGATTCCGGTCCACGCGCCCAGGATCATCCACGGTCCGAAAGGGATCGCCGTCCTGCGGCCGGCACGCCGCATGATGATGAGTGCGATGCCGAAGATGCCGCCGAACAGGAATGCCGCGAAGGCGCCGACCGCCACGGCGCCCCAGCCGATCCAGCCGAGGTAGAGCCCGATCACGCCCGCGAGCTTGACGTCTCCCCCGCCCATGCCGGCAGGGCGGACGAGGGTGAGGATCGAGTAGAAGGCGAAGAGCACCGCCATGCTGACTGCCGCACGCAGCAGCGACGGCCAATCCGAGCTCAGCAGGGCGGCGATCGTGAACAGCGCCCCCGCCACGGCGTAGCTGGGCAGGACGATCGCGTTCGGCAGGCGCCGCGTGTCGAGGTCGATCAGCGTGAGCACGATGCTGATCGCGGCGAAATACCAGTAGGCGACGACCAGGATCGCGAGGACCGTCCAATCCAGGAACGCCCGCGATGGGTCGCCGGCCGCGAGGAAGTACCAGACGACCCCGGCGAACGCGAGGGCGGTCACGATTTCGACGATCGGAGACCGTGCGGAGACGGGCGCTCCGCACTCGGCGCACTTTCCGCGGAGCAGAAGCCACCCGATGACAGGAACCTGATGACGCCGCTTGATCGGCGCGTCGCAGTCCGGGCAGCGCCTCTCGCGCGTGAGAGGGATCCGGGCCGGCAGGCGGTACGCGACGATGTTCAGAAACGACCCGACGATCAATCCGGCCGCTCCCGCTGCGGCGATGAGGACCGTCGTCAGTCCCGGCATCCGTCGAAAATATCACCCTGGCCGGGGAGCCGCGTGCCCCGGTCGACGCTCAGCTGCACCCCGAACCGTCGGGCAGCGCACCCGCACCGGCGAACCACGTCGCTGCTCCGTTGGTCGCCTTCACGCAGATGGTGTCGATGGTCGGCGCCCCCGCGGTGTCGATCGTGACGATCATGGCGCCTGTCGTCAGGTTCGCGAGGGTGCTGCCAGCGGCAGGGGTCGTGCCGTGGGAGATCTCGCCGGCGACCTGCAGCGCGCCGGTTGCTGCGGCAGCCTTCACCGCGTTGGTGTTCGCTTCGCCCTGGACGCTCAGGAAGAGCGGAATGGCGATGGCAACCAGGATCCCGAAGATCACGACGACGACGATGAGCTCGATCAGCGAGATGCCGACCTCGTCGTTCCGGTCGGTGCGGACGCCTTCGCGGCCCCCGCCGCGCAAGGGGGCGTGAGCGTGCAGCAGCCAGCCTTGGGCACCTTCGACGGTTCGCTTCGACTCGACGTTGCCAGACACGGTGGATTCCCCCGTACGCGTTCATTCCGAGCAGAGCCACGACGCGACGTCCGGTCGACTTCCCCGGAGGCGGACCGGGTCTTCGGGTGACCGATCCGCGACGAGCTCTACGGGAGTCGCCGCGCGGCCGGCGCGCCGAACGAGCTCCCACGATCGATCATGGGATCGCTCCCACCTGCTGTCAACGCGAATTCGCTCAGGGTCTGCCAAGGATGCAGCTCAGCGAGGCAGGACCACCGACGGGAGCGCTCATGTGGGTGCATGACGCTCCACGAGACGCTCGAGGCAGTTCGACCAGCCTTCGATGTGCGACTCGCGCTCCTCGTCCGTCTGGAAGCCGGTGTGGTGCACGATGATCCGGGTCGCGTCGTCAGCGACCGGATCGAGGGTGATCTCTACGTTGGTCGTGTGCTCCTCACCCTCCCACCGCCACTTCAGACGCAACTCGCGCGAGGGCTCAGCGACGAGGACCCGGCCGATCACGGCCATCTCCGCGATCTCCGAACGCACTTCCCACGGGCCCTGCGGGGTCGGGTCGATGACAGCCGACGTCTCGAATCGCGGCGGCCAGATCCACTCCGCAAGGACCGCGGGATCGGTCAGGTCGCGCCACACCTCGTCGATGGAAGCCGCTATCAGTGCCTCTTCGGTGAGCTCATGCATGGGTGCCACGCTAGCCAGGGTCACCGACCGAAGCCAGGCGCCCATCCCTCGTCGATCGCCGTCCAGCCCTCATCGGCCGCCGGAGCGGCATCCGGAACGCGTCGACCGTCCAGCTCGCGCCGATTCCACGCCGCGCCCTCTGGCCAGCTCGCCGCAAACGTCGGCACGACACGCCAGACCCGGCGCCACAGACCGCGCTGCGTGACCAGCGGGCGAGCCGAGACCGGCATGCGCAGCTCGGGATCGAAGCGGACTCCGTCGGCGAGGCGCAGGCGAATGGTCAGGTCGAGGTCATCGTGGATCCTCGCGTTGGTGCGATCGACCTGGTCGCGGAGGCGCTCCCACACCCGGGCGCGCATCGCGAAGTTCGAACCGAATACCAGAGGGATGCCGAGCCACTTCTTGATCCAGAAGTGCCCGCCGCCGATGTACCAGTGCTCTCCGAGGTAGCTGACGACGGGTCCGGCGTCATAGAACTCCGCGCCACCGGTGAGCACTCCCAGGTGCGGATCCGCGACGAACGCGCGCACGAGCCGCGCGATCCAGTCGGGATGCGGGCGCGAGTCCGCATCGAGCCGGGCGATGATGTCGGTGCCTGCGAGCGCCTCGTCGTAGCCGCGGGCGGCAGCGGGCCAGACCCCGATGATCGCCTCCTCGACCAGGTCGGCGCCGAGCGAGCGGGCGACGTCGGCGGAGCTGTCGGTGCTGGCGTTGTCGACGACGATCACGCGATCGGCGGGGTGCGTCTGGGCGTCCAGCGCATGGAGGCACGGCTGCAGGAACTGCGCGTCGTTGCGGCACGGGATGACCACGGTGACACGGGGCGAGAGCGACACGAGGCTCACCATACTCCGGGGGGTCGACGCACTTCAGGGGCGGTTATCGCACCGAGTCCCCCGGGTAGCTGCACTCAGGATGCGGCAATGATGGGCCGTCATCCCTCGCAGTTGGCGAGATCGGTTTCGACGAGCGGCTTCCCGTCGGGGATCACGTAGGTCACCCACAGGACGACGTCGGAATCTCCCTCGTTGCGTCCCTCGTGCGGATAGCCCGCACCTTCGATGATCGACTCGCCGGCGCGATACACGCGCACCCCACCGGGATGAGTCTCGGAGTAGTGGGTCAGCTCGCCCTCCTGCACGACGGCGATCAACTGGCCGTAGTGGCAGTGCTCGCCCGTGCCGGCGCCCGGTTCGATCGTTATCTCCCGGAAAGTCACCCCCACACCTGCGGCGCCGCCGTCCACGGCGACCTCGACCGGTTCGACCTGATCACCCGTCGCCAGATCGATCGCGCTGATCTTCGGCTGGTCCACGGCCGGCGCAGTGCCGGACGTGATGCCGCTGCATGCCGTCAGCGTCGCCGCTGCGACCACGGCGAGCACCGCCGCCGCCGGCCGTCTGAGATGACTCGGAACCCGCTCCACAGCTACCCCCAGCCGTCCTCATCCGACGCACGACCCCGCGTGTGTTTCCTTGGACCATAGCGGCAAGGCGGAGCGGGTCACGCGCGGACGATCACCGGCGTGCCGAGCGGCAGCTGCGCGAGCCGTTCGATCGCCGACGGGTCGACGCGCAGGCATCCGTTCGAGATCGATCCCGAGCGCTCGTCGTGGTAGTGGAAGGCGGTGACGGCGACGTTCGCACCGCCGAACCCGTCGAGGGTCGGCGACTGCACAGCGAGGTACACCAGCGGGTGTCCTCGCGTGTAGGCGAATGACTCCTCGATGCGGGTCGTCATGATGTACGTGCGGCCGATCGGGGTGGGGGTGTCGGCGACGCCCCACCCGAAGTCGGTCGCGATGCGCTCGGCGACACCGGCACGGACGATGTCGAGCGTGCGCGCCGAGATGCTGACTTCCACCACGGCATCCATCGGTGTGATCTCGACGTCCTGCACCCGCAGCCAGCCCGTGACCTGGGATGGGTTGCCCTGCGACGGCACGGCCTGTCGTCCCGTCAGCAGCACCCGCAGCCAGTTCTGCTCCCGGCGGATGATCGGCGCCGTGGTTCCATCGAACTGCAGGTCGCGCGGGAGGAAGGCCACCGGCTCCCCCGTCGGATCGGCGAACACCGGCGCTCCCGCCTCGAACGGCCGGGCAGCCTCCCCCGTGAGTGCGCCGAGGTGGCCGTGACGCCGGCCGTGGCGGTGGCCGTGGGACTCGGTGCGGATGCCAGAGGCTCGGGCTCGGTCGGTCGCAGCATCCACGTCACGAACAGGCTGATCACCACGACGGCGAGCACACCGAGAATCCACAGAGCGCGGCAACGACCGCCCGCCGAGATGGCTGAGTGCGCGACATCTCCCATGTCTTCATGCTCGGCGCCTCGGGGTCTTATGCCAAATCGGTGGCGGTGAGCAGATCGACCTCGAACACAGGCGAACCTGATCCGACGTTGAGTTCTCCATCAGCGGGTCGCCGGTGTACGAGGGCACCGCGGAGCCGGTGGGGACGTTCCTCGGTCAATCGGTGTCGGCAGACGCCTGGATCAAGCAGGCGTTCTGAGGACGCGATCTATGGATGCTGGAGCGAATCGCCCTCCGGTGGAACCGCTTCTGACTTCGAGCGCGTTCCGCGCCACGCCGCGTCCACTCCTGCGACCGCGATCACGGTGAGGACGTAAACCAGCAGGTCGCGCGGGTCGAAAACGGTGCCGAGGACGAGCATCGCGGGGGGAAAGGCCGCCAGCGTGTTCGGCAGGCCTGTGAGCTGGAAGAGCTCGACGGCGACGCACCATGCTGCGGCAATCGCCCCGATCGCCGGCGGCGACAGGCGCGGCGCGACGATGACCACGGCGAGATACGCAGCCAGCGCGTAGAGCGCATCGCCGACGATATCGGTCCCCGCTGAATCGGCGAGGAAGGCGTGGACGCACAGGCCGGCGCCGACGACCGCCGCGAGGCCGATCGCTGCGGCGATTCGTCGTCGAACGATCCGCTCGGCGGGCGCCGGAGCTCGCGTCACGCGATCACTCCGGCCGCTCGAGCAGGAGCCGCATATGCGGCCGCGAGGGTCGCGGGCGTATCGTGCGCGTTCAGGCCGCTGGGGTTGGGGACGACCCACAGCTGCGCGCCGCCGACCGATTCGAGTTGCCTACCGCTTTCCGCGCGCGGTCGATCGAATCCCTGACGGTAGGCGGTCAAGCCGACGATGGCCACTACGCGTGGCCCCAGGCGTTCCATCCGGGCGTCGAGGCTGCGAGCACCCTCTCTCAGCTCGGCACGGCTCAGCTCGTCGGCCCGCGCCGTCGCGCGCGCGACGAGATTGGAGATCCCGATGCCCGCGTCGAGGAACATCTGCTGATCGGCGACCGGCATTCCCTCGTCACTGATCATCGGCAGACGCGGAATGATCCCGGCGATCACGAGCGCGGGATAGAAGCGGTTGCCCGGCCGGGCGAAGTGCACACCCGTCGCCGCGGTCCACAGACCCGGATTGATCCCGACGAACACCAGACGTGGATGCCGGGGCATGAGGTCGCCGACCGTGCGATCTCTGTGTGCCTCCAGCTCGGAGCGGGTGAATCCCATGGAGCCAGTCTGCCGCGGAACGGAAACGGGCCAGCTTTTCGCCCGACCCGTTTCTGCATGTGGTCGGGATTGCCCACTCTCGGATCGGGACATTTTGCCGTGGTGACCCGATCATTCGCTCGGGGAGTAGCGCGAGGTCGCGGCGCCTGTGCAAAGACCGCCGAGTCCAGGCGGTAGCGTCTGGCCATGGCATTCGAGATCGGCACGGCGAGCGCGGCGGACGTGATGCTGATGGCGGAGTGGGCGGCCGCCGAGAACTGGAACCCCGGACTCACCGACGCCCGGGCCTTCGTCGTGGCCGATCCGCGCGGCTTTCTCATCGGGCGCATGGACGGAGAGCCGGTCACCTGCATCTCGGTGGTCCGGTACGGGGAGGCGTTCGGCTTCCTCGGGATGTACATCGCGCGGTCCGACGCACGCGGCCGGGGACTCGGACACCGAACCTGGCAGGCAGGCATGGCCCGGCTGACGGGGCGAACGGTCGCACTCGACGGCGTGGTCGCCCAGCAGGACAACTACCGCCGCTCGGGCTTTCACCTGGCATGGACGAACGTGCGCTTCGAAGGGCCCGCACCCGACGTCGAGTCACCGCCGGGGGTACGGATCGTCGATGCCCGCGACATCCCCTTCGATCAGCTCGCAGCCTACGACCGCCGGTTCTTCGGCGCGCCGCGCGACGCGTTCCTCGCTGCATGGATCAGCGTGCCCGCCCGCAGCGCGCGTGTCGCCGTTCGCCATGGCGACATCGTAGGATGCGCGGTGCTGCGCGACGCGTACGCGGCCTCACGGGTCGGCCCGTTGTTCGCCGCCGACGGCTCGATCGCGCTCGCTCTCGTCAGTTCCCTCGCGCGCGAACGGGCTGCCGCAACGGTCGCCATCGACGTCCCCGGGGTCAACGAGCCCGCCCTTGCCTGGGCGGAGGCCGCCGGGTGGACGCCGTCGTTCGAGACCGCGCGAATGTACACCGGACAGGCACCCGAGATCGACCGGAGCGGACTGTTCGGGATCACGAGTCTCGAACTCGGGTGAGAGGTGCGACCGGTCCACCGCACAAGAGCACGGTCGACCGACGCTGTGGATGTCCAGGTCCACTGACGGATCGCTAAGTGAACCCAAGTTTTCGCGACGTCCGGGTACCCCTCGCCCCGTGTCGTGCGCGGGGGGACAATGAGGACATGGATGCCCCGCGGGGGTCGGTCGAGTTCGAACAAGCGGACGAGCTGGAGCGCCTGCGGCGACGCGCCTACGGACCGGATGCCGACATCGCGGGGGATGCGGCGGCTCAGGCTCGGCTCTCCGAACTGGAGGCCGCCCAACGCCGACAGCCGACTCCTGTCGGCGATGCCGGCACAGGGGTCCCCGCTCCGATCCCGGAACGCGTCCCGGTCGCTGAGACTGTCGAAGGGTCGCGTTCTGCTTCGACGTCGGTCCCTCAGCCTGTCGGCGGGGCGTTCGCCGAGCAGGAGCGTGCCGGAACGTCGGTCATCGAGCAAGACCCCGCCACGGGGTCGAGCGCCGATTCCGACGCCATCGACCGAGCCCCCGCGGTACCGTGGTGGCGCCGCCGTCGCTCGTTGATCGTCGGCGGCGCCATCGCGACCCTCGCCCTGAACGTGGCCGTCACCGCGTCGATGTCGCAGCTGCTTGCTGATCAGTCCACTCCCATCCCGGCCGAGACGGCGACCGCGGAGACGCCGCCGGTCCCTTCTGGGCAGGGAGGTGGGTCCTACGTGCCCGCACCGGATCATGTGCTCGCACTGAAGTCGGACGGTGCCGCCGCCGATCAGCCGAACGATCCGGGGGGCAAACTCGACGCTCTGGGGATCAGTCCCGATGAGCTGAAGCGCTACGAGGACTTCCACGGCCCCGACGGTCTGGGGCTACGTCACCGTCTGGAGCGGAGAGTCTCGCTACGGCATGACCTGCCTGCTCCTGTCCGCCTCCGGCCAGCCCATCAGCGACGGAGGGCGCGCCGCCGAAGGGTGTTCCCTCAAAGGCGCCGACACCATCGCAGACATCAGGGGGAGCGACAGTCTCACCCGATTCGTGCTCAACGGCGACCACATCAACGTCTACGTGTACGAGGGGGGCGCTGACCCGAACGCGTCGCAAGGCTAGCCGGGGCGCCGCCCCACTGACCCGGTCGACGAGACGATGGCCCGCCATGGCTGCCGTACCCGCGCGGACGACCGACGACGTGAGGGCCCGCAAGCGATCGCCGAAGACCAGCGCGTCGGCATCCACACCGGGACGCTAGTGGGCGGTGAGGGGAAGTCGCTACGGTCGAGAACACGACATCAGGGAGAGGAACCATGGACCTGTTCGAGATCGACGACGCCCAGCGCATGAGCCGCGAGGAGGCAGCCGCCAAGCTCCACACACTCGCCGACGCCTTAGCGAAGAACAACTCGGTCGAGTTCCACCGCGAGGGACGGCTCATCACCGTGCGCATCCCCGACCAGGTCAACCTCAAGGTTGAGGTGGAGCTCGGGGACGAGGGCGACAACGAGCTGGAGGTCGAGCTCACCTGGTGACCGCTGCAGGCGGAGGCGAGAGCACGATCAATATCAAGATCGTCACCGTCCCGGCCGGGTCGGCGATGCGCTCACCCACTGGTTCGCCGCGCGCGGCGGGTGCCTCTGACGGAGCCGAAAGGTTCGACGCTTCGAGTTGCGCCCCACCCACCGACGAGCACGACCAGTGATTCGTCATGACCCGCTGGCGCGACGAGGCGTCGTTCCAGGCGTGGATGAGCTTGCCGGACTTCACCTGGCGACACCGGTCGGCGGTCTACCGCACGAGGGGCGCCACCGTCTCGGCCGTCAACGAGGGGACAACTCCGACGAGCCACCCGTCATTCAACGCCCGTCAACGAGACGACCGTCAACGAGACGACATCAACGGCCCGAGTAGGGATCGTGGGGGGCCTCAGATAGACGCGCGCTCGCCGTGCAGCTTGTTAGAACCAGTGACCGGAGTTGACGCCTTTTCGGTGATGCATGGTTCCCGCGTCGATGGGGTTCGATTCATGGTGAATCAGGTCCTGCACCCACGCGGGCTGCTGGTCGATCGTCACCGATCCGACGCCGACCGCGAAGTACGCACGGACTGGCCCGCTCGCGATGAATCGGCGGGCGACTTCCTCGCCGATACCGGAGTGCAGCATGGCATCGCGTGGGAGCACGTCGCGCATCAGCGTGGAAAGCGCCTCAGGATCGTCGGATATGGCGGCGCGCCACGTATCGGGCAGAAGAGGGGCGACCTCCTCGAACAGGCCCTCGCGCTGCGTTCGCGAAAGTTCCCCGAAAGCCGCATGGTGAGCCCGGTCGGCGATGGCCTGCGGAAGGACGCTGAGGAGGTAGCCGTATCGCGTGATCAACTCGTCGTGAGACACGGCTTGTCGCTCGTGCTTTGAGTTCGCCACGCGGCACCCCCTGATCAAGGTCGCGGTCAGGATACTCCCACATCGGCGGAGGAGAAAGGGAGCCGCAAGGCCCGACCGCCCATGTCGCGTTCTCGGATGTTGGCGGACGGCGCGTGGGCTCAGATTGAGCAGTCGATGCCGGTTGATCTGCGCCGCTCGAGTCCATTCGCCATCCGCGGACTGCTCGTGCTTGGCCACTGAATTCCGTCGTCGAAGGCATCGATGATGTTCGCCTGCACCGTGTGCTGACGACTACTCGGGGGCCTAAGACTTGCGCTGACGGGACCCCTCAGCAGGCAATTGGTTGGCCGCGACGGCAATGCAGCCCGCAGAGGATTCCTTCTGCAACACAACCGTCCGTCCAAGCGGATCAGTAGCTCAGATTCCGGCTGCGCTGCCGACGTTGGGTGACGTAGTCCCCCGTGCGTAGGTCGCGCACCCAGTGCTTGCCTCGGCCGTCGATGAAGCCTAGCCAGACGGCAGCATGATGTTCATCGCCGGGGCGCGCGAGCGCAACGAGAGCGTCGCCTTCGACATCCTGCGCGGCTGACCTACCAGAAGGCCGCCACGGTGATCGCGAGCATCGCCCCGGTGATGGCCGGCCAGTAGAGGATGCGCGCCCAGGCGTTGCCGTACTTGAACAGCCCGAGGTGGGGCCTCGCGACCAGCAGCACCGAGTTCATCGCGACGGCGAGGATCGCGAAGTAGGTGATGACGTGCAGGCCCTCGAGATAGACGAAGCTGGGCCAGCGCACCTCGTTCCGCAGCCCGTTCTGGGAGATGAGCACCGCGAAGACGTATGCGGCGCAGGTGAACAGCACCGCGCCCGGCCGCACGCCGAACTGGTCGAGCCGCTTCGAGTTGCGTCCGATCACCATGACGATGACGAACAGCTGCAGCAGGATGATGAACGGCGCGATCCCCTGCGAGAAGAGCGGTCCGAGCAGGTATCGCTCGGCGTGGATGTTGAAGTACAGCTCCGGCTTCGGGATGAACTCGTAGTTCTGGATGCCGAAGTCGGCGTTGTAGGTGGCGAGCCGATAGCTGAAGTAGCTCTCCTCGATCTTCCAGTTCTCGAGCACCACCGTTGGGTCGACACCGGGAAGCGTGGTCGGGTTCGTGTCCGCATACCCGCCGATGTCCGGCACCAGGAAGACGTTCTGCTCGAAGTCGACCGACCACATCCGCAGCCAGATCTCCTGCCGGTCGAGCGGGTACTCGCCGTAGTCGAACTGCTCGCGCAGCGTGGTCTTGAAGTTCCACCCGACCAGCACCTCGTCGCCCTGCACGGCCTCGTACACCTTGGAGAAGTTGGTGGTGTCCGCCTCGGGGAAGACCACGCCCCGGTCGATGTCCTCGCGGTCGAGCGGGTAGAGCTGCCACAGGTACCCCGCCATCTGCAGGGTGTAGGGGCCCTTGAACTCGAGGGACTGGATCATGACGCCGGTCGGGATGTACGTGGGCAACTCGTGCGTCGAGCCCAGTGTAGACGTTGGCGTCGTTGAACGCGTCCACCTGAGCCTGGGTGATGACGCGGGTCTCGTCGGGCGCGTCCTGGTACGGCAGCTCCTGGTGGCCGACCCAGACGGCGGAGACGACGATGATGCACAGCACGGAGAACACGGCGGCGAGCCAGCCGGCGACAGTCATCCATGCGCGGGCGCGGCAGCTGCGGCGTCTCTTCGCGGCGTCGTCAGCCGGTTGCGCCTTCTCAGCCCCCTTGACCGCTTTGGCCATGTCCCTTGTATATACCCGATTCAAGGAATCTTCCGGGGTCCGATTCTGTGACTTCGATCAGGCGACGGCGGCCTTCGCGCTGTGCCACCGTTCAGATGGAGTGGCCCGTGACCGCCGACGAGCTTCGCGAACTCTGGGAGAGTCTCGGAATCGATGAGTCTGACTTCGACTTGCCAGCGTGATTCCGTCCTGTTCGGTCTTGGCTCGGAAGGCGCCCCCAGATCTCGGGCGGCACCCAGACTGACGTGCGGATCAGCGGCTCCTTCCGCAGCAGCTGGATGCCCTCGACCTGGTGGAGGTCGATGATCTCGCGGATCACCGCCGACACACTGCCGCCGGCACTCAGCTGAGCGTGGCGCTGGTGGCACGTCCGCTCGATCGTGAACGATTTGATAATCGTCGCGTCGTCGGGCCGAGCCTTGCGCTTGTCCTTGTCCATCGTCTTCTCCCATTCCTGCCGGGATGGTGGTGATCACGCCGCGTCGTCCCGATGTGTCGACCATCGGCGTCTCGTTCAATATCTGCTGAACCTGCGCGCGGATCGGCAGGGCGAACGTCTGCCGAAGCTGTTCGCTCGGATCGGCGCCGTCCACGCGCAATGCGATCTGCGCCAGGATCTGCCCTTCGAGGGCGAGGATCAGCCCCTCTGCCATCCTGTTCAGCGGCATGCCCTGGCGGGTGACGTCGATGGCGAGTGTGTCGTCGTCCGCGTTCAGCGTCACGGTGATGGTCATGGTTCGGTTGGTCATGTAGTTCGCACCGTTCTCTTGGTCCCTTGGAAGTTGATGGCGGGAACCGACTGATGGGTTCCAGTGCCCCTGCGTGTCACGAAACTGGTAGCGCTGCGCGGCCGGGCCACTGACCTCGAGACGGGCCAGGCGTGAACAGTCCGGATCGCGCTCGTCAGGGGGTGATTGACGAGCGCGATCCGCACGGCTCAGAGCGCGACGCGGCTGACAGCGTGGTCATAGGCGCGTCGGAGGCAAGCCGTACTGCACACCGACGGTGAAGAAGAACGGCTGGCTGCTGGTCTTCGTCTGATCTGCCATTTCGAGTTCTTCATTGAGAATGTGCCGTTGCCGTGGTTCGTCTTCTCGTACCCACCGAACGCGTTCCTCTTGGCCGCTCTTCGCATGAGCCGCGTCTTGATGGCCTTGCCCATGATGCTCGCCATCTTTGAGGGGATGATGCGGTGAGGGCGGGCGGTAGATCGCCCAGATACCACCGCCCGCCTGGACCATCAGGCCCTGCCCCGCAAACCCAGCCGGTCCCTACACCGGCTGGGGTACGAAGCGCACCGGCGGTCAGTATCCGACCGCGGCGAGTCCGGCCTCGGCCTGCTCGGGCGTGAACTTCGAGCCGTACTCGGAGATCAGCTGCTACGTACAGTCCGTCACGACTGAAGGCCATCGTGTCCAGGTAGCTCTGCGCCGCCTCTGCGGCCTCAGCGTTCCAGTCGGCGCCCACGGTGTCGGCCGCCCAGGTCGCGGTCTCGACGTCGAAGCCGGCACCGCCGTATTCCGAGGATCAGCCGGTCGATCAGACCCTGCCGCGAGAACGGCATGAGGTCCAGGTAGCTCTGCGCCGACTCCAGCGCGTTCTCCTGAGCCAGGGTGTAGACCGGCTCGGCGGGTGCGGCCTCCTCGGCGGGCGCCGGCGCGACCTCTTCGGTCACGGCGACCGAGTTGGTCTCGACGGCGTCAGTGCTACCACCCGTGTTCGAGGCGCTGATCGCGATGATCGCGACGACCAGGGCGATGCCGGACGCCGGCGACGATCCACGGCCACTTGCGCTTCTTCTTGGGCTTCGCCGGGGGGGTGGCGGTGGTC
Organism: uncultured Actinomycetota bacterium; assembly: GCA_963772625.1. Taxonomy (GTDB): domain Bacteria; phylum Actinomycetota; class Actinomycetes; order Actinomycetales; family Microbacteriaceae; genus Microbacterium. Next base: position 212,182 of record CAVYXT010000002.1, on the reverse strand, counting down.
GGGCGCGTCTCCTGGGTCCAGGCGGTGCCATCGTAGTACCGCTCGCTACCCGGATTGGCCGTGTCGGCGTACCAGCCTGCGGCGTAGGACAAGGTGTTTTGGTCTTGCGTAGTCATGGCTTCTCCATCGATCGAATTGTGAGTTAGGGCGCGCCAAAGAAATCCTGGGATTCCTTTGGCAACGTCCCATTCGGCCGAGTATTGAACCCGGAAATCGATCGAGTTGAGGCCACCCCAGCGTGGTGCGCTTCTTATTGACTATACGTCAACAAGATGTGCGATCGCTGAGATTGTGATCCGCGAGGGAACTGAGGTTGCGGTCTATCGGCCGGGTGGAGAGGCCTGAGGGTTGGCCGGCGCTCCGAACGTGCGCAGGACGTGTTCGAGGGTCGAGGTGAGCAGTTCCTGTGTCGTCTCGCGGGTGGCCTCGCCGCGCAGCCAGCGGCGTGTCGCGGCCCGGTTCAGGCCGGTCCAGCACTCCAGCGCATAGCGCAGGCGCGGCGAGTCCTCGGCGATGTCGTTGTGGAAGACCGTGAGCAGGACGACCGCTCGCCGCACGAGATCCGCGACGGCGCGTCTCACGTCGGGGTCGGCGACGCTTTCGCCGGGTGCCATCGTCGCGAGGTAGATCGTCCGGTTCGCCTCCGTCCAATCGAGCCAGCGCGATACCGAGTCCGCCACTCGCGCACGCGCGCTTCGACCCACGGGTGGTCGCAGCTCCTCCTCGCGGATGGTCTCGAGCCGCTCGAGCAGCGCGATGTACACCTCCTTGCGCCCGCCGAAGTAGTGGTGGATCAGTCCGCGCGTGATGCCTGCCTCTTTCGCGATGTCTTCGATCGAGACCTCCTCGTAGCCGCGCTCGGCGAACAGGGTGTTGGCGGTGTCAAGGATCTGATCCCGTCGCTCCGCGGGGTCGAGGCGGGTGTATCGGGGCGGAGGGCTCATGGAGCCATGATATGACTAATTAGCGTTTCGTCAACAGCCTTGTTAGCATCTTGTCAACAAACCGCCGCGCGACGCTGGAGCTGTACCTGCGAGACACGGCTTCGCCGCCATTTGAAAAGGCACCATCACACAAGCCGCGCGAAGCGATGTTGGCCTCGGTCTCGCGTCGACCAGGGATAGATTCTCGCCAGATGGGTGGTGACTAGCTCGTTACGTGACCACACCCGTTCGCGGGCTGGAGCATCAGGGGTGTGATCGCTATGTCGCAGCGTTAGCTCGGCGCCTATGCTCCGAACACGTGCAGGACCGACCCGCTGGCCGGAGCGGAGAGAAGCTCACGTCGCGGTTCGAATCGGGAGAGCGCGCCCTGCAAGACGCAGATGCCGCGCTGCATATCCTCGTCTGACTCTTTTCGGTCGGGCTCACCAATCCCCGACGTCGCGCGTGTGCCGTGGAGCCCAGCTCGGCCAGGACCGCGGCGGCTTCTACCGGTAGGCACTGACCCTGGGCCCCGGCACGGGCACCGCCTAGACTCCAACCCCGCGTAGGCTCTCCGGATGACCTTCGATGCGAACGACGCGGGCACCGGCATCGACGCAATCCGCCGCGAGATCCTCACTTGGGACCAGTTCGGCGATGCGGCGCCATCGCTCGCCGTCGCAACTGGGGATGCTGCCACGTGAGCGTGCACCTCATCGGCGGCGGTGCGACCACGGGTGCGGATGCCCCGCTTTACGCGCCGTTCGTCGCAGAAGCGGCGCTGCGAGCGGGCCACGCGGGCCGCGCGCGGCCGCGCGTCGCCGTGATCTCACTGCACCCCGAGGCCGAGGAGAAGGCGGCGGCGCTTGGCGAGCTTCTGGCCGAGGCCGGAACCGGACCCGCGATTGAGGTGCACCTGACCGCGGCGCGGCCCGGCGAGCCGATCGGGCTCGGCGCGATCGCCGACGTCGACGGCATCGCGGTGGGGGGCGGCGTCGTCGAGGACGTGCGCGCCGGGCTCGAGCCGGTGTTCGGCGAGTTGCGCCGGCTGGTTGCCGGCGGTGTGCCCTACCTCGGCGTCTCGGCCGGCGCGATGATCGCGGCGGGGGGCTCGCTCGGAAGCGGTTCGCGCATCGGCGGCGTGGCCGTCTCACCTGAGGACCCCGGCGAAGCGGGCGACGAGTTGGAGATCGAGGCCGGCATTGGCCTTGTCGACGTGGCCATTGAGGTGCACGTGGCCGAGCGCGGCATGCTGTCCCGACTGGTCGCCGCCGTCGAGTCCGGGCTGGTCGCGGGCGGGCTCGGCGTTGACGAGCGCACGGCCCTGATTGTGGGCGATGGCGGGCTCCGCGTTGAGGGCAAAGGCAGCGTCTGGCGGGTGCTCCCGACCGAAGGCGGCGTGCTGGTGTCCACGATCGGCACTTGAGGGCGCCCCGAGGTTTCTCGGACCCGTTACGCCTGCGGATCGATCGTCGACGACGGTCGGTGACAAGGAAGCTGCCTTGCTCATCACCAGCTCCAGCCGCAGGATGTCGGGGTGCCTCTCTTTGACCACCTCGGAATCACCGTCGATGACCTGCCTCGGTCAATCGCTCAGTTCGACCCCGTGATGCGTGCGCTTGGTTGCACCCGGCAGGACGCGGACGAATCGGTGTCATGGTGGAAAGGCGAGGAGGAGCTGATCCTATTTCCGGCTCGAGAGGTAGACAGCGGACCGCACCGGACTGGCCGATTGGGTTGGCAGCACCTGGCCTTCGCGCTCGGATCCCGCGAGGAAGTCGATCGCCTGCACGCGATAGCGATGGAGGCGGGCTGGACGGCGGTGCGCGAGCCGAAGCCATACCCGCGATTCAACGGCCGCTACTACGCATCATTCATCGAGGACGACAACGGCATCCGCCTCGAGTTCACGTTCAATCCCCACGAGTATCAGCCGACGAGTCCGACGGCGTCCACTGACGATCGCGATGCGGACGCATGGCTCCTCTCACGACGAAGTGGCAGCTTCGATCTCTGTCAACAGCTCGCTCATCTCGGAGGGAATTTCTGACACCCTGATTGAACGGGCAAGTCCTGCCACTGAGGCAGGCTTGAACCCGTTGCCCTGAAGTCGCTGGTGGAGCGCCGAGAGCGCTTGCTTCGCAGGACAGCCCCGTAGTCGACCCGCGGCATCGGTCCAGGTGACGTCGAAGGAGTCTGCAAACGAGGAAGTGACATTAACCGCGTGATCGTTCGCGTCTACTTCTTCCGACAGCCTCTCTTGGAGCTGCCTACCGAACACATCCGTTCCCATCGCCGCTGAAGCGTTCCGCTGCGGCCTCCTCGTGCAGGAACGGTTCGACGTGGGCGAGGGTGGGCGTGGTGATGGGCAACTCGGCGGCGAGCGCGGCGACGTCGCTGGCGCTGAGCGGCCCGTCGTACAGCCGGATCCGGGACACCGCTCCGCCGGAGTCCTCGTTCGCTGTGACGGTGTCGTCGCTGAACAGCCGAAGCGTGTCGTTGGCGTCGATCACAGCGATGTCGCCTGTGTCGTGGAAGGACAGCTGCCTGGCTCCGTTGACATAGGCGACGACGTTGTCGGTGGCGTCCCTGGTGAGCACGACGTGGGCGTACGAGTCCGCTTCGACGACCGCCGCGCCGAAGCCGGCCGTGATCGGCCAGTAATCCATCCGTCCGTCCAAGCTGTACAGGCCGCAATCTTCCGTGGCGTTGTTGAAGTCGACGATCTTCGCAAAGCCATCGAGTCGATCGAAGCGGAACACCAACTCGATCGTGTACTCGCTGCCGATCACCACCGATGCGGGGGTGAGCTCGAGGCCGCTGCCCCGATCGAACGTCAGCACAGGGCGCGTCTGACCGAGCACTGCCTCGTCGATGAATCCGGTGGCGTGTGCACCGATCCCCGAGAGCTCCGTGGCGGCGCCAACCGAGTCGGCGAGCGAGTTCTCGAACCGATAGTCAGCCGTGACCACTGTCTGACGTGGCGCCTGGCTTTCGCGCGGCGTGGATCCGTAGAACTCGCCCTCCTCTTTCGGTCGGTACACGTCGACGACCTCATCGTGGAGCACGAATCGGACGTATGGCGACAGCTCACCGGACGGCGCGGGTGGGAGCTCGTTGGGTTCGATGTTGTAATCGGCGATGGTGTCGACAGAAGGCGCCGTGCACTCGAACACCGAGATGTGATTCTCTATGACCACGGCGATGCATCGCTGATTCTCCAGCTTCGTCGTGCTCCATATCTGCAGCGGCCCGTACGAGCCGTACGAGACGAAGTCCGCGACCGTCAAGTCATACCTCACAGGGACCTCATCGTCGACAGGAATGGACGCAGGTCCGGGTTGGCCCTGCGGAGTGAGTTGTGCGACCGGTGTGGGCCGGTTCGACTCATCGACGATGAAGACACCGATGCCGATCGCTGCGGCCAGCACGACCACCGCGGCGATGACCCAGGGCAGCAAGCGGCGGCGGCGCAACCACCGTGCCGAGCGGGATCCGTCGGTCGGTTCGGAATCGGCGATCGGCACCCCGGCGGGGCCTTGCCCAGTGACCGACCCTCCGTCCGGCTCATGCCCGGCGGACGCCCCGTTGACAGACTGCGGGACCGATGTCGACGCAGGGCGCGACTCTCCGAAAGGCTCAGGGACCGGGACGCGTTCCGAGACAGGGGCTCGGAGCGCTGCGGCGGCATCGACGGCGGGAGCGTGCTCTCGACGTTCGGCGGCTTCCAGTTCGGAAAGTCGAGCCTGAGCCGCCGCATCCCCCGCGATGTCGGCATTCGGTCCGTACGCGCGTCGTCGCAGGCGCTGCAGCTCGTCCGATTCCTCGAAGTCCGCCGACCCTCGCGGCGCATCCATGCCCTGATTATCCGCCCGGCCACAACACCGGGAAAAGGGGTGCACCGACGAAGCATGACGTCGCCAAGACGGGATCCATGTGACGATGGGACAGTGCGCTCGCTGCCGGGTGTGGATATCCAACGAGGCGAGCTCGAAAGGTGATCAACAAACAAGCCGCGCTCGGGTACCGCCTGCACACGATCAGCACAGCAGCCTCGGGAAGCGGAGGCTTCGGCGGCGGCGACCGCATCCAGACAACGATGGTCTTCGAGCGCATTTAGCCACCGATCGAGGCGCAGACGTCGACCGACCTCGTCGACTGACTCGACCAGGCGTGGACGCGTCCGCGCAGTCTTTGTCAGAGGATCCTCCGGCGTGGGCGCTGGCGCCCATGTTGGGCCTCGTGGGCGCGCTCGACCGAGCGAGCCCCCTGTCCTGCGGCGGCTCGGACCTCCAATGGGCGATCCTTGAGCGTGCAGGACAAACCGAGACGCACTGTCAGGCCGACCCAGAAATGTCGGGAACGGGGTGAGATTGCATCAGTGTTACGTGCTGAGCCGCCCTCGGGCGCGTGAACGCCGGTGTTCCCGTGACACTTGCCTGGCAGGCTTGCGGATATGCGACGCCGCTTCCGTCAGCCCTCGATGCGGGAGTGCTCGCCCAGACGGTGCCACGTTCGGTTGTGGTAGATCAGCGCGTCGCCGGGCCCACCCGGGTGGACGTCGCGCTCGATGTGGGACTGCAGTGCGTGAGCGGCGATGACCGTGGAGGTCCCTGCATCCATGCGCTCGATGACAGTGCAGCGTACCCAGGCACGGACATCGCGGTATACCGGCTCACCGGTGACCAGGCGCGACCAGCGGTGCGTCTGGGCGAAGCGATCGATGCCGCTGGTCGCACCGAGCTTCGCCACCTCGAGGTCGTGCGCGTCGAGAAGGTGCACGACGACGGTCTCGGCGCGCGCAAGCACGTCGGATGCCGACGACAGTGCCGAGATCGAGAAGATCAGCAACGGAGGCTCGGCGCTCACCGAGGCGACCGACGTCGCCGTCAGCGCGACGGGCCCGTCGCCCGCATCCGCCGTGATGACGGCGACACCCCCGGGGTGCCCGCGGAACAGGGCTTTGAACTCGTCGGGCGAAAGGGAGGACGAGAAGCCGTGTTTCGGCGTCTCGATCCGGCCGCCCGCGCGGGATGCATGCGGGTCAGGACTCCTCAACGGCCAGCTCCTCGCGAATGATCTTCGTCCCCGCACTGAGCGCGCTCAGCTTCCCGAGTGCAACGTTCCGAGGCAACGGCGCCATGCCGCAGTTAGTGCTCGGGAGGAGCTTGTCCGCGTCGACGAACTTCAGAGCCCTCCGGAGGGTGTCGGCGACTTCGTCCGGGGTCTCGATCGTCTCGCTCGCCACGTCGATGGCCCCGAGCATGACCTTCTTGCCGCGGATGAGCTCGATCAGCTCCATCGGGACATGGGAGTGCTGGCATTCCAGCGAGACGATGTCGATGGTGGACCGCTGCAGGAGCGGGAACGATTGCTCGTACTGCCGCCATTCCGGCCCGAGGGTCGCCTTCCAGTCGGTGTTCGCCTTGATCCCGTAGCCGTAGCAGATGTGCACGGCTGTCTCCGCACGCAGTCCTTCCGCCGCCCTCTCCAGCGTCGCCACTCCCCAGTCCTGCACCTCATCGTGGAAGACGTTGAATGCGGGCTCGTCGAACTGGATGATGTCGATCCCCGCCGCCTCGAGTTCTTTCGCTTCCTGATTGAGGATCGTCGCGAACTCCCAAGCCAGCTTCTCGCGGCTCTTGTAGTGGCGGTCATAGAGCGTGTCGATCATCGTCATCGGGCCGGGGAGTGCCCACTTGATCGGCTGGTCGGTCTGCTGGCGGAGGAACTTCGCATCATCGACGAACACGGGCTTCTCACGGCTCACGGCACCGACGACGGTCGGCACGCTCGCGTCATACCGATCGCGGATTCGAACCGTCTCTCGCTGCTCGAAGTCGACCCCGCTGAGGTGCTCGATGAACGTCGTGACGAAGTGCTGGCGGGTCTGCTCCCCGTCGCTGATGATGTCGATGCCGCGCTGGCGCTGCTCCTGGACTGCGCCCCGCAGCGCATCCTGCTTGCCCTCGACCAACGCGTCACCCTCCAGCTTCCACGGAGACCAGAGGGTTTCCGGTTCGGCGAGCCAGGACGGCTTCGGCAGGCTGCCGACGATGGAGGTGGGCAACAGCGTGTGCATGATCGACGATTCTCCGCGAGTCATCCGACGAGAGCGGGGTAGTTGGCGGCCCACTGCTCCAGTACTTCGCTGTGCGGCTTCACGAAGTGCTCCTCCGTGTACTTCCCCTGCTTTGCCGCAAGCTGATTGCGCTCGACGCGGTCGTAGGCGATCTGGGTCCGCGAGAAGTCCTGCTGCTCCAGGCTCGGTCGGTAGATGCTCGCGGCGGTCGAGTTCGCGTTGTAGATCTCCGGTCGATAGATCTTCTGAAACGTCTCCATGGTGCTGATCGTGCCGATGAGCTGCAGGTTGGTGTAGTCACCGAGCAGATCGCCGCGGAAGTAGAAGGCGAACGGCGCGACGCTGCCGGGTGGCATGAAGTATCGGACCTGCAGCCCCATCTTCCCGAAGTACTCGTCGGTCAGGGAGTAATCGTCCTGCTGATACTCGACGCCGAGGATCGGGTGGTGGTTCGCGGTGCGACGGTACTCCTTGCTCGTCGAGACGCTGATGCAGATCACGGGCGACGTCGGGAATCGCTCCCGGTATGCGGCAGAGTCGAGGAAGTGCTGGAACAGCTTGCCGTGCAGATTGCCGAAATCGTTGGGCACGGTGAACTTCCCGGCGGCCTCGGTGGCCGCCGGCAGCAGCACGCTGAAGTCGAAATCGCGGACATAGGAGGAGAAGTTGTTCCCCACGATCCCGTGGTGACGTGCCTCGGTCCGCCGGTCGACGATCTGGATGTCGAGGACCTCGAGCAGCGGGAATTTCTGATCCTCGCCTCCCGCGGCGAACTGCAGCTCGACGGTGACGATCTCGAGTTCGACGGTGTAGCGGTCCCGGTTCGGGTTGTCCCAGTGCGCAAGGTCGTTGAATCGGTGGTCGATCATCGCCAGGGCGTTGCGGAGGTTCTGCTGGCGGTGCTCGCCACGAGCCAGATTGGCGAAATTCGTGGTGATCCGGGAAGTGTCCGACGGCGAGTAGTCCTCATCGAAGCGGGTGGTGGTGATGCTGAACGTGAACTCGTTCGCCATGAGTGGCCAATCCGTTGGCTGATCGGCCGGGCTCGGCCTTGCGGAAGTCGGTACAGCCATCGTGCACGCGATATGCGGCTATCAACAAACTCATCGTGACTATGTTTCGCGATAGTCTTTACCTATGGCTCGCGGATCAGGCAGTTTTACGCTGCAGCAACTCCACTACTTCATCGAGGTCGCGGCGGAGGGGTCGATCAGCGCCGCCGCCGACCTGCTCTATGTCTCCCAGCCGACCATGTCCGCGGCGATGAAGGACCTCGAGACCCGGGTGGGCCGCGCCCTCCTCCTCCGCTCCGCCCGCGGCGTGACGCTCACCGCCGATGGTGCGGAGTTCCTCGGCTATGCCAGGCAGGTCACCGAGCAGGTAGCGCTTCTCGAGCAGCGCTACCTAGGTCGACCGCCGTCGCGACGCCTGCTCGGGGTCTCGGCGCAGCATTACTCGTTCGTGGTCGACGCGTTCGTCCGGATGGTGAAGGGCAGCGAGGCGGCCGAATACGAGTTCTCGTTGCGTGAGACTCGCACCTGGGACATCATCGAGGACGTCCGGACGCTGCGCAGCGAGCTCGGCATCCTCTACCGGAACGACTTCAACCGGAACGTCATCGACAAACTGCTCCGGGACTCCGGGCTCTGCGTTCCACCCGCTCTTCCTCGCCGAGCCGCACATCTTCATCTCCCGGAAGAACCCACTCGCCTCTCGAGATCGCGTCACCCTCGCCGATCTCGCCGACTCGCCGCGGCTCACCTTCGACCAGGGGGCGAACAACTCGTTCTACTTCGCCGAGGAGATCCTCTCCACCTTGTCGAGCAAGCAGGAGATCCGGGTCTCCGACCGCGCTACGATCTTCAACCTCATGATCGGGCTCGACGGCTACACCATCTCGACGGGCATCATCAGCGACGACCTCGACCCGGAGATCGTCGCCATCCCGCTCGACGTTCACGAACGCATCGAGATCGGCTGGATCGGCCATTCGGCGATCCCGCTCACCGAGCAGGCGCAGCGCTACCTCGCTGAACTGCGAGCCGTCGTGGCAGGCTTCGGCGTGGCGCTGCTCGGCTAGCCTCGAACGCACGGATCGCCTCGCCACCGCTGACGGCCCCTGATGGCGAATACAGCCGCTTGTAGTGGCACGATCGCGGAGTTCCTGCCGCGCTCCCACGTTTGCGAAAGTCCGCCGCCGATGACGAATCGAGGGAATGATTTCACCGCGGTCTGCGTGCGCCCTTGGCACGCGGCAGGTTACGAAACCGCGTAAGAGGTGGCGGACGACCTGCTTTCGGCATTGGTTTCGGCATCCCGCACGGACCCTGCTCGGACACAGGACCTGCGCGATGGACCCGAGGGCGTTGCTGGAGCCGCGACAAGCTTGCACGGGTTTCATAGGCGAGCGGTTGACGCGCTCGACGCGGCGTGGAGGAATCGTCATTCGACGAACCCCGAGCGGGACGATTGACACCGATCTGGTGACTGGTGCCCGCTCAGGGATCTGTCTAGGACACGGAATGATCGCCAGGCGGTGCGAAGTCGTCAGGGCTCAGAGACCGTAGGTAAGAGCGTGCTTCCGCTAGGAGTCGATCACGGTCCGGGTGATCCACAGCGGGACCGAGCGCGAGGCACGCGAGGATTGCGCCCGCGATGAACGCGTCAAGGTTGACTTCAATGGACTCGCCACCGTCCGTCGCCTGCCTGAAGATAGGGACATCGTGAAGTAGGCGGACGTACGATCCCAGGCCTGTTTCGGGGTAGCCCTCCGCCGCATCAACTAGCACGTTCGCTACGAAGCGTGAATACTCCCGGGTCGTGCTGGGCTGCGGGTCTTCGCTCATGAGTGAAATGCTGGCACAACGGAGTTGTCGCCCGCTGGCTCAGCCCTCCCGTAGCGCGGGTGACCCGTACGTCCCCGACGCCTGAGGGTGATGTCTACGGGTAGTCCCTGATGAACGACGGGTGATCCCGGCTCTACGATCCTGGGCATGGCGATCCGGTACCCCGAGGCCCCACCGGCCGTCGGTGAGGTCGCTGAAATCGTTGTCCGCCCCGGCGTGAGGCTCAGGTTGCGCGGAGTCGCGGTCGGGCTCTGGCGGACCAACATGCACGGTCAGATCCAAGCCGAGATCAGGCGCACAGCCGACGGCGGCTTCGAGGTTCTGACCTCGAACGGTGTGGACGGGCTGGTCTACCGTGCCGGCACGTGGCGCGAAGCCATGGTGCGCGGCTTCGTCTGAGCGCAGCGAGGTCTTCGGCGTTAGGCGTCGTTGTCAGCCCGAGCCCGAACTCGCGCAGAAACCATCCGCAGCGGTTCCAGGCAAGGAACGGCGAGGGTCAGGTGTCGTCGGAGACCGCCTGAGACCCCACCTGCTCGCATAAACCCCGCAACGTTCGTGTGCTTCGAAATGATTGGCGACCGGCTCATCGGCTCACCGCCGGTCCGACGACCGAGCCGGTTCGGGATCGTGCTGCTTCTCGATCCAGAGCCGCACGTCGGAGATGGCGAACTTCAGATGCTTGCCGAATCGGTACGCGCGTGGGCAGAGACCGCGTGTGCGCCAGTCGTAGACGGTGGAAACCGGCACATGCAGATAGGCGGCGAGTCCTTGACGTCCAGAAGGGGCTCGAGTCCCCAGGGGTTGTCTGTGGAGGGGGTTTCGGTGTCCATGCAGAACAGGTGCGTCGCACTCCCCTGTACGAATCGGAAGTGACCGGAGGGGTTGGCTTCGCATCGGAGAGGAGCGCCGCAGGCGCGGCGCACAGACGCCATTGCGATGGCAATTCGATGACTGGATCAAATCTCACAACCTAAAAGGTCCCGGAAACCCTTGAGTTTCCGGGACCTTCTGGTCGGGATGACAGGATTTGAACCTGCGACCCCTTGGAGGATTCGGGCGATTTCCGAATCTCACCGGATGTCTTGAGAACCCTCGTGTCCCCTTGTGTTTACAGGGAACCGGACGGTTCGAATGCTCCGATTGTATCGGGTTAGCGGCGGTCGGCCCTGAGTGATTGAGGTTGGAAAGTGGTGAGCTCCGCGCCTCACGCGGCCTGACGCCGCAGACACCCATCTCCTTTTCGGGGTTCTAGCGAATCGAGTCGAGGGGCTGCCGCGGCCGCATCCCAGCCGCGCGATAGATGTCGTCGACGACCTTCATCGTCGCGATGGCCTGATCGATTGAGGCGAGGTTCGGCTCATCCCCCATGATCGCGTGACGGAATGCCTCGAGCTGTACCGCTAGCTCGCCCTTCCAGTCGGCACGCTCACGGAGTCGGGTACTCGGTCCGTCCACGCGAAGCTTCCCGCCGATCTGAGGGTGGTACGGCCAAGCCACACGCATCCGCGCGCGCGAGCGGATCACCTCGAGCCCGGCGCGTCAACTACGTCGGGGACCCCGACCTTCTCGTGCCTGGCTACGCGTTCCCCGGCGGCGCGGACCTGCATGACTTTCCGCCCACACTCGTCGCGGACGCCGCCAACGATCGTCTGCGTCGCTCCGGACACGCATTCGCCGCCGAACTTCGCTCAGGGGGCACCGAGGTGCGCGAGGTCGTTCTCGCCGGTACCCACGCCTAACTCAACGCACCGAAGGAGGCTGGCTTCCAGCAGGGAATCCAGGAGTTCACGACGTGGCTTCGCAACCACGACTGAGTTCCCAGCCCTCGGGTCCGCGACGTCATGCCTGCAATGCGCCATCGATCTCCGACGCACCAAATCCGTAGGTCGCCATCCGGCGGCGATGGTGTGGCGTGCCAATACGTCAAGACGGATGAGGCCCGACGACCGCGCTCACGAGCCGTTCGGCGTCACCAGGCTCAGTCGGGGTCCGGCTGAGCGCTCGCATCACCACCGCGCCGACAAGGGACTCCACGATCTCTGGCGCCCGCCGCGGGGGCACTCCGGATGCCTCGTCCTGTGCGTTGATCCGCGACATGAGCGACAAGGCCCCCAGGCTGGCACCGAGGCGCCTGCCCACCTCAGCGTTCTCGGCCGCCGCGGCGACGAGTGATCGCATCAGCCCCTCGCCGTTCGGGCTCTCGAGCACGCGGAAGATCTGCTCCAGCCACGCGACGAGGTCTGCGCGAAGGTCTCCGGAGTCAGGCGGCGCCAGCCGCTCGGGCAGCAGCATCCCCTCGAGGAGGCACTCCGCGACCAGGAAGCCTTTCGACGGCCACCAGCGATAGATGGTCTGCTTGCCCACTCCCGCCGACGCGGCAATCGACTCAATGGACAGATGGTCGTACCCGCGCTCCGCGAACAGCCGCGCGGTCGCCTCGAGGATCGACGCGCGGGCAGCCTCGCTCCGCACTGCTCCCCGACGACGTTCCGGCATTCTCACAGTCTATTCGTCGTTCACGAGACGAACCGTTGCGTATTATTGCCGGAACGATCCTGGGAGCGACCGCTGATGGCTGAACTGCTCTACCGCCTCGGCAAGCTGGCCGCGAGGCGCGCGTGGACGGTCGTGGTCGCATGGGTGCTCGTGCTGGCAGTCGCCGCGGTCGCTTTCGCGATCGGGTTTAAGGGTCTCACCACCAGCTTCGACATCCCGGGCACGGCATCCGGCACTGTCATCGCGGAACTGCAGGAGAAGCTTCCCGACTTCAGCGGCGCCTCGGGCACCGTGGTGTTCGAGACCGAAGACGGTTCCCCCTTCACGGAAGCCCAGCGCGAACAGATCAGCTCCCTCGTCGCGAATGCGCAGGATCTTCCCGATGTCGCGGCGGTCGTCGACGCCTTCGATGCGGAGACGCAGCGCGTCGACGAGCAGGCCCAGATCGAGGAAGGGCGCACCCAGATCGTGGACGGATCGGCGCAGCTGGATGCCGGCCAGGCACAGCTGGATGCCGGGATGGCACAGCTTGACCAGGCTCAGACACAGCTGGACGGTGCGCGTCAACAGCTCGAGACGGCCGGAGCACCGGCTGAGCAGCTCGCCGCGCTCGACGCGCAGCAGGCGCAGCTCGATGCCGGCCGCGCGGAGCTCAACGTCCAGCAGGCGACGATCGGCGAGTCCCGCAAGGAACTCACCACGCAGAGCGAGAAGCTCGAGATCGGTGAAGAGCTGCTCGACCTGTCCGCGGGCATCCTGGTGGTGTCGGAGGACGGATCGACCGCGCTCGTGAATGTCGCCTTCACAGAGCCTCGCCTCGAGCTCTCCGCAGAGGCGAAGGAGTCCGTCGTCGAGCACTTCGAGTCTGAGGCGATCGATGGCGTCAAGGTGTCGTTCTCCACCGAGATCGCTCAGGGCGTTCCCCAGATCATCGGCATCGGCGAGATCATCGGCGTCATCATCGCGGGCATCGTGCTGCTCGTGATGCTCGGGACCGCCATCGCCGCCGCACTTCCCCTCGTCACCGCCATCTTCGGCGTCGCGGTTGCCGCGGTCGCCACACTCGCCTTCTCCGGCGTCGTGCAGATGGCTTCCGTGACCCCTGTGCTGGGGGTAATGCTCGGCCTCGCGGTCGGTATCGATTACTCCCTGTTCATCGTCAACCGGCACCGTAAGCAGCTCCTCCAAGGCGCCGAGCTGCGCGAATCGGTCGGCTTGGCCAACGGCACAGCCGGCAATGCGGTCGTCTTCGCCGGCGCCACCGTGATCGTCGCGCTGTTCGCCCTCAACGTCACCGGCATCCCGTTCCTCGGTCTGATGGGCACCGCCGGCGCGATCGCCGTGCTCATCGCCGTGCTGATCGCCGTGAGCCTCACCCCCGCCCTCCTCGGACTCATCGGCCTGCGGGTGCTGAACCGCCGAGCGCGAGCCCGCATCGGTGAAGTGCACCACGAAGACACGAAGGCGCGACCGATGTCGACGCTCCGCGCTGTCCTCACCGTGATCACCGCGACGGTCGCGTTGCTCATCGTGGCGATCCCGGCCCTGTCGATGCGCCTCGGGCTACCCGATGGCGGCTCCGAGCCTGCTGGATCCACGACGCACAACGCGTTCATTGCGCACGGAGGAGGCCTTCGGCGCCGGCCAGAACGGCTCGCTCCTCGTCGTGGCCACCCTGCCCGGGGCCCTCGATGACGACGCGACGCTGCAGGCGCAGGTCGATGTCGCGCGCGCCCTCTCCGAACTGGACGACGTCGTCGCAGTCGCACCGATCGCCGTGTCGGACGACGGCGAGCTGGCTGCATTCCAGGTCGTACCCGCGGAGGGCCCGAACAGCGCCAGCACCGACGCGCTCGTCCGCGACCTGCGTGCCATGCCACCCGTCAACGGAGACATCGAGCTCGGGGTCGCTGGCCAGGCCGCGATCAACATCGACATCTCCGAGAACCTCGCCGAAGTGCTGCCGCTCTACCTGACCGTCGTCGTCGGGCTCTCGCTGCTCATCATGATTCTCGTGTTCCGCTCACTCCTCGTGCCGATCATCGCCACCGGAGGGTTCATCCTGTCCCTGTTCGCCACCTACGGTGCTCTGGTCGCCGTGTTCCAATGGGGATGGGGCGCCGAGATCCTCAGCATCCACAGCACCGGGCCGATCCTCAGCTTCCTGCCGGTCATCCTGGTCGGCATCCTGTTCGGGCTTGCGATGGACTACCAGCTCTTCCTCGCATCGGGCATGCGGGAGGCATACGTGCACGGATCTCCGGCACGCCTCGCCGTCGCCCAGGGCTTCCGCGCCGGCCGATCCGTGGTGATCGCCGCCGGGCTCATCATGGTCGCCGTCTTCGGCGGCTTCATCTTCTCCGAATCGACGATCATCCGTTCCCTCGGCTTCGGCTTGGCGTTCGGCATTCTGATCGACGCATTCGTCGTGCGGATGCTGCTCATGCCCGCGCTCATGCACCTGCTCGGGAAGTCCGCATGGTGGATCCCCCGCTGGCTCGACAAGATCATGCCCAACGCCGACGTCGAAGGGGCGGCCCTCGAGCGCCGCCACCACGCCGATGCACCTGCAGCGGATGCGCCGGCTCCAGGTCACCATCTCGGATCCGGCGGTCTATGAGCTCGACGTGAACAATCCGACCCACGACGCCCGGATGTGGCACCGGGCTCGCGCGAGCGATCAGAGGGGCGTGCGGCACGGATCACAGGCCCAGGTGCCGGCTCGATGTCGTCGTCATCGACTCGATGGGCCGGATGTAGTAGTTCACGAGCGTCGTCAGGTCGCGGTGACGTGTCTGCGCGGCGATTCGGTCCAGCGACACACCGGCCATGGCAGCGGACGTGGCGTGACCGGCGCGCAGCGAGTGGGCGGTGATCCGGTCTGCGGAGAATCCGACCGCGTGCGCGCGCGTCTTGACGATGCGTCCCACGCTGGCGGCGGTGATCGGATGGCTCGAGATGGTGCCGTTCGCGTGCACACGGGTGAACACGTGCCCTGCCGTGCGGGGGCGGATGTGCAGCCAAGCGCCCAGCGCCGCCAGGGGATCCGAATCTGCCCACCGGCCTTCGGCGACGGCGACTATCTGGCCGACGGCGTGGGGGTCGCCTTTGGACCGGCGTACGGTGATCAGCAGCCCACCCGGTTTGGATGTGATGTCCGCGACTTCCAGGGCGGCGAGTTCCGATCGGCGCAGGGCTGAGGCGAAACCGAGCAGGATGAGCGCGGCGTCTCGGCCATGCCCATGGTCAGACCGCGTTCGGCCTGACGGGTGATGTAGGCGCAGACAACCTCGGGTGCGGCAGGCAGCGGCGTGAATCCGCGCTCCAGGCACCAGCGCTCGAAACCTCGCCACGCTGAGCCGTAGCTGTCCAGCGTCGAGGGGGCGTGGTGCGCCTCGAGCGCGGTGTCGATCCGTTCAACATCCTCAATCGAGAACCCCACAGGAAGAGATCGTGATGCGCCGTCTTCCGGAGTCGGCCATGCAGTCATCCCACCAGGCTGAACGTGATCGTCAGAAAGGTGGGAAAGTGATGACCTCGGCGCCGCACGCAGCCTGACGCCGCGGTCGGTCGACGCGCCCCCAACGTTGCGTCCGCCATCGCGTCTCCCCCGTCGCACCGAATTGGCGCCGGGTCGACCTTGCCTTGTTTCTCCACGTGTATCCCCCACGCACCTATCAGGTGGAGAAGGGAGCAGACAATGACAGGTGGCACCACCGCAACGTCATCCGTACCAGTAGAGGACACGGGTGGCTGGTGCGCAGTGCTCAGCGGTGGGACACTCCTCCCAAACAAGCACCTCAACAAAGGAGTCGTTGTGTCGATCGAGGAGAACTTCGAGTTGGTCCGCAGGTTCAACCAGGTAAGCAAGGCCGATGACGTCCTCAGCGTATTGAACGAGATCGTCGCCTCGGATTTCGTGGCTCACAATGGAGATGAGGACGTACGCGGACCCGAAGGGTGGCGCCAGTTCGTCCTCGACGCCCAGGGGAACGGCGGCGGCGTCGAGACGGGCATCGACGAACTGATCGGGCAGGGCAACCTGGTCGCTGAGCGATGGTGGATCCGAAGCAATGCTGCCGGCGATGCAAGTATGAACGGCCACGGGGTGACGATGCATCGCATCGTGAACGGCAAACTCCAGGAGAACTGGGCGGTGTTCCAGCCGGAGAACTAGACGGGAGCCCGTCCCAGGTGTCACGTGACCACCGGCTGGCCGACACGAGAGTCCGTGACCGGTGTGCGCTGCTTCCCGGAAGCAGATTGGCCGACCCTGGGGCATTTCCGTGGACTAAGAACGGAAGTCCTGGACGCGTTAACAGCGGAGTTCGTCGTAGCCTTGGAAGTCGCACGCTCGAGGACCGTCAACGAGCGTGGCATCGCGCTGCAGGAATACGCGCGCGACAGCTCGATGGTGCCCGTCCGTGTACTGGCGGCGCCGCTTCGACCAGCCCTAGGATTCCCGCATGGGCGCTGCTCCCGAACCCTTCAGTATCTCGATTCCGGAGAGGGTTCTGAGCGATCTGCGGGCCCGGCTGCGCAACACGCGCTGGCCGGAGAACGCGCCGGGCGAACGGTGGAGCCAGGGCACTGATCTGACGTACTTGAGGGGCTTCGTCCAAAGGTGGGCCGACCGATTCAACTGGCGTGAGCAGGAGGAACGTCTCAATGGCTACTCCCACTTCACTGCCGACATCGGCGGTGCGCCTGTGCATTTCGTCCACGAGCGCAGAGGGAAACCGGCATTGCTGCTCACTCATGGATGGCCGAGCTGCTTCGTCGAGATGCTCCCGCTTGTCGACCGACTCGCCGATGAGTTTGATCTGATCGTCCCGTCGTTGCCGGGCTACGCGTTCTCCGCCCGCCGGGCGGAGGTCGGAATAGATGCGGCATACACGGCTGGACTCTGGCTCGAGTTGATGGACGTCCTGGGCTACGAACGCTTCGGGGCGATCGGAGGAGATTTCGGTGCGGCGGTCACGACGCATCTTGCGCTGCGCGCCCCCGAACGCCTCACCGGGATCCTGCTCACGACGCCGGAGGTGAGTCCCGCGCTCGGTCCGGACGCCGCGCCGTTGACGGTCGCCGAGCGGGCGTACGTTCAGCACGTCGCGCAATGGGATTCCACGGAACGGGGATACAGCAGCATCCAATCCACCCGCCCGCAGACAATCGGATACGGCCTGTCGGACTCACCGGCAGGGCTGGCCGCCTGGCTGGTGGAGAAGTGGCGCGCCTGGAGCGACAGCGACGGAGACGTCGACCGGCACTTCGGCACCGATTTCCTGCAGACGATACTCACCCTCTATTGGTGCACCAACTCGATCACCTCGTCGATGCGCGACTATTACGATGCCCGGTGGCACGGAACGTCGGTGACGAGCACCGACTACGTGTCCGTTCCCACGGCGATTTCTGTGTTCGCGCACGAATTCGTTCCCGAGGGTGTGCCGCCCCGAGAGTGGTACGCCCGGCTGTACAACATTCAGCAATGGACTACGGCCCCGCATGGCGGACACTTCGCGGCAGTAGAGGAACCCGATGCGCTCGCGCGGGATATCCGGACCCACTTCCCCTGAATTCGCGCCGTCGTTCCCAGTTGCGCCGCGGGACCGAACGGGTGACGACCGGTGCTCACGCCGTCTTCCCCCGACCGAGGATGCGGCAAGGAGCCCAGTCAGTGGCATGTGAGCGCCACGATTCATAGCCACTGCAAATGGCCTTTGCGCTGATGGTGGTGGTGGCGTCGATCGCGCCACAGCAATAGTCAGAGTGACTATCGAAGACGCCGCGTAGCCGCTCTCCTTCACTCATCGCGAGACGTCCGCTGAGGGACCCCAATCGCACGCGTCCGACTCTGGTCCGATGCGACGTGGGCACGCTGGCGTTGCGCGCCCGCGATGTCACCACCGAGGCGCGAGGCATTGTTCTGCCCGCGCTGTGCGGTCTCAGCCTCGCGGTGTACCTCCTGCCCACCACGATCTCGGGCCTGCTCCTGCTTCGGTCGTGGCGGAACTCAAGTACGTCCCGCCGCAGCAATCGTGACCGTCGGCGCTGGCGGTCCGTACCTAGCGCAGGCACACTGCCCCCGCGGTTGAGGCGCGCAGGTCCGAGAGATATATGCCCCACGAACCACACCGCAAGAAAACGCGGGGTGTTCGTGCTGCTGATTGGGCCGGTGGCCGCAAGCGTCAAGGGCGCACCCGGGTCGGATTCCGCCGCGATTAAGCGGGTAGCACCGCGCCGCGCTGCGTAGCTGCGCCTCTCGCCGAAGAGTGGGCTTCGCGCAGGAACATCCTCATCCCGGCAAACCAGCGTCAGTGGAGGACCGGCTAGCTTCGGCGCGCTTGGGATGACCTGACCTCACCAGCCGTCGATGTGGAGGACGTCTTCGAGCGGCGCACGATGCGCAGGTCGGAAGTCCGTTCCCACGGTGTACGCGACGGGCAGCAGCACGCCTTGGCGCACGGTCGGCGGGATGCCGAGGAGCTCTCCGATCTCACGCTCGTAAGCGAGATGCAACGTCGTCCAGGCGCTGCCAAGGCCGCGTGCCCGCAGCGCCAGTTGCAGACTCCAGGCCGCAGGGAGAAGTGACCCCCACAGACCGGCCTGACTTCCGGGCTCGAACTCCTCGGCGCCCGTGAAGATCGCGCCGATCACAAGGACCGGGACGTCCCCCATGTGCTCGGCCAAGTAGTCAGCGCTCGATGAAACCCGCTGTTGCACCGCCTCGCGCGTCGGGTCCGCGTAAGTCCGGGCACCAGACGCGCGATACCGGGCGAACGATCGCGCATAATGCCCGGCGATAGCCTGGCGCTTCTCTGCGTCGGTCACGACAATCCAGTGCCATGACTGGGCGTTGCTCCCTGTCGGCGCCTGGAGCGCGACCTCGAGCGCTTCTCGAACGACGTCGACCGAGACGGGTCGTTCGAGGTCGAGCCGTCGCCGCACGGAGCGGGTAGTCGTCAGCAGCTCGTCGGGACTCAACGGGAGTACGTCGCTCATAGCCCGACGTTATCGGGCTTTCAGGATCCCTCGGCGCTACTTGTTCTCCCGAGCAGTGCGCGCCGGTGTCGCAGGCAGCGAGCTACACCCCTCCCGCGGCCGAGTGGCACTTAGTGACTCACCGAGAATTCGGTCGTCCCGAGGTTCCCCTCCCAGAAGGACCTCGGGACGACCAGTGCGCCCCCCGGCACACACGCCCACGCGCCGATTCGGGTTCGACCCGTCGGGCGGCGGGTGCGATTAAGACCCTGTCATGAAGCGTCGGGGACACCTTCCCCGTTGACAATCGGTGCGGTTGCGATTACGCCGTCGCTCCGGAATGCCTCGGTCCGTCACGCAGCGGCGGACGGGGACCCCTTGAGCTTTGGCTGGGGGGAATCCTCGTCGAGCACCAACTGCCCGCCGCACGCCGGGCACTCCCACACGCCGGCGATGTCGCGCATTTTGGTGTCCAGGTCGTCGGGGCAACGCGGCTGAGCGCCGATGTTGAAAACGTCCACCCGAGAAAAGGTAATGATCCCGTTCGCGAGCCTTGGAACGCCGCTGTTTCGAGCGCGTAAAAAGTCCCTGCGCGGTCGTTGACGGTCGCACACGGGCACTCATAGTCTCGCGGGCACACGCAGAGTTTCCCCGCGGAGGAACCAGAGCCCCGCTGATGTGGGAATCCACCACGTTTCGCGTCAGCGCCACGGTTGGCACCCCAGCAATGGCAGGGGAAGGTTCTCGGGACTTCTGCACGGATAGGTAACAGTTCCTAGTCACGCCGCCACACAATCCGCTGCCGGGGCGACAACGATCTCGGCCAGCTCGGCGACGGCATCCCTCTGTCAACGACCGCAAAGGGACCCTTCGGCGGGCGGTAGAGACGACTCGAGCAGCTGCATGTTACCGTCCATCACAAAGGCGACGACGGAGCGGTGAAACTCACCGTTCTCTGACGACGCGCTGTGATGCGGAGATCAACATCTGAGCAGGTCGATGCCGGACATCGAATCATCGTGCTGGGCATCATGAACTTGAGCCGATACGCGACGCGGAACAGCGTCGAGATGGCGTCGGCGTACGGCTGTGCGTTCGGGTCGCCGTGCCCGTCGACCATCAGGTACCGCAGCAGTGGTACATCGACGATCTCGAACACGCCGCGCCGCGCGGTGTACGAGGCGATCTCTTTGAGGTCGGTCTTCATCGCCGCTGGAGGTATCAGCGATCCCCCGCTTCGCTCTACCGTGACGACGGAGAGGATCTGCCATGCCTGAACTCGCACGCCTGATTGCCGCCGGAGGAGCCCTCACCGACAGCCTCGGCGCGGCATCCATCACCCAAGTCGGTCTGAGCGCCAAGCCCGGTCCGGGCGTCACCCCGCTCGGCACATTCGCCGACGCCGTCCGGTTCGGGGCTGGAGCGCGGGCCCAGCTGACTGCCGAACCGACGCTCGCCGATCGCGAGCGCTTTGCCCTGCGGGTCGTGTTCGCGCCGCGCGGTGCGGTGACGGCGCGACAGAATCTCGTCGAGTCGAGGCATGTGCCGCGCCGTGCTGTGGATGGAGCCTGTCCCGGGGGATGCGGCATCCATTCGCCTGGGAGCCAGCGTCCAGACGCCGACCGGGGCTTGGCGCACGGTCGTCAGCGACACCTCGCTGCCGATACACCAGTGGCACACGGCCGCTCTGGTGCTCGACGACGACGTGCTGGCGGTGGTCGATGAGACGGCCGGCACCCTGCTCGCCGCCGCCGCCCTGCCGGAAGCCTCACTCGCACCGGCGAGCGGCACGTCGCTCAGTGTCGGCACGCTACCCGACGGAGTGGGTTACCCCTTCACGGGCGACGTCGCGGCGGTTTCGTGGACGGACGAGCCGCCGACCGCCTTCGACCCTCTGGTCGACGGCTGGCGCGTGTCGGCTGTGGGAGTCATAGACGCGAAGCGGTGGTCGCTGCTCCCCCGTTTCGATGTCGGTGCCCCGTTGGGCAAGCCGGAGTGGGATTCCGCGAGCCAGTGCGTCGTGCGTCGGTTCGCAGGCGCCGACATCCGGTTCAGCGAGGACATCAGCGCCGCGTTCGAGATCCACGGTGCGATCCGCGACGAGTACAACCTGCTGACGTACCGCGCCCTCCTCGGATTCCCGGTTTCGGACGAGATCGGCGGCACTGTTCCGGGAGTGCGGAAGAACCTGTTTTCGCAGGGGGCCGTCTACTGGACCCTGGGCACCGGCGCATATCCGGTGTTCGAGGAGGTCTATGTCGCGTACGAGTCTGCCGGTGAGGCTGCGCTCCTGGGGGCGCCGGCTGCCGCGGAGGAGGCGGTTGCTGGGGGTTTACGGCAGCCCTTCGCACGCGGCGAGATCTATCTCGCGGACGGATCGGCCACCGCGTTCGAGGCGCACGGGGCGATCCTCGAGAAGTTCCACGCGACCGGAGGACTCGGCCGCTGGGGCTTCCCAACGACGAACGAGCTGCGAATCGTCCGCCCGGGCAGTGGCGAGGATCTCGGCAGGTACTCGGATTTCGCGCAGGGCACCGTCTACTGGGCACCCGGCATCGGCGCGCACCTCGTGTACGGCGACATCGCGGATCACTATACGAAGGCCGGCGGCCCGCAGGGCCGACTCGGCTTCCCGACATCCGACGAACTCGACCTGCCCGACGCACCTGGTGCCCGGTACAACACGTTCCAGCGCGGCGCCATCTTCTGGTACCCCGGAATCGGGGCGACGGAGCCGACGCCTCTCAACGTGGTGCTGGGCACCGTCGACACCAAAGAAGACGAAGGGTGGGGCCGGGGTCAGAACGACCTCACCATCGACGTCGGCCTGCTGCAGGACGGGACGCACATCGACGGTTTCCAGGACGTCTCGGATGGCCAAAACATCCGACAGCTCAACCGCCCACTCGGACGCAGGATCGACCCGTGGCCCGGGCGCGTCTACACGCTGCGCGTCGACGTGCACGAGCGCGACCCCGAAGACCGCCCGCGGCTCGGACTGTGGGAGAAGCGACTGGATGCCGGCAACGGATGGGGAATGCGCGAGAACAACGGCATCCTCAACTCGGGCAACTTCTCGATGATCAAGAGCATCACGGCGAGCGTCGCTCCGCTGCCGCCGCCGGGCGGCTTCTCGCCCGCCCAGAAGCACTGGGGAACCGGCAACCCGAAGACGGCGCGCGTCTCGCGCAACACCTTCGCAAAGGCGTTCCCCGAGGTCGACAGTGAGCCGGAGTGGTGGGACATCATCGATGGCTTCGAGAGCATCTACTTCGAGCTGGTCTCGAAGGGACTGTCGGAGGACGGCAATTGCATGGGGTTCAGCGCCGAAGGGATCCTCGCCGAGAAGGGGTCGAGCCTCTATCAGCTGCCCCTCGACCGCTTCAAGATGGCCGACTGGCGTGCCGGACTCGAAGAGCACATCAACGTACGCCACCAGTCCCAGGTGGGTGCGACGGCGATCTGGTGGTTCGTGGCGATGTTCCTTTCGGGTACCACCCACAACCCTGTCGACGTCTTCCGTATGACCCGAGGCGCCCACGCGGCCGGGCAGAATCCGATCATCTGCCTCGCTCAGAACTACGACTTCTC
This sequence comes from uncultured Actinomycetota bacterium, assembly GCA_963772625.1. Lineage (GTDB taxonomy): Bacteria > Actinomycetota > Actinomycetes > Actinomycetales > Microbacteriaceae > Microbacterium. Next base: position 189,260 of record CAVYXT010000002.1, on the reverse strand, counting down.
GGGTGCTCCGCACGTCGTGCGACCGATCGCGTGGCGCGAGGTCGGAGCGACGTGGGAGATCGACGTGCTCGACCCGATCTTCCCCGGCGGACCGCGCAAGATCACGATCGTCCCCGCTGCCAACACGTTCTCCTACATCGGCGGAAGCACTTACACCGGCGGGAGGTGGTCGGGGGGGCGCCTCTACTTCCTCCCGTTCCACTCGTTCTCCGGCACGGCCGAGCTTCCGTTCTGGGATGCGCTGCGGCTGCTCCTCGGCGGCACCATCACGATTCTCGGTGAGGGGGATGCCGCCACCGCGGTCTCGACGCCGGACGGCGAGAACCTGCTGCTCGCGGGTGAACCGACGGCGAGCTCGCGCATCGGCAGCGGTCCGAACGGCTTCGTGCCGGTGCCTTACTACGAGCGTGAGATCGACCCCGACGACGAAGCGCGCCTGGGCCGCGGACCATTCGAGGAACCCCAGCAGAAACGGCCGCGCGCGGGTCGAAAGCGCGTCGAGGAGCAGCTCGTCGGCCGCGGGCGTGTGGACGTGCCGGACGACCGGCCGGGCCGCGGGGGTGTGCAGGGGCAGCGCTTCGACGGCGTGCGCTTCGGCGAACTGCTCGCGCCCCACGTCGCGGCCCGGGTGGCAGTGGCCTCGGGAGTGCTCGCGCGGGCACGGCGCGAGCCGAGCCTGTATCGCCGCCGTCCCCGCGGCGGTCACCGCAGGCTGCGCGACGAGCTCGGAGGGCTCGACATCACCGATGTCGTCGTGGAGCGCCGACGCCCCCTGCGCGAGGAGCTCGCGGAGCAGTTCGATCCGGCGCGCCTCGGTTTCGACACTCGCCCGCTCGTGGTGCGCGGCCGCGCGCAGCGGGAGGCGCGCGAGGAGCCGCACGAGCCCGCCGCGGGAGCCGAGGAGGTTCGCGACCTCAGCGGTCTGCGCATCGAGCTTGCAACGCTCGCCGCGCGGCTTCCGGAGGGTGAGCAGCGCGCGGCTCTCATCGAACTGGCGACGGATGCCGCGCCGCTCGACCACCTCGCGGACGACCGGTTCCGGCAGCGGTTCGACAAGGACCTCGACAGGGAGGTCGTCGGCATCGCCAAGAGTCTCTACAGCGACGACTTCGTGCTCGACACGATCTCCCTCGGCAGGCACGGCGGGCGGATCGCGATCGTCCATGCGCTTCGCAAGTACGTTGTGGGCCACGACGGCGCGGTCGGGTCGGCGCTCCGCATCGCGGGCCAGAATCTGCGCACCACGGCGAACACGCTCAGCGTCGCCCCTGGTACGGGACGTCGGGTGAACCTCAGCGTGACGAACCGGTTGGGCCTGCGCGGCGATCTGGTGCGGGCACGTTTCCTGGACCTGCCCGCGGAGTCCGCGGCGCCGCTCACCATCAACGTGCGGCCGGGCCTGGCCCGATGGGAGCTGGTCGGCGACGCACTCGAGGGCCCTGCGCAGGCGGTCGTTTCGGGCGTGATCGGAGGCCAGCGCTTCGGCGCGGTCTACGACCTGACTCTGAAGAGTTCGCTGCGAATTCAGCTGCCGCTCGCGACGGATGCCGCCCGCCTGAGCGTGGCGACGACCAACGGCCTGTTCGCGGACGCGGTGGAGGTCACGAAGCTCGCGCCGCGCTGAGTGGCTGGAGATCCGCACCGAGGGCCTCGCGCTCGTCGAACACGAAGCACTCCCCAGTCCAGTGGGCGGGGCCGACCTGCTCGAAGTATCCGAGGATCCCGCCGTCCAGCTGGAACGCGTCGACACCTTCCTCGCGCAGGTACAGCGCCGCCTTCTCGCACCGGATGCCCGTGCAGTAGCTCACCACCGTCTTGCCCTGGAGGTCGGCGAGGAGCATGGCCGCGGCATACGGAAATTGCGTGAATCGCTCGATGCGCCACTGGAGCGCGCCGGCGAACGAGCCATAGTCCACCTCGAACGCGTTGCGCGTGTCGATCAGGACGACCTCGCGTCCCTCGTCGTCGCTGCCGCTGTCGGGACAGCGCCGCAGCGTCGACGGGGCGACGGCGGGAGCCCGCCCGGCGTCGGGGCGGATCGTGGGGTGGTCCATACGGATGATCTCGCGCTTGAAACCGTGGGTCGCGACGCAGGTCGTCGACGAACCCGCGCACATTCTCGGCGTCACCGGCGATGGGCTCATTCGTGCTGACCTTTCGAGCCGCGGCGATACTGTCGCGTCATGAGTTCGATTGAGCCCGGCATCTACCGCCACTTCAAGGGTCAGGCGTATGAGGTGATCGGCACCGCCCGGCACAGCGAGACCGACGAGGACTACGTCGTGTATCGCGCTCTCTACGGGGAGGGCGGCCTGTGGGTGCGTCCCCAAGCGATGTGGGACGAACGCGTGAGGAAGGGCGGGTACGAAGGCCCGCGGTTCGTTCGAGAGGAGTGATGGAGAAATCCGCCGCCCGCACCCGAAAGAGCGGGCCGGCGGGTTGGCCGGCCGCGAGCTTCTCCATCGGCGCCGCCATCGCGGCCCGAGCTTAGAATTGACGCACGATGGACCCCGCGATCGCGAACGCCCTTGCTCCGGGGCCCGAGTCCACAATGGCCGATCGCACCGTCGACATCACGACGCTCGGCGCTCGATCGAACAAGCCGCGACGCATCGAGATCTGGTTCCACAACGTCGACGGCGTCGTGTACATCACGGGCTTGCCCGGGCCGCGCGACTGGTACGCCAACCTGCTGGCCCACCCGCGGTTCACGTTCCACCTCAAGCACGGCGTCCGGGCGGACCTCTCAGCCGTTGCGACGCCGGTCACCGATCCCGGTGAGCGGGCGCGGCTATTCGGCGCGATCATCGCGGGCATCGACGACCTCTACATCCGGCGCGGATCGCATCGAAGAGTGGCGCGTACGGACCGCTGGCTCGCCGACAGCCCGCTCGTGCGGGTCACCTTCGACTGAGCCATCGGACCCGCTCGTTGGCCGGCCCTTGAGTAAGCCGGAACCCTTCGACCTTCTTTGCCATACCGCTCTCCCGAACAGCTCCCACGTGTTCGCTAATGAAGCCTCCGCATCTTGACGCTGGTCCCGCGGCTCAACGCTATGGCGCTCCCCGCGCTTCGCGCGTTCGCCGCACATCTGCACCTCGCCTGACTCGGGCCGGGCCGGCCAAAGGGGTCCGTCGCCCTGCCACCGACGCCGCCCTATTGCAGACGCCGCTCGAACTGGATCAGCACGTCACGCTCCCGCGGCGGTGGATGATGTGCCCGAGTACTCGGTTGCGAGCGACAGGCCAGACAGTAGATCGGCTGTCGGGTGAGGGCGACGCCTCTGCTGCCCGCACGCCAGCCCCTTCCGCGCATGGCGCGATTAGGGATCGCGGGCGAGTGGTCCAGCATGGTCTTTCAGTCGGCCATGGGGAACGCGATCCCGGTCACCGTCACTCCCGCACGGGACGGCGCGCGATCAGCGCGTTGTCTCTCGGGTGGCGCAGGCCGGGCGCCGTCGCGGGGGTGAGCTCCCCGAGCGGCCTACTCGCAGTCGTTCCGGTGACGGTGCTGTCGCCGGTGACCACCCACTTGCCCCCCACGTTCAGAACGCGCGGGTAGAGCGTCTCGCGCTTGCTGCGGGCGGCGGCCCTGGCGGTGCCCTTCGCCTGCTTCTCGTCGGCGATGAGTTTCCTCGCCCGGGCGACGTGCAGGTTGTACTTGGCACACAGGGCATCCATGAGCGCGCTCTTCGGCAGGGGCGTCGGGTAGCCGTGACCCTGGAACAGCAGGCCGTTCTTGCCGGAGCTCACGACGACAGCGTTCTCGAGCTTCCACACGTCGGGGTCGCCCTTCGTAAGCGGGTCGTAGGTCGGGTCGTTGTAGAAGACGACGTGGTCGCCGATCACGAGCTCGGACTCGCTCGTCAGCGTGACCTTGCTCAGCGGCTGCGTCGTCACGACGTTCTTGCCGTCCGAGATGCTCGTGCTCTTGGCCAGGTCGGCGAACCCGTCGTACTTGAGCACCGGGACGATGTTGCCCATCCTGACGTTGCTGTTGAACATCTCGACGCCGATCGTCTCGGCCCACGCTCGGAACTCGATCAGGCTGATCAGGTAGTCGCAGTGGATGAGCGTGCGGGCATTCGGATCGGTCTGCGGCGTGAACAGCGCGGTGATCGCCTGGTAGGCGTTCTGCTTGCCCCGGTCGGACAGCTCGAAGTAATAGGCGTCGCCGCCCTTGTTCGGCCCCCACAGGCCCTCGGCCGCCTTGTTGACCTTTGCCGCGACGCCTTCGGTGCCGTCCCCCTTGCGGTTCGGGTAGCTGAAGCCCTTGGCCATTCCCTTCTCTGTGCCCGCCTGCGTGTACTGCATGTAGATCGAGACGAGGACGCGCTGCTTGACATCGTCCACGAAAGGCCGAGTCGAGCCGTAGCCCATCTCTTTCGCGGCCATCTGGCCGACGGTCTTCCGGATGAGATCGGTCCGGCCCTCCGGGGTGAGCGGCAGCTCCTCCGGCGTCTTCGCGATGAGCTCGGACAACTCGCTCACCGCCAGCTCCTGCATCGCCGCGGTCTCCGACGCGGCGCCGAGGAAGCGCAGCATCGAGCCGATCTGGTCGGGCGGCCACGCCAACAAGTCGGCCTTCTTGCCGTCGAGGAAGGTCTTCCACGCGGTCTTGGCGGTCTTCGCCTTGACGGTCTGCATGGCCATGACGAGGCGGGTCCCGCCGACGGCGATGCCGAGCGCCTCGTCCCCGCGCACGTCGGACTCGAGCGCCGCCAGCTCGGGGAGCAGAGCGTCCATGGCGTGGCCCTGGATGTCGGCGAGCTGTTTCTCCGGCGGGTCGGTGGACGGCGCCTTTTTGGGCAGGGCTTTCTTCTTCTTGTCCCGCTGGACGCCCAGTATCCCGGCGACGGCTGAGTTGCCCGCCGTGCGCTGGAGCCGGATCCACGCGGCCAAGCGCGAGTCGGTACCGACCTCGGCGGCAGTCTGTGTGCGTACCGATGCGCGCATCGTCGCCTCGTCCCGCGCCGGAACACTCACGGGTTCGAGTCTGCCGGTTCCGTTATCGTCACCGCAGGCCCACGCGGGCAGCCTTGCCTGCCCGTTCAGGCAGAGGTGCGACGGACATGAGCGGGGGAGAAGCCACACCCGCGCTGGCCAGCAGACGCGCCCCAGATCAGGAACACCGCACGCGACGCACCTCTAGCGCGCACTGCCCGGATACGGATCCTGCAGCCGATGCAACTCCGCGCGGTCTGCGCTGTACCGCTTGTTGGTCCCCACCCCCGGACATCCCTTCACCCGGCCACGAACACAGACTAGCCGTCGGTCCGGCAGTCCGGCGCTGGCACGGCGACGCTGCCGACGCCGCGCTTCATTCTCTCGCTGACGATATGACTCCTGCTGAGACGGACTGGGGGACCACTCGGAGACACGCCCGGCGGCGCGTGCGCGGGCGACCGCGCGACTGACGAACCTCGTTGGCCTTCTCGGGATCCGCGGCCTCTCGCGCCCGCTTCCGCTCGGCGATCGCGTCGCGATTTCGGTAGTAGTAGTCGCGCTGAGCCTGCTTGTACGCCTCCGGATGATTCTGCTTGTAGCGCTCGCGCGCCTGCTTACGCTCCTCCGGGTGCTGCCGCGCCCACTCCTTCGCGCGCTCGATGCCCTTCTGCCGCCGTTCCTTCTCGTCTCGCTCGCGCTCTGCGCGCCGACGCTCCCGCTCGCGGTTCGTCTTGCGGATGTACTCACGGTTCCGCGCTCGATAGTCGGCGTAGTACGTCGGGTGAGCGTCGTTCCAGGCCTTCCTCTGCGCGGCCAACCGGGCTGCGCGCTCGTCGTCTCTGGGTGCCTCGTCACTCATCGTGACCCACAGCGAGCACACCGTTGAGTTCAGCGAGCGCCGTGAAGAGTTCCTCGCGCGTCGCTGTGGGGTCGATGATCGCTCGCGCGATCAGTGCACGCATCCGTTCCCGCTCGGTGTCAGACACGTCGCCGAGCCGCGCGACGCACCACTCGATGTCCTCGGCGAGGCGGTACGTCGGGTCATCGACCTGGATGCCGGGGTAGTAGAGGAACGCGAGCACCGCCACGTGCTCGAGGACGGCGTCTGCGTGTTCTCGATCGGTCATGCAATCAAGGTGCGTTGACAGTTCCCACCGCCGATGACCGCGCGAGTCCCCATTGGCCCCTCGTACGCGGCTGGATGCCGCGGCATACGCTCATGAAGCGCCGGTCAACTGTCCTTTGCGAACGCGCGCTCCAGCATCTCGGCCGTCGCCGGGTTCACCATCTCGTTGCGCCGGATGTAGTGCTGGACGGTGATCTTGGGATCCGTGTGGCCCAACAGCTCTGCGGCAAGCTCCACGCCCGCCTGTTCGTTGATCGCTGTCGCTACCGTGCGGCGGAATGCGTGCGGCGTGACTCCCGTGATGCCGGCGATCTCCATGACTCGTCGGAGCTGGCGCCTCACATTGTTCGTGGTCAACGGGGTGCCCTCTCGGCTGCAGAAGAGCAGCGCGTCCAGCGACGGCTCGCTGAGACTGGCCAGACGCCGGCGGACGGCCTCGGCCGTGAACGTCGGAATCGCGATAGTGCGTCGCGACTTCGCGGTCTTCGGGTGATCCTGCCGCTGGGTCGGCTCACCTTTGTTGCTGACGATCGTGCCCGCGATGCGAATCGACGGCACCGCGCTCGTGATGTCAACGTCGCGACGTCGAATCGCGAGCACCTCGCCGATTCGGGCGGATGTTCCGAGCATGACCTCGACGATTCCACCGAGCTGTCCATCCGGCTTCGGACCGGAGATAGCGCGGCCGCTCTCCCATACGGCGATCGCCGTGCGGATCGTCGTCACCTCGACCGGGGTGAGTGCGTCGGGCGTAGTGATCTGCCGATTCAGTCGAGCGACATGGTCCATCGGATTACGCGACAAGACCTCGTGACGGACAGCGAGGCCGAACGCCAGGCGAAGCACGACGCGAGCATGCTTTGCTCGGCTGTAGCTCCGCTTGTTCAGCTGCTTGAGGAGTTGATCGCAGCGTGCGACGCCGATCTCCCGCAGCGTCAGATTGCCGATCGCCGGCAGCACGAGGGTTCGCATATTGCGCTCGTACAGCTGCCGTGTCGTCGTGGAGAGACGGCCCTCCTGATCCAGGTCTTCAAGCCAGTAGTCCACGAGATGTGAGAACAGGCTGTCGGGCGTGAGCGCCGATGTCGTGGGCTGGAAGAGGCTCCGCGTCGAGAGCTTCACCTTCAGTGCGCGCTCGGCGAGCGCGCGCGTCTCTGCGGTGGCCTGCACGAGCCTGGTCCGGCCATCCCAATCGCGATATCGAGCTCGGGCAATCACGCGACCGGCTACGGCGGCGAGGAACCCGATCTCGCCGAACGTGCCGATCGCGAGGCGTGCGCGGCTCATCGTGTCACCGCGAGTCGGCGGACGGCGGGCCATCCGGTCTCCCTGTGCGCGTCGACCCAAGCCCGCACATCCGCGGCCGCGAATGTCAGATGCTTGCCGTAGCGATGCGCGAGAGGCGCCTGCCCCTTCGTCCGCCACTCGTAGATGGTCGACACAGGAACGCGAAGATAGGCCGCGAGCTCGTTGATATTGAGGAGTCTTTCCAGCCCCCAGAGCTCGAGCGTCAGGTTGTCTACCGCGTCCATGCCTACTAGGTGCGCAGTTCGTCGCCCCACCGTTCGGAGGCAACCGGAGCGAAGTCGAGTCAGTCGAGGCTTCGCGCCGCGAGAGGGCGCCAGAGCGGTCAATTCGATGGCTTTGCGATGACGTGGTCAAATCTCACCAACTAAGAAGTCCCGGGAACCCTTAGGTTCCCGGGACTTTCCAGTCGGGATGACAGGATTTGAACCTGCGACCCCTTGACCCCCAGTCAAGTGCGCTACCAAGCTGCGCCACATCCCGATGCCCGCACGCGGACAACTCCCCCATCCTACCCGGTCGCCTCAAGGGCCGCGAACGACGCCGCCGGGGCATTCGCGGCTCGAGCGGCACGTGCACGACTTCGCGTCGAGTGCACGGCGTACCTGCGCACAGAACCCGTGCACTCGACGGCAACCCGTGCGCTCGCGCTCGATCTTCCCTCTGTCGGCCCCGCTCGCTAGCGTCGGAGAATGCCCGAGATCGTCATCGCCCCCGCGACGCGCGGCCGTTTCGACGACGCCGAACACACCCTCAGCGGCGGAGGAGACGGCCGTTCGTGCCAGTGCCAATGGTGGATGATGACGAACGCCGAGTTTCAGCGCGCCTCCCGCGACGAGCGTCGCGCACTTCTGCGCGACGAGGTCGAGAACGGGTCTCCGCCGCCCGCGCTCATCGCGTACGTCGACGGTGAAGCTGCCGGCTGGGTGAGAGTCGGACCGCGCACCGCCCAGGTGCGCATCGGCCGGACGCGGAACATCGCGGCGCACACCCCCGAACCCCTGGACGACCCCGATGTGTGGGCTGTGTCGTGCTTCGTCGTGCGCCGTGAACATCGCGGCACGGGCTTGAACGCACGCCTTCTCGCCGCGGCCGTCGACTTCGCCCGAGAGCAGGGGGCCCGACTGGTCGAGGCGTACCCGATCGACACGACCGTCGGCAAGAAGCCCGCGAACGAGCTCTACCACGGCATCCTGTCGGTCTTCGAAGCGGCCGGCTTCCGCGAGGTCGCGCGCCCGAAGCCCGATCGCGTGATCGTCTCCCTCGAGCTGGACCGCCGCAGGCGCTAGATCGTCCGCACGGGCTCGGCGAGCAGCCCACGTTTCGCGGCGTCCACTTCGAGCACGACCACGATCGCAGCCATCAGCAGCGCCGAGACCATGTACTCCCCCGCCGGGAGCAGCCCGCTCGCCGCGATGAGGAGGCCGCCGATCACGACCACCGCCGACGCCGGCCGCGACAGCGTCGGCTGCAGCAGGATCGCCCACGCGCTCAGCACGAACAGCGCGATCGGGACGGTGAGGGCAAGCCCCGCAATCTCGTGCGGGATCTCGGTGTGACCGGTGATCTCGTCGATCTCCACCTCGACGCCGGCCGAGACGGCTCCCGCGGCCGCGAAGATCACGTAGTGCAGGTACCCGAACGTGAACCCGGCGCGCAAGCTTCCCAGCCGCCCGTGCTGCTCGCGCGCGAAGTAGAGCCACCAGATTCCGGCTGTCACGACAACTCCCGATGCCGAAAGGGCCAGCAGTTCGGGGATGTGCTCGCCCTCACCGAGCGCGTCGATCATCGCGTTGGCCGATGCGAGCAGGCTCTCGCCGAGCAGGAGGAGCGTGAACAGGCCGAACCGCTCGGCGATGTGGTGCGGGTGCCAGCTCGTGCGGCGGTGCGACTCCCCCCACACGGGTACGGCGAGCTCGGCGGCCACGAGCACGAAGAAGCTCCAGAACTGCGCCGGCTCGTCCAGCAGGTACATCCGCGCCACCCACAGCACCTGCACCACGCTGATCCCGATCGCGAATCGGAGCGCGGTCGCGCGCGAGACGGGATCGGATGCCGCGGCCCGCAGCCACTGCCCGACCATGGCCAGCCGCATGATGACGTAGCCCCAAGTGACGAGGAGGAAGTCGAAGTCGACCATGGCCGCGTGGATGCCGGCGGCGAGAACGAGTACGCCGGCCATCTGCACGATGGTCATGACCCGGTAGAGCCAGTCGTCGGTGTCGAAGGCGGACGCGAACCAGGTGAAGTTCATCCACGCCCACCAGATCGCGAAGAAGATCATCAGATACGACAGCACGCCCTGGCCGACGTGATCGTCGCTGATCAGGTGGTGCAGGTTCTGCGATGCCTGCGCGACCGCCACGACGAAGACGAGATCGAAGAGCAGCTCGAGCGGAGTCGCCACCCGATGCGGCTCGGACGGATTCCGCGAGCTCATGCGGCGCAGTCCGATCCGGGTGAGCACGTCGGTCATGCGACGATTATGGTGCCCGCCCGCTCGATGAGGAGAATCATGATCCGGCTCTGGATCGGCTTCGCGCCGTTCGCGGTCGTGTCGATCATCCACATCGTGGCCCTCGCCGCGGGCGCTGATTCGGTCGCCGACCCTACGAAGCTGATGCTCATGCCGGCCCTCGCGATCGCCGTGTTCTGGGGCGGAAGCGGTTCGCGCTGGGGATCCGCTTACACGCTGCTGCTGACGGCCATCGCGCTCTCATGGATCGGCGACGGAGCGGGTACCTTCTTCCCGATGCTCCCGACGGTGCCGATGATGCTCCTGTTCTTCGGCCTCGCCCACCTCTGCTACATCTGGCTCTTCTGGCGCATCATCCCGGTGCGACGCGTACCGGGATGGGCGATCGCCTACGGCCTGTGGTGGATCGGCCTCCTGATCATCCTGTGGCCGACTCTCGGCGGCCTGCTGGTCCCGGTCGCGATCTACGGGGTCGTGCTCGGCGGCACGGCTGTGGCGGCATCCCGCTGCCACCCGCTCGTCGCGGCCGGCGGCGCGCTGTTCCTCGCGTCCGACACCGTCCTCGCGTTCCGCCTCTTCACACCCGACGCGATGCCCGGCTGGACGAGCCCGCTCGTCATGCTCACGTACTGCCTCGGTCAGGGGCTGATCGCCGCGGGGGTTCTCGCCGCCGACCGCCTGCAGACGGCCACGAACCGCGAGCCCGTGGGTGACCAGGCATGACGGATGCCTCAGCCCGCGTCGACGCATGGCTGTGGGCCGTGCGCGTATACAAAACGCGCTCGGCCGCCACCACCGCATGCCGCGCAGGGCATGTGCGGGTGAACGGAGAACGGGCGAAGGCGGCGCAGCCCGTTCGGCCGGGTGACGAGCTGCGGGTGCGGATCGCCGGCTTCGACCGGATCCTCGTCGTGAGGCAGCCGATCTCGAAGCGAGTGGGCGCCGTGCCTGCGGCGGCGGCCGTCGAAGACAAGACTCCCCCGCCGCTGCCGCGCGAAGAGCGTGCGTTCGTCCCGATCCGCGATCGCGGCGCCGGTCGGCCGACGAAGCGCGAGCGGCGCGATATCGACAAGCTCCGCGGGCGCGACGCCGAGGGTTTCGATCTCCAATAGCGCCCATCGCGTGAGACCCACGATTGACTCAGGTGGAAGATCCTGTCGCATCGACGCGTGCGAAGCGACGAAAACTGCCACCTCAACCCGAGGACAGCTAGGTCGGCTCGGCCATCGAGCCCAGCTGGTCGAGTAGCCAGCGTGTTCCGCGGACGGTGGCGCCGGCATCCGTCGTCCGACGAGCCAGCTCGCGATCGCTGGTCACCACGGTGACCGTCCGCCCGGCCTCGACCAACCGGCCCGCCTCCCCGACGATCGCGTCGTCGCCGGACGCTTCGGCTCGCACGACGTCCACGCCGTTCGCACCGTCGCCCGCCGCCCGGGCCTGGCCTTCGACCACCACGACCCACTCCGGGAACCAGGTGTGCTCCGGCAGCTCCAGGGTGGTCGCCGGAAGGCCGTCCACGGCGAGCCGCGCCACGCGGGCGATCAGGCGGCGTGCGGCACCGGGACGATCGTGCCACCAGCCGTCCGGGACCGAGCCGACGACGTTCGCCGCATCGACCACGATCGCGGGCCGCACATCGAGCAGCGGCTCCAGGTGCACCCACGACGCCTCGAACCCCGGATGCAGGGGCTTCTCGACCAGTTCGCCGGGCGGGATCCACGCCAGCTCGCGGCTCTCGGGGTCGCTGATGGTCGGTTCGAACGGCCGAGTGACGTCGCCGACGAGGGTGGTGTAGCTCCAGTACCCGAGATCGAGCACGCTGAGCAGGCGCGGTCGGATCGCGGCATCCGGAACACCGGCCTCTTCCGCCGCCTCGCGCAACGCGCCGTGGGCCGCTGATTCGCCCTCGTGCCGCGCGCCACCGGGAAGCCCCCAGGTGTCGCCGTGGTGCGACCACGAAACCCGATGCTGCAGCAGCACACCGCGGTCGGCGTCGATCGCGAGGAGCCCCGCGGCCCCGAACCGACCCCAGTAGCGCTCCCCGGTCGGAGCCACGACCCACGCATCGCCGGGATCTCGCGGGCCGAGCGGCCGACGCGGTTCACCGGGTGCGGGAGGCTCGATCGTCACCTCCCCACCTTTTCACACGCGCGTGCCACGAACCGCCGATCGGACCGCTGCCTCGGCCGGTGCGTCAGAGCGGCGCGGGGAACAATACGAGGATGGACGACGACTACGAGCTCGACGACGACCCCGCCCGCGTCCCGCGCGATCTCGTCTGGGCCTGGCTGTCGACCGAGGCGTACTGGGGCCGCTGGCGCACGCGCGCCGATATCGAGGCTCAGCTCGACAGCGCGTGGCGGGTCGTCGGGGCCTATCGCGCCGGCACGGACGAGCTCGTCGGCTTCGCGCGAGCCGCTTCGGACGGTGTGGGCTTCGCCTACCTCGCCGACGTGTTCGTCCTCACCGAGCACCAGGGTCACGGGCTGGGCAAGCGCCTGCTGCACACGATGATCGAAGACGGTCCCGGAGCCGAGTTCCGGTGGGTGCTGTTCACCGCCGACGCGCACGGTCTGTACGAACAGTTCGGCTTCGCAGCGCCGGATGCCACGGCGATGGTGCGCCCGCCGATGAAACCGGCGATCGGCTAGCGGCTTCGCTTCTCGCGCACCCGCATGTTGATGACGATCGGCGTGCCCTCGAAGCCCCAGATCTCGCGCAGGCGTCGCTGGATGAACCGACGGTAGCCCGGGTCGAGGAAGCCCGTCGTGAACAGCACGAACGTCGGCGGACGGGTCGAGGCCTGTGTTCCGAACAGGATCCTCGGCTGCTTTCCGCCGCGCAGCGGGTGCGGATGCTCCGCAACGAGCTCGGAGAGGAACGCGTTGAACTTGCCGGTCGGAATGCGCAGATCCCACGAGTCCAGCGCGGTCTCGAGAGCCGGGACGAGCCGCTCGAGGTGGCGGCCGGTGCGTGCCGAAATGTTGACACGCGGAGCCCACGCCACGTGAGCGAGGTCCTGCTCGATCTCTCGCTCGAGGTAGCGGCGGCGGTCGGCGTTCTCGAGATCGGTGTCGGCGAGCCGATCCCACTTGTTGTAGGCGAGCACGAGGGCGCGCCCTGACTCGAGCACGAGGTCGATGATCCGAACGTCCTGCTCGCTGATCGGCTCGCTGACGTCGAGCACGACCACCGCGACCTCGGCCTTCTCCAGCGCGGCGGAGGTCCGCAGCGATGCGTAGAAGTCCGCGCCCTGCTGCAGATGGACCCGACGACGGATGCCGGCCGTGTCGACGAACCGCCACAGCCTCCCGCCGAGATCGACGATCTCATCGACCGGGTCGCGGGTGGTGCCGGCCAGCTCGTTGACGACCACGCGCTCCTGGCCGGCCGCCTTGTTCAGCAGCGAGGACTTTCCGACGTTCGGGCGGCCGAGGATGGCGACTCGGCGCGGGCCGCCGATCTCCTGCTGAGCGACGGCTGAGACCGACGGCAGCACCTTCATGATCTCGTCGAGCAGGTCGGCCACACCGCGGCCGTGGATCGCAGAGACCGGGTGCGGTACACCGAGACCGAGGTTCCACAGCGCCGCAGCCTCGGGCTCGTGGCGCGCGTCGTCGATCTTGTTGGCGACGAGGAAGACGGGCTTGCCGCTCTTGCGAAGCAGCTTGACGACGTGCTCGTCGGTCGACGTCGCACCCACCATCGCGTCGACCACGAACAGCACGACATCGCACAGGTCGATCGCGATCTCGGCCTGAGCGGCGACGGACGCGTCGATGCCACGCGCGTCGGGCTCCCACCCGCCGGTGTCCACGAGCGAGAAGCGGCGATCCATCCACTCGGCCTTGTACGTGACGCGGTCGCGGGTCACGCCCGGGGTGTCTTCGACGACCGCCTCCCGTCGACCGAGGATGCGGTTCACGAGCGCGGACTTCCCCACGTTCGGGCGACCGACGATCGCGACCACCGGCAGCGCCGGGAAGTACTGGATCCCGTGCTCGCCCAGCGACACGCCTTCCAGCAGCGCGGCGTCTTCATCGTCCAGCTCGTAGTCCGAGAGGCTCGCGCGCAGTGTCTCGGCGCGCGCTTCGGCCAGCTCCTCGTCGAGGTCGGCGAGGGTGTCGGCGATGTGGTCGTCGCCGCCCTCGTATTCGTCGTCAGCGCCCATCGTGCGCTCCCGTCTGTGTGGGTACGACCGCGCGGACGACGTCGAGGACGGCATCCACGGTCTGTTCGAAATCAAGGTTCGACGAATCGACGACCTCGACGCCGGGAGCGGCGGTGAGGAAGTCGACCACCGTGGAATCGGCGGCGTCGCGTCGATGCAGCGCATCGGCGACTGCTCCCGCATCGTGACCGGTCAGCTCCGCGCTGCGGCGCGCGGCTCGGACAGCGGGCGCGGCGGTGAGCAGGATCCGCACCGGGGCGTCAGGCGCCACGATCGTGGTGATGTCGCGTCCTTCGACGACGACGCCGGGACGATCCGATCCGGCGACCATGCTGCGGAAGAGGGCGTTCACTGTCTGGCGGACGGCGGGCACGCGAGCGACGCCGCTCACGGCATCCGTCACCCGCGGCTCGCGGATCGCCGCAGTGACGTCGCTGCGGCCCACCCGGACCCAATAGTCATCCGGGTCGAGTGAGATCGCGAAGTCGAAGTCGCCCACCACATCGAGAACGGATGCCGAGTCCGACGTGTCCGCGCCATGGGCAAGCGCGTGCCAGGCGAGCGAGCGGTACGCCGCACCGGTGTCGAGGAAGCCGAACCCGAGACGGCGGGCGACCTCCTTCGACACGCTCGACTTGCCGCTGCCTGCGGGGCCGTCGATCGCGACGATCGTCACGTCCTCGATCGGCTCCAGGATCCTGCTAATCATTGGTGGTGCTCGCAATCTTCCAGCCGCGGGCTTCGAGTCCGTCGACGGCGCGACGCACCGCGGTCGGAACGACGCTGATCTCGGCGAGCCCGAACTGGGCACCCGGGGAATGTTCGAGGCGCAAATCCTCCACGTTGACGTCGAGCTCGCCGAGCTCGCCGAAGAGCCGGCCGAGCTGGCCCGGAGTGTCATCGACCATCACGACGACCTGCTCGAACCGGCGGTTCTGGCCGTGCTTGCCGGGAAGCCGCTCGACCCCATCGTTGCCGCGTCGGATCGCATCGGCGACCGCGCGGCGTGACCCGGGTGCTTCAGGATCGCGGAGTGCGGCGGCAACCGAGGTCAGGTCCGCCGCCAGGGCGTCGAGCACGTCCACGACGGGCTCCGAGTTGGCGCCGAGGATCTGCACCCACAGCTCGGGGGCGGATGCCGCGATGCGCGTGGTGTCCCGCACGCCCTGCCCGGCCAACCGCAGTGAGCCGTCCGGTGCGTCGACGAAGCGGCCTGCGAGCAGGCTCGCGACCAGCTGCGGGACATGGGAGACCAGCGCGACCGCGCGGTCGTGATCTTCGGGCGTCATCTCCAGCGGCGTTGCGCCCAGGTCGAGCGCCAGGCCCTCGACGAGTGCGAGGTCCGCGGCGGACGTCTCCTCGTCACGACAGACGACCCAGGGGCGCCCCACGAAGATGTCGGCGCGGGCCGAGATGGCGCCGCCGCGCTCGCGCCCGGCGAGCGGATGCGATCCGATGTAGTGCGTGAGGTCGACGCCGCGTTCGCGCAGGACGCGCAGCGGCTCCAGCTTCACGCTGGCCACGTCGGTGACGACGGCGACCGGATGCTGCGCCAGCTCCCGCTCGATGACGTCGGCAGTGACATCCGGCGGGACCGCGACGACGATCAGCGACGGGTCATCGTCCTCGCGCGGAGGCCGGCCCGCGCCGTAGTCGATCGCGAGGCGCAGCTGAGACGGCGACGAGTCGTCGAGCGCCACGTCGATGCCGCGGGCGCTGAGCGCGTGCCCGATGCTCGAGCCGAGGAGTCCGGCGCCCACGATGCGCACCGTGCCCTGCACGCGCGCAGCAAGCGGACTCGCGGCACGCGCCGGCGTGCCCGTCGATTCGCTCACTCGGTCTCCTGGTGATCCCTCTGCCCCGATCAGGTGCCGCTCTCGCGGCCGGCAGGCGGCGGCTCTTCGGCCGCGCCGCGCGCGAGTGTCAGCAGAGCGCCCTGTTCCACCTTAGTCAACTCACGTGCCCGCCCCACTGGGAGGCCTCCCAGGTGCAGAGGCCCGAATTGCCGCCGCACCAGGTCCTCGACCGGGTGACCGACGGCGGCCATCATGCGCCGCACGATGCGGTTGCGGCCGGAGTGAAGGGTGAGCTCGAGAAGCGACCCGCCGCCCTCCGCCGAGCTCGACAGGAGCCGGGCTTTGTCGGCTGCGATCGGACCATCCTCGAGGTCGATCCCCCGCGTCAGGGCGGCGATGGTCTGCGCGGTCACACGCCCCTCGACCTTGACGACGTAGACCTTCGTGACGCCGAACGAGGGGTGGGCCAGGACGTGGGCAAGTCCTCCGTCGTTGGTGAGCACGAGCAGCCCGCTGGTGTCGGCGTCCAGCCGGCCCACGTTGTACAGACGCTCGGGCCAGTCCGCGACGAACTCCCGCAGATCAGGTCGTCCGCGTTCATCGCGCATGGAGCTCACGACGCCGCGCGGCTTGTTCAGGATGACGTAGCGCTTGGTCTCGTCGAGCTGGATGGCGGTGCCGTCCACGTCGATGAGATCGACTTCCGGATCGATGCGCGAGCCGAGCTCCGTGATCACGACGCCGTTGACCCGCACCCGCCCGTCGACGATGAGCTGCTCCGCCACGCGGCGCGACGCGACGCCGGCGTTCGCGAGCACCTTCTGCAGGCGCACGCCCTCGGTCGAGCGGTTCTCGTCGTCGCTCATGCGCGCAGCACCTCGTCGAAGCCGTCCGCGCCGTCGTCCAGCAGCGGCGAGATGTGCGGCAGCTCGTCGAGGGAGTTGATCCCCAGATTGACCAGGAGCGCATCGGTGGTGCCGTAATGGATGGCGCCGGTCTCGGCATCCGTGAACACCTCGGTGATGAGCCCGCGAGCGAGCAGGGTCCGCACGACCGAGTCGACGTTCACGGCGCGAATCGAGGCGACCTGACCGCGTGTCACGGGCTGCTTGTAGGCGATCACGGCGAGGGTCTCGAGCGCCGCCTGGGACAGCCGCGACGGCGCCTGCGTGTTCACGAACTCCGTCACGAGGTCATCGTGCTCGTCACGGACGTAGAGTCGCCAGCCGCCGCCGACCTCGCGCAGTTCGAATCCGCGGCGGGGGCCGCCCGTGAGACCGTCGTAGTCCTCGACCAAGCCCTCGATCGCCTGCCGCACCGCGGGGACGGGCGCCCCCACGGCCGTCGCGAGGCTGACCAGGCTCTGGGGCTCCTCGACGATCAGCAGGATCGCCTCCAGTCTCCTGGCGACATCCCGCGTAGCGGCCGGACCGGGCGCCGCGCCTGTCGAAGCGTCGGTCCCCGAGATCGTCGCCCCTTCGACAGGCTCAGGGACCGCATTCGGGGCTGTCAACGGGTCATCGGTCATAGTCGGCTCCCAAGCTTGCGAGGTTCTCGTCTGACCACCGCTCGGCGGTCCAGCGCAGTGTCAGCTCGCCGAGCGGCTCGAGCTGTTCGAACGACAGGGCACCGTGCCGATACAGCTCCAGCACGGACAGAAATCGCGCGACCACGACCCCGGGCTGTGTGGCACCGGCGACGAGCTCGCGGAAGTTGAGGGATCCGGCATCCCGCAGCAAAGTGACGACGATCGCGGCCTGCTCGCGGATGCTGACGAGCGGCGCGTGCAGGTGATCGAGCCCGACGTGCGGAATCTCCTTCGGCGTGAGCGCGAGGATCGCGAGCGCGGCGAAATCCTCGAGCGTGAGCGTCCAGACCAGCTCGGGCACCGCCTGGCGGTATTTCTCATCGAGGCGAACGGCGCGCGTATGGCGGCGGTCCTCGGCCTGCAGGCGGCGAGCGAACCAGCTCGAGACCTCCTTGAACGCCCGGTACTGCAGCAGACGTGCGAACAGCAGGTCGCGGGCCTCGAGCAGCGCCACCGACTCGGAGTCGACGAGCTCGCCCTGCGGGAGGAGACCGGCCACCTTCATGTCGAGCAGAGTCGCCGCGACGACGAGGAACTCGGATGCCTGCTCCATCTCCTCATCGGGATCGAGCTGGCGCAGGTAGGAGATGAAGTCATCGGTCACTCGGCTGAGGGACACCTCGGTGATGTCGAGCTCATGCTTCGAGATCAGGGTCAGCAGAAGGTCGAACGGCCCGTCGAAGACGCCGAGCGAGACCTGGAACCCTTCGACCGGCTCAGGGACCGCCCCATCGACCGGCTCGGGGACTGCCCCGTCGCCGGCCGCCTCAGTCGCGGAGCCCGTCGAAGCGTCGTCAGGCGACAGCACCACGCGCGACCAGCTCCCGCGCCAGACGCAGGTAAGCCTGCGCGGCCGCGTGCTCCGGCGCGAACTCGGTGATCGGCATGCCCGAGACCGAGGCATCGGGGAATTTCACCGTGCGGCCGATGACGGTCTCCAGGACGTCGTCTCCGAACGCCTCCACGACGCGCTCCAGCACCTCGCGCGAGTGCAGCGTGCGCGGGTCGTACATCGTCGCGAGCACGCCGTCGAGTTCGATCGTCGGGTTGAGGCGATCGCGCACCTTGTCGATCGTCTCGATGAGCAGCGCGACACCGCGCAGCGCGAAGAACTCGCACTCCAGCGGGATGACGACGCCGTGGCTCGCGGTCAGAGCGTTGACGGTGAGCAGTCCGAGCGACGGCTGGCAGTCGATCAGGATGACGTCGTAGTCGGGGGCGACCTTGCGCAGGACCCGGGAGAGGATCGTCTCGCGAGCGACCTCGTTGACCAGATGAACCTCGGCCGCGGACAGGTCGATGTTGGCGGGGAGGATGTCCAGGCCCTCGACCGAGGTGGGCACGATCACCTCGCGCGGGTCGCGCTTGGTGTCCAGGAGCAGGTCGTAGATGGTCGGCACATCGTGCGTCTGGATGCCGAGGCCCGCCGACAATGCGCCCTGCGGGTCGAAATCGACTGCGAGCACCTTGCGGCCGTACTGCGCGAGGGCGGCCGCCAGGTTGATGGTCGTCGTCGTCTTGCCGACGCCGCCCTTCTGGTTGCACAGCGCGATGATCCGCGCGGGGCCGTGGCCGGACAGCTTCGGAGGGGTCGGGAAACCGTGATACGGGCGACCCGTGGGACCCATGGTCCGATCGCCCTCATCCGTTTTCGGCTTCTTCGCCGCGCCCTTCGTCGAGGTGCCAGCCACCCGGTCTCCCGCCTTCGCTACGTGCTTGCTCGATTGTAGCGACCGCCTCGGCGCGCACTCGGCGCCTCGCGGCGGGATCGGGTGGAAGGACGGCCGCTGCAGCGCTCAGCGCGCCCGCGGGTGCGACGTGGCGTAGACGTCGCGAAGCGCATCCACCGACACGTGCGTGTAGATCTGCGTCGTCGCCACCGAGGCATGCCCCAGCAGCTCCTGCACGACCCGCACATCGGCACCGCCCTGCAGCAGGTGGGTCGCGAACGAGTGCCGCAGAGTGTGCGGCGACACATGGGCGGTCAGCTGTGCGCGGGCGGCGGCGTGCTGGATCACGAGCCACGCGCTCTGCCGCGAGAGCGGCGCTCCTCGCGCGCCGAGGAACAGCCGAGGGCTCGCCCGTCCGCGGCGGGAGAGCTCCGGCCGCGCCCGCGTCAGATACGCCTCCAGCGCGGATCGCGCGTATGACCCGACGGGGATGATCCGCTCCTTCGAACCTTTTCCGCGCACGCGCACGACGTCGCCGTGCGCGAGGTCGTCCACGTCGAGCTGTACGACCTCAGAGACGCGGGCTCCCGTCGCGTACAAGAGCTCGAGCAGCGCCCGGTCGCGCAGCCCGACCAGCTCGTCCGCGCCTCCCGGGGTTCCGGCGCCCGACGCGGCGCCGGCCTCCGGGCCCGCGGCATCCAGCAGTCGCTCGATCTGGTCGATCGTCAGCGCCTTCGGGAGCCGCCGCGCGGCCTTCGGGGGGCGGAGCCGCCCGGTGGGATCGTCTGCGTCGATGCCTTCGCGCGCGAGGAACCGGTGCAGGCCCCGCACCGAGGACTGCAGCCGGGCGAGGCTGGATGCCGCGGGCGCGGGCTCGGCGGAGGCCCGCTCGGCGGCGAAGTCGGTGACCTGCGCCGCCGTCACTTCGCTCGAGTCCGAGATGCCTCGGCCGCTGAGCCACTGGACATAACCCGAGAGGTCGCGCCGGTACGCGGCGATCGTGTGCTCGGACAGGCCGCGCTCGATCGAGATGTGCCGCAGGTACGCGTCCACCGCTCGCTCGAGCCGCACGTCAGCCTCCCGCGGCTCCGGCGGTCGGTGCCGGGACGCGGCGGACCGCCTCGGCCGCGGCGAGGATGCCGAGGGCGAGGATGCCGTTGCGCAGGCGCCCGGCGAGGACGCCGGTCACGGCATCCGCCAGCGGTATCCACTCGATGCGGATGTCGGCCTCCTCGGCCTCGCGCGCGTGGGCTTGGCCGACTTCCGAGAGTCCTCGTGCGAGGAAGATGTGCACGACCTCGTCGTTTCCGCCGGGCGTCGTGAACACGCTCAGGAGCGGCTCCCACTGCGCGGCGGTCAGGTCGGCTTCCTCCACGAGCTCGCGCTGCGCGGTCTCGAGCGGCGATTCGCCCGCGATGTCGAGCAGGCCGGCGGGTATCTCCCAGTCGCGGTGGCGGATCGGGTGCCGGTACTGCTGGATGAGGAGCACCCGCTGCTCGTCGTCCACCGCCACGATGGCTGAGGCGCCCGGGTGATCGACGTACTGGCGAACGATCTCATCGCCGCCGTAGCGGAGCGTGTCGCTGCGCACGTCCCATACCCGGCCCTCGTAGACGAGTTCGCTGTCGACGATCTCCGACTCGAAAGGCTCGTCCCGCAGCGCTTCGGGCGGCCCCGCCGCGCGCAAGGAGTCCATCGCAGCGTCAGCCATTGTCGACATCGAACAGTTCGCTGGAACGGTGACGCTCGAGCGCCGCACCGACGAGTCCGCGGAACAGCGGATGCGGATCGGTCGGGCGGGAACGCAGCTCAGGGTGCGCCTGCGTGGCGATGTAGTACGGGTGCACTTCGCGCGGCAGCTCGACGTATTCGACGAGGTTGCGGTCGGGCGAGAGCCCGGAGAAGAACATGCCCGCGCTGGAGAGCGCGTCGCGGTACGCGTTGTTGACCTCGTATCGGTGCCGGTGGCGCTCGTCGACACGCGACGCGCCGTACAGCTCTCGCGCCAGCGAGCCGTCGGCGAGATCTGCCGGGTACATCCCCAGGCGCATCGTGCCGCCCAGGTCTCCCCCGGCGATGATCGCCACCTGCTCGGCCATGGTGGCGATGACCGGGTTGCCGGTGTCGGGGTCGAATTCGCTCGATGATGCGTCCTCGATGCCGGCGACGTGCCGCGCGTACTCGATCACCATGCACTGCAACCCGAGACACAGGCCCAGGGTGGGAATCCCCTGCTCCCGCGCGAACTTCAGTGCGCCGAGCTTGCCTTCGATCCCCCGGATGCCGAAGCCACCGGGTACGACGATTCCGTCGAGTCCGCCGAGGGCTCGGGCAGCACCTTCGGGCGTTTCGCACAGGTCGGACGGAATCCAGGTGATGGTGACATGGGTCTCGTGCGCGAATCCGCCGGCCTTGAGCGCCTCGGTGACCGAGAGGTACGCATCCGGCAGGTCGATGTACTTCCCGACCAGACCGATCGTCACTTCGTGCTTGGGGTTGTGCACGGCCTGCAGCACGCGCTCCCAGCGCGACCAGTCGACGTCGGCCGCCTGCTCCAGCCCGAGCGTTCGAACGATGTACTCGTCCAGGCCCTGCTCGTGCAGCATCGAGGGGATGTCGTAAATGCTCGGCACGTCTACGGCGTTGACCACGGCCGCCTCGTCGACGTCGCACATGAGCGCGATCTTGCGCTTGTTCGACTCGGTGACGGGGCGGTCGCTGCGCAGCACGAGCGCGTCGGGCTGGATGCCGATTGAGCGCAGCGTCGCGACGGAGTGCTGCGTCGGCTTGGTCTTCTGCTCGCCGGACGCGCCCATGAAGGGCACGAGCGAAACGTGCACGAAGAACACGTTCGCGCGTCCGAGCTCGTGCCGGATCTGCCTGGCGGACTCGATGAAGGGCTGCGACTCGATGTCGCCGACCGTGCCGCCGATCTCGGTGATGATCACGTCGGGCTTGGGCGTCTCACCGGCTTGGAGGCGCATGCGCCGCTTGATCTCGTCGGTGATGTGCGGGATGACCTGGACCGTGTCGCCGAGGTACTCGCCGCGGCGCTCGCGCGCGATCACCTGCGAGTAGATCTGCCCGGTCGTGACGTTCGCCGCCTGGCTGAGCTCGATGTCCAGAAAGCGCTCGTAGTGCCCGATGTCGAGGTCGGTCTCGGCGCCGTCGTCGGTCACGAAGACCTCGCCGTGCTGGAACGGATTCATCGTCCCCGGGTCGACGTTCAGGTAGGGGTCGAGCTTCTGCATCACCACTCGAAGCCCGCGCGCCGTGAGCAGATTGCCCAGGCTTGCGGCGGTCAGACCCTTGCCCAATGAGGAAACGACACCACCTGTCACGAAAATGTGCCTGGTGGTGCCGTTGGAAACAGGGCCGTTTGAAGAATTCGGTTCGTTCGAAGTGTCCGCCGCATGAGTATCCGCCACGGGCTTTTATCCTATCAGTGGTGCTGGGCCCGAAGACCCAGCAGCTCGCGGGCGTGCGTCAGGGCCGCGTCCGAATCGGGCATGCCGGAGAGAAGTCGCGCCATCTCGGCCTCTCGTTCCACGCCGTCCAGGCGACGTACATCGGATGCCGTCACCGAGCCGTCGCTGGCCTTCACGACCGAGAGGTGGTTGTTGGCGAAGGCGGCGACCTGGGCAAGGTGCGTCACGGCGATGACCTGCGAGGACATCGCCAGGCGTGCCAGCCGGCGGCCGACCTCGATCGCCGCAGCGCCGCCGATGCCGGCATCCACCTCGTCGAACACGAAGGTCGGCACCGGGTCGACTCCGGCGATGACGACCTCGATCGCCAGCATGACGCGACTGAGCTCGCCACCTGACGCGCTCTTGGCGACGGGTCGCGCCTCGGCTCCGGGGTGGGGCGCGAGGAGGATCGCGACGTCATCGCGGCCCGCGCCCGACTCCGTTCCCGGCGTGACAGCCACCTCGACGCGTGCATCGGGCATCGCGAGGGCATGCAGCTCCTCGGTGACGGCGGCGGCGAGGCGCGCGGCAGCCTCGGTTCTCGCGGCGGTCAGCGCAGACGCATCGGCGTCGAGGGCGGATTCTGCGGCCTCGCGCTCGCTCGTGAGCCGCTCGATGCGTGCGCCGTCGTCGTCGAGTTCGGCGAGCCGCTCCGACCCGGATTCGAGCAGGGCGATCGCGGCATCCAGCGACCCGTGCGATCGGATGAGCCCGCCGAGCCGCGCGCGACGCTCCTCCACGGCCGCCAGCTCGTGCGGCCCGGTCTCATCGAGGTCGGCGAGATAGCCCGCCAGGGAGGAGGCGAGGTCGGCTGCGCGGTAGCCGAGGTCGGCGACCTGCGCGGCGAGCTCGTCGAGGGCCGGATCGTGGCCGCGCTCGAGCGCGCGACGCGCTTCGGCCAGCAGCATGCTCACGTCCGCCGCGTCACCGTCTCCGGAGAGCGCGTCATGCGCCGTCGCCGCCGCAGCGCGCAGTTCTTCCGCGTTCGCGAGCCGTTCTGCCCGGAGTGAGAGCTCGGCGTCCTCGCCCGGCTGCGGATCGGCCTCTTCGATCTCCGCCAGGGCGACGCGAAGCTCCGCGGCCTCGCGCGCACGGGCGTCGCGGTCGGCGGTGAGGCCCGTCAGCTCTCGGATCAGCGCGCGCGCGTGCTCATACGTGGCTCGATACTTCGACAATGCCGCTTCGACGGCCGGGCCGCCGAAGCGGTCGAGTGCGTCGCGCTGAGCCGAGGCGGTGCGCAAGCGGAGCTGGTCGGACTGGCCGTGCACGACGACGAGTTCGTCGGCGAGGTCGGCGAGCACCGCGGCCGGCGCCGCCCGGCCCCCGACGCTGGCGCGGCTGCGGCCCTCGCTCGAGAGCGAGCGCACGACCAGAAGCTCGGCGAGACCGCCGCCCAGCGACTCGACATCGCCTCCCGCTTCGCGCACGCGGGCGGCGACGGCGCCGTGCTCCGGCACGATCCAGACGCCGTCGACGGATGCCTGCGCAGCGCCGGCGCGCACGGCACCCGAGTCGGCCCGCTGGCCGAGGAGCAGCCCCAGGCCGGTGACGACCATCGTCTTGCCCGCACCGGTCTCACCGGTGATCGCAGTGAAGCCCGAGCCGATGGACAGCGTGGCCTCCGCGATGACGCCGAGATCACGCAGCCGCATCTCCTCGATCACGGAACCTGCCCGATCAGACCGGTCGGGGTCGTGGTCGAGTTGGTGGGGGCAGGCCCCCGCCAGCCCTCGACGGGAAGCCGGAACTTGCGCACAAGGCGGTCGGTGAACGCGGCGGGGTGAAGTCTCGCGAGCCGGACCGGGCGGTCCGAGCGGCGCACGACCACGCGTGCTCCGGGCGGGAGATCGTGCGAGCGGCGGCCATCGCACCACAGCACGCCGATGCCGTTGGTGCGCTCGAGCACCTCGATCGCGACAGCGTGCTCGGGTCCGACGACGAGGGGCTTGGCGAACAGGGCGTGGGCCGACAGCGGCACGACCGCGATCGCCTCGACCGTCGGCCAGATGACCGGCCCGCCGGCGGAGAAGTTGTAGGCGGTCGAGCCGGTCGGAGTCGACACCACCACCCCGTCGCACCCGAACGACGACAGGGGCCGGCCGTCGATCTCGATGACGACCTCGAGCATCCGCTCGCGGCTGGCTTTCTCGACCGTGGCCTCGTTCAACGCCCACGTGTCGAAGATGACTTCGTCCGAGGCATCCTTCACACGAACCTGCAGCGCGAGCCGCTCTTCGACGGCGTAGTCGCGCGCGATGGCGCGGTGCACGGCGTCGTCCATGTCGTCGCGCTCGATCTCGGCGAGGAACCCGACGTGGCCCATGTTGATGCCGAGGACCGGGGCAGTGCCTTCCCGGACGAGTTCGGCGGCGCGCAGGATGGTCCCGTCGCCGCCGAGCACGATCGCAAGTTCGATGTCCTCGACCGCAACGTCGATCCCGAGGGTCGCGACCTCCCCGAGCAGCGCGAGCGAGTCGCCCAGTTCCTCGGTGTCGTCGATCGAGAGGACCGGACGTGCGCCGGCCGCCCGAAGCGCAGCCACAACCCGGGAGGCGGCAGCGACCGTGTCGTCACGGCGCGCATGCACCACGACCAGGATGCTGCGTTCGGCGTCGTTCATGGACTTCCCGTCAGTCGGTTCACGGTGCTCAACCATTCTGTCGGATTGCTCCCTCGGGCCGGCGCCAGGTGGGCGATGAACTCCGCATTGCCGTGCGTGCCGGCGATCGGCGAGGCGATCACGCCGCACGTGCCCAGCCCGGCGTCCCACGCTGACCACAGGACGCCCGCAACAGCGTCGGCGCGAGCCGCGGCATCCGTCACCAGCCCTCCCTTCACGGCGGTTCTGCCGACCTCGAACTGCGGCTTCACCAGCAGCACCAGATCGGCGTCCGGCGCGGCCAGCGCTCGAGCCGCGGGAAGGACATGGGTCAGCGAGATGAAGGACAAATCGCCGGTGATGAGCTGGGGAAGCGCAGGGATGCCGCTGGCTTCGGCGAGGCTCTCGGCGGTCAGGTAGCGGACATTGACTCCCTCGATCGAGATCACACCCCGATCCGCCGCAACGGCTGTCGAGAGCTGCCCGTGTCCGACGTCGACCGCGATCACCGGGTGGGCACCCCGCTCACGCAGCACCTGAGTGAAGCCCCCCGTCGAAGCGCCCATGTCCAGAGCGAGCCGGCCGGCGACCTCGACATCGAATTCGTCGAGCGCGGCGATGAGCTTGTGCGCGGCGCGGCTGACGTAGTGGTCGGTCGCCGCCACCTCGATCTGCGCGTCGTCGGACACCTGCGTGGATGCCTTCACGACCGGCCGTCCGTCGACCGTCACCAAGCCTTCGGCGATGAGGGCCGCGGCGTGGGTGCGCGAACGGGCGAGCCCTCGCGTGGGGAGCGCCGAGTCGAGCCGCGCGGTCATGGGTGCGTCGGGATGCCCGCCGGCCCGGATTCGAGGCGGCGCGCGAGCGCGTCGTGCAAACCTTCGTAGGCTTCCGCACGGGTCGCGAGAGGCTGCGCCTCGATCACCTCGAGGGTCGAGAGCAGGTCGACCTGCTCGTCGTCCTGAGGCCGGGTGTGATCCATGCCCTCAGGATACGTCCGGGTCGCCCGATCACGCCGACGCTCACGGACGATGGAACGGATCCGCGTAGAGCCGCTCCGGCACACGGAACCCGTAGATCGCGCGACCGGTGTCCCAGATCGCCTTCGCGCCGGCGCGCAGCAGGTCGATCGGCTCGTCGCCCTCGGCGAGGATCCGTACGTCGGGCCCGTCGACGCGGACCTTCGCACCGCGAACCGTCACGACACCGTCGCGCAGCTGCGCCTCGGGATACGGCTGGTGCAGTTCGCGCAGATCGCCCAGGATGAACGTCGGCTGCGAACCGCTGGGCGCAGCCAGCAGATGCTTGGGGCGATCGATGCCGGTCAGCACGAGCGCGGAGGGAATGCCGGCCCGGTTGGACCCGAGGATGTCGGTGTCGAGCCGATCGCCGAGGTAGAGAGGATGCTGCGCACCGAAGCGCGCGACCGCCTCGTCGAAGATCGGCACCTCCGGCTTGCCCGCGACGATGGCGAGGCGCCCGACGGCGGTGTGCACGGCCGATACGAGCGTGCCGTTGCCCGGAGCGATCCCCCGGGCTTGCGGGATGGTCCAGTCGGTGTTGGTGGCGATCCACGGGATGCCGCCCTCTTCCTCCGGCAGCGCGAGCGCGTACGCCGCCTCGGCGAGCTGTGCCCAGCCGACTTCGGGGGCGAAACCCTGCACGACGGCCGCCGGCGAGTCCTCGGAGCTCCGCGTGACCAGGAAGCCGGCCTTCTCGACTTCGCTCACCAGACCGTCGCCGCCGACCACGAGCACCGTCGAGCCGGGAGCAACACGGTCGACCAGCAGTCGCATGGCGGCCTGAGGGCTTGTGACGACATCCGTCGGGGTGGTGGCGAGTCCGAGTTCGCTCAAGTGGCGAGCCACGGACGCGTCGGTTCGGGACGCGTTGTTCGTGATGTAGCCGAGACGCCGGCCGTCGCGGCTGAGGTTGAGGCTCTCGACCGCATGCGGCAGAGCTGCGGCACCGGCGTACACCACTCCGTCGAGATCGGCGAGCACCACGTCGACGCCATCCAGCGGCGTCCGCTCCGCGGCGCGCCGCCCGAACATCGCCATCAGCTCCGGCCCTCGGACTCGGCTGCCTCCTCGTCGACCGCGGCCGACTCCGCCTCGAATGGTTCGTCGCCGGGTTCTTCGAGCACCTCCTCGACGAACACCACTTCGTGGTCGTCCGCTCCGATGGCGGCATCCAGCACGTCCGCCGCCACCTCCGCGCGCCGGTGCCACTCGCGCGCCTCGTTCTCGCGACCGAGCTCCTCCAGCACCGTGGCGCGTGCCGCGAACAGGGCCGGGCTCCACTCGAACGCACGATCCGGATTCAGCTCGGGGATGTCGAGCTCCTGCAGGGCGCGCTCGGTCTGGCCGAGGTCGAGCCGGGCGCCGGACATGGCGATCGCGAGCTCGACCCGCACGGCGGGCTCCAGCGTGCTCCGATCGACAGCGCGGCCGACCTCGAGAGCGCGGTCGGGCCGGCCGACGCCCCGCTCGCTGTCGACCATCAGCGCGATCTGGTCGTCGCTGCCCGAGATGCGCCGGTACGTTCGCAGCTCGCGCAGCGCCAGAGCGTAGTCGCCGATCGCGTACGCCGTGATCGCCGCCGTCTCGCGGACCACGCCGATGCGCCCCGCGCGGCGCGTCGCCGCGATGGCGTGCTGATGTGCGAGCTGCGGATCGGCGTCGATGACCTCGGCAGCCATCGCCAGATGTCGGGCGACCGCTTCGGCATTCTCCTTGCTGAGCGTCTTCAGCTGATTGCGCGCCGCGGCGTTGAGGTCGGATGCCGTCACTTCGTCGGGCACGATCGGCTCGTCGAACTTCGCCCGGACGGCCCGCAGCTCTTCAGGGCGCGACTGACGGTCGTCCCTGCGCTCGTCGCGGCCGGTGCCGGCCCGCGGTGGACGGCTGCTGCCATCCCGAGGCGTGTACGACCTGCGCTCGCTCTCGCGCGCAGGATAGGACGCGCGCTGGCCATCGCGCCTCGCAGAGGGCGTGCGGTCACCGCTCCGCGGCGGATATGACTTCCGTTCGCCGTCGCGCGGAGCATTCGGCTTCTTCTCGCCATCGCGTTTCGGATACGGCTTCTTGTCGCCATCACGTCTCGGATACGGCTTCTTGTCGCCGTCACGTTTCGGATACGGCTTCTTGTCGCCGTCCCGTTTCGGATACGGCTTCTTCTCGCCGTCACGTGGCTGGTACGGCTTTCGGTCACCCGCGCGCGGGCGCGACGAGTCCGGCCTGCCGCCACCGCTGCGCCGCGGCGCGCCGCCCTCTCGAGGGCGTTCGGTCGGATCGTCGTCTGTCATGTCCTTGATCCTCCCGGGTCGCTGGGTTAACGAGAAATGGCCACCCAGCTTTGGGTGGCCATTTCACGAAAGAAGTCCGGCGGTGTCCTACTCTCCCACAGGGTCCCCCCTGCAGTACCATCGGCGCTGTGAGGCTTAGCTTCCGGGTTCGGAATGTAACCGGGCGTTTCCCTCACGCTATGGCCGCCGAAACACTATTGATGTTTCAGTCTGCACAACAAAAGTCATTGTCATGCGGTTCTCGACCGTACATCGAGAACCACTCAGTGGACGCAAGCACCTAGGAAGGTGATTATCAAGTCATCGGCTTATTAGTACCGGTCAGCTACACGTGTTGCCACGCTTACACACCCGGCCTATCAACCCAGTAATCTGGCTGGGAGCCTCTCGCCCGAAGGCATGGAAGTCTCATCTTGAGGCCGGCTTCCCGCTTAGATGCTTTCAGCGGTTATCCATCCCGAACGTAGCTAATCAGCGGTGCTCCTGGCGGAACAACTGACACACCAGAGGTTCGTCCAACCCGGTCCTCTCGTACTAGGGTCAGATCCTCTCAAACTTCCTACGCGCGCAGCGGATAGGGACCGAACTGTCTCACGACGTTCTAAACCCAGCTCGCGTACCGCTTTAATGGGCGAACAGCCCAACCCTTGGGACCTACTCCAGCCCCAGGATGCGACGAGCCGACATCGAGGTGCCAAACCATGCCGTCGATATGGACTCTTGGGCAAGATCAGCCTGTTATCCCCGAGGTACCTTTTATCCGTTGAGCGACAGCGCTTCCACAAGCCACTGCCGGATCACTAGTCCCGACTTTCGTCCCTGCTCGACCTGTCAGTCTCACAGTCAAGCTCCCTTGTGCACTTACACTCGCCACCTGATTGCCAACCAGGTTGAGGGAACCTTTGGGCGCCTCCGTTACTTTTTGGGAGGCAACCGCCCCAGTTAAACTACCCACCAGGCACTGTCCCTGAACCGGATTACGGTTCGAAGTTAGATATCCAGAGTGACCAGAGTGGTATTTCAACAATGACTCCACATGAACTGGCGTCCATGCTTCAAAGTCTCCCACCTATCCTACACAAGCCACACCGAACACCAATACCAAGCTGTAGTAAAGGTCACGGGGTCTTTCCGTCCTGCTGCGCGTAACGAGCATCTTTACTCGTAATGCAATTTCGCCGAGTTCGCGGTTGAGACAGTTGGGAAGTCGTTACGCCATTCGTGCAGGTCGGAACTTACCCGACAAGGAATTTCGCTACCTTAGGATGGTTATAGTTACCACCGCCGTTTACTGGGGCTTAAATTCTCAGCTTCGCCTTGCGGCTAACCGGTCCTCTTAACCTTCCAGCACCGGGCAGGCGTCAGTCCGTATACATCGTCTTGCGACTTGGCACGGACCTGTGTTTTTAGTAAACAGTCGCTACCCACTAGTCTCTGCGGCCTCCAAACGCTTTCGGAGCAAGTCCTAATACGTCGAAGGCCCCCCTTCTCCCGAAGTTACGGGGGCATTTTGCCGAGTTCCTTAACCACGATTCTCTCGATCTCCTTGGTATTCTCTACCTGACCACCTGAGTCGGTTTGGGGTACGGGCGGCTTGAACCTCGCGTCGATGCTTTTCTTGGCAGCATAGGATCACCCACTTTTTATCCGCATCGTGTCTCAGCCTTGATGAGTGACGGATTTGCCTATCACTCGGCCTACGCACTTGCACCAGGACAACCATCGCCTGGCTTGGGCTACCTTCCTGCGTCACACCTGTTAATACGCTAACCGCCTCAGCATAGGGTCGTGTGCTAGGCCCAACGCGTCACCCCGAAGGGATCGGTCACTGGGATTCAGACACTTAGCATTACTGGATTGGTTTGGGCGGTTCTTCGCCGGTACGGGAATATCAACCCGTTGTCCATCGACTACGCCTGTCGGCCTCGCCTTAGGTCCCGACTTACCCAGGGAAGATTAGCTTGACCCTGGAACCCTTGGTCTTTCGGAGGACGTGTTTCTCACACGTCTTTCGCTACTCATGCCTGCATTCTCACTCGTGTGGCCTCCACGGCTGGTTCACACCGCCGCTTCGCTGGCCACACGACGCTCTCCTACCCATCAACACGGCTGGACCACGAAGGCCTACCAATAATGTCAATGCCACAACTTCGGTGGCGTGCTTGAGCCCCGTTACATTGTCGGCGCGGAATCACTTGACCAGTGAGCTATTACGCACTCTTTCAAGGGTGGCTGCTTCTAAGCCAACCTCCTGGTTGTCAAGGCAACTCCACATCCTTTCCCACTTAGCACGCGCTTTGGGACCTTAGTTGGTGGTCTGGGTTGTTTCCCTCTCGACTATGAAGCTTATCCCCCACAGTCTCACTGCTGCGCTCTCACTTACCGGCATTCGGAGTTTGGCTGACGTCAGTAACCTTGTAGGGCCCATCGGCCATCCAGTAGCTCTACCTCCGGCAAGAAACACGCAACGCTGCACCTAAATGCATTTCGGAGAGAACCAGCTATCACGAAGTTTGATTGGCCTTTCACCCCTATCCACAGCTCATCCCCTCAGTTTTCAACCTAAGTGGGTTCGGCCCTCCACGACGTCTTACCGTCGCTTCAGCCTGGCCATGGATAGATCACTTCGCTTCGGGTCTAGGACATGCGACTGAATCGCCCTATTCAGACTCGCTTTCGCTACGGCTACCCCACTCGGGTTAACCTCGCCACATATCGCTAACTCGCAGGCTCATTCTTCAAAAGGCACGCTGTCACCCCTACTAAGGAGGCTCCAACGGTTTGTAAGCAAACGGTTTCAGGTACTATTTCACTCCCCTCCCGGGGTACTTTTCACCTTTCCCTCACGGTACTTGTCCGCTATCGGTCATCTGGGAGTATTTAGGCTTATCAGGTGGTCCTGACAGATTCACACGGGATTTCTCGGGCCCCGTGCTACTTGGGATACTCTTCGCGCCAAGGGAGGCATTTCGACTACGGGGTTCGCACCCTCTATGACCAGCCGTTCAAAGCTGTTCGTCTATACCTTCTTGTAACGCCGGCTGCTCGGCAGAGCAGCCTGAAAAGTCCCACAACCCCGAATACGCAACTCCTGCCGGATATCACACGTACTCGGTTTAGCCTGTTCCGGTTTCGCTCGCCACTACTAACGGAATCGCGGTTGCTTTCTCTTCCTGTGGGTACTGAGATGTTTCACTTCCCCACGTTCCCTCTACCCGCCCTATATATTCAGGCGGGAGTCACTGGGTCGGCACGCCGCCCAGCGGGGTTTCCCCATTCGGAGATCCTCGGATCAAAGTGTGCTTATCCACTCCCCGAGGCTTATCGCAGATTGCTACGTCCTTCTTCGGCTCCAGATGCCAAGGCATTCACCGTTTGCTCTTAAAGACTTGAAAATCACATGAGTTCGTCTCTTCGGCCCGGACCTGAGTCCGGTTTGAAATTGACTAATGATCTTTAAAAGATCATCTTTGATGAAATGACCGCGCGCTCGAGCCACCAGCAAGCTGGCTTCTCGTTCACGGAGATCATCTCAAAGATGCTCGCGTCCACTGTGTAGTTCTCAAAGTACGGGCGGTACCTTCTCCGCGTTGCCGTATGCCGGCAAGCAAAAAAGGTCCTGAGTTTCGTCTGGCCCGACCCGCAGTGAATAACACCGTGGTCGTGCGCATCCGGTCCCTCAGGACCCAACAGCGTGCATGTGCGATATCAGAAGAGCGTCACGGTTCCAGCTGCAAGCAGCGTACTGAGTGAAGAACGTCGTCCTTCGCACCTAGTCAAATGTTCCACCCATGAGCTACCAGTCGAGAACGTGTGTCTCGAGTCTGGCTCTGGAAGGCCCGAGGGCCTTCAAGTGCTCCTTAGAAAGGAGGTGATCCAGCCGCACCTTCCGGTACGGCTACCTTGTTACGACTTAGTCCTAATTACCGATCCCACCTTCGACGGCTCCCTCCACAAGGGTTGGGCCACCGGCTTCAGGTGTTACCGACTTTCATGACTTGACGGGCGGTGTGTACAAGACCCGGGAACGTATTCACCGCAGCGTTGCTGATCTGCGATTACTAGCGACTCCGACTTCATGAGGTCGAGTTGCAGACCTCAATCCGAACTGGGACCGGCTTTTTGGGATTCGCTCCACCTTGCGGTATTGCAGCCCTTTGTACCGGCCATTGTAGCATGCGTGAAGCCCAAGACATAAGGGGCATGATGATTTGACGTCATCCCCACCTTCCTCCGAGTTGACCCCGGCAGTATCCCATGAGTTCCCACCATTACGTGCTGGCAACATAGAACGAGGGTTGCGCTCGTTGCGGGACTTAACCCAACATCTCACGACACGAGCTGACGACAACCATGCACCACCTGTTTACGAGTGTCCAAAGAGTTCTACATTTCTGCAGCGTTCTCGTATATGTCAAGCCTTGGTAAGGTTCTTCGCGTTGCATCGAATTAATCCGCATGCTCCGCCGCTTGTGCGGGTCCCCGTCAATTCCTTTGAGTTTTAGCCTTGCGGCCGTACTCCCCAGGCGGGGAACTTAATGCGTTAGCTGCGTCACGGAATCCGTGGAATGGACCCCACAACTAGTTCCCAACGTTTACGGGGTGGACTACCAGGGTATCTAAGCCTGTTTGCTCCCCACCCTTTCGCTCCTCAGCGTCAGTTACGGCCCAGAGATCTGCCTTCGCCATCGGTGTTCCTCCTGATATCTGCGCATTCCACCGCTACACCAGGAATTCCAATCTCCCCTACCGCACTCTAGTCTGCCCGTACCCACTGCAGGCTGGGGGTTGAGCCCCCAGATTTCACAGCAGACGCGACAAACCGCCTACGAGCTCTTTACGCCCAATAATTCCGGATAACGCTTGCACCCTACGTATTACCGCGGCTGCTGGCACGTAGTTAGCCGGTGCTTTTTCTGCAAGTACCGTCACTTTCGCTTCTTCCTTGCTAAAAGAGGTTTACAACCCGAAGGCCGTCGTCCCTCACGCGGCGTTGCTGCATCAGGCTTGCGCCCATTGTGCAATATTCCCCACTGCTGCCTCCCGTAGGAGTCTGGGCCGTGTCTCAGTCCCAGTGTGGCCGGTCACCCTCTCAGGCCGGCTACCCGTCGACGCCTTGGTGAGCCATTACCTCACCAACTAGCTGATAGGCCGCGAGCTCATCCCTGACCGAAGTTCTTTCCAGCTGCTGAAGATGCCTTCGCAGCTCGTATCCGGTATTAGACGCCGTTTCCAGCGCTTATCCCAGAGTCAGGGGCAGATTGCTCACGTGTTACTCACCCGTTCGCCACTGATCCAGAGAGCAAGCTCTCTTTCACCGTTCGACTTGCATGTGTTAAGCACGCCGCCAGCGTTCATCCTGAGCCAGGATCAAACTCTCCGTAAAAGAATTTTGCTGCGAACGAACCGGAATGGGTTCGACCGAGCGAGTTTGAACTGACGATCGGATGTCATTGCTGACATCTCGTTTAATCTCAAAAGAATCTCATCGACCAGCAAGCTGGCCGCGAGGTTTTTTGGCATTTGACAAGTGCACGCTGTTGAGTTCTCAAGGATCGGATGCTCCCGCCTCGGGCCTCTCGGCCTTCCTGCAGGGCAACTTCTCTATCTTACCCGCTCCATCAGACGCAGTCAAATCGACTGTCCCGGATCTTCGCGACCCAGGCAAAGCCCGTGAGCGCTCCAACTGGAGGGGGGTTTCCATCGTAGACCCGGAGGTCCGCAGCGCGCTAGGCGCTGACTTCGGTGGAGTGGTTCTCCGCTTGAGAAGGGGAAGCCTTCCGGCCTCTCGCGCTCCTGTGGGGCGAACAATGAATACATTACGTGGGATGCCGCAGGTGGGCAAATCGTGCTCGCCGCCCGGGCGTGTCGAGCTGCGGACGCCAGTGTTCCCGCCGTTCTCCCGCCTAACGCTCGCCCCGGGCCGCCAGTGCGGCAGCACGCAGATCCCCGACGAAAGACTCGAAAGCGGCTCGCCGGTCCGCTGCACCCCGAATGCGCAGCAGGGCCGCGGGATGCACCGTCACGAGCGCCATCCGGTCGCGGGCGGGGATGCGCCGCTTGCCGCGCTCTTCGAAGCGGAAGTGCTTCACGGCATTCGTGAGGTAGATGTCCTCGCGGGCGATGCCCGCGGCTGCGAGCGCGCGGTCCAGGGTCGCGCCGGCGGGTCCGACGAACGGCTCCCCCGTGAGGTCCTCTCGGTCACCCGGCTGCTCCCCGACGAGCATGACGCGGGCCGGTGAGCTTCCCTCCCCGAACACCGTCTGCGTCGCGCCGCGCCACAGTTCGCATCCACGGCACGACTGCGCCGCCTCGGCCAGCCGATCCGGCTGTGCTCCGGCAGGCACCCATCGGCCCGCGCCGGAACGCTCGTCCGCGGTCATGGCAGGAGGCTAGACGAACGCCCACCGGCGTTCACGGGGGATGGCGGCGGGTGGAAGACGGGCGTATCGTCCGACCATGTCCTCTGCGCCGTATCCCGCGACGCCGCACGCGCTGCCGAAGGACCTGGCCGCCGCCGCGGTCGATCTCTTCGGGCGGGAGCGCGTCGTGGCGTGGTGCGAGGAGCTGCTTGCTGGGCGCGCGGCGGATGACGACGAGGACTGGCCCGATATCGCCTGGCTCGGCGGCACGGTGGGCTGGATCGACTACTGGGCGCGCACGTGGGGCGCTCGGGGTCTGCTGCACGTCGGCCCGCCCGACCGGCCGGAGATCGTGCTGGCGGCACTGGACGATCCCGCCTGGCGGGTACGGGAGATGAGCCTGAAGGTCATCCGCCGCCATGGGCTGGACGATCCGCGCGGGCGAATCGGGCGCCTCGTCGAGGACCCCAGCGAACGCGTCCGGGTGCAGGCCTGGACGACGCTCGGCTGCACACCGGATGCCCGCGACGCATGGGCGGCCGGATTCCGCCCTGCTTCGCATGAGCGCGTCGGCGCTGTGGAGCGCTAGGTCGGCACGACGGACCGACGCGTCCGCAGGATCTGGACCGCGATGGCAAGCACAACGGTGAGCAGTCCCCACAGGGCGCACGCCCTCGGCAGCACGCGGTAGGCGAGGTGCGCAACGGTCCAGTCCTCGGAGAGGGGTCCGAAGACGAGGAGGCCGGCCACCCATGCGACGCCGAGGATCGCCGGCAGCGACACCCACCATCCCCAGCGGACCCAGTCCGGCAGCAGACCGGCAACGGACGCCGAGGCATCCCGCCGGCGCAGCCAAAGGGCGGCGGCGACGGCGAGGATCACGAGCCCGGCGGCGGTCGATGCGTGCTGCAGCCATTTGAACCCGGCAAGCGGTCCCCACTGATCCTCCAGTGCAGGCAGCACCTGCGCTCCCCACCGACCCTCGTGGGTGAACAGGTCCCAGACGATGTGACTCAGGATGCCGAGGGCGAGCGAGGCGAGGAGCACCAGAGTGCCTCGCAAAGACGCCCGCTCCCCCGCAGCCCACCCGCCGGAACCTGCCTGATCGGAGCGACGTCGGAGGGCGAACGTCTCGTGCAGCGATGCGGCGGCCCCGGCATCCCACTCCCGCGGAAGCCGTCGCGCCAGCCATCGCGGTGAAAGTTCTCGAACCGCGGGACGCAGGATGCAGCGCCAGACCAGCAGGAGCACGAGGGCCACGACGATCGTCACGGGAAGCCAGGCGAAGCTGTGGGTCAGTCCGTAGGTCAGCGGCAGACCGCGCAGGAACAGCGGAAGATCCGGCGACATCGCCCCCACGGCGATCGCCGCGGGCATGAGGGGTGTGCGCAGGAACGGCAGCGCGACGACCGCGTGACTCGGGGTGAAGGGCATGCTCCGCTCGGACTCGCAGGTTCCTGAACCCGGACCCTCAGCGACCGGACGGGAAGACGCCCGCGAGCGTCTTCTTGCCGCGACGCAGCACGGATACCCCTCCGGGCAGCGAGCCGCTCACGACCGCCGCGTCGTCGTCGACCCTCAGTCCGTCGAGGGAGACTCCGCCCTGCGCGATCGCGCGGCGCGCCTCGCTGAGGCTGGCGACGAGGCCGGTGCCCACGAGCGCATTCACGACGGGCGTTCCCGCGGGCAGCTCGGCGTGCGGCAGCTCGCGCAGCGCGCTGGCCAGCGTCGCGGCATCCAGCGAGGTCAGATCTCCCTGTCCGAACAGCGCCTCGGATGCAGCTATCGCGGCGGCGGCGGCATCCGGCCCATGCACCAGGCTGGTCACCTCGCGCGCCACGCGCTTCTGTCCGATGCGACGGAAGGGCTCGGCGTCGTGTACGGAGACGATCTGTTCGATCTCCGCGCGGGTGAGGAACGTGAAGACCTTGAGTCGGTCGGCGACATCGGCGTCATCGGTGTTGAGCCAGAACTGGTACATCGAGTACGGGCTCGTCAGGCTGGGATCCAGCCAGATCGCATTTCCCTCGCTCTTGCCGAACTTGCGTCCGTCGCTGTTCGTGATCAGCGGCGTGCCGATGGCATGGACGCTCTTGCCCTCGGCTCGATGGATCAGGTCGACGCCGCTGGTCAGGTTGCCCCACTGGTCGCTGCCTCCGGTCTGCAGCACGCAGCCGTACTGCAGGAAGAGCTCCCGGTAGTCCAGGCCCTGCAGGATCTGGTAGCTGAACTCGGTGTAGCTGATGCCCTCGTCGGAGTTGAGTCGAGCGCTGACAGCCTCCTTCTTGAGCATCGTGCCGACGCGGTAGTGCTTGCCGATGTCGCGCAGGAAGTCGATCGCGCTCATCGGCGCCGTCCAGTCGAGATTGTTCACCATGCGGGCGGCGTTCTCGCCCTCGAAGCTCAGGAAGCGCGCCACCTGTTCCTCGAGGTAGCCGACCCATTCCGCGACCGTCTCCTTCGTGTTCAGCGCGCGCTCTGACGTCGGCCGGGGGTCGCCGATCAACCCTGTCGAGCCGCCGACCAGGCCGAGCGGCCGGTGGCCCGCCAGCTGCAGCCGGCGCATCACGAGCAACTGCACGAGATTGCCCAGGTGCAGGCTCGGTGCGGTCGGGTCGAAGCCGCAGTAGTACACGATCGGGGGCCCGGCGAGCAGCGCGCGCAGCGCATCCTGGTCGGTCGACACGTGCACGAGCCCGCGCCACACCAGCTCGTCCCAGACGTTCTCGAAGGTGGGATCGACGGCGGGCGCGCTCGAGGTCAGAGCGGGAGAAGACACGCGTGCCAGGTTATCAGCGGGCTCCGGACGGCCTGCGCGCAGTCGGTGACTCGCACGGACGACACCGCACGATGTAGTCGGGAAGCCTCATACTGATCAAGTAAGTTTCTGAGCTTATGTTTGCAAAGTCATCGCCGGGCCCGTTAAGTCCTGTAGCATGATTACACCGAATGAAGCTTTTATCCTTATTGGGCCCACACTACCGGAGGCGAACGTGTTCGTCGTCAACGCAGATCAGCGAGACAGCAGGTCGAACGTGGATCTCGTCCCCGAAGCGGCCGCGCTCGTGGAGCGGCTGGGCGGCGACCGACTGACTCTTCCGGTGCAGCGGAACGCCGGCGACGAGCTGCAGAGCCTCACGGCAA
Organism: uncultured Actinomycetota bacterium; assembly: GCA_963772625.1. GTDB lineage: Bacteria > Actinomycetota > Actinomycetes > Actinomycetales > Microbacteriaceae > Microbacterium. Next base: position 151,300 of record CAVYXT010000002.1, on the reverse strand, counting down.
GCGCCGCGGCTGCCCTCGACATCAGTCTCGAGCTGCTGCGGGACGGCCGCTGGAGCGTCGGCCTCGGGGTGGGCGCGATCGAGACGCCCCTTCCCACCGACATCCGTGCCGCACGCGGCGGGGTGTTCGTCCTGGCCCGGGACGCGGTCGAGCGGGCGAAGTCGGCCCACGGCCGGATCGCGGTCTCATCCGCCGATTCCGTCGCGGCCGACGACTCCGAGGCCTACCTGAGGCTTCTCGTGGACCTGCGCGATCGCCGCTCCGAACAGGGGTGGGAGGTCGCCGACCTCCTGGCCCAGGGTCTCACCCAGAAGCGCATCGCGGGCCGCCTCGGCATCACCCCGACGGCGGTGAGCCTGCGCGCCAAGGCTGCCGGCCTGCGGCTGGAGGAGGCCGCGATACCGGCGCTCGTGCGCACGCTGGAGCGGCTCGACCGGTCATCCGACGGCCCGTGACAGACTGACGAGCATGCCAGTGATCTTCCCTGAGGCGATCATCGTCGCGCTGATGTCGATCTTCCTGTTCCTCGCGCTGTGTGCTGCGCTGGTGCTCATCATCCTCAGCCTGAAGCGACCCACGACGGTCCCCCTGATCGTCGCCGGCGCGCTGGTCGTCCTCTCGCTGATCATCGTCGTGGTCTCGCCGCTGAACGTTCCGCTCATCATGGGACTGATGGTCGCCCTGCTCGGCACGGCGGTCGCGGTGCTCGGGGGCAACCCGGTGACCCGGCGAATCCTCGAGATCGCGACGCACGGCCGGGTCCGCGACGGTGCGAATGGCGGGATCATGCTGGATGCCGCCGCGGCCGGGGTCGCGGAAGGCTCGGACACGGCGACCGTCACCGAGACAGAAGTGCTCCGCGGCGGGACGACGATCGGCTACCTCGAGCGACTCTCGGTCGTGATCGCGCTGATCGCCGGCTACCCCGAGGCGATCGCGATCGTCGTCGCCGTCAAGGGCGTCGGCCGCTTCTCTGAGCTCGCCGCCGCCGAGGCGCGCGAGCGCTTCATCATCGGCACGCTGGCCAGTCTGCTGTGGGCCTGCGTCGTGGGCGCCCTCGTGAGATTGGCGATCTGGTGAAGCGCGTCGCCTGGTCAGCCGGTCGCTGGACCCACGATCCCGAAGCAGTCGACCTGGCCGGCCCCGCACACGAGGAGATCCACTGACATGGCCGACTCTCCCGCGACCGCCGACACCCTGGGCGCACTCGTCCAGGCGTATGTCGGCGAGCAGTGCGCCGTCATCCTCGACGCCCGGTTCGCGCTCGCTTCGCGAGACGAGAGCCTCGTGCACCCCGCGCGGGTGGCCATCCGTCGCCTGCGCGCGACGCTGCGCACGTTCGGAGGCGTCTACGACGCCGACCACGGCGCCAGTTTCGCCAAGGAGCTGCGCTGGGCGGGGCTGCTGCTGGGGGACGTGCGAGACCTGCAGGTGCTCGCCGAGCGATACACGGAGGATGCGGGTTCGACCGACCAGGCGGCGAAGCGGGTGATAGCCGACGAGATCCAGCACGACCGCATCGACGCGTGGGATGCGGTCACGGCGGGCCTGAGCAGCGTTCGGGGCGCGGCGCTGTACGCCGTGATCGCCCGGTGGCGGGACGACCCGCCATTCGACGGCAATGGCGCCGCCCCTGCGGATCGAGCCAAGAAGAAGGTCGACAAGGCCGACGCCCGCTGGCGAGCGCGCCTGGAACGCGCGCACGCCGCTTCGGCCGACGATGATGCCGAGGCCGGCGAGCTGCTGCACGATGCGCGGAAGGCGGCGAAACGTCACCGGTACGCAGTCGAATTGGCCGCGCCTGTGCTGGGCCCGCACGCGGACGAGACGATCGACAAGAGCAAAGAACTCCAGGACGCCCTCGGGGCGCACCAGGATGCCGTGGTCGCCCTCGCCTTCCTCAAGGAGATCGACGTGCCGTCGAAGGATCCGAAGGCCGCGAGCGCGCTGGCGGAGCTCATCGCGCAAACTACGGAGACCGCCGATGACGTCGCGAGTGCGTTGAACGAGGCGGAGCGCATCCGCGGCTGAAGACGGCCGCTACAGGCCGAGCACGTGCGCGGCTGCCTGGACGCGCGCGATCAGCTCCGCCCGCTGTTCGGCCACTCGCACCGGCGCGGTGCCGCCGACCCCGTCGCGGCTCGCGACCGAACCCTCGATGGTGAGCACTTCGCGTACGTCGGGGGACAGATCCGGCGAGACGGACGCGAGCATCGCATCGGTGGCCTCATGCAGTTCGATGCCGCGTTGCTCGCAGAGTCGAACCAGCGAGCCGGAGATCTCATGCGCGTCGCGGAAGGGCACCCCTCGTTTGACCAGCCATTCGGCCACGTCGGTGGCGAGCGAGAATCCCTGGGGCGCGAGCCGTGCCATCCGCTCGGTGTCGAAGCGCAGGGTGGCGACCATTCCCGCAAAGGCCGGAAGCACGACCTCCAGGGTCCGCACCGAGTCGAAGACCGGCTCCTTGTCCTCCTGCAGGTCACGGTTGTACGCCAGCGGCAGGCCCTTGAGAGTCGACAGGAGTCCGGTGAGGTTGCCGATCAGCCTGCCGGCCTTGCCGCGGGCGAGTTCGGCGATGTCGGGGTTCTTCTTCTGCGGCATGATGCTCGAACCGGTCGAATAGCCGTCGTCGAGGGTGACGAAACCGAACTCGCGGGTGTTCCAGAGGATGATCTCCTCCGCGAAGCGCGAGATGTCGACGGCGATCATCGCAGCGATGAATGCGAATTCCGCGACGACGTCGCGCGCGGACGTGCCGTCGAGCGAGTTCTCCGAGGGCCTCTCCATTCCGAGCTCGCGCGCGACCAGCTGGGGGTCGAGGCCGAGCGTCGACCCGGCGAGCGCCCCCCCGCCGTACGGCGAGACGGCAGCACGCGCCGACCAGTCGCGGAGGCGCTCCAGGTCGCGCACGAGCGGCCAGGCGTGCGCCTGCAGGTGATGCGCCAGCAGCACCGGCTGCGCGTGCTGGAGGTGCGTGCGCCCCGGCATGATCGCCTCCGGGTGCGTCTCGGCTTGTGCCACGAGGGCGTCGACGACACGCAGGATGTCGCGGGCGATCGTGCGGGAATGATCCAGGAGGAACATTCGAACCAGAGTCGCGATCTGATCGTTGCGACTGCGGCCGGCACGCAGCTTGCCACCGAGCTCGGGACCCACTTGCGCGATGAGCGCCTGCTCGAGCGCACCGTGCACGTCCTCGTCGTGCGCGCCCGGGCGCAGTGTGCCGCCGGTGATGCCGCGCGCGAGCACGTCGAGCCCGTCGTGCATGGCCTGCTCCTCGTCGGCGGTGAGATACCTCGCCGCCCCGAGAGCCTTCGCGTGGGCGTGCGACCCGGCGATGTCGTACAGCGCGAGATCCCAGTCGAAGTGCGTGGACCGGCTCAGCGCGGCGAGCTCCGGCGAGGGCCCCGTCGCGAAGCGCGCGCCCCAGAGTGCGCCCTCGTTGGTTCCATCGCCCTTCGCATCGCTCACCCGTTCAGCCTAACCAGGCCGCACCGCCAGTCGTGCGACGCGATCGACGAGCCATTCCAGCGGACCGCGGCCGATCAGCAGCGCCCACACGGTGCAGGCGATCACGAGAACCTCCGTGATCGGCCAGAAGGGCTCCAGGTCGCGGAATCCGCGCAGGTCGCCCGGGTTGCCGAGGATCACCGTGGCGGCGATGGCCCAGATCACCAGCTGGGCGGTGTAGGCCGTGAGCGGCATCGCGCCCACGGCACGCAGCGGAAGCACCACCCAGGTCAGAAGCGTCCGGCAGAGCAGCAGGCAGAGGCCGATCGTCGCCAGTGCGAAGCCCCCCGAGCCGATCACCTCGAGCAGGCCGCTCGAGTGAGGCTCGGCCGTCCATACTTCATCCCAGTACGAGATGCTCGACGGCGCCGCGTCCCCTCTGGTGCCGGCGTGCAGGCCGTAGCCCGCCGTCGCCAGCAGAGCACCCGCCCCCAGCGTCCACAGCTGAACCCGCAAGGAGAGGATTCCGGCGCGCGCGACGCCGAGACCCGCGACGACGAAGGCGATCCAAACCGGGAACGGGTAGTGCCATCCGATGACAGCGGCCAGCAGCTGCCCTGACTGCGTCGACCAGATCGGGAGGTGGTCCAGCACAGGCTGCACGAACGGCATGACCAGCGCGAGCCCGGCCGCGAGCAGGAAGAGCGTCCGGGCTCGCAGCGACACCAGGGGCAGCGCGAGCAGGAACAGGATCGCGTACGCCGGCAGGATCACGAAGACCGGGACGCCCGTCGCGATCAGGAAGACCCCGAGCACCCACAGCAGCGCAGCGCGCACCACGAGGCGTCCTCGCGCGAGGCGCAGCTCGGGGGGCGGCAGCGGTTGCCGGCCACCCGTCACGAGTCCGATCGAGACTCCCGCGAGCGTCGCGAACAGGATGGAGGATCGTCCGTCGACCACGGCGACCCAGGTGGCGGCATCCGCGAAATCGAGATCGTCGATCCACAGCAGGTGCGCGGCAACCATCCCGATCACCGCGAGCCCCCGCGCCAGATCCACGCCCGCGACGCGCTGGCGTCCGTTCAGCCGGTCCCACCGGCTGGCGAGCCACCCCGCGGACGCGTCGCTCCCGCCGCTCAGCGAGGTCCCGCGAGAGCGATCCGTCCCGGGCGCTGGGCCCGCGACCCCCGCCGGGTCTACTCCTGGCGAAGCAGCCACACCAGCAGCGCCTTCTGAGCGTGCAGTCGATTCTCGGCCTCGTCCCACACCACGCTCTGCGGCCCGTCGATCACCTCCGCCTCGACCTCGTAGCCGCGATCGGCGGGAAGGCAGTGGATGAAGATCGCCTCCGGTTTGGCCAGCGACATGAGCTCGCGCGTGACCTTGTACTCGCCCAGGTCGCGCAGCCGTGCGAGCTTCTCCTCCTCCTTGCCCATCGACACCCACGTGTCGGTGACGATCACGTCCGCACCCGCTGCGGCCTCGTTCGCGTCGGTGTAGAGCGTGAGCGATCCACCCGTCGTGGCGGCGCGGCGGTCGGCATCCGCGACGACGTCCTCGCGAGGTGTGTACGACTCGGGCGACGCGACGCGCACGTGCATGCCGGCGGTGACGCAGGCCAGCATGTACGAGTGGGCCATGTTCGACCGCCCGTCGCCGAAGAACGCGAGCGTCAGACCACGCAGCTCGCCCTTGTGCTCCTGGATGGTCAGCAGGTCGGCCAGCAACTGGCACGGATGGAAGTCGTCGCTGAGAGCGTTGACCACCGGCACGCGGGTTCCCGCGGCCATCTCCTCCAAACCCGCCTGCGCGTACGTGCGCCACACGATCGCGGCGACCTGACGCTCGAGCACCCGCGCGGTGTCGGACGGTGTCTCCTTGCCGCCGAGCTGGCTGTTCGCGGTCGAGATGATCAGCGGCGTCCCCCCGAGGTCGGCGATGCCGACCGCGAACGAGACCCGCGTGCGAGTGGAGGACTTGTCGAAGATGACCGCCACCGTCTGCGGGCCGGCGAGGGGCTTCAGCTTCCAGCGATCCTTCTTCAGAGAGACGGCGAGGTCGAGGATCTCCGCCTGTTCCTCGGCTGTGAGGTCGTCGTCGCGCAGGAGGTGCCGCGTCATGCGGTGACTCCCTCGGACGCACCTGCGCTGAGCTCCGTCGGAGCATCCAGCACCAGTGCATCCTCGACGGTGCGCAGCGACGCCGTGAACAGCTGCACGAACTCGTCGATCTCCACGTCGCCGATGTTGAGGGCGGGCACGAGACGGATCGTCTCGTCGTTGGGGGCGTTGACGATGAGCCCATGCTCCTGTGCCGCCGCCACGATCGCCTTGGCGACCGGATGCCGCAGCCCGATGCCGATCAAAAGGCCCTGGCCGCGGAATCCTTCCAGCAGGGGCGAATCGATCGCGCCGATCGCCTCGCGCAGCTGACGGCCGCGCTCGGCGGCGTTGTGGACGAGGCCCTCGTCCTCGATCTCGGCGAGGACCGCTTTCGCGACCGCCGTCCCGAGGGCGTTGCCGCCGAAGGTCGAGCCGTGTGTGCCCGGGTAGAACAGTTCGCTCGCCGAGCCGAAGGTGATGAGCGCTCCGATCGGGAATCCGCCGCCGATCCCCTTCGCGACCGTGATCGCGTCGGGGGTTATGCCAGCATGCTGGAAGGCGAACCACTTCCCCGTGCGGCCCGCGCCGGTCTGGATCTCGTCGATGATCAACAGTGCGCCGGAACGCTCGGTGAGAGCCCGGGCGGCCTGGAGGTAGCCCTCCGGCAGGTCGATGACTCCGGCCTCGCCCTTGATGGGCTCGACGAACAACGCGGCGACGCGGTCGTCCAGCGCCGCCTCGAGCGCCTCGATCGTGGAGTCGATGAACTCGACGCCGGGCACCATCGGCAGGAAGGGCTCCTGCATGTAGGGCTTCCCGGTGAGCGCGAGAGTTCCCATCGTGCGCCCGTGGAAAGCGTCGGTGAGGGCGAGGATGCGGGGGCGTGCGGGAGCGCCATGCCGCGCGGCGCCGTGGAGGCGGGCGAGCTTGAAAGCGGCCTCGTTGGCCTCGGCCCCCGAGTTGCCGAAGTACACCCGACCCGAGTCGCCTGTGCCGGCGAGGCGCTTGAGCTGCGATGCGAGCTCGAGCTGCGGCGGCGTCGCGAAGTAGTTCGAGACGTGCGCGAGGGTTGCCGCCTGGGTGGCGATGGCTTCGACGAACACCGGGTGCGCGTGGCCGAGCGAGTTCACAGCGATCCCGGCCAGGAAGTCGAGGTAGCGACGGCCCTCGGCATCCCACACGTAGGCGCCCTCGCCGCGGACGAACATCGCCATCCGCTCGCCGAAGCTGCGCACCAGGTCGCGCCCTGCGTCATCCTGCCAGCTCATCCGAGCACCACCTCTGTTCCGATTCCCTTGCTGGTGAAGATCTCCACGAGCACCGAGTGCGGCACGCGGCCGTCGATGATCGCCGCCGTCGCCACGCCGCCCTCGACCGCGTCCAGGCACGCCTGCATCTTCGGGATCATCCCCGACTCGAGCGTCGGCAGCATCGCGCGCAGCTCCGCGGCGGTCAGGTGCGAAACGAGCGATTCGCGGTTCGGCCAGTCCGCGTAGAGGCCGGGCACGTCCGTGAGCACGACGAGCTTCGCGGCGCCGAGTGCGATCGCGAGCGCGGCGGCCGCGGCATCCGCGTTGACATTGAGCGAGTGGCCGGGACGATCGAGATCGGGGGCGATGCTCGACACGACCGGGATGCGGCCCGCTGCGAGCTGATCGTGCACCGGACGCGGGTCGACCTCGACCACATCGCCGACCCGGCCGAGGTCGTGTTCGATTCCGTCGACCACCACGCCGCGTCGGCGGCCGCCGAACAGGCCGGCGTCCTCCCCCGAGAGACCGGTCGCGTGCGGACCGTGCGCGTTGATCTTCGCCACCAGCTGCGGGTTGATCTGCCCGGTCAGCACCATGCGCACGACGCTGATCGCCTCGGTGCTGGTGACCCGGTAGCCGCCCTTGAACTCGCTCGGGATCGCCAGCCGGTCGAGCATCGACGAGATCTGCGGGCCTCCCCCGTGCACGACCACGGGTTTGACGCCGACGTACCGGAGGTAGGCGATGTCAGCCGCGAAGGCGCTCTGCAGCTCCTCGCTGACCATCGCGTTGCCGCCGTACTTGATCACGATGACCTGGTCGTTGAAGCGCTGGAGCCACGGCAGCGATTCGATGAGGGTCGCCGCCTTGGCGCTGGCCTCGGCGGGATCGGTGTCCTGCAGATCGATGTCGCTCATGTCGCGTATGCGCTGTTCTCGTGGACGTAGTCGTGGGTCAGGTCGTTCGTGAGGATCGTCGCGGACGCGTCGCCGACCTTCAGGTCGATCAGGATGCGGGTCGAGCGCGGGGTCAGGTCGACGTCGTCGCGGGACGCGTCGGGGCCGCCGCCGCTGCACACCCGGACGCCGTTCATCCAGACGTCCACGTCGTACGGATCGAAGTCGGCGCCGGTCGTGCCGATCGCTGCCAGCACGCGGCCCCAGTTCGGGTCATTTCCGAAGATCGCCGCCTTGAAGAGGTTGTTGCGCGCGACCGAGCGGCCCACCTCGACCGCGTCGGTCTCGGATGCCGCGTGCACGACCTCGATCGAGATGTCGTGGGATGCGCCCTCCGCGTCGCCCTGCAGCTGCGTCGCGAGGTCGAGGCAGACCTCGGTGAGCGCGTCGGCGAAGTCGTCGTGCCCGGGTCGCACCCCCGAGGCGCCCGACACCAGGAGCGTCACCTGATCGTTCGTCGACATGCATCCGTCGGAGTCGAGCCGGTCGAACGTCACCCTCGTCGCGCGCCGGAGTGCGGTGTCGGCGTCGGCCGCGTCGAGCACCGCGTCGGTGGTGATCACGACGAGCATGGTCGCAAGGCCAGGGGCCAGCATCCCGGCGCCCTTGGCCATCCCGCCGATCGTCCACCCACCGCGCGAGAGGACGGAGCGCTTGGGCTTGGAGTCGGTCGTCATGATCGCGAGCGACGCGTCGTCCCCGCCATCGGCGCTGAGCGCGGTGATGGCCTTCTCGGTGCCGTCGAGCACCTTGGCGCGGAACACCTCGTCGCCGGTGCCGATGAGGCCGGTGGAGCAGATCAGGACGTCCCCCGAGCTGACGCCGAGCAGCTCTGCCGCCTTCTCGGCGGTCTGGTGCGTGGTCTGGAAGCCGAACGATCCGGTGAAGCAGTTGGCCCCGCCGGAGTTCAGCACGACGGCCTCGACGGTGCCGTCCTGCACGGCCTGCTGCGACCAGAGGATCGGGTTGGCCTTGGCCCGATTGGAGGTGAACACCGCGGCGCCCACCCTGAGCGGGCCACGGTTCACCACGACGGCGACATCGGGCTTGCCGGAGGACTTGAGCCCCACCGCAACGCCGGCGGCCTCGAATCCGTCCGCTGCTGTGACGCTCATGGGGCGACTCCGTTCACGGTGAGCGAGCGACCTTCGGGCAGACCGAGCGCGATGTTCATCGACTGGACGGCGGCGCCGGCGGTGCCCTTGCCGAGGTTGTCCACGGCGGTCACCACGACGACGCGGTTCGCGGGGCGGTCGATCGCAAGTCCCAGGAGAGCGGTGTTGGCGCCCAGCACGTCGGCGGTGCGGGGGAATTCTCCCGCCGGCAGGAGCTGTACGAAGGTCTCGTCGCCGTAGGCGGCTTCCCACGCTCCGCGGATCTCGTCGTCGCCGGCACCCGCGATGATGGGCGCCGAACTCGTGGCGAGGATGCCGCGCGACATGGGCACGATAACGGGCGTGAACGAGATCCGGATGCCGCGATCCGGGGCTCCGTCAGCGGACGTGGCGCCGCGGCCCGCCGTCGCTGTCGAAGCATCGCCCCGCGCCGCGGCGAGAGCCTGGCGGATCTCGGGGATGTGCCGGTGCGTTCCGCCCACCGCGTACGGGTTCGCCGAGCCGAGGATCTCGCCGGCAAGGAGGTTCGTCTTGAGGCTCTTGCCCGCGCCGCTCGGACCGACCGCCAGCACGCTGACGATGTCGGATGGATCGATCACCCCGGCGGCGACGCCCGGTGCCAGACTCAGGCTGACCGTGCTCGCGTTGCAGCCGGGCGCCGCGATGCGCGTCGCGCCGATCAGCCGATCCCGCTGCTTCGTGCCGCCCACCGGAAGCTCGGGAACGCCGTAGGTCCAGGGCTCGTGGAAATCTCCGCCGTAGAACCGGTCCCAATCACTGACCGATTCCAGGCGGTGATCGGCGCCCGCATCGATCACGAGCGGAGTGTCGGCGAGCACGTCCGTGTACTGGCCCGACTGCCCGTGCGGCAGGGCGAGGAACACGATGTCGTGCCCCGCGAGGACATCCGGGGTCGTCTCCTGCAGGGTCAGGTGCGCGAGCGAGCGCAGGTGCGGCTGATGCGCGGTGAGGGGCTGTCCCGCGTTGGAGTGCGCGGTGACGGTGCGGATCTCGACGTCGGGATGTGCGGACAGGATCCGGAGGATCTCGCCGCCCGCATAGCCGGATGCGCCGGAGACGGCGACCGAATATGTCATGGATTCCACCTTAGAGTCTGGGGTCGTGGGCTTCAGACGGCGACGCCCACGGCTCCCCCTCCTCGGAGGGGCGCGGGGTCGCCTACAGTCGGCGTCCGTCCAGACGTCGGCGCGCGGGAGCGACGCTCGGAACGAGCGAAGCGGAGAGAGGCGCTGCCGAAGGCATGGGGCGACGATAGTCGCCAGGTCGCGGCATCCGCAAATCGCCGGGTCAGCGCAGCGACGCGATCAGCTCGAGCTCGTCGAGTGCACTGCTTCGCGTCGAGTGCACGCCTTCGCGACGTCGGAAACCCGTCCACTCGGCGAAAAGCCGTCCACTCGGTCGAAGCCAGGTCTGCCGCGCCAGTGTTACTCGCGCAGTGTCGCTCCGAAGCGCTCGGCCGCTGCCGCCACCCCGGCGAGCTTGGCGTCGGTCGCCTCGGCGGCCGTCAGAGTGCGATCGGGCGCGCGGAACCGCAGCGCGAACGTGAGGCTCTTCGCGCCGTCGGGCACACCCGCCCCGCGGTAGTCGTCGACCAGGCGCACCGACTCGAGGAGTTCGCCGGCGCCCTCGACGACGGCCGCGCGCACCTCGGCGGCGGGCACGTCGGCGGGCACGACCAGTGACAGGTCCTGCGTCGCGGCCGGATACGCCGACAGCGACGCGGCGATGACCTTCTCGCCCGCGAGCGAGAGCACCAGATCGAGGTCGAGCTCGGCGACGACCACGCGACCGGGGAGATCGGCTGCCTCTGCCACCACCGGCAGCAGTTCGCCGACGTAGCCCACCTCGACTGAGCCGACCGAGAGCACACCGGTGCGCCCCGGATGCAGGGCTGCACGCTCGCCCTGCACGACCTCGACGGTCACTCCGGCAGCCGATGCGATGGTGCGGACGGCGTCGAGGGCGTCGGGCAGACCCGCGGCCGCCGCGGTCGCGCCGGGCTGCTTCGGCGAGATCCACCCGGTCAGCAGGACGGCGACGTGTCGGCGCTGCGGTGGGATGGAAGCATCGAGGGCGGTCAGGGTCGCCGCATCCGGCCGGACGGCGAGCGGCGGCACGAACGACGTTCCGTACTCGACGCCCGGCTCAGGCAGGAAGACGGTGCCGGCCTCGAAGACCGCGACGTCGGTGAGTCCGCGGGCGACGTTGCGGTGGGCGACCCGAAGCAGGCCCGGGACGAGGCTGCGCCGCAGGAATGGAGCCTGCCCGTCCAAGGGGTTCGCGAGCTTGACGCTCGGCAGGTGCGTACCCGAGGCGGAGCCGTGCAGATCGTTCTGGTCGTCGGTCGTGAACGGGAACGAGGGCGTCTCGACATAGCCCGCGGCGGCGAGTGCGTTGCCGACGCGGCGTCGCCCCTGCTGCGCCGCGGTCAGGCCGCGACCCGACGGGGGCGTCGGGAGGATCGACGGGATGCGGTCGTACCCCTCGATGCGGGCGACTTCTTCCGCGAGCGTCCACTTGTCGGTGAGGTCGGGGCGCCAGGACGGCGGCGAGACGACGAGCTCGTCGCCGCGGTCGTCGACGTCGCAGCCGATGAGCCGGAGCGCGCCGATGACCTCGGACGTCGGGTAGTTCACGCCGATCAGGCCCTGCACGAAGCCCACCGGCAGGGTCAGCTGCGGGGCGTCCCACCGTGCGAACAGTGCCGCCCCGAGATCGTCGATCGTGCCCCCCGCCAGCTCGACCATCAGGTCGGCGACCCGCTGCGCGGCCACGAACGGGATGCCGGGGTCTACGCCGCGCTCGAAGCGACGGGATGCCTCCGAGGGAAGCTTGTGCCGCCGCGCGGTGCGCGCGATCGAGATCGTGTCGAAGATCGCCGCCTCGATGAGCACGTTCTTCGTATCGGGGCCCATCTCGGTGGTCCCGCCGCCCATCACGCCTGCCAGCCCGATCGGACCCGACGCGTCGGTGATCAGCAGGTCCTCGGGGTCGAGCGTGCGCACCTTGCCGTCGAGCGTCTCGAGCTTCTCCCCCGGCGCCGCGCGTCGCACGGTGATGCCCCCGGCGAGCTTGTCGAGGTCGTATCCGTGAATGGGGTTGCCGAGCTCGAGCATCACGTAGTTCGTGATGTCGATGAGCACACCCAGCGACCGGATGCCGGCGAGCGTGAGCCGTGCGATCATCCATGCGGGCGTCGGGGCTGACGCGTCCACGCCGCGCACCGCCCGGACGACGAACTCGGACGCGCCGACACGGCCGCGGATCGGGGCGCTGTCGTCGACGGCGAGCACGAAGCCGTGGCCCGGCTCGACCTCGTGCGGCGGCCGCAGCCCGGGATCGTGGAAGACCGCACCGGTCGCATGCGAGTACTCACGCGCCACGCCGCGTACCGACAGGGCGTAGCCACGGTCGGGCGTCACGTTGATCTCGACCGCGACATCGTTCAGGCCGAGCAGCTCGATCGCGTCGGTGCCGACCGGGGCGTCGATGCCGAGGGTCGCCAGCCGGAGGATGCCGTCGTGCTCGTCGCCGAGCCCGAGTTCCCGCGCGGAGGCGATCATGCCGTCCGAGACGTGCCCGTAGGTCTGGCGAGCGGCGATCGGGAACGGCCCCGGCAGCACCGCGCCCGGCAGGGTGACGGCGACCTTGTCACCGACGAAGAAGTTGCGCGCGCCGCACACGATGCCGTGCACCGCGGGTCCGCCGTCCGCTGCCGTCTCACCGTCGGGCGCGACGCGCACCTTGCACCAGCGGATCGTCTTGCCGTTGGACTGGGGCTCCTCCTCGAAGTCGAGCACCTCGCCGACGACGATGGGACCGGACAGTTCGAAGCCGTGCACGTCCTCCTCCTCGAAGCCGACGCGCACGAGCGCAGCGAGCACGTCTTCGGGAGCGGCATCAGCCGGCACATCCACGTATTCCCGCAGCCACGAGAGCGGGACGCGCATCAGACCACCATCCCGAACTGCTCGCTGAAGCGCACATCGCCCTCGGCCATGTCGCGCATGTCCTGCACGTCGCTGCGGAACATGAGGGTGCGCTCGACACCCATCCCGAACGCGAAGCCGGAGTACTGCTCCGGATCGATGCCGGCCGCGCGCAGCACGTTCGGATTGATCATGCCGCAGCCACCCCACTCGATCCATCGCGCGCCGCCCTTGAACGTCGGGTGCCACAGGTCCAGCTCGGCGGACGGCTCGGTGAAGGGGAAGAAGTTGGCGCGGAAGCGCGTCTTCGCCTCGGGCCCGAACAGCACGCGCGCAGCGTGATCGAGCGTGCCCTTCAGGTGCGCCATCGTGATGCCGCGATCGACCACGAGGCCCTCGAACTGGGTGAAGACCGGAAGATGGGTCGCATCGAACTCGTCGGTACGGTAGACGCGGCCGGGGCACAGCACGTAGATCGGCAGCTCACGCTCGAGCATCGAGCGCACCTGCACCGGGCTGGTGTGGGTGCGCATCACGAGGTGGCGCTCGACCGGATCGACGAAGAACGTGTCCTGCATCTGACGCGCGGGGTGGTCGGCGTCGAAGTTCAGCGCGTCGAAGTTGTACCACTCGTGCTCGAGCTCGGGTCCTTCGGCGATCTCCCACCCCATTCCCACGAAGATGTCGGCGACCTGCTCCTGCAGAAGAGAGATCGGATGCCGCGCCCCCACGCGTGCGCGTGCGGCGAGCGCCGTCACATCGATGCGCTCGGCCTCGAGCCGCGCGGCGGTCTCGGCGAGCGCCACCTGCTCCTCGCGCGCGGCGAACGCCTGCGTCACGCGTCCGCGCGCCTGGCCGACCAGCTTGCCGAACTCGGCCTTGCGCTCGGGTGCGACGTCGCGCAGACGGGAGTTCAGCCTCGCGAGGGGCGAGCCCTCGGCGGCTGTGCGCGCGCGCGCCGCCTTCACGGCGGCGGTGTCGGATGCGGCGCCGATGGCGTCGATCGCGGCCTGGACGGCGGCATCCACCGCCTCCGGCGTGATCGCTGAGGGCGCGTGGTCGGGTGAGTCAGACACGAGAGACGAGTCTACCGACGGCGGATGCCCCGCTCCGCGCCCGCGAGCGGGCAGCCGGCTCAGCGCGGCGCTCTGCCGCTGAGGTCGGCCTTCGCCTCGACCTCGAGCAGCGCACCCGGCGCCGTCGGATCGGCGACCCTGACGCCACGGCGACGCGACTTGCCGCCGCCGCTGGCGGTGCGCCGCGAGAGCCAGCGCGCGAACCACGACAGCGTCAGGTTGATGGCCAGGTAGATCACGAGGGTCACCAGGAACAGCGAGAAGATGTACCGGTTGCCGTAGAAGCTTCCGAGGTTGTTCATGTTGTTCCGGATGATCTCGTTGTAGCCGACGATGTAGCCCAGCGAGGTGTCCTTCAGCAGCACGACGAGCTGCGCGACGATGATCGGCAGCATCTGCCGGAACGCCTGCGGGAACTCGACCAGCATCTTCGACTGGAACTCCCGCATGCCGACGCTCAGCGCCGCCTCCCGCTGACCTCGGGGCAGCGCGACGAGTCCCGCACGCAGCGCCTCCCCGATCAGCGTCCCGTTGTAGAGGATGAGGGCGATCACGACGGCCCAGAAGGCGCCCGTGGAGGCGACCAGCAGGATGAACAGCATCATCAGCAGCACCGGCATGCCGCGCAGGAACTCGATGAGCCATCCGGTCGGGATCCGCAACCACGCGATGGACGAGCTGCGCATGAGCGACAGCACGACGCCGAGGGCGATCGCGCCGACCGCGGAGACGGCAGCCGCCTGGAGCGTGGCCACCACGCCACGGCCGATCGAGCCCCACAGCTCTGGATCGAGGAAGATGTTCCACCGGGTCGGGTCGAACATGCCGGGAAGCGTGATGCCTCCGGACTCGCGCGGCGCCGCGAGGGTGAGCACGATCCACGCCAGCCCCGCGAGGATCAGGATCAGCGCGATCACCGATGCGATGCGCGAGTTGCGGCGAGCCCGGGGGCCGGGCGCGTCGAACAGGACGCTGGTTCCGCTCATCGCTTCACCACCCAGCGCTTCTCGAGCTGCCCGGCGGCCAGCCCCAGTGGGACAGTGATCACCAGGTAGAGCGCGGCCGCAGTGAAGAGGATCTGCAGGACGATGTTGCCGTTGTCATTCGCCAGCTGCCGGGTCGTCGCGAAGAGCTCGACCACGAAGAAGCCACCGGCCACCGAAGTGTTCTTGGTGAGTGCGATGAAGACGTTGATGAGCGGCGGCACCGTCATGCGGAAGGCCTGGGGCAGCACGACGAGCGACACCGTCTGCCCGAAGCCGAGTCCGATGCTGCGCGCCGCTTCGGCCTGGCCCAGCGGCACACCGTTGATTCCGGACCGCAGTGCCTCGGCGACGAACGGCGACGTGTAATACGTCAGTGCGATGAACGCCAGCAGCACGTACGGCAGGCGGACACCGAGCATGGGCAGCACGAACGCGGTGAAGAAGAAGATCAGCGTCAGCGGGGTGTTTCGGGCGATCTCGGTCCAGAACGCGGCGAACCCGCGGAGCGCGCCGACCGGCGAGATCCGCATCGCGGCGATGATGGTCCCCAGGATCAGCGCGAGGACACCCGACACGACCAGCAGGAGGAGGGTCACCTGGAATCCGGCCCAGAACTCGGGCAGGAGCGAGATCAGCTGCTCCATGCGTCCTCCTTCCCAGGTGTGTCGTCGGCGTGCTCAGGGTGTGGGTGCCCGGACCGGCGTGTCCGCCGGCCCGGGCACCCGATCGATCAGTAGCGGTCGACCGCGGGCGGCTCGATGAACGGCAGGACCGTTCCGGCGGTCGCGTCCCACGCGGCCTCGTAGCTGCCGTCCTCGTACGATGCCTCCAGGACGTCGTTGATCCAGTCCCGGAATTCGGTGTCTTCGAGCGCGAGACCGATGCCGTAGGGCTCCTCGGTGAAGGGCTCGCCCACGACCTTGAATTCGCCCTCGTTCTGGGCTGCGAGGCCCGCGAGGATGACGTTGTCGGTCGATACCGCGACGACGGTTCCGTCACGCAGGGGGCCGAGGCAGTTGCTGTACGTGTCGGTCAGCAGCACTTCAGCGCCCAGCGCCTCGAGGTTGGCGGCCGGCGTAGAGCCGGTCACCGAGCACACGGGCTGGCCGACGAGGTCGTCCTCGCTCTCGATGTCCTCGTTGTCCGCCAGCACCAGAATCGACTGACCCGCCATGTAGTACGGGCCGGCGAAGGAGACGACCTCCTTGCGCTTGTCGTTGATGGTGTACGTGGCGATGACGATGTCGACTTCGCCGTTCTGGATGAACGGCTCGCGGTTGGCCGAGACGGACTCGACCCATTCGATGTCTTCCTCGGCGATGCCGAGCTGACCGGCGATGATCTTGCCGATCTCGACGTCGAAGCCTTCGGGAACGCCGGACGGTCCCACCAGACCGAACAGCGGCTGGTCGAACTTCGTGCCGATGGTGATGGACCCTGCGTCAGCGAGGGCTGCCATCGTGGTGCCCTCCGCGAACGTGGGGGCCGGCTCCGGCGTGGCCGTCTCGCCGCCGCCGGCTTCTCCGCCGCCCGACGCACACCCGGAGAGCGCGAGCGCTCCGGCTGCGGCCAGGGCGAGCAGGCTGAGTCGAGTTCTGTTCATGTCCTACCTGTCCTTTGCTGTGTACAGGCCGCTTGTGACGGCCCTCCTTCAGTGGTCCTGGCCGCGGTGCAGCGACCGAGGTGTGTCAGTGCTCGAGGATCTTCGAAAGGAAGTCCTGCGCCCTCGGGCTCTGCGGATTGGTGAAGAACTGCTCGGGCGTCGCCTCTTCCACGATCGCTCCGCTGTCCATGAAGAGCACGCGGTCGGCGGCTTTGCGGGCGAATCCCATCTCATGGGTGACGACGATCATGGTCATGCCGTCCTTGGCGAGACCGATCATCACGTCGAGCACCTCGTTGATCATCTCGGGGTCGAGCGCGCTCGTCGGCTCGTCCATCAGGATGAGCTTCGGATCCATGGCGAGCGACCGGGCGATCGCGACGCGCTGCTGCTGACCACCCGAGAGCTGAGCAGGCATCTTCTTGGCCTGGTTCGCGACGCCGACGCGGTCAAGCAGGGCCATGGCCTTCTCATCGGCGTCCTTGCGCGACATCTTGCGCACCCTGATCGGGCCGAGCGTCACGTTCTCCAGGACCGTCTTGTGTGCGAAGAGGTTGAACGACTGGAAGACCATGCCGACGTCGGCGCGGAGCTTCGCCAGCCCCGCGCCCTCTTCAGGCAGTTTGACCCCGTCGATCGCGATCTTGCCGGAGTCGATGGTCTCGAGCCGGTTGATCGCGCGGCACAGCGTGGATTTGCCCGAACCCGACGGGCCGATGACCACGACGACCTCGCCGCGGTTGACGACCGTGTGGATGTCTTTGAGCACGTGCAGATCGCCGAAGTGCTTGTCGACGTGCTCGATGACCACGAGCGGCTCACCGCGCCGGACGCTGATGTTCGAGGTCGTCGGCGCACTTGCGGGTGTGTCCGGTGTCGCCATGATGCCCACCCTAGGGGGCCGTCGTCGCCGCGCGGGAGACCCCCGCGCGAGCTTTACCGGACTGTAACAGGACGGGAATGCGTCAGTCCGGGCTGCCGGAGCGCTGAGCGAAGGCCGTCTCGTAGAGGCACACGCTGGCCGCCGTCGCCAGATTCAGCGACTCCGCACTTCCGTAGATCGGCAGTCGCAGCGAGAGATCGGCCAGCGCGAGCGCGTCATCGTCGAGCCCGCGCGCCTCGTTGCCGAACAGCCAGGCCGTCGGCTCCGCCAGAAGCGAGCGCGACGCCAGGAAGTCGCCGCCTCCGATGTCGGCCGCGACCACGCGCACGCCTGCCGCGTGCGCGCGCTCGACGGCGTTCGCAAGTTCCACGCCCACGGCGATCGGCAGGTGGAACAGCGAGCCGGTCGTGGCGCGCACGACCTTCGGGTTGTACGGGTCGACGGTGCGGCCGGTGAGGATGACCGCATCCGCCCCGGCGGCATCGGCGGCCCGGATGATCGTGCCGAGGTTTCCCGGGTCGCGCACCTCCTCACAGATCGCGACGAGTCGGGGCGACCCGGCGAACACGTCGCGCACGGATGTCGGCGTCTGGCGGGCGACCGCGACGATGCCCTGCGGCGTCACGGTGTCTGCCATCGCGTCCAGGACGCCCTCGGTGGTGAAGACGACCTCGACTCCGGCATCGCGCGCCGCGTCCCGCAGGTCGACGTGCCGTTCGAGTGCGGAGGGCGTCGCGAATACCTCGATGACCGTCTCGGGACGGTACGCGAGCGCCTCCCGCGCGGCCTGCGGACCCTCGAGCAGGAACAGCCCGGTCTCCTGACGCGCGCTGCGCTTGGTCAGCTTCGCGACGGCGCGAACGCGGGGCGAGCGCGGGTTCTCAAGCACAGGCTCAGCATAGAGCCGAGGCGCACGCGGAACGGGGCGCCCTCCCGAAGGAGGACGCCCCGTTCAAGGGATGCCGTCTGTTTACGCGGTCTTGGGCGCGTTGACGTCGGTGGGCAGCGCGCCCTTGGCGGTCGCGACGAGCGATGCGAAGGTGGCCGGCTCGTTCACCGCGAGCTCGGCGAGCATGCGACGGTCGACCTGCACGCCCGCGAGGCCGAGGCCCTGGATGAAGCGGTTGTAGGTGAGGCCGTTCGCGCGCGAAGCGGCGTTGATGCGCTGGATCCACAGGCGGCGGAAGTCGCCCTTGCGCTTGCGGCGGTCGCGGTACGCGTAGACGAGCGAGTGGGTGACCTGCTCCTTCGCCTTGCGGTACAGGCGCGAACGCTGACCCCGGTAACCGGATGCGCGCTCGAGGATGACCCGGCGCTTCTTGTGGGCGTTGACTGCCCGCTTGACTCTAGCCATTTCTCATGTTCCTAACGTGATTCGGCGCGCTCAGCGACCGAGAAGCTTCTTGGCCTGCTTGGTGTCGGCCTTCGACAGCACCTGGTCCTGGTTGAGGCGACGCGTGCGCTTGCTCGCCTTGCCCTCGAGGTGGTGGCGCATGCCGGCCTGCTGCTTCATCAGCTTGCCGCTGCCGGTGATCTTGAAGCGCTTCTTGGCACCCGAGTGGGTCTTCTGCTTCGGCATCTCATCGTTCCTTTGTTGGTGTCGCCCTTCTGGGCGTCATTGTGTTTCCCGTTGCGCGGGAGTCTGTGGGGCCTACTCGGCGGGTGCCTCGGCGTCAGCCTCGGCGGAGTCGGAGGTCGGACCGCCGTGGGAGGCGCTGCGGGCGGCCTCCTTGTTCGCAGCGCGCTGTGCGTTCTGCTCGGTCTTCACCTCGGACTTGTTCTTGAAGGGCGCGACGACCATCACCATGTTGCGGCCATCAATCGTGGGGTTGGACTCCACGGTGCCGAACTCGGCCACGTCCTCCGCGAACTTGCGGAGGAGACGCACACCCTGCTCGGGCCGCGACTGCTCGCGACCGCGGAACAGGATCATGGCCTTCACCTTGTCGCCCGCTTTGAGGAAGCCCTCGGCGCGCTTGAGCTTGGTGGTGTAGTCGTGCGCTTCGATCTTCAGACGGAACCGGACCTCTTTGAGGATCGTGTTGGCCTGGTTGCGCCGGGCCTCCTTGGCCTTCTGCGCTGCTTCGTACTTGAACTTCCCGTAGTCCATGATCTTGACGACGGGCGGCTTCGAGTTGGGAGCCACCTCGACAAGGTCGAGATCGGCATCCTGCGCCAGACGCAAGGCAACCTCGATGCGTACGACGCCGACCTGCTCTCCGTTCGGGCCGACGAGGCGGACCTCGGGCACGCGGATGCGGTCATTGGTGCGGGGATCGCTGATACGGAACTCCTTCGTGCGGGTTACGGCCACCGCGACACGGGATGCATCGCGGGCGGAAGAGAGACTCGATTCCACCCGCACGACGCACAAGCGCCGGCTTCTGCACCCGGTATCCACTGCGCGTGGCTACCCCAGCCGCAAGCGGACGGGGCGGAGTGCGTGACCCGGTAGCCTGGAGCGGCAAGCGCGGGTGGGATGTGATCCTCTTTCGTCCGAAGCAGAACGCTCCGGAGCCCGCCAAAGTCTAACAGAGAGTGGCACGTGGACACGATTCCGGGCAGCGACGACGATCTTCGGGCCGGACAGATGGCGCGGGACTCCGAACGGCAGGCGCGCTGGGAGGCGCAGGAGCGGGCCGCTTCGGCCGCCACTCGCGACATCGCGGACGTGCCCGCGGTCGAGGTGATCACCACGGCCGCCGTGCATCTGATGAGCGCCGCGGCCGTGAAGGTCGGTCTCGCCGACGACGCCGACGCCGAGACTCAGGTCGACCTCGACGAAGCGCGCAAGCTCATCAACGCGCTGGCCGGACTCATCACGGCCGGGGCTCCCGAGATCAGCGACATGCACGCCCGCTCGCTGCGCGACGGTCTGCGGTCGCTGCAGCTGGCGTTCCGCGAGGCATCCGTGATTCCCGATCCGATCGGCAAGGGCCCGGGCGAGAAGTGGACCGGACCGGTCACCTGACCGGCGGTGCCGTAGCGGCCCGGATGCCGACAGCTTCCGCCCCGCGGGCGACGGCGTCGACGGTGCGGCGGACGGCCTCCCCGTCGGTGCCGTGGTTGCTCACCGCGAAGCGGACTACGGCGCGCCCGTGCCAGTTGGACGACGACGCCCACACCGTGCCCTCCGCGCGCAGCCACTCCCCCAGTGCGACCGTGTCGGCGTTCTCGCGTGAGGCGAGGCACACCTGCGTGAAGACGACATCGTTGAGCACCTCGATGCCGGGGATGTTCCGGAATCCGTCGGCGAGGCCGATGGCCGCGTCGACAAGGCCGTCGACCAGGTCAGCCACGCCGCGGGTTCCCAGCGACCGCAGCGCAGCCCACACCGGCACCCCGCGTGCGCGGCGCGAGAGTTCCGGAACGTGATCGTATGGATCGGCGACGGTCGCAACCGCCGGCAGGAATTCCGCGTGGGCGCCGAGCGCGGCCGCCATCGCCGCTTCGTCGCGAACGATGGCGACCCCGCAGTCGTACGGCACGTTGAGGGTCTTGTGAGCATCCGTCGCCCACGAGTCGGCGCGCGCGGCGCCGGCCATGAGGTGCCGCGAGCGGGGAGATGCCGCCGCCCACAGCCCGAACGCGCCGTCGACGTGAACCCACGCGCCGTGCAGATGGGCTGCATCGATGGCACGCGGAAAGTCGTCGAACGCGCCCGAGTGGACATCGCCGGCCTGAAGGGCGACGATGGCCGGGCCGTCGTGCTCGGCCAGCGCGGCGGTCAGGCCGTCGACGTCGATCCGGCCCTGGTCGTCGGCTCCCACGGTCTCCGGCTCTCCGATCCCGGCAAGACGTCCGGCGAGAATCACGGAGGTGTGAACGGCGCTTCCGGCGAGGAATCGGATCTCAGGCCCATTCTGGATCCCGCGCGATGCATTGTGGCCGCGGTCGCGCAGCACGGCGTCGCGCGCCACGATCAGCGCGGACAGATTGGCGGTCGTGGCTCCCGTGATGAACCCCACTCCGCTGTCCGCAGGCAGGCCCAGCAGGTCGAGCAGCCACCCCGCCGCAACCTCTTCGAGGGCGGCGGTCGCCGGTGTGGGCTGACGTGACCCGGTGTTCTGGTCCCACGCCGAGACCAGCCAGTCAGCGGCCATCGCCGCGGGATAGGTCCCTCCGATGACGAAGCCGTAGAAGCGCGGCGACCCCATCGCCATCAGGCCGGGCGCAGCCGCCTCGGCGAGCTCTTCGATCACAGCCGCCGGCGACATCCCGGCCTCGGGCAGCCGCGGCTGCAGCCGCGCCAGGATGCCGTCGACGTCGAGATCGGGCCGGACTTGTCTGTCGCGGACCGACTCCAGCCACGTCAGCGCGTGACGGTGCGCCACATCGAGCGCCGCCCGGTAGTCCTCGTCCGACGTGCCGCGGTTCATCGTGCGCCTCCCCGCTCGCGATCATGCGACAGCGCGGCGGCCTCCGCAAGAGGCTTTCAGGCGCGCACGAGCTTGACGGTCAGCGAATCGACCAGCACGGCGATGCGGTGGTCCGCCGCCCACCGCTTCGCCAGCCGCGCGAGCACGGCGTCGAGCTCGGACTGGTCCAGACCGTGAATCAGGTCCAGTCGCACGACCAGTTCGGGACCCCGCAGCCTCGCATCGGGGTCGCCGGCTTCGACTGCGAGGTCGAGGATGGCCAGTTCGCCGCCGACGCTCTCATGCAAACCGGCGAACACTTCGGGTGAAGCGAAACTCGGCTCCCAGGGCAGGCTCTGGGCCAGAGCCCACACGGCCGGACGCCGGAGGACGAACTCGGTGTCGGAGCCCGGATCGATCACGATCAGATCCGTGTCATCGGCGGATGCCGCAACGGCGGTTCGCACGCCGTCAGCAGGGACCGGCCGGGCAGCGGCATCCCATCGACTCATCGAGGCGACCGACGTGAAGACCGGCAGCACGCGCCGGCCGTCGGGCGCCGCGACGGTGACGATGGACAGTTCCTGCGTCTTGTCGATGGGAAGCCCGTGAGCGCCGATCTGCTGCGCAGCCTCGTCAGTGCCGTCGCCCTTCTCGGCGACCAGCGGGATCAGCAGCCGGGCCGTGCGATACGCCTCGATCACCGCCACCTGATCGGCCGTGCCGGCGCGGAACGCGGTCAGCGCGGCGAGCAGGCTCGGGTCGGCCGAGCCGTCGTCGTGCGAGTGGGGATTGGACTCGAAGCGGCGCCCCTCCCAGGGGACACCGGCCGAGTCGCCCGCCGAGGAGGAGTCGTGCGGATCAGTGTCCCGCGACATCCAGCGCCTCAGCGAGCGTGAAGGCACCCGTGTAGAGCGCCTTTCCGACGATCGCGCCTTCGACCCCGAGCGGCACGAGATCGCGCAGCGCCGCGATGTCGTCCAGGCTCGACACTCCCCCCGAAGCGACGACCGGCTTGGTCGTGCGCGAGGTGATCTGACGAAGCAGGTCGAGGTTCGGCCCCCGCAGCGTTCCGTCCTTGGTGACGTCGGTCACGACGTACCGACTGCAGCCGGCCGTCTCGAGGCGTCCGAGCACGGCCCAGAGGTCGCCGCCCTCCTGCGTCCAGCCGCGCGCGGCGAGGGTCGTGCCTCGCACATCCAGCCCGACGGCGATGACGTCCCCGTAGCGGCCGATGACGTCGGCTGCCCACTCCGGGTTCTCAAGGGCGGCGGTGCCCAGGTTGATTCGTGTGGCACCGCTTTCGAGGGCAGTCTCCAGGCTCCGGTCGTCGCGGATGCCACCCGACACCTCCACCTGAACGCCGCGGACCTGCTTGATCACCTTGCGGATGATCGAGGTATTGCTGCCCCGCCCGAAGGCGGCGTCGAGATCGACGAGATGGATCCAGTCGGCGCCCTGCCGAGCCCAATCGACGGCGGCGTCGACCGGGTCGCCGTAGCTCGTCTCGGTGCCGGCCTCGCCCTGCGTCAGGCGAACGGCCTTGCCGCCCGCGACATCGACTGCCGGCAGCAGGATCAACTCAGGCATTGACGCGAAATCGTTCATAGCTCCTCGTGCGGGATGACGCGAGGGCGACGGGCTCTCGCAGATGGCACGAGTTCAGAGGGTAGCCCCGCCGAGCCCGTCGATCCAATTGGACAGCAGGCGGATGCCGGCATCCCCCGACTTCTCGGGGTGGAACTGCGTCGCCGACAGCGGTCCGTTCTCGACGGCGGCAAGGAACGGCTGGCCGTAGGTGCACCACGTCAGCGCGGGCTGCGGGAACGGCGGCTGGACGTCCAGCAGCCACTGCTGAGCGGCGAACGAGTGGACGAAGTAGAACCGCTCGTTCTCGATGCCGCGGAACAGCCGGGTGTTCTCGCCCGGTTCGACGGTGTTCCAGCCCATGTGCGGCAGAACCGGAGCGTCGAGCTCGGTCACCACACCCGGCCATTCGCCGAGGCCTTCGGTATCGACGCCCCGCTCGACGCCGCGGTCGAACAGCACCTGCATCCCCACGCAGATGCCCAGAACCGGGCGGCCGCCGGCGAGCCGACGGTCGATGATCTCGTCGCCGCGGCTCGCCCGCAGCGCGTCCATGACCGCGCGGAACGCCCCCACGCCGGGAACGACGAGCCCCCGCGCGTCATCGATCAGGCCGCGGTCGGCAGTGAGCCTGGCGTCCGCGCCCGCCGCCGCCAGCGCCTTCACCGCGGAGTGCACGTTGCCCGACCCGTAGTCCAGCACCGCGACCAGGGGCCTGTCGGTCACAGAGCGCCCTTCGTGCTGGGCACGCCGACCACCTGCGGGTCGAGCGCTTTCGCCTGGCGGAACGCACGCGCGAACGCCTTGTATTCGGCCTCTGCGATGTGGTGCGGGTCCCGCCCTGCGAGCACGGTGACATGGACGGTGAGAGCCGCATGGAAGGCGATCGCCTCGAATGTGTGGCGGACCAGCGAACCGGTGAAGTGTCCGCCGATCAGGTGGTGCTCGAAGCCGGCCGGCTCGCCGCTGTGCACGAGGTAGGGGCGCCCGCTGATGTCGACGACGGCTTGCGCGAGGGCCTCGTCGAGGGGGACCAGCGCGTCGCCGTAGCGGGAGATGCCGGTCTTGTCACCCAGTGCCTCACGGATGGCCTGACCCAGGACGATCGCCACATCCTCGACGGTGTGGTGCGCGTCGATGTCGGTGTCGCCCGAGGCACGGACCGTGAGATCGGTCAGAGAGTGCTTGGCGAACGCCGTCAGAAGGTGGTCGAAGAACGGCACCGTCGTGTCGATGTGGCTGCGACCGGAACCGTCGAGGTCCAGTTCGAGCTCGACCGTGGACTCGCTCGTCGCGCGGCGCAACGACGCCGTTCGGGTGGCTCCGGGGCGGCTCATGAGGCCGAGTCTAACGAGGCGAGCGCGTCGAGGAATGCGGTCGTCTCCTGCTCCGTGCCGGCCGTCACCCGGAGGTGATGGGCGATGCCGACGTCGCGAATGAGCACCCCGCGGTCGTACAACCCCTGCCACGTCGCAGCGGCATCGTCGACGCCGCCGAAGAGGACGAAGTTGGTCCAGGACTCGTACGGCTCGTAGCCGATCGCTTCCAGGGTCGCGGAGATCCGGTCTCGCTGATCGACGATCTCATCGACCATCCGCAGCATCGTCGGGGCATGCCGCAGCGCCGCCGAGGAGGCCGCCTGCGTCAACGAGCTCAGGTGGTAGGGCAGGCGGACGAGCCGCAGCGCGTCGACCAGCGCGGGATCGGCGGCGAGGTATCCGACCCGAGCGCCCGCGAAGGCGAACGCCTTGCTCATCGTGCGCGAGACCACCAGCCGCTCCCGGCCGGGCAGGAGCGCGAGCGCCGAGCCCTCGTCGCGGGGGGCGAACTCCTGGTACGCCTCGTCGACGACCACGATGCCATCCGTCGCGTCGTACACCGCTTCGATGACCTCGAGGGTCATCGGCGTCCCGGTGGGGTTGTTCGGCGCACACAGGAAGACCACGTCCGGCTCGGCCTCGGCGACCTGGGACGCCGCGCTCTCGGCGTCGACCGAGAAATCCGCCGCCCGGGTGCCTGCGGTCCATGTCGCGCCGGTCGCCCGGGTGATCAAGGGGTACATCGAGTAGGTGGGGGCGAAGCCGAACGCCGTGCGTCCTGGACCGCCGAAGGCCTGCAGCACGTGCTGGAGCACCTCGTTCGATCCGTTCGCTGCCCAGATCTGCTCGCGCGTCAGCCCGTAGCCGAGGTAGTCGGCGAAGCCTTCGCGCAGCTCGGTGAACTCGCGGTCGGGGTACCGATTGACATCGCGCAGCGCGAGGGCAACCGCATCCAGGATGTCGTCCGCCACCTCCTGCGGCACCGGATGCGTGTTCTCGTTCACGTTCAGCGCAACGGGCAGCGCTGCCTGCGGCGCGCCGTAGGGCGTCATGCCGCGGAGGTGTTCGCGCAGGGGCAGATCGTCGAGGCGAGTGCTCATCCGTCCCATCGTAGATGCCGGGCGCGCGACCGTCCGGCTGGCGCAGGGTGCAGCGTCTACGGCGCGGGCGCGTACTCAGCCGGTATGGAGAGGCGCTGGCCCGCGGAGACCGTGACGCCCTCGAGCGCGTTCAGCCGCACGATCGCGTCGACGACGTCGCGCGGGTCGGCGCCGGGCGCGACCTGCTCGGCGATCGACCACAGGGACTCGCCCGCGGTGACGGTGAGGGTGGTGAACGAGCCGCTGGGAGCGCTCGCGTCGCGACTGGCGAGCGCGCTGCCGCCGCTGACGACGGCGATGCTGAGGGCGATAACGGCGGGAAGCGCCGCCAGACCGGCCAGGATACGGCGGCCGCGTGTGGTCAGACGCAACCGCGTCGCACGGGGTGCCGAGAAGCTGATCGCCGTCATGTCGTCCTCCTGGTGAACGGGGAGAGGTTCGCATCCACGGCTCGGCCGGGAGCAATGGATGCGAATCTCTCTTCCGAATATATCTTCGATAATGTAGGATGTCAACCGAGGGCGAGATGCCCGATCTTTCGAACGCGACACGCGGACGTGGTGCGGGATCGACGGACATTTCCCGGATACGGTTTCGATGGGAACACCACATCACGGGCCTCCGACATTCGAAGACCGATGCCCACAGTCCAGACAGGAGCGAGCACCATGACCGAGGTGAACGGACGCGAAAAACCCCAGACGCGCCGGCGCAAGAGCTTGAGCGACAAGCAGCTCGCGATCCTCGAGGTCATCCAGCGCTCGATCGCCCGCTACGGCTACCCGCCGAGCATGCGCGAGATCGGCGACGCCGTCGGCCTCAAGTCGCTCTCGAGCGTGACGCACCAGCTCAATCAGCTCGAACTGAGCGGATACCTGCGGCGCGATCCCGGTAAGACGCGGGCGATGGAGGTGCTCATCGACCTGCCCGGCATGTCGACGGAGAACCCCGCCGACATCGCTCCGAGCGTGGGCGACGCGGCGATGGTCCCGCTCGTCGGACGGATCGCCGCGGGCGTGCCGATCACCGCCGAGCAGCAGGTCGAGGAGATCTTCCCGCTCCCCCGTCAGCTCGTTGGCAAGGGCGACCTGTTCATGCTCAAGATCTCCGGCGAGTCGATGATCGACGCGGCCATCTGCGACGGCGACTGGGTGGTCGTCCGCGCCCAGCCGGACGCCGAGAACGGCGACATCGTGGCCGCGATGCTCGACGGAGAGGCGACGGTCAAGACGTTCCGTCGCCGTGACGGCCATACCTGGCTTCTGCCCCGCAACTCGGCATTCGAGCCGATCCTGGGCGATGAGGCCGTCGTCCTGGGCAAGATCGTCGCGGTCCTGCGCGCTGTCTGACCGCTGATCGCCGGCCGCGAAGATCACCCGATCTGGGTGGGACGCGGCCGCAGCCCGTGCGCCACAATGAGGACCATCCGCATCGAGGAGGCCTCATGTCCGCCAGCGACGTCGACGATCTGCAGGGGCAGCTAGCCGCGCTGCGCGCGGAGAACGAAGAGTTGAAAGCGCGGGGAGCGGTTCCGCCCGACGAGGTCGCGCCCGCGCCGCGCAGCCGTGCCGGCTGGTGGCGCTCGCTCCTTTCCGCGGTCTGCATCGTCGTCGCCACGATCCTCGTCCCGGTGTCCATCGTCAGCGCCTGGGCGCGGGTTCAGCTGGTGGACGAGGATGCGTTCGTCGCATCGCTGGCGCCGCTCGTCGACGACCCTGCCGTGCAGACCATGATCATCGACGAGTCGATGGAGGCGATCACCGCTCAGGTCGACTTCCAGCAGATCACGGCCGACGTGTTCGACGGGGTCGCGGCGCTCGGCCTGCCCCCGCGTGCCGCCGACGCGCTGCAGCTCCTTGAGGCGCCGGCCGCCAACGGCCTGCAGAGCCTGGTGACCACGACCGTGACGCGTGTCGTCGAGTCCGACGCGTTCTCGGAGGTCTGGGCGACCGCCACCCGGGCGGCGCATCGCGCCCTCGTGGGCGCGGCGACGTCCGATGGAGGGGGGCTGGTGGTCCGCACCGACGAGGGCGTCGGCATCCAGCTCGGCGCTGTGGTCGAGCGAGTGAAGCAGAACCTCGTCGATCGCGGTCTCGGCGTCGCCGAGCTGATCCCGACCGTCGACCGTGTGGTCATCATCGGCGAAGGCGACAACTTGGCGGCGATCCGCACGGGCTACGCGTTCGCGACGACACTGGGATTCTGGCTGCCCTTCATCACTCTGGCTCTGTTCGCGCTCGGCATCCTGATCGCCCGGCGGCGCAGCGCCGCCATCCTGGGAACCGGGCTGGGGTTCCTGGTCGGCGGAGGCTCGCTGGCTGCGGTCCTGGGCATCGGCTCGGCTGCGATGGGACCGACCGCCGGCGCACTGGGACTCTCACCCGACGCATTGAACGTGATCTACGAGCAGCTGGTGGGCAACATGACCCAGACGGCTCTGGTGCTCGCTCTCCTCGGGCTGCTGATCGCGATCCTGGGCTGGGTGATGGGCCGATCCGGCGCGGCCCAGGGGTTCCGGCGCACGATCCGCGGGCTGAACGCGTCCGCGCGCCGTCAGCTAGACGCGCGGGGTCTTCACACCGGCGCCTTCGGCACCTGGCTCGGCCGGCAGCGGGTGCTGGTCCGCTCGCTGCTCGCCGTGCTGGCGGTGCTCTGGCTGTTCGCTCTGCGGCCGCTGTCGGTGGGCGACGTGGCACTCGTGCTGCTCGTGGCGTTCGGCGCGGCCTGGATCCTCGAGCTCCTCCAGCGCCGTCCCGACGAACTGGCCGCTCTGCCGAACCCCGACGTCACGGCCGAGGCTGGCGTCGTCGACGCCAGTGCGACGCCCGTGTCGGCGCCCACACTCGAGCTCTCCCCCACGACGCGCGGAGAGACCACGGTCCCCACCGCCCCCTCCCGGCAGCCCTGACGTGCTGCCGGGAGCCTCTGGGCGCGTGCGCCCGGACGCGACCGGTGGGGCCGCGGCATCCCGGCGTCCGTCGCGCCCCTAGACGGTGACCTCGACCCGCTGTCGCACCATGGTCTGTTTCCGACTGTGTCGAGGTCCGTACGGCCAGATGCATATGTCCGTAGTGACCGTCGAAATGCGGTTTCTCCGGCACCCGCGAGCACCTCGCAGCGGCCCCGGGTGTGGCATGCCGTCTTTCGCCGTACCGTTGAATACGTGAGCGAGACAGCCCCCTACGGCTCCTGGCCGTCGCCGCTTTCCGCGGCGGTCGTGACGGCCGCGACGCCGCGCATCGAGGGCGCCCGCTTCGTGGGATCCGAGCACTGGTGGGGTGAGAGCGTCGCTGCGGAAGGCGGTCGCACGGCGGTGCGTCGACGCGGAGCCGACGGCGAGGTGCTCGACGTGCTGCCGGCGCCGTGGAACGCCCGCTCCCGGGTGCACGAGTACGGCGGAGGCGCATGGACGACGACGGACGACGGCATCCTGCTGTTCGTGGAGAAGTCGGATCAGTGCGTGTGGGCCCTCGAACCGGGCGGCGCGCCGCGGGTGCTCACGCCCCCGGATCGCGGCATGCGGTTCGGCGGTCTCACATGGCAGGGCGGGCAGCTGCTGGCGGTACGGGAGACCCACGACGGCTCCCCGACGCCCCGACGCGACATCGTGCGCGTCGCCGTCGACGGCTCGGGCGTGACCTCGATCGTCGACCAGAGCGACTTCCTGGCTCATCCGTCGCTGTCGCCGAGCGGTTCCCATCTCGCGTGGATCGCCTGGAATCACCCCGACATGCCGTGGGATCGCTCCGAGCTTCGCGTCGGACGGCTCGAAGGCGGACTCGTCGTGGAATGGACCACCGTCGCCGGCGAGGACAGCTCTCCCCTGCAGCCGGTGTGGATGGATGACGACGACCTTCTCTACGCCGACGACCCGACCGGCCGCTGGAATCTCTGGATCGAGCATCTGTCGGCGAACCTCGACCGGCACCCGGTCGCACCCGCTGATGCCGATACGGGCGGGCCGCTCTGGGTGCTCGGCACGCGCTGGTTCGCGCGTCTCGAGGACGGCCGAGTCGTCGCCGTCCGCACGAACGGCGACGACGAAGTGGTCCTCATCGATCACGACGGCGCCGCGCGACCGCTGAGCCTTCCGCTGAGCTGCGAGGTCTCAGTCGAGGACGTGCGCGGCTCTCGCGTGCTGCTGAGCGGCGCGACCTCGGACTCCCCGGCCGGCGTGTGGGTCGTCGACGTCGACCGGCCCGGCGACGCCGTCCTCGTCCAAGGCGGGACGGTGCCGTGGGGCGCCGAGTGGACACCGCAGGCCCGCGCCGTGAGCTTCGAGGGTCCGAGAGGCCCGGTGCACGCGTTCGAGTTCCCGCCCACCAATCCCGACGTCGAGGGGCCCGAGAACGAGCGGCCGCCATACATCGTCGCCGTGCACGGCGGTCCGACGGCGCACCGCGGCAGCGCGGCATCCGGGCGCATCGCCTACTTCACCAGCCGCGGGATCGGCGTCCTCGACGTCAACTACGGCGGATCCAGCGGCTACGGTCGGGCGTACCGCGAGCGCCTGCGCGGGCAGTGGGGGGTCGTCGACGTCGACGACGTGGCCGCGGCCGCGACGGGCCTCGCGAGCACGGGCGCGGCGGACGCGGCGCGCATCGCCATCGCGGGAGGGTCGGCGGGCGGCTGGACGGTGCTCGCTTGCCTGGCGCGGACGGATGCCTTCGCCGCCGGGATCTCGCGGTACGGCGTCGGGGACGCGCATGCGCTGGCCGTCGACTCGCCTGACTTCGAGGCGCGCTACCTCGACGGCCTCATCGGCCCCCTCCCGGATGCCGAGCAGCTGTACGTCGAGCGGTCACCGCTGTCGCATCCGGAGCGGTTCCGCGTTCCGCTGCTGCTGCTGCAGGGCGCGGAGGACGCCGTCGTTCCGCCCGCGCAGTCCGAGGCGATCCGCGATGCGCTCGCCGAGCGCGGCATCCCGCACGCCTACGTGGTCTACGCGGGCGAGGGTCATGGATTCCGGCGCGCGGAGAACATCATGCATGCGCTCGAGACGGAGCTGGCATTCCTGGGTGCGGTCTTCGGATTCGAAACGCCCGACGTTCCGGCGCTCGCGCTCAGTTGAGCGGCTGGATCGCGAACGGCGCCAGCTCGGCGGCGAGGCGCTCCGAGACATGCGCGTGCAGGGTCGTGCCGCCCGCTTCATGGGTCTGCGACACGATGAGTCCCGACTCGTGCGCCGCGGAGATCAGGTCGCCGCGGTCGTAGGGCACCAATGCACGGACCTCGACCGCCGGCAGCGGAAGTGCCGCCTCGATCGCTGCGCGGAGTGCATTGATCCCCTCGCCCGTGCGCGAGGAAGCGAACAGCGCCCGCGGCTCCAGCCCGCGCAGCACCATGCGCGTGTCGTCATCGACGAGGTCGACCTTGTTGAACACCACGATCTCCGTTATGTCGCGTGCGCCCACATCGCCGATCACGTCGCGCACGGTCTGCAGCTGAGCGGCCGGATCGGGGTGCGCGGCATCGACGACGTGCACGATGACGTCGGCGTCGCCGACCTCCTCGAGCGTCGAGCGGAACGCCTCCACCAGCTGGTGCGGCAGGTTGCGCACGAAGCCGACGGTGTCGGTGAGCGTGTACACGCGACCATCCGACGCCTCGGCGCGGCGGACCGTGGCGTCGAGCGTCGCGAACAGCGCGTTCTCGACGAGTACGCCGGCGCTTGTCAGCCGGTTCAGCAGACTGGACTTGCCGGCGTTCGTGTAGCCGGCGATCGCGACGGAAGGGATCGTGTGGCGCTTGCGCTCGGCGCGCTTGGCATCGCGGGCAGGAGCGAAGTCACGGATCTGGCGGCGCAGCAGCGCCATCTTGGTGCGGATGCGGCGTCGGTCGAGTTCGATCTTCGTCTCACCGGGTCCACGGGATCCCATGCCCGCACCGCCGGCGCCGACCTGGCCACCGGCCTGCCGGCTCATCGAGTCGCCCCAGCCGCGCAGGCGCGGCAGCAGGTATTCGAGCTGGGCGAGCTCGACTTGCGCCTTGCCCTCCCGGCTCTTCGCGTGCTGGCTGAAGATGTCGAGGATGACGGTGGTGCGGTCGATGACCTTGACCTTGACGACGTCCTCGAGAGCGCGCCTCTGGCTCGGGGCGAGCTCGGTGTCGGCGATCACGGTGTCCGCGCCGAGAGCTGCGACCAGGTCGCTCAGCTCCTGCGCCTTGCCTCGTCCGAGGTAGGTGGCCGGATCCGGATGCGGGCGGCGTTGCAGCACGCCGTCGAGGACGACCGCGCCGGCGGTCTCAGCCAGAGCAGCCAGCTCGCGCAGCGAGTTCTCGGCGTCCTCCTGCTCGCCCTGGGGGTGCACGCCGACGATGACCACGTTCTCGAGCCGCAGCTGCCGGTATTCGACCTCGGTGACGTCTTCGAGCTCGGTCGAAAGCCCGGGAACACGCCGCAGTGCAGCGCGCTCCTCGCGATCCCACTGCTCGCCGTCCGTGTCCGTCGACGTGACGGTCGCCTCGTCCTGCAGCGCCTGCGCGGCGCCGAACACACGCACGCCCGAGTGCGCTTCGGCGCGCTCGAGCACCCGCGCCACCGGGTCGACCGGCGCCTCGTCGGTGCTCGTCGGGGTTGTCGTATCCGTCATTTCTTCCTTCCGGGATGTCCGTAACTCTAACGCCACTGCTTGGGGCTGCGTCCCGAACCCCGGCTCGCTGACGCGCTGTGCCTGATGGGGCTCCGCCGCACACCCCGGCCCGCTGACGCGCTCCCGTACTTGGAGCTCCTCCGCTACGCTCGCAAGATGGGGGAGGACCACTATTTCAGCGCGTCACCCGCCAGTCCGGAGAATCTTCGCCGCATTCACGTGCGCCTCGCGGGCTCCGACATCGAGGTCACCACGGCCGGCGGCGTCTTCAGCCCCGATCACATCGACGCCGGCACCGCCGTCCTCCTCGCGAACACGCCTCCCCCGCCGCGCGGCGGGCACCTGCTGGACCTGGGCTGCGGATGGGGCCCGATCGCGCTGTCACTTGCAATCGAATCGCCGCACGCGACGGTCTGGGCCGTCGACGTCAACGAGCGCGCCCTCGACCTCGTGCGACGCAACGCCGAGGGACTCGGCATCAGCAATGTCAACGCGGTTCGTCCGGAAGATGTTCCCGCGGACGCGACATTCCGCACCATCCGCTCCAACCCGCCGATCCGGGTGGGGAAGCACGAACTTCACGGCCTGCTCGAGCGATGGATCCCCCGGCTGGACGAGCGGTCGGATGCGTGGCTCGTGGTGCAGCGCAACCTCGGCTCCGACTCGCTGCAGCGCTGGCTGGCGGCATCCTTCACACCCGGCTACAGCGTGCACCGCGCGGCGACGGGTCGCGGATTCCGCGTGCTCAAGGTGCGCCGGCACGGCTCGCCGCAGACGAACGAGATTCCACTGCCGACCGCCGCGCTCTGAGCTCAGGCGAGTGAGACCTGGCCCGAGTAGACGAGGGTGGCCGGACCCGAAAGCAGGACGTGCAGGTCTCCGCGCACCCGCAGCATCCGCACGCCCAGCGTGCCGCCCGGCACCTCGACCGTCCACCGGTCGGGAGCCGCCTGCCCCGCCCAGTGACGCACGGCGAGAGCCGCAGCCGCGACACCCGTTCCGCAGCTGAGGGTCTCGCCGACGCCGCGCTCGAACACGCGCATTCGGATCGAGCCGACCCCTTCGCGCACGAGCGGGTCGCTCGGCACGACGAATTCGACGTTCGCACCGCGGGCGGGTTCGGGCTGGAGCTGGGGTCGCACGGTGAGGTCGAGCCCCTCCAGCTCTTCGGTGTTCGACAGCGCGACGACGATGTGCGGGTTGCCGACGTCGATCCCGAGGCCGGGCCGTGGCACGCCGAGACCGCGGGCACGGACGAGGACCTCGTCGGGCTCGACCCGCCACGGGCCCAGATCCGCTTCGAACCCGAGGTCGCTGCGTGTGACCGCCTTGACACCGGCCCGCGTGCCGATCAGGAGCGGAGCGCCGTCGAGTGACGACCAGCCGGCGTCGGCCAGATAGCGGGCGAAGACCCTGATGCCGTTGCCGCACATCTCCGCCTTCGAGCCGTCCGCGTTGCGGTAGTCCATGAACCACTCCGCGCCGGCGGAAGCCGCGTCCGCACCCTCGTTGATCGCGGTCGAACGCACGACCCGGAGGATGCCGTCGCCGCCGATGCCGAACCGTCGATCGCACAGCACGGCGACCTGGTCGTCGCTGAGATCGAGCGAGCCGTCGGCGTCGGGGATCACGACGAAGTCGTTGCCGGTGCCGTGACCTTTCGTGAACGGGACGGTCTGCGGCATGGGTTCGAGTCTAGGCGCGCGTGTCACCGGGTGATCAGTCCGCGATGAGCCGCTTGCCGGTCGTCGACGTGTCGAAGCGCTCGTATCCGAGCGAGTCGTAGAACCCGAGCACGGCATCGTTGTCCGGGCGCACCATCAGCTGCACCTTCGGGCAGCCGAGCTCGAGAAGCGCGTCTTCGGCGGCGGTGACCAGAGCGCGGCCGATGCCCTCACCGCGCCGCTGCGGGTCGGATGCCAAGTAGTAGAGCCATCCGCGGTGCCCGTCGTAGCCGGCCATCACGGTGCCGACGATGTCGTGGCCGTCGACGGCGACGAGGAACAGCTCGGGCTGGACGGTGAGCTTGCGCTGGATGTCGAGGTGCGGGTTGTTCCACGACCGCGTCACTCCGGCGGCCTGCCAGAGGGCGATGACGGACTCGGTGTCTCTCAGGGCGAAGGCGCGGATGCTTGTCATGAGACCAGTATCCGGTCGATCACGTGCTCGTCCCCCGCGTGCGACCAGACCACGCCGGGGTAGCGCTTGAACCACGACACCTGCCGTCGCGCGTAGCGGCGCGTGAGAGCCTGCGTCTCGGCGATCGCTTCGGACTGGCTCTGCGTCCCGTTCAGCTGTGCCAGCGCCTGCGCGTAGCCGATTGCGCGGCGTGCGGTGCCACCCCGCTCCAGACCTCGTGCCTGCAGGGTTCGGACCTCGTCCAGCAGACCGTCCGCCCACATGCGCTCCACGCGCGCGTCCAGCCGCGCAACGAGCTCTTCGCGCGGACTCGTCAGCCCGACGATGACCGTGCGCTGCCACGGCACGGGCTCTTCCGGCAGTGCGGCGCCATGGGTCTGCTCGCCCTGCGCGAGCACCTCGAGCGCTCGGACGATCCGCCGTCCGTTGCGCGGGTCGACTCGCAGGGCCGTTTTCGGATCGGCGGCGCGCAGTCGTTCGTACAGGATGCCGGGACCATCCCGCTCAAGCTCCGCCTCCAGCTCCGCCCGCAGCGACTCGTCGCGCGGCGGGAAACGGAAGTCGAACAGCACGCTGGACACGTACAGACCCGATCCGCCCACGAGGATCGCATCTGCCCCGCGGCTGTGGATCTCGGTCACCGCCTTGCGCGCCGCTGCCTGGTACCACGCGACGGCGGCGTCATCGGTGATTTCGAGCACGTCCAGGAGGTGATGAGGGATGCCGCGCCAATCGCTCACCGGGAGCTTCGCCGTTCCGATGTCCATGCCTCGGTACAGCTGCATCGCGTCGGCGTTCACGATCTCGGCGGCTCGTCCACGCGCGCCGAGCGCCTCGGCCAGATCGAGCGACAGACCCGACTTGCCGGTACCCGTCGCCCCTACGACGGCATACAGCCGTGGCGAGTCGACGGCGCCGCTCACACCCCTGCGCGGAGGGTGGGCAGCCCCAGAGAGACCGCCCGCGGCGCGGAGCCCGTCGAAATGCTCACTGAATCGGTCGGCATCGCGCACGACTCGGCCTGAGTGCGATCCCAGGCGTCGCCCGCCCGAGTGCGGCGGATCCGCAGCGGCGAACCATCGGTGTCTGCCAGCAGGTGGAAGGGCGCCGCGTGGGTGATCGCGACCGAGACCACGTCTCCTGGCCGGGGGACATCGCTGCCCGCCGGAATCTCGAAATGCACCAGACGGTTGTCTTCGGCGCGCCCTGTCAGCCGATGCGTCTCGGCATCCTTCTTGCCCTCGCCCATCGACACGAGCACCTCGACGCGGCGTCCGAGCTGAGCGTGGTTCTCCTCGAGCGAGACGCGCTCCTGAAGCGCGAGAAGCCGGTTGTAGCGCTCCTGCACGACGGCCTTGGAAACCTGGTCGGGCATGGTCGCGGCGGGCGTGCCCTCGCGGATGGAGTACTGGAATGTGAATGCGCTCGAGAAACGCGACTGCTCGACCACCCGCATCGTCTGCTCGAAGTCATCGTCGGTCTCGCCGGGGAAGCCGACGATGATATCGGTCGTGATCGCCGCGTTCGGCATGCGATCGCGCACGCGGTCGAGGATGCCGAGGAACTTCTCACTGCGATACGAGCGGCGCATCGCGCGCAGGATGCGGTCGCTGCCGGACTGAAGGGGCATGTGCAGCTGCGGCATGACGGCCGGCGTCTCGGCCATGGCGTCGATGACGTCGTCGGTGAACGCGGCGGGATGCGGGCTGGTGAACCGGATGCGTTCGAGCCCATCGATCTCGCCCGCCGCGCGCAGGAGCTTGCCGAAGGCCTGACGGTCGCCGAACTCCACGCCGTAGGAGTTGACGTTCTGTCCGAGCAGGGTCACTTCGATGGCACCGTCATCGACGAGCAGGCGGATCTCGTTCAGGATGTCGCCGGGCCGGCGATCCTTCTCCTTGCCGCGGAGGCTCGGGACGATGCAGAACGTGCAGGTGTTGTTGCAGCCGACCGAGATCGACACCCAGCCGCTGTAGACGCTGTCGCGCTTCGTGGGCAGC
The DNA here is from genome assembly GCA_963772625.1 of uncultured Actinomycetota bacterium. Classification (GTDB taxonomy): domain Bacteria; phylum Actinomycetota; class Actinomycetes; order Actinomycetales; family Microbacteriaceae; genus Microbacterium. Next base: position 114,830 of record CAVYXT010000002.1, on the reverse strand, counting down.
GTCGAAGGGAAGATCTCGAGCGATTCGAGGATCTCGAGCTCGGCCTCGCCGTTGTGCCGGGCCCGCTCGAGCAGGCTGGGCAATGAACCCATGTTGTGGGTGCCGAACACGACGTCCACCCACGGAGCCTTGTCGAGCACGGCCTGCTTGTCCATCTGCGCCATGCAGCCGCCGACGGCGATCTGCATCCCGTCCTTGCGCCGCTTCACCGAGGCGAGATGCCCGAGCGTGCCGTACAGCTTGCCGGCAGCGTTGTCGCGGACGGCGCACGTGTTGATGATCACGACGTCGGCCTCCTCGCCACGCTGTGCCGGGAGGTAGCCCGCGCTTTCGAGGGATCCCGACAGGCGCTCGGAGTCGTGCACGTTCATCTGGCAGCCGAAGGTGCGGACCTCGTACGTGCGGACACGGCCGTCGGCCCCGAATGCCGCAGGCGAAGGCGCGATCGTCGTCGGCGCTGAGGACGGAGTGGTCATGATGAGTACCATTCTACGAGGCCCGCCTGGACGACCGGCCCGCGATCAGCGGATGCGGCTGCGGATGCGAACGGCGGACAGAACCGTGCACAAGACCGTGATGCCCACGAGGAGCGCCACGACGAACCATGCCGACACGGGTACCTCGCCGACGCTCAGGTCGATCCCGTAGAACGCGCGCAGCGCCTCATCGGCGCCGGGCGCGTCGGCCGTGATGGCCGCGAGCGTCCCATCCGAGAATTCGCGACGCATCAGCATCCCGGCTTGGGCGAACGGCAGCGCGGCGACGACGGATGCGACGGCTTCGGGGAAGGCCCCGATGGGAATGTAGGCGGCTGCTATGAATCCCAGCACGGTGCCGACGATCGTCGCGAGGCCCGAAAAGGCACCGTTGGTGCGGACGAACGACACGATGAGCGCCGAAATCGAGGTGAACGCGATGCACGAGAGCAGCACCACCACGACGATCCGTGCGATCGAGGGCAGGGGCAGCCACGTCTCGCGCACGAGGCCGAGGTACAGGATGCTGATCACGAAGACCAGGAGCGAGAGGATGACCGCCACGGCCACGGCGGACAGCAGGTAGCCGAGCACCAGCTGCCCGCGACGCAGCGGCGCGACGAGGAAGTCACGGAATCGTCCGGACTGGTCGTCGTCCACCAGCACCGCCAACGCTCCGAGTCCGGTCGTCACGGTCGTGATCAGGACGATGCCGGCGAACATCCAGCTGTCGACGTAGGCCTGCACCCCTGCCGTCGTCGCACCGGGAAGGGCGTCGGCGAGGTCGGTGGTCTGGAGATTTCCGAGGAACAGCGTGTACAGCCCGAACAGGATCACGGCGCCCAGCAGCGAGAAGAACACGTTGAGCGCGTCGCGGAAGAAGATGCGCAGGTTCCGCCCGACGATCGCGAGGACCACGCTCATGATGCGCCCAGCTCCTGGGCGGACCGCCCGGTGAGGGCGAGGAACACGTCGTCCATCCGTCCGTGGCGGAACTCGAAGTCACGGACTCCGTCGCCATGAGCGGCCAGCAGCCGGCGGGCGACGTCGGCACCGGGGACGCCGATGATCACGGCATCGCCCTCCCGCGCAGGATCTGCGCCCGCCGTGCGCGCGAGCGCGCTCAACCCGTCCGGATCACCCGTGGTCACGGTGAGCACGCTGCGGCTGTGCTTCGCGCGCAGGCTGGCCGGCGTGTCATCCGCGATGATGTGCCCGTCGTCGATGATGCACACGCGGGCCGCCTCCTCCGTCTCCTCGAGGTAATGCGTCGTCAGGAAGACGGTGAGATCGCCGCCGGAGCTGAGTTCGTGCAGGGTGGCCCAGACCAGCGCGCGACTGGCCGGGTCGAGTCCCGCCGTCGGTTCGTCGAGGAACAGCACCGCCGGTTCGTGAAGCAGGGCACGGGCGATGTCGACCCGTCGTCGTTGGCCGCCGGACAGCTTTCCGTAGCGCCTGTCCAGGAACTCGTCGAGACCGATCAGACCGGCGACCTGTGCGATCTTCGCCTCGAGAGACGCCCTCGACACGCGCGAGAGCCGCCCACGAAGGCGGAGGTTCTCCCGGACGGTGAGCAGAGGGTCCAGCAGGGACTCCTGGAAGACGACGCCGATCGCCTCTCGAACGCGCTCGCCTTCGTGACGGACGTCGTACCCTCGGACGCGCACCTCACCCGCATCGAACGGGAGGACGGTGGTCAGGCAGCCGATCGTCGTCGACTTGCCCGCGCCATTCGTTCCGACGAACGCGAAGACGCCGCCGTCGGCGACGGAGAACGAGATGTCGTCGACGGCGACCTTCTCGCGATAGCGCTTCGTCAGTCCGGTGACATCGATCGCCATAACGCCCCCTCACCCGTCCCTGTGGCCGGCGCGCGGGAGTGGGACACACGAGAGTCTATGGTCCGGAGAACTCGCATGAGGCTGGGCGAGCGGCGGGATGAACGTGCGGCCAACGGCTGTCAGCACGAAAGGAAAGTGCGGGTGCGCTCAGCCATCAGCGGAACTGCACGCCGCCGCTCGAACGCTGCTCGGCGAGCGCGGTGCGCGCCGCGGTCGACGCGACCGAGCCTGAGTAGCCGCGCCGCGCGAGCTGACCCATCAGCCGCCGCATCGCCGTGTCCAGGTCGTAGCTGCGCAGACCGTGCGCCTTCGAACGCGCGTACTCGAGCGCACGGTCATCGTCGTCGTCGGGAAGCGACACGAGCGCCGCGTCGGTGACGTCACGAGGAATCCCCCGCGCGCTGAGCGTCTGTGCGATGGCACGCCGCCCCTGACCCTTCCGGCTCGTCCCGGCGTACAGGAGCTGCTCGGCGAGCGCCGCGTCGTCGATCCAGCCGCGGCGGGTGAACAGCTCGACGGTCGCCTCGGCGATCGCGGAGTCGACTCCTCGCTGGGTGAGGAACGTGCGTGCTTCGCGTTCAGACAGGGCGCTGCGGCGGAGCCGGCGGGTGAGCGCCTCTTCGGCGTCCTCCGCGACGTCTGCGTCCGGGTCGTCCAGCGGCGCGGCAGTCACCTCGTCGCCTCCGGCGCTCTCCAAAGGGATCGCCCACCGCACCGGCTCTTCGTCGACGGGGATCGCACCCGGCAGGTAGGTGACGGGGGCGAGTCGCACGTCCCCGTCACCTTTGCGTGCGGTCATCAGGCCGGGCGCCGCGCAGCCAGCTCGTCGCCGGCGGACTCGACGACCTTCGGCTGGCCGATGCCGAGCTTCACCTTGATCTTCGACTCGATCTCAGCGGCGACATCAGCGTTCTTGATCAGGAAGCTGCGGGCGTTCTCCTTGCCCTGACCGAGCTGCTCGCCGTCGTACGTGTACCAGGAGCCCGACTTCTTGACGATCTCGTGCTCGACACCGAAGTCGATCAGGCTGCCTTCGCGCGAGATGCCGGTGCCGTAGAGGATGTCGAACTCGGCCTGCTTGAACGGCGGGGCCATCTTGTTCTTGACGACCTTGACGCGCGTGCGGTTGCCGATCGCCTCCGTGCCGTCCTTCATGGTCTCGATGCGACGGATGTCCAAGCGCACCGAGGCGTAGAACTTCAGCGCCTTGCCGCCGGCGGTGGTTTCGGGGCTTCCGAAGAAAACGCCGATCTTCTCGCGCAGCTGGTTGATGAAGATCATCGTGGTGTTGGTCGTGTTGAGCCCACCGGTGAGCTTGCGGAGAGCCTGCGACATCAGGCGCGCCTGCAGGCCGACGTGCGAGTCGCCCATCTCGCCCTCGATCTCGGCCTTCGGCACGAGAGCGGCGACGGAGTCGATCACGATCAGGTCGATCGATCCGGAGCGGATCAGCATGTCCGCGATCTCGAGCGCCTGCTCTCCGGTGTCGGGCTGCGAGACCAGCAGCTGATCGATGTCGACGCCGAGCTTCTGCGCGTACTCGGGGTCGAGGGCGTGCTCCGCATCGATGAACGCGGCGATGCCGCCCTGCTTCTGCACGTTGGCGATCGCGTGGAGCGTGAGTGTCGTCTTTCCGGACGACTCCGGACCGTAGATCTCCACGATGCGGCCACGGGGCAGTCCGCCGACGCCCAGAGCCACGTCCAGGGCGATGGATCCGGTGGGGATCACTTCAACGGGCGCGCGCTCGTCGCTGCCCAGTCGCATCACCGAGCCCTTGCCGAACTGCCGGTCGATCTGGGCGAGAGCCGATTCGAGGGCTTTCTCGCGGTTTTCGGGTGAGGGCATGGCGTGCTCCTTATGCTCGCGTTCCGTCGCCTGTAGGCTGTCGCGCTCTCCTCCGAGGCCCGGAAGGGATGCTGCGACAAGGCGTGTGGTGTCGTTCGACGTGGTTCACGCTAGGGGTGGGGTCCGACATCCGTCTTCGCCCCTTTCCCGTCGTGTGGACAGACACGTCATCGACTCCGACTGTGCAGGAGCCTACGCCGGGAAATCGAACGGATCTTCGACGACACGCCGGAGTCGGAAATCCGCCGCGACCGTCAGCTTCGTCGTGGCTGGAGGCGCCCGGCGCCGTAGCGGCGCTCGAGCGGGACGTCGGTCTCCGCGCACAGCGCGAGCCATACCTCGCGCGGCGGGACGCCGGCATCCAGCGCCTGAGTCGCGGTTGCATCACCCAGGTTCGACAGCACCAGGTCGACCAGGAGCGCGCTGCCGCGAGGACCGAACTCGTCCGTGACGGCGCGATCGAACTCGCTGCGACGCATGCCTCTCCCCGGGGTTCCTGAGCCCGTCGAAGGGCGGTTCCTGAACTTGAAGGAGGCTCAGCGCAGGGAGAGCTCGGCGTCCACCGAGGCGACCAGGTCGTCGGGCACGATGTCCGGGAACGAGTGCATGCCTTCGATGACGGAGATGCGGTCCCCGACCTCGCGCATGATCGTGGAGATGGGAACGTCGAGGGCTTCGGCGACCGATGCGAGGATCTCGCTGGACGCTTCCTTCTGACCGCGCTCGACTTCGCTCAGGTAGCCGAGGGCGACGCTGGCGCGGCTCGCGACCTGACGGAGGGTGCGGCCCTTCTGCTGCCGGAAGTCACGAAGGACTTCGCCGATTTCTTGTCGTACCAGTATCATTTGGGCCCCCTCCTCACTTCTGATTCCGCCTCATCCGGGTGGATAACAGTACAACACCGGATGAGGCCAATCTAATCCCGCGGGCTGGGGAATGGGTGGGAATCGCCGAATGTAACCGAGCCGAAACACGGGTTGTTCCCGATCCTCCGGGCGATCTCAGATCGTTTCGGCCAGCGCGATCTCCAGTGCCCGCTGCGTCGCCTCGGCTCGGATCTGGGCGCGCGTTCCGGCCAGCGCCAGCGCCTCCACGCGCACTCCCGCCGGGGTCGCCACGGCGACGTACACGGTGCCGACCGGAGTGCCGGCCTGCGCAGCCGGGCCGGCGACGCCGGTCGTGGCGATGCCGACATCGGCAGCCACGCCGTCGTGCGCGGCCAGCTCGCGAACGCCCGCGGCCATCTGGCCCGCCACCTCCGGGTGGACCGGTCCCTCCGAAGCGAGGAGGTCCGCATCGACGCCGAGGAGGCTGTGCTTGAGGTCCGTCGCGTACGCGACGACGCCACCGCGCAACGACGAGGACGCGCCCGGGATCGAGACGAGCGATGCCAGCACCAGCCCCCCGGTCAGCGACTCGGCGACGGCCACACTCCAGCCCCGAGCGGCCAGACCGGCCAGCAGCGCCGATGCCGCGTCGTGCGCGGCGTCCGTCATGCCGGCGTGCTCCGCCCGCGGCGCGCGCCGCGCAGCTCGGTGACGACGTAGTCGACGCCGCTCGCGACGGTCAGCGCCACCGCGATCGTCATGGTCACGCCGTTGACCCAGAAGATCCAGTCGCCGACGAGGGTCCACAGCGGCAGCAGCGCGAGCGCGAGCGCGACCGCCTGGGCAACGGTCTTGAGCTTTCCCATCCACGCCGCGGCCACGACGTGGCTGCTGGCCACGACGAGCCGGTGGACGGTGATGCCCACCTCGCGGATCAGCACGACGATCGTGATCCACCACGGCAGCTCGCCGAGGATGGACAGTCCCACGAACGCGAAGCCGGTGAGCACCTTGTCGGCGATCGGATCGAGCAGCTTGCCCAGATCGGTGACGATGTCGTATCTGCGCGCGATCCACCCGTCGATGCCGTCGGTCGCGATGGCGAAGATGAACAGTGCGGCCGCCCACCATCGCAGTGGTCCGTCGGCACCGCCGTCCACGAGCAGCAACCAGAGGAAGACGGGCGCGAAGAGGATGCGCACGATCGTGATGGCGTTGGGCAGCTGCCGCGGAACGGCCATGTCAGTCGCGTCCCGTCAGTCCCCAGGCGTCTTCGTCGCCATCCGCCTCGACGACCGGGTAGCCGTCGAATTGGGCGTCGACCGGATCCGCGGAGGCGGCCGGCGCCTCGTCGCCCCGGAGGCGCGCGAGGACGTCGGGGAGCTGCTCGACGCTGACGAGGACGTCGCGGGCCTTCGATCCCTCGGACGGGCCGACGATCTCTCGGGACTCGAGCAGGTCCATGAGGCGCCCGGCCTTCGCGAAGCCCACCCGCAGCTTGCGCTGCAGCATCGATGTCGAGCCGAACTGGGTCGAGACGATGAGCTCGGTCGCCGCGAGCAGCAGTTCGAGGTCGTCGCCGATGTCGGCGTCGATCTCCTTCTTCTCGGCCGCGACCGCGACCTCGCGGTACTCGGGCCGCGCCTGCGCGGTGACGTGCTTGACGACGCTCTCGATCTCGGCCTCGCTGACCCAGGCGCCCTGCACCCGGATCGCCTTCGACGATCCCATGGGCAGGAAGAGGGCATCGCCCTGGCCGATCAGGCGGTCGGCGCCGGGCTGGTCGAGGATGACCCGCGAGTCGGTCACGCTCGTGACGGCGAACGCGAGGCGCGAGGGCACATTCGCCTTGATGAGCCCCGTCACGACGTCGACCGACGGCCGCTGGGTGGCCAGGACGAGATGGATGCCGGAGGCCCGGGCGAGCTGCGTGATGCGGACGATGGAGTCCTCGACGTCGCGTGGAGCGACCATCATGAGGTCCGCGAGCTCGTCTACGACGACGAGGAGGTACGGGTAGGGCTTCAGGACGCGCTCGCTGCCGGGCGGCAGCACGACCTCGCCGGCGACGACCGCGCGATTGAAGTCGTCGATGTGGCGGTATCCGAACGACGCGAGGTCGTCGTACCGCATGTCCATCTCCTTGACGACCCACTGCAGCGCTTCGGCCGCCTTCTTGGGGTTCGTGATGATCGGGGTGATCAGGTGCGGCACGCCCGCGTAGGAGGTCAGCTCGACGCGCTTCGGGTCGATCAGCACCATGCGCACATCGGAGGGCTTGGCCTGCATGAGCAGGCTCGTGATCATCGAGTTCACGAAGCTCGACTTGCCGGAGCCGGTGGAGCCCGCGACGAGGAGGTGGGGCATCTTGGCGAGGTTCGCCACGACGTAGCCGCCGCCGACGTCCTTGCCGACGCCGATGGTCATCGGGTGGGTGGCCTGTCGTGCCGTCGCGGAGCGGAGCACGTCGCCGAGCGTCACGATCTCGCGATCCGCGTTGGGGATCTCGACGCCGATCGCGCTCTTGCCCGGGATCGGCGCGAGGATGCGGACCTCGTTGGAGGCGACCGCATAGGCGATGTTGTTGGTGAGCGCCGTGATCCGCTCGACCTTGACACCCGGGCCGACCTCGATCTCGTACTGCGTGACGGTCGGCCCGCGCGAGAACCCGGTGACGCGAGCGTCGACCTGGAACTGCTGCAGCACGCTCGTGATCGAGGCGACGACGGCGTCGTTCGCGGCGGAGCGCGCCCTGTGCGGAGTGCCCGCCGCCAGCGCCTGGACGGACGGCAGCCGGTAGGGCGGCACCGGCGCGCGCCGTGGTCCGTCACCGCCGAGCCCGGAGAGCCCGGGCAGGATCCCGTCGTCGTGCGGAGTCGCCGTCTCGTCGTCGCGGATGCCGGTCTCGGCCCTCGTCGCCGCCCGCGCTCCCCCGGCGAGCACAGCAGGATCGATGACCTCGGTGAGCGCCTCGGCGGGCGGCGGGGGCACCGTGACGGCCGCCTGCTCGAACCCACCCTGCGCCGCCCCGGGTGGCAGGAGCTCGGTGAGGTCCTGCGAGCCGATCCCCCCGTCCGGATCCTTCTCGCGACCGGTCTTGTTGCGGCGCCACCACGGCAGCGACGAGTCCTCGGCGGCCGCCTCATCGCCGGCCTCGGCTGTCCCCGCCTGCGGGCGCTCGGCGTCGAACATCCAGGCATAGAGGTCGCCCAGCCGGCGTCCGATGCGGTTCGGCGGGGTCTTGGTCAGGATCAGGACGCTGAGGGCGGTGAAGACGCCGAGGACGATGTCCGCCCCGACGTCGGTGAGCAGCAGCGCGAGCGGCTCCCCTACCATCCAGCCGAAGACGCCGCCGGCATCGCTCAGCGCGGGAAGCCCGTCGCGCGGCTGCGGGCGGCCGCCGCCGATGTGGCAGAAGCCCGCGAGGGAGACGACGAACAGCGTGAACCCGATGCCGATCCGGCCGTTGTCGTGGACGGATGCCGGGTGGCGGAAGAGCCAGCCGGCGAGCAGGAGGAGCAGCACCGGAAGCACGAATGCGACCCGGCCGACGAGCCCGCCCGCGGTGTACGCGCTGATGTTGTCTGCGACCTCGTTGCCGATGAAGAACCATTCGTTGACGGCGCCCGCGATGGCCAGCAGCACGAGGAGGAACGGCAGTCCGTCGCGGCGCTGATCCTTCTCGAGCGTCTCGGGTCCGAAGGCGCGGAACAGTCCGCCGGTGCCGTGCGCGAGCCCCATCCAGGCGCGGACGAGCAGGGGCGGCTTCTCCGCTTCTCCGACGTAGCGCTTGGGCGCCGGAGCAGGCTTGCCGGCGCGCGACGAGGACGCTTTCGCGGGCGCGCGACCACTATTGGTCGGGCTTGAGCTCCTGGCCATTCCCCCACGGTACGGCGGCAGACCGTGAATGCGCCGCAACGACTCGGCAGCGGCATCCATCATCGGCTGGTCGCTCAACGCAGGAGCTTGACCATCGTGTCTCGGCCGATGCCGCTCTGGGTGACCGCGAAGCCCTCGCTGCGATAGAGCGTCACCGCGAAGTTGCCGCGCTCGACGCTCAGGCTCAGTCGCCCGTAGCCGTCGGCACGAGCCTGCTCGGTGAGCGCCTGCAGGAGCGTGCGGCCCACGCCGTGGGCGCGCCAGATGGGCCGCACGCCGATGATGAGCTCGGGCACCCCCGTGCCGACGTAGCCGAAACCGGGCTCGCTGCGCGGCAGCAGCCGGTACCAGGCGGCGCCGATCGGCATGCCCGCGGAGTCCAGCGCGACGAAGCCCGCATCGGTCGGGCGCTTCCACCCGGAGAGGTAGCGGCTGTGCTCAGGTGCGGTCAGCACCTGATGCCTCGGAAGCGCGGCAGCCTGCCTCCAGTTGGCGGCCTCGACGACCATGTCGCCGAGGAATGCGCCGTCGGCCTGGACGGCCGGTCGGACGCTGAAGGTTGCCATCACCGGATTTTACCGGCCGGCCGCGGGTGCGCAGGCCGCCCTGCTAGGCCTCGATCACCAGGGGCACGATCATCGGCCGGCGACGCAGCTGCTGGTTGACCCAGCGGCCGATTGTGCGGCGCACGACCTGCGACAATGCGTGGGGGTCGCGGACGCCGGAGCGCGCGGCCTCGGCGAGCGCGGCGGCGATCTTGGGCTTGACATCGTCGAACACCGTGTCGTCCTCCGCGAATCCGCGGGCGTGGATCTCCGGACCGGTGATGATGCGGCCGGTCGCGGCGTCCACGACGACGATGACCGAGATGAACCCCTCCTCGCCGAGGATCCGGCGATCCTTCAGGTCGGCCTCCGTGATCTCGCCGACTGTCGACCCGTCCACGTAGACGAAGCCGAGATCGAGCTGCCCGACGACGTGGGCGACGCCGTCCTTGAGATCGATGACCGTCCCGTTCTCACCGAGTATCGTGCGGTCGGCCGGAATGCCGGTGTCCTGCGCGAGTCGCGAGTTCGCCATCAGGTGGCGGAACTCGCCGTGCACCGGCAGCACGTTCTTCGGCTTCAGGATGTTGTAGCAGTACAGCAGCTCCCCCGCCGCGGCGTGGCCCGACACGTGCACCTTGGCGTTGCCTTTGTGCACCACGTTCGCGCCGAGCTTGGTGAGCCCGTCGATCACGCGGTAGACGGCGTTCTCGTTGCCGGGGATGAGGCTCGAAGCCAGGATCACCGTGTCGCCTGCGCCGGGCTCGATCTCGTGGTCGTTGTTGGCCATGCGGCTGAGGACCGCCATGGGCTCGCCCTGCGAGCCGGTCGACATGTAGACGATCTGGTTCTCGGGAAGGTCGCGCGCCTTCTTGTAGTCGATCAGGACGCCTTCGGGGATGTGCAGATAACCGAGGTCCGATGCGATCGTCATGTTGCGGAGCATGCTCCGGCCGAGCAGCGCCACCCGGCGCCCGTGCGCGGCCGCCGCGTCCAGCACCTGCTGCACGCGATGCACGTGACTGGAGAAGCTCGCGACGATCACGCGTCGGGGTGCCTTGCCGATCACCTGGTCGAGGACCGGGCCGATGCTGCGCTCGAGGGGGGTGAAGCCGGGGATGTCGGCGTTGGTGGAGTCGACGAGGAACAGGTCGACGCCCTCCTCGCCCAGGCGCGCGAACGCGCGCAGGTCGGTCAGACGGCCGTCGAGCGGCAGCTGGTCCATCTTGAAGTCGCCGGTGGCCAGCACCAGGCCGGCGGGCGTGCGGATCGCGACGGCGAGCGCGTCGGGGATGGAGTGGTTGACCGCGATGAATTCCAGGTCGAACGGGCCGATGCGCTCGTGCTGACCCTCGGTGACGGTGAGCGTGTACGCCTTGATCCGGTGCTCCTTGAGCTTCGCCTCGATGAGCGCCAGGGTGAGCCCCGAGCCGATCAGCGGGATGTCCGGCTTGAGCTTGAGCAGGTAGGGAACCGCCCCGATGTGGTCTTCGTGACCGTGCGTGAGCACGACGCCGACCACGTCGTCGAGCCGCTTCTTGATCGGCTCGAAGTCGGGCAGTATCAGATCGACGCCGGGCTGGTGCTCCTCGGGGAACAGCACGCCGCAGTCGACGATCAGCAGCTTTCCGCCGTACTCGAAGACGGTCATGTTCCGGCCGATCTCGCCGAGACCGCCGAGCGGGGTGACCCGCAGTGTTCCGGCCTCGAGGGCGGGCGGGTCGTACACGGTGCTGGGCATCAGCAACCTTCCTCGGGATGCCGGGGCATCCGCTCTCGCGTGCACGCCCCGCTCAGCGGGTCGCGTGCCGCATCATCTTGTTGTTCCTGAGACCTTGGGCAGGGCGCCGCCGGCGGCGGCGTTGCGGTCGGGGCGGAAGTTGGAGAAGTCGGCGCCGGGGACGTCGCGCACGAGCGCGAGCTCGTCCTCGATCTTCGCGGCCTCCCACTCCTCGGGTCCGACCAGCGGAAGCCGCACGCGCGGGCTGCCGATGCGACCCAGGCCGTGGAGGATGTACTTCGCCGACACGGTGCCGGGAACGTGCGTCATGACGGCGCGCACGAGCGGCTCGAGCTTCTTGTGCGCCGCGGTCGCGGCGACCAGGTCGCCGCGGTTGACGGCATCCACGATCGCCCGGTACGGCTGCGCCGCGATGTTGGCCGTGACGCCGATGAGCCCGGTCGCGCCGATCGACAGGTGCGGCAGCACATTGGCGTCGTCTCCGGAGAAGTACATCAGCTCGGTCTGGTTGAGCACCCGGCTGACCTCGCTGAAGTCGCCCTTCGCGTCCTTGATCGCCAGCACGTTGGGGTGCTTGGCGATCCGCAGGATCGTCTCGTAGCGGATCGGAACGCCGGTCCGCCCCGGGATGTCGTAGAGGATCACCGGCAGGTCCGTCGCATCCGCGACGAGCCGGAAATGCGTGAGGACTCCGGCCTGAGTGGGCTTGTTGTAGTAGGGGGTGACGATCATGATGCCGTCCGCGCCGACCTTCTCGCTGGCCTTGTAGAGCTCGATCGCGTGCGCGGTCTCGTTGGAGCCGCCGCCCGTGATGATCTTGGCGCGACCAGCGGCGACGTCCTTGCCGACCTCGACCAGCTTGATCTTCTCGGCATCCGTCAGCGTGCTCGTCTCACCCGTGGTGCCGGTGACGACGATCCCGTCCGCCCCGGCGGTGATGACGTCGTCCATGTGCTTCTCGACGGCGGGCCAGTCCACCTCGCCGTCGGCTGCCATGGGAGTGACCAGCGCGACGAGCACCTGACCGAAGGGATTGCCGGCGTGCGTCATGGGTTCAGGCTATCGGCTCGCTGCGGGGGTGGTCATCCGCAGGCGGCGGCCCTCCGGTGCCGCCGGTCAGCGGCGCCTGCGCCCGCCCACCCCGGCGACGACGCTCGCCGGCAGGATGCGGCTGAGCGCGACCGCGGTCTTGTACCGCAGCGTGGGCACGGAGAGGGCCTTGCCACGGGCGATGTCGCGCAGCGCGCCGGACACGACATCCGGGGCCTGGAGCCACAACCACGCCGGCAGGCCGATCTCGCGTTCGGGCAGCCCCATGCGCTCGTGGAACCGGGTGTGGGTGAACCCCGGGCACACGGCCGTCACCGTCACGCCGCGACCGCGAGTACCGGCCGTTCGCCCAGCCGCTGAAGCTGATCAGCCAGCCCTTGCAGGCGCCGTAGGTCGAGAAGGGGATGAACCCGGCCACCGACGCGATGTGGACGATGCGACCGCGACGCCGCTCGAGCATCGGCCCGAGAGCGGCGTGCGTCAGTCGCATCGGAACCTCGACCAGCAGATGCAGGTGCCGCACCTCGTCGACGATCTGGTTGCGCTCGAAACTCAGCGGCAGTCCGAAGCCGGCGCTGTTGACGAGCATGTCGATCGGACGGTCGGGGTCGGTCAGCCTGCGCACCACCTTCTGGAGCTGCGGCTCATCGAGGAGGTCGGCGGTGAGCACCTCGACATCGACCGGGAAACGGCCCGTGAGTTCGTCGGCGACCTGCTCGAGCGCCTCGCCCTCCGGTGCGACGAGCACCAGGCTGGTGCCGCGGGCGGCGAGCTGGCGAGCGAACTCGGCGCCCAGACCGGAGCTCGCGCCGGTGATCAGTGCGGTCCTGGCCATGCCGACGAGCCTATGCGGACGCCGACCGGTCGTACCGGAGGAAGCGATAGCGGATGCCGCTGCGCGACGTGTGGGCACCGGTGCGGGGTTCGGCGGCGGTGAGCTCGAACGCTGTGGGGTCGATCTCCGGTGCCAGCACGTCGTCCGGCGCCGGTGAGAACCCGGCGGGGTGGACGAGCTCGGTCACCTCCAGGCGGTCTGCCGCGCCGATGGTCGTCGCGAAGAGGGCGCCGCCGCCGATGACCCAGATCCACTCGGGCCCCTCGTCGGACGCTGCACGCAGCGCCTCTTCGACGGAATGAGCCGTCTCGGCGCCATCCGCAGACCAGCCGGCCTGGCGGGTGACGACGATGTTGCGCCGGCCGGGCAGCGGGCGGTAAGCGGGCGCGATCGAGTCCCACGTGCGGCGGCCCATGACAACGGGCGACCCGAGCGTGAGCTGCTTGAAGTGAGCGAGGTCTTCGGGCACGTGCCACGGCATGCCGCCGTCGCGACCGATGACGCCGCCCTCCGCCTGAGCCCAGATCAGCCCGATGCGCGCGGCACCGGTCATACCGCCACGGCCCCGCGGATCGCGGGATGGTGCTGGTAGTCCTCGAGGACGAAGTCCTCGTACCGGTAGTCGAAGATGGTCTCCGGAGTCCGCGTGATGCGCAGGGTGGGCGGCGGGAACGGCTCGCGCTCGAGCTGCATCATCACCTGCTCGACGTGGTTGTCGTAGATGTGGCAGTCGCCGCCGGTCCACACGAAGTCGCCCACGCCGAGGCCGGTCTGCTGCGCCACCATGTGGGTCAGCAGCGCGTACGACGCGATGTTGAACGGGACGCCCAGGAACAGATCCGCGCTTCGCTGGTAGAGCTGGCACGAGAGCCGCCCGTCGGCGACATAGAACTGGAACAGCGCGTGGCAGGGCGCGAGCGCCATGTCGGGGATGTCGGCGGGGTTCCACGCCGAGACGATGAGCCGCCGCGAGTCGGGATTGCGACGGATCTCCTCGACGACCCCGGCGATCTGGTCGATGGTGTCGCCGGTCGCGGTCGGCCAGGAGCGCCACTGCACGCCGTACACCGGGCCCAGCTCGCCCGCTGCGTCCGCCCATTCGTCCCAGATCGTCACGCCGTTCTCCTGCAGCCAGGAGACGTTCGACTCGCCGCGCAGGAACCAGAGCAGCTCGTACGCGATGGACTTCATGTGGACGCGCTTGGTGGTCACCAGCGGGAAGCCCTGCGAGAGATCGAAGCGCAGCTGGCGGCCGAAGACGCTGCGCGTCCCGGTCCCGGTGCGATCGGTCTTGACCGCGCCGTGCTCGAGCACGTCGCGGAGCAGGTCTTCGTAGGGCGTCGGGATCGTCGCAGACATCCCGTCGATGGTATCCCTCTCGTATCACTGCGGATCTGTTACGCGTCGCGCGTCATGAACCAGGGATGGCACTCCCATTCAGCCGCAAGCAGTTAGCCTGGGATGCTGTGACCCTCTTAGGCGCCCTCATCGGCCTCGCCGTCCTGCTCGCAGGAACGGTGGCGCTCGGCGTCTTCCTCCAGTGGCAGCAGCGCCGGCCCCGGCGGCACATCCCGCACGAGGTCGTCGAACCGGCCCGACTGGGCGCGGATTCACTGGGTGAGACGGCGACCCTCCTGCAGTTCAGCACCGACCTCTGCTCGCGCTGTCCGGGGGTGCACCGCACTCTGTCGTCCGTCGCCGACGGCCGCGACGGCGTACGACACCTCGACATCGACGTGACGAACCGGCCCGACATCGCGAAGCACTTCCATATCCTGCAGACCCCGACCACGCTCGTCCTGGACAGCACGGGCGTGGTGCAGACCCGTTTCGGCGGGGTTCCCAACCGCGATGTCCTCGAACTCGAGCTGAACCGCCTCACCGGAGAGGCAGCGAATGTCTGATCGACCCGCCGCCCGGCGCAGCGGAATCGATCCGCGCGGCCCTCGCTTCGCCGCCGGTATCACGGCTCTGCTGCTGCTCGTCGACGTGTTCCTGGGGCTCACCACACCGCTCGGAGCGACCGTCGCCGAACGCGCGCTCGAGCCCGCGTTCCTGCTCCTGGTCGCCATCGCCCTCCTGTTCCTGTGGAGCGTCGTCTCGCCGCGCACGGCGCCGTGGGGTGCGCTGTACCGCTTCCTCGTCCAGCCGCGCCTGAAGCCGCCCGCAGATCTCGAAGACCCGCGTCCGCCCCGCTTCGCGCAGGGCGTCGGCCTCTTCGTGGTCGCGATCGGCCTCGTCCTGCATCTGGCGGGCGTTCCGTGGGCGCTGCCGATCGCCGCGGCCGCGGCCTTCGTCGCGGCATTCCTCAACGCGGTCTTCGGGCTGTGCCTGGGCTGCCAGCTCTACCTGCTGCTGCAGCGCGCCGGCATCCTCGGCCGCGAACGCCCCGCTGCCGCCTGAGTACCACCGGTCCGCTCCGAACGGTCGCGTCCGCGCATGCCCGCGGTTAGGCTGGCCACGAGGCGCCCGGAGGGCGGGCGCACGCCGATCAGGAGGTTCCGGATGACCGTCACGAGCGAAGCCACAGCCGTCTGGAAGGGTGGCCTCTTCGATGGCTCGGGCAAGGTCACCTTGCAGTCGTCGGGCAACGGCACCTTCGACGTGAACTGGAAGGCCCGCAGCGAAGGCTCCACCTCTGTCACGACACCCGAAGAGCTCATCGCAGCGGCGCACGCCGCCTGCTTCAACATGGCGTTCTCCCTCGCGCTCGCCGAGAACGGCACTCCCCCCGAGTCTGTCGAGACGACCTCATCCGTGACCTTCACCCCCGGCACCGGCATCACGGGCAGTCTCCTGAACGTCAACGCGGTCGTCCCCGGACTCGAGCGCGCGGACTTCGACCGCATCGCGGCCGACGCCAAGGCGAACTGCCCGGTCTCGCAGGCCCTCGCGGGCGTCGAGATCACGCTCGAGGCCACGCTTGCCTGATTCCGGCGGCGGCCCGCGCCGGGTCGTCGTCGGAGGCGCGTCGGGCCTGATCGGCTCGACCCTGGTGGACAGTCTGCGTGCCGACGGCATCCGGGTCACGACCCTGGTGCGGCGGCCGGCCCAGACGGCCGACGAGGTCGAGTGGCTGACCGACTCGTCGCCGCTCGATCCTGCGGTGCTCGACGGCGCGGACGCCATTGTGGGGCTCAACGGAGCGTCCATCGGCCGCTTCCCCTGGACGCCGCATTACAAGAGCAGGCTGCTGTGGTCGCGCATCACGCCCACCCGCGCTCTCGCCCGCGCGATCCGCGAACTCGGCGCCGACGCGCCGGCTTTCGTCTCGGCATCCGCCGTGGGGTATTACGGAACGGCGCCGGGAATGCTGCTGACCGAGAAGTCGCCGCGTGGTGAGACCTTCCTCGCGGATCTCTGCGGCGAGTGGGAGAGCGCCGCGCTCGCAGCCGGCGATCACTCCAGGGTCGCGCTGCTGCGCACGGCGCCGATCGTGCACCCGAAAGGGGTGCTCAAGCCGCTGATGCTGCTGACGGCGTGCGGCGTCGCCGGACCCATCGGGCGTGGCACCCAGAAGTGGCCGTGGATCTCGATCGAAGACGAGGTGCGCAGCATCCGTCACATCATCGACTCGGATGTCGCCGGGCCCGTGAACCTGGTCGGACCGACGCCCGCGAGCGCCAACGATCTGGGCTTCGCCGTCGCCGTCCGCATGAACCGGCCGTTCCTGGTGCAGGCGCCGGCCTGGGCATTGAAGCTGTGCCTCGGGAAGGATGCGACCGAAGGACTCCTGACGAGCGACGCGGCGGTCCTTCCGACGGTTCTGGAGGCGTCGGGCTTCACCTTCACCCATGCGACCGTGCAGCAGGCCGCGAATGCGGCGGTGCCGGCGCCGGAGGACTAGCCCCGGCGTTCGGCGGTCTCGAGCCGGATCGCCTGCCGCACCGCCGCGCGGGCACGCCGCCGGTCGCCGGCCGCGTCGTACGCGACGCCGAGCCGGTACCACGCCCGCCAGTCCTGGGGGTGCTCCTCAACGTCGGCCCGGTACGCGGAGAAGACGGCGTCGGCATCTTCGCGGATGACCCGGCCGCTCGGCCGCACGCTCACCTGATCGGAGGGGACAGCTCCCTCGGACTCGAGCCGCCGCGCCAGCTGCTCGGCGCGGACGCCGAACCACAGCTCCCGGCCGAGCGCCCACGCCGCGAGAACGGGAAGGACGACGAGGCCGATGCCCATCGCGATCGCGATCGGCTCGCCGCTGATCAGCAGAAGCCACGCCCGCTGCGCCACGAGCACGATGTACAGCGCCAGGAGCACCGCCATCAGGGCGACGCCGATCCGTGCGGTCATACGCCGGTGACGCGTGCGACCTGGCCGGGCACGCCGCCCTCTTCGACCGGCCGCTCCGGCGCCGGATGCGGCACGCGGATGCCGATGTCGAGGAAGCTGTCGAGCCCGACGACGACACCTCGGGCGTCCCGCGCCGCCGCCAGCGCGACCCGGATGCCGGGGGCGTAGGCCAGCGACGGCTCGACGGTGTCGTGGATCAGCGTGAGGGACTCACCGGGGCCGGACAGGACGACCTCCTGCCGGGCGATGACGCCGGGCCGGCGCAGCGAGTGGATCGGGACGCTCGCCACCTGCTGACCCCGGGCGCGCTGATCGACATGCGGCGACTCGACGGGTCCGACCTCGGCGCGCGCCGCCGCGATGAGCTCGGCGGTGCGCACCGCCGTGCCGCTCGGCGAATCGACCTTCGTCTCGCGATGCGCCTCGACGATCTCGATCGACGGGAAGAAGGGCGCGGCCGCGGCGGCCAGCGCCGAGCCGAGGACGGAGCCCAGCGAGAAGTTCGGGATGAACACGGCCGCCGTGCCTGCTGCGTCCACGAGCGGCCGCACGAGTGCGATGCGCTCGGCCGACCATCCCGACGTGCCGACGAGGACGTTGATGCGGCGCTCCACCGCCGCCCGGACGACATCGATCGACACAGCCGGGGACGAGGCGTCCACGACCAGATCGGCGCCGTCGAGCTCCGAGAGCTCCGACTTCGACGACAGCGCAGCGAAGACCTCGAAGTCGTCCTCGCCCTCGATCACGTCGCGGATGATGCCGCCCAGCTTGCCTGTGCCGCCGACAATGGCCACGCGCGTCGTCATGGCTCCATCGTATCGGCGGCGCGCGGCGCGCCCGTGAGCCGCCCGGCCCGCACGCGGCGGCTACGCTCGAGCGCATGCCGACGATCGCCCCGCTCCCCGTCGACGACCCGGTGGCGCACGACCTCCTCGCTGAGTACTTCGCGATGCGGACGGAGACGTTCCCGGGACACGCGTACACGACGATGTTCCCGTCTCCGGAGGTCTTCGAGCCGCCTGCGGGTGTGCTCGTGGTGGTGCGCGATGACGAGGACGAGCCGGTCGGGTGTGGCGGCATCCGTCGAATCGAGCCCGGGCGGCTGGGCCCGCGCTACGAGGTCAAGCACCTGTATTTGAAGCCGCTGACGCGCGGGCGCGGCTGGGGCACCCTGCTGATGCTGGATCTGGAACGGCGGGCACGCGCCTTCGGCGCGGCCGAGCTGGTCCTGGACACCCACCACACCCTCGAAGCGGCGGGCCGGCTGTACGAAGCGTCGGGGTTCGTGGTGATCGACCCGTACAACGACAATCCGAACGCGACGCGCTGGTACGCGAAGGCACTCGCCTCGGCCTAGACCGGATAGACCTCGGGCAGCCCGGTGCGAAGCTCGACGGGCAGATGCCCGAGGTCGTTGTGCGAGAGCAGCGTCCAGGGGCGGCCCTGCTTCTGGCCGATCACCGTGAGGCCGCAGTGCGCCTGATTCAGCGTCATCCAGCGCCACTCCGGTGCCGCGAGGACCTCGCGGACGAACCACCCGATCACGAAATTGTGCGTGATGAGCAGTTCATGCACCTCGCCGCTCTTGCGGACCAGGTACTCGCTCGCGGCGTCGGCCATCTGCGCCCGGCCGGCCTCCACCTGGGCTTCGGTCACGCCGCCGAAGAACGGCTCGAACGCGGCCGGAGTCTGGTCGGTCATACCCGTGGGGACGCAGTCGAACAGTAGGGAGGAGGGCTGCGGCGAAAGCGACGGCATCCGCTCCGCGACGGCACGGGCGGTCTGGCTCGCGCGCTCGAGCGGAGAGTGCCACACCGCGTCGAACGGCACACCGGACAGGCGATCAGCGAGGAAAGCCGCTTGACGGCGACCTCGTGGCGAGAGGGGTCCATCGGCCAGGCCGTGCTCGGCGTCTTGATGTTCGCCGTGCCGCACGAGGTAGATGTAGTGCGTCACGCCAGCTCGCTTCTTCAGGGATTCGCGTGCTCGAAAGCACTCTCTCAGCCTATGCCACGGGTGCGGGCAGGGCCTGCGGTCGCCCGGGCGCGGCTACTCGGAGGCGCGGGCGATGTCCGCCAGCTGACTGCGGCTGAGCTGCACCCCGACGCCCTGGACGAGCTCGTCGACGTGGTGCGCCGCATAGGCGTTGACGATCGGCGCGGTGACCAGCTTCTGCGCCAGCAGCCACGCCACCGCCACCGCGGCATCGGGCACGCCGAGCTCCGCGCCGACGGCGTCCAGCGCGCGCAGCGTTCGGCTGCCGCGGCGGTTGATGTTCGCGGCGATCTGAGCACCGCGCACGGAAAGCCCGCCGCGCAGCTTGGTGCGCTGGCGTCCTGCCAGGAAGCCGTGCTCGAGCGGGTGCGACGGGGTGACCGCGACACCCTGTGCGCCGGCGACCAGACGCAGATCGGCGTCGAACTCGTGGCGACGCAGGACGTTGAACGGCACGTCCAGCACGGTGATGCGCGGGTAGCCTGCTGAGGCGAAGATCCGCGCCTCCACCAGCTGTGCGGCGGTGAAGCCGGCCGCGCCCAGCGCGAGCGCCTTTCCCGACTCCACGAGCCATTCCGCGGTCGCGAGTGTGTCTTCCAGTTCGGTGCGCCCGCGGGTCGCGTCCAGGTAGAGCACATCGACGCGGTCGGTGCGGAGGCGCGTGAGCGAGGCCTCGACAGCGCGCACGAGATTCACCGGGCCCAGGCCCGGGTTGTCGGGGTGAGCGCCGATGCGCACCGCGAGCATGATGTCGTCGCGCAGCCCGCGCGAGTGGAGCCACTGTCCGATGATGTGCTCGCTGCGACCGCTGGCGAAGCTGTCGGCGGTGTGCAGCGCGTTTCCACCCCGCTCGACATACGCGTCCATGATCTCGTGGCTCGACTCGAGATCGACGTTCCAGCCGAATTCGGCGCCACCCAGGATGAGCGGGAAGATCTCGGAGCCGGTTTCGCCCAGCGGGACACGCACGCTGTGACCGACCGGCGGCCCCTGTACGGGGATGGGAGAGGAGGGATGGCCGTTGTCCTGCTCCGGTGCGAGTGGCGGGCTCTCCGAGGAGACGGCCGAGCCAACGCCGAATGTAGCCATGTCCCACCCCCTCACGTCGGCTCCCGAGCCTCCGTGTCCTCGAAGTACGCGCCCCCCGGCGCTTTCTTCCACGGTACGGCGTGAACGCCGTGAACCCGGTCATTCAGGCGACCTGTCGGTAAATTTTAGATAACGCTTAGGTCACAAAGTGGCTAGGATGCCCGATCTGTCCCCCGTCAGGTGGACACACACGATAAGAGCGGATGCCCGCCCCTCCGGAGGGAGGAACGGGCATCCGGCTCACGATCGCCGTGAGACTCAGCCTTCGGCGGGAGCTTCCGGACCCTGGCTGGCCGCCGCGCGGCCCTCCTGGTCGGCGGCTTCTTCGAGGACCGGCTCGAGCGACAGCTTGCCGCGGTCGTCGATCTTGGTGATCTTGACGAGGATCTTCTGTCCGACCTTGAGCACGTCTTCGACGTTCTCCACCCGCTTGCCACCGGCGAGCTTGCGGACCTCGCTGACGTGCAGCAGTCCGTCCTTGCCGGGCAGCAGCGAGATGAACGCGCCGAACGTCGCCAGCTTCACCACAGTGCCGAGGAACTGCTCGCCGACCTCCGGGTTGGTGGGGTTCGCGATCGCGTTCACCTGGGCGCGGGCCGCCTCGGCCGAGGGGCCGTCGGTGGCGCCGATGTAGACGGTGCCGTCCTCCTCGATCGAGATCTGGGCTCCCGTCTCGTCCTGGATCGCGTTGATCGTCTTGCCCTTGGGGCCGATGAGCTCGCCGATCTTGTCGACGGGGATCTGCACGCTGATCACGCGCGGGGCGGTGGGAGCCATCTCGTCGGGGCTGTCGATCGCGGCGTTGAGCACGCCGAGGATCGTGAGGCGCGCCTCGTGGGCCTGCTGCAGCGCGGCGGTCAGCACCGACGACGGGATGCCGTCGAGCTTGGTGTCGAGCTGGATCGCGGTGACGAACTCGGACGTACCGGCGACCTTGAAGTCCATGTCGCCGAGGGCGTCTTCGGCGCCGAGGATGTCGGTCAGGGCGGCGTAGCGCGTCTGTCCGTCGACCTCGTCGGAGACGAGACCCATCGCGATTCCGGCGACCGCTGCGCGCAACGGCACACCGGCGTTCAGGAGCGACAGGGTCGAGGCGCACACCGAGCCCATCGACGTCGAGCCGTTGGAGCCGAGAGCCTCGGACACCTGACGGATCGCGTACGGGAACTCCTCGCGGCTGGGCAGCACCGGCACGAGCGCGCGCTCGGCGAGGAAGCCGTGCCCGATCTCGCGACGCTTGGGACTGCCCACGCGACCGGTCTCACCGGTCGAGTACGGCGGGAAGTTGTAGTGGTGCATGTAGCGCTTGTGCGTCACGGGCGACAGCGAGTCGATCTGCTGCTCCATCTTGAGCATGTTCAGCGTGGTGACACCCAGGATCTGGGTCTCGCCGCGCTGGAAGATCGCCGAGCCGTGAACGCGCGGGATGACCTGCACCTCGGCGTCGAGCGGACGGATGTCGGCCAGGCCGCGTCCGTCGATGCGCACACCGTCTGCGAGGATGCGGCCGCGCACGATCTTCTTCGTGACCGACTTGTAGGCGGCGGAGAACTCGAGCGTGGCGACGCCCTGGAGCTCGCCGGACTCGACGGCCTCGAGCAGCTGGCCCTTGACCTCGTCCTTCAGCGCGTCGTCGGCGTTCTGACGCTCGACCTTGTCGGCGATCTGGTAGATCGACACGAGACGGTCGTACGCACGGTGCGCGACGAAGTCGTAGGTCTCCTGGCTGTACGGCAGGAAGACCGGGAACTCCTTGATCTCCTTCGACGCGGTGTTCGCGACGACGTTCTGAGCGGCGACGAGCTGCTTCAGGAAGGGCTTCGACGCCTCGAGGCCCTCGGCCACGACCTGCTCGTTGGGCTTCGTCGCGCCGCCCTTGATCAGGTTCCAGCTGCCTTCGGTGGCCTCGGCCTCGACCATCATGATCGCGACATCGTCGTTGCCGTCGGCATCCGTGATGACGCGACCGGCGACGATGAGGTCGAACACGGCCTCCTCCAGCTGGGTCACGGTCGGGAACGCGATCCACTGATCGGCGTTCTCGCCGTGACCCGGGATGAGCGCGAGGCGGACGCCCGCGATCGGACCGGAGAACGGCAGACCCGAGATCTGGGTCGACAGCGACGCTGCGTTGATCGCGAGGGCGTCGTAGAACTCACCGGGAGCGATCGAGAGCACCGTCACGACGATCTGGACCTCGTTGCGGAGGCCGTCGACGAACGACGGGCGCAGCGGCCGGTCGATGAGACGGCAGACGAGGATCGCCTCGGTTGAGGGGCGGCCCTCACGACGGAAGAACGAGCCGGGGATCTTGCCCGCGGCGTACGAGCGCTCCTCGACATCGACCGTCAGGGGGAAGAAGTCGAAGCCCTCGCGAGGGCTCTTTCCGGCACTGGTGGCCGAGAGGAGCATCGTCTCCTCGTCGAGGTAGGCGGCGACAGCACCCTGCGACTGCTGCGCAAGGCGTCCGGTCTCGAACCGGACTGTACGGGTGCCGAAACGGCCGTTATCGAGAACGGCTTCGGCGGCAGTGATTTCAGGACCTTCCAAGAGGTCTCCTCTTTCCTTCTTTGGACCGTCCCCACCCGGGGAGGGCCTGTTTGATGCTCGCGAATCCGTATGACGCGCGAGCGTGCGAAGGAGCAGGAACAGGCAGATTATCGGCGCGCGACGTTCCGTCGCGGGGTACCTGCGCTGGTCACCAGTAGAAGACCACCCGGCGCATGCACGACGGGGAACCCACCACAGGGGACCAGCTTGCTGCCGGCCTGCTCCGTGTAGCTCGTGTTCAATTGAGCGGATGCCGCAAGGCATCCCGAGTCAGCCTACCAGTGCGCGGCCTCCGCTCCGGCGGCTCGAGGCGGCCTCGACTCGGGCCGAGGGTGGCGGGGGCGGCGAGCGGTTGCCTAGGGTGGTGATCATGAGCACCGAAGAGAAGCCCGCCGGCGAGGCATCCGAGGAGATGAAGCGCAAGTTCAAGGACGCGCTGGACAAGAAGAACGCGAAGCAGCGCGACGGCGAGGCCCACTTGGACGGGGACTCCCCCGTGCACGGCACGCACGGGCCCGTGCAGACCAAGCGCGAGTTCCGCCGCAAGAGCGGCTGAGAGGAGCAGCCATGGTCTTCGACCCCACGTTCCACGAGATCGACCGCGAGGCCGACAACCTCCCGGACCTGTCCGGGAAGGATCCTGAGCTCGACCCCGATGACACGGACGGCGCGCTCGACCCCGCCGACGCCGACTCCGTCGGCGAGGACCAGGAGGCCCTCGCCGAGGGCGCGGGCCGAGTCCCAGATCGTCTCCGGGAACGTCGCCGCCGACGAGCTGCCACCGTACGGCGAGGAGTGATCGGAGACACGCGGATGAGCGGCTTCGAAGGACGCATTCCCGACGACGAGCGCGATGTGCCGCTGGACGATGCGGAGGAGTTCGCGACGCCGCCTGCGACGATCGACCCGCTCGAGTCGGTGGAGGACGACGTCGACGAGCTCGCGCTCGAGGAGCGCGAGTCGGCGAGGGAGGCCGGCGAGCTCGACGGAGGCGACTGAGCTCTCCCGCCCCGGAACGCGGCGGGTCCGCCCGCACTCGGCGGACGGACCCGGACGGTTCGCGCGTCAGCGGCTGAGGGCGGCAGCGCGGTCCTTCGCCCGCGACTCCTTGGCCTCGGCCTCGGCGATCGCCGCCTCTTCCAGGCCCTGAGTGCCGACGGCATCCTTCGCCCCCGACATCCCGTCGTGGTCATCGCCGGAGAGCGTGGTCTCGTCGAACGGCAGGTCTCCTCGCAGCACCCGGCGCGCGCGACTCGCGTCGAACTCCTTCACCCAGGTTCCGATGAGCACCGTGGCCACGGCGTTGCCGGTGAAGTTCGTGATGGCACGGCCCTCGGACATGAAGCGGTCGATGCCGACGATGACTCCGACGCCGTTCACGAGGTCGGGGCGGTAGGCCTGCAGACCGCCGGCCAGGGTCGCCAGGCCTGCGCCGGTGACCCCGGCGGCGCCCTTGGACGCGATGACCATGAACAGCAGGAGCCCGATCTGCTCGGGGATGCTCATCGGCGTGCCCATCCCGGCGGCGATGAACAGCGAGGCCATCGTGAGGTAGATCGCCGTGCCGTCGAGGTTGAACGAGTAGCCGGTCGGCACGGTGATGCCGACGACGGGCTTGGCGACGCCCAGGTGCTCCATCTTCGCGATCAGGCGGGGCAGCGCCGACTCCGACGACGACGTTCCGACGATCAGCAGGTACTCGCGGGCCAGGTACTTCATCAGGCTGAAGATGTTGATGCGCGTCACCGCGAACAGCAGCGTGCCGAGGATCCCGAAGATGAACACGGCGCAGGTGATGTAGAACGCGATCATCAGGATGCCGAGGCTCACGATCGCGGCGAAGCCGGTCTTGCCGACCACCGCGGCGATCGCGCCGAACGCTCCCAGCGGGGCGAGCCAGAGGATCATCCCCAGGATGCGGAACACCAGCGCCTGGAGGTTCTTGACCGCGTTCATGATCGGCTCGCCCTTGGGGCCCATCTGCTGCAGCGCGAAGCCGACGAGCAGCGCGATGAACAGCACCTGGAGCACGCTCTCACCGGTGAACGCAGAGAAGAACGTCGTCGGGATGATGCCGAGGATGAACTCCTGCGTCGTCTTGGCCTCCGTCGCGGTCGCGTCGTACGTCGAGTTCGCCATGTTCAGGCCCTCGCCGGGGTGGATCAGGTTGCCCACCACGAGTCCGATCGCCAGCGCGAAGGTCGTCATGATCATGAAGTACAGCAGGGCCAGGCCGCCGATCTTGCCGACGGTGGCCGCCTTCGCGATCGAGCCCACTCCGACCACGATCGTGCAGAAGATGATGGGCGCGATCATCATCTTGATGAGGGCCACGAAGCCTTTGCCGATGGGCTCGAGTGCGACCCCCACGTCGGGCCAGATGAGGCCGATCGTGGCGCCCAGCACGACCGCGATGATGACCGCGATGTACAGCCACGTGTGCCGGTCCCACGAGGTCTTGCCGCGTCGCCAGTTGTAGCCGGGGAGCTTGAACGATTGGGTTCTGGGGATCTGAGCCATCTTCGCCTCCGAAAGGGTTCGAACTTCTCTGTTCCGGGGCCGCCGCTGCGGCGCCCGTCCTGTGATTACTGTGGGCGACGGATGCCGGATGGGCCGGGTTGTGGTCGTATTGGTCTCGACCTGACCGGAACGCGAGGGGGGCGTATGGCTGCCACACGCGGCGCGAGCGCGGCATCCCGTGTCTTCCTGGCATTCCTCAGCGCGGTCGTGGCGATCGCCGCCCTGCTGGCCGTCCTGCTCACGGTCGATGCCCAGGCGGCCGAGCGCGCGGAGGCCGAGAACCTGACGCTGTCGCTGGCCCGGACGATCGCCACGATGCCGACGGTGACCGCCGCGATGGACGGGTCGGATGCCGGCGCGACCGCGGCGCTTCAGCCGGTGGTGCTGGAGATCACCGCGGACACGCCGCTGGATTTCATCACGATCATGCGGCCGGACGGGATCCGCCTCACCCACCCGGATCCGACCCAGATCGGCGGCAGGTACCTCGGCACGATCGACGACGCCGTCGCCGGTGGCACCGTGACCGAGGAGTTCACCGGCACCCTCGGACCCTCGGTCCGCTCGGTCGTGCCGGTGAGCGACGGCGATCAGGTGATCGGTCTGGTCGCCGCCGGTGTGACGGTCGGAAACGTCTGGGGACAGGTGTGGGGGCGGCTGCCGTTCGTGCTCGGCGTCGCGATCGCGCTCGCAGCCGTCGGCGCGGCCGCCGCACTGCTCGCGCGTCGCCTCACGCGGCGCATCGCGGGCGATCTTCCCGCGAGCACCGTGCGCGACGCGGTGTCGTCCTACGAGTCGGTCCGCACGCTCGGTGAGGCGCTGCGCGCGCAGACCCACGAGCACGGCAATCGCATGCACACGGCGGTGGCTCTGCTCGAACTCGGCCGCACGGACGAGGCGATCGGCATCCTGACGGAGACCTCGCGGCAGAGCCAGGAGCTCGTCGATCAGGTCGCCGCGCGCAGGGACGGCGACCCCACCGTGGGCGCGCTCCTGCTCGGCAAGGCGGCGCAGGCTCGCGAGCGCGGGGTTGGCTGGACCGCCGAGATCGACCCGACCGCACCGCGCAGCGCGCTGAGCCCGGTCGACGCCGTATCGGTGGTCGGCAACCTGATCGACAACGCGCTCGATGCGGCGGCCGCCGGAGGGGATCCGCGCTGGGTGCGGGTCGTGTTCGCACCGGCCCCGGGCGGCGCACTGGCGCTCTCCGTGTCCGACTCGGGTGCCGGTGTGCCGGCCGAGCTTGGCGAGCGCATCTTCGAGCACGGCTTCTCGACCAAGCCGGCGGCGTCCGACGGCCGCGGAGTCGGCCTCGCCCTGGTGCGGTCGATCGTCGAGGGTGCGGGCGGGGCGGTGCACCTGTCGTCGGCGCCGACGACCTTCCAGGTGATCCTGCCGGGGAGGCGAACATGATCTCCGTCCTGCTGGTCGATGACGACGCGCTCACCCTCGAGCTGCACCGCACATATGTGGAGCGCATCGAAGGATTCCGCGTCGTCGCCGAGTGCACGGGCGCGCGCGCGGCCGTATCGGCGATCCTGGAGCGTCCGCCGGCGGAGGGGATCGACCTCGTCCTGCTCGACATGACGATGCCGGACGGGACCGGCCTGGACGTGCTGCGGCACGTCCGGGCTCGCGCCGCGGACGTGGATGTGATCGCGGTCACCGGCGTGCGAGATGCGGATGTGGTGCGCCAGATGGTGGGGCTGGGCGTGGCGCAATACCTCGTCAAGCCGTTCTCGTTCGCGGTGTTCCGCGACCGTCTGGAGCAGTATCGCGCGTACCGCGAGCGCGCGCGTGAGGCGACAGGACCCGCCACGCAGTCCGAGATCGACGCGATGCTCGGCGCCCTCCGGCCGACGGCATCCCTCGCGCTGCCGAAAGGGCTGTCGCCCGACACGCTCGATCGCGTCACCGCCGCCGTGCGCGGGAGCGGACCGCTGTCGGCCGCCGAGGCCGCTTCGGCTCTCGGGATGTCGCGGGTGGCGGCGCGGCGATACCTCGAGCACCTCGCGGACACCGGTCGGGTCGTCCGATCGTTGCGCTACGGCACGCCTGGCCGTCCCGAGACGGAGTACGGCTGGCATCCGTGACGGTTACTCAGTCGTCTCGACGAGCGCACCGCCGTCGTGCTGTTCACCGCCCGCTTCATCCCGCGGCAGCGAGGCTGACGGCCGCAGGCTCGGTGCGCGTACGGCACGCTGAGCGGTGTCGGCCGGAGGCGACAGACTGGGATCAGCAGAGGAGTAGTCCAGTGGCAGCAGCACCCGAGGGATACGACGTGGACTTCCTGCCCCTTTCCGTCGGGATGCCTCGGCCGCTCGGCGACCGCGAACTGCGCGATCTGGCGTACCCCCACTTCTCCGTGCTCCTCGATTCACGAAGGCGGCTGGCCGCCGTGACGGCCGTGAACATCGACGGGGCGTCGTTGCTCGACTTGGAGCGGACCGGGGATTGGGAGCTGGATCCGCGCGTGCCCGTTAGGGACCAGGCCGGACCGGGCCTCTACAGCGACAACGACCTGGATCGCGGCCACCTGGTGCGCCGGCGCGACCCGGGCTGGGGAACCATCGCCCAGGCGCGTGCGGCCACCGAGGCGACGTTCGTGTACACCAACGCGGCTCCGCAGGCGTCCGTGTTCAACCAGTCCAAAGAGCTGTGGCTCGGGCTCGAAGACCACGTCCTGCACTTCGCCGGTTCGACCGACCTGCGCATCTCGGTGTTCACCGCGCCCGTGCTCGATCCCGCGGACCCTTCGTACCGCGGGGTGCTCATCCCCCGCCGGTTCTGGAAGGTCGCGGTGTGGACCGAGGAGTCGGCGGGAGAGCCGGTGCTCGCGGCCGCCGGCTTCGTGCTCGACCAGACCGAGCTCCTCGAGCTCGACGAAGCAGCGTTCGCCGTCGCACGCCTGGGCTCGTTCCGCACCTTCCAGGTGCCGATCGCCGACATCGGGTCGATCGCCGCCGTCGACCTCGGCGAGCTCGTGGCGGCGGATGTGTTGCCGGCGGCCGCAGCTCGGCCCGGTCGATGGAGCGAACTGCAGAGGGTCACCGACATCCGTCTGTAGTGCGAAACGACGCCTGACGCTCCCAGGCGCGCAGGCGTACCCTGTGCGCATGCCCACGGATGTCGACGTCCTCGTGGTCGGCGGCGGCCAGGCCGGTCTCGCGGTCAGTCACGGCCTGACGGGTGCGGGAGTCGAGCACGTCGTCTTGGAACAGGATTCGGTCGGCGGCGCGTGGGATGACCGCTGGGACAGCTTCCGGCTGGTGACGCCGAACCACATGATCACTCTTCCCGCCGGCGAATATCGGGGGGATGATCCCGGGGGATACTTTTCGCGCGCCGAGATCGCCGAGCACCTGCGCGGCTATGCCGCGTCGTTCGGTGCGCCGGTGCAGGAGCAGACGCCGGTTGACGCGCTACGGGCCGACGGCGGCGGCTTCGTCGCCCAGACGTCGGACGGCGGCATCCGCGCCCGTCGCGTCGTGGTCTGCACGGGCGCCTACCAGCGCCAGCTCCGCCCGGCTTTCATCGCGGAACTCGAGCGGCACGTGCCGGTCGTCGCGACGACGGCTTACCGCTCACCCGAGATGCTGCCGCCGGGTCGCGTGCTGGTGATCGGCGGGGGTCAGTCGGGGTGCCAGATCGCAGAGGAGCTGTCGCGCGCCGGACGCCAGGTCGTCCTGGCCGCCAGTCGTGCGCCGGCGGTGCCCCGCCGCGTGGCCGGACGCGACATCGTCGATTGGCTGAACGACCTCGGCTTCTTCGAGCACACCCTGGTCGATATGCCGTCACCGGCGGTGCGGCTGGTGTCCAATCCGCTCACCACCGGTGCGAACGGCGGTCATGACCTCAACCTGCAGACTCTCGCGGCGATGGGGGTGCAGCTCATCGGCCACGTTCGCGGCGACGACGGCGCCCGCATCGTGGCGGCCGACGACCTGGCGGAGTCCGTACAGGTCGGTGCCGAAGCCTTCAGCCAGATCTGCGCCGGCATCGTCCACCTCGTTGCGGCGCGCGGAGAACCGACGCCCGACCTGCCCGACGCTCCGACGTCGGTGCCCGATGCCGCCGAGCCACCGAGGCTGGCCGACCTCGGCGTCATCGTGAACGCGTGCGGCTACCGCCCGGCCTATGAGTGGATCGACATCCCCGGCCTCGTCGACGCCATGGGCTTCCCGCTCCAGGAGGACGGCGCCAGCCTCACCGCGCCGGGACTCTGGTTCGTCGGCGTGCCCTGGATGCGGACGCGGAAATCCCCGCTGCTGCTCGGCGTCGGCGAGGATGCGGAACACGTCGTCGATCGGCTGACCGCACGCTGAACTCCGGCGGGCCGGCCCCGCCGGACCCCGCTCTCTACTCCCCCGCGAGCCCGCCGAGGAGGTGGCCGAACGAGCGTCCCTCGCCGAGATAGTTCGCCGGGTCGAACGGGTCGGCGGATGCCGCCGGCTTGCGACGCTCGATCGCATCGGCCAGTTCGGCGGCGCCGCGGTCGATGCGCTCGCCGAGCGGGGCGACCTGATCGCCGGATGCGCCCCAGTCGCTGGATGCGGCGAACACGCCGGTCGAGACGGGTTCGGCGTGCAGATAGGTGAACAACGGCCGGATGGCGTAGTCGATCGCCAGCGAATGGCGCGCTGTGCCCGCGTTGGCACCGATGAGCACGGGCTTTCCGGTCAGCGCGTCCGGGTCGAGGATGTCGATGAAGGACTTGAAGAGCCCCGAGTAGCTGGTGGAGAAGATCGGGGTCACCGCGATCACCGCATCGGCCGATACCACCGCGTTGACCATGGATTCCAGCGGAGGCGGCGCGAAACCCGTCAGGAGGTTGTTCGTGATGTCGTGCGCGTAGTCGCGCAGTTCGAACACGTCCACCTCGACCTCTATCGCACGCTCCGCCAGCTCGCGCACCGTGGCGGAGGCGAGGCGGTCGGCGAGCAGGCGCGTCGATGACGGATTGGACAGACCGGCGGAGACGACGGCGATGCGACGCGGAGTCATGTCACGCCCCCGTCCGGGTCGCAGCCGCGCCGAAGGACGATCCTGCCTGGACCGGCGTGTCCCGATAGGGCGACGGACCGGAGAGGTTGTCTCCGCGGTTCGGGTTCGGAACCGTCTGGCGCGGCGCGTGGTCGCCGTACTTCGCGGCGACAAGCGAGGCGTGGGTCGGGGCGTCCGGAACGTCGGCCGGGCGGTTCTGCGCGAGCTCCTTGCGCAGCACGGGGACGACCTCTCCGCCGAGGATGTCGAGCTGCTCGAGCACGGTCTTCAGCGGCAGTCCCGCGTGATCCATCAGGAACAGCTGGCGCTGGTAGTCGCCGAAGAGCTCGCGCATGCCCGCGTAGCGGTCGATGACCTGCTGCGGCGAGCCGACGGTGAGCGGTGTCATCTCGGTGAAGTCCTCCATCGACGGCCCGTGGCCGTAGACCGGGGCGTTGTCGAAGTACGGGCGGAACTCGCGAACGGCGTCCTGCGAGTTCGAGCGCATGAACACCTGGCCGCCGAGGCCCACGATCGCCTGCTCGGCCGTGCCGTGGCCGTAGTGGGCGAAGCGCTGGCGGTAGAGGGTGATCAGGCGCTGATAGTGCTCGGAGGGCCAGAAGATGTTGTTGGCGAAGAATCCGTCTCCGTAGTAGGCGGCCTGCTCGGCGATCTCGGGGGTCCGGATGGAGCCGTGCCACACGAAGGGCGGCACGTCGTCCAGCGGGCGCGGCGTGGAGGTGAAGCCCTGCAGCGGCGTGCGGAACTTGCCTTCCCAGTCCACGACGTCCTCGCGCCACAGCTTGTGCAGCAGCGCGTAGTTCTCGATCGCGAGGGGCAGTCCCTGGCGGATGTCCTGGCCGAACCACGGATACACCGGACCGGTGTTGCCGCGGCCGAGCATGAGGTCGGTGCGACCGCCGGACACGTGCTGAAGCATCGCGAAGTCCTCCGCGATCTTCACCGGATCGTTCGTTGTGATCAGGGTGGTCGCGGTGGACAGGACGAGGCGCTCGGTCTGAGCGGCGATGTAGGCGAGGGTCGTGGTGGGTGAGGACGACCAGAACGGCGGATTGTGGTGCTCTCCCAACGCGAAGACGTCGAGGCCGACGTCCTCGGCGTGCTTGGCGAGCGTGATCGTGTTGCGGATCTTCTCGCCTTCGCTGGGTGTGCGGCCCGTGGTGGGGTCTTCGGTGATGTCGCTCACGGTGAAGATGCCGAACTGCATGGCCGGCGACTGCGCCGAGGCTGTGGTGGTGTCGTTCACGATCGATCTCCGATTCGGGATGCCGCGGCATCCAGTTCTATTCAGATGAATGTACTCGATAGAACACCGATGAGAAGAATCTATTCCCGACGCCCGGCGAGCGCCGGATCAGCCGGTCAGCGCCGCCCGAAGACCTCGAGCATGTCGCGCACCAGCTGATTGGGCGCCGTCTCGCATGGCGCATGGCCGGTGGAGTACACGGCCAGTCGCGCACCGATGCGCTCGGCGTAGAACGCGTGCTGCGCCGTGGGCCACAGGTCCTGTTCGCCGACCGCGATGAACTTCGGGATGTCGATCGCCGCGACGTCTTCCGCGATGTCGGGCATCGTCATCATGAGGCCCACGATGTCGTCGATCGCGGGGCGCCGGATGAGCCCGAGTCGTTCACGGACGAAGGCGATCCGCTGGGGAGGAGTGCGGTTGAGGTTGTAGCGGATGCCCCACAGGATGAGCCCGGCGGCGCGATGCGGTGGCATGTCCGAGATCGGTCCGATGTGCCTCACACCGCGGAACACCTGACCCGTGGCGGGCGGAGCCGACATGAGCGTCAGGCTCGCGAACAGCTCCGGCCGCTCGACGAGCGCGAGCTCGGACACGAGGCCCGCGAAGCTGTAGCCGAGCACGTGCGCGGGTGTGCGCCCGTCTTCGAGGATCGCGATGAGGTCGTCGAGGAACAGCCGGTAGTCGTAGTGATCGCGGGGCGGCTCAAGGTTCTCCGGTCCGGCGGCGATCGATGCGTAGTGGCCCGCGAGGTCGAAGGACTCGACACGATAGCCGGCTCGTGCGAACAGCGGGAACAGCAGGACGAAGTCCTCCTTCGATCCGGCGACCCCCGAGACCAGCACCACCCTTGGCACGTCGCTATCGCCGAGCCGGACGCGCCCGATCGGGCCGCTCGGAGCCGCGAAGACGTCCTGCACGGTTCCCTGCGGGAAGACGCGCCAGTCGAAGTCGGGAATGGCGCGGTCCTTCGCGAGCGCCTCGTCGATCTTGGTCATCGCGACGCCGAGACTATCGCGCCGGACGCCCTGCGGGTTCGCGGGCGCGGTGCGATCGGCGAATGAGACCGTGACCGTCGTCGCACGCGACGCCCAGGATAGGGTTGCCAACGCCGACATGACCGAACCAGCGAATGCGGGACCGCGCAGCGGCGCGACTCCGGCAGCCCCCTCCACCGGCGCACCGCCGACCGGCACCACCGGCATGCCGCGAGCCACGCGTCGCGTGCCGTTCTGGGACAACGCACGC
This sequence comes from uncultured Actinomycetota bacterium, assembly GCA_963772625.1. GTDB lineage: Bacteria > Actinomycetota > Actinomycetes > Actinomycetales > Microbacteriaceae > Microbacterium. Next base: position 81,840 of record CAVYXT010000002.1, on the reverse strand, counting down.
TTCGCTTGCATCGTGCTGGTCGTGCTCGGCCATGCCTCGCAGCGGCTGACCTACGACTCCGATGTCGCGCTCGGACTGTACCTGTTCATCTACGCGTTCCACATGCCCGCCCTGGCCATCATCTCGGGCTACTTCTCCAAGTCGGGTGCACCGGGCCCGCGGCAGATGGCGCGCGTCATCACCGACATCCTCGTTCCCTACGTCATCTTCGAAAGCCTGTGGACGGTCACCAAGTGGATCGTGGAGGGTCAGGCGAACCCCAATCTGACCCAGCCGTCGTGGACGCTGTGGTTCCTGCTCGCGCTGGGCATCTTCCGGCTCGTGCTCCCCTACCTCGCATTGATACGCTGGCCGCTGCTGTGGACCGTTGCGATCTCCATCGGTGCCGGGTACCTCCCGAACATCGATTCGACGCTGTCGCTGTCGCGCACGCTCGGTCTGCTTCCCTTCTTCGCGCTCGGGTGGTGGCTGAGCGACCGGAACGTGGTGGAGCGTCTCGGACTGCTCAGAGACCGACCGTGGTGGGTCCTCGCGGCCGCGACGGCCGCCCTCGTCGTCGCCGGGTGGGCCGCATGGTTCTTCGTCGACGGATGGCGAGCCATGAACCTGCGGGAGTGGCTGTTCTACGACGAGAACTACGCGTCGATCGGCGGGACCGAATGGTGGGCCGGCGGTGTGCGCCTGGCGCTGATGTCCATCGCGCTCCTCCTGTCGTCGGCCTTCTTCGCCGTGCTGCCGCGCGGCACGCACTGGTGGACGCATTTCGGGCAGTACACGATGTACGTCTACCTGCTGCATTCGTTCGTGCTCTACCCGTTCCGCGAGTCGGGCGTGCTGCGCGATCTCGAGCCGACCTGGATCTGGCTGCCCATCGTGGTCATCGCGTCCGTGATGATCGCGCTCGCGCTGGCCACCAAGCCGGTGCGGACGATCTTCCGCCCGCTGGTCGAACCCCGGCCGAGCTGGCTGTTCGCCGACCCGACCCTCGCGCGGCGCGAGGGTCACCGCCTCGATCCGACCGGATCGCGGCGCTCGAACGACGGCGCGCAGGAAGGCGGGGCAGCCAGAACCGCCCGCCCGCAGGCGGATCCCCGGCAGAACGGCCCGCACGACGCACCACCCTGACGCCGAGCAGTCGGGATGCCGGCCTCAGGCGAAGAGGCCCTCGCCCACGTAGGAGCCGGGAGTCGCGCCGGGCGGCACGGCCCACACGCCCGAGCCGACGTGGCGGATGTACTCGTTCATGACATCGGTCGACAGCGATCGCTGCAGTCGCACGAACTGCTCGGGTGCGCGCTGATACGAGAGGAAGAACAGCCCCGCGTCGAGCCGGCCGAGATCGTTGTTGCCGTCGACGAAGTTATAGCCGCGGCGCAGGATGCGGACGCCGTCGTTGAGGTCGGGATGAGCGAGACGCACATGACTGACCGCGGGCATGAGCGCAGCGCCCGCGGCATCCGTCCTGTCGAAATCCGGCTCCGTGAACTCCTCGCCGCCCGAGAGCGGGGCCCCTTCGCCCTTGTCCCGACCGATGATCGCGTCCTGCTCCGAGAGTCGCACCCGGTCCCATGTCTCGATCAGCATCGCGATCTTGCGCGCGACGAGGTAGGAGCCACCGGTCATCCAGGCCGGGGCGTCCGACGCGGCGACCCAGACGTGCGTCTCGAGGGCGTCCCGATCGTCGGCGAGGATGTTCGCGGTGCCGTCCTTGAAGCCGAAGAGGTTGCGCGGCGTCTGCTGGCTCGCGGTCGTGCGGGAGGTGCGACCGAAGCCCATCTGCGACCAGCGGATGCGCGCTCTGCCGAAGGCGATGCGGCTCAGATTGCGCACCGCGTGGACGGCGACCTGCGGGTCGTCTGCGCACGCCTGGATGCAGAGGTCCCCGCCCGATGCGTCGGGATCGAGATCGTCGCCGAGGAATGCGGGAAGCCGCTCGAGGACGGGCGGGCGCCGTGCGGCGATGCCGAACCGGTCCGCCCCGTCGCTCTCGAACAGCGTCGGACCCAGGCCGAAGGTGATGGTCAGCCCGCTCGCGCCCAGCCCCAGAGCCTCCCCCGTGTCGTCGGGGGGAGCCTCCGGCGAACCGCCGACGGCACCGGTGGCGCTCACCTCGAGCCCCCGAGTCATGCGCGCGGCGGCATACGACCAGTCCTGCAACAGCGAGATCACGTCTTCGCGATCGGTGCGTGCCATCATGTCGAACGCGGCGAAGTGAAGGTGGTCCTGCACCGGCGTCGTGATCCCGGCCTGGTGCGCACCGAAGAAGTCGTAGGCGGATGCCGCGCTGCCCGAATCGGCGGCGCGCGCGACCGCCGCCCCGCCCGCCACTCCGGCACCTGCGCCGATGGCGAGGCCGGCTGCTCCGGCTCCAACGAGTCCGAGCAGCCCGCGGCGGCTGACTCCGGTCGTCGCGTCGAGCTCGGCGATCGATGCGGCCGCTGAGTCGTCGGAGGCGCTGTCCGTGCGGTCGGTCACGTCACTCCAGGACGGTCACGGTGAGCTGCGACAGCGGCTCGGCGAGTGCGTTGATGAGGTCGGTGAACTCCCGCTTGTCGGCGTCGGTGAGCTCGGAATAGGTCACGAAGCCGGCGGCCAGCGATCCGTGCGCGGCGAGGGACTCCTCGAGGGCTGCATAGCCGGCGTCGATCTCCTCGACGAGGGTGGCGCCCTCGTCGCCCTTGGCCGCGGCGAAGTCCCTTGCGAGCGAGAACGCCATCTTCGATCCTTCGACGTTCGCAGCGAAGTCCCAGAGGTCGGTGCCCGACCACCAGTCCTCTTCGCCCGAGATCTTGCCCGTGGCCACCTCGTCCAGCAGCGCGATCGCCCCGTTGCTCAACCCCGCGACGCCCTGCTCGTCGAGTGCGGCCTGGAATTCGTCGGAGTGCACGTAGTCGTAGAGTTCCGCGACGTCGGCGATCAGCTGATCGCCGAAGGCGGCCCGCTCCTCCGGCGTGGAAGGCGCCCAGTCCTGCCAGGCCGGCGTCTCGCCGTCGGCGTTGAGGGCGTCCTGCGCGGGGATCCAGAGATCCTTCTCGATGCGGTGGAAGCCGGTCCAGTCGAGGCCTTCGGCCACGGCATCCACCTCGCGGTAATCGATACGCGGGTCGAGATCGCCGAGCGCCTCGGCGACGGGCTCGATCCGCTCGTAGTAGGCCCGCACCTGCGGGAACGCGGCGCGTGCGACGTCATCCGCTCCCGACTCGTAGGCGGCGACGAACTCCTCGACCTGCGGAACCAGCTGCGAAACCTGGTCCTTCACGAAGGCGGCGTACAGGTCGACCGCCTGCTGCTTCTGCTCGGCATCCGGTCCATCGATCGCGACCGCGTCGCCCGATACGCTGAAGCCGCTCCGGCCGACCCCATCGCCGATCATCCCCGGCTTGCACACCGTGAAGTAATCGCCCGGCTGTGCGACCACGGTGAGGGTGCGGGAAGCGCCCGGCGCGATGTTCTCGACCTCTCCGACGATGCGCAGTCCATCCTCGGCTAGCAGGTAGAACTCGGTGACATCCGCGCCCGCATTGGTCACGTCGAACGCCAGCGTGCCGCTGGTCGCCGCTGTCGCCGATACTTCGCAGCCCGTCTCGGTCGAGCTGACCGTGAGTGCATCCGACGCGGCGACGTCGCTCTTGGCCACGCACCCCGCAAGGACGACGGCGGACAGCGCCACAGCGCCGACGGCGCCGAGGGTGCGGGAAAGAGTCATGCTGCTCCTTGGTGGGAGGGAGCCTCGGCCGGCAGGGCCGAGGTGGGGTTCGGGCTGACGGAGGTCGTAGCGGGCGTCGGTTCGGATGCGACGAGATCTGCGGTCGTGGGAGCCTGTGCGGCGGCGCGCGACGCGGGATTGGCGGAACCACCGCGCGCCCGCCGCGTGCCACGGATGAAGAGCGCACCGACGACACCCACGTAGAGGACCCACGCGACCACCTGCAGCCACGACATGCGAGGCATGAAGCCGACGGTCGCCTGCAGCACCGCGGCCAGCGCTGAGCCGGGCGGGACCTGCGCGCTGACATCGAACGCCCACCCGAATGGGAAGCCGGCGACGCCGACCAGGACGGCGCCCGTCGTCGGGTCGACCGGTGCCAGCGCGCCGAACGGGCCGGGCAGCGCGCCGCCCTCCTGCAGGTCGTGCACGGCGTAGGCGAGAACGCCCGCGGCCACGATTATCAGGAACGCGCCGGTCCACGTGAAGAATCGGCGCAGATTGAGCCGCAGCATCCCGCGCGCCAGCAGCCAGCCGATCACGATCGCGGCGAGCAGTCCCAGCACCGCGCCCAGCAGCGCAGCGGGAGCGTCACCGAACGACTGCACCATGGACCACAGCAGCAGCGTGGTCTCGAGCCCTTCGCGCACCACCGACACGAAGCCGATGACGATGAGCGCCCACAGTCCGCCCTGCGCCAGCGCGCGGTCGATCCCGCCTTCGAGGCTCGCCTTCAGCGTGCGAGCGGTCTTCTGCATCCAGAAGATCATCCACGTCACCATGGCCACCGCCACGAGGCTGAGCGTGCCGCCGATGATCTCCTGCGCCTCGAAGGTGAGCGAGTAAGCGCCGAAGGTCAGCACCGCACCGACCGCGAGAGCCAGGCCGACGGCCAGCCCGACCCCCGCCCACAGCCGCGGCAGCATCTCGCGACGGCCGATGCGCGTGATGTAGGCGACCAGGATGCCGACGACCAGCGCGGCTTCGAGGCCTTCGCGGAGGCCGATCAGAAAGGTGGCGAGCACGGGCAATCTCAAGCGTGGAGGGTGAATGAAGGTGTTCGGGGTTCGCCTTCCCGAACGAACTCAGGTTAGGCAACCCTCACTTCGGACCAGGGTACGCGGCGCAGCCAGAGCGGTCAAAGCGGATACCGGGCGCCTCCGGGTAACGCACGGCAACAATCGCCGGGACGCCGCTGCCGCCGCCTATCGTCGCTTCATGGCTGAACTCTCGCTGCCCGTCCTCGATCTGAGCCGATTGGATGCCGGACCGGAGGCCTCTGCGGCTTTCCGTGACGACCTGCGCCGTGCGACTCACGACGTCGGCTTCTTCTACCTGACCGGCACGGGGGTCTCGCCCGAGCTCGAAGCCCGGCTCCTGCGCGCCGCGCGGGATTTCTTCGCACTCCCTGAGGCCGACAAGCTCGCGATCGAGAACGTCCAGAGCCCGCACTTCCGCGGCTATACGCGCGTCGGCGGCGAGCGGACCCAGGGGCGCGTCGATTGGCGCGAGCAGATCGACATCGGGCCCGAGCGCACAGCCGTCACGGATCCCGCCGCGCCCGACTACGCGAGGCTCATCGGGCCCAACCTCTGGCCGGAAGCCCAGCCCGAGCTGCGGGACGTCGTGGCGGAATGGCACGACCACCTTTCGGGTGTGGCACGCAGGCTGCTGCGGGCGTGGGCGGTCGCTCTGGGCGCGCCCGAGTCGTATTTCGACCAGCACTTCGGCGAACCCTCGACCCTCATCAAGATCGTCCGCTATCCCGGCAAGGACGACCCGACCCCCCAGCAGGGTGTCGGCGCTCACAAGGACTCCGGCGTGCTCACGCTGCTGTGGGTGGAGCCCGGCAAGGGCGGCCTGCAGGTGCAGCGCGACGGCGAGTGGGTCGATGCGCCCCCGGTCGCGGGCGCGTTCGTCGTCAACATCGGCGAGCTGCTCGAGTACGCGACTCAGGGCTATCTCATCGCGACCAATCACCGGGTCATCTCACCGAAGTACCCGGACGACCGGATCTCGGTGCCATTCTTCTTCAACCCCGCCCTGGACTCCCGGCTTCCGATCATCGAACTGCCGCAGGACCTCGCGGCCGAAGCCGGCGGCGTCACCCAGGACCCGGCGAACCCGATCCACGCGCTGTACGGCGAGAATGCGCTCAAGTCGCGCCTTCGCGCTCACCCCGATGTCGCAGCGATCCACCACGCCGACCTCGTTGCGGCGCGCGCCGCGTCATCCGCCTGACCGGCCGACACCGGTCATCTTCGGACGACGGATCTGCGGATCAGCCGAGCAGCTTCGCCTTCGCGGCAGCGAACTCCTCGTCGCTGAGGACGCCGGCGTCCTTCAGCGACGCGAGCTTCTGCAACTCGGCCACCAAGTCCACTCCCCCGCCCGCGGCCGCGGGCGCGGCGGCGGCAGGCTGGGAGTACTGCGCGGCGGCCGCGCGAGCGGCCTCGTCGACCTGAGCCTGCTGCTGCGCCGCGTCGGCCTGCTGCTGGTCGTACTGATTCTGCGCCTTCTCCTGCTGGTGGCGCTGCACACTGCCGCTCACGGCGGTCGCGGTTCCGGCGACCACAGCGGTGCGGGCAGCCATGCCGATCAGGCCCGGACGACCCATTCTGCGAAGGGGCATTTCTTCTCCTCGGTTCTCTTCAGCGGTTTCAGCACCGCCGTTGTGCTATTCGCTCGTGGTTCCCGGGTTGGGCGTGAACGCCGTCGGTGCGAACCTACTGCCCGGGTCTCCGACGTGCGTCACTCGCGTCGGGTGAGGAACCACCCGCGGACGCGGCGGAGTCCACGAAATTCACCGACACGACCTCGATGTGCAGATCGTCGAACGCAGCGAGCAGCCCCAGTAGTCGAGGCTGATCCGGCACGCTGCCGACCACCCTCGTGAGCCCGTCCGCGCCGGTGCTGACCTCGAACCCGTCGAGAGCCGCGATGAGTTCGGGACTCATCCTGCCTCGAACGACGACTTCGGCGATCTGCGACGGCACGGCGACCTCTCCATGCCGGAAGGGCAGCCGGCATCCTTCGTCAATGATCGTCCGGAGCCTGCGTGACGCCATCATGCCGAGAGGATGATTCGCGCCCGCCGCACTGGAATACTGAGCGCAACGGCCGATCATGACCCCAGCACCTTTCACGCCCTCGCACGCTGTCGACCGCCCGACTCTCCGGGCGCGTCTGGACGGTGCCATCGGCGCACCCCTCACGGTCGTGGTCGCGCCCGCCGGCTCGGGCAAGACCGTTCTGCTCGCCCAATGGGTCGCATCTCGTCCGGATCAGCGCTTCGCGTGGCTCGACCTGGACGCCACCGACGACGACCCGCCTCAGTTCGCGCGACGACTCCTCGGCGCCCTCGGGGCCGTCGCCCCCGGCGCCTCCGAGCTGCTGCCGCTCCTGAAGATGGGCGGAAGTGGCCTGGGCAGACCGATGCTCGAGTCCCTCGCACTGCTGCTCGCGGACCACCCGGGTGCCGTTCTGATCTTCGACGATCTGCACAACGTCTCCAACCGGGCGATCATCGACGATCTGTGGTGGCTCGCCGACCATCTCCCTCCGAGCACGCACATGGTCTTCGCCTCGCGCACCGACCCTCGGCTGGCGCTGAGCCAGCACCGCCTGCGCTATTCGCTCCTCGAGCTGCGGCAGGCCGAGCTGGCATTCGATGCCGACGTCGCCGCCGAGGTCGTGCAGCGGATCACCGGCACACCCCCCAGCGACGCGACGGTGTCGTCGCTTCTGGACAGCACCGAGGGGTGGGCGGCGGGCGTGCAGCTGGGTGCGATCACCCTTCGCTCTCAGGACGATCCCGAGATGTTCGCCGGACGCCTGGCGGGCACCGACCGTCTGATCTCGGAGTATCTCAGCGAGGAGGTCCTGAGCGCCCAGTCCGAGGAGCGGAGGCACCTGCTGCTCAGGCTGTCGGTCCTGGATCGGATGACTCCCAGCCTGGTCGAGTCGGTGCTGCCGGTCGAGGATGCCGCGTCGCTGTTCGACGAGCTGGAGCGGGATTCGATGTTCTTCGTGCGCATCGATGAGCAGCACGAGTGGTTCCGGTTCCACCATCTCTTCCGCGATCTGCTGCGCTACCGCCTCCGGGCTCGGCATCCCGCCGAGGAAGGGCGCATCCTCGCGGCGGCCGCGGATTGGCACGAAGCGCACGGAGACCTGAATGCGGCCATCGAATCACTCCTGCAGGGCCGGGCGTGGAGCAGGGCGATCGACCTGCTGCTGGCCCGCGGACGCGACGTATATGAACGAGGCGAGATGACGTCGATCGCCCGTTGGCTCGGCGCCGTTCCCGAGGCCGACCGCGCCGCGCGACCCTCGGCACAGGCGCTGTACGGGATCTCGCTCGGAATGAGCGGCGGGGCCGCGCTCGGCGAGGATGTGCTCCGCGGCCTCGCGGCGCGCACCGATCTCGAGCCCGGCCTCGTGGTGATCGTGCAGGCGTATCTGTCAGCCCTCGTGCAGTTCCGGCCGCAGATCTCAGCGGCGCTCGCTGCTTCCCGCGAAGCGCTCCGGCTCCTGGGCGAGCGCCCCGCCCCTCGACTGCCCGATCTGATGGGGCTGACGCACGCCCCCCTGCTCGAGACGCTCTCGCTCGGTTCCCGGGGGCGCGCGCATCTGTTCGCAGGAGATCTTCCCGAGGCGCGCGAATGGCTGACGCGTTCGCTCGAGTCCCCGGGCGCCCAGTACTCGGCCTATCGCATCCACCTGCTGGGGTCACTGGCGCTCGTCGAAGCCTGGGCGGGACGATTGCCGGTCGCGGAGACGCTCGCGGACGAGGCGCTCGAACTCGCCAGCGACGTGAACCTGCTCATCCACCCGGCGCCGGCGGACGCGTACCTCGCGCTCGCGCTGATCGCGGTCCATCGCGGTCAGCCGCACAGCGCCGCCTTCGCCCGGCACGAGGGCGGCGTGCGCGCCGCGTCCAATCAGCGCGTCCAGCTCATGTGGATCGCCTGCCTCGCTTGCGTCCTGTCCGAGGACCCTCCGCAGCCCGGAAGCGAGCCGGCAGGCGCTGCCCCGCCCATCGTGCAGGATGCGCTCGATGCCGCACGCCACCGTGCGCGGCGACTCGCCGGCGAGCCCGGAAAGCCTGCACGCGGACCGCGCGCCTGGTCGGCCCGGCTCGTCGAGGCCGTCGCGGATGCCCTGACCGGACGACGGACAGCGGAAGCGCGCGCACTGCTGGAGGCCGCGGCCTACACTCCGCGCGACGATATGCCCCTCTGCACCATCGAACACCTCGTGCTGACCGGATGGCTGGCGCACGCTCGAGGGTCGAGCCGGCGACTGCGCGCGGCGGCTCAGCGCTGCGCTCGACCTGGCCGCCGAACACGGGGTCGTGTCGCCCTTCCTGTGGGCGGGTCCGGACCTCGTACGCCTGGTGGACGGCCTGCCGACGGTGTCCACGGCGTTCCGGCGGGAGGTGCTTCAACGCGCCCGTGAGAGCCTTCGCCCGTCCTCACCCGACGGCGAGTTGGCCGAGCCGCTGACCGACCGCGAGCGCGAGCTGCTGGCCTATCTGCCGAGCCGTCTGACCAACGCGGAGCTCGCGGCGCAGTTCTTCGTCTCCGTCAACACCATCAAGACGCACACGGCTCACATCTACCGGAAGCTGGATGCGCCGAATCGGAGCGCGGCGGTCGCGCGTGCGAGCGAGCTCGGGCTCATCTGAGCGGCGCCGACCGCAGACGAGCGGAAGGCCGCCCCACACCTGGGACGGCCTTCCGAGAAGAGCGATTGATCGCTGGGTGCGACTAGCGGCGGAGTCCGAGACGCTCGATCAGCGAGCGATAGCGCGCGATGTCGATGTCCTGGAGGTAGCCGAGCAGACGACGGCGCTGACCGACCAGCAGGAACAGCCCACGACGCGAGTGGTGGTCGTGCTTGTGCTCCTTGAGGTGCTCGGTGAGGTCCTTGATGCGCTGCGTCAGCATCGCGACCTGCACCTCGGGGGATCCGGTGTCACCGGGGTGCGTCGCGTACTCTTCGATGATCGCCTTCTTGACGTCAGATTCGAGTGCCATAGATGGGATCCCCTTTCTGGTCATTGCGCGGCGCCCGACGCCTGATGCGTGAGCTCTCTTTATCCGCGGCCGATCGAACGGCAACCTGAAGAGTCTACCAGCCGACGGCACGCGCGGCCAATCGCCATCCGCGCGGCTAGGCTCGAAGGATGCCTCGCAACGCCGGATCGCCTCGTGATGCCGCGCCTGCGTCGCGATCACTTCATCGACCTCCGTCCATTCCGGTCGAGCCCCGCGTTCACGCGGATGTGGATCGGCTCGACGCTCGCGGGCCTCGGCGGTCAGCTGACCATCGTCGCGATCATGCTGCACATGTACGACCTGACCGGGTCGACGTTCGCGGTGGCGATGATCGCGGTCGCCGGCCTGGTCCCGATGATCGTCGCCGGCCTCTACGGCGGCATGCTGGCCGACGCCTTCGACCGCCGTCTCGTCGCCCTCATCGCCGCCACGGTCACGCTCGCCTCCACCGTGCTGCTGGCCGTCGCTCGCCTGGGCGCAGATGGGAGACGGTCGTGGTGGCTCTACGGCCTCAGCGTCGTGAACTCCGCGGCGAACACGATCGTCATGGCCGCGCGCCAGGCGATCGTGCCCCGCCTGATCCCCCGCGACCTGCTGCCGGCGGCATCCGCTCTCAACGGCATCACCGTCGGGATCATGGTGATGGCCGGCCCCGCGCTGGCGGGCGTGCTCGTCGCGTTCACCGGCTACGCGTGGACCTACACGATCGACGTCGTGCTGATGATGTCGCTCTTCCTCGGGCTGTGGACGCTGCCGAGCATCCGACCGGAGGGCGACGATCGTGCGGCCGGGACTGGAGTCGCTGCGCGACGGCTGGCGGTTCCTCAAGCGCGCCTCGAACATCCGGCTGCAGTTCATCCTCGACATCATCGCGATGACGTTCGGTCAGCCGCTCGCCCTGCTTCCCCGCGATCGGCGCCGTGCTGCTCGGCGGCGGCCCGATCACGACCGGCGCGCTCACGGCATCCGTCGCCGTGGGCGCATTCCTGTCGAGCCTGTTCTCGGGTCCGGCCGGACGCGTGCGCCGCCACGGGCTCGGCATCGAGCGTGCGATCCTCGTCTACGGCGGCGTCGATCGCGGCGTTCGGACTGGTGCTGGGCGCCGCGGCGCTCGGATGGTTCGCTCCGGCCGACGGTCGACGCGAGCACTCCGAACCTCGTTCTGATCGTCGCCGCGGCGCTGACGCTCGTCGTCGCCGGGCGGCGCCGACAACATCAGCTCGATCTTCCGCAACACGATGGTGCAGGCCGCCGTGCCCGACGCGATCCGCGGCCGACTGCAGGGCGTGTTCATCGTCGTGGTGGCCGGCGGACCGCGGCTCGGCGCGCTCTACGCCGGCACGCTCGCGACCTTCACCGCGCTGTGGTTCCCGCCCCTGCTCGGGGGTTTCGTGATCATCGGACTCGTCGCGCTGCTCGTGCGGCTGAGCCCCCGGTTCCGCGCCTACGACGCCGAGCACCCGGTCCCGGACTGCGAACGCTCCGCCGCACCGTAGTCGGACCGCCGTACTTCGGCGGATTTCGGACGCGGCATCCGCGGATCGGGTCCGCGCGTCGCGACCCCGGGGCTAGAGTCGCCGCGTGCCGACCGAACCACCCGCCACCGCGAGCGCCCCGCGACCTCGCGCGAGCATCGCAGCGGCCGCGCGCCGTCGAACGCGTCGGTCGCCGTCCAGTTCGTCCTCGCCGGGATCGTCTGGGGGTCGAGCTTCCTGTTCATGAAGGTCGCGCTCGACGGCATCTCGCCCGGTCAGGTCGCGTGGTCGCGGCTCGTCCTCGGCGGGCTCACCCTCGGGCTGTTCGTCGCGCTGCGCCGCGACCGCCTGCCGCGGAGCCTCAAGATCTGGGGACACATGACCGTGCTCGCGCTCTCGTTCTGCGTCGTGCCCGTTCCTGCTCTTCTCCTGGGCGCAGCAGCACGTGACGTCGGGCCTCGCGAGCATCTACAACGCGACGACGCCGATCATGACGGCGGTCATGGCGGGGCTCCTGTTCCGCGTCGAGCGGCTCAAGGCGGTGCAGATCGCGGGCATCCTCGTCGGCATCCTGGGCGTCGTCGTCATCATCGCGCCGTGGCAGGGACTGGATCTGAACCAGAGCCTCGTCGCGCAGTTCGCGATCCTCGGCGCGACCGCCTGCTACGGCTTCAGCCTCGCGTACATGCGCAAGTTCGTCTCGAACTCCGGCATGACGCGCGCTGGTGTTCTCGTTCCTGAACATCGGCATCGCCGCCGTCATCATGCTCGTGCTGACGCCGGTCGTCGCACTGTCACCGGTCTCGCTCGATCCCGTGGATCATCGGCAGCGTCGTGCTGCTCGGCTGCCTCGGCACCGGTGTCGCCTACATCTGGAACCAGAACACGGTCCGCGCGTGGGGCCCGACGCGCGCCTCGACGGTGACCTACATCACGCCGATCGTCGGAGTCGCCCTCGGCATCGCTCGTCCTCGGCGAGGAGCTCAGCTGGAACGAGCCGGTCGGCGCGCTCGTCGTGTTCCTCGGCATCCTGCTCGCGCAGGACCGGCTGCGACCTGCGCCGCGTGCGGCGCCGGCCAGACGCCGAAGGGGCGGATGCCGCGGCATCCGCCCCTCGTGCGCGTCTGCGGTCAGTCCTGCTGCAGCGCGCCCTGCAGGTCGAGCGTGATGGTGACGTCCTTGCCGACGAGCACGCCGCCGGTCTCGAGCGCCGCGTTCCAGGTGAGGCCGAAGTCCTCGCGGTTGATCACCGTCGTCGCAGTCGCGCCGGCCTTGTAGTTGCCCCACGGGTCGGTGCCGAAGCCGCCGAACTCGAACTCGAACGGTGACGGGCTTGGTCACGCCGCGGATGGTGAGGTCGCCGTCGACGAAGAATCTCGCCCTTGTCGACGCGCGCACCGGTCGAGACGAAGTCGATCGTCGGGTAGGTTCTCGACGTCGAAGAAGTCGGCCGAGCGCAGGTGCGCGTCGCGGCCCTCGTCCTTCGTGTCGAGCGACGTCGACGTCGACGTGCGCCTCGACCTTGGCCTCGAGCGGGTTCTCGGGGGCGATGAGGGTCGCGCTCTTCATGCCGAAGGTGCCGCGCACCTTGGAGATCATCATGTGGCGGACGGTGAAGGTCACCTCGCTGTGGCGGGGTCCAGCGCCCAGGTGCCCGGCGGTAGCCGGGAACGTCGATCGTGGTGGTGTCGGTCATGGTCATCCTTCGTGTCGGTGGATGTCGCGCTGCGCGACAAGCTCATGATGAGGTGCAACGCACCGCGCGGTGTTATCTATTCCCGTGAATGGAAAATTCTCGAGATCGACTCTTCACGCGGCGTTCGCGCGTCGCATCCGCCCCGGCGTGTCTCCGGTGATGCGCGTGAATGCGCGGCTGAACGCCGCCTCGGAGCCGTAGCCGAGCGACAGGGCCACGGCGCCGACCGTCGATCCGCCGCCGAGCATAGCCGGCGCGGCCGCCCGCATGCGCGAGCTTCGGTCACGTATGCCATCGGCGACGTTCCCACGACGGCGGTGAAGCGGGCGGCGAAGGCCGACCGTGACATCGTGGCGCGGGCTGCCAGCGACGACAGGGTCCATGGGTGGCCGGGCGCGCGATGCACTGCGGCGATGGCCGGCGCCGAGCTGCGGTCGCGCAGTGCCGCGAGCCAGCCGGTCGCCGTCGTCCGCCTGATCGGCGAGCCACGCTCGCACCGTCTCGACGACGAGCACGTCGGCGAGTCGCGTGGCGACGGCGTCGCCGCCAGGGCGCGGGTCGCGCAGCTCGTCGGCCAGGAGCGGGAAGGAGCGCCGCCATCATCGGGTGCGGCGGTCGAGTCGACGCGGACGATCGCGCGGGAGCACCGCGAGCACCTCGTGCACCGCCGGCGAGTCGAACGCGACCACGCCGCACAGCAGGGCGAGCGGATGCAGCCGCGTCCTCCGGCCCGATCCGCAGGATCGAGAACGAGTCACCGAGCATCGTCTGCGGGAGGAGGTCCGCCCGGCCGAGCACCGGCGCGCCCGGCGAGGTCGACACCCGATGGCCGATGCCGCGGGGCACCAGCGCCAGCTTCCCCGCGTCGAGCTGGAAGGGCGCCCGTCCGTCGACCTCGAGGAAGGCAGTGCCCCGAGCGACGATGTGGAAGCTCAGCGTGTCCGGAAACTGCGGCATGTCGACGGACCCCTCCGCCGATGCCTCGGTCCACGAGTAGAACGCGCCGCGCATCCTGCACCTGGTAGAGCGCGTCGGTCAGCGGGTCGGCGTTCCACCAGGGCATCGGCGTCGCTCATCGGTTCTCCGGACGATCTATCAAGATTTCTGTACGCACTTGAACGATAGATCATCCAGCGCCCCCGTGCCAGAGTCGGTATCGTGCTCCTCAAGCACGCAACCTGACGAACGGAGAACCCCATGAACATCCTGGTGATCGGAGCCACAGGCGGATCCGGCCGAGCCGTCTGCGACGCGCTGCTCGGGCGCGGCCATCGCGTCACCGCGGTGGCACGCCATGCCGACGCCATCCCCGAGCGGCCCGGCCTGACGCGCGTCGAACGGCGACGCCACCGACTCCGCCTTCCTCGAGCGGACCATCCCCGGCCATGACGCGGTGATCGTGACCCTCGGCATCTCGGAGCCCACCCTGCGCGTCCGGCTCCGCGGCGCGCAGGGAACGCCCGGACGACGTGCGCTCGCGCGGCACCGTCGCCGTCGCTGGCTGCCGCTCGGCGTGCCGGCAGTCCGCCGCGTGATCGTGCAGTCCTCCTACGGGGTCGGCGAGACACGCATCGCTGCTGGGCGTCGTCGATCGCGCCTTCTTCGCACTTCTGATCAAGCCGCAGATCATCGACTCCGAGATGCAGGAGGCCGTGCTTCGCGGTTCCGAGCTCGACTGGACGATCGTGCAGCCGGTGCACCTCAGTGACGACGAGTCGGACGACCGCTTCGTGTCGACGGACGGCACGATCCGTCGTCGCAAGGTGTCACGCCGAGGGGTCGCCCACGTCCACGCCGACCTCGTCGAGCAGGCATCCATGGTCGGGCAGCACGGTGTCGGTTTCGGGGTGACGCCGCGACCGCGACACAGGAGGAGGGGCGGATGCCGCAGCATCCGCCCCTCCATCAATCCGGACGAGCTCAGGCTTCGACAGGCTCAGGCTTCGACGGGCTCAGCCGACGCGATGAGGTCGATGACGAAGATCAGCGTCTTGCCGCCGAGGAAGTGGCCGCCGGCGGGGCCGTAGGCGAGGTGCGGCGGAATCACGAGTTCGCGGCGTCCGCCCACCTTCATGCCGGGGATGCCGTCCTGCCAGCCCTGGATGAGCCCGCGAAGCGGGAACTGGATGCTCTCACCGCGGTTCCAGGAGGAGTCGAACTCCTCGCCGGTGTCGTACTCGACGCCGGCGTAGTGGACGGTCACGGTGTCGCCGGGCTTGGCCTCGGCGCCGTCCCCGACGATCAGGTCGCGGATGACGAGGTCATCGGGTGCCGGGCCGGCGGGGGCGTCGATCTCGGGCTTGGTGCGGTCATCTGTCATGATTCCATCCAACCTGAGCGCCCCCTCGCGGGTCAACGCGAGGGGGCGCGAGCCCTTGACATGCCGCGACCGCCAAGGCAACCTGAACACAGGCCAACTCAGCGCCCGGTAGTCACGCAGGCATAGCCGCGGCACCGGGCGCTGAGTTTCTGCTAGGGGCGAACATCGCCGCCCGGGCCGCGGCGGTCCGGGCGAGCAGAACGTGCTCGTCCTCACGCGCATTCGCATCTCGCCCGCTGATCGCGCGCTGCCGCGCGGCGGCCAGAGCGGTCGCGTCCACGATGAATTCCTTCATCGTTGCGGTGCGGTCGCCTCGCAGGGTGCGCGCCCAGGCGAGCGCCGCACGTCGGCCGGAGCCCGTGGCGAGCATGTCGACCTCCTGCGCGGTGAACCAGCCCGCCGCGGCGTAGTCGCCGAGTCGGGAGCGCGTCAGGCGCGCCTCCTCGCGACGCAGCCCGATGATGCCGAGGATGAATCCGACGAAGAGCGGCAACTGCAGCGTGAGGTACAGCAGGAAGAAGTCGACGAACACCGCAGAGCCGTTCCACAGGGCGTGCAGCGCGATCGCCCCGAGCATTCCGAGCAGCCACGGTCCGACTGCCTGGCCGGCGCTCGCTCCCCGTCGAGCGGCGAGCCCGAGGGCGAATCCCGTGACGCTCGTGAACATCACATGCGCGAACGGCGAGAGGATGCCGCGGACGAAGAACGTGACCGACACATCCTCCACGCCACCCTCGATGAAGCTGACCGCGAAGTACTGGATGTTCTCGGTGAAGGCGAACCCAGCCCCGATCAGTGCGCCGTAGACGATGCCGTCGACCGGCCCGTCGAACGCGCGCCGCGCGCTGACGAAGATCAGGTAGACGCCGAGTCCCTTGGCGAACTCCTCGACGATCGGCGCCTGCACGACGGCGGCGAACGCGTCCCGTGCGAGCGAGTCGTCCACCCCCAGGACCATCGAGATCAGAAGATCGAAGCCGAGGGTGATCCCGACCGCCGCGATGGCGCCCCACGCGACCGCGAGCACGAGCAGCCCACGGGGCTCCGGCTCCCAGCGGTCGACGAGCCGAACGGCCAGGAGCACCGCCGACGAGCGGCACCAGGGCCAGAAGCATGCCGATGATCGACGCGCCGGGACCGATCGCGGTGAGGAAGTACCCGACGAGGCCGATCAGGATCAGCACGATCACGCCGATCGATCCAGATGGGAGCGCTCCGGCCCCGGCGCGGCGGCACCGGCACGGCAGCGGGCGACGTCGGAGCCGGAGCGATCGCGGCGCCTCGCGAGACGCGCGGCTGCGCCAGCGGGGACGCGAAGGGCGGCGGCGTGAGCGACGGTCGGGCGGACTGGTTCCGGGCGTCGGGCTGCCGCGGGTCATACGTCATGCGCACAGCCTAGGGGTGCACCGAACCCGCCGCGCGGCATCCGGCACCCCGGTAGCGTGGAGCAATGCGCTTCGCCCACGTGTCCCTGCCGGGCTTGAGAGGCCCGCGGCTCGCGGTGATACAGGGCGAGGATGCGTGCGTCGTCGAGAACCTCTTCGAGGGAGCGCCCCGATACCTGGAGGAGCTCATCGCGGGCGGCGACGAGCTGCTGCTCCGCGTGCGCGAGGCGGCCGAGATCGCTGAGCCCCGGCATCCGCTCGACGACGTCACCTTCGCATCCGCGGTCCTCACGCCGCCCGTGATCCTCGCGATCGGCCTGAACTACGCCGCGCACTCCAGCGAGCTGGGCCTGCAGACGGACTCCACCCCCACGGTGTTCGTGCTCTGGCCGAACTCGCTGAGCGCGCACGACGCGACCACGACCTGGCCGAGATCGCTCAGCGAATCCGTCGACTACGAGGCCGAGCTCGGGGTGATCATCGGCCGGCCTGCGAAGGATGTCGCTCCCGAGGATGCCCTCGCCCATGTGTGGGGGTACACGGTCGTGAACGACATCACGGCGCGCGACATCCAGTACTCCGAGGCGCAATGGTCGCGCTGCAAGTCCTTCGACGGCTTCACGCCGACCGGTCCGTTCGTGATCACCGCCGACGAGGTCCCCGACCCGCAGGACCTGCACATCTGGACGGTGCTGGACGGGCGGACTCTGCAGGACGCCTCGACCGACCAGATGGTGCGCCCGGTGGCGACGCTCATCTCGCACCTCTCGAAGTCGGCGACGCTGCTGCCGGGGACCCTGATCTCGACGGGGAGTCCGGGCGGAGCCGGCTACTCACGGGACCCGCAGGTGTTCCTGCGCGATCGATCGACGGTCACCGTCGGCATCGACGGCATCGGCGCGCTGACTACGCACTGCCGCATCATGGACTGAAACCGAGCGCGAGAGACGCCCGGCGCCGCCGGAGAGCGGCGGCCTTGCGGATTCGCGACCCGCGGATCAGGACTCGGGGCAGGCCAGAGTCACGGTTATCCCGTTGATCTCGTGGGTACCGGTGCCGTACTCGGCGCACAGCCTGGCGTACTCGGCGGCCGCCGCGCCGAGAGCTGCGAAGACGGCGATCGCGACGATGATGCTGACGACGAGCAGCACCGAGCTGATGATGATGGCGGCGACCGCCCATCCGTTCTTGTGGCCGGCCTTCCGGCTCTGCACCAGAGCGACGATGCCCAGGATCAGCGCGACGATCTGGATGAAGAACGACAGGATGAACGCGACGATGCCCATCGTCTTGCCGGGGATCGTCGGGCCGGCAGCCGGGGCGCCGTAGGGCGCGGGCGGTGCCGCGGAGTACGCAGGCTGCGCGGGCTGGCCGTACGGGGGCTGCCCGTACGCGGGCGGGGTCGGTGCGGGTGGCGGCGCGCCGTACGCCGGGCGGCGGGGTCGGAACGTCGGGGTTCTGCGGATCGGTCATGGCGAGTCCTCTCGATCGGTGCGGTGGCTTCGAACGCTAGCGTCACCGACCGCGCCGGGCAATCCCCGCACCCTCCGCAGCGTCAGACCTCGGTTTCAGGCGCCTCCGCAGGAGGCCGCGAGACGGGAATCGCGGCGGTGATGGTCTCCAGGCCCGACAAGCGCGCGGGCGAGAGCTGCTTGATGCACTCCTCGCGCGACATCAGGCCCGCTTCCACCACGAGGTCGGCGACGTTGCGTCCGGTCAGGAGGGCGGTCTTGGCGAGCGCGGCCGCTGCGGCGTAGCCGATGAAGGGGGTCAGCGCCGTGATGACGCCGACGGACGCGCCGACCATGGCGCCGAGGCGCTCGGTGTTCGCCGTGATGCCCTCGACGCAGTTGACGCGCAGGGTGTACATCGCACGCCGCATCCACGTGATCGACTGGAAGATCGAGTGCGCGATGACCGGTTCGAACGCGTTCAGCTGCAGTTGGCCGGCCTCGACTGCCATCGTCACGGTCATGTCGGCCCCGACGACGGCGAACGCGACCTGGTTCACCACCTCGGGAATCACCGGATTGACCTTGCCCGGCATGATGCTGGAGCCGGCCTGCCGGGCCGGAAGGTTGATCTCGCCGAAGCCGGCCTGCGGGCCGCTGGAGAGCAGACGCAGATCGTTGCAGATCTTCGACAGCTTGATCGCATTGCGCTTGAGCGACGAGGAGAACGACATGAACGCCCCGGTGTCGCTTGTGGACTCGACCAGGTCGGTCGCGGTCTCCAGATCCAGCCCGCTGATCTCCCGGAGATGGTGCAGCACGGCCTTGCCGTAGTCGGGGTGGGTCGTGATGCCCGTCCCGATGGCCGTGGCGCCCATGTTGATCTCGTACAGGAGGTAGGCGTTCTCCTTGAGGCGGCTGTAGTCCTCGCCGAGCGTCGTGGCGAATCCGTGGAACTCCTGGCCGAGGGTCATCGGCACGGCGTCCTGAAGCTGGGTGCGACCCACCTTGAGGATGTCGTGGAATTCGACGGCCTTTGCGAGGAACGCCCGGCGCAGCAGGTCGAGCTCCTCCAGCAGCGTCAGCAGGTCGAGTCCGAGCCCGACCTTGATGGCGGTCGGATAGACGTCGTTGGTCGACTGGCTGCGATTGGTGTCGTCGATCGGGGACAGGAAGGCGTAGTCGCCCTTCTCACGCCCCGCGAGCTCGAGCGCGACGTTGGTGATGACCTCGTTCGCGTTCATGTTCGTCGATGTGCCGGCACCACCCTGGATGACGCCCACCACGAACTGGTCGTGGAACTGTCCGTCGATCACCAGCTGCGAGGCGCGGTCGATCAGCTCGGCCTTCTCGTCGTCAAGGGCCCCGATCTCGCGGTTGGCGCGGGCGGACGCCTGCTTGACCATCGCGAGCCCGCGCACGAGGTCCTTGTAGACGGAGATGGGGCGCTTGGAGACCGGGAAGTTCTCCAGCGCCCGGGCGGTGTGGATGCCCCAATAGGCGTCCGCGGGGATCTCGAGGGATCCCAGGGAGTCGGTCTCGATGCGCGTGCGCGTCATTGCGTCCAGAGCCATGTGTGTGTCCTCGTGGGTCGGTCACGGCGATGTGAAGGGATGCTTCGACACTACTCGCGCGCGACTGCAGCCGACGCGTACGGATCGGACAGTGAGCCCGCTGTCGCTGTACGCCAGGGCGATCGCCGGTGCGGTTCGGCCGCGTCGTCGGCGAGCCCGCGCCGACGACGCGCTGCTCAGCGGCCGCGCTTGCGCGAGAACGCCTCGAGGCGTTCCGCAGGGGTCAGAGCCGCCATCCGCTCGACCCACTCCGCCGAGAAGTAGTCGCCGGTCGGGGCATCCACGACCGGGACCACGGCGTGGGTGATCGTGTGGTCGTAGACGTGCACGAGATGGAACGACTGCCCGGCATCCATGCCGTTGACCTCGACGGCGGGACGCGCGAGGTTCATCGTGTAGCACGTCGCGGCGGCGACGCTCACCGGGATCCCGGCGAACGTGCCGCTCGTGGAGTGGTGCAGATGGCCCCCGAGGATCGCTCGCACATCGGTGCCTGCCAGCACGCTTGCGAGCCGTTCCTGCTCGCGCAGCTCGAGGATGTCGAACAGGGGGATGTGAGTCGGCAGCGGCGGGTGGTGCATGGCGAGGATCGTCCCCAGCGGCGCCGGTGTCGCCAGCACGCCCTGCAGCCATCTCAGCTGAGCATCGTCGAGGTCGCCGTGGTGCCAGCCGGGAACTGTCGTGTCGAGTGCGACCAGACGCAGGCCGCCGAGATCCCACACGCCTGTCACGGCCTCTTCGCTCGGCTCGAGGTCGAGCAGGTCGCGTCGCAGCGCGGGGCGCTCATCGTGGTTGCCGGCCACCCAGATCACCGGCGAACCCATCCGCTCGGCCACGGGCTCGACGGCCTCGCGCAGAGCCGCGTACGCCGCGGGCTCGCCGAGATCGGTGAGATCTCCGGTGAACACGATGGCGTCGGCGCGTATGCCCAGGCGCTCGACCGATTCAAGGGTGCGACGCAGGTTCGCCGCCGTGTCGTATCGCCCGCCGAGCGCGACATTGCCGGCGAGCAGGTGCGTGTCGCTGACGTGAACGATGGTGCGCCGCGCGGGGGGATATTGACCGAACTGCACGGATGCCGCGTCCATGGCTTCAGCCTACGGGGAGCCGCCGACCTGCCGTCCGAGTGGTCGCCCCGGCGGCGTGGCGGCACCGACACGACCGCTCAATGGTTGAAGACGATCAGCAGCAGCCCGCCGAGCACCACGAGTGCGCACAGCCCGAAGCAGATGTAAGCGCCGATCGCGGCGGCCTGTCGCTGGCCTGCGGTCAGCGGGCTCTTCCGCGCGGCTTTGGCCGCGGCCTTGGCGGCGCGCTTCGTGTCCTTGGCGGTGATCACCGTGATCGCGTCGGTGAACTCGGCCGGTGCGACGACCGGTACCCGCCCGGCGCGGACGAGCAGGCGGAGACCGATCGAGTAGAAGCCAACCAGCGAGCACCGCGGCCAAGAGAGCGGCGAGGAAGACCTGGAGAAATGCGAGCCAGTCGATTGAGAGGCTCATTTCGAGTTCTCCTTCTGGCGGCGCGCCTCAGCGCGGCTCGTGGCTCGCTGGCGGCGAGTCGGCGGCGGGTTGCGCGTGACCTTCACCGCGGCGCCCGACTCAGCGACTTCGCTCATCGCATTGGCTGCGGTCACCGCATTGCGGCGCGACAGCGTGAAGAGTGTGAGGATGATCAGCACCGCGGCTACTGCATCGATCACGATGCCCCAGCCGCCGAGCCAAGCGACGACGAGGGCGGCGATCCCGCCGACAGCGCCCGCGGCGGGAAGTGTCAGCAGCCAGCCCACCATGATCCGGCCGGCGGTGCGCCAGCGCACCGTCGAGCCGCGGCGCCCGAGGCCCGAGCCGATCACCGATCCTGAGGCGACCTGGGTCGTGGACAGCGCGAACCCGAGCGCACTGGACGCGAGGATCGTAGAAGCCGTCGAGCTCTCGGCCGAGAACCCCTGCGCGGGCTTGACGTCTGTCAGCCCCTTGCCGAGGGTCCGGATGATCCGCCAGCCGCCCATGTAGGTGCCGAGTGCGATCGTGATCCCGCAGGCCAGGATGACCCAGAGCTGCGGCTCGGAATCCGCGCTGCTCTGCCAGCCGGCGATGATCAAGGTCAGCGTGATGACGCCCATCGTCTTCTGCGCATCGTTCGTACCGTGGGCGAGAGCCACGAGCGAGGAGGTGAAGATCTGACCCCATCGGAAGCCGTCGCGCCCGTCCGGCCTGGCATCGTAGCGGCGGGTCACCGCATAGGCCAGCCGGGTCACCGTGAACGCGATGATGCCCGCCGTCAACGGGGCGAGCACAGCGGGCAGGATGACCTTGCCGAGCACGACCCCGTAGTCGATCGCCATCCATCCTGCCCCGACGATGGTGGCGCCGATCAGCCCGCCGAACAGCGCATGCGACGAGCTCGAGGGCAGGCCTAGGAGCCAGGTGAACATGTTCCACGTGATGGCCCCGATGAGTCCCGCGAAGATGAGGGGGAGGAACGCATCGGAATCTATCTGGTCCTCACGAATGATCCCGTTCGAGATCGTTTTCGAGACCTCAGTGGACAGGAAGGCGCCGACGAGGTTCAGGACGGCGGCGATCAGCACGGCCACCTTGGGCTTGAGAGCGCCCGTCGCGATGGGCGTGGCCATTGCGTTGGCCGTGTCGTGGAAGCCGTTCGTGAAGTCGAAGAACAGCGCCAGCACGATGACCAGCACGACGATCAAGGTTGCGGTTTCCACCGATTGCTTTCCGAGAGAGTGGAAGATGTGGGTGCCGACGTGATCGGCGTTGCGAACGAAGAGTTCACGGCGAATTAAGGAACCGGCAACCGGCTAGTAAGAATCCTGACACCGCCCCTGCATCCGGTCAACTCAGCCGTTTCGCAGATTTCGCGCCGTTTGAGGCATTCTTCGCAAACGCGCGGCGGCGCCGGGTGTTGAATGGGCGGCACGTCCCTTCTCGCCGGGGCGGAGAATCGGGTCGCGCATGAAGAAGTGGTTCGTCGTCCTGATCCTGGGTGCCGCCCAGTTCGTCATGGTCCTCGACAGCACGGTCATGAATGTCTCGATCTCCGCTGTCGTCGCCGACCTCGACAGCAGCGTGACGGCGATGCAGAGCGCGATCACGTTCTACACGCTGACGATGGCTGCGACGATGCTGCTCGGCGCGAAGCTCGGTGACATCTGGGGCCGCAAGCGCGCCCTCGTGATCGGGTCGATCGTGTACGCGGTCGGCTCCCTCATGACGGCCTTCAGCCCCAACATGACGGTGCTGTTCCTGGGGTGGTCGATCATCGAAGGTCTCGGCGCGGTGCTCGTCATCCCCGCGATCGCCGCGCTCCTGGCCGACAACTACGAAGGCCGAGAGCGGATCACGGCCTTCGCTGCGATCGGCGCGGTTTCTGGGGCGGGGGTTGCCGCCGGACCCCTCATCGGCGGGTTCATGACCACCTACTTCAGCTGGCGGTACGTCTTCGTCGGCGAGGTGGTGATCCTGGTCTTCGTCGTGATCTTCGCCGGAAGGATCGCCGAGAAGGCCGCACGCCAGAGCATCCGAATCGACCTGCTGAGCGTGCTGCTGTCGGCGCTCGGGCTCGTCGGAGTCGTCTACGGGATGCTGCAGAGCAAGGTGTGGGGGTGGATCGTGCCGACGAATCCGCCGGTGGTGAACGGTGTCGAGATCGCCCCGCTGGGAATCTCGCTCTCGGCCTGGCTGATCGTGGTCGGAGTCGCCATGCTCGCGCTGTTCTTCGTGCGCCAGCGCCGCCTGGTCGCCAAGGGACGCGACCCGCTCATCCATGTCGACCTGCTGTCGATCCGGCAGCTGCGCAGCGGACTCAGCGTCCTGGGCGGGCAGTACGCGATCATCGCGGGTCTGTTCTTCATGGTGCCCGTCTACCTGCAGATGACGCTCGGGTTCGACGCGCTCCAGACCGGCTGGCGGATCTTCCCGCTGTCGATCTCCCTCATCCTCTTCTCGATCTTCGGCACGCGCCTGTCGACGCGGTGGTCTGCGCGCCGCGTCGTGCGTGTCGGGCAGTGGGTGCTCGTTGCGAGCTCGATCCTCCTGCTCACGGCAATCGATCCTGAGCTGTCCAGCCCGGCGTTCGGGATCGGGATGTTCTGCGCCGGCGCGGGACTCGGGCTGCTGGCCTCCCAACTCGGCAACGTCAACATGTCGGCGGTCACCGCGAAGGACACGAGCGAGGTCGGCGGTCTCCAAGGCGTCTTCCAGAACCTCGGCTCGTCGCTCGGAACCGCGCTGATCGGCTCGATCCTGATCGGGGCGCTGGCGACCTCGTTCGCGGGCGGCGTCGCGCAGAGCGCACTGCCCGAGGAGACCCAGGCCATCGTGAACGAGCGCAGCCAGGGCGGAGTCGAGATCGTGCCGGCATCCACCGTGCAGAAGATCGCGACGGATGCGGGTCTGTCCCCCGAGGAGGCCGCCGAGCTGGAGGCGGTGTACGTGGAGTCGCAGCTGTCCTCGCTGCGCACGGCGTTCTTCGGACTGATCCTGCTCGCACTGCTGTCGCTGCTGGTGTCGGGCGGCATCCCGAACGAAGTGCCGCTGCCACGACCGGCCCGCGCTCCCACCGCGCCTGCGTAGCCGCCCGGCCTCCCCGGCAAGCTCGTCGGCTACCGTGAGACGGTGACCACCGACGCCACTGCACCCGCCACTCCCCCCGTCGCGACACGCAATCCGATCGTCCGAAGCCATCACGGTGACGACGTCGAAGACGCCTACGAGTGGTTCCGCGCGAAGGAGGAGGCCGCCGTTCTCGCGCACCTCGAAGCGGAGAACACCTACACGAGCGAGCGTACGGCGCACCTCGCCCGGCTGCAGGACGCGATCTTCGACGAGATCAAGGGACGCACCCTCGAGACCGACCTGTCGGTCCCGACGCGACGCGGCGACTGGTGGTACTACGGCCGCACGGTCGAAGGCAAGCAGTACGGGATCCAGTGCCGCGCACCGCTGGCCTCCGCGGATGACTGGACGCCGCCGGAGCTGGCACCCGACGTCGACGTCGAGGGTGAGCAGGTGCTGCTCGACGGCAACGTCGAAGCCCAGGGCCACGAGTTCTTCTCGCTCGGCAGCTTCGAAGTGACGACGGGGGGCGATCGGATGCTGTACGGCGTCGACGTCGCCGGCGACGAGCGGTACACCGTCCGGGTGCGCGACCTCGTCACGGGCGAGCGGCTGCCCGATGAGATCCCCGACACGTTCGCCGGCGCGACGTTCTCGCCCGACGGCCGGTTCATCGTCTACACGACCGTCGATGACGCCTGGCGCCCCGATACCGTCTGGCTGCACGAGCTGGGCACGCCGGTCGATCAGGACCAGAAGCTGTTCCACGAGCCAGACGAGCGGTACTGGGTCGGCGCGGGGTTCACGCGGAGCGACCGCTACCTCGTCATCGGGATCGGCTCGTCGATCACGTCGGAGGAGTGGGTCGTCGACGCCGACGACCTGCGCTCTGAGCCGCGCGTGGTGTGGCCGCGCCGTGAGGGTGTCGAGTACGACTCCTCGCACGCGATCATCGACGGCGAGGACGTGCTGTTCATCCTCCACAACGACGGCGCGCTCGATTTCGAACTGGTTCGGGTGGCGGCATCCGACCCCACCGGTGCGCGCCAGGTCGTCGTGCCGCACCGCCCCGGCGAGCGCCTGCTGGGCGTTTCGACGTTCCGCGACTGGGGCGTTCTCGGCTACCGCCGCGGAGGACTCGCGCGGCTCGGCATGCTCGACTACGCGAGCGGATCGGTCGCGGAGCTCCAGTTCGATGAGCCGCTGTACTCGGTCGGCAGCGGGGGCAATCCGGAGTGGGCTCCCCCGCTCATCCGCATCGGCTACGGCTCGTTCGTCACGCCCGGCACCGTGTACGACTACGAGGTCGCCACGGGTGACCTGCTCCTGCGGAAACGGCAGCCCGTGCTGGGCGGCTACGAGGCCGAGGACTACGCGCAGGCGCGCGTGTGGGCGACCGCGCAGGACGGAACGCAGCTGCCGATCTCGCTCGTCTGGAAGCGATCGTTCGGAGATGCCGGCGTCGCCCCGCGTCCGCTGCACCTCTACGGCTACGGCTCGTACGAGCACTCGATCGAGCCGGGCTTCTCGGTGCCGCGCCTGTCCGAACTCGACCGTGGCGTCATCTTCGCCGTCGCGCACGTCCGCGGAGGCGGCGAGATGGGCCGCCAGTGGTACGAGGACGGAAAGCTGCTGCGAAAACGCAACACCTTCACCGACTTCGTCGACAGCGCCTTGCACCTCATCGATGCCGGCTACACCACGGCCGACCGGCTGGTCGCCGAGGGCGGTTCGGCGGGCGGTCTGCTGATGGGGGCGGTGGCCAACCTCGCGCCCGAGCTGTTCGCCGGCATCCTCGCGGACGTCCCGTTCGTCGACGCCCTCACGACGATCCTCGACCCGTCGCTGCCGCTGACGGTGATCGAGTGGGATGAGTGGGGCGACCCGCTGCACAACGCCGACGTGTACGCCTATATGAAGTCGTACTCGCCGTACGAGAACGTGCGCACGGATGTCGCGTACCCCCGCATCCTCGCCGTAACCTCGCTCAACGACACGCGCGTGCTCTACGTCGAGCCTGCCAAATGGGTGGCGCGGCTGCGCGAGGTCGGCGCGGATGCCCTGCTGAAGTGCGAGATGGTCGCCGGCCACGGCGGTGTCAGCGGCCGCTACAACGCGTGGCGGGAGCGGGCGTTCGAGCTTGCGTGGCTGCTGGACGTGCTCGGGGTGGCCGAGGGCTGAGTCTCGGACTGACCGGGGCGCGAACCAGAGGATTCTCGCCGAAATGAGTGGCGCAGGCCTGCCGCTCGGCGAAACTGCTCCGGTTCGAGGCCGTCATCGGGGTAGCGAGCGCGGGTTCTCGCTGAGCGTCTCGAGCATGGCGGTGTTCATCGGGCGGACCGGAACCAGCCCGCCGGCGCGCAGCTTCGCCCACAGATCCCGCCAGTGCAGCGTGTCCTTCCAGTCCCAGCGGATGACCGTCCCGACGTTCCTGCGAAGGCGATCCTCGCGTCGCTTCTCGTCGATGAAATGAGCCTTGGCCGCGGCCACGTGATCAGCGTCGTACTTTCCGTAGCCATCCGACTCGCCGATGATGCCTCGACGCCGCCAGAAGAAGTCGGCGCGATCCGTGCGGCCCTCGAATCTGAACTCGGCCTGAAGCTCGGGCTCTTCGCAACCAAGCCACTCGATGACTGCCCTGCTCACGGACTCGCCGACCGACTCCGCGACGCCTGTCGCTCGTACCTGCACCCAGTCGAGCTGACGGAGGCCTCGTCGATTGAGTTGCGCTCGACCGCGGGCGCTCAGATCGATAGGCGGTTGTCCGGCGGGCTGGGACCTGAGGAAAGCGTCGGCAACCGCTAGTGCGAACGCGGGCGGAAGGACCCGGCAGAGGTCGAGAGCGGTCTCGGCCGCTGTCGTCAGCCGGATTCCCTCCGCGTGGACTGCGCAACGCCCGTCACGGAGACCATGCACCGCCACATCCCCTTCGTGCCATGTCGACCCGTCCGCGCTGAGGAGGTGCACCAGCCGGGGCTCGCCGAATACCGGCATACCTTGCAGCGCCGCGGCCGACTCGAGGCAGAAGACCGGATCCGCCCAGGTCCGCGCCACGGCGTGCACGCGCGCCAGATAGCGCTCCCACGGCGCGAGCACAGCCCAGTCGCTGGCGCGCGCAAACACGCCGGGCCGCACGCGATGCAGTTGACGGTTGCGGTCCAGCCGTTGCACAGTCGCGGGCTGATCTCGTGTGAGGAAAAGGGTGAGCGGCGCAGGTCGTAGCACATCACGACATTGGCCTCCCTGCGCAGCCGAACGCACCGACCTCGCCACTCCGTTGGAGGTGACTCACTCTGCGCGGCCTGTGGAGGGATCGAACCGGAGCGATCGTGGCGAACCGGCGGACACCGCCCTCGGGTCGGACAAGATCGCCTTGGTTCACACGCCGGCGCCACTCGCTCGCCGGGCAAGCGGATGCCGCAGCCGCGGCATCCGCTCGGTCGTCGCCTCAGCGCAACCGGGTCAGCCGAAAAGCGCCGCGGCCTCTTCGTAGCGGTAGAGCGGCACCTTGTTGAGCTCGCCGAGAGCCTCGGCGAACGGCACGCGGACGATGTCGGTGCCGCGCATCGCAACCATCTGCCCCCAGGACCCCTCGACGATCGCGTCAGCGGTGTGCAGGCCGAGGCGGGTCGCCAGGACGCGGTCGAACGCGGAGGGCGAGCCACCGCGCTGGATGTGACCGAGCACCGTGGAGCGCGTCTCGATGCCGGTGATCCGCTCGATCTCGGGCGCCAGAATCTCGCTGATGCCGCCGAGGCGCGGGCGGTTGAAGGCATCGAGGCCCTTGTCGCTGAACGCCTCCTCCATGCCGGTCAGCGTGAATCCTTCGGACACCACGACGAGGGGTGCGCGGCCACGGTCGTGCGCCTTCGAGACGACTGCGCAGATGTCGTCGATCGACATGGGCACCTCGGGGATGCAGATGGCGTGGGCGCCGGCGGCGATTCCCGCGTGCAGCGCGATCCAGCCGACGTGACGGCCCATGACCTCGGCGACCATGCACCGCTGGTGCGAGTCGCCGGTGGTCCGCAGCCGGTCCATCGCGTCGGTGGCGATGTTGACGGCCGTGTCGAAGCCGAACGAGTAGTCGGTGGCCCGCAGGTCGTTGTCGATCGTCTTCGGGACGCCGAGGACGTTGATGCCGTCCTTCGAGAGCCGATCCGCGGCGGCGAGAGTCCCCTCGCCGCCGATCGCGACGATCCCGTCGATGCGGTGGCCGTAGAGGGTCTTCGCGATGTTCTCCGCGCCGCCCCGACCGCCGTCGTAGGGGTTCGTGCGGCTGGTGCCGAGGATCGTCCCGCCGACCTTCGACAGACCCTTCACCTCGTGGCGGGTGAGCGGGAAGAAGTCCGCGTCCACGACGCCGCGCCACCCGTCGCGGATGCCAACGAACTCGATGTCGTAGCTCGTGGTGCCCTTGAGGACGATGCCTCGGATGACCGCGTTCAGACCGGGGCAGTCGCCGCCGCTCGTGAGGATGCCGATCTTCATACTGTGGTCCTTGCTGTCGGAGTCGATCGGGCGACGCTGCCACCAACGACCCTATCGTCGCCGGTGCAGCGCCTGCCATACGGCCGGACTTGCGCCTCAGTCCGCTCCGAGCGCCTGTCGGGTCAGGTGCATGAGCGCCGAGAGCTGCACGGAGTCGCTCGACTGCGGGTCGACTGCATCGCCGTCCAGAGCGCGTGCCGCGAGCCCCTGCTTCGAGTCGATCAGCTCGGCGATCTTCGTGTCGATCGTGTGCGCCGCGATGATGCGCCATGCCGTGACAGGCTCGTCCTGGCCGATGCGGTGCACCCGGTCGATCGCCTGCGTCTGCTCGGCAGCGGTCCACGACAGCTCGGCGAGCACCACGTTCGATGCCGCCTGCATGTTCACGCCGACGCCGGCGGCGGTCAGCGAGCACACCGCGATACCGACGCCCGGGTCGTTGTTGAAGGCGTCGATGGCCTGCTGGCGAACCGGAGTGGTCTGATCGCCGCGCACCGAGATGGTCCGGAGACCGGCATTGGCGAAGTGCGCCTCCGCAGCATCCATCACGTCGATGTGCTTCGCGAAGAACACCACCTTGCCGACCGAGCGCTGCAGCTGCACGGCGTAGTCGGCGGCCAGCAGGGCCTTGGCCTGCCCGATCTTGCGGACCATGGTGAAGACGTTCTCCGAGCCGGTACCGGCGGCCTTGGACTCGTCGAGCTCGTTCTGCGCGACCAGGCGCACGATGTCGGGATCGACCTCGCCGGCCGCGAGCCCGCGATCGCCGCGCGCATCGATGATGCGGCGATAGCGATCGGCGAGCCGCGTGCCGAGTTCGCGTTCGGCCTGGCGGATGGAGCGACCGAACTCGTCGTCCAGCTCGACCGGCAGATCGGCGATGAGCTTGTCGGGAAGGTCGGCGGCGACGTCCTTCTTCTTGCGCCGCACGATCCCCATCGAGATGACGGCGCTGCGCGCCTCGGGATAGAACGCCTTGTCGGCCGGGGTCAGGCCGGTCTCGTCGAGACGCTCCATCAGCAGAGGGCCGGGCTTCTCGCCCGTCGTCCAGCCGAGGTAGCGCCAGATCGCGTCGAAGTCCTCGACGTCGTTGATCAGCGGGGTTCCGGTCAGCGCGAGCAGAAGCGGGTTGCGCACCTGCTCGCGGATACGCGCTGCCAGAGCCAGCACGTTCTGCGAGCGCTGCGAGCCGAGGTTTTTGATGAAGTGCGCCTCGTCGACGACCATGCCCCTGAGCCCGATCGTGCTGAGCCAGGAGAGGTGCCGGTCGAGGATCTCGTAGTTGACGATGAACACGTCGGCGAACGCGTCGACGTCCTCGCCGTCACCGGAGATCACCGTCGCGCGCCGCTGCGGGGTCCAGCGCTCGACCTCGCGCGCCCAGTTCATCTTGACGACGTTCGGAACGACGGCCAGCAGCGGGTACGCCCCGGCGACGGATGCCGCCAGCACCGACTCCGCAGTCTTGCCGAGTCCCGGCTCGTCGGCGAGCAGGAATGTGCGGTGCCCGGCCCGAACGGACTCGAGGAATCGCGACTGGTGCACCATGATCTCGGAGCCCTTGGGCGAGAGACGGTCGAACTCGGGAACCGGGGGCAGCTCCATCGAAGCCTGCCCGCCGCCCGCGCCGGTCTCGAACGCCTTGTACAGGGGGCCCATGAGCTCCCAGCCGTCGAGGCGGCGTCGCGGCGTCTCTTTCGGCGCGCGTGCGCTGAGGTCGGGTGCCAGGAACGGATTGGCCATCTGCCGGGACTCGATCGTCGGCGGCACGACCTGGCGCTCGGCGAGGGCCGCGGGAACCAGATTCGCCGTCTGCGGAGCGACGTCGGTGATGATCAGATCGTCGGGGGCCAGTTCGGCGCCCGATTCGAGCAGCCAGTCGCGGCGCATGCGGCGCGCGACCGGGCTCGCCGCCTGGTCGACCTCCAGCAGCTGGATCAGCGAGGTGTCGCGGGCCGCCGTCTTGGCGAGGATCGTCGCGACGCCGTCGAGGCGCTTGAGAAGCTCGGACCGCGCGGCATCCGCCAGCGTCGTGTCGGCCTTCACGCGGGCGCGTTCCTCGCGGACCAGGAACGCGATCACCTGGAACTTGACGCGGTTGGTCGGACCGAGCTTGCCGCGCTGAGCCTTCGCCTCCACCTCGCGCACCTTGCGGGCGAGGATGGGGATGATGGGCGCCTCGTCATCGCGGCGCGACGACGAGGGCTTCCTGCGCCGCTGTGCCGCTGAGCCTTGGGCCGTTGCCGTGGTCGGCATGCTCCTCCTGAGCGTGTGTGCCGGATACTCCGGCGGTGACCGGTCGGGACCGGCGAGGTCGGCGTGCTCCCGCGGGCGGCATATGCCGTCACGAACGCGGGACGGGATGTCGGCGCCTCCGGCCGCGGGTACTCGCTTCTGCGAGCTGCGGCGATGTCGGCGAAGAGATCCTCGGCTGCCAGTCTAGCGGAATCCCGCCGGAATCAGCCCCAGAGAGTCGCGATGATGTCCTCCGTGTATCCGTCCTGCGAGAAGTTGATCGTCGCGGTCGAGACCCAGGCGTTTCCTCGGAGCACCTGCGTCTCACCAAGCGGCACGATGTCGTCGTCCTGATCGACGACGGTCTCCTCGAAGCGGCAGATCGTGCCGGCCTCGATCGGCTCGCAGGCGAACCCGGCGGCCGCGAACGCATCGAGCAGTGCAGCCGACTGCGCCGCATCGACGATGGACACGTTCGTGGCGAGCCCGGTCTCGCTCGGCGCGCCCCACGTGCAGCGGATCGTCGGGATGCCGGAGGTGAGGATCTCGAGCGCGCCGACGTTCTGAGTCGAGGTCATCGTGACGTCCGGGTGGTTGAGCGGCCCCTTCTCCTGCAGCGAGGCGAGCATGGCCGGTGAATACAGCTGCTCACAGGCGGTGGGCAGCTCGATCTCGTCGCCGGCCGCGGCGGTCGCGGTCGGTGTGGGTGAGGCGACGGATGCCGAAGGCGAGGGTGACGCGGTGGGGCTGGGCGACGGGCTGGAGGTCGGCTCGGGCTGGCAGCCGACCAGGCCGAGCGACAGGGTCAGAGCCGCTGCCGCACCCGCCGTGACGCGCAGCACCGCGATGCGACGCGAGTAGGCGGGGGACATGGCACCTCCGGGATCGTGATCCTCGGCCGAGGCTACCGTCCGCCTGCGACGCTCTGCTGCCACATCGACAGCGTCGCGGGATCGTCGGTCACGATACCGTCCACGCCGAGTGCGGTGACCTCATCCCACTGCGTGTCGCTGTTGAGCGTGTAGACGACCACGCGGATTCCTGCGCCGTGGAGTTCGCCGACGACCTCCGGACGTTCCAGGATCGCCTTGCGCCGGACCACGATTCCGCGCACCATCGCCTCCTTCGCCGCACCCACGACGTCCGGGGGCAGCACCCGGAGGCTGAAGAGCCGCGGGATCACGCTGGATGCCGCGCCGACCGCCGCGAGCGTACGGGCATCGAAGCTCGATATCGCGATCCGCCGCTCGAGGCTGCGCGCGAGCACCTCGGCGATCGCCGCCTCGACCGACGCGGCATCCCACCCGCCCTTCAGCTCGATGATCGCCCGCCGGCCCGAGCCGGCCAGCACGTCGAGGAACTCCGCGAACGTCGGAACCGGAGTGCCGGCGTACTCCTCGCCGAACCACGAGCCCGCGTCGAGAGCCCGCACCTCCGCGAGCGTCAGAGACGCGAGCCGACCGTGGCCGTCGGTGGTGCGGTCGACGGTGGCATCGTGCAGGAGCACCGGATGCCCGTCGGCGGTGAGCGCGACATCCACCTCGACGTAATCGAAGCCGGCAGCCAGCGCCGCGGTGATCGCTGGAAGCGTGTTCTCGGGAGCGGTGGCTCCCCCACCCCGGTGACTCGCGATGAACGCCGCCTCGCCGGCGGTCCTGGTATCGCCGAGGAGTTCGGTGGCGCTCACCCGGGCAGGTGTGGCCCCGACGAAGGCGATGATGAGACTCGCGACGCCGAGGACGCAGACGATCAGCAGCGTCTGGAATCGATCGCGCACGGAGTCGACCAGAGGGTCGTCGGGCATCGGGCATGTCCTTCGGGTGAACCCGCGTCCTCGTCGACGCGTGGGTCCACCCTAGCGGTCCCGTTACCGTTTCGTTACCGAAATCCGCTGCCGGTTCAGATCATGCTCTTGGTGTGCCAGACCGTCTTCGTCTCGGTGAATGCGCTGATGCGGTCCAGGCTCGGGGCCGCGGCATCCGGACCTTCCTCGGGCGGCAGCACGCGCTTGAGCGTGTCGGCCGCCGCGATCTGGAGATCGACCCAGTCGAGCCGGCCGGCGCCGACCAGGTCGAGCGCGTTGACGTCGGCATGCGAGGCGAGCCACGGTGCGATCTCCGCCGGCGATCCGGTGAGGACGTTGACGACTCCCCCGGGCACGTCGGATGTCGCCAGCACCTCAGCAAGGCTGATCGCCGACAGCGGCAGGCGCTCGCTCGCGACGACCACGACCGTGTTGCCCGTCACGAGAGGAGGCGCGACGGCCGATACGAACCCGAGCAGGGAGGACTCCTGCGGCGCCACGACGGCGACGACTCCGGTGGGCTCGGGCACCGAGATGTTGAAGTACGGACCGGCGACCGGGTTGGCGTTACCGGTGACCTGCGCGTGCTTGTCGGTCCAGCCCGCGTACCAGACCCAGCGGTCGATGGCCTCGTCGACCTGGGCGGACGCCGCTGCCGAGGAGACCCCTTCGAGTCGGGTGATCTCGTCCACGAACTGCGCTCGGCGCCCTTCGAGCAGCTCGGCGATGCGGTACAGAACCTGGCCGCGGTTGTAGGCGGTCGCACCGGACCAGCCGTTCAGCGCCTTTCGTGCCGCCGCGATCGCGTCGCGGGCGTCCTTCCGGGACGCTTTCGCGACGTTCGCGACGAAGTCGCCGCGTGCGCTGTCGACCTCGTAGGTGCGACCGGACTCGCTGCGCGGGAACGCACCGCCGATGTAGAGCTTGTACGTCTTGGGCACGGCGAGGCGGGTCATCGCTTGGCTCCCTTCTGGGGCTCCGCCCCAGACCCCCGGCTCGCTGACGCACGCCCCTTCTGGGGCTCCGCCCCAGACCCCCGGCTCGCTGACGCACGCCCCTTCTTCGCGGCGCGGGGCGTTCGGGACGGGGGCTGCGATGCGGATGCCGTCGCCCGCGCCGCGAGTGCCGTCTGACGGGGGCGCGGCGCGGAGGAGCCGGGAGCGAGGTAGGCGGCGAGCCCGTGCCGGCCGCCCTCACGGCCGTAACCAGACTCCTTGTAGCCGCCGAACGGCGATGACGGGTCGAACCGGTTGAAGGTGTTCGCCCACACCACACCCGCCCGCAGGCGGTCGGCCACCGCGAGGATGCGGGACCCCTTGTCGGTCCAGATGCCCGCCGAGAGGCCGTAGGGCGTGTTGTTCGCCTTCTCTATCGCCTCCGCGGGCGTGCGGAATGTGAGCACGGACAGCACCGGGCCGAAGATCTCCTCGCGCGCGATCCGGTGGCTGGCCTGGACGTTGGTGAAGATGGTCGGTGCGAACCAGAAGCCGCTGTCGGGGATCACGCAGTCGGCGCTCCACCGCTCAGCACCCTCCTCCTCGCCGATATCCGAAAGGGCGCGGATCCGATCGAGCTGCTCGCGCGAGTTGATTGCGCCGATATCGGTGTTCTTGTCGAGCGGGTCGCCGAGGCGCAGCGTCGACAGGCGCTGCTTGAGCCGGTCGATGACCTCGTCGTGCACGTTCTCCTGCACCAGCAGTCGACTGCCGGCGCAGCACACGTGGCCCTGGTTGAAGAAGATGCCGTTGACGATGCCCTCGATGGCCTGATCGATGGGCGCATCGTCGAAGACGATGTTGGCGGCCTTGCCGCCCAGCTCGAGGGTCAGCTTCTTGCCGGAGCCGGCGACCTCCTTCGCGATCGCGCGGCCCACGGCGGTGGACCCGGTGAAGGCGACCTTGTCGACGTCCGGGTGCGAGACCAGCGCGGCGCCCGTCTCGCCGGCGCCCGTGAGGATGTTCACGACGCCGGGCGGCAGGTCCGCCTGCTGCAGGATCTCGGCGAAGACGAGGGACGACAGCGGTGTGGTCTCGGCGGGCTTGAGGACGACGGTGTTGCCGGCCGCGAGCGCCGGCGCGATCTTCCACGCGAGCATCAGCAGGGGGAAGTTCCACGGGATCACCTGGCCGGCGACGCCGAGGGCGCGGGGGCTGGCGCCGAGCCCGGCATAGTCGAGCTTGTCCGCCCATCCGGCGTAGTAGAAGAACCATGCGGCCACGAGGGGCACGTCGACGTCGCGACTCTCCTTGATGGGCTTGCCGTTGTCGAGGCTCTCGGCGACGGCGAGCTCGCGCGCCCGCTCCTGCACGAGCCGTGCGATGCGGAAGAGGTACTTCCCGCGGTCGCGGCCGCTCATCTTGGACCAGGTCCTGTCATAGGCGCGGCGTGCGGCGGTGACAGCGCGGTCGACGTCCGCCTCGCTCGCTGCCGAGATCGTGGCGATGTGGGATTCGTCGGCGGGCGAGATCGTGGTGAAGCTCTTGCCTGTCCCCTCGACGAAGTCACCGTCGATGAACAGGCCGTATCCGTCGCGCAGGTTCAGGATGCTGCGCGACTCGGGCGCGGGTGCGTACTCGAGGAAGCTCATGGTTCGTGTTCTCTCAGTCGATCGTCACGTAGTCGGCGCCGGAGTATGCCCCGGTCCGAAGCTTCTGCCGCTGCAGCAGCACGTCGTTCAGGAGACTGGACGCCCCGTAGCGGAAGAGGTGCGGCTGCAGCCACTCTTCGCCCACCGTCTCGGCGACCGTCACCAGGTATTTGATCGCGTCCTTCGATGTGCGGATGCCGCCGGCCGGCTTCACCCCGATCTTCTCGCCGGTCGCGCGATGCCAGTCGCGGACGACTTCGAGCATCAGGAGGGTGACGGGCAGTGTCGCGGCGGGCTGGACTTTGCCCGTGGAGGTCTTGATGAAGTCACCGCCCGCGAGGATCGCGAGCCACGATGCGCGCTTGACGTTGTCGTAGGTGTTCAGCTCGCCCGTCTCGAGGATCACCTTGAGCGACGCGTAAGTACCGTCTTCACGGCGGCACGCCTGCTTCACGCGGGCGATCTGGTCGAACACCAGCCCGTAGTGGCCCGCGAGGAACGCACCGCGGTCGATCACCATGTCGATCTCGTCCGCGCCGGCGGCGACCGCATCCGCGGTGTCGGCCAGCTTCACCTCGAGCGACGCGCGACCGCTCGGGAAGGCGGTCGCGACCGCGGCCACCGACACGAGCCCGTCGTCCGGGTCGCCGTGCGCGGCGCCGAGCGCGGCGACGGCGTGCGGCACCATGTCGCCATAGACGCACACCGCTGCCACTCGCGGGCACGTCGGGTCCGCGGCATCGGGCTTCAGTCCCTTGGCGACGAGTGACCGCACCTTGCCGGGGGTGTCCGCCCCCTCGAGCGTGGTCAGGTCCATCAGGCCGATGATCTTGTCGAGCGCCCACGCCTTCGAGGTCGTCTTGATCGAGCGCGTGCCGAGGCCGGCAGCGCGCTGCTCGAGCCCGACCGCGTCGACTCCGGCGAGGCCGTGGAGATACCGGCGCAGGGTGGTGTCGTCCGGCTCGCCGCCGAGAAGTTCGACCGCCCGCTCAGGCAGAGTCTGCAGGTCGGTTCGGCTCATCGCTGTCTCCTTCTTCGGCGCTCCGCCGGCTTTTGCCGGCATGCGCGGTCTGCGGGGTGAGGGTGCTCACCCGCTGGACTGCGGACCGGATCCGGACATCACCCGCCGGTGCCGCAGGAGGACGATGACGCCGAGGCCGACGACGACCAGGAAAGCGATCGTCAGGACGGTGAACGCGAACCAATTCGAGTCCAGTGCGAGGACGACCCCCGCCGAGATCACCGCGATCGCGGCTGCTGCGAGCTTCGATCCGAGCTTCAAGCCTACCCCCGCCGGCACCCGTCCCGCCGGGGCGTCGTCGCGGGCGAGGATGACGTCGGCGAACCCGTCGAGCGTGGCCAGGACCGCGGCGGAGTAGGCGACGGCACACCCCAGCGCGCCCCACAGGTTGACAGGCTTCGACGGCGCGGCGTCGACAGCGGCGAGGAGCAGAGTCAGGGGTTCCATCCCACCGATCGTAGGGTGCGCCGCCTTGCCGGTCTACGGCGCAGGGAGGCCTCAGCCGAGAGCCTCTCGGACGCGTTCGACGTCGTCGGTGATCTGGGCGACCAGCGCATCGACGCCCTCGAACGCCGTCATGCCGCGGATGCGCGATACGAACTGGATCTCGACGTCGCGGCCGTAAAGGTCCAGGTCGGTCTCGTCGAGCACGTACGCCTCGACCTGCCGGACGGCCACATCGTCGAACGTCGGATTCATCCCGACCGAGATGGCGGCAGGGTAGCGCGCGCCGCGGCGCAGCCCGTCGGCGGAGCCCTCATCGACCAGCCAGCCCGCATAGACCCCGTCGGCCGGCACGAAGCCTTCCAGGTCCGGTGACAGGTTTGCAGTGGGGAAGCCGAGCTCGCGGCCGCGCTTGAGCCCCTGCACGACCTCGCCCCAGACCGATGCCGGGCGGCCGAGGAGCTTCGCAGCCGTCTCGACGTCACCCTCGCTCAGCAGTTCGCGAATCCATGTCGACGAGACGCGACGGCCCGCATCGATCGCGCGCACGTCGTCGACGACGTCGACGTCGAAGCCCAGCTCGCCGCCCAGCTCCCGCAGGACGTCGGGGTTTCCCGCGCCGCCACGCCCGAACCGGAAGTCGCCGCCGACGAGGACCGTGCGCACGGAGAGCGCGTCCACCAGGACCCGCTGGACGAACTCTCGCGGGGTGAGGTCGGCCAGCTCCCGGTCGAACCGCAGCACAAGCGTCGCGTCGATGCCGGTTTCGGCCAGCAGCTGGATCTTCTGATGCACGCCGATGAGGTCGACGGGGCAGATCTCCGGCCGCAGGAGGGCGAGGGGGTTCCGATCGAACGTCACCGCGACGACGCGCGCGCCACTGGTCGCCGCGTCCACGCGGGCACGGTCCAGAACCGCGCGGTGGCCGGAGTGGACGCCGTCGAACTTGCCGATCGCTACGACCGACGGGCCGAAGCCGGCGGGCACGTCGGAAGGATCGCGGAAGACGATCACGGGTGCACCGGAGCTCTCTCGACATCCGGGGCGACCGTCGCATCGACCGGCGGATGCGTGGCGAGCCACCAGATTCCGAAGAAGGGCAGCACCAGCGGCACGAACAGATAGCCCATGCCGAACCACGACCACACGGTCGGATGGGCGAACAGCTCGGGCAGCAGCAGACTCAGGGTGCCGATCACGAGCACGCCCGCGAGCTCGAAGCAGATCGCGACCCAGGCGGTGACGTACCAGCCGCGGGAGCCCGCGAAGACGAGGGCGAGCGT
The DNA here is from genome assembly GCA_963772625.1 of uncultured Actinomycetota bacterium. GTDB lineage: Bacteria > Actinomycetota > Actinomycetes > Actinomycetales > Microbacteriaceae > Microbacterium. The sequence goes on along the minus strand of CAVYXT010000002.1, from coordinate 43,729 downwards.
GGCGAGAATGTACACCGCAGCGGATGCCGCAGACAGCGAATACGCCAGGGGCGCCTCGTCGAAGCGCTGGACGATCTGGACGAAGGAGCGGCCGGTGGCGGCGAGCGCCATGATCGCGTAGACGATCACGAGCACACGGCCGATTCCGGTCATGCGGGGGCGGGTTCTCGACGACATGACTGTCTGATCATACGGGCTGGCTCAGGCGACCTGGATCGTCCAGATCGCCTGCATCCGCCACACCATCACCGCGATCGCGAGGGCTGCGACGCCCAGGATGAAGGTGCTCCATCGGCTGCGTTCGAGCAGTGCCCAGGCGACCGCGGCAGGCGGGATGAGGGCGGCCGAGATGAGGTACACCCAGAACTCGAGGAGGCTCCCCGTCGGCGGATTGCCCGCCAACGGAGCGACGATTGCGATGATGATCTGCACGATCAGCAGGAGCTCGACGAGCGCGAGAGAGCCGACGCTGAGGTCGCTGGGACGCCGCCCGGCGAGGCCGAGCACCACGCAGAGCAGTCCGGCTGCCACCGCGACGAACACCTGGGCAAGGGTGAACCACAAGATCATGCGGACGCCTCCGCGGGGAGGTTCATGACGCTCTTGACGTCGTCGCCGCGCCGCTCGACGACACCGACGAGCACGCCGGTGGGATCGATCGCCGCGGCAGGATCGCCCTCGAGGCGGGCTGCCGCCCCGTGAAGCCGCTTGCCGTGGCGCAGGTCCCGCGCCTCATCGCTCGACACCGGGAACGCTCCGAGTACCGCCCTCGCCACGTCCGCCGGGGCCCGCAGCGGGGCGTCGGCCAGCTCCTCGAGAGACGCCGCGCCGTCGACGCCGAACGGGCCGATGCGGGTGCGACGCAGCGCCGTCAGATGGCCTCCGACCCCGAGTGCGGAGCCGAGGTCGCGAGCGAGCGCGCGGATGTAGGTGCCGCTCGAGCAGTCGACGACGACCTCGAGATCGAGGAACCGGCCGGTCTCTGACTCAGGACGGTTCTGACCGATCACGTCGAATCGCGACACCGTCACCGTCCGCGCCGCGAGTTCGACCTCCTCCCCCGCGCGCGCCAGATCGTAAGCCCGTCGCCCGCCGACCTTGATCGCGGACACGCGACTGGGCACCTGGGAGATCTCACCCGTGAGACCGGCGATCGCAGCCGCCACTGCCGGAGTGGTCACCGCCGCGGCATCCGTCACCGCCTGGATCGTGCCGTCGCGGTCGTCGGTGTCGGTGGTCGCGCCGAGGCGGATCGTCGCGATGTAGGTCTTGTCGAGGCCGACGATGAACGTCAGCAGCCGTGTCGCTGCCTCAACGCCCAGGATCAGCAGACCGGTCGCCATCGGGTCCAGCGTGCCGGCATGGCCGATCTTGCGCGTGCCCAGCGCGCGGCGGGCGCGGGCGACGACATCGTGGCTCGTCATTCCGCCCGGCTTGTCGACGAGCAGCACACCGGGTGGGGGCATCAGCACTGATCCTGGAACACCCGGTGCGGGTGCGCGAGGTCTCTGTTATCGACGATGGCGGACGCCTCCGCGCGCGGCTGCGCCTCTTTCAGGTACAGCTCCTGTCCGTCGCGGTAACGCGCGTTCGACGGTGCGGAAGGGCTCGGGTCGGATCCGTCGCGCAGAGCCATGCGCTGGAAGGCGACGTCCACGGGGACGTCGAGCCAGACCGACCAGTGCCACAGCCCGCGCAGCTCGGGGCGCAGCAGGAAGATCCCGTCGACGATGAGCAGCGCGTCCCGCGGCGCCGTCGTCCACGCCGCCTCGACTGAGGTGTCCCGGCGCAGATCGAATGCTGCGAGCTGGAACCCGGTGGTTCCGCCGGTCTGGGCGCCGTCGCGGAACGGGTCGATCAGCGCGCGGCGGAACGTCGCGTAGTCGTATGAGTCGCGGTAGTAGCCCTCCGGCGACCGTCGTCCGCGCTCGTACCGCTCGGTACGGGGGCGGTGGAAGTCGTCGATCGATGCACGGAACACCGCCGAGCCGTCCTCGGCGAAGACTTCGGCGAGCGCGTCTGCGAAGGCCGTCTTGCCGGCGCCGTCGATGCCGTCCACCGCGATCATGACGCGCCCGCCGCGATAGTGCTGACGGACCTCGTCGCGCAGTTCACGCATCAGCGTGGTCGCGGGAGTGATCGGAAGGCGCACGCTTCCAGCCTACGGCTGGCGGATCAGCCGCAGATCTCGTACGGAGGCTGTTCCGCGTTCGTCACCGACACCGAGCTGATCATCGAAGACGGCTCGCGGTAGTAGAAGAACATCGTGTTCACCTCGATGTAGTGGATGTCCGACGCCGACTGCTGCGTGGTCGCGGTCGCATCCGGGTAGGCCGCCCAGACCTCGTCCAGAGTCGACCCGACGCCGATTCCGGCCGCCGTCCGCGGTCCATCCACCGCGTATGGTTCGAGCCAGTCCGCCCAGAACACGAGTTCAAGCGGGCCCGCGTCGTCGGTCGAGGAATGGCGGGGCGACAACGAGTTGGTCTCCGTTCGCATCCTTCCACCACACCGAGTGCCGGCGGATCTCCGGGTCGCGCTCCACGGCCGTCGGCAGCTGGGCGACGGCGTCCGAGAACGGGGCATTCAACTTGATGGGACCGATCCCCTCCTCGGTGACGATCCACGTCGAGGGATCGGCAGGGTCCTCCACGGGCGACGGCGTCGGCGTCGGCGTTGCGGTCGGCGTCGGAGCAAGCGCCGATGAAGAGGCCGTGGATGTCGGCTGCTGGATCGGCGCCGCCGTACCTGAGGCTGTCGTGCAACCGGCGAGCAGGATCGCCGCCGAGAGAATCGAAACCGTATATGCCGGTCGCCGCATGGACTGCCCGTCTGGTGGATCGAGACCAGCCTACGGATCCGTTCGTCGGCCTCCCGCAAGAGCGATGTGTTCGGAAACGAACCGTGATGCGGTGCCCGCGCTTAGGCTGATCCGCATGCCCGAGATCGCCGCGCCGCTGATCGTGTGGTTTCGGCAGAACGCGCGGGATCTGCCCTGGCGGCATCCGGAATTCGGTGCGTGGGGTGTGCTCGTCAGCGAGTTCATGCTCCAGCAGACGCCCGTCAACCGGGTCATCCCCCACCTGCAGGCGTGGCTCGCCCGGTGGCCGACGCCGACCGCGCTGGCGGCCGAGGCCCCGGCCGAAGCAGTCCGGCAGTGGGCGAATCTCGGCTACCCGCGCCGGGCGCTCTGGTTGCATCGCGCCGCGGTCGAGGTCCGCGACCGGCACGCCGGGATCGTTCCGCGCGACGTCGGGGCGCTGCTCGCCCTGACCGGGATCGGCGACTACACAGCGCGCGCGGTGGGAGTGTTCGCGTACGGTGACCGGCATCCGGTCGTCGACACGAACACGCGGCGCGTTCTCGCGCGCACGATCGATGGGCGATCGCAGGCCGGCCCGCCGTCGCGAGCCGACCTCGCCACGATGGAGGCCCTGCTGCCTGATGACAGAGCGGACGCGGCCATCGTCAACGCCGCGACCATGGAACTCGGCGCAACGGTGTGCACCGCGCGCGTCCCGCACTGCGAGATCTGTCCGATCGCCTCCGCGTGCGCCTGGCGCGCGGCCGGCTACCCCGACACCGGCGACATCCGACGCCCGCAGGCGCGCTATGACGGCAGCGACCGGCAGGCGCGTGGTGCCGTGCTCAGGTCATTGCGGGATGCTTCGGCCGCCGGCATCCGCTCGACCGAGCTGATCGCAGACTGGGCCGACGGTCTCCAGCGCGACCGGGCGATCACCTCGCTCGCCGACGACGGGCTCATCGAGCTGATCGACGGCCGAGCACGCCTGCCGCTGTAGGTCGGTCGACGGCTCAGCCTTCGGTGCGCTCCACACCCTCGAGGTCGGCTTCCGCGTGCGCTTCGTCGAGTTCATCGAGCTCGTCGAACTCGCGCGGCTTGACATAGGGGTCGGCCTCGCCTGCGTACTGCGCGGATGCCGCGAGCCCGGCGACGGCCTGGTCACGCTCCCGCGCCTCGCGCAGCAGAGCCGCGATATGGTCGGCGTTCTCCGGGATCGCGTCGGGGATGAACTCGAGCGACGGGGTGAGCCGCACGTTGAGCTGCTTGCCCACCTCGCTGCGCAGCATCCCGGTCGCGGACTTCAGGGCCTCGGCCGACGCCGCACGCTCGTCCGCGTCGCCGAGCACGGTGAAGAACACCGAGGCGTGCTGCAGATCTCCGGTCACCTTCACGTCGGTGATGGTGACGAATCCCAGCCGCGGGTCGCGCAGACCCCGCTCGAGCCGCTCGGCCAGGATGACACGGATGCGGTCGGCGAGCCGAGCTTGTCGTTCAGAAGCCATTTTTGCCCTCCCAATTCAGACGAGTGAGGTGCCGGCCTGCGCCGGCGACGGTTCCGGACGCCGCACTGGGCAGCGTGGCGACCGGAACCGGAGCGGCTCTAGGAGCGCGGCTTTTCGACGAGCTCGGTGGTCTCGATCTCGTCACCGATCTGGATGTCGTTGAACTTGCCGAGTCCGATACCGGCCTCGTAGTCCGTACGCACCTCGGTGACATCGTCCTTGAATCGACGCAGCGACTCGATGGCCAGGCCATCGGCGACCACGACGCCATCGCGGATGACGCGCGCCTTCGCGTTGCGAGTGATCGTGCCCGAGCGGACGATGACACCCGCGATGTTGCCGAACTTGGAGGAGCGGAACACCTCGCGAATCTCGGCCACACCCGACTGGACCTCTTCGAACTCCGGCTTGAGCATGCCTTTGAGCGACTGCTCGACGTCGTCGATCGCGTTGTAGATGACCGAGTAGAACCGGGTGTCCACTCCCTCGCGCGAGGCGCGCTCGCGCGCCTTCGTGTCGGGGCGGACGTTGAATCCGATGATGATCGCGTTGTCGATCGTCGCCAGGTTCACGTCGGACTCGGTGATCGCACCGACGCCGCGGTGGATGATCCGCAGCTGCACCGAGTCGTCGACCTCGATCTTGAGGAGTGACTCCTCGAGCGCCTCGACGGCACCCGACACGTCGCCCTTGATGATGAGGTTGAGCGATTCGACCTTGCCCTCTTCGAGAGCGCGGGTGAAGTCCTCGAGCGAGATGCGCTTGCGGGCCTTGGCCAGCTGAGCATTGCGCTCGGCGGCTTCGCGCTTCTCGGCGATCTGGCGCGCCAGGCGATCCTCTTCGGTGACGATGAAGGTGTCACCGGCGCGGGGCACGGAGTTCAGACCCTGCACCTGCACGGGGCGGGACGGCCATGCCTCGAGAACTGCCTCGCCGTTCTCGTCGGCCATTGCCCGCACGCGACCGTACGCGGTTCCGGCGACGATGGCGTCACCGACCCGGAGCGTTCCGGACTGGATCAGCACGGTCGCGACCGAACCGCGGCCCTTGTCGAGCTTCGCCTCGATGGCAACGCCGCGCGCGGCCTTGTTCGGGTTCGCGGTGAGGTCCAGGCCGGCATCCGCGGTGAGCAGCACGGCGTCCAGCAGGTCCTGGATGCCGGTACCGGCGCGAGCCGAGACGTCCACGAACTGCACGTCGCCGCCATACTCCTCGGCGACCAGCCCGTACTCGGTGAGCTGCTGGCGCACCTTCGCCGGGTTGGCGTCGGGCTTGTCGACCTTGTTGACCGCGACCACGATCGGCACGCCGGCCGCCTGGGCGTGGTTGAGCGCCTCCACCGTCTGCGGCATGATGCCGTCGTCGGCGGCGACCACCAGGATGGCGATGTCGGTCACCTGCGCACCACGGGCACGCATGGCCGTGAACGCCTCGTGACCGGGCGTGTCGATGAAGGTGATCGCCCGCTCGTGACCGTCGTGCTCGGTCCAGACCTGATACGCACCGATGTGCTGCGTGATTCCGCCGGCCTCGCCCGCGACCACGTTCGTCTGACGGATCGCGTCGAGCAGCTTGGTCTTACCGTGGTCGACGTGACCCATCACGGTCACGACCGGAGGACGGATCTCGAGGTCTTCCTCGTTCTCGGCCTCCAGCTCCGCGTCGAGGTCGAGACCGAAGCCCTCCAGGAGCTCCTTGTCTTCGTCCTCGGGCGAGACCATCTGGATCTTGTAGCCGAGCTCGGCGCCGAGCACCTCGAAGGTTGCCTCGTCCAGCGACTCGGTCGCCGTGGCCATCTCACCGAGGTTGAACAGGATGGTGACGAGGGTTCCGGGCTGGACCGTGTAGCCGGTCAAGGTCTCGATCTTGTCGGCGAAGTCCGAGATCGACGCGCCGCGGCGCATCCGGATGATCTCGCCGTTGCCGCGCGAGACGTTGATGCCGCCGACGACCGGCGCATCCCGCATCTCGAACTCTTGACGCTTCGCCCTGCGCGACTTGCGCTGCTTGGACTTGCCGCCGCCCTTGCCGAACGCTCCGGCCGTGCCGCCGCCGGGACCGCGACCGCGACCGCCGCCGCCGCCGGGACGACCGGCGAAACCGCCGGCAGGTGCGCCGCCGGGTGCGCCGCCGGGGCGCTGGAACCCGCCGCCGGCGCCGCCGGGACGACCGGGTCCGCCGGGACGCTGCTGGAACGGGGTGCCACCGGGGCGACCCGCCCCACCGGGACGACCTGGACCGCCGGGACGAGCGCCGGGAGCGCCCGGACGCGGTGCGCCCGGGCGCGGCGCCTGCGGACGCGGGATGTTCCCCGGACTCGGGCTCGGCCGCTGGCCCATGCCCTGCGCGCTCGCGAACGGGTTGTTGCCCGGACGCGGACCGGCGGGACGCTGACCCATGCCCTGTGCGCTGGAGAACGGGTTGTTGCCGGGACGTGGTGCGCCACCCGGGCGCGGAGCGCCGGGAGCTGCGACGTCGCCCGAGGGCTGCGCCGCGGGCGGTGCCGCGGGAGCGGGGGCTGCCGGAGCAGCCGCCGCTCCCGGAGCAGCCGAGGCCGCCGGGGCGGGGGCCGCGGGAGCAGCGGCCGCCGGTGCTGCAGCTTCCGCGGGGGCAGCCGCCTCAACCGGTGTCGGAGCCGAAGCGGCGGGGGCCGGGGCGGGAGCAGCTGCCGCGGGACGCGGCGCGCCGGGGCGGGCGGTGGTGGCACGGGAAGCGCCGCTCGGAGCCGGGGCGGACGCCGCCGCAGGGGCGGCGCTCTCTGCAGCCTTGGCCGCGCCATCCGCCGCGAGGGCGGCGCGAAGCTTGCGAGCCACGGGGGGCTCGATCGTGGAAGAGGGGCTCTTGACGAATTCGCCGAGCTCCTTGAGCTTTGCAAGAGCGATCTTGCTGTCTACACCGAGTTCGGATGCGATCTCGTGTACGCGTGGTTTGGCAGCCACAATTCTCCTGTCTGGGTTGGTCCACCCAGGCAGGGCAGACCTCAGTTGCGGACGGGTCTCATTTCGAGCCGTTCACTTTGTTTCCATAGCCGTTCAGCCGTTTCTCGAAGGTCTGCGTATCCAGAGGACCTGACACACGCAATGCCCGCACGAAGGCGCGGCGCCGGATAGCGGCATCCACACATTCATGTGTCTCATGCACCCACGCACCCCTTCCCGGCATCGAGGCCCTCTCGTCGGGGACGAGAGTGGAATCGACGGCCACGACTCGCAGGAGTGTGGACCGGGGGGCACGCGCGCGACAACCGACGCACGTTCGTACGGGATCCATGTTACACCTCTGGGCTGAGCGCTCGCCTGCGGCCGCGGTCAGCTGTCCAGCACGCTGTCGGGCTGGATGTCGATCTTCGCGCCGGTGAGCTTGGCGGCGAGGCGGGCGTTCTGACCTTCCTTGCCGATCGCGAGCGAGAGCTGGTAGTCCGGCACGAGTGCGCGCACGGCTTTGGTCGACGAGTCCAGGATGAAGCTGGAGGTCACCTTCGCCGGCGACAGCGCGTTGGCGACGAACTTCGCCAGCTCCGGGTCGTAATCGACGATGTCGATCTTCTCTCCGCCGAGCTCCTCGGTCACCGCGCGGACGCGGCGGCCGAGCTCGCCGATGCACGCGCCCTTCGCGTTGATGGTCGGGTCGTTCGCGCGGACGGCGATCTTCGTCCGGTGCCCCGCCTCGCGTGCAAGCGAGACGATCTCGACGAGTCCGGAGTGGATCTCGGGAACCTCCAGGGCGAACAGCTTGCGCACGAGACCCGGGTGGGTGCGCGAGACGGTGATCTGCGGACCCTTCGTGCCCTTCGCGACGGACGTGACGTAGACGCGCAGTCGCGAGCCGTGCGTGTACTCCTCGCCGGCGACCTGCTCCTCAGGCGGAAGGATCGCCTCGACCGAGCCGAGATCCACGTGCACCATCCGCGGATTGGGGCCCTGCTGCACGACACCGGCGACGATGTCGCCCTCCTTGCCGCGGAACTCGCCGAGCACTGCGTCGTCGGCGATGTCGCGCAGGCGCTGGCTGATCACCTGCTTGGCCGCGAAGGCGGCGATGCGGCCGAAGTCGTCGGGGGTGGTCTCCTCCTCGCCGATGACCGCACCTTCTTCGTCGATCAGCGGCACGAAGATCGCCACGTGGCCGGTCCTGCGATCGAGGACGGCACGAGCGCCCTCCGGCAGTTCGCCGGTCGTTGTGGTGTGCTTCGCGTAGGCGGTCAGAATCGCCTGTTCGATGATGCGTACAAGCTCATCGAAGGGGATCTCCTTCTCTCGCTCAATCGTCCTCAGCAGTGACAGATCGATGTCCACAAGTGACCTCCCTATTCAGCTTTCACCGACGCGTCACGCGCGCGGCATCCCTCCACGGTACCGGATGGCCCGGCGCGCGGCCTGGGAGAACTGCGCCCGGCCGGAGGAGGTCACGTCGGAAGCTGTGCGCAGTCGGAGATGACGCGATCGTCCCCGTCGAACCGCGCCTGCGTCCAGCGCATAAGAGTCGGCAGGAACGGCGAGGACGGGCCGATCAGCGACCGATGATCGGCCGCAGCGTAGGGCACCCAGCGCACGTCCGCCCCGGCCGCGCAGAGGTCGGCGACGAACCGCTCGGGCAGGAACGGCGGAATCACCTCGTCGCGCAGACCCCACGCGATGAGCACGGGCGACTCCCACGGTCCTACGGCTGAGTTCTGCTGCAGCCGTCGCCCGAGCGGCCCGCCCGTCAGATTCGCGGGATAGAGCGGCCGATCGGCCGATACCCCGAGCGACGTGATCGCCGAGACGAACAGTCCGGGCTCGCTCAGGCACCGTTGCGTCATCTCGCGTACGATCGCACGTCCGGATGTCGCGACATAGTCCTCGACGGCCACGTCGAAATAGAGGTCGGAGTACGGCACGAGAACCCACGACACGAGGATGGACAGCTCGGCCCCGGCATCCCGCTGCGTGAGTTCTCGCGCCATCCCGAATGGATCGGTGACCGGCGCCAGCGCCGCAGTGCCGAGGATCCGCAGCTCTGGCGCGTACTCGGCCGCGACCGGTTCGGTCCACAGCGCGGCATGCCCGCCCTGCGAATGCCCCCACACGACGACGTCCGAGGACAGACGCAGATCCTCCAGCTGGCCTGCCGCGCGGACCGCGTCGAGGCTGGAGCGGGCTTCGCCCTCGCCGATCAGATAAGGAAAGCTGCCCTGGGCGCCGCGGCCGGTGTAGTCCGAGCCGACGACGACCCACCCCCGCGCCAGTGCCTGCTCCACCGCGGGGATGGCCCAGTGGGTGGCGGCCGAGTCCATCAGGCTGGGCGCGCACCCGCGGGCGACGCCGGTCGTCCCCCAGTTCCAGGAGATCACCGGTCGAGGGCCCGGAGGGGCGTCGATGGGCGCTATCACGAGGGCGCTCGCGACAGCGCGCACGCCGCGCCGGTCGGTCGTGCTGTACAGGATGCGACGCACTGTTCCGCCGGCGGGGTGCACACCGGCGTACTCATCCGAGCGGATCAGCTCTCCCCGCTCGTCGGGAAGCGTTTCGGGGGCATCGTAGAAGCTGTCGACGACCGGGGATCCGTCGGCAAGCCAGCTGTTGACCCACCACGCCGAGCCCGCGAGCACCACGAAGCCGACAGCCAGCGCGTAACGCGCCGCGTCCGCCAGCAGCAGCCCGCGCCGCGTCCGCGCGCCCTCGCCGAGGCGAGCGGGTTTTCCGGCGAGGCGGCGGCCGGCCCGCCAGACCAGCGACGCGCCGTACACGACAGTGCGGATGCCGAACAGGACGGCCGCGATCAGAAGCGTCAGATCGGGCCACAGCAGGGCGAGACCCCCGAAGACCATCTGACCGACGCCCGACGCGACCGCGAGCACGCGCTCGCTGACCCGGCCTCGGCCGACCGCCGCGAGCGAACCCACGCCGCCGACGATCAGCAGCAGCCCGAGGACAGTCGGCAGGAGCTCGATGCTGCGCCCGAGCCAGACGAGCACGGCCAGCCCGCCGATGATCCAGACGACGGAGACGATGCGGCTCCACAGCTGCGCCGACCGTCTCGAGTCCGCAAGGTCGATGATGCCGCCAACGATCGCGCTGACACCGACCAGGACCGCGAGAAGCCAAAGAGAGGTGAGCGGGCGCGTGACGATGAAGATGCCGAAGAACAGGACGACGATCCCGACGACGAGGACCACTGGCGCCGGCGCGCCCTCGATCAGCCGGAGCAGACGTCGCAAGCGCGGCCTGCGGACTGCGGGCGCGCTCTGAACGGTCACGCGGGAATCCTAGAGCGCCCGACCGGACGCATCCCGCACGTAGGCTGACCCGGTGGAGTCCGCAGCACCGAAACGTGTGGCCCAGGAGGCGGAGGAGAACACCCCTTTCCGGGTGCTCGCTCGCGCCGGGTATGCCGCGAGCGGTCTGGTGCACATTCTGATCGGCGTGATCGCGCTGGTCGTCGCGTTCGGCGGCGACGGTGAGACCGACCAAGGTGGGGCGCTCATGGCGATCGCGAGCGCTCCGCTCGGTTTCGCGGTGCTGTGGCTGATCGCCGTCACCCTGTGGGCGCTGGGCATCTGGCAGATCCTCGAGGGCATCCTCACGCGGGCGCCGTCGGATGACACGCAGGGATTCGCGAAGAAGTGGGGCGCACGCATCGGAACGTGGGGGCAGGCGGCGATCTTCATCGCGCTGGGTCTGATCGCGGCCGCTGTGGCGCTCGGTGCCCGCGTGGATGCCGAGCAGGCCGCCGAGAACGCCAGCCGCGGGCTGCTCTCGATCCCGGGCGGGCCGATCGTGCTCGGACTCATCGGGTTCGGAATCGGCATCACGGGCATCGCCTTCATCGCGATGGGCGTGCGCCGCTCGTTCCGCAACAAGATCGAGATCCCGCGGCACGGCATCGGTCGGAGCATCGCGGGCCTCGGACTGGTCGGCTTCATCGCCAAGGGGATCGCGCTCGTGGTGCTCGGCGTGCTGCTCCTCGTCGCCGCGGTGAGGTCGGATGCCGATGCCGCGGGCGGTCTCGACGGAGCCCTTCGTGCGCTGCTGGCGCTCGCGTACGGGCCGCTGCTGGTCGGAGTGGTCGGTGTCGGCTTCGTCGCCTACGGTGTGTTCTGCCTGTTCCGCGCGCGCTTCGCACGCCTCGATCCGGAGTGACCCGCGGCCCCCGGCCTGTCAACCCCTGTCGGGGACGCGCGACGCGTGTTTGCCTTCACCCATGGCTGATGAACCGATGACCCAGACCGATGCGACCGAGCGATTGAAGGAACTCGTGGAAGACATCGACTTCACGATGCTGACGACGCAGGACCCGGCCGGCAACCTCGTCTCACGACCGATGAGCACCCGGCAGATGGACGAAAGGGGAGCCATCTGGTTCTTCACGTCGGAGGACACCAAGAAGGTCGATGAGGTCGAAGCCGATCATGACGTGGGCCTTGCCTACCTCGACTCCAAGGGCATGCGCTTCGTGTCGGTCGCGGGTCGCGCACGCGTGGTGCACGACCGGGCGAAGATGGAGGAGCTCTACACCGCCTCCCTCGACATCTGGTTCGAGGACGGACTCGAGACCCCTGGCATCGCGCTGTTGAAGGTCATTCCGGTCGAGGCGGAGTTCTGGGAGCCCAAGCACGGCAAACTGGTCATGGCGGCGGGCATGCTCAAGGCGCTCGTCACGAGGGATACCCCCGACGACACGATGCGCAACGAGCAGATCAGCTGGTGATGCTGCGCCTCGACGCGGTCAACGCCTGCTGAGCTTCGCGACCGCCTCGGCCACGGAGACGAGTTCGCGGTCGCCCGTGCGGCGATCCCACAGTTCGACTTCGCCGTCGGCCGCGCCGCGGCCCACGATCGCGATCTGCGGCACGCCGACGAGCTCGGCATCCCCGAACTTGACCCCCGGCGACACCTTCGGCCGATCGTCGTAGAGCACATCGAGACCGGCTGCCTCCAGCTCGGCTGAGAGCTTCTCGGCGACCTCGAACACCACGGCATCGCGCCCGGTGGCGACGACGTGCACGTCGAAGGGCGCGACGGATGCCGGCCAGATGATGCCCTTGTCGTCGTTGTTCAATTCCGCGATGTTCGCCAGGATTCGGGTCACGCCGATGCCGTAGGAGCCCATCGTGACAGTCACGAGTTTGCCGTTCTCGTCGAGGACTTTGAGCCCGAGCTCCTCGGCGAAGAACCGCCCCAGCTGGAACACGTGGCCGATCTCCATTCCTCGTGCGAGCTCGACCGGTCCCGAGCCGTCCGGGGCGGGGTCGCCTGCGCGTACATTGGCCGCCTCGACGAACCCGTCGCCGACGAAGTCGCGACCCGCAACCAGCCAGTGCACGTGCTTCTCATCGGCGTTCGCGCCGGTGATCCAGGCGGTGCCGTCTGCGACCCGCGGGTCGAGCAGATAGCGGATGCCGGTGGCCGACTCCTCGCCGAAGATCGCCCCCGTCGGCGACCACGGACCGATGTACCCCTTCACCAGCAGCGGGTTGCGCTCGAAGTCGGCCTCGGTCGCGGCCTCGACGTCCGCGGGAGCGAAGGCGACCTCGACGCGCTTGTCGTCGATGTCCCGATCGCCCGGGATGCCGACGATCACGACCTCGCGCGTGCCGTCGAGGTGGGTGAGCGCGAGCACCACGTTCTTGAGCGTGTGCGCGGCCGTCCACTCGGTCGCGCCGACGGTTGCAGGGCCGGCGATACCGTCGGCAGGCGCATCGAGGTGCGCGTTCGCGTGCGCCACGAGCGTGGCGATGGTCGGCGTGTTCGGCGAGTCGAAGATCACGGGGTCGGGCAGGCCGTCGAACGGGATCGGGTCGGGCCCGACGGTCGTGAACGCCTCGACGTTCGCCGCGTAGCCGCCGGCTGAGCGCACGAACGTGTCCTCCCCGACGGCGGTGGGGTGCAGGAACTCCTCGCTTCGCGCACCGCCCATGAGCCCGTTGTCGGCCGCGACGATGACGTACTCCAGACCGAGGCGCTGGAAGATGCGCTCGTACGCGTCGCGCTGCAGCTGGTACGAGGCATCCAGACCGGCGTCGGTGTAGTCGAAGGAGTATGCGTCCTTCATCGTGAACTCACGACCGCGCAAGAGGCCCGCGCGCGGCCGCGCCTCGTCGCGGTACTTGTCCTGGATCTGGTAGATCGCGAGCGGCAGGTCCTTGTACGACGAGTAGAGATCCTTCACGAGGAGCGTGAACAACTCTTCGTGCGTCGGCGCGAGCAGGTAGTCGGCATCCTTGCGGTCCTTCAGGCGGAAGATGCCGTTGCCGTACGTCTCCCAGCGGCCGGACTGCTCGTAGGGCTCGCGGGGCACCAGCGCCGGAAAATGCACCTCGTAGGCTCCGGCGATGTCCATCTCGTCACGGATGATCGCCTCGATCTTCGCCTTGACCTTCAGGCCCAGCGGCAGCCACGCGAAGATCCCCGGCGCCTGGCGGCGGATGTAGCCGGCCCGCACCAGCAGGCGGTGGCTGGTGACCTCGGCATCGGCCGGGTCTTCGCGGAGCGTGCGGAGGAAGAAGTGCGAGAGACGTGTGACCACGAGGGTCAAGTCTAGGGCGGGCGCCGGAAGGCACCCGCGCTTGCTTCCAGGCCTACATGCCAGCCATGATCTGCGCCGCCAGTGAGATGAACCAGTCGTTCGGTCGGGACACGTCGGTGAATACCGCCAGAACATTCACTCCGTCGGTCACCAGGAGGACATCGAAGCTGCCCTCGTACCGATCGTTTCCGGGAACCAGCACCGCCTCTCGGGCCCCCTCGACGACTACCTGCTGGGCGTGGTCCGCCGATCGCGCGGTGTCGTACGCGATCGCGCCGCCCGCGACGAAATCGACGCTGACAGTCTGCCCGTCCGTGACCTCGGGCGATCCCGACACGAAGTACAGGCCGCAGCTGGTCTGGACCCCGTTGAGCGCCGGAATCGACGTCGGGTGAACGTCGGATTGCTGAGATCCGGAACTGTCGGGATCCTCGACGCGGTCGAAGCCGAGCAGAGTCGGGTCGATTCGGCCGGACACGGCACTGCAGTCCACCGCGCTCCACCACTCGGCTGTGCGACTGGCAGGCACGGCCGCCGGGTGTTGCGAAAGCCGCGAGGCGGCATGGTCGTACAGCTGCTGAACCGACGCATCAGTCGCGCTCCCGTCTCCGCCTCCGATGCGGACCAGGAGCCACGTCCCACCCTGAACACCGGACGCATAGCATTCCGTCTCGCCCCAGTCGGTCAGGCCGCAGCCAGGCGTCAGCGCTTCACGCACACTCGTCGGAACGACGGATTCCGGGTAGGCGTACACCCTGACCTGCGCCGCGGCATGCTCCTCGCTCGACAACCAGAAACAGTCGATGCCGCCGAGAACGTCCTCGCTGCCGGACCGCCATCGGTAGTCGGAGAGGCGCATCGGCATGCCTGTTCCATCTGCAGCCTCCGTGTCCGACAGAACGTTCTGGCATGATCCACCGAATGGAAGGATGCCCTCGGGCGGCACCGGCTCCACTGTCGGTGTCGGGGTGCTCGTCGGCGCCGGCGCCGGGGTAGGCGTGACGCTCGGTGTCGGAGTCGAGGTCGGCGACGAGACCGGACCCGCATCCTGCTGGGTGCCCAGCATCCTTCGCGTCTTCGCGTGTGGTGAGCAGTCGCTGTGCATGGCGGAAGAGCCGGGCCTCATGACGGTCGAACAGCGCACCCAGCGCGGACTCGTCACCAGCCCGGACCCGGACCCATAACGCCGCGTCAGCATCGCTCATATCTTGTAGTGTCCGGGATCGCGCAGAAGGTTCGCGTTCCGTCGAGGAATCTCTGTGAATAGGAACTTCCGCGATTGCGAGTTGACAAAGTGAGTCCCCTGAAATGCAATATATTGCATGCCAGTTCCGCGGACTTCGCTCCCTCCACGCCCCCTGCTGCGGGACGAGGTCTTCGAGCGACTCCGCGACGCGATCGTCGACGGCACACTGTCCCCGAACGAGCAACTGCGCGACGCCGAACTCGCCACGTGGCTCGGCGTGAGTCGAACGCCGGTCCGCGAGGCGCTCCTCGAACTGGGGCGGACCGGGCTCGTCCGCTCGCTTCCCGGCCGCTCGACGGTCGTCGCCCCGCTCGACGAGACGAGTGTGCGCGATGCCCAGACCGTGGTGGCGGCCATGCACCGCCTCGCCGTCGAGAGCGCGGTCCCGCGGCTGACGACCGCGATCTCGATCGCATGCGCGACGCCAACGATCGTTTCGACGCCGCCCAGCGGTCCGGTGATGCGGATGCCGCGCTCAGCGCCGACCAGGAGTTCCACGCGGTCGCGGTCGACGTCTCCGGCAACGCAGCCGTCCGCACCGTGATCGCCCTGTACGAGCCGATCCTGCATCGGGCCGAACGGCTTCGGTTCGGCTCGGCGAAAGGCCGCGCCTCTGTGCACCGTCATGCTCGGCTGATCGAGCTGTGCCGCACGGGCGACGTCGCGGGGGCTGCCGCGCTTGCCGAGCAGACCTGGCGGACACTTTCCGTTGATGGATCCCTCGCTTGACGACCACTACCGACCAGAGGACGCCAATTCATGAAGCTTGCCGATTTCCCGCGCTACCCCCTGACTTTCGGGCCGAGCCCGCTCCAGCCTCTGAAACGCCTGACCCAGCACCTGGGTGGCGCGCAGGTCTGGGCGAAGCGCGAAGACGTGTCCAGCGGCCTGGCGTACGGCGGCAACAAGATCCGCAAGCTCGAGTACATCGTCCCGGACGTGCTCGCCTCGGGCGCCGACACGCTCGTCTCGATCGGCGGATACCAATCGAATCACACTCGCCAGGTCGCGGCCGTGGCCGCGCACCTAGGCCTGAAATCACGCCTGGTTCAGGAGAAGTGGGTGCCCTGGGACGACCCGACCAACGATCGCGTCGGCAACATCCTGCTGTCCCGCATGATGGGCGCCGACTCGCGCCTCGATGATGCGGGCTTCGACATCGGCGTGCGCGACTCGTGGAAGGCTGCACTGCGGGAGGTCGAGGCATCCGGCGGTAAGCCGTATGCGATCCCGGCCGGCGCATCGGAGCACAGGCTGGGCGGGCTGGGCTTCGCCAACTGGGCGTTGGAGCTCGCCGAACAGGAGAAGACGCTCGGCATCACGTTCGAGACGATCATCGTCTGCACCGTCACTGGCTCGACGCACGCGGGCATGATCGCGGGGTTCGCGGCTCTCGAGGACCTCACCGGTGTGCGGCGGCGTGTGCTCGGGATCGACGCGTCGGCCACCCTGGCCAAGACCACAGACCAGGTCGCGCGCATCGCCCGCAATACGGCAGAGCTGATCGAACTCGGCCGCGAGCTGCGCGACGACGAGATCCAGGTGCTCGAGGGATGGGCGGGTGACCTGTACGGCATCCCGGTCGACTCGACGATGGAGGCGATGGCCCTCGGGGCGCAGCTCGAGGCGATGATCACCGATCCGGTCTACGAGGGCAAATCACTCGCCGGTCTGATCGATCTCGTACGTGAGCGCGACATCGCGCCGGGCACGCACGTGCTTTACGCGCACCTCGGCGGCCAGCCGGCTATCAACGCATACCACCGCCTGTGGCCGTAGCCGCGGGGCCCGTCAGCTCGTGACGACCTGCGCGGTGCCCACCTGGGCCGCCGGCCCCATCTCCTCCGCCAGCCGGTTCGCCTCTTCGATGAGCGTGGCCACGATGTCGGCCTCGGGCACGGTCTTGATGACCTGGCCCTTCACGAAGATCTGGCCCTTGCCGTTGCCGGATGCCACCCCGAGGTCGGCTTCGCGAGCCTCGCCGGGGCCGTTCACGACGCAGCCCATGACGGCGACCCGCAGGGGCACGGTCATGTCCTTGAGGCCCTCGGTCACGTCATCCGCGAGCGTGTAGACGTCGACTTGCGCACGACCGCACGACGGGCAGGAGACGATCTCGAGCTTGCGCTCGCGCAGGTTCAGCGACTGCAGGATCTGGTGGCCGACCTTGACCTCCTCGGCAGGAGGAGCGGACAGCGAGACCCGGATCGTGTCGCCGATACCCTCGCCGAGCAGGATGCCGAACGCCGTCGCGCTCTTGATCGTGCCCTGGAACGCCGGACCCGCCTCGGTCACGCCGAGGTGAAGCGGCCAGTCGCCCATCTGGGCGAGCAGCCGGTAGGCCTGGACCATGATGACGGGGTCGTTGTGCTTGACCGAGATCTTGAAGTCGTGGAAGTCGTGCTCCTCGAAGAGGCTCGCCTCCCAGCGGGCGCTCTCTGCAAGGGCCTCGGGTGTCGCCTTGCCGTACTTCTGAAGCAGCCGCGGATCGAGCGATCCGGCGTTGACGCCGATGCGGAGGCTGACTCCGGCATCCGAGGCCGCCTTGGCGATCGCGCCGACCTGGTCGTCGAACTTGCGGATGTTGCCCGGATTCACGCGCACGGCGG
Organism: uncultured Actinomycetota bacterium; assembly: GCA_963772625.1. Lineage (GTDB taxonomy): Bacteria > Actinomycetota > Actinomycetes > Actinomycetales > Microbacteriaceae > Microbacterium. Next base: position 26,059 of record CAVYXT010000002.1, on the reverse strand, counting down.
CGCACCCTGCGTCGATCGCCTGGAACACGTACTTCGGCTGGAAGTGGATGTCGGCGATGACGGGGATCTGGCTCTTCTTCGCGATGATGTGCAGGACGTCAGCATCATCCTGCGAAGGAACCGCCACCCGCACGATCTCGCAGCCGGAGGCGGTCAGCTCGGCGATCTGCTGGAGCGTCGCGTTGATGTTGGTGGTCGGCGTCGTGCACATCGACTGGACGCTGACGGGTGCGTTGCCGCCGACGAGCACCTTGCCCACCCGGATCTGCCGGGACTTGCGGCGGGGGGCGAGTGTTTCGGGGACCTTGGGCATCCCGAGATTCACAGCTGGCACGAGAACCACCCTACGCGGACTTGTCTGCGCGAGACCCGGGAGGGCTTGCGCCGGCAGGCGCGGGCGACCGTCTCCTCGCCCGCTCCCGCTCGGGCCCGGCGGGGCCGTGTGGTAGGTTCACCCCATGCTCGCGAACCGCACGTGGTGGCCCGCCTCTTAGGCGGTGTGTTCGCGCGACCACAGACCGCCTCCGGGCGGTCTTCTTCGTAGGGCGACCGCCCCCACGACGAAAGACCGACCATGACCGGGTCTGCACTCCCCTCCCCCGACGAGCCGAGTCCGCTGAGCGACCTCGCCGCGCGCGGCATCCCGTTCGCCCTCATTGCGCGCGACGCCGCCACAATCGAGCTGCTCACGGGCGACGTTCTCGACGTGGACCTGCTGGCCGACATCCCCCTCATCGGCGCAGACGGAGCGGCGCAGGAGGTTCTCGCGCTCGTGCCGTTCCGGCAGGTGCGCGAGCGCGGCTTCGAATGTCACGACGACGGCGCGCCACTGCGGTGCCTTGTCGTCCGCGACCGAGCAGTGATCGGGCGCGAGCAGGCGCTGGCGCTGCTGCCGTCCGCGTCAATCCCCCTCACCGATCCCGGCTTCGACATCCCCGACGAGGACTATGCGGACATCGTGCGGCGCGTGATCGCCGACGAGATCGGGCTCGGCGAGGGCGCGAACTTCGTCATCCGGCGCGATTTCACCGCGGGGGTCGATGCGGATACGGCGACAGTCGCGCTGACGTGGTTCCGGGCTCTCCTCGAGCACGAGAGGGGCGCGTACTGGACATTCGCGGTCGTGACGCCCGGCCACGTGGCGGTCGGCGCGAGCCCGGAGGCGCACGTCAGCGCACGCGACGGCATCGTCACGATGAATCCGATCTCGGGCACCTTCCGCCATCCCGACGGCGGCGCCACCGTCGAGGCGCTCACCGAGTTTCTCGAGTCGACGAAGGAGACCGAAGAGCTGTTCATGGTCGTCGACGAGGAGCTCAAGATGATGAGCGCCGTCTGCTCCGACGGCGGTCGCATCACCGGCCCGCATCTGAAGGAGATGTCGCGTCTCACCCACACCGAGTACGTGCTGCGCGGGCGGAGCCGCCTCGATCCGCGCGACATCCTCCGTGAGACCATGTTCGCGCCCACGGTCACGGGGTCGCCGATGCAGAACGCGTGCACGGTCATCACGCGGCACGAGCGGACGCCGCGGGGGTACTACTCGGGCGTCGCCGCGCTGTTCACCCCGCGGACCGACGCGATCCTCCCGGGCGAGTCCACGCACGACCTCGACGCCCCCATCCTGATCCGCACCGCCTACCTCGTCGACGGCAGACTGCGCGTGCCGGTCGGCGCGACCCTGGTGCGCCACTCCGATCCGTTCGGCGAGGTCAGCGAGACGCACGGCAAGGCCGCGGGCGTGCTCGGTGCGATCGGCGCCGTCCCGCGCAACCGCCCGGCCGAATTGCGGCTGCCGGCGGACGCGATCGACCGCGATGCCCCCACCGTCGAGCCGCGTCCCCTCGCCGACGACCCGGATGTCGCCGCGCTCCTCGCCTCCCGCAACGCCCGGCTCGCATCGTTCTGGTTGAACCCGCAGGACGCGCTCGCATCCGGTCCGTTCGAGGGGCTCTCCGCCATCGTCGTGGATGCCGAGGACCGGTTCACCACGATGCTCGCCCACCAGCTGCGTCACCTCGGCCTCGAGGTCGAGATCCTCCCGTGGAGCGCGGTGACCGACGAGCAGATCGACGGTGCCGAGCTCGTGGTATCGGGACCGGGACCCGGCGATCCCCGCGATCCGAGCACTCCCCGCATGCAGCGGATGCGCGAGGTCGTCGCCCGACGTCACGCCTCGGGCCGCCCCTTGCTCGCCGTGTGCCTCAGCCATCAGATCCTCGCCGCCTCCCTTGGCATCGTGCTGGCTCCGCTCGACGCGCCGCACCAGGGATTGCAGAAGACGGTGGACATCTTCGGGATGCCGGCCTCCATCGGGTTCTACAACACCTTCAGCGCCAGAGTGCCCGTCGGCACGACGGTCGTCGGCGAGGCGGAGGTCGCCGCGGATCCGGTCACCGGGGACGTCTACGCGCTGCGCGGACCCGGGTTCGCCTCGGTGCAGGGGCACCTGGAGTCGATCCTCTCGCGCGACGGGATGACGACGCTCGAGCGCCTCGTCGCCGCAGCACTCTCCCCCGTCGACGCCTGACGCGACTCCCCGCTGGCGGGTGGGCGGAATCGACGGAGCGAGACGCGCCGCGTTTCAGCGTCCGACGCGGGCGGCCAGGAGGCGACGTTCGGCGTCGTTCGCGGTGAGTTCCAGCGCACGAAGGTCTTCGATCATCGCCTCGTCGTCGCGTGCGAGTCCGCGGAGCATGCGGGCACGGACCGCATGCCAGAGGTGGTAGCCCGTCAAGTCATCCCTCAAGGCGTCCACTTCGTGCAGGGCCGCCCGCGGTCCGTCGACCTCGGCGAGCGCCACCGCCCGGTTCAGCCGCACGATGGGCGACTTGTCGTACGCCAGGAGCATGTCGTAGAGCGTGAGCACCTGCAGCCAGTCGGTGGCGTCCCCCTGCGGGGCATCGGCGTGGCAGGCGGCGATCGCGGCGTGCAGCTGCCAGCGCCCGGGCCGTCGGAGCATCGCAGCCCGCTCGAGCACCGACTGCGCCTCGACGATGAGCGGGCGATCCCAGCGCGTGCGATCCTGATCGGCCAGCAGGACGAGTTCACCGTCCACTGCGCGCGCACCCTCGCGCGCACGGTGGAACAGCAGCAGCGCGAGCAGCCCCTGCGCTTCCGCCTCCCGAGGCAGGGCGTATGCCACCACACGCGCGAGCCAGATCGCGTCGTCGGCGAGGTCGCGGTCCGCAGCGGCGTCCCCGCCGGCCACGAGGTGCGCCTCGCTGTACATCACCGACACGACGGTGAGCACGATGTCGAGGCGCTCAGCGCGCTCGGCCCCCTCGGGAATCCGGAGCGGGATGCCGGTCGCCCCGATCTTGCGCTTGGCCCGCACGATCCGCTGCGCGATCGTCGATTCCGGCGCCAGCGTGGCACGCGCGATCTGCGCCGTGGTCAGCCCGCAGATCGCCCGGAGCGTCAGCGCGAGTTGCGCATCGGGCGAGAGCGCGGGGTGGCAGCATCCGAAGAGCAGGGGAAGCCGTTCATCGGGGTCGGTTTCGCCGTGTTCCGGCGCCACGGCCTCGGGTTCACTGAGCAGCGCCAGCTTTTCTCTATAGCGCTTCTCGCGGCGTATCCGGTCGAGCGCGTTGTGGCGCGCAGCCTGCGTGAGCCATCCGCCCGGATTGGGCGGCACACCGCGCGTGCGCCACTGCCGAACGGCTTCCTCGATCGCCTCGGCGACCGATTCCTCAGCGAGGTCGAGGCTCCCGAGCCAACCGGTGAGCGCCGCCACGATACGCGCCGATTCCTCGCGAAGCACACTCGCGAGAAGTCGATCGGATGCCGCGGCCCGGTCGTCTCCCGAATCCGGCGCCGCGGCATCCTTCTCGCTCACTGCTCCATGTGGCTGTAGTCCACGACCATCGGGCGGATCTCGACGGAGTTGCCGGGCAGCTCGAGCATCGGCCAGGTCTTGACGATCGCGATCGCCTCGTCGAGGTCGGCGACTTCCAGGACGCTGAAGCCTCCGATGACCTCCTTCGCCTCGGAGAACGGCCCGTCGGTGACGACCGGCGCACCGCCACCGTGGGCGACCGTGGTCGCGGTCGTGACGGGCTGCAGCTCGGCACCGGAGTCGGAGATCTGATCCGCGTGCGCGCCGAACCATTCGTACACGCGGCGGTAGACCTGCTCAGCGTGCTCGGGCGACACGGCCGCGTCGAGCTCGGGTGTGGATGTGAACATGATGACGTACTTCACGGTGGTGGTCCTTTCGTCAGGGGAACCGTTTCATCCCTACAGCGAACGGACAAGGCCCGAATCGACACCTCCGCGAGATTCGCGTCAGAAAAGTGATACCGGGTTGAAGATGTCGGCCAGGATCAGGACCGCGCCCATCGCGATCAAGGCGATCACGACCACGAAGGTCACCGGTACGAGCTTGGTCGCGTCCACCGGCTTCGGCGGGGGGCGACGGAAGATCTTCGCCCATATGCGCTTGATCCCATCCCACAGCGCCACGACGATGTGCCCGCCGTCCAGCGGCAGCAGCGGGATGAGGTTGAAGACGAAGAGCGCGATGTTGAGCGAGGCGAGCAGGCCCAGGAACCCCGCGACCCGGTTGAGGATCGGGGCATCCGCAGCCGCGACCTCACCCGAGAGGATGCCGGCACCGACGATGCTGAGCGGACCGTTGGGGTCGCGCTCGCCGCCGGTGACCAGTGTCACGGCGGTCTCGTACACCTTGACGGGCAGCTGCCAGATGATCCCGGCCACCGCGCCGACGTTCTCGAACGCGGCGGCGGGTCCCGCCCAGATCGGCTGGCGCAGATACTCGACTTCCTGTCGGATGCCGGCGAACCCGACCTCCTCGGTCTGCACATTGCCGTCGTCGTCGAGGACGGGCTGACCGGCGGCATCCGTCACCGGCTGCTCGATCGCCATCGGCGTGACCGTGAGGCTCTGCTGCGCACCGTCTCGTTCGACGACCACGCTCAGCGGCTCACCGGGAGACGAGCGGATGATCGCCGATGCCTCGGCGAACGTGGTGATCGGCTGGCCGTCGACCTCCAGGATCACGTCGCCCGGCAGCAGTCCCGCTTCCGCGGCGGGGGCGGCCGGATCGGAGGCCGTGCATTCGGTGCGGTCGGCGTCGGCGGGGATGACGCACTCGCTCACGCTGGCGACCGTGTTCGTCGCCGTCTGCACGCCGATGCCGGAGAGGAGGATGGCGAACAGGACGATCGCGAAGAGGAGATTCATGACCGGGCCGCCGAGCATGATGACGACGCGCTTCCAGACGGGGAGCTTGTAGAAGACGTGCTGCTCTTCGTCGCCGATCAGCGTTTCGTCGTTGGCGGCCCTGGCGTCCTGCACCATGGTGGCGAAGAAGCCGCCGCCGGCGCGACCGCCGCGGTGCCCGGCCGCAGCGAGTTCGCGCTCCTTGGGGGACGGAGGGTACATGCCCGCCATGGAGATGTAGCCGCCCAGCGGAATCGCCTTGAAGCCGTACTGGGTCTCGCCGATGCGGCGCGACCACAGCGTCGGGCCGAAGCCGATCATGTACTGCCCCACGCGTACGCCGAACTTCTTGGCCGGAACAAGGTGGCCGAGCTCGTGCAGCGCGATCGACACGGCGAGCCCCACGACCATGAGGACGATGCCGATGATGAAGGCGAGAACGGTCACATGCACACGCTACCGCCGGCGGCTTTGAGTTCGCCGAGCAGAAGCGGGCGACGGTGTTGGCAGCAAACAGCGGCACTCGGCGGCGGATGAGAGGATTGATGCGCCATGGCGACCGACGCTCCCTCCTCCCTGCCCCCCGTGCTCCGGCCGGACGATCCCCCGGTCCACACGCTGGAAGCCCTCGCCGCTCGATTCGCCCGCGAGACGCGCGGCGACCTGAGCCGCGCGACCCTGACCGGCCTGACGCTCGCCACCGCCGATCTGCGCCCCGGCGACGTGTTCGTGGCCGTCGAGGGCGTGAATCGCCACGGTGCGGAGTTCGCCGCAGCGGCAGCCGAGAAGGGTGCGGTCGCGGTCGTGACGGATGCCGCGGGCGCCGACGTCGCGGAGGCCACGGGGCTCCCGGTGCTCATCGTCGAGGATCCGCGCGGTCTGCTCGGCGATCTGTCCGCATGGGTCTATGGCACGGGGCGGGACGACCAGCTTCCGATCCTGTTCGGAACGACCGGGACCAACGGCAAGACGAGCGTGTCGCATCTGCTCGAGGGCATCCTGACTCAGCTCGGCGTCACCACCGGGCTGTCTTCGACAGCCGAGCGCCACATCGCTGGGCAGGTCATCGTCTCGCGCCTGACGACCCCCGAGGCCTACGAGATGCACGCTCTGCTTGCGCTCATGCGCGAGCGCGGCGTCGAGGCGGTCGCAGTCGAGGTGAGCGCGCAGGCCCTGAGCCGGCGACGCGTCGACGGACTTGTCTTCGATGTCGCCGCGTTCACGAACCTGTCGCACGACCACCTCGACGACTACGCCGACATGCGCGAGTACTTCGAGGCGAAACTGCCCCTCTTCCGGCCGGATCGCTCCCGCCGTGCGGTGATCTCGCTCGATTCCGCACCGTCGGCCGAGGTCGTGGCGCGATGCGAGGTCCCGTTCGTGACTGTCGGCACACCGGCGATCGCCGCCGATACGGGCGCCGCCGCTGCGGCCGACTGGGTTGTCGACATCCTCGACGAGCGGCAGACCGGAACTCAGTTCCGGCTCACCTCGAACGACGGCCGCACCCTGACCACGATCGTGCCGGTGATCGGGCGGCACATGGCCGCGAACGCCGGGCTGGCGATCGTGATGATCCTCGAAGCCGGTTACGCCTGGGAACGACTGGTCGAGGCGCTCGATCGCGACGGCGGCATCGAGGCCTATCTTCCCGGCCGCACCGAGCGCGTCTCGGGCGATCGCGGACCCGCCGTGTACGTCGACTTCGGCCACTCCCCGGACGCCTTCGAGAAGACTCTGGCGGCGGTGCGGCGCGTGACTCCGGGCAAGGTGCTCATGCTGTTCGGCGCCGACGGCGACCGCGATGCGACCAAGCGACACGACATGGGCCGAACCGGCGTCGAGGGCAGCGACATCCTGGTCATCACCGACCACCACCCCCGCTTCGAGAACATCGAGACCATCCGGGCCACCCTGATCCAAGGCGCGCGGCAGGCGCGACCCGATGCCGAGATCCACGAGTACTCCCCGCCGGAAGTCGCGATCGTCGAAGCGGTCAAGCTGGTGGGCGACGGCGATGCGATCCTGTGGGCGGGGCCCGGCCACCAGGACTACCGCGACATCCGCGGCGTTCGTACGCCCTACTCCGCGCGCGAACTCGCGCGGCGCGCGCTGCGCGACGCCGGCTGGCCGGTGCCGGAGCCGCGCTGGCCCGTCCCCTACCCCGACTGAACCTGCGGGATCAGTTCGATCGCGCGATCGCCCGGTCGGCGGCATCCCGTGCCCAGCGCTCGGCCTCGGCGAGTGACGCGCGCGTCACCGGCCCGGACGCCGGCTCGTGCGACTCGACCACGCGGTCGATGAGCTCGACGATGCCGAGGAACGACAGCCGCCCCTCGTGGAACGCGTCGACGGCCTGCTCGTTGGCCGCGTTGAACACCGCCGGATAGGTGCCGCCGGCGCGGCCCACCTTCTTCGCGAGCCGGACCGCGGGAAACGCGTCGTCGTCGAGCGGCTCGAACGTCCAGGATGCCGCGACGGTCCAGTCGATCGGACGCCCGACTCCGCCGACCCGATGCGGCCAGTCCAGGCCGAGCGAGATCGGCAGGCGCATGTCGGGCGGCGATGCCTGCGCGATGGTCGACCCGTCGATGAACTCCACCATGGAGTGCACGATCGACTGCGGGTGCACGACGACGTCGATGTGGTGGTACGGGACGTCGAAGAGCAGGTGCGCCTCGATCACCTCGAGGCCCTTGTTCACCAGGGTGGCGGAGTTGGTCGTGACGACCCGGCCCATGTCCCACGTCGGGTGGGCGAGCGCCTCGGCCGGCGTCACGTCGTCGAGGGACGCGCGCGAACGACCCCGGAAAGGACCCCCGGATGCCGTCAGCACGAGCCGTCTCACCTCCGGACGCTCGCCCGACCGGAGCGCCTGAGCGATCGCGGAATGCTCCGAGTCGACCGGCACGATTTGGCCGGGACGCGCGATCGCAGTGACGAGGGCACCGCCGACGATCAGCGACTCCTTGTTCGCGAGCGCCAGCGTCCGCCCGGTCTCCAGCGCGGCCAGCGTGGGCCCGAGACCCACGGATCCGGTGATTCCGTTGAGCACGACGTCCGCCTCGACATCCCGCACCAGCTGCTCGGCCTCTTCGGCGCCGAGCGCCGTGTCATCGACCTGGAACCGGTCGGCCTGCGCTTCCATCGCGGCGCGATCGGTGCCGGCCGACAGCCCCACGACCTCGAAGCGTTCGCGGTTGGCCCGGATGACCTCGAGAGCCTGGGTGCCGATCGAGCCGGTGGATCCGAGGACGATGACGCGGCGCATGAGGTCATGCTAGTGACTTCATGCCCCGCGCCGGCTCGGCGCGTGCACCCCGCTCCCCTGTCACGACGCGCCGACGCGGCGCGCGATCCGTGACAGGGGAGCCCCCTGGGTCTCCCCCAGGGGAGCGCTCACCACGCCTACTGGGCGGCGACAGCAGCGTGCTGAGTTCCAAGGATGTCGACGACGAAGACCAGGGTCTCGCCGGCCAGTTCGTGCTCGGATCGAGCCTGCTTCGCCGTAACCCTCGCCGGGCGGGATCACCACGAGCACCTGAGAGCCCACAGTCTGCCCCTCGAGCGCCATCTTGAATCCCTCTACAACGCCCGACGTCGAGAAAGTCGCCGGAACACCGCCCTTGTCCCACGTGGAGTCGAACACGGTTCCGTCCGACCACTTGACACCGGTGTACTGGACAAGAACTGTGTCGCCGGGGTCGACGGTGGCCCCGTTCCCGTCCTTGAGGAGGGTGACCTCGGTCTCGGTCGGCGCACTCCCGCCGGGGAGCGTGATCGTCGGCGCGCCGCTGTCCGCGAGCTCGACCTCCGGATTTCCGTCTACGGGAGCCTGGTCGTCTCCCCACGCCGCAGTCGGGACCACGTCAAGCACGTCGATCACGTACACCACTGCCGGCGACGCCTCTGCCGCCGGTCCGACCGCGACAATCCGGGCACCGGGCCCCTCGCATCCGAAAAGTGAACCGCCGCTATCGGCGGAAACCTGCTGGGGGAGCGTCTCACCGGGGTTGTAGCCAAGCGTCTCGAGGTTCGCCCCTGTCTCCGCGTCGAAGACTGAGTACGCGTACGAGATGAACTCCCCGCCGGTCAGCTTGTCCGAGCCCTCGCTTATAACGGTTCGTTCGAGCGCGCTCACCTCCAGCGGGGTGGCGAACGTTGCGGTAGCCGGGCTTCCCGCGTCACCCTCTACCGTGACGGCGTCGGATGCCGCTCCCGACGGCGCCGCGGCGTCGCACAGGTCCGCGGGCGGCGGGCCGGACGGACTGGCCGCGTCATCCGGAGTGCTGGAAGAACAGCCGGCGAGGAGCGCAGCGGACACTGCAACGGCGGACAGGACGGCGAGCGGGCGGATGCGCACAGAGGACCTCAAGACGAAGGAAGGGGAGGCTTCATCTTCCCCCATGTTTCCTTGGCCCTGCCTGAGAGGAGGGCATTCCGGCGGGGGCATGGATTCGGGAGTACCCTCAACGGGTGACTTCCGAGGAGACTCCCGAATCCCGGGAAGCCGACTCCCCCGACGAGTCCGCCGTCCGGCAGATGGGTGCGACGTACGGCTTCGGCCGTTTCGTGGTGGCCCCGCTCGCCCGGCTCATCTACCGACCGCACGTCGAGGGCAAGGCGAACGTGCCGAAGTCCGGGCCGGTCATCTTCGCGAGCAATCACCTGTCGTTCATCGACTCCATCGCGATCCCCGTGGCCGCCCCGCGACCCGTGCATTTCCTCGCCAAGTCGAGCTATTTCGACGGATCCGGGATGTCGGGATGGTTTGCGCGACAGTTCTTCACGGCGATCGGCGCCGTGCCGGTGCAGCGCGGTGCTGGCCAGGCGGCCCTCGACGCACTCGACCAGCAGCGTCAGCTGCTGGTCGCCGGCAGCGCGGTCGCCCTGTACCCCGAGGGCACGCGATCGCTCGACGGCCGGCTGTACAAGGGACGCACCGGCGTGGCGTTCCTGGCGCTGCAAACGGGCGCCCCTGTGGTTCCGGTGGGGCTGATCGGCACCGACAGCGTGATGCCGGTCGGCGCCAAGTTCCCGTCGCTCACGCAGCGCGTGACGGTGCGATTCGGCCAGCCGCTGCACCTCGGCCACCACGGACCGGCCGAATCCGGCAAGGCCCGACGACTGGCGACCGACGACATCATGGCCGCAATCCACGCCCTCTCCGGCCAGGAACTCGCGAACGCCTACAACGAGGCGCCCGCGCACAATCCTCTCGAACGCATTCGGCAGGTCCTCCCGCACGAACGGCGCTGAGCGTCAGCGAGCGTCGTCGACCTCGATGGTGGGCTCGTGGCGGACGGGGAAGTTCACCGAGTTCGCGATGAAGCACCACTCGTGCGCCTGCGCGTGCGCGGCCGTTGCGGCATCCGTCATCGAGGCGTCGGCGACGATGACGTGCGGCCGAAGGACCACCTCTCGGAAGGCACCGCCGCCGCGGCCGTCCTCGACCAGAACGCCGGATGCCTCGTCCCGGTATCCGACGACCACGACACCCGCCGTCACGCACGCGTGCAGGTACGACAGCAGGTGGCATTCGCTCAGCGCCGCCACCAGCAGGTCCTCGGGATTCCATCGAGACGGGTCGCCCCTGAAGGGCTTGTCCGACGAGGCCAGCAGGTCGGGCTTGCCCGCGATCTCGATCGTCACCGCGCGGTCGTAGTCCCGGTAGCTGCTCGTGCCCGTGCCGCGATCGCCCGTCCACGTGGCCCGGACGGCGTAGTGATGCTCGCCCAACATCCGCCCAGTCTGACACGCGGGGATGCGCGGGTCGGCGGCGGTAGGCTGGCGTCGTGCCGCAGACCTTCGCCGCAGCCGACGCCGTCGAACTGGCCGTCGTCGAACGCAGCGGTTTCGTCGAATCGCGGCACACGGGCTCGGCCATCGTCCTCGATGCCGACGGCACGGTGGTCGCCGCGCTGGGCGACACCGCCACCCCGATTCTGCCGAGATCGAGCCTCAAGCCGGTGCAGGCGCTCGCCTGCCTGACGGCGGGCGCTCCACTCGAAGACCGACGACTTGCCCTCGCGACCGCGAGCCACTCGGGCACCGACCGCCACGTGTCCGTCGTGCGCGAGATCCTCGACGCGGCAGGCATCGGCGAAGAGGCGCTCGCCTGCCCACCCGCGTGGCCGAGCGACCAGCCGACGCGCGACGAGGTCTTCCGGGACGGCGGCGCTCAGGCCCGGATCCGCATGAACTGCTCCGGCAAGCACGCCGCGATGCTGCTCACGTGCACCGTGAACGGATGGGACACCGCGAGCTACCTCGACCCGGGGCATCCGCTGCAGCTGCACATCCGCGACGTGGCCGAGCGACTCGTCGGTGAGCGCGCCACTGCGACCGCGATCGACGGCTGCGGCGCCCCCGTCTTCGCGATGAGCCTGGCCGGGCTGGCCAAGGCGATCCACCGCATCGGCACCTCGTCGGAGCGTTCGCCGTTCGCACTGCACCGAAGCGCCGCCGCGCTCGTCCGGGCGGTGCGCGAGAATCCGTGGACTATCGACGGGCCGGGGAGGGCCGACACGATCGTGATCGAGCGTCTCGGCGTGTTCGCCAAGGGTGGCGCCGAAGGCGTCATGGTCATGGTCGCGCCGAACGGCACCACGGTCGCCCTGAAGATGCTGGACGGCAGCGGCCGCGCCGCCACGGCCGTCGCGTTGCGGCTGCTGGAGCGCGCGGGCGCGCTCGCCGCGACCGACGTGGCCGATGCGACGTCGAAGCTTGCGCTGTCGGTCTCCGGCGGCGGGCAGGTTGTCGGGGCGATCCGCCCCGCCTTCTAGAGCGCTCCCACCAGGAGCGGAAAGGATCACGCGATGAGGATCTCCGTCCCCACCGAAGTGAAGAACAACGAGTACCGCGTGGCATTGACGCCCGCGGGCGTGCACGATCTCGCGCTGGCGGGCCATGAGGTCTTCGTCCAGCGCGGGGCCGGCGAGGGTTCGTCGATGCCGGATGCCGAGTACGATGCCGCCGGTGCCATCCTGCTCGACGATGCCGCCGAGGTGTGGGCGCGCGCCGAGCTCCTGCTCAAGGTCAAGGAGCCGATCGCAAGCGAGTACGGCTACTTCCGCGATGACCTCGTGCTCTTCACCTATCTGCATCTCGCCGCAGATCGCCCGCTCACGGATCGCCTCGTCGCCGATCGCGTGACCGCCATCGCCTACGAGACGGTCCAGCTCGCCGGCGGGGGTCTGCCGCTGCTCGCGCCGATGAGCGAAGTCGCCGGTCGCCTTGCACCGACCGTCGGCGCTGCGACCCTCATGCGCTCTGCGGGGGGCCTGGGTCTGCTCATGTCCGGCGTGCCCGGCACCCGTCCGGCGCGGGTCACGGTGATCGGCGGGGGCGTCGCCGGAGCGAACGCGGCCGTGGTCGCCGTCGGCCTCGGTGCCGACGTCACGGTGTTCGACACGAACGTGCAGCGCCTGCGCTACCTGGACGATCACTTCCAGGGCCGCGTCAAGACCGCGGCATCCAACCCCCTCGATCTCGACCGCGCGGTCGTGGACTCCGACCTGGTCATCGGCTCGGTTCTGATCCCGGGCGCGAAGGCGCCGAAGCTCGTCACGAACGACATGGTCGCGCGGATGAAGCCCGGCAGCGTGCTGGTCGACATCGCGGTCGACCAGGGCGGCTGCTTCGAGGACACCCGGCCGACGACCCACGCCGATCCCACGTTCCCCGTGCACGGCAGCATCTTCTACTGCGTGGCGAACATGCCCGGTGCCGTGCCGAACACCTCCACCTCCGCCCTCACGAACGCGACGCTGCCCTACATCCGCCAGATGGTGCGGCGTGGGTGGAAGGACGCGCTGCGTGCGGATGCGGCGCTCGCCGCCGGACTGAACACGATCGACGGCACGGTCGTGAACCCGGGCGTCGCGACGGCGCACGAGCTGGCCCTGGCGCCGCTGGAGGTCGCGCTCGCCTGACGGGCGTGCTCGGCCGGAAGGTCGAGCGGACGCGGCTCAGACGCCGCCGTCGACCGAGCGGACGTAGTCCGCGGGGTCGTCGGGCACGAGGACGGGTGTCTCGCGGTTGAGGCTCTCGCCTCGGAAGAACGGCTTGGATCGCGGAAAGGCGAACCAGAGGAACATCAGCAGCACTCCGAACGCCAGCGCGCCGATGCCGAGCACGAACGTCCCGCCGATCCCGAGCAGCACCGTGTAGCCGTAGTCGACGTCGTACATGTCGATCGCCGATTGAACGAACGCGTACGTGAGCATGAGGGCACCCAGCAGCGGGAACAGGAACTTGTAGAAGAAGTTCCGCGCCGAGGTGAACAGCTCATGGCGCGGCGTGCAGCGCCGCGGGTTCGACATCGCCACCAGCACCGGCCCGCGCGAGGCGTTCGACCTCGACCGCGAGACCCGCCGCGTGCGCGACCGCTACGGCCGCAACCCGCTCGGCCAGAACCTGCTGCTGGCGCGGCGGCTCGTCGAAGTCGGGCGTCGGCTTCGTCACCGTCAACGGCTGGACCGGCCCGGCCCCGCGGTCAGGGCGGCAACGGCCCGCCGAGTTCGAGCTGGGACATGCACGGCGGCGAGATGGGCATGGGCAACGCCTTCGGCACCGGCTCCTACGGCATGGGCTGGTGCCTGCCGGTGACTCGACGACGCCCTGTCGGCGCTGCTCGACCGACCTGCACGACCGCGGGCTGCTGGACAGCACGCTGGTGGTGGTGGTCGGCGAGTTCGGGCGGACGCCGCGGATCAACCAGAACTGCGCGCACCCCCGGCCGGCAGCACTGGCCGGCGTGCTACTCGGCGATCCTGGCCGGCGGCGGGATCCGCGGCGGGGCGGTCTACGGCGAGTCCGACAAGATCGGCGCCTACGTGAAGGACAAGCCGGTCCGCCCGCAGGACCTGAGCGCGTCGATCTTCCACGCGCTGGGGGTGCCGCTCGAGTCGCGGGTGACCAAGGACGGCCTGACCCGGCCGCTGAGCACCGGCGAGCCGCTCCTGGACCTGTTCGAGTAGCGGCGAGTTCCACCGTGTCGTCGTCGGGTGACGTGGACGTGGTGGAGTGGGTGGCGGACGGCCGGGTGCGGAAGTCGCTGAAGAAGGCGTGAGGTCTGCGTCGGCCGACCCGCGCTGATGCTCGAACCGTACACTTGGTTCCAGGCGAGGGGGGCACCCAGTCCCAGAAGCATTGAGTCGTCTGGAAGAATCACCGTTGGAGCGATGCGGCCGGGTTGAACGGGCGGGCGGGTGGGCCTACGATGACGGGACGAGCCGGTAGCTCAGCCGGTAGAGCAACGGACTTTTAATCCGCTGGTCGTGGGTTCGATCCCCACCCGGCTCACTGCTGCGGACCGATGCGGGCCGGTGCCAAAAGGTTGCCGGCCCCCGGCATTTCCAGGGTTTTCCGATTCGCCCCGGTGCTCGCCCCGACAAGCTCATTGTTGCCGAACGATGCCGATTGACGCAACCCGAGCCCCCTGTCACTGCACCCGGCACTGCACCTAACGGACGAGATTGTCCGCTTTCGGCCCCATAAGTTCCAGTGAGGCGAAGGGCATCCCCTGCACTGGTGGTCGGCACGAGGTTCGGCAGCTTCCCCGACCGCCCCGGCGAGGTCGTGGAGCCGGCGGTGCGAGTACCGGGCGGTCAGTTCCGGGTTTCGAGTGCCCGGCCGAGTTCCTGGAGCGTCCGCAGGTCGATCCCGGACCGCCCGCCGAGCGTCAGGTACGAGTGCCGCAGGGCGTGGAAGTCGGCGTACTCCGGGCCGTCCGGCCCTTCGACCGCGTAGGGGATGCCGGCCGCCTCCAGGTCGCCCCGGAGCATCTCCGCCCCCCGCTTGTCCCGCGCCCACGTCCCGCCCCACACCGGCGCGCCGGTCGGCTTGCCCGCGAGGTACGCCGCGCAGCGCGTCCGCCACGTCGGCGGGGAGCGGCTGCACCTTCGGCTTGCGGGTCTTGTTGAACCGGGCGGCGAGGGTCACGGTCGGCCGGCGTCCAGGTCGAAGTCGGCGGGCGTCAGGTTGGCCAGGGCGGGCCCGGAAGCCGGTGCCGGCGGCCGCAGGTACAGGTGGAACCGGTCCGCGCCGGTCAGCCCGCGGAACGTCCGGCCGCTCGCGCGGGCCGCGACGAACAGCCGGCGGAGCTCGTCGGCCGTCAGTTCCCGGCGGCGCCCGCCGCACGTCCACGGCCGCGTTGACCAGGCGAGAGCGACTCGAGCGGGTTCGAGCCGACCCGCTTCGGCCGCACCATCCAGCGGAAGAACCCCCGCGGTCGGCCCGGACGTAGTGGTTCACCGTCTCCGGCCCGGTGCCACCGGCGGCGCGGTCGGCCAGCACCTGCACCGTCGCCCGTGGGAGCGTGCCGTGCCTTCCCGTGCCGACCGCGGCGAGTTGGTGCCGCCGGACGGCGGTCGCCAGGCCCGCACATGGTGACACGCCGAGCAGCGCCGCAGCCTCGGACGGGCGGAACGCGTCGACGCCTTCGGGCAGTACGCGCCGGGGCGTCGTCGCGGCGGAGGCCGTTCAGCCACTCGGCGGCCCGGGCAGTGTCAACGTCTTCCAGAACACGCCCCGCCACCGGCGAGCAGGCGCGGCCGCGGCCGGCGGTCAGGGTGACGTGTTCGAGGGTATTGCCCTTCGATCTCGAGGTAGGTGGCGTAGTCGCGCAGATGATCGGCGAGCGGTCGGAGAGCATGCTCCTCGGTGGGATCGATGATGCCAGCGGCGCACCGGCGACCTTCCGTTCCAGTTCCGCTGCGAGTTGCTCCGTCGCCTTCAGGTCCGCGAACCCCTTCACCCGCTGCACAGTGCCGTCGGCGTCGCGGAGGTCGAAGTACCACCGCTTCGCCGGGCGGAGGTACTTGGCCCCGTCCTTCGTGAGCGGGTACAGGACCGGCTTACCACGCTCCTTCAGGCGGACGTGCGGCTTGCCACCGTGGGCGACGACCTCCGCACCGGCCGGGAGTCGGAACGGGCGGGTGGGCTTGAACGGCTTCGGCATGGTGTCAGCCCGATGGAGTGAGATGGCACGCCCGTACGAGGAGACGCAACTAGGTCGTGAGTGACTATACATCGGATGCGGCCCGGTGCCATGTCGGTACGATCGCGCGTCCGAATCTGATTCGTTGTCGGCGACGCCGAATCGCCGAACGGCGGCGTCGCACTGGTCCCATTCTGGGATAGCGGCAACCCATTGCCGCAGTTCCGGCCGTCGGATTGCCTCATGCAACCGGCAATCCGTTGCCGGTTGGGTGGACACGATACACCGACGGCCGGCGCAGCCGGCCGCGGCGGACGACGCGCACCATCCCCTTCCCCTCCAGCGACACCAGCGCATAGCGGACAGTACGCGGCTTCAGCCCGGCCCGGCGGGCGAGGTCTGCCTGCCCGGTCCGGGCGGTGCCGGTCGCGGCCTTCGTGTCCCGGAATAGGATCAGCCACACCTTCGCTTCCGCCGCGGTGAGGCCCGCCAAGGCGCAGTCCGTGAACGCAGTTCAGCGCCGCGAACCGGTCCGCCCGCCGGCCGGCGCTTCGCCGGCGGTGGCGGGATCGGCTCCTCGTCCTCGCCGCGGAGGACGGCGTCCGGCGGGAGTACGCCTCCGCACTGCTCGTTCACCTCCCGAACTGTCAGCCGGCGCACGTCATCCCCCCTTCGCGTTGCGGGCCGGTGCGGCACCGTCGAACCCGGACAGGCCGGACGCCGCCGGGCCGAACGCCTGGGTAGTGGGGTCGAACCGCGTCACGATGTCGGCCACGGCGGCGTACCGGTTCTTCTCGCACGCCAGCGTGAGTACCCCGCCGTCGCCCGGGGTGAACAGGTAGGCGCTGTCCGCCCCGTACTCGAGTTCCGACGACCCGCGGAAGCTCGCCAGGTTCAGCCCGGTGCAGGTCGAGCCGGACTTCCCTTTCTGCCGCGACACGGCCGACGCGACGAGCACCGCGGCCCCCGCGTCGGCGAACCGGCGGAGCACCGTCGCGGCGGTCTCGAGCTGGTCGCGCTTCTCCTGCCGGCCGTCGCCGACGCTGATCCGCTGGATGTAGTCGAGCATCAGCACGTTCGCCCCGAACGCGGTGCCGGCGGCGGCGACGTGCTCCAGGGCGAAGGGGGGCTGCAGGAACGCCAGCCGGGCGGCGACGGGCTGCAACGCCCCCACGGCGGTGGCACCCGGCCGCGCTGGTCGGCCGTCAGCGTGCGGTCGGCCAGGGCGGTCAGCGGCACCCCGGACAGGCGGGAGACGATCCGCTCCCCCAGCAGTGCCGGGGCCATCTCCACGTTCGTCACGAGCAGCCGGGCGGTGTCGTTCAGCCGCAGCAGGTCGGTGCCGAGCTGCATCAGTGCCGCCGTCTTCCCGCTCCCCGAGGTGCTGCCGAACATCAGCACCCGGCCCGCGTGCATGTCGAGGCCGGCGAACGGCTCGGGGAGGGCGAACCGGACCGGCTTCGTGCCGCTCTCCACGTCGGCCAGCCACGAGCCGAACAGGTCGGCCCCGGTGGTGAACGTCGGCGTCACGCGGCACTCCCGTTCCTCGCCGAACGGGAAGGCGAGCGCGCCGGGCGGGAGCGGGTCGCCCTCGTGCCGGACCGCCCACGCCTCGAAGCCGTCGCGGGTCCGCGGCGGGGTCCGGTCGCGGGTCGGCCGGCCTCGTGTTGCCGTCACGGCGTGGTCGATGCCGCAGCGGATCTGCCGCGCCACGTCCCTCGGTGCCAGCCCGTTGTCCTCCCCGGCCTCGGTGAGCATGGCGCGAAGAGCGAGCGGGGCGGCGCCCCTGTTCGGCCAGCCAGGCGGCGCAGCGGAACAGGTGCGGTGCCGCTCGCCCGGGTCCACGCCGAACCGGAAGAACTCCACGAAGTATGCGCCCGGTCGTCGGCGACGGCCGGGCACACGCCGCGGGCGGCGGCCTCCTCGGTCGCCAGTTCGCGCCGACCGCCAGTCGTCCGGCAGCTCCGTGGGTACGGACGGGAGGGTCGGGATGCCGTCCGCCGCCGGGTGCTCGGCGTGCCGGCGGACGCCGCCCACGTCCAGCCGGAACAGCGCGTCGGCGTCGATGAGCCGCTTGAACAGTCCCGACCCCGGGTGCCGGGTGTTCGGAAGCCGGATGATGTGAGCGATGTCGTAGATGCTCGTGTCGATGACGACGCCGGCGGGGCGGGCGAGCTGCTCGGCGAACTCGCGGGCGACGAGCGGGAAGCCCACGGCCGGCGGCGGCTCGTGGGCGAGCTCGACGGCGACGTGATACCCCTTGCTCCCGCTGAACCAGATCGGCACGCGCCGTCCGCCTCCGGATACCGCCGGTGTCTGACCGTTCCAACGGGCCGGGGGTGCTTACGAGGCGGCCCCGGCCCGTGGCCTTTCAGGTGAGTGTCAAGGGGTTATCACTTCCGAGCGGCGCGGAGCGCGGCCCACGTCGCCCGGTCGCGGCGGCCGGCGGCGAGCCAGGCGCGGACCCTCCGGCAACCCGCCAGACGACGCGGCCGCCGAGCCGGACGGGCGTCGGCAGCTCGCCGCCGGCGTCGAGGGTGCGGACGGTGCGAACGCCGCAGGTCAGCAGCCGCGCCAGCCGCTTCGCATCGACCACCAAGGGGGTGAGTTTCGCCCGCCGGCCGGCGGATACTCCAGAACCGTGCGGGTGGAGCGGAAGTACATCAGCCACGGCCGCCCTCCTGTCGGCTCGGGGCCGCCGTGGCGGGCAGTTGGTGGGCGGTGGTGAGCGGGAGTCCGAGTCGGAGCGCCAGCCGGAGGAGGCGGAGGAGGAGTCGTGCCCGCTGGTCCGCCGCGCCGATGGCCGCGCGGATCGTGTCGGGGTCAGGCAGGACGATCGGCGGCGTGACCGGAGGTGGGTTCAGAGTCATCGGAGTACCCGGGGTTCGGATGCCCAATTAGACGCTCAAGCCGCGTGAGTCGGGGTGAGCCCCGCGTGAGCCACATACCCGCTAACGCGGCACTAACGCGGCACTAACGCGGCACCCGCCGGGGTGATGGCAAACCCGTCTGCGGCCTTGTCGATGTACTTCCAGCGTTGCAGTGCCGGGAAGTGGTGCCGAAGGCTACCAACCGTGTACCCGGCTATCGCCGCCAGTTCCGGCCCCGACAGCCGCTCCTGCGACTTAGCCAACGAGATCAGGACTGTCCGTTTCAATTCCCCGAGTTGGTCCCAGCCCGGCGGCTCACGCAGTTCCGCCGCGTCGCCCGGCTCGTCGGGCGGACGGTCCCCCGGGCGGTCGACGACATCGCTCTGACCCGCGGGGCCAGGGCCCAGATCAACCTCCGGGCGGCGACCCGACTCGAACCGGACTACCACCTCGTCCTCGGCGAGGTGCGGGCGTCCGGGCGGATCGCGGCGGACGAGACGGGGTGGCGGGTCGGAGGGCACCCGGCCGGGCTCCACGCCTGGGTCGGTGACCGGGCCACCGCGTACGCCATCGACCCCCAGCGCAGTACCGACGCCCTGGAGCGGGCGATCGGGCGGGACTGGGCGGGCGTCCTGAGCCACGACGGGTTCGCCTCGTACGACCGGTTCGAGGCGGCGGTCCATCAGCAGTGCGTGGCCCACGTGCTCCGCCTCGCCCGCGACCTCCTGGCGACGGCCACCCGCGGGGCCGTGCGGTTCCCGCGGCAGGTGATCGCGCTGTTCACCGAGGCGATCCACTGGCGCAACGGGTACGTGCCGGGGACGTGGACCGACGACCAACTCGACGGGCAGCGGGTGTCGTTCGACGACCGCCTGCTGGGTCTGGTGAGCCGACCGCGGGCGGTGCCGGAGTACGCGACGCTGGCGAGGCACCTGTGGAACCACCTCGAGCAGTGGTTCGCGTTCGCCTTCGACCCGCGGATCGAGCCGACGAACTGGAAGGCGGAGCCGGCGATCCGACCGGCGGTGGTGAACCGCAAGGTGTGGGGTGGGAACCGGACGGCGACGGGCGCGAAGGCCCCGGGTGTGTTGATGTCGGTCCTGGAGACGTGCCGGCGACAGGGTCGTGCGGTCGTGGACCACATCAGCCAGACGCTACGGCGGTCGGCAACGGTCTGGTCCCTCGACCGGTGCTACTCCCGACGGGCTAATCAAGTACCCGGCAGCCAGGTGCAGGGGGCGGGTACGCATCGAGCCTCCTTGCGGGCGAGCGCCGGAGCGTACTCGGACGGGCGGCCGACGGTCAACGCCGACGGCCTCCCTGGCTGCGTGCTACAGTTGCCAGCTAACCGACGGGCGGGGTGTGGATCAGCGAGTGAGTGGGGGCACGCGCATGTCCTAGAGTGAGGAGGGGCCGGCGATCGGAGTTCCAGGGGCCAGACGCTGGTTCCTTCGCTCGCTCGCGGTGCTCGTGGTCGCGGCCAGTGCCCCGGCGCCGTGGTCCATGTCGTGGGCCAATCCGACGACGTGGGTGATGTACGCCGTCTTACTGGTAGTCTTGTTGGGCTCGCCAGGCAGGTCTGGCTCGCCACGACAACTGACGGGGCACCGAACCTCCGCGGCCGAATCCGGTGGCACGAGTGGCCGATCGGCGTGGCCGTCCTAACGGCAGTGATCGCAATCGCCGCGGAAGGATGGAGTGGGTGGCGACTGTTGCCGTGGTAAGTACGGCCACGCCGCGCAGCGGAGGGTCAGATGGCCGATGAGCAGACGGTATCTCGAATGCCCGCAGGCCGGCGGTGGGCGGGCCGGCTGTCCGGGCTGCTCGACGCTCCTCGCCGCACTCGCGGGGCTCGTGCGGGTATGGCGGTCGGACGGCCACGAGCCTCACCAGCGGTACATCGCCCTGGCGATGTTCCTGGTCTCCACCCCCGTGTTCCTCTGGTATCTGTGGACGGGCACCCAAAGCGACCGGCCGGCGGATGCCGCCGAGGGTGGTTGGGTCAAGGCCGTCATCACTTGGGGGTTAATCGCGTGCGGGGCGGTGATCGTCCTCAGCCTTTGGCACGTGACCCTCACGTCTTGACCCGGTCGCCGTACCGCGAGGGCATGAGGCCGGGACTGAAGAGCCAGTTGAACATGAAGAACACCGCGAACGCGACCGAGGCCCACAGGCCCAGCCATTCGCCCCACCCCAACGGGGCCGCGTCATCCGAACGCGGTGGTTCCCGCCACACGTTCCGCACGAACACGTAGCCGACCGAGACGGCGACGACGAGGCCGCCGAGCAGGGCTGCCAGGAACATGGCCGTCTCGGGGTGCGACGGCCGCCACCCCAGGAGGAGCAACTTCAGCGGAAAGAGCACCAGGTTGGCGGCGAGCACGACCGCGAGCATGCGGCGGGACCAGGCCCGCGTTCCGACTGCCGGCCGCTCCGCATTCTCTCCGTCGGACGACATGGTCGACTCCGCTCGCTGACTCGGCAGCAGTCACTCGGACGAAATCGTAGCTCAGAGATGGAGGGTGGCGGACATCGGAGGCGGCGGTCGCCCGGTTCCTCGCGGCGGCGAACCCGCGGCCGGTGGTCGCTGCCGGACTGGCGTTCCGGTGGTGGGTGGGGTAGCGGGTGCGGCGCCGTAGATGCTGGTTGATTGCCACGTGGTTCGCGTCCCGCCGTCCTCGCGTGGCGTAGCTGCCCTGCTGCGGATGGGGCATCAACCCCGCGGCGACAAGCGCGACGAATCCGGGACCGGTCGGCAGCCCCCCTTCGCCTCCCTGGTCAGCGGGCCGAAGGGATCATGCGGCCCCTTGCCTGCCGAGTTCATCGAAGTCGGTTGATGCCGAGACCGTCCCACGGGAGAGCGAAGGGGGGTGGACCAATCGGCGGCCGGCGGTCCGTGACCGGAAGCCGGGTCACACCCTTACAACAGCGCCGGCGACGTTCACCTGCCTCCGGGCGATGTTCAGCTGCACCGTGACGTTTAGTTTGCGGACCTCGGCCAGCGCCTTCAGGGCCGACAGGTAGCGGCGGTGGGCGCGGTCGATGCACTTCTGGTAGTGGTCGGCCAGGGCGATCGACATCGACTCCTTCCCGGCGTAGCTGAACTCGAGCTGGTGGACGTGGAGCCACAGAGTACCGCCCGGTCCGCCAGCAGCCGCTCGACGGCGGTCGGGTTCGCCCCGGCCAACTCGGCCCGGAACTGGGCCATCTTCGTGGTCGTCGCCTCTCGGACGGCAAGGTGCTTCCCGCAGTAGGCGTCCAGGAATCGGTCCGCCGCCTTCCGCGCGACATCGCCGCCGAGCACGTCCGCGATGCCCGGCAGGGCCAGAGTCTCCCGCAAGCCCGGGACGGCGGTTGCGTCCCCGCCCTCCGCCCGCTCGATGAGCGCCAGGAGCTTCTTCGCCTCGGCCGTCGCCTGCTTCGTCGCCAGAGCTGTGTCAGCCACGGCGCTTCCTCCACTGGCCCTTGTGGTTGTGATAGCCGGCCGCGAGCATCGCCGCGCGGAGAACCACGTCCGCGAGATCGTCCAGCGGGGCGACCGCGTCGGCGAGGGCCTCGAGTTCGGCGCGGGCTCGCGGCCGCGGCCCGCTCGGCGTCGCGCTTGGCTCGCTGCTCGGCCTCCAGCCGGGCCGTGTGAGGGGCGAGCACGTCGGGGACGTACTCCTTGACGACCCGCCCGCCGACCCGGCGGGCGGTGTAGAAGTGCTTGTGGTTCCCGCGGCGCTCCCAGCCCATGCCGCATCATACGCGGTACGTGTGCAACACCGCCGCGAGTTCCCCGCTTCCGTCCAGGCAGTAGGACGGAGGCGCTCTGCTCGACTATCTGTAAGAGAATACGGGTGAACTACACCCGCCGATCGGCACGTAAGTACACCACGACTACCCGAGCGGCTATAACGGCAGCGATCGCCCGCCGATTCGAGCGAGCCGCCAGCGCGGCACGCACCCGGAAGCTCGAACCCATCTACCCCCGCATCCGGCGCTCTCGCCGCCCCCTCCGACCTGACGTTGGCCGACCCCTGAGCCAGGCTCCTCCGCCACTATTACGGCTGGGTGCTAATTGCTACGACCGGGAACTCGCACAGGCGGGGTGGTGAAGCCATCCTCCGCCACTATTACGGCTGGGTGCTAATTGCTACCTACCCCCACTCCCGGCCCAGTTCCGGACAAAACTCGACCGTGCGAGTCATCCGGTAATCGACTGACAGTGGATCCGCCGCGAAGTGAGACTTGAGTAGCCCAAGCGCCGCGTAAAGCCCCGCCACGATTAGCAACAAAGCCTGGGTTCCGGTCAAGAACGTCACAGACTGTAGCAGTCCGCCGGCTAGAGCCCCGATCAGGTTTGCACCGAATGCCGCCTCCCGTTGCTCGGCCGCGACGAACGACCGGGCGAACACGATCCCGCTGAACAGCATCGGCAAGCACGTCACACCGCCGACGACCGCGCACGCGTCGCGTACGGCAGTCCGGTATGAACACCACAGGTCGACGAAGTACAGACCGCCGCACGTCCCCACAAGCCGTAGGTAGACCGGAGCCATGGGAGCGGGGAACACCGAAGCCACCGCGTTGGCGAGCAGGATGAAGCCATGATGGCCGAGATGATGACCGCATTCACGTGCCAGGTGTTGCCCAGGGCCACCGCCGTGGAGATGTTCTGCGATCTCCAGCAGCATGAACGCCGCCCCGAGGAAGAAGAAGTGCCACGGGGCCGACCCGCGGCCCAGCCGCCGGCACACCCCCAGTCGCCGCGTGCCGTACAGGTAATAGAGCGACCATCAGCCCGGCCATGACCAGGAACAGGACCGGGATTGGTCGGACTTCGCCAGGTAGATGTACGGCCAGTCGTCGGTCGCGACCTGGCGGTCTCGCCCGGCAGGTCGAGCGGGTATTCGGCCTGCCACTTCGACGAGGGCCGCGAGCCTCGGGGGCGCAGTCGATCTGCCGCCGCGACGGCCTCCAGAGTCGCCGGTCACGAACATCGACGCCGCCCCGCCCGTAGCTCGTGTCGGCACCTGGAACGCCAGCGGGTCCTGGCCGAACGTCTCGCGCACGGCCCGCCCATGCGGTCGGCCACCGCACTTCCGTTCGGCCGCGAAGCTGCAGGACCATCGTCCCGCCGTCGGCCAGGCGCTTGCGGGCTTGCGTGCAGGCTCTCGCGCGTGTAGACGTAGTGGTCGAGTCGGGCGTTGGTCATGCCGCCGTCGTCGTGTGCGAGTCCAGCAGCCCGAACACGATACAGGTCGAACTTCTCGCTGGATGTGGCGAAGTATGCGCGGGCGTCGTCGTTGACCACCCGACCCGCGGGTCCTGGTACGGCTGCTCCGGGTGGTACCGGCGGCCGAACGCGATGATCGCCGGGTCGATCTCCACGGCCACCACTTCTTCCGCCCCGCCGCGGAGCGCCGCCGCGGTCCCGTTCCCTGAGCCGGCCCCGACGGTGAGCACCTTACGAGGCTGCGTATGGAGGGCCGTCGGCAAGTCGTACTCGGACAGCCCGGGGGCGGCCATCGGGTAGCGGCCCGGGTCGGCGGCCTGGGTCTCCGGGCTGAGGTCGATCATCCATTGGAATCCACCGCAGTTGTTCACCGATACCATGTAGTCGCCCATCCCCGCCCGCCCGGGGTGGACGGCCAGCTTCTGGTACGGCGACCATGCCACCTCGATCGCCCCCCGCTCGCCCCCAGCCGCCCAGGCTCCGACGACTACACCCGCTGCCAGGGCCATGTCCCGCCAGCCGACCGGGCCGAGGGTATAGGTCGGCGCCAGCGCCAAGGCCATTGCCATGCCGACCCAGACAACCGGTGGGAGGGCAAGTCCGCACAACACGGTGAAAAGTGTACCCCTACCCCCGCCAAACTGCCGATCAGGTCGAGTTAGAGGCCCGCAGCGGTCGCGGATGGTCGGCGATGGCCCGTCCCAAGAGCCGTCCGACCGGTACGAACGTGTCCCACACCAACACGAGGATAATGAACGCGAACCCCAGACCAAGGAGGAAGAACGCGATCGTCTGGACGGGGTGCATGGAAACGTGGTCGAAGAAGAACAGCAGATCGCTGAACGGGCTGAGCATCCGGCTGACCCGCGGGCCGAGGGAGACAGCTGATCGGGACGAGCAGCGAGACAAGTGCCAGCAGCGGGTACAGGGCGTGGCGGACCGTGGCCCGGTCGCCACACGTCCAGCACCCGACCCCGAGGGCCAGAAAGCACACGACCAGTACGGTATTCTGCAGGTAGGCGAAGATTCGGACCTCAGTCCCGATCCACCGAATCAGAAGCAGTTCGAGGAAGAGGCCGAAAGCACTGACCAGCAGGAGTTCGAAGGCGCGAGTCGAGGGTGAGCCCGCCGTGGGTTCTTAAGGTGTGGCAGGTCGGTTGTGGTTCTCAGGCATGCCCATCGCCCATCCTGTTGAGTTCGCGACGAAATTCCCGCTGGGCGCCTTGGACCATAGAACAGAAAAGTCTATCGGGCAGCAGAATTGATCGCGAGCATCGGTCGCAAATCGACATTGTTTTAAGCGGGCTGATGCGGTTACGGGCTGCCTCGGTCAAGAACGTGCCCTAGGCTCCGGCCAAGGCACCGATTAGCCCGACCGTCTGCAGTGCGCCGACCGTGTTCAGTTGGGCTCGGCTGATCCTCCTCGCCCTATTCCAAAACTGAGGAGAGCTCGCCGATTCATCAACAAGAGCTCGTTCGCCGAGCACTCCTTGCCGCGGGCGCCATTGCCTGTTTTGGGGTGTTTGGCGGTTTGATCGGATTCAACCTGTTCCGCGCCGATAAGGGCTACGTTCCGATCGACTTCACCGCGTTCTGGGCCGCTGGCCGGTTGGCCACCGAGGGCGAGGACCCGTACAACCCCGCCATCGTCTGGGCGACCCAGCAGGCTACGGGGTTGCAGTCCGAAGTCGCGGTAATGATGTGGAACCCGCCGTGGACACTCGCCCTGACCGTCCCCTTCCGGTGTGCTTCCGTTCACCCCGGCCTACGGGATGTGGGCACTCACCCAAATCGGGTTAGTGGTAGCGGGGCCGGTCTGCTCCTGGCGGTTTATGGCCTGTAGCC
>CAVYXT010000001.1:0-154780 GCA_963772625.1 uncultured Actinomycetota bacterium | reverse complement strand
CGTGTGCGAAGAGGCGACGGGTGTGCGGTGGCCCTTCGCGAAGGCCGCTCGCGCTCGGGTTCCCGGGCGCTGAGGTCGAAGCCCGTGCTCAGGCGCTGAGCCAGACCGCGTCCGCAGCGGCGGGGGGCAGCGCCACGTCGGCGCCCGCTACGACGAGGGTGGCGGCATCCGTCACCGTCACCTCGGCGCCGACGGCGACCCCGGCCGCTTCGACGGCCCGGAGGAGTTCGGGATCCCGGTCGCTCACCCGCAGCACGCGGCCGGAGTGGCCGGGGGCCGCGGCCGCGAGGAGCACGAAGGCTTCGCGATGCACGTCGCCGGCGGCATCCGGGATCGCATCGCCGTGAGGATCGAACCGGGGCCGGCCGAGCCGCTCGTCGATGCCCTCCAGCAGTCGGTCGCTGATCGCGTGCTCGAGCACCTCGGCCTCGTCGTGCACTTCGTCCCAGGCATAGCCGTACTCGCTGACGAGCCACGTCTCGATGAGTCGGTGACGACGGATGATGGATGCCGCGCGGTGCTCGCCCTCGGGGCTGAGCGAGATCGGACCGTACGGCCGGTGGGTCACCAGGCCCTGCGCCGCAAGCTTCTGCACCATCTCGGTCACGCTCGAGGGGGCGAGGCCGAGCTCCGCGGCCAGCTGCGACGGCGTGATGCGATCGCTCTGCCACTCGGTGTGGTGGTAGATCGTCTTGAGGTAGTCGTCGACGGCGGGGGAGGCCACGCGCCCAGGCTACCGGCCGGTGCTCACGACCCTGTGAGCACGAGCCAGAGCAGCACGCCGTTGAGCGTGATGAGGAAGACGGATGCCGCGACCCCGGCCGCGGTCGTGAGCACCCGGTTGCGGAACTCGCCGAGCGTGCGCTGCTGCGCGGTGAGCACGACGAGGGGGATCAGCGCGAACGGGATGCCGAACGACAGCACGACCTGGCTGAGCACGAGCGCCAGGGTCGGGTCGACGCCGATCGCGAGGATCCCCAGCGCGGGGATCAGCGTGACCAGCCGGCGGGTGATGAGCGGGATGCGCACGTGCAGGAGGCCGTGCATGATCTCGGCGCCGGCGTACGCGCCGACCGACGTGGAGGCAAGGCCGCTGGCGAGCAGCCCGACCGCGAAGAGGGTCGCGACCATCGGCCCGATGCCGTCGCGGAGCGCCGCGTAGGCGCCCTCCAGCGTGTCGGTGCCCTCGACGCCGGCGAGGTTCGCGGCCGCGAGAAGCAGGATGCAGAGGTTGACGGTGCCGGCGATGAGCATCGCGATGGAGACGTCCCACTTCGTGGCGCGCAGGAGGCGCACGGTGGAGATGCCGCGCTGCTGCTGGAGACGGCCGTTCGCCCGCATGTTCTGGTCGGCGGGGTCGGAGGGGTTGGCTTGGTCTGCTTGGTCTGTTCGGTCTGTTCGGTCTGCTTGGTCTGCGGTCTCGGACGTCGACTGAAACACCTCGGGGCGACCGGCCGCGATCGGCGCGAACCGGTCGCGGGCCAGCGCGCTGTGCGCGTAGATCGCGTGCGGCATGATCGTCGCGCCGAGGATGGATGCCGCCAGCAGCACGGATCCGGTGCCCTCGAAGCGCGGTACCAGCCCGGCGGCGACCGCACCGGCCTCCGGCGGTGCGATGAACACGCCGAAGGTGAAGCCGATCGCGATGATCGCGACGAGCCCGATGACGACGAACTCGAAGGTCCGCGGTCCGCGTCGCGACTGGACCATCAGCAGGATGATCGAGACCGTTCCGGTGATGACCCCGCCCCACAGCAGCGGGATGTCGAACAGCAGGTTCAGCGCGACCGCCCCGCCGATCACCTCGGCGATGTCGGTGGCCATTGCGACGAGTTCGGCCTGCAGCCAGTATGCGCGCCGGGCCCACGGGTTGCGGATGCGGCGGCCGAGCGTCTCGGGCAGGCTGCGGCCGGTGACGATCCCGAGCTTCGCCGACAGGTACTGGATGAGCCACGCCATGATGTTGCCGAGCACGACGACCCAGACCAGCAGGTAGCCGTACCGGGCACCCGCGGTCATGTTGCTCGCGACGTTGCCGGGATCCAGGTACGCGACGCCGGCGACCAGCGCGGGACCGATCAGCCACGCGAGGCGCGCTGTGGAGCGCGGGGCGCGGCCCGCACTCAGGCCGCCCGTGGTGGGGTCGACGTCGGCGGCGGTTTTCGGCACACCGAAACTCTATCGCGGATTTCGGTGGACCGAAATATCTCGGCCGTCGATCGTCCGGCGTTCTGCGCCACAGAAACCTGCGTGTGCCCACATCTATATGTGCCGCGAACGCAGGATTGTGTGGCAGCTGCGTACGACTGTGGCGGATGCCGGAATGCGTCGCAATTCGGCCGGGTAGCCTGAGCCGGGTGACCGCCGAGAATCCCGCAGACGCGCCCGACCCGGCGGAGCCGGAGCTGTCGCACGGCGTGGGGCCGTGGCCGGGCGGCGAAGAGGCTTGGCCGGACGACCCCCGCTTCGATCCCGACCTGCTCGCGCGCGGCGACAGGCGCAACGTCGTGGATGCGTACCGCTACTGGCGCATGGATGCGATCGTCACCGACCTCGATGAGCGGCGGCATACGTTTCATGTCGCGATCGAGAACTGGCAGCACGACATGAACATCGGGTCGATCGTGCGCAGCGCCAACGCCTTCCTGGCCGCCGAGGTGCACATCGTCGGGCGCCGCCGCTGGAACCGTCGCGGCGCGATGGTGACCGACCGCTACCAGCACGTGCGGCACCACGAGGATGTCGCGGCCTTCGCCGCCTGGGCGGATGCCGCGTCCCTCCCGATCATCGCGATCGACAACCTCCCGGGCGCGCTGCCCGTGGATCGGGCCGACCTTCCGGAGCGGTGCGTGCTGCTGTTCGGGCAGGAGGGGCCCGGTCTGTCCGAAGAGGCCCTGGCCGCGGCATCCGAGACGGTGGAGATCACCCAGTACGGCTCGACCCGCTCGATCAACGCCTCGGCGGCCGCCGCGGTCGTGATGTACGAGTGGTGCCGCCGCTGGGCGGCGCCGCGTTCGTAGCCCGCGCCCGCTCTGCGGCGCAGGCGCACGCGGCTCGCCTGTCACATTCTGCGAGTCGCACCGGCGTGTTGTGACAGGCGAGCGGATGCCGGGGCCGCAGGCCCGGCCGCGCCGCGGCGCGAGCGCGAGCGCGAGCGCGAGACCAGCGGATGCCGCGCCTCAGGCCCCCGCGACCATCCACGCCGCGCCGCGGACGCGCCACCCCAGCGTCGCGAGCCGAGCCAGCATGTAGACGCCGAAGAACGCGACCGACAGCCACGCGAGACCGGCCGCACCGCCGATGCCGAGGAAGGCGATCAGAACCAGCGCCGGCACGAACGGCACGAGGTTGAGCACGCCCGCGAGTGCGAGGTACTTCGCGTCGCCGGCGCCGATCAGCACCCCGTCGAGCACGAACACGATCCCGCACACCGGCTGCGCCACGGCGAGCACGATCAGCGCCGGCTGGACGAGCGCGGCGAGGGCGGCATCCCCGGTGAACAGCAGGCCGATCACGCCGGAGAGCGCGCCGATCCCTGCTCCGACGACGACTCCGAACCAGGCGCCCCATGCGACGGTGCGGCCGAGGGTGCGCTGCACTTCGCGGGTGTCTCCCGCGCCGAGCCCCTTGCCGATCAGCGCCTGCGCGGCGATCGCGAGCGCGTCGAGCGCGAACGCGGCGGTGGAGAAGATCGTGAAGGCGACCTGCCATCCGGCGAGCTCCTCGGTGCCGAGCGCTGTCGCGACCACCACGGTCGCGAGCAGGGCCATCCGCAGGGTCAGGGTGCGCAAGAACAGCCAGCCGCCCGAGCGCGCCGACCCGCGCACACCCTCGCGGTGCGGACGAACGGATGCCTCATGCCGACGCGCCAGCCGGCCGATCACGACGACGTACGCCGCGACCATTCCCCACTGCGCGAGCACGGTGCCCAGCGCCGATCCGGCGATCCCCCAGCCGAATCCGTAGATGAAGGCCCAGTTCAAGAGCGCATTCGCGCCGAAGCCGAGGCCGGCGATCCACAGGGGCGTGACGGTGTCCTGCATGCCACGCAGCAGCCCGGTCGCGGCGAACACGATCAGCATGGCGGGCAGCCCCCACATCGAGAGCCCGAGGTAGATCTCCGCCTGGCGCGCGACCTCCGGGCTCGCGCCGAAGAGCCCGACGAGGAGGGGAGTCGCGAGGTATCCGACGAGTGCGAGCACCGCCCCCATGCCCAGCGCGAGCCACATTCCGTCGATGCCCACCGACACCGCCCGCGTCGGGTCGCCGGCGCCGAACCTGCGGGCGACGGCCGGGGTGGTCGCGTACGCGAGGAAGACCATGAGCCCCACGATCGTCTGCAGGACGGCGGAGGCGATGCCGAGCCCGGCGAGCGGGACGACGCCGAGGTGGCCGACGAGCGCCGAGTCCACGATGAGGAACAGCGGCTCCGCGACGAGCGACCCGAGTGCGGGTACGGCGAGCCGCAGGATGTCGCGGTTCAGCGTGTCGCGGGGCACCTGTCGAGCTTAGAGTCGGGATCGCATCGTGTGCTTCGACCGTCCACCTCCGCACTGGGTTCGCTGCACCCGCAGGCACGTGCGAGCCGGTCGCCTTCGACGCTTATCCTGTACGCATGACCGATTCCCGCTCCGGCCTCGCGCTCGACGAGCTCAGTGCTGAGATCCGCCCGCAGGACGACCTCTTCCGTCACGTGAACGGCGCCTGGCTCGAGCGCACCGACATCCCTGAGGACAAGGCCCGCTGGGGCTCGTTCCACCTCATCGCCGAGCAGGCCGAGAAGGACGTGCATGCCATCGTCGAGGAGACGCAGGTGGCCGAGCCGGGCACCGAGTCGCGCAAGATCGGCGACCTGTACACGAGCTTCATGGACACCGAGCGCATCGCCGAACTCGGCGGCACGCCGCTGTTGGATCAGCTGGCGCGGGTCGACGCGATCGCCTCCGTCCCCGCTCTGCTGCGCACGCTCGGAGAGCTCGAGCGCGACGGCATCGGCGGTCTGATCGGCCTGTACGTCGAGCCCGACCCGGGCAACCCGCAGCGCTACGTGCCGTTCCTCGTGCAGGGCGGTCTGTCTCTGCCCGACGAGAGCTACTACCGGCTCGACAACTTCGCGGACCTCCGCACGACCTATCGCGGCCACATCCAGCGGATGCTGGAGCTGGCCGGAGTGCCGGATGCCGCGGCATCCGCTGATCGGATCTTCGCGCTGGAGACCGAGCTCGCCACGCACCACTGGGACAACGTCCGCAGCCGCGATGCGGTCGCGACGTACAACCTCATGACGTGGGAGCAGGTCACCGAGCTCGCCGGCATCGACTTGCACCCGTGGCTGGAAGGCACCGCGCCGGGACGCGAGGACGCCTTCGCAGAGGCGAACGTCTACCAGCCGAGCTTCCTCGAGGGGCTCGGATCGCTCCTGGTCGACGACCGGCTCGACGACTGGAGGGCGTGGGTGCGCTTCCGGATCGTGCACGGCGCGGCCGCGTTCCTGTCAGACCCCTTCGTCGACGAGAACTTCGCGTTCTACGGCACGCAGCTGACCGGCGTCCCGGTCAACCGGGAGCGGTGGAAGCGCGGTGTGGGGCTCGCCGAGGCGGCGATGGGGGAGGCGATCGGCCGCGTGTACGTGGAGCGGCACTTCCCGCCGGCGGCGAAGTCCGCCATGGACGAGCTCGTCGCCAACCTGATCGAGGCGTACCGCCAGAGCATCACGGATCTGGGGTGGATGAGCCCCGAGACGCGCGAGCGCGCCCTCGCCAAGCTCGACGCCTTCACGCCCAAGATCGGCTACCCCGTCAAGTGGCGCGACTACTCCGCGCTCGAGATCGACGCGTTCGACCTGGTCGGCAACGTGCGCCGCGCGCACATCCACGAGCACGATCGCCAGCTGGGCCGCATCGGCCAGCCCGTCGACCGCGACGAGTGGTACATGACGCCCCAGACGGTCAACGCGTACTACAACCCGCTGATGAACGAGATCGTGTTTCCGGCCGCGATCCTGCAGCATCCGTTCTTCGAGGCGGATCGCGACGCCGCAGCGAACTACGGCGGCATCGGCGCGGTCATCGGTCACGAGATCGGCCACGGCTTCGACGACCAGGGCAGCCGGTTCGACGGCGACGGATCGTTGCGCGATTGGTGGACGGATGCCGACCGGACCGCATTCGAAGAGCGCACCAGCGTGCTCATCGAGCAGTTCAACGCCCTCACCCCGCGAGGGCTGCCCGAGGAGCACTTCGTGAACGGCGCCCTCACCATCGGCGAGAACATCGGCGACCTCGGCGGGCTCGGCATCGCGATCAAGGCCTACGAGCTGTCGCTCGACGGTGCGGCGGCGCCGGAGATCGACGGGTACACCGGCATCCAGCGCCTGCTGCTGTCATGGGCTCAGATCTGGCAGCAGAAGGGCCGGGATGCCGAGACCATCCGCCTGCTCACGATCGACCCGCACTCGCCGAACGAGTTCCGCTGCAACCAGATCGTGCGCAACATCGACGCCTTCTACGCCGCGTTCGAGGTGACCGAGTCGGACGAGCTCTGGCTCGACTCAGACAAACGCGTCACCATCTGGTGATGCGCTCCGCGCCAGTCACCCGATCGTTCGCGGCATCCGCATTCACCTCGCTCCACAACTGAACACGCTCTCGCTGACGTATCCTGCGCGCATTCGCGCGCATCCCCTCCCCCCTCACACTGGAAGGAACACCGGTGGGCATTGCCCCAGAGCCCTTCGATGCGGGCGCTGAACGCCCTACTCAGGAACCACCCAAACGGGATGCCGAGTCGCTGCGGGGGTCGCGACGAAGCAACAGACGACTGCCTCGGAGGGCTGCCGTCGGCCGCAGATCCTTCACGTCGACCCTGAAGGCGCTCGATGAACTCGCCGCATCCGGCGCGCGCATCTCGGTGCGCATCACCGACCTGGATCGGGGCACCCCGGTGCTCGCAGGCGATGACTTCGTCGTGCTCCCGATCGCCGGGCTCGGCGTCGTGCCGCTGCTGATCGAGGTCGCCGCCGGCTTCGAGTCGGGTGCGCTCGATCCGCTCGAGATCGTCGATCGGTCGTCGCTGGATGCCACCACCATCGCCGGAGTCTGGCAGCACCTGAAGGCGCCCGCTCTGCCGCTGTCGGATCTCGCCGTCCTGACCGCGTCGACGGGCGACACCCTCGCTGCGAACGCGCTGATCGAGCGCGTCGGGCTGCCCGCCGTCCGCGCCCGGATCGAGCAGCTCGGCCTGACGCAGACGGCGCTGATCGATCAGTTCCGCGACACCCGCGGACCCGACGATGCGCCGCAGGTCGCGCTGGGCTCCGCCCGCGAACTCGCCGAGCTCTTCGCGGCGCTGGTGAACTCGCAGGCGGTGTCGGCGAGCGTCAGCGCCCAGGTGGCGGAGTGGCTGAGCCTCAACCACGATCTGTCGCTCGTCGCCTCGGCGACCGGACTCGACCCGTTCGCGCACGAGAACGACGCGCACGGGCTGCTCTTCATCAACAAGACGGGTCAGGATGCCGGCATCCGCGTCGAAGCCGGAGTACTGGCAGGGCCCCGGGCGGGGATCTCGTACGCGTTGATCGTGTGCTTCGACGACCTGTCGATCGCGCACCGGCTGCGGGCGCACGAGGCGTTCCGGACGCTGGGCGTGGACCTGATGGAGTACGTGTTCTGAGGCGCGCTACATCCGAACGGGCTCGCCCGCAACCGGAGTTCCGGACTGGAGCGAATGCCGCGCGCGCCGCAGGTAGTCCGCGAAGGCTGCGCCCTCCTCGTCTGTGAAATCCGTCATCAGGAGCTCCTCCAGTTCGGCGACACGCGGTGTCGCCTGGGCGATTGCCTCCTGGCCCTTCTCCGTGATGTACAGCAGCAGCCGGCGTCCGTGCCCCGGGTCGCGCTCGCGGCGCACGAGTCCTGCGTCCAGCATGGGGTCCATCGTCTGAGCCATGCTCTGGGCGCGCACGAACGAACGCCGTGCCAGCTCGGAACTGGTGATGCCGGGCCGGCGTTCGAGCACCGTCAGCGCGGTGTACTGGGCAGTCGTCATGCCGGCCGCCGCGCACGCACCCTCGATGTACGGACGCAGAGCGAGCTCGAGCTGTTTGATGACATACGTGAAATTGCTGTGTTCCATCGCGCCCCTTATCGCCGCCCGTTCAGGGTAACGCCCGCCGGCGGCTCAGAGGGCGGCGACGGAATGCTCGGCAGAGGCCGTACCGAGGTAGGCGCCATCGCGTTCGAGGCGGCGCTGCAACTCGGCCACCTCGATGGCGCCAGCTGCCACATCGCCGTCGAGCGCGAGGTCGGCGGCGGTTCCCGCGGCCTGTCCCATCACGAAGCAGGGGCCGGTCACGCGGCCGGATGACTGACCCAGCTGCGTCATGGACGCGCACCGGCCCGCGACGAGGAGGTTGTTGATGCCCTGCGGAAGCAGCATCCGGTACGGCAGCTGATTGAAGCCGCGCGAATCCACCGCTGCGAAGCGGAACTCGACGTCTCCCTGCACGTGCGCCTCGACCGGCCAGCCGTTGACGCCGATGGTGTCGTCGAAGTCCACGCAGTCGAGCACGTCCTCCTCGGTCAGCTGATACGGGCCCACGATTCGGCGAGTCTCGCGGATGCCGATCTGCGGTGCGATGTCCACGACGTACGAGTCCTGGAATCCGGGGGTGTGCTGGCGGATGAAGTCGAACGTCTCGCGTACCTGGCGCCGACCCTGGATCTCTCCGTGGGTGAGCTGCCGGACGTCGGTCCCGTCGACCGCGGAGCCGTCGGGATTGGACAGCTGCGTGAGGTTCGACCGCCACTCCAGCGGATTCCGCTGCGGTCGCACGATCGGCTTCTTGCGCGGGAATCGGTGAGTACCCGCAGCCTCGGCGTTCTCCATCAGGCGCCGGATGGTCTTCCACGCGTCGCCGGCCTCCACGAAGTCCACGCCGTTGATGCGGAACATGAGCGACGGATACAGCAGATGCGGCGATCGCTCGTAGGGCGCGCCCGCCCAGAACGCGACGTCCCCGTCGCCGGAGGCGTCGATGAAGAACCTCCCGCGCACGACGCCGGCTCCGGACTTCGATTCGACGACGACGGCGTCGATGTGCCCGGACTCGCCCAGAACCACGCCCTGCACGCTGGCGTGGAACAGCAGTTCGGCCCCGCCGGCGAGCACCAGGTCGTCGGCCGCCATCTTGTATGCGGAGATGTCGAAGGCCTGCGCCATGATGCGATTGTCGACGGACAGATGCGGCGGGTTGAGTCCGTCGAGCGCTTCCAGACGGTCGAGCAGCTCGTCGGCGAAGCCGCGGATGACACGCACATCCTCGCCCTCGATCCGCGCATGCAAGCCGCAGAACGTGCTCAGCCCGCCCATCGTGCCGGCGCCGCCCAGGAAGCCGTATCGCTCGATGAGCAGGGTCGACCGGCCCGAGCGCGACGCAGCGGTCGCCGCCATGATGCCTGCCGGCCCGCCGCCGATGACGACGACCTCGTACTCGCCGAGAACGGGCACCTCACGGGCCGGGAGGTGGACGGTCGACACGCTCATGAGGTCTCCTTCGTCGCGTTGAGAACCGCCGCCGCGCGCCCGCACGAGGAGTCTGCCCCCTGAGGGCGCGCGCACAGCACTGCTCCGCACTCCAGCGGCTGCACGAGCTCGCGGTACTGGTCGAGGTAGCCGCCGCCGGTGTCGGCTTCGGCGGGTGGTTCGTATGGGAGCCGGGCCGCGAGCTCTTCGGGCGAGACGAGGAGGTCCACGGTGCCTGCGGCCAGGTCGATGTCGATGATGTCGTCGTCCTGCACACGCCCGAGCGGTCCATCCGCGGCGGCCTCCGGTGAGACCTCGCCGATCGTGATGCCCTGGTTGACGAGGCCGCTGAACTGCCCGTCCGTCACGAGAGCAACGCTCTGCGCGAGGCCCCGAGCGTGCAGCGCGAAGATGAACGCCGACGTCAGTCCCATGCCCGGCCCCCCGACGACGCCGATCCCGCGGATCACCGCGACGTCGCCGGGTCGCAGGTAGCCGCTTGTGATGCCGGCGATGGCCTCCTCGCGATTGGGGAAGATCCGCGCGGGACCCGTGAACCGCTTCTGGCCCGTGTCCGGAACCGGACGCTTCGCCACGGCTCCGCCGGGCGCGAGGCTGCCGCGCAGCACCGTGATCGCGGGATCCGTGCCGAACGGGTCGGCCACCGTGCGGATGACGCTGCCGTCGGCCGGCCGCGCCTCGGCGGCGTTCTCGGCGAGTGTGCGTCCGGTGACCGTCAGCTGTTCACCGTCCAGCAGGGGGAGCAGCTCGCGGATGATCGTCGCTCCACCGCCCGCGTCCTCGAAGGCCTCGATGAGCCAGGGTCCGTTGGGCCGCACCGAGCACAGCAGGGGCGTCTGTCGACCCAGGGTGCGGTACGTCTCCCAGACGTCGATCTCGACGCCGGACTCGATCGCGACCGCCTGCAGATGCTTGATCGTGTTCATCGATCCGCCGATCGCGAGCATGACTCGGGCGGCGTTGCGCACGGACGCGGCGGTGATGATGTCGCGGGGACGGATGTCACGTGCGACCAGGTCGACGATCGCCGCCGCCGATCGTCGCACCGAGTCCCACATGCGGTCGCCGTTCGCCCGCACCGGCGATGATCCCGGCACAGCCATACCGAGCGCCTCGGCCGCGATATGCATCGAGTTCGCGGTCGCCAGACCCGAGCACACGCCGGGGCCGAGGATCGCGTCGTCGGCGAGCTCTTGAAGGTCATCGGTGGGCTCGCCGGTGACGGCCGCCTTCGCGGCCCGCAGGAAGACCTCCTCGACGTCGGCCTCCCGGCCCTCGGCCAGGCCGCTGTGCTGATAGCCGCACGGGATCACCACGGTCGGCACGTTCATCCGCCCTGCGGCCATCAGATGGGCGGGCGTGGTCTTGTCACAGGAGCTGAGGCAGATCATGCCGTCCAGGCGCGCGCCTTCTACGACGACTTCGATGTCGTTGACGATCAGGTCTCGGCTGGGCAGGATGTAGCGGCCCGCGCGCCCGGCACTGGTGATGAAGTCGGACGGTGCCGTCGTCCGGATCTCGAAGGGGAGCACGCCGAGTGCCCGCAGCTCCTCCTTCAGGACGTCCACGATGCCATCCAGATGCGCATAGCAGGCGGCGAGATCGGACGACGAGTTCACGATCGCGACCTTCGGCTTGTCGAGCTCGCTCGCGGGGATGCCGAGCGCTCGCCACTGCGCCCTGCGGGCCACTCCTAGAGCGGAGGATCGCGAGAAGTTGCTGCGCAGTTGGCTCATGGTGTCCTCATCGTCGGGGCTGTCCCAGTGTACGCAATGCGTCCGAGTAGTCGCAATGCGTAGAATCTCTGGCTTGCAGTGCTACCCTTCCAGCGTGTCCGAAACAACGAAGCTTCAGGTAGGCGTCTTCGCCGGCGGAGAGATCTCCGCCGCGACGGGCGGATGGCTCACCATCGAGAATCCGTTCGATCACACGATCGTCGGTGAGGCCCCCGACGGCAACCACGAAGACGTCGATCGTGCGGTGCGTGCCGCGCGCGAGGCTTTCGACCGCGGCCCGTGGCCGCGGCTGACCCCCGCCGAGCGCGCCGTGTGGATCGACCGCCTGGCCGACGAGATCGAGGCCCGCGGCGCGGGGACGGCCGATCTCATCACGGCCGAGATCGGCCAGCCGATCTCGCTCGCTCGGGGCATGAACGCGATTCGTCCCGTGCAGCACCTGCGTTACTACGCTCGCATGGCACGCGAGCTCCACGTGGAGCAGGAGCGGCAGAACGTTGATCGCGAGGGCAGTTCGCTGCACCTGCGCCAGCCCCTCGGAGTCGCGGCGCTCATCGTTCCCTGGAATCACCCACAGTCCTCCACGACGCTGAAGCTCGGCCCGGCGCTCGCCGCGGGCTGCACGGTCGTCATCAAGCCGGCGGCGGAGTCGCCGCTCGACATCTTCAACCTGGCCGCGGCGAGCCAGGCCATCGGGCTTCCGCCCGGCGTCATCAACATCGTGACGGGCGGCCGAGAGACCGGCCGGGCGCTTGTGGCGCACCCCGGGGTCGACAAGGTCGCGTTCACCGGGTCCACCGCGGCCGGCCGCCACATCGCGGCGGCGGCGGGGCAGCGGCTCATTCCCGCCACGCTCGAGCTGGGCGGCAAGTCCGCGGCGATCGTCCTGGATGACGCCGACCTCGATCAGGTGATGACGAGCCTGCGCTACGCCTCGTTCGGCAACACCGGGCAGAACTGCGTCTCGCTCTCTCGGATCCTCGTCCCCGCCCACCAGCACGACGGCGTCGTCGACCGCCTGGTCGAGCTGGCCCGCAGCCTCTCGATGGGGGATCCGAAAGATCCTGCGACCGAGGTCGGTCCGCTCGTGTCGGCGGTCGCGCTCGCGCGGGTGTCTGCCATGGTGGACCGGGCCGTTGCGGCGGGGGCGACCGTGCTCGCCGGCGACACACCCGCCCCGAACGACGGCTACTTCTACGCACCGCGCGTCATCACCGGCGCCGCCGCCGACAGCGAGATCGCGCAGCACGAGATCTTCGGGCCCGCGATCACGGTGCACGCCTACGCGGACGTCGATGAGGCGATCCGTGTGGCCAACGCCACGTCCTACGGTCTGGGCGGCGCCGTCTTCGGCGCTGACGAAGATGCCGTTCTGGCGGTGGCACGCCGCGTGCGAACCGGATCCATCGGAATCAACGGCTACCGGCCCGACCTCGGCTCCCCGTTCGGCGGAGTGAAGGATTCGGGACTCGGCCGCGAGTTCGGCCCGGAGGCCATCGAGAACTACCGGGAAAGCACGTCCATCTTCCGGTAGTTTCAGGTAACCTGATACGGAGCGACGTCGCTCGAAGCGGTGCCCCCCGGTCGCGCTCGTCGAAACCTGTCTCAAGGAGGAGCAATGCCCATCACGTCCCGCGCCGCGATCGTCCGGCAGACACCGGGTGAGTTCGAGATCGCCGACGTGGTCGTCGACGACCCCCGGCAGAACGAACTGCGCGTCCGCATGGTCGCCGCCGGCATGTGCCACTCCGATTACCACATGATGACCGGCGACAGCGTGGCCGGACACCTGCCGATGGTCTGCGGGCACGAGGGCACGGGCATCGTCGAGTCGGTCGGACCGAACACCATCGGGTGGGAGGTCGGCGACGCCGTCGTCTTCACTTGGATCCCGAGCTGCGGCAAATGCCGGTGGTGCACCACGGGGATGACGAACCTGTGCGATCGCGGGCGATACCTGCTCGCCGGACACCGCTTCGACGACGAGAACAGCTACCGGTTCAGTCTGCCGGACGGCACCCCGGTCGGGCAGATGTGCCAGGTCGGATCATTCTCCGAGCACACGCTCGTGTCGACCGACTCGGCGATCAAGCTGCCGGAAGGCGCCGACCTGGAGACGTTCTGGCTGCTCGGGTGCGGCGTCGGCACGGGCTGGGGCAGCGCCGTGTACGCGGCCGAGACGAAGCCAGGGGACGTCGTGATCGTCATGGGCGTCGGCGGGATCGGCATCAACGCCGTGCAGGGCGCTGCCCATGCCGGAGCGCTCGCCGTCATCGCCGTCGACCCGGTCGAACTCAAGCGCGACACCGCCCTCACGATGGGCGCGACTCACGCCTTCTCGACGATGGACGAGGCCGCGGACTACGCGCGATCGATCACCAACGGCCAGGGCGCGGACAGCGCGATCGTCACCGTCGGGGTGGTGGAGGGAGTCCACGTCGCGCAGGCGGTGTCGGCCATCCGCAAAGCCGGTATCGCCGTCGTCACCGGTGTCGCCTCCGATCGCGAGACCAGCATCCCGATCAGCCCGCTCGAGCTGACCCGCTACCAGAAGCGCATCCAGGGCACGATCTACGGCCACGCCAACCCCCGCGCCGACATTCCCAAGCAGATCCAGCTGTACGAGGCGGGACAGCTGAAGCTCGACGAGCTGATCACGCGCATGTACCCGCTCGAGGAGATCAATCAGGGATACCGCGACATGATCGACGGAAAGAACATCCGCGGCGGCATCCTCTTCTGATCAGTCGCGCGCGCCGTACAGGTGCGGGTTCGCTGCGAGGTAGCCGCGCGCGATGCGGTCGGCGGCGGCGCGCAGCACGGGAACGGCGTCGCGGGTGAGCGAGGACTCGTCCTGCCGGAACGTCGTGGATGACACAGCGAGCGCCGCCACCGTCGCGCCGTTGATCACGATCGGCACTGCCGCGGCGACCATGCCGGGATTGAGTTCCTCGATCGAAACGTCGTATCCCTGCTGTCGCACGAGCGCGAGCCGATCCCGCATCGCCGCGGCATCCGGGATGGTGTGCGCTGTGTGCGGCTCCCAGTCGACCGCGGCGAGGCAGATCTCGAGGGCGGACGCGGAGAGACCCGCAAGCAGGACCTTGCCGACCGCCGTCGCGACGGCGGGGAGGCTCATGCCGACCTGCACCGATCCGGGGAGCGGGCGGTGGTCCTCGACGCGCGCGACATGTATGACGGCGGTGCCGCTGAGCACCCCGAGGCTGCACGTCTCCCGCAGCGTCTCCACGACATCGCCCATGGCGGCGCGGGCGAGCACCGGAAGCGAGGAATCCGCGAAGTAGGCGGCGCCGAGCTCCAGGATGCGCGGCGTGAGGTCCCACAGACCCTTGAATCCGCGTACGTATCCGAGATGCTCGAAGGTCAGCAGGATACGCCGCACCACCGGGCGCGGCAGGCCGACCTGCGCGGCGATGTCACTGGTCGAGAGCTGGCCGTTCCGCGCGTCGAACGCACGAAGCACGGCGATGCCGCGCTCGATGCTCTGCACCCGATCGCGCGACCGGTCGGTGCCCTTTGCCGTCACGGCCTCATCCTAGGCTCTGCCAAGCGACGCAACCGCGGCTGCCACTTGGCGGGAGCGACTGTTTCAGGTAACCTGACATTGAGAGCGATGACGCTCTCTTGAACGCATGCGATGAAGCGAAAGAGGACTTTCCCATGACCGCTACGGCCGTGTCTGTTACCGTCGACGAACTGCCCGACCTGGAAGGCCAGGCGTTCGGTCCCTCGAGCTGGCGGGAGGTGACGCAGGACGACGTGAACGTCTATGCGAAGCTCTCCGGCGACGACAATCCCATCCACCTCGACGCCGATTACGCCGCGTCGACTCCGTTCGGCACGCGCATCGCGCACGGTCTTCTCACTCTGGGTCTGGTCGTGCCGCTCATGCGCGAGGTTTTCCAGGTCACAGGGGCCAGCATGGGCATCAACTACGGGATGAACAAGGTGCGGTTCCCGGCCCCCGTGCCGGTGGGCTCGCGGATCCGCGTGACCGGCGAGGTGACCAAGGTCACCGACGTGGGCGGCGGGTGGCAGCTGGAGGTTCCGGTGACGTTCGAGGTCGAGGGCAGCCCGAAGCCGGCGTGCGTGGCCGAGCTCGTCCTGAGGTACTACAAGTGAGCGCGCCCATCCGCCTCGACGGCAAGGTCGC
Source organism: uncultured Actinomycetota bacterium (assembly GCA_963772625.1). Lineage (GTDB taxonomy): Bacteria > Actinomycetota > Actinomycetes > Actinomycetales > Microbacteriaceae > Microbacterium. The sequence goes on along the minus strand of CAVYXT010000001.1, from coordinate 139,330 downwards.
CATCGTCACGGGTGCGGGCCGCAGCCTCGGTCGCGCGTACGCGCTCGCCCTCGCGGCGGCCGGAGCCGCCGTCGTGGTCAACGACGTCGATCCCGACACCGCCGGGCAGACCGTCACCGACATCCATGCTGCGGGCGGACGGGCGATCGCGGTGATCGCCCCCGTCGGGCCGACCGAGACCGCCGCTGAGCTCGTGCGCACCGCCGAGGCCGAGTTCGGTCGCGTGGATGTGCTCGTGGCGAATGCCGGCGTGCTGCGCGATCGCGTGCTGTGGAAGATGGAGGACGGCGACTTCGACACCGTCATCGAGACGCATCTGCGCGGCTCGTTCACGTGCGGTCGCGCCGCCGCGATGGCGATGCGCGAGCGCGGGGAGGGCGGTCGCATCATCCTCATCGGCTCGCCCGCCGGCCAGTTCGGCAGCTTCGGGCAGACGAACTACGCCACCGCGAAAGCGGGTCTCGTCGCCATGGCGCGCACCTGGTCGCTCGAGCTGGCGCGCGCCGGCATCACCGCCAACGCCGTCATCCCGACCGCCCTGTCTCCGATGACCGCGACGATTCCGGCGTACACGCAGGTCTACGAGGACTATGTCGCCGGCGGGGAGATCCCCGTCGAGTACCGGCGCGACCACGCGCTCGGCACTCCCGAGGACGTGGCCTCTCTCATCGTCTGGCTGGCATCGGATGCCGCGGCCGGGGTCACCGGCCAGGCCATCGGCATCGGCGGCGATCGCCTCACCCTCTATGCACACCCCGCGGTCCTGCGCACACTCGACCACGACGGCGGGTGGACGCCCGAGCAGATCGGCGACGCCTGGCAGGCCGAGCTGGCTGAAGACACGCAGCCCTCCGGACCGCCGCAGGCCTGACGATGCGCGGACACTACGCCGATCTCTGGCAGGCGGTGGCTCGTGCCCTGCCCGACCGTACCGCGATCCGCACTCCCGACGGCGAGCGGTGGAGTTATGCACGGTTCGTCCGCGAGGCGGGCGCGCTGGCGGCATCCCTCGCCGAGTCCGGCCTGCGCCGAGGCGACGCGGTCACCATCCTGCTGTACAACCGCCCCGAGTTCCTCATCGCGCTGCTCGCGTGCCTCGCCACGGGCATGACGCCGGTGCCGCTCAACTTCCGGTTCCGGGCAGGCGAGGTCGCCGCGCTCCTCGACGACTCGGGTGCTGCGGCGCTCATCTATCCGACCTCGCTCGCCGACGTGGCACGGGATGCCGCGGCCCAGGCTGCAGCCGAGGTGGTGCTCATCGCCGTCCGCGACGACCACACCGTCGACGCGGCGGGGCTGGAGTGGACCGACGCCGTCGCCGGCGACACCCCGCTCCCGCCGGCGGCGCCCGACGGCGCCGAGCTGTGGATCTACACCGGCGGCACCACCGGGCGACCCAAGGCGGTGCGCTGGGACGAGCAGGACATGTTCGAGGTGCAGATGTTCGCCACGTACTCGCTCAGCGACCTGCCGGCACCGGACACGATGGAAGAGGCCGTACGCATCGCGTGCGACCCCGCCACCCCGCACATGGTGAACCTGCCGCTCGCGCCGTTCATGCACGGCACCGCGCTGACGACGTCGATGAACACCCTCACGCTGGGCGGCACCGTGCTGGTCACGTCGTCCGCGCGCCTGGATGCCGAGGCAGCCGTGCGCTTCGCGAACGAGGGCCAGGCTACACGGATCATCGTCGCCGGCGATGCGGTCACGATCCCCCTCGTCGAGGCGGCAGAGCGGCTGCGGGTGGGGCTTCCGACCGTGACGTCGGTGATGAGCTCCGGCATGCGCTTCAGCCCCGAGACCAAGCGCGGGCTTCACGAGCTGGGCGACCTGACGATCTTCGACATGCTCGCCTCCACGGAGGGCGGCGGCTTCGCCGTGACGACCACCACGGGTGTCGGCGATCTCCCCGGACGCCCGAAGCTGTTCCCGACCGCGGTGGTGCTGGATGAGAACATGAACGAGGTTCAGGACCGGCCCGGTGCCCTCGGCGTGCTCGCCCAGCGGGGCGCTCTGCCGCTCGGATACCACGGCGACCGCGAGAAGACCGAGGCCACGTTCCCCGTCATCGGCGGCGTCCGCCACGTCGTGCCCGGCGACTGGGTGCGGGTCGAGGACGACCGGCACATCGAGTTCCTGGGCCGCGGCAGCGGTGTCATCAACACGGGCGGTGAGAAGGTGTACCCGCTCGAGGTCGAAGAGGCGCTGCTCAGCCATCCCGCCGTCACGGATGCCGTCGTGCTCGGCGTGCCCGACGCGCGGTTCGGCGAGATCGTCGCCGCCGTCGTCGAACGTCAGGGCGACGTATCGGCCGAGGAACTGCTCGCGCACGTCGATCGTCTGCTGGCCGGCTACAAGCGGCCGCGACACGTTCTGTTCCGATCGTCGATGGACCGCACGCCCACCGGGAAGGTCGACATCGCACGGCTGCGAGACGAGGTCGTGCGCGATCGCGACAGAGCCGATGGCGACACAGGAGGTTCCCCATGACCGATCTCGACCGCATCCATGCGATCGACACGCACGTCCACATCCAGGTCGACGACAGCGGTCGCTTCGGCGCCTCCGACGAGCAGCGGGAGGCGATGGACCGCTACTTCGGCAGCTCGGAGCCCGTCCGAACGGTGGATGAGACCGCGGAGTACTACCGCGAGCGCGACATGATGGCGGTGGTGTTCACGGTGGACGCCACGACCAATTCCGGGCACGCGCCCAACAGCATCGACGACATCGCCGCGGGTGCGGCGCGCAACCCCGACACGCTCGTCGCATTCGGCTCCGTCGACCCCCTGCAGGGCGCGGCGGCTCTCGAAGAGCTGCACCGGCAGGCCGGAGAGCTCGGTGTGCGCGGCTTCAAGTTCCACCCCACCGTGCAGGGCTTCGACCCGTCGCGTGAGGAGTTCGTGCCGCTGTTCGGTGCGATCGAGGAACTCGGCCTGCCCATCATCGTCCACACCGGCCAGACCGGGGTCGGTGCCGGCATGCCCGGGGGTCTCGGCCTGCGCCTGGGACTGTCCAACCCCATGCTCCTCGACGAAGTCGCGGCGCGGCATCCCGCATTGTCGATCATCATGGCCCACCCGAGCGTCCCCTGGCAGGACGAGGCGATCTCGATCGCCACCCACAAGGCGAACGTGTGGATCGACCTGTCCGGATGGTCGCCTAAGTACTTCAGCCCCGCGCTGGTGCGCGCCACGCGGACGTACCTGAAGCATAAGATGCTGTTCGGATCGGACTTCCCGGCCCTCACGCCCGACCGCTGGCTGCGGGACTTCGCCGCGCTCGAGATGCCCGAGGAAGTGGAGCGGCTCGTGCTGAAGGAGAACGCCGTGAGACTGCTGGGCCTGGACCAGGGGGGCGACTCGTGACCGAGCCGGCGCTGGACTACCCCGGCGATCTGCTGGGCTTCGCGGGTGATCTGACGCCGAGCGAACGCGCCAAGCTGGCGCGGCTGCGGACGTTCCTGGACGCCAGTGTCCGTCCGGTCCTCGTGGAGCGCTGGGAGCGCGGCGAGTCGCTCGCCGACTTCCGACGTCCGCTCGCGGACCTGCACCTGCTCGACGACCCGGAGCTGATCGGCGAGGACGGACACGTGCGCCCGCTCTACCGCGGCTTCGTGACGCTCGAACTGTGCCGGCTCGACCTCGCGATGTCGATCACCTACGGGGGTCAGGTCGGGATGTTCCGCACCCTCATCCACGCGGGCGGCAGTCCTGAGCAGATCGCGTCGTGGGATCCCGGCATCCTGGACTTCACGTTCACGGGGTGCTTCGCCCTCAATGAACCCGATCACGGGTCGGACATCGCGGGCGGCATGACCACGACCGCCCGACGCACCGCGGACGGCTGGGTGATCGACGGCGCGAAGCGCTGGGTCGGGAACGCCACGATCTCGGACAACCTCGTCGTGGTGGCGCGCGAGGCCGACGGCGATCGCGTGCTCGCGTTCGTGGTGCCCGCGGATGCCGCCGGGGTCCGCCGCAGCGTCATCGAGCACAAGGCCGCCGCGCGCATGGTGCACAACGCGGACATCGCCCTCGAGGGCGTGCTCGTGCCGGAGGATCGCCGGCTCCCGCGCATCGAGAGCTTCCGTGACATCAACCGGGCATTCCGCTCGCTCCGCGCCGACATCGCCTGGAGCTCGGCGGGCATGCAGCTCGGCGCATACGCGGCCGCGTCGGAGTACGCCCAGCGTCGCCAGCAGTTCGGACGGCCGATCGCCGGCTTCCAGCTGATCCAGGAGAAGCTCGTGAGGATCGTCGCGAACATCGCCCAGACGCTCGCGCTCGCCGTCCGCACGACGACGCATCCGATCGCCGACGACGTCTCGCCGAGCCTCATCAAGCTCATCGCCGCCGACCGACTGCGCGAGTCGGTCGCCCTCGCGCGGGAGACGATGGGTGGCAACGGCATCCTGCTCGACCACGACGCCGTCCGCTTCTTCGCGGATGCCGAGGCGATGTACACCTTCGAGGGCACACGCGAGATGAACACGCTGATCGTCGGGCGCGCGCTGACAGGATACAGTGCGTTTGCACGCTGAACACGCGGCACGCACCCTTTCCGGTCCGTAGGACCGAATCGGGTGAGACGCTTGACCTGAGTCTCAGGTTGCCTGATACTAGGAGAATCCGATCCGCAGCGACGCGGAGCGAGCCGAAGGTCGAGGAGGACCTCCCGCGTGACGACGAACGAGGACAGCCCGAGCGAAGACAACGCGCTCGACGTGTCGGACCTGAGCGTGCGCTACGGCCGCTCCATCACGGCTCTCCACGGCGTGAACCTCACCGTCCGCGACGGCGAGGTGGTGACGCTCATGGGACTGAACGGGGCCGGCAAATCCACGCTGGCGCGCGCGATCACAGGGCTTCTTCCCGTCCAAGGCGGGTCCATCACATCCGGATCGATAACCAGCTTCGGGGAAGCCCTGACGAACCGCTCGCCGCGCTGGATCGTCCGGCACGGGATCGCCCAGACGCTCGAGGGGCGACGGATCTTCGGCGCGATGACCGTCATCGAGAACCTCGAGATGGGCGGCTCGACGGTCCGCGGCGCCGAACTGCGCGCCAACCGCGAGCAGCTGCTGCAGCTCTTTCCCCGGCTGGCCGAGCGTCGCGACCAGGCCGCGGGACTGCTTTCCGGCGGCGAGCAGCAGATGCTCGCCGTGGCTCGCGCGCTGATGTCGTCGCCTCGGCTCCTCGTGCTCGACGAGCCCACACTGGGCCTCTCGCCGAAGCTGGTCACCTTCGTGCGAGACACGATCCGCGCGATCCAGGACTCGGGCACGAGCGTGCTGCTCATCGAGCAGAATGCGACGATGGCGCTGTCGGTCGCGGATCGCGGATATGTCATCGAGCACTCGCGCATCGTGCACGACGACTCCGCCGCGAACCTCCGCGCCGACGAAGGTCTGCAGCGGCTGCTCCTCGGGCTCGGAAAAGAGGACGCCGCATGAGCGCTCCCGCGCCACGCGCCCTGCTCGAGGTGCGCGACCTCGAGCTGGCCATCGGCGGCCTGCAGATCCTGCGGGGCATCACGTTCGATGTGCACGAGGGCGAGTTCTTCACCGTGATCGGACCCAACGGCGCGGGAAAGACCTCGCTGCTCAACGTGATCAGCCGGATCTACCGTGCCACCCGCGGTTCCGTGTTGTTCGACGGCCAGTCGCTGCTGGAGGCGAAGCGAGCGTCGCTGGCGAATCTCGGCATCGCCCGCACTTTCCAGAACCTCGCCCTCTTCGAGCACATGGACGTGATGGACAACGTGGTGCTCGGTCGTCATCGGCTGGCTCGGTCGGGTGTGCTCACGGGCGCGGTGTGGTTCGGACGTGCGCGCCGCGAGGAGACCATCGCGCGCCAGGCCTGCGAGCCCATCATCGACCTGCTGGAACTCGGCAGCTACCTTCGCCGACCCATCCGCGACCTGCCCTACGGCATCAAGAAGCGCATCGAGCTCGCCCGCGCGCTCGCCGTCGAGCCGCGCATGCTGCTGCTCGACGAGCCCGCGGCCGGCATGAACGAGGAAGAGACCGACGAACTCGCGGAGTGGATCCTCGTCGCCAAGCGCGAGCTGAACCTCACCGTCGTCATGATCGAGCACGACATGGGGCTCGTCACCAAACTCGGCGATCGGTCACTCGTCCTCGATTTCGGGACGACCATCACGATCGAGTCTCCCCGTGCCGCCATCTCCGATCCGCGCGTCATCGCCGCCTACCTCGGTGACGAATCCGACGACGTCGAGGACCCGACCGTGACCGGCACCATCGCCTTGAACATCCCGAAGCGACTCAAGTTGAAGGGGGGCCGACGGTGACCGACATCCTGCAGACCCTGGTCTCCGGCATCGCCATCGGATGCCTGTACGCCGTGCTGTCGCTCGGGTTCGTCATCGTGGCGCGGGCCTCCGGCATCCTGAATCTGGCCCAGGGCAGCTTCGTCGTGCTCGGCGCGTACCTCGCGTATGCCCTCATCCACCAGGTGGGCCTCCCCTTCTGGGTGGGCGTGGTCATCGCGATGGCGGCCGTCGCGCTCTTCGCGGTGCTGCTGGAGGCGTTCGTCATCCATCGGGTCACGGACCACTTCGTGGCCCTGCTGGTGACGTTCGGCGTCACGATCGCCGTGGCGCCCATCATCACCGCCATCTGGCCGGGGGACTCGCTCAACCTCGACGACCCGTGGGCTCTCGAGGTGATCCGCGTCGCGGGCATCGGCATCACGGCGCGCGATGCAACCCTGATTCCGATCACGGCGGTGCTGCTGCTCGGCTTCTTCCTGTTCTTCCGCTTCACCCGCATCGGGCTGAGCCTGCGTGCGACCGCGATCGACAGCGAGGCCGCGATGGCGCAGGGTGTCAGCACGCGCACCGTCTACGGCATCTCGTGGGGCATCGCCGGCGCATTGGGCGCCTTCGGCGGCATCATCCTGTCCACCACCGTCGGCGGCGGCGTGCGACCCGGCCTCGAGGTCTACGCGTTCCTGGCGCTGCCGGTGATCATCCTCGGCGGGCTCGAGTCGCCACTGGGCGCTGTGGTCGGCGGTCTGGTGATCGGCATCGTGCAGCAGTTCTCGGTGACGCTCGTCCCGGAGGACTGGGGTTCCGGCTTCGCCGAGGTCGTGCCCTATCTCGTGATGCTCGTCATCCTGCTCATCCGCCCCGCCGGCCTGTTCGGACGCAAGGAGATACGACGCGCATGACCGTCACGACCCCCGACACCGTCCTGGCACGCAGCACACGGGCGCACGCGCCCCGGCTGTTCGACACATGGACCAAGAAGATCCTCGCAATCGTCTTCGTCGTCGCGATCATCGCGATTCCGCTGAACATCGGCGACAGCTACGTGCTGACCGTTCTGACCACGGCAGCCGTCGCCGCCATCGCGACGACCGGACTGAACCTGCTGACCGGCTACGCCGGCCAGATCTCGCTCGGCCACGCGTTCTTCGTGGGCGCCGGAGCGTTCACCGGCCAAGTGCTCGGTGGCCAACTGGGGCTGCCGTTCTTGCTGTGGCTCCCCTTGTCGGCGCTGTTCGCGGGCGCGCTCGGCGCCCTTGTCGCGCCGTTCGCGCTGCGGCTGAGGGGCCCCTACCTCGCGATCGTCTCGCTCGGCCTCGTCTACATCGGCATCTACGCGGCGCGGAACCTCACCGGATTCACCGGCGGACTCAACGGCACCGTGGTCACGGCGCCCGTTTCGATCGGGCCCGTCGATTTCGCCGCCCTCCAGATCGGACCGTTCCTGCTGTCCCGTGAGCAGGGGATGTTCATCCTGTGCTGGACCATCCTCGCGCTCGTGCTGCTCGCGACGGCGAACATCGTCCGGTCGCGCTCAGGCCGCGCGATGCAGGCGATCCGCGATCACGACCTCGCCGCCGAAGTGCTGGGCGTGCGTCGGCTGCCGTCGATGATGAACGCGTTCATCATCTCGTCGGTGCTCGGCGGCCTCGCCGGTGGACTCCTCGGTGTCGTGCTGCAGTACATCCGCCCCGAGAACTTCGGCCTCGAGCTGTCCATCCAGTACGTCGCGATCATCGTCATCGGCGGCCTGGCGAGCATCTGGGGGCCGGTGCTCGGCTCGCTGTTCATCGGGCTCGTCCCGGTTCTGGCCATCTGGCTCGCCGAGTATCTTCCGTTCATCTCGAAGCCAGGGGAACAGGGTGGCATGAGCGTCTCGGGATTCGGCCTCAGCGTCTACGGGATCCTCATCATCGTCTTCCTGCTCTTCCGTCGGGGTGGGCTCATCTCCTTCTTCAACATCCCGCGGCGCCGCGCCGCCGCGACACGCACCGCTTCCCCGACCGACACGACGGGCACCACGTCCTCGAGCGACACGGCGTCGTCGACCCACGCGACCTCAGCATCCGAACCCGCACCAGAAGAACCCACCACAGAGAAGGAAGGACACAGCTCATGAGAACTCGCACTCTCGGCGTCCTCAGCACGGCCGCCGCAGCGCTGCTGCTCACATCGTGCGCGGTGCAGACCGCACCAAGTGACGCCGAATCCCCGTCTGCCGCCGCCGAACTGAAGTCGGTCCCCGGCTTCGACATCAGCGACGGCACCATCCATGTCGCGCAGATGACCGCGCTCAGCGGCCCGCTCGCACCCTCGTCCAACGAGCAGGTCGCCGGCCAGCAGGCCTACTGGGACTACGTCAACGACCAGGGCGGCATCGCGGGTGAGTATCCGGTCGAGGTCATCACGGCCGACAACCAGTACAACCCGCAGCTCGCCGTGCAGGAGTACCAGCGCGTCAAGGACCAGGTCGTCATGCTCTCGGGCGTGCTGGGCGACGCTTCGACCGAAGCGCTGCTGCCCATCCTCGAGCAGGATGAGGCGGTCGCGCTGCCGTCGACGCAGAGCTCGCGGTTCACGACCAATGAGAACCTGGGCATGACCTTCACGTCGTACGAGTCCAACGTCTGGAACGCGCTGTCGTACCTCTTCGAGGAAGGCCGGATCACAGAAGATTCGGTCGTGTGCTCGATGATCCAGGCCGACCAGTCCGGTCAGGCGCGCCAGGACGCCCTCGAGCACGCCGCGGAGGAGCTCGGGTTCACGTTGGGACCCAAGACGGAATTCGCGCCCACCGACGCAGCCTTCACCGCGCAGGTGCAGACGCTCAAGGGCGCGAACTGCGAAGCCGTCGTCTTCGGCGGTGCGACCAACAACGTGCCGAACCTGGTCGCCGCGGCGACCCAGCTCGACTACGCGCCGATCTGGGAGGCCGAATTCTTCGCGATCGCGCAGTCGTTCAAGGACACCGACATCGCCGGTTACCTCGCGGACAACTTCGTCATCACGGGCATCGGCGGCGATCTCGACGACGATTCCATCGAGGGGATGCAGCTGCTCACGGAGCAGCTCGGTGCCACCCCGACGATGCAGAACGTCTATGGGTTCATGCAGGCGATCACCGCGGCGACCATCCTGGAGAAGGCGGTGGAACTCGGTGACCTCTCCGGCCCGGGCCTGATGAACGCGATGACCGAGCTGGACAAGGTCAGCTACATGGCCCTCAACGGCGACATGATCTACGGACCGGCCGCGGACCGTATGCAACCGGACACGTCGACGATCTTCGCGTACGATCCGGCAGCGCCGGGCAGCCTCAAGGCGCTGGCGACCCAGTACGTCGCGCCCCAGGGACGAGGCCCCGGCTTCTGATCCACTCCCGTTGACGATGCCCGCCCGGTGCTCCGGGCGGGCATCGTCTATGAGCGCGCCGACCCGCCTCGGAAGTCAGGCAGCAGGGACCGGAACGACCCGCCTCGTATCGCGGCGAACCAGACGCCCGCTCCATAGGCGAGGTCATCGAGCCGCCGAGCGAGCGCGAAGCGGATCGGATCGAGGTGCGGCTTCGTGCGCGCGTATTCGATCGCGACATCCGCGACGTGAGCGGCGAGGATGGCTCTGCGAAGTCTCTTCGAGAACGGGGCCAGCACGAGGGCGGCCGGCCACCAATGCCGCAGGAGCAGGGCCATTCCCTGCACGATGGCCGTGACCGCTCCGTAGGAGGTCAGCTCGGCGGCGATCAGCCAGGGACGATCACTGCCTCTCGCCTTGCGCGCGATCCGCACCGCCGTCACGAGGCACAGCAGCGCAGCGACGGGCACCGACCAGTGTCGTTGCGCGCCGAGGGCGACGACCAGGCCGACACTCCATGGGGAGAGGATCGCCGGCGCGATGCTTTCGGGATGACGCTCACCGAGGGGGAAGGCACCCGTGCCGTAGAAGGCCTTCCGCTTCATCCAGGCCAGGGTCGTCGACCGGTGCTCGTGGAGGACCGTCGCCGCCGGCTCGTAGCGGACGCGCCAGCCTTCTCGCGCGACCCGCCACACGAGCTCCACGTCTTCCCCCGCGCGCATGCCGGCGGCGAAACCATCGCCCAGCGCGTCCACGCGGCAGAGCAGCGTGGTACCCGACACCCACGAGATCGTGGCTCGAGGACGCACCGTGCCGGGATGTCCGCCAAGGTCGAGCGACGAGAGCGCATCCTCGTAGCGGTTCACCCATGTGCTCCCTCGATCGGACTGCAGCCCGACGACACGCGGAGCGACGATCGCGACCCGGGGATCCGCGAAGTGCCTCGCCATGATCCGCATGGTGGCGGCGCCGACGACGACATCCGAGTCGACGAAGGCGACGAACGGCGTCGTGACCTTCGGGAGGCCGTTGTTCCGCGCACCCCCGACGCCGAGATTCACCGGCAGCAACAGAGTTTCCGCACCGTGCCGTGCCGAAACCCGCTCCGTGGCGGATGCATCGATCGAGCAGTCGTCCACCACCACGATCCGTGCGTCGGGGCAGCTTGCCCTGATGCTTGCGAGGAGCCTGTCGAGCCCCTCGGGGCGATCGCGGACGGGGATCACCCAGGAGATGAGACCGGGATCCAGATCGGGCAGGGCGTTCACGACGGGGTCTGCGATGCCGGTTTCGAGCAGCCGGTCTGCGAGTGCCGCGCTCTCGGGATCGGTGACGGTCACGCGACCGTTGACGAGCATCCGCCGGGCGGTCGGGGAGAGATGCAGCAGGCGGGTCGGAGACCCGCCGATCAGTGTGCGGCCGCCGTCTCGCACCCGCGTCCGGACGTTGAGCTCGACGACGAAGCCGAGCGGCAGGGGCAGCGTCATGCGGCTTCCGTGAGGCATCCGCGATCGTCCAGGCGGCCCCCTTCGAATCGCCGGAGGGCGCCGGCGACCATTTCGTCGAGGCAGCGCCGACCGTGCTCCGCGGTTGCGCCCGTCGGGTCGCCGAGCACCCCCGACGGAGAAACGGCTCTGACCCCCGATCGCTTCAGTTTCCGCAGGAGAAGCGCGAGCTCTGTTTTGGGCCCGCCTTCTGCTCGGTCCAGCCGGACACGATCGGGCGCGAGATGCAGCATGATCGAAGTCTCGGTGACGCCCGCGTGGGCGTCGCCCGCCGAGGTGGCGCAGGGCAGCCAGGCGACGTCATGTCCCTCGGCGATGAGTTCGGGAACCACGGCGGAAAGGCAGGGGATGTTGCCCCCGTGGCCGTTCACGATGATCACGCGCCCGGCCCAATGAGCGGTCGAGCGGACGAGTTCGACCAGCATCATACGCAGGGCGGAATGTCCGATCGAAATGGTGCCGGGGAAGTCCTGGTGCTCTCCGCTGGAGCCGTACGCGAGAACGGGAGCGACGATCGCCGCGGCGTCGAGGCGTGTGGATACCGCCTCAGCGATCACGGTGTCGGTGTCGAACGGCAGGTGGGGGCCATGTTGCTCTGTCGCGCCCAGCGGCACGAAGACGACCGGTGCAGCGGGTATGTCGGGCCAGGCGAGGGTGTCGAGGCGTTGCATCCGCAGAGCTACCTGACCGCGCTGGAGGCACCCAACGACCGTGCGAAGCCTTCCCGAATGTCCAAGTCACCCGGATTGAGCCCGCCGACGGAGGCATGGCCCAGGCCCAACACGGCGGAATCGAGACCGTTGCGGAGGATGTCGAGCACGTTCTCGACGCCGGCCTGGCCATTGGCCGCCAGACCCCACAGGTATGCCCGCCCGATCATGACCGCCCGGGCTCCGAGCGCAAGGGCCTTCGCGACGTCGCTCCCGCGGCGGATCCCGCCATCCAGAAGCACTTCGGCCTGGTCGCCGACCTCATCGACGATCGCGGGAAGCAGCCGAATGGAAGCCGGAGTCGCGTCGAGATTGTTCCCGCCGTGATTGGACACCGACAGCGCATCCACGCCCAGGTCGACGGCGCGACGAGCATCATCGACGCGACCGACACCCTTCAGCATGAAAGGACCTCCCCACTCATCTCGGAGCCAGGCGATGTCCTCCCAGGTGGGAGGCGGGGTCTGCATCCACTCGTAGTAGGCCTCGAAGAACGTCGGCGCCTGCCCGCCGGGCGGGGTGAGATTGGGCGCCGTCAGATCAGGGATCCGGCCCCTCTTCGCGAAGCTCCACAGCCAGCGCGGGTGCGGCAGGACGTTGGGAGCGAATCGCACCATCGTCTTGACGTTCATCCGTTCGGGGATGGAGGGGCTTCCCCAATCGCGGCCGTGCGAGAAGGACCAGTCGAGCGTGGCGATGAGACCCTTCGCTCCCGCCGATCGCGCTCGGTCGAGGCGCTGCACCATGGCCTCGCGCGTGCCGCTCCAATAGACCTGGAAAAGGGTGTTCGCGTTCGCAGCGGTCACCTCTTCAACGGCCTTCGACGCGAACGAGCTCAGGCCCATGATGGTTCCACGGTTCGCAGACGCTCGAGCGACGGCGACCTCGCCATCGGGGTGCACGGCTTGCACGCCCGTCGGTGAGATGAGCACCGGCAGAGCGACCGGAATCCCCATCACGGTGGTCGACAGGTCGCGCGGCGACTGGTGTCCGACGACGTGCGGCGCGAGACCGATCTCACCGAAGGCCTGCACGTTGTCCGCGTAGGTGATGCCCTTCTCGGAACCCGCGAGGAGCGCGCCGTACACGGAACTCGGCAGACGCCTCTTTGCGCGGCGCTGCGCTTCCGCGACGCTCTCGAACCAGGGGTTGGGCATTGTCTACTCCATCAGCATGAGCAGTCGGAGGCGTGAGCCCCGGCTGAGACGGGCGAAAAGTCTGCGAGGGGATCCTCGGCGCAGGCGCTGACAGGTGGACGGTCCATGCGCCGCACCGTGAGCGTGAGGGGGACCGGCCCACTCCGGCGCGGCGCGCGCTCGGTGCGGTGCGAATGATCGCCCTCCGGGCGCGGAACGGCATCGCTCTCGTCTCTGGACGCGAGCGCCTCTTCGCCGAAGCCGCGCACGCATTCGGGATCCGGCCCATCCAGCGGCAGGCCGGTGAAGAACTTCGCGGCCATGCACCCGCCCTTGCAGGAGTCGAAGAACGCGCACGAGGTGCACGCGCCGCCGCTCTGGGGGTTGCGGAGCCGGCTGAACAGCGCAGAGTGCCTCCAGACCTCCTGGAACCCTCCGATCGATCTGACGTTCCCGGCGAGGAACTCCTCATGGATTGCGAAGGGACAGGCGTAGACATCGCCGATCGGATCGATGAGGCACACCACGCGTCCGGCCCCGCACAGGTTCAGTCCGGGCAGGGCGGCGCCGAATGCGGACAGGTGGAAGAACGAGTCTCCAGTGAGCACGTTCTCGCCGTTGGCGACCAGCCAGTCGTAGAGCTCGCGCTGCTGCGTCGCGGTCGGGTGCAGTTCGTCCCACACGTCCGCGCCTCGGCCCGATGGTCGGAGCCGTGTCAGGCGCAGCTGGGCATCGAATCGGTCAGCGAGCGCCTTGAACTCGTCCAGCTGCGGGATGTTCTGGCGGGTGCAGACGACGGAGATCTTGAACCCTTTGAACCCGGCGTCGGCCATGTTCTGCATTGCTCGCAGAGCGGTGGCATACGATCCCGGGCCGCGGACATGGTCGTTCACTTCGGCGGTCGCCCCGTCGAGCGAGATCTGAACGTCGACGTAGTCGCTGCTTGCGAGTCGTCGAGCGACATCCGGGGTGATCTTGATGCCGTTCGTCGAGAACTTCACGCCGACCTTGTGCGCCGTCGCGTAGTCGACGAGTTCCCAGAAGTCCGGCCTCACCGTCGGCTCGCCGCCGCCGATGTTCACGTAGAACACCTGCATGCGCTCGAGCTCGTCGATGACCGCCTTGCATTCTTCGGTGGTCAGCTCGCGGGGATCGCGTCGACCCGAACTCGACAGGCAGTGCACGCAGGAGAGGTTGCACGCGTACGTGAGCTCCCACGTCAGGCAGATCGGCGAGTCGAGTCCGTACTCGAAGAGGTCGACAAGGCGGCCCGGCGCGGTCGGAGGAGCGAGTGTGGGCGACCCTTCCAGCAATGTCATTTCATTCTCTCCACGAGCATCGAAGAGCGCACGAGCGCTTCCAGGGCGGTTTCATATCGCGGCAACTCGGCCTCCCCGACCCCCGCGGCAGTGCAGGCCGTATGAGCCGATGGCGACGTGGCGAGGTTCTCCACGACGGAGAGGAGCTTTCGATCCTTGAGAAACGACAGCTTCCGCGTGCCGAAGTGGTACAGGAGCGCGCCGAATGGTTCCGGACGCACCGAGACCTGGGGATGGAGATCCCAGGCGTGCTCGAGATCCATGCGATCAGTACACGCCGCACATGCCGTCGATCGACACCTCTTCGACGAGGGATTCCGCCTCGACAAGACCGTCAACAGGAGTGGCGGTGGATTCGGTCGGCTTGGGTGCACTCATGGGATGCTCCTTACGGCAATAACGACGACGACGGCGATTTCCGTGATAGGACGATGTTAGTGGCACTCAGTGCCGAATGGAAACCCATGGATGAGATCAGCGTCGTCACCCCCCGTGCTCGCGCGGGGCGGCAACTTTCGACGACTCATGCCGAGTTGTCTCACATCGCACTGATGCTCTTCGTGGAGCGGGGATTCGACGACACGACGGTCGACGACATCGCGGTGGCCGCGGGCATCGGGCGGCGCACTTTCTTCCGTTACTTCGCATCGAAGAATGATCTGCCGTGGGGCGAGTTCGACGAGCTCCTGGGTCGTATGCGCGACTACCTCCACGCGCTTCCCGCCGACGTGCCGCTGGTAGAGGCGCTGAAGACCGCGGTCATCGAGTTCAACCGCTTTCCGCCCGAGGAGATCCCCTTCCACCGAGAGCGGATGCGACTCATCCTGACCGTTCCCACTCTCGTCGCCCACAGCACCCTGCGGTATGCGGCATGGCGCCAGGTCATCAGCGATTTCGTCGCCGAGCGCCTGGGCATCGGTGCGGATCGTCTCGAGCCACAGGCGATGGCGTGGGCCCTGCTCGGTGTCTCCATCTCCGCGTACGAGCAATGGCTCGAGCATGAGGACGCCGACCTCGGCGAACTCCTCGAATCCGCGTACGCGATGCTCTCGACCTCGTTCGCCGCGGGCCGGCGGTCTCCCCGCGCATGATCGACTACATCATCGTGGGCGGTGGCGGTTCGGGCGTGCCGCTCGCATCCCGGCTCAGCTCAGATCCGCGGGTTTCGGTCGTGCTGGTGGAAGCCGGCCGTGCGCCGGTCGACGCCACGGCCTTCGACCCCGAGCTGCTGAACGCCGGCTCGCTCAGAGCGGCCGGCCACGGGCATCCCGCGAACTGGTCCTGGCCGGCACATCTGCTTCCCGACCGACCGTGGATGATCGCCCGAGGTCGATCGCTGGGCGGCTCGTCGGCGACCAACGGCGGCTACTTCGTGCGACCCACGGCCGAGGACTTCGAAGCCTGGGCGCAATCGGGATCCGAGTGGACCTATGAACGCAGTCTTCCGTTCCTGCGCAGGCTCGAGAGCGACCTCGACTTCGGCGACTCTCCCCTCCACGGCTCGGCCGGGCCGATGCCGGTCGCCCGGCCCGCGCAGGATCACCCGATCACGCAGGCGTTCGCGGCCGCCGCCGCAAAGCTCGGCCACGCCTTCGAAGCGGACAAGAACGGAGCGATGGCGCCCGGCTACGGGCCACTGCCGATGAACGTCGTGGACGGCGTGCGGTGGAACACTGCGATGGCCTACCCGCTGGATGGCGTGAGCATGCTGACGGACACGCTCGTGCGGCGGGTCGTGTTCCAGGGCACCCGAGCGGTCGGGATCGAAACCGATGCGGGCGAGATCATCAGAGGTCGGCAGGTCGTGCTCTGCGCGGGAGCCATCGGCTCGGCGCACCTGCTACTGAGATCCGGTGTCGGACCCGCAGACCAGCTCCGGGACAGCGGCATCGCCGTCGTCCATGACAGCCCCGGTGTCGGTGCCTCCTTCAGCGATCACCCGCAAGTCGCAGTGGAGTGGTACGCGCGGAGGGATCTGACAGCGCCGCCGACGATCATGGCCAGCTCGTTGGATGCCGGGGCCGCCGAGTACGTGCCGCTGCTGTCGCCCGTGTCGGCCCTTCTCGGTCACAGCGGAGACGACCGGCTGACGCTGCTGATCGGCCTCCAGTGGAGCGCTTCGCGCGGCACGATCACCATCAGCTCGCGGGCGGCATCGCCCCATATCGCCTACAACTACCTCTCGGAGCCGGGAGATGTCGCGCTGCTGCGCGATGCGGTCCGCGGCGGAGCAGGGCTGGTGGCAGCATTCGACGGTCTCTTCGATCGATTCGCGAACATCGATGCACGCGTGCTCGCCGATGACTCGCTGCTCGACGCGTGGATCCGAGCCCACGTGGGCACAGCGCAGCACCTCAGCGGCAGCGCGCCGTTCGGCCCCCCCGGCGATCGACGCGTCGTCGACCAGTACGGTCGGGTGGAAGGGGTCAGTGGGCTCCGGGTCGCGGACACGTCGATTCTTCCCACGGTTCCGCATCGAGGCACCGCGGCCACCGCGGTGCTCATCGGCGAGCGAATAGCCGACTTCATTCAGCGCGGACTCTAGACAAGCGCAATCGGGTTTCGACCGCGACCTCGCAGCCCATCGAGAGTATCCGGGGATCAGCTGTCCAGGCGGTCGATCAGCTCCAGGCCGCGGTGGGCCCAGGCGATCTCTCCGATCGCGCGATCCACGAGGCCTTCGTACGCGAGGCGCTTGAAGGCCACCGTGCGCTCGTGGTCGCGCTCGGGGGTCACCGCGAGCCGGCGGACGAGCATCGGGTTGTCGCGGGCGTCGATGCGGCGCAGCTCCTGCTCCCACTGCTCGAGTTCGGACTCCCACTCGGCGATGTGCGCGCGGAAGAACGCGCGGGCCGCGTCGGGAGAGGTGCTCTCGAGGTACGCGGCGCGCAGGTGCGCCGGGTCGCGCACGCGCTGGTAATCGAGCGGCGAGCGCATCCACTGGATGTACGCCTGCTCTCCGGCGTTGGTGACGTGGTAGACCCGCCGCGTGCCGCGCTGGCCGCGCGCCTGATCCTCGCCCTCGATCAGGCCCTCGGTCTCCATCTTGCGAAGCTCGGGGTAGATCTGGGAGTCGGGCGCGTGCCAGACGTGGCCGACGGACAGGGAGAACTGCTTCTGAAGGTCGTACCCCGACAGCGGCCCGACGCGCAGCAGCGCCAGCAGGGCGTAGCGCAGGCTCACGGTGCCTCCTTCGTCGGCGCGCGCGGCGGGGCGGGAATGGTGCGAGGGGGTCCGCCCTTCACAGGCTCAGAAACCTGATCGGGCGAACCCCCTCGAGCATATTGCGGGAGGCCTACGCGGGCTGGTAGTTGGTGCGCCAACCGCCCTGGTAGGTCGCGCGCGCGACTGTCGAGTACGGCACGGGGCTGACCACCGCGCGCACCTCGATCTGCTCGTGCGGCTCGACGCTCGCCTTCTTGGTGCCGCCGTTCGGCTCGCCCCAGACGACCTTCAGCTCCGTGCCCTCCGGCACGTTCGGGTCGACCGTCGCGAGCGAGAGGCCGCGGCGCTCGTTGGCGCTGTATCCGGTGAACATCGAGTACCCGACGACGGTGCCGTCCTCGTCCACGACCGAGTCGTAGTTGGCCGAGCCGTAGTTGGCCAGCGGCAGGTCGAAGAACTTGTAGCTCGGGCCGTCGACGTTCAGCAGCGACGTCCAGACCTTGCCGAGGTCCTCGGCATCCCATGCGAGGGTGACCTTCTTGCGCTGTGAAGCCTGGTCGACCTTCTCGAGCGCATCGCGACCGATGAAGTCGTGGTCGAACTTGACGAAGTTGCCGTACCCGAGTTCATACGGAGTGAGGTAGTAGTCCTCGATGCTGTCCGAGACGAACGACCCCGCAAGGGTTCCGGTGGCCTCGTAGCTGTCGGCAGGCAGCCACTCGCGGTAGCCGCGCTCCTCGGCGCCGGTGTAGATCGCCGGCAGCGGGGAGGGGATCCAGCCCGACTCGAGCGTGTTCGAGGGGTATGCGCGCGAGCCGACGGGCACCAGACCGAACTCGGCCCCGGCCTGGACGATCGCGTTCCAGATGCGGTCGTGGTCCGCGTACGGACCCCAGATCTCGAGGCCCGGGGCGCCGGCCATACCGTGACGGAGCGTTCGGACCGTGGTGCCGTCGATCGTCATGGTGGACATGTTGAAGAACTTCAGCTGCTCGAGCGGCCCGCCGTGGAGCTTCTCGATGACCTGCCAGGCGTTGGGACCCTGGATCTGGAAGCGGTAGTAGTTGCGCTTCACCTCGTGACCGTACGGGCGCGAGGGGGAGCGACGGTCGATCTCGATGTCGAGGTTCGAGTAGCCGCCGGTCTCACCGTGGTACAGCAGCCAGTTCGACGCGGGAGCGCGGCCGACGTACACGTACTCGTCCTCTGCCTCGCGGAACAGGATGCCGTCGCCGATCACGTGGCCGGCGGCGGTGGTGGGGACGTACTGCTTGGCCTTGTCGACCGGGAACACCGAGACCGAGTTGATCGCCGTGTCGGAGATCAGCTTGATCGCGTCCGAGCCCTTGATGAACAGGTTGTCCATGTGGTGGGACTGGTCGTACAGCACGGCGCTGTCACGCCAGGCCTTCTGCTCCTTGATCCAGTTCTGGAAGTCGGCGGGGACGACCGGGTAGATGTAGGAGCCGATCTGCGAGTTGCGCAGGAGCTCGACGGGGCTTCCGGCCGCGTCGATCACTTCCTGCAGATTCTTGTGTGCCATGGGGAACCTCTCTGTTCGGTGGGGGAAGCCTCAGGTCGAGGCGTCCGGGGTGGTCACGGTCGGTCCGTGAAGACGATGGTCTGGTTGCCGTGTCGGATGACGCGGTCCTGGGCGTGCCATTGCACGGCGCGGGAGAGTACGGCGCGTTCGACGTAGGCGCCGCGGGACTGCAGGTCGGAGGCATCCATCGCGTGGTTCACGCGGGCGACGTCCTGCTCGATGATCGGGCCCTCGTCGAGTTCCTTCGTGACGTAGTGGCTGGTCGCGCCGATGAGCTTGACGCCGCGTTCCTTGGCCTTGCGGTACGGCGCCGCGCCGATGAAGGCGGGCAGGAAGGAGTGGTGGATGTTGATCACCGGAACGCCGACCTCTTCGAGGAAGTCCTCGGAGATGATCTGCATGTAGCGGGCCAGCACGATGAAGTCGACGTTGCCCTTGAGCAGCTCGAGGATCCTCGCCTCGGCGGCGGACTTGTCCGGCCCCTGGGAGGGGACGTGGAAGAACGGGATGCCGAACGAGCGGACGTCCTCGGCGGTGTTGGTGTGGTTCGAGATCACCATCGGGATCGTCACCGGCAGTTCGCCGCGGCGGTGCCGCCAGAGCAGCTCGAGCAGGCAGTGATCCGAGGTGGACGCGAGGATCGCCATGCGCTTCGGGATGGACTGGTCCGTGAGTGTCCACTCCAGTCCCAGCGCCCCGAGCGTCTTGTCCAGATCCGCCTCGATCGCCGGCATCGACGCGGTCAGGTCGGCGCGGTGGAACACGACCCGCTGGAAGAACGCACCACCGAACGCGTCGTCGGAGTACTGATCCAGCGACACGATGTTGCCCTGGCTCCGGGTGATCAACGACGTGATCGCCGCGACGATGCCCGGCTGGTCGGGGCCGTGCACGATCAGACAGGCATGGTCGCGCAGGGCTTCAGTGTGCAGGCTCATCGGCCTCTCCTCAGGACTGGGCGGCGGCGTAGTTGCGCGCCCACTCCGAGGTGGCCAGCAGCCCGCCGAACGTATAGAAGTGCAGTTTGACAGGTCCGGCGGCGGGGGTCGTGGAGCCGTCCGCACCGCTCGTGGGGGCGGTCTCGGCGAGGAGGGCGGACAGGTCGGTGACGAACTTGTCGGGTCCGGCGGTGCCCATCAGGTTGGTCAGGGAGAAGCCGTACTTCTTCACGATCATCGCGTTCGCGCCGACGCCGAAGCGGCGCGCGAAGCCGATCAGACGCTTGATCCCGGCAGGGCCGGGAGTGCCCACCCGGATGGTGCTGTGAATGCCGCGGGCGCGGACCGCTTCGATCCAGTTCAGCACCGGGTCGGTGTCGAACGCGAACTGGGTGAGGATCGTCGCGTCCAGGCCCTGCTGCGCAAGGGACAGGGACTTGTCGTCCAGCGCCCGCCACAGCACGTCGGTGGAGATGTCGGGGTGACCCTCGGGGTACCCGGCGATCGAGACCTCCTTCACGCCGTAGTCCTTCAACAGCCCGGTGCGGATCACGTCGTACGAGTCCTCGTACGGTCCCTCGGGGGTGGTCGGGTCGCCGCCGACCACGAACACGCTCTCCGTCGCCCCGACATCCTGCAGGCGGGAGAGGAACTCCTCCAGTTGCGCACGCGACGAGAGCCGGCGAGCCGAGATGTGCGGCACCGGCAGGAAGCCGAGGTCACGCACCGCCTTCGCCGCGGACACCCGCATCTCGAGGTCCTCGTTGCCGAGGAACGTGACGTTGATCTTCGTGCCGGCCGGGATCGTGTCCTTGGCCTCCATCAGGCCGGGCACGTCCTTGCCCGTCATCTCGAGGGAGTAGCCGGACACCAGTTCCAGGGCCGCCTGGCGATTCGCCATGACGTGTGTGGTCTTTGACACTGATCGAGGTCCTTTCCGCATTCAGCAGGTTCGCGTCGTCGCGTTTGCCTATCTTCCAGAATACCTATGTACATAGGGAATGTCTATAGGCAAAAGCGAGCGAAGCCGGACCCTCGAGAACCAGGCGGCGCCTTCATGGTCCGGAGTATGGTCAGGGCATCGGCGACGCCCCGTCGCGGTGAGGAGGAATCATGACGGACCACACCTATCGCGTGACCGAGATCGTGGGCACATCGCCCGACGGCGTGGACGCCGCGATCCGCAACGGCCTCGGCCGCGCGGCCAAGACGCTGCACAACATCGACTGGTTCGAGGTCATCTCGGTGCGCGGGCACCTCGAGGACAACACGGTCCATCACTTCCAGGTGACGCTCAAGGTCGGCTTCCGGCTCGACGAGGTCGAGTGACCGGCGGCGCACGCGGCCCCGAGGGTGCGCTCACTTAACATCTTGGTGACGCCCGTCACGGTTTCCTTGACAATCACATCGAGGTGCCCGAGCATTGCAGCATCCCACGATGGCGTGCGGCTGGACGCATCGGGCGCCCCACCTCCTGTCGTCGTGCGACCACGACACAGAGAGGCATGTCAATGAAGAAAAGTCTTGCCACGCTCGGCCTCCTCGCCGCTGCCGCGCTCGCCCTGGCGGGATGCACCGACTCGGGTGCGGGCCCGTCTCCAGCGGCCACTGACGACGCCGCAGGCGGCGACGAGGCGTTGACCCCCGTCCGCGTCGCCGCCCTCCCGATCGCAGAAACAGGTGCCCTCTGGGGTGCCATCGACGAGGGGATCTTCGAAGACCATGGTCTCGAGGTCGAGGTCGTTCCCGCCCAGGGCGGCGCTCAGGCGATTCCGGCCCTGCTGAGCGGCGACATCCAGTTCGCCATCGGCCAGCCCTTCGGGCCGATCCGCGCCGACCTGCAGGACCTGGGCATCGTCGTCATCGGCAATTACGCCAGCTCGCTCGCAGAGGGCAAGGACGTCAACGCCGTGGTGTCGCTCGCGGACTCGGGCATCACCACCCCCAAAGATCTCGCGGGCAAGCGGGTCTCGGTCAACAGCCTGGGCGCGGCAGGTGACGTCACCATCATGAAGGCGGTCCAGGACGACGGCGGCGATCCCACGACGATCGAGTTCGTCGAGGTCGCCTTCCCGGACGCGCAGGCGCAGCTCGACGCGGGCAACATCGACGCGGCCTGGGTGCCGGATCCGTTCATGTCGCAGATCGTCGGCGCAGGGGGAAACCTCGTCGTGCATCCGTACCAGGCGACGATTCCCGGGCTTCCCCTCCTGGTCGACATCACCACTCAGCAACTGCTGGACTCCGATCCGGAGCTGGTGTCGGAGTTCGCCGCCGCGATGACCGAGGCGCTGGATTGGGCTTCGGCCAACGAAGACGCCGTCCGCGCGGCGATCGTCGACAACATGGGGATCCCTGAGGCTGCTGCAGAGAGCATCACGCTTCCGGAGTTCACTTCGGAGGTGGATGTCGCAGCCATCGAGGAGCTGGTCGCGCTGGCCATCGAGTTCGGGGTGCTCGACGCCGAACCGGACCTCGACGCGCTGATCCAGCCGCAGTGACGGAGCGGGATGCCTCGGTCCGCCGAGGCATCCCGAGGACTCCGAACCCCTCCGCCAGCCCGACGGGAAGGCATCATGGCTCCCCCTACGACGCGCGTTGCGCGTACGGCCCGCAAGGTGGGCCTGGGCACCGCCGGAATCGTCGGATTCCTGATCGTCTGGCAGCTGATCCCGACGCTCGGCATCATCAGCCCGCAGTATCTGCCCTACGCGACGGAGACGCTGGCGCGCCTCTTCTCGGAGCTGCGCGACCTCGAGTTCTGGCGGAACGTCGGCCGCACGATGACGGCGTGGTTCTTCGGTCTGCTCATCGCCACGGTCGCCGCGACGATTCTCGGCACCGTCATCGGGCTGGTGCCGTTCCTTCGCAGGGCGACGCACACCACGGTGGAGTTCCTGCGGCCGATCCCTTCGGTTGCTCTGATCCCGCTCGCTGTGCTCATCTACGGCATCCAACTGCAAGCGGCCCTCGTGATCATCGTGTTCGCCAGCTTCTGGCAGGTCTTCGTGCAGGTGCTCTACGGCGTGGCGGATGTGGATGTCGTGGCGCGCGACACCGCCCGAAGCTTCGGCTTGACCCGTGGCGAGCGGGTCCGATACCTGATTCTGCCGACGGCCCTGCCGTACCTGATGACGGGGCTCCGGCTGGCGGCATCCGTGGCGCTCATTCTCGCGATCACGGCGGAGATGGTGATCGGAACTCCCGGACTCGGGCGCGCCATCGTCTTCTACCAAGCCGCGGGCGACTGGGTCGGCGTCTACTCGCTCGTCATCGTGACCGGGCTCCTCGGGCTGGCGATCAACCTGGGCTTCCGCTTCGTCGAACGCAAGTCCTTGGCCTGGCACCAGTCGGTTCGAGGGGAGGAAGTGCTGTGACCCAGTACACGAGCACGGTGCGGGTGCCGCAGCAGCGCTCGCAGTCGTGGCAGCGATTGCGCGACAGCGTCCTGTATGCCATCGGCCTGCCCTTCCTGCTGCTCCTGCTCTGGGGTGTGTGGGCGACGGTCGCGCCGGCCCAGTTCTTCCCGGGGCCTCTCGTCATCCTGGAGGCCTTCGTCGACACCTGGGTCGGACCCGCGTTCTTCACGGATGTCCTTCCGAGCCTCGGCCGACTTGCCCTGGGCATCGTCCTGTCGATCGCGATCGGCATCGTCGCCGGAACGCTGATCGGCCTGAACCGGTGGCTGCGGGAGACGCTCGAGCCGCTGCTGGAGTTCTTCCGCGCCATCCCGCCGCCGGTGCTGATCCCCATCGTGATGCTGCTCATGGGGATCACCGATGCCATGAAGATCGCTGTGATCGTCTTCGGCGCGGTGTGGCCCGTGCTGCTGAACACCATCGAAGGCGTCCGATCGACCGACAGCGTGATGACCGAGACCGCGCGATCCTTCGCCCTCACACGAGGCGAGCGGCTGCGCTACCTCGTGCTGCCGTCGGCCAGCCCCAGAATCATGGCCGGCGTCCGGCAGACCATGTCGGTGGCGCTGATCCTGATGGTGATCTCGGAGATGTTCGCCTCGTCGTCGGGCCTCGGTTATCGGATCGTGTACTTCCAGCGCAACTACCTGATCGCCGAGATGTGGAGCGGCATCCTGCTGCTCGGTCTCATCGGCGTGCTGCTTGCCGCGTTGTTCAGCGTCGTGGAGAAGCGCGTCCTGCGGTGGTACCACGGAATCAAGGAGGTCGAACGTGCCTGAAACCCTGCTCAAGGTCGAGCACCTGAAGAAGGTGTACGAGTCCACGACCGGCAACGTGGAGGCCATCGGCGACATCAGCTTCGAGATGGGGTCCGGGGAGCTCGTCTGCATCGTCGGCCCCTCGGGATGCGGGAAGACGACTCTTCTGAAGTGCATCGCGGGACTGCTGCGACCGACCGCCGGCAGTGTCGAACTCGACGGCAGACGCGTCAGCGGACCGCCGGCGAACATGGCGCTCGTCTTCCAGGAGTACGGGCGCAGCCTGTATCCGTGGCTCACCGTGCGCGGCAACGTCGAACTCCCGCTCAAGCACAAGAAGCTCCCCGGGTCCGAGCGCGATCGCCTGGTCCAGGATGCGATCGCCGCCGTCGGCCTGGAGCATGCCGTCAAGAGCTACCCGTGGCAGCTTTCGGGCGGGATGCAGCAGCGTGTCGCGATCGCGCGGGCCGTCGCCTACCAGCCCGAGGTCCTCATCATGGACGAGCCGTTCGCAGCGGTCGACGCCCAGACGCGCGCCGACCTTGAGGACCTCGTGCGCAGCCTGCACCTGGAGCGCGGAATGTCGATCCTCTTCGTCACGCACGACATCGACGAATCCGTCTACCTCGGCGAGCGGGTGATCGTGCTGTCCAAGTCACCGACGTGGGTGCAGGAGGATCTCGCCATCGATCTGGCGGCCACGCGCGACCAGATCACCACGCGTGCGCTGCCGCGGTTCACCGAACTGCGCACTCACGTCTATGAGCAGATCCAGCGGGCCAAGCGCGGCGAAGCGGTGCGTCCGGGAGCATGACGGGTACAGCGGCCACCGCCGACGAGGGCGCAAGGATCGGGCGCAGTCGCCAGCCCAAGCAGCTGCTGCTGGCGTTCTTCGGAGAGTACGTGGTGGATCAGGACGTACCGCCGCTGCGGGCCAGCGCACTGATCGAGGTGCTCGAAGGGGCAGGCGTCGCCGCCCCGTCCACGAGAGCGACGCTGGACCGGATGGTGCGCCGCACCCTGCTCGCCAAGAAGCGACGGGGCCGCGAGATCGCGTTCTCTCTCACCGACGAGGGTGCGGCGGTGCTGCGCGAGGCGACCGAGCGCGTCCGCGGACAGCATCCCTTCGAGCCGCACGGAAGCGGCTGGACGCTGGTCACCTTCACGATTCCGGAGCATCAGCGCACGCTGCGCCACCGCCTGCGGTCGGCGCTCATCTGGGAGGGCTTCGCGCCGCTCCGCGACGGGCTCTGGCTGGCGCCCGGAGAAGTCGATCTCGCGTCGGCGCTGGAACCTCTGCGGGCGAGTCTGCCGCCCGGCGCCGTCACCGCCTTCCATGCGCGCGAGCTCCCCGGCTACGCGATGGGGGAGAACGTGCGGACCGCCTGGAACCTGGACGCGATCCGCGGCGAGCACCTCGCCTTCATCGCCGAGTGGGGCGGCGCCTCCCTGGAGAACGGCGGCTCCGCACTGTCGACGAGGACCATGCTCGTCGCCGACTGGCTGGCTCTCCTGCGCGCCGATCCGCGGCTTCCAAGACATCTCGTGGATGCCGCATGGCCCGCCGAGCGATCGTTCGAGGTCTACTGGGCTCGGCGTCGCGCGCTCGAGAGCGCCGCGAGAGCGGAGTTCGATGCGCTCGCGGCCACGTCGGCAGTCAATCGGCGGAGTGTGTCGGCGTTCCCGCGCTGACGGCATCCCGCGGCTCGAGCACGAACCGGTCTCGGCCGACCAGCGCCCCCACGACCAGCTGGCCGCCGAGCACCGCGGCCACGAGGATCAGGGGCGCGACCCACCCGCCGGTGAGGGTGACCAGCGATCCGAACAGGATCGGTCCCGTCGCCGCGATGAGGTAGCCGCCCGACTGGGCCATGCCCGAGAGGGCGCTGGCGCCGTGGTGCGTGCGGGCGCGCAGGCTGAACAGGCTGAGCGACATTCCCAGTGCCGCGCCGCATCCCACTCCGCAGACGATCGTCCAGACCACGAAGAAGTCGGGCACCGCGATCAGCCCCGCGATCCCGAGGAGGGTGAGTGCCGGGATCGCCGCTGCCGCGTAGCGCGCGAACCCGCCGCGCAGAAGGAGCGGGACGATCAGCGTGCCGCCGAAGCAGAAGAACTGGTAGATCATGACGTCGATGCCCGCGACGACCTCGGTGCGGCCCAGCGACTGCGCGATCGGCGCGAACCAGGTGACCAGCATGTAGAAGGTCATCGACTGCAGGCCCATGTAGAAGAGCACCTGCCAGGCGAGCCGGTCGCGCCAGATGCCGGTGCGGCGGGCGCGCTCGGCCGGTTTCTCGTGGCGCCGCTGATGCCTCATTGCAAGCATCCACGCGATCACGGCGAACGGGAGAAGGGCTCCAGTCCACAGCAGGGCCGCCTGCCAGCCGAGCGGCGAGCCGTCGACCTCGACGTGGGAGATCGGCACGACCACACCCGATGCGACGGCGCCCATGCCGGCCAGGCACGCGGTGAACGCCGCCGTCACCGAAGGCACCCGGTCGGCGAAGTCGCGCTTGATCACCGCCGGCATCAGGACGTTGACGATCGCGATCGACGCGCCGATGAGCGCCGTGCCGAGCCACAGGTTCGCGGCGAAGCCCGGAAGAGAACGCCACACCGTGCCGATCCCCAGCAGCACCAGCGACCACAGCACGGTGCGCGACATGCCGAAGCGTGCGCTGATCCCGTGCGCCAGCGGCGAGACCACCGCGAACGCAATGAGCGGCACTGCGGCCAGCGCACCGAGCGCGGCCTCGGTCGTGCCGAGATCCTCCGAGATCTGCGCGAGGAGCGGGCCGATGCCCGTGATCGTCGGGCGGAGGTTCAGCGCGATCAGCAGGACCGCGATCAGGAGCATCACGCGGGATGCCGGTACCTCCGCCGGGTCGGTCATCGGCTCGCCCCGCGGGCGCGCACGACGAGAAACCACATCCGGCGCGAGACCCCACGCATCGCGTGTCGTCTCGGCCGGAATGTGGTTTCTCGGATGGGAGCGGATGCTCTCAGTGCGCCTGGGCCGCGAGGGCCTCGGCGTCGATGTGCGCGATCGAGCGGGTGTCCTGGAAGGCGCGGATGCCCTTCGATGCCCTGCTCGCGGCCGAATCCGGACTGCTTCATGCCGCCGAACGGTGCGCGCAGGTCGAGACGGGTCGCGCCGTGGTCGTTGACCCAGACGTAGCCGCAGACCAGCTTGCTGCCGACCCGGTTCGCGGAGTCGATGTCTGCGGTCCACACCGAGCCGCACAGGCCGCCCCAGGTGTCGTTCGCGGCGGCGACCGCCTCGTCCTCGGAGTCGAACGGGATGATCGGGATCACGGGGCCGAACTGCTCCTGCGTCACCACGCGCAGCGACGGGTCCGGGTCGATCACGATCGCCGGCCGCAGGAAGTTGCCACCGGCCAGGTCGCCGCCCGGCAGTTCGCCGAACTCGCGGACGTCGGCTCCGGCATCCTTGGCCTCTTCGATGATCTCGGAGACGAACGCCTTCTGCACGGGCGAGTGCAGCGGGCCCATCGTCGTGCCCTCGTCCAGGCCGTACCCGATCACGGCCTTGCCGAGCCGGGCGGACAGGCCGTCGACCAGCTCATCCAGGCGCGAGCGGTGCACATACAGCCGCTTGGCGTTCATGCAGATCTGCCCGGTCGTGTCGAACACGGCGGCGTAGATGCGGTCGAGGTGCGTGTCGTCGAGGATCGCGTCGTCGAGGAACACCGCGGCGTCGTTTCCGCCGAGCTCGAGCGTGACACGGGTCAGCGACTTCGAGGCCATCTCCATGATGCGCTTGCCGCCGCCCACGCTGCCCGTGAAGCAGACCTTCGCGATGTCGTCGCTGGAGATGAGGGCCGCCATGTCGGCGTCCTTGCCCGTGACGACGTTGAGCACGCCGGGCGGGAGCTTCTCGGCGATGCGCTGGACGACGCGGGCCGTCGCAAGCGGCGCCGAGGGCGGCGGCTTGACGATCGCGGTGTTGCCGGCCAGGAGGGCGTGCGGGAGGGCAGCCCCGAGGATCGCGATCGGCCAGTTGAACGGCACGATCACGGTGACAACGCCGAGGGGCTGGTACGAGACGGTGGTCTCCACCGGGATACCGGGGACGACGGGAAGCGTCTTGCCGGTCTCGACCTCGTCCGCGAGCATGAGCGCGAGGTTCCACCGGATCTCGAAGACGAGCGAGTCGATCCAAGCCTCGAAACGGATCTTGCCGTTCTCCTGCGAGAGGATCGCCGCATCCGCGTCGCGCTCCTCGGCGATGCCGACGAGCGCCGCCCGCATCTGCTCCGCGCGCTCGGCGGCGGACAGAGCCGACCATGCGGGGAACGCCGCCTTCGCCGCGGCGATCGCGTCATCGACGTCCTGCGGCGTGGCGGCTGCGGCGTGTCCGACGATCACGCCCGGCTTGCCGGGGTCGGGGATGTCGAGGGTCGCGGTGGTCTGGCGCTCCTCGCCTCCGATGTAGAGGCCGGTCCGTACTTCCGCGGTCGTGCTTATCGTGTCACTCATTGGTCACACCTCTCTGTGCGATGTTGTCCGGTGTCGTGGGTGCCAAAGCCTGGCATGCATGGGCGAACTCGATCCGCGGGTCGGGAGGTCGCCGGGGTCGATAGTGGTAGTTAACAAATCCGTGACAATTTTGTCAACAGGTGTCGGCCGATTGAAGGCTGTCACGCGGCGCGGAGCTCGAGTGAGCGCGAGATCGCCGCGGCCGTCGCCATCACCGTGGGGGCGAAGCGCTCGGCGTGCGCCAGGGCGGTGGCGCCCGTCACCGACAGCGCTCCGAGGACCGGTCCGCGACCGCTCGTGATCGGGGCGGCGACGCAGAACAGCCCTTCCTTCGACTCCTCGACGTCGTACGCGACCCGCTGGCTGCGCACCCGGCCGAGCTCACGCGAAAGCGCGGCGGGGTCGGTGATCGTGTGAGCGGTGAGCCGGGTCATCGTGGGCGCGAGGGCGTCCAGATCCACGTCGTCCTCCGAGAAAGCGAGAATCGCTTTGCCCAGCGCGGTCGCGTGCAGTGTTCCCCGGCCGCCCAGACGCGTGTGGGGCACCCGCAGCTGTCGCGTCGAGATCTTCTCGAGATACACGATCTCGGTTCCCTCGCGCACGGCGAGGTTCGCCGTCAGCTGCGTCACCTCGTGAAGTGTGTGCAGGTACGGCACCGCGGCCTCGCGCAGCGAAGTGGGGCTGGGGGCCATCGCGCCGAGCTCGAAGAGCTTGACTCCGAGGCGCAGGCCGCCCGGGGTCCGTTCCAGCCCGCCCCACTCGACGAGCTCCTTGGCGAGTCGATGCGCGGTGGACCGCGTGACGCCCGACCGCTCGGCGAGCTGGCGCACGGACAGCTCGCGGCGCTCGCCGCTGAACGCATCGAGCAGCGCGAGTGCGCGGCGGAGGGACGAGGAGGTGTCCTGCAGGACGGGACGGGGCATAGGACCGATCGTACAGAGTTGTTGACAATGATGTCCACAGGAAGGTTGAACATATGTCGGCTGACGCCTCCGTGGTGCGCGTGGATGCGCAGGAGCTCCGCGATCTCGCCGCGTGCGCACTGACCAGACGTGGGGCGATGGTTTCGCACGCGCGGGTCCAGGCCGATCACCTGGTCGCCGCGGAGCTGCGCGGTCATCCGTCGCACGGCCTCCGGCGCCTGGACGTCCTCGTCGCGCGGATCGAGAAGGGCCTGATCGACCCCGTCTCGCTGCCCGTGCTGCAGTGGACCGCGGCGGCGGCACTGACCGTGGACGGTGCTCGCGGGTTCGGACCCGTTGTCGCGTACGAGGCGATCGCCGCGCTCCGCGAGCGCCTGCCCGAGACCGGCGTCGCGATCGCCGCGCTGCATCGGACGCACCACCTCGGCATCCTCGCCCCTTACATCGAGGAGCTCGCAGCCGCCGGTCTCGTGGGCCTCATGCTGTCCTCCACCGAGGGCCTCGTGCATCCGTGGGGCGGCGCGGGCGCCCTGCTCGGCACCAATCCCATCGCCATCGGAGTGCCGGCGTCGGGCGGCGACCTCGCCGTGGACATGTCGACCGGCGCCGTCTCGGCGGGCAAGATCCTCGACTATCGCGCCAAGGGCATGACGCTGCCCGAGGGCTGGGCGGTCGATGCCGCCGGGCATCGCACCACCGATGCGGCGGCCGCCGCCGAAGGGGCCATCTCGCCGTTCGGGGGACCGAAGGGGTATGCGCTCGGTCTCGCGTTCGGCGCGATCGTCGGCGCGCTCACCGGCACCGCGCTCGGCCCCGACGTGCACGGCACGCTCGACACCGAGTCCGAGGTGAGCAAGGGAGACGTCATCATCGCGATCGACCCCGTCTTGTTCGCCGGATCCGACACGCGCACCGCAGCTCGGAGACTACTTCGCGCTGATCCGCCGGAGCGGCGCCGACGGCAGCAGCGTCACCGTGCCCGGCGACCGGGCACGGGCCGCGCGGGATCAAGCGTCGGCGGACGGTGTCGCCCTCTCTGCGGACGTGTGGGCGCGGCTGGTGGAGCTGTCCGAAGACACCGACCTCGCCGGAGTCCCGGCTGTCGCAGACCGAAACGAGGACCGATCGTGAGTTCCGGACTGGGCGTGCTGAGACTGCCCGACGACGTGCGCTTCGGCTACGGCGTGCGAGCGGGCATCCCCGATGCCGTCGCGGCGCTCGGGCGCCGCGTCTTCGTCGTCGCCGACCCGTTCCTGGCCACGACGCCGGAGTTCCACGAGGTCGTCGCCGCGCTGGCGGATCGTGGCCTCGAGGTGCACGTGCACACCGACGTCCCGCCCGAGCTGCCGGTCGACGTGGTCGAGGCATCCGGTGCGCTCGCACGGTCCTTCGCACCCGACGTCATCGTCGGCTACGGGGGCGGCAGCGCCCTGGACGCGGCCAAGCTCATCGCCCTGCTGGTGAGCCACGGCGGGAGCCTCTCCGCGTACTACGGCGAGAACGCGGTGCCCGGCCCGGTCGTGCCGCTCGTGGCGATCCCGACCACGGCCGGCACCGGGTCGGAGGTCACCCCGGTCGCCGTCGTGTCCGACCCCGGCGCGCGACCTGAAGGTCGGCGTCTCCAGCCCCTTCCTCGTTCCGCGGGTGGGGATCGTCGACCCCGAGCTGTCGATCGGCGCTCCGAAGGGCGTCACCGCCCACTCCGGCATCGACGCCTTCGTGCACGCCGTCGAGTCGTACACCGCGGCATCCCTCGACGTCGACCGTGGCGCCCGCCTGCCGGTCTTCGTCGGCCGCAACGTGCTCACCGACCCGCTCTCGCTCGAGGCGGCCGGCGCGATCTTCCGCTCTCTGCCGACGGCCGTTCGACAGCCCCGGCGACCGGGACGCGCGCGAGGCGATGGCGTACGGCAGCCTGCTGGCCGGGATGGCGTTCGGGTCGGCCGGCACCCACCTGTCGCACGCGATCCAGTACCCGATCGGGGCGATGACCAAGACCCCGCACGGCCTGGGCACCGGCGCGCTGCTGCCGTACGTGCTGCAGGCGTGCCTGCCCGCGATCGGATCGCGGCTGGTCGCGCTCGGCATCGCCATGGGCGTCGTCGAGGCCGGCCAGGGCGAATCGGATGCCGCGGCTCAGCGCGTCGTCGACGCCGTCGCCGAGCTCTGCGCCGGCATCGGACTACCGGTCGCGCTCACCGATCTCGGGCTCACCCCGGCCGATCGCGACCGAATCGTGGCCCTGACCCTGCAGGTCGGACGCCTCGTGGCGATCAGCCCGGTGCCGGCCGACGCCGACTTCATCGGACGGATCGTGGACGCCGCACTCGTCGGCGACCGGGCGAGCCTCATCTCCTGACATCCCTCGAACGAAGCGAGAAACCATGACTCCGACGACGAGCACGAGCACCTACATCGCCGACCTCTTCATCGACGGCGCCTGGCGCGCCGGCGGTGAGGGAAAGCGATTCGACGTGATCGATCCGGCGGACGGCTCGACGGTCGCGGAGTTCGCGATCGCGACCGAGGCCGACTGCGACGATGCCGTCGCGGCGGCCGATCGCGCCTTTCCCACGTGGGCGGCGACGAGCCCCCGGGCGCGGAGTGAGATCCTCTACCGCGCGTTCGAGATCCTTCGCGAGGAGAAGGAGCACTTCGCCGAGATCATGGTGCGCGAGAACGGCAAGGCCTGGCCCGATGCGATCGCCGAGGCCGGCTACGCGACGGAGTTCTTCCGCTGGTTCGCCGAGGAGGCCGTCCGCGTGCCGGGCGACTACCGGCTCGCGCCGGCCGGCGACAAGCGGATCGTCGTCACGCGGCAGCCGATCGGCGTGGCGCTGCTGATCACCCCGTGGAACTTCCCCGCCGCCATGGCGACCCGCAAGCTGGCGCCTGCGCTGGCGGCCGGGTGCACCACCATCCTCAAGCCCGCGCGCGAGACGCCGCTGACCGCCGCCTACGTGGTCGACGTGCTGCGGCGGGCCGGCGTGCCGGACGGTGTGGTCAACCTCGTGACGCCGGTGCCCACCGGGCCGAACGTCGCGCGCATGATCAGCCACCCGGCCGTGCGGAAGCTGTCGTTCACCGGCTCGACCGAGGTGGGTCGCGAGCTGCTGCACGCCTGTGCCGACACCGTCGTGAGCACCTCGATGGAGCTGGGCGGGAACGCGCCGGTTCTCGTGCTGCCCGGCGCAGATCTCGACCTGACCATCCCCGGCGCGCTGGCCGCGAAGATGCGCAACGGCGGCTCGGCCTGCACCGCGGCCAACCGCTTCTACGTGCACGCCGGCGTGCACGACGAGTTCGTCTCCCGGATGACGGCCGAACTCGATCGGGTGCGCACCGGTGCCGGGCTCGACCGGCAGAACACTCTCGGCGCGCTCGTCTCGGTGGCGGAGCGCGACAAGGTCGCGGACCTCGTCGGCACCGCCGTCGCCGAGGGCGCGACCGTGGTCACCGGAGGAAGTGCGATCGCCGGGGGAGCCTTCATCGAGCCGACGCTGCTTACGGGCGTGACGCACGGCGACAGCATCACGCGCACCGAGATCTTCGGACCCGTCACGGCGGTCGTCTCCTACACGGACGTCGAGGACGCCGTGCGGATGGCGAACGACACCGACTTCGGGCTGGTCGCCTACGTGTTCGGTCCGGAGCAGGACGCGATGCGCACTGCGCTGCGGCTCGACGTCGGCATGGTCGCGGTCAACCGCGGGGTGCTCAGCGACCCCGCCGCCCCCTTCGGCGGCACCAAGCAGAGCGGGCTGGGCCGCGAGGGCAGCTCGGAGGGCATCCTCGAGTTCCTCGAGGAGAAGTACGTCGCGATCAACGTCTGATCCGGCCTGAAATCAGAGCGATAAGAGGCACTCATGAACTCGATGAACACAAATCCCTGGCGACTTGCCGCGATCGGTGCGGGCGCTTCGCTCGCGCTGCTGCTGGGGGCCTGCTCAGGAAGCGGCGGCGCAACCAGCGACGGCGGCGCGACCGGTGAACCCGTCGACGGCGGCGAGATCACCATCATGTCCGCCGCGGGCATGGGCACGTGGGATCCTGCGCTCGCCTTCTTCGGCACGCTGCCGGGGGTGACCACCGACCGGCTCGTCGCCGTCTACGGCCAGCTGTTCTACGTCGACCAGAGCGGCGAACTCGTGCCGAGCCTCGCGGAGAGCTTCACGACCGAGGACGGGGGCACCACGTGGACGCTCACGCTGCGTCCGGACATCACCTTCACCGACGGCACGCCCTTCGACGCCGCCGCGGTGAAGTTCAACTGGGACCGGAACGCCGACCCTGCCACCGGCTCGCCGACGATGGCACTCGCCCAGTCCTTCACCACCGAGGTCGTGGACGAGGTCACCCTCACCGTCACCGCGAACGCGGCCAACCCCGTGCTCGACGAGCAGATCGCCGAGCTCATGCAGTTCGTCGCCTCGCCGACCGCCCTGCAGGCCGACGACTACGTCGAGCCGGTCGGCGCCGGTCCCTTCATCCTCACCCACCAGGACCCGGCGATCGGCGAAGACCTCGAGGCCAACCCCGACTACGCGCTCGGCAAGCCTGTCTACGACGCACTGCACTACCGCACCGTCGGAGACCCGTCGCAGCGGGTCGAGACCATCGCCGGCGGCAGTGCCGACCTGATGAACGGGTTCTCCTCCGACTTCCGCGACTACGCCGACGACGACCGGTTCGAGATGTTCACCGTCGAGAACGGCGGATTCCGACACCTCGTCTTCAACAACACCCGCGCGCCCTTCGACGACGTGCGCGCCCGTAAGGCCGTCGCCCTCGCGCTGGACCCGACCGAGCTGGTGCAGACGCTGCTGTCGGATCCGGAGCAGGTCGGCTCGACCACTCTCTTCTCCGACGAGTCGCCGTACTACGACGCGGCGCTCGGTCTGCCCGAGCCGGATCTCGCGGAGGCCCAGAAGCTCGTCGACGAGCTGATCGCCGACGGGGTGGACATGTCGTTCACGATCGTCCCGGCGGCGATTCCGGAGAGCATCCGGTCGGCGGAGTACGTACAGCTCACGCTCCAGCAGCTCGAGGGCGTGACCGTCGACATCGAGCAGGTGCAGATCCAGGACTGGCGTCTGCGCACGCAGGGCAATGACGACTTCGACATCACGTTCTACCTCGGCATCTACGACATCAACCCGGTTGCATCCACGTTCACGAACCTCTTCGAGAAGGACGGGACGGACAACATCCAGAACTCCTCCAGCCCGGAGATGACCGCAGCGCTGGACGAGCTGCGCACCGCGACGAGCGAGGAGGAGAAGGCCGCGGCGCTGACCCAGGTGCAGGAGATCTACGTCGAAGAGGTGCCGATCTACTCCTTCGGCTTCGACAACCGGATCTTCTTCCACAGCGCCGAGGTGCAGGGCTTCGAAGCATTCGGACGCGGATCCATCCTGTCGGAGAAGCTCTTCCGAACCGAGTAGGACTGCGGCGGAAGGCCCCGATGCGATCAGTGCCGGGGACTTCCGCATGCGGAGAACGTCAGCGCGGCCAGTCGAGAACGCGGCGCACAGTGCCACCGAGCACCGCGGCGCGGTCGGCTTCACTGAGCAGGGCATCGTCGCGGATGTAGCCGAACGACTCGGCCCACGAGCTCCATTCCAGATCCAGCGTCCAGTCGCTCGCCCACATCACCCGGTCGGCGCCGAAGGCGTCGACGACGCCTCGCAGAGCCCCGGCGACGTCTGCGAACGGGTACGGCTCCTCGCTGAGGCGCGTCGCATGCCCCCACTTGACGTGCACGTTCTCCAGCTCGGCCAGCCGGCACACCTCGGCGAACTGCATGAACCGGTCGGGGCGATGGGAACGGGATCCGGGCATCGCGACTCCGAGATGGTCGAGGACGACCGGCAACGCCGGATGAGCGGCTGCGACCTCGCGGATCGCGCCGAGGCGCCCTGCGATGCCGATGCCGTTGACCTGGATGAACACCGGCACGCGCGCATCCTCCGCGAGCTCGAAGTACCGGTCGTAGCGGCCCCCGACCAGTTCGGCGGCGAAAGCGTCGACGGCTTCGTCGTTTTCGCGGCGCTCGCCGGCGCTCGGCGGGAACGGCACGTAGGGAAGGATGCGCAGCGCGAGTCGCCCTGGTCCGGTCCGCAGCTCACCGATCACGCGATCCAGCTCAGGATCGTCCGGCTGGGCTCGGGTGAGGTACGCGAATCGGTCCGGATGCTGCGCCACGGCCAGCTCGCCGATCGGGCTGACGTGCCTCACGGAGCCGCCCTCCAGAGGATACGACGGCAGGGGTCGTCCGCGATCGTCGAAGCCCCAGAACTCGTCGATCACCAACGCGTCGACGCCGGCGGCATCCATCGCCACGATGCCCGCCTCGAGCCCGATCATGTTCAGATGCACCTGCGCATCGACGATCTCCATCAACCACGACCTCTCACGCCACGCGCCGCGTCCCGGCCCCCGAGGCCAGCCGCACTCGCCGCACTACACTGACACCACGTAGACGCCGCCCGGCCCGCCGGAGCCGCCGCAGAGGAGCCCGCCGAGGATGACCAGCCTGGCCGAAGTGCCTCAGCCCAAGGCTGAGCTCGTCGACCTGATCGCACACGACATCCGCGAGGGCGTCTACCACCCGCGGGAGCGCCTCATCGAGGTCGAGCTGTGCGCCCGGTACCGCACGTCGCGCAACGCGGTGCGCGGTGCGCTGATCGAGCTCGCCGCACTCGGGTTGGTCGAACGCGAGGCCAACCGTGGGGCGCGGGTGCGACCCGTCTCGATCGACGAGGCGATCGAGTCGACGGAGGTGCGCCTGTCGCTGCAGGCGATGTGCGCGGGGCGCGCTGCTACGCGCGTGACGGATGCCGACCGCGCTGAGCTGACCGCGCTGCTGGACGAGCTGCGCTCGTCCGTCGAGGCCGGCGACCGTGCGCGCACCGCGGCGGCGAACTCGGAGATCTCGCGTGTCATCCGCCGCATCAGCGGTCACCAGACCGCCTCGCGCATCATCGAGTCGCTTCAGAGCCAGGTGCGCATCAACTGGTACCCGTACCAGCTGCCCGACCGGCGGGTGGACTCGATGCACGAGTACGAACGGGTCGTCCAGGCGGTGATCGCCGGCGACGAGGCCGAAGCGCTCGAGGCCGCGTACCGGCATCGCGACAACGTCCTCGAGGCGCTCCGCGGCATCCGCGACGCGACCGCGGCGGGCGTGGACTGACCGGACGCCGGCCGGCGCGCGGACCGGAAGGGGCACGGCGTCACCTTCCGACCACGAAGTCGGCCGCGCGCTCGCCGATCATGACGGCCGTGAGGTAGGTGTTCGCGCGAGGGATGATGGGGCAGACCGACAGATCGGCGACCGTGAGGCCATCGATGCCGAGCACCCGCAGTCGAGGGTCGACCACCGTGCCGTCCTGGTCTGCGTCTCCCATGCGGGCGCCACCCGTGAGGTGGGACGTGTCGCGGGCGCAGGCGCGCAGCCATGCGTCGACATCCCCGTCGCTCCAGCCGGGATCGACCTCGTCGCCGTTGCGGTCGCGCACCGCGCTGGTGTGCGAGGCCAGCATCTGCAGCGAGGAGCGCACCGCGTGCCGCGCCAGCGCCCGGTCGCCCTCGTCGACGAGCAGGTTCATGCGGATGTCTGATGCCGCGCTCGGGTCGCGGGACACGATCCGCGATGCGCCTCGGCTGAGGCAGTACGCGAGCTTCACGCCGAACGCCACCTCGGCGGCGTCGGATGAGGTGGGGTTCGCCGCGACGATGAGCAGGTCGCCGGGACGCGAATGCGGCAAGCCCGAGCTGTAGCGCAGCGTCGCGTTCCCCCGCGCCCCGTTCGCGGCAGGCTCGGCGCCGTCGTGAGCCAGCTGGAGCCAGAACCCCACATGATCCTGGATGCCGTCACCCACGGGCAGGTCGGCGACGACCGGGATGCCGAGTGACTCGAGCATTCGGGAGGGCCCGATTCCCGATCGCTGCAGGATCGCCGGACGTCGCGGCCGCTCCGCCGGCGAGGACGATGTGGTCGCCCTCCGTGAGATGGACGGTGCCCGCCCGGTCGACGGTCTCGACGCCGAGCGCGCGCGATCCGCGCAGGACCACCCGGGACGCCGTGACGCCCGCCTCGACGGTGATGCGTCCCTCGCCGCGCCACGG
The DNA here is from genome assembly GCA_963772625.1 of uncultured Actinomycetota bacterium. Taxonomy (GTDB): domain Bacteria; phylum Actinomycetota; class Actinomycetes; order Actinomycetales; family Microbacteriaceae; genus Microbacterium. Next base: position 101,633 of record CAVYXT010000001.1, on the reverse strand, counting down.
CTCGACGTACCCGTCGTAGGCGGTGACCCGCACGCCGAGGTGGATGTTGCTGGCCGTGCGCGAGACGCCGAGGGCTCCCGGCCGGTGGTAGTCGGGTTCCCACGCGTGTCCCGCGGCGAATGCCGCGTCGGCGAGCAGCCGGTCGCCGGAGCCCCACTCGTACTGCTGGCGGCGCACCACGGGCACCGGTCCGCCTCTGCCGTGGAACGGCTGCGATCCGTAGTCGACGTCGTCCTCGAGTCGGCGGAACACCGGCAGCACGTCGCTCCAGCCCCACCCCGCGCAGCCGCCGGCCTCCCAGTCCTGGAATTCGTCGGCGGGCGGGCGCACCGTCACCAGACCGTTCAGCGACGACGTGCCGCCCATGCCCCACCCGCGCAGGTACGGGTCGACCGCGCCGCCGTCGAAGCGCTGCGCGACGACGCCGGGGTAGGCGAACGAGCTCGGCGCGCGGCCGTCGACCCGCCACGCGAACACATCGTCGCGGGGGCGGCGGATCTCGTCGGGGCACGATTCGCTGCGCCAGTCCGGACCCGCCTCGAGCAGCGTGACGGACGCGCCCCCCTCGGCGAGGCGCCCCGCCACCGCGCAGCCGGCCGAACCGGCGCCCACGACGACGACGTGCACTAGAGCCCCAGCTTGGCCTTCAGGTCGGCGGGCATGCGCTCCATCGGGAACGGCCACACGTACTCGGGACCGCCCAGCAGATGCTGGTCGACCCGGCCGGCATCGGCGATGCCCTGCAGGGTCTCGGGGTCGATGTCGGCGTCCTGGACGGCGACGTCCTGGCGCAGCTCCGCGACGTTCTTGACGCCGATCACCACCACGTCGATGAGCGGTTCGGCCAGCGCATAGGCCATCGCCGCCTCGGGCAGCGCGAGGCCCGACGCCTCGGCGGCATCCTCCATGCGGGCGACGGCGGCGACCACTTCGGGCTGCGCGCCCCAGAAGCTGTAGAGCGGGTCGTCCACGCCGCGCACGCCGGTGCCCAGGATGTTGCCGGTGAACGGTGACGTGAGGATGGTGCCGATGTTCTTCTCGCGCGCCTTCTCCAGCAGCCCCGAGGTCTTCGCCGAGTCGTTGAGCAGCGTGTAGAGCCGCGGGAACTGGATCACGTCGAACTCGTCCGACTCGACCGCGGACAGCAGCGGTGCGAGCGTGCCGGTCGCGATGCCGACGCTGCCCACCAGTCCCTCGTCCTGAAGACGGCGCAGCTCGGGCAGGGCGCCGCCCTGGGCGTAGATGATGTCGAGGTCGGCGTCGCCGCGCGGGTCATGGAGCATGAACAGCGGAATCGACTCGATCCCGAACGCGTCCAGACTCCGTTCGACCGAGTCGCGGATCTGCCCGCCGGCGAATCCCTTGCCGTGACCGAACTTCGTCGAGACGATCAGGTCGTCCGGCACGTTGTCGAGCGAACGCAGCGCCTTTCCGATCGCCTCTTCGTTGGCGTACACCTCTGCCGAGTCGAGAAGGGTGATGCCGAGCGAGAACGCCTCGCGCAGCATCCCGGCCACCGCCTCTTCGCCGAGGACGTGCACCGCCGGGTGCGAGCCGGTCGGATTCTCCAGCCCCCATGCACCGAGGCCGATGCGCGAGGTGGTCAGGCCGGTGCGGCCGAGCGTCGTCGTGTGCGCGGTCACTTGTGTCCCGCGTTCTTCGACACGACGTCCTTGAGCTCGTCGGGCACGCGATCGAGCGGGAACGGCCACACGAAGTCCGGGCCGCCCATCAGGCGCTCGTCGACCTCGCCCGCGTCGGCGATCGACTCGAGGTCGTCTCGCGAGACGCCGGTGAACAGGGACTCCACGTTCTGCTGCACTTCGCCGGGCGTGCGCACGCCGATGACGGCGACGTCGATGAGCGGCTCGGTGGCGACGTAGGCCACTGCGGCCTGCGCGATCGTGATGCCGAGCTCGTCGGCGCGGTCCTGCATTCGTCCGACGGCCTCGATGACCTCGGGCTGAGCGGGCCAGTACGCGTACAGGGGCTTGTCGACTCCGCGGACGCCTGTGGCGAGGATGTTGCCGGTGAACGGGGCGGCCAGCTGGGTGCCGATGCCTTTGGCCCGGGCTCTCTCGAGCAGTCCCGAAGTCTTCGCGGCGCGGTTCACCAGGGTGTACAGGCGCGGGAACTGGATGACGTCGAACTCGTCGGAGTCCACGGCGGCGTGCAGGGGCTGCATCGTGCCGGTGGCGACGCCGATCGCGCCGATCAGTCCTTCGCTCTGCAGGGCGCGCAGACCCTCCAGCGCGCCGCCGGCACCGAAGACCTCGGCCATGTCCTCCTCGCCGCGCGGGTCGTGGAGCATCATCAGCGGGATGCTCTCCAGCTCGAGCGAGGCCAGCGACTGCTCGACCGCGCGACGCACTCCAGCCGCGGTGAAGGGCTTGCCGTGGCCGTACTTCGTCGCGATGAGCAGGTCGTCGGGCTTGTTGCGCACCTCCTTGAGGAGTCGGCCGAGGCGGTCCTCGTTCTCGTACATGTCGGCCGAGTCGAGGTAGGTGATGCCGGCGTCGAACGCCGCCTCGAGCACGGTGATGATCGTCTCGTCATCGCCGATGGTCGCAGCGGCCGCCGCTTTGCCGATGCCCCACGTGCCCAGCGACAGCTGCGAGGTGGTGATCCCGGAGCGGCCGATGGTGACGCGGGGAACTGAATGCGTGGTGGTCATGGATAACTCTCAGTCGGGGAGAACGACGTCGCCGATGGAGCGTGCCCGCAGGTCGGCCCAGATCGATTCGGGAACCTCGCGGCCGACGGTCGGCTCGCCCTGGTTCTTGTGGTTGAGGTGTCCGTCGCGCTTGGCGTCCTCCAGGGGCATCGCCATGACGATCCCGTTCATCGTCTCCTCCGGCGCCAGGGCGCCGTGAGGAATGCCCTTGCCGGCGGCGAGCAGGTCGCCGGGGCCGACGGGGATGCGCATGCCGGCGTAGTCGAGGGTGAAGTGGCCGCGGAAGATCACCCAGTACTCGTCGCCGTCGTGGTAGTGGTAGTCGCACGGGTTCTCCGGGCGGAACATGCAGATCTCGTTGCGCACCGTGTGGTCCCAGCGGCCCATCACGCGAACGAGCTCGGCCATCGACTGGCCGCTGTTGGTGATCGTCGCCCCGGACGCCGGGATGTCGAAGTAGTCCCGCTTGTGCAGCGTCACCCGCCCTGCCTCGGTCTCGACCTGGACCTGACCGCTGACGACCGTGATGCGGTCCTTCGGTGTCGTCGGGTCGATGCGCAGCGTCGAGGCGAGCGGGCGGTCCTGGTAGTAGCCCCAGTACGCGACGTGGCCGTTCTCGTCGGGGGTGACCTTGTGGTTGTTGGTCACCATGGTGCGGCCGAGGTGGATGGACTCGAAGTCCTCGATCTCGACCCAGGGCAGGTTGGCGGCCTTGAGGGTCTCGCGGTTGAAGATGGGCATAGCTGTGGTTCCTTCCGGCTCAGACGTATTGCGCGTGGTTGCGCAGAAGCGGGCTCTTGAACATCTCGATCTCAGCCGTGACGTACTGCTCGACGGGGATCCGCTCGATCGCGGACTCGCCGAGGATGCCCTGCACGTCGCTGTTGGCGTACAGGAACTCGGTGGTGGCGGGGTGGTTGAACGGCCCGCCGTGCGCGATGACCAGGACGTCCGGGTTCTGCGCGCGAGCCGACTCCAGGACCGCCTGCACGTGCTCGGTGGCGGCAGGCACCGAGAGGCTGCTCTCGGCATCGGCCCGCGGGCCGACCATCCCGCCCTGGGTGAGGCCGCAGCGGGCCACGATGAGATCGGCTCCCGCACCGGCCAGCTCGCCGGCGAACGTGACGTCGTACGCCTGGCCCACCGTGAACACATCGCGCTCGCCGGCGAGGGCGAGCAGCTCGAGCTCGCGGTTCGAGCCCATCCCGACGTCATTGCGGGCTCGACCCCACGTGCCGGTGTAGGCCAGCGCCGTCGGGAAGTTCGTGATCCCGTTGATGCCGCGGGCGATGTAGTCGTCGACGACGGGCGCCAACCGCCGGCGCTGGCCGTCGGTCGCGTCGATTCCCGCGATCACGGGCGTGGAGTCCACGACGTTGTCGATCTCGGGGAACATCGCGAGGGTCATGTCGATCGGGTTGCCGATGTAGATGGAGGTCGGCACGCCGAGGTTGCGCGAGCGGCTGTTGGCGTGGACGAAGATCAGGTCGGCTCCGCCGATCTCGGCGCACTTCGCGATGATGCCCACACCCGCTCCCGCGGCGACGATGGGCTCCTTGCGGCCGAGGGTCGCGTTCAGCCGCGAGACGATCTCTGCGCGTGTGAAGACGCGGGCGGCCACTCCTGCACTGCTCATTCGGGGTTCCTCTCGGGCGACGCGGGCTCAGGCCACGCGCGGTGCATAGGACTTGAACTGGTGGACGGTCTCGACGACGGCGCGCTCCACGGGGATGCGCTCGGCGCTCGATGCTCCGAGGAAGCCCTGCGCGTCGGTGGTGTCGTACAGGTACTGCAGGTCCTCGGGGCTCGACAGGGGCCCGCCGTGGGCGAGGCAGATGATGTCGGGGTTCTCCGAACGGGCGAGCTCGATGAGCTTCTGCACGTGCTCGCAGCTCTCCTCGAGGGTCATCGCCGACTTTCCGGCACCCGCGAGACCGCCCGTGGTCCATCCGGCATGCGGGACGACGACGTCGGCGCCGGCAGCGGCGAGCCCCTGTGTCTGGGCGGCGGTGTAGCCGTAGCAGATCGTGAAGTAATCGTTCTCGCGCGCCTTGCGCACCATGTCGAAGTCCAGCTGGAGGCCCAGTCCCACGTCGTTGCGGTCGGGCTGGGCGAATGACGTGGGGAAGTTGATGAGACCGTCGTAGCCCGTCGCCTGGTAGTCGCTGACCAGACGGTCGACGTCGTTCCAGTACGTCGGGTCCTGCGCCTCCGCGCCACCGACGATCGGGGTGTCGCGGACCACGTTCGCGATCTCGCGGTACATGCCGAGCGTCGTCGGATTGGCGTGGTTCAGCAGGTGGTTGGTCGCGAGCCCCATCAGGCGGGTGCGTCCGGTGTTGTAGACGATGATGATGTCGGCACCGCCGGCGGCGGCCGCCTTCGCGATCAGTCCCGAGCTGCTGCCGGCACCCACGATCGGCTTGCCGGCCGCGAGCTGGGCGCGCAGCCGCTCGAGGATCTGGGTCCTGGTGAATCGGGCCATGTCATTCCTTCTCTGTCGCGGGCTCGGACGACGCGGGAAGCATCGCGAGCAGCGTCTGAGCCGCCTCGCGGGCGAATGCCGCGTCGTTGATGTGCAGGGGGCTGGTCAGGAGCGGGATGTCGGGGCGCAGCGCGTCGCGCAGGCCGGAGGCGAACGCGGCGTCAGCGGCGGCGTCCGCGAACGCGCCGCCGGCGATGTCGAGCGAGGAGAATCCGCCCTCGGGGATCAGCACGGCCGCCGGCCCGGTCGCGGAAGCGAGCTTCGCGGCGACGAACTCCGCAGCACGCGCGCTGTCGTCCGCGCTGGCGCGGACGAGCGGGACGGTCGGCAGGTGCCAGTGATGGGGGCGATCGGCGAATTCGGCGGGGATGGGCGGCAGCACGTTGATGACATCCAGCGCGCCGGGAACGATGACCTGCGGGATGCCGGCTGCCGTCGCGGCCTCGAGGCGGTTCGGGCCGGCATCGCAGAGACCGCCCGTCAGGTTCTGCGTGATCTCGGTGGTCGTCCAGTCCAGGACGCCGACGAACCGGCCGTCCGAGATGAGGCGCTCCATCGTGCGCCCGCCCGCGCCGGTCGCGTGGAACACCACGACGTCATACCCCGCCTCTTCGAGGGTCGCGCGGGCGACGTCTCCGCCGGCGGTCGTGACGCCGAACATGGTCATCGCGACCGTCGGACGCGGTGCGACCGCGGCACGGGATCCGACCGGGGCGACCATGCCCGCAAGAGCCGCGGCCGCGTTGCGCAGAACGGTCGTGAGCAGCCCGTTGAGGCCGGCTACGTCGACCACGCTGGGGATCAGGACGATGTCGTTCTCGCCCGAGGACTTGACGACCGTGGTCACGACGACCTTGGGGAACCCGAAGGGGAGGGGCTCGAGTGCGCGCTGCGACATCCAGCCGCCGGTGCCCCCGCCGATGCCGATGACTCCGGCGATCGATCCGGCCGCGACGAGTTCGCCGAGCACGGCGGCGGCGGCATCCGCGGTGGTCTCCATGGCGGTCGTGCGGTCGTCGCCCGACGCGTCGGTCGCACCGCGCTGGGCGAGTTCGGCCCGCGTGATCGCCGCGTCGTCCGGCGATGAGCCGGTGAGCGCGATGTCCACGAGCAGGGGCCGGACACCGCGTGCGGAGAGCTCACCGGCGAGGAATCGCGCCTCCGGCCCCTTCGTGTCGAGCGTGGCCAGGACGGCCACGCGAGGGGCGTCGGTCGGCGCGGTGTCGCTCATGGGGCGGGAACTCCATCGTTCGCAGGCGGGTGAACCGGCCGCGGGCGATTCCCGGCGGCCTGTGTCCTCACGCTAGAACCCGGGTCCGACCTTTGTCAACCGGATTGTCAACAACTTTGTCCGCTTTCGGAGCACGGTCCCCTAGGGCGTCGGCTCAGGGCGCGACTGGGAGAGGCGGTAGTCCTGGAGCATCGCGACGATCCGATCCAGATGGCGGCGCATTGCGGCGGATGCCTTCTCCCGGTCGCCGGCCAGGATCGCCTCACCGATCTCGAAGTGGTCGTGCGAGGAGTCCGAGAACGCCCCGGTCTGGAATGCGACCGGGAAATGGCGCTGCAGGTTGTGATTGCGGATGGCCGCGAGCTGTCGCCGCGCTCCTTCGTGCCGAGAGAGCGCGATGACGCTCTCATGGAAGGCGATGCTCGCCTGGCGATAGCTGTGCACGTCGCCGCTCTCCGACGCGTATCGCATCGCGTCGAGTCCCGCTCGCATCCGCTCCCGCTCTTCGTCGGTCGCCTTCTCCGCGGCGTCTCGCGCGCAGAGCGCCTCCAGCTCGCGCCGCACCTCGGCCAGCTCGATGCCCTCGTCGATCGAGAGGCTGCGGACGCTCGCCCCGCGATTCGGGGACCGCTCCACCAGTCCCTCGGTTGCGAGCTGGACGAGCGCGCTGCGGACCGTCGCGCGGGCGAACCCGTAGCGGGCGACGAGCTCGCTCTCGACGAGCCGTTCGCGCGGGTGGTACTCGCCGCGGGCCAGATCGGAGCGCAGCCGGTCGGCGAGCAGCTGCGTCTGATCCAGGCTGTCCACGTGTGCTCCCCTGCGTCGTCGAACGAGAGTCGGCGTTCGGCTCATAGTGTAGCCACGGCCCGGCCATTGTGCGGACAGGATTGTTGACAATGTGGTTGACGCGATGGTCGACCCCGTCCTATGCTCCGATGGACGGATTCGGACTCGCCCGACTCCCGACCATCGAGGAGGATGCCGGTGCCGCTGTACGCCACTCGCGAAGAGCTGAAGAACCGTCCCGCAAGCGAAGCATGGGTCGACATCGACGATGTCGAGTTCTTCACACTCGGAAACGCGGACCGCGTCGCCGAAGGCGAGGAGCCCGTTCCGAGCGAATGGCCCGACCCGGTCTCCGACCCGGAGGCGAGCCTGCACACCACGCACAACATCCCGGTCGCCCGGCGCGTGGTGCCCACAACGCCCAAGGAGCGGCTCATCGTCGTCGCCGGCGAGGCGGTCGTCGAATCCGAGTGGGGCCGCGTGACCCTCAAGAAGATGCAGTGGGTCGATGTCCCGCCCAGCGGCGCGGTCGTGCGAAACAACCTCAATCCCGGCCCGGAGGGGCACCGCGGACAGGTCGAGATCGCACGCGTCGCCGGTCACTGGAGCGAGGCCATCCGCACCGCGATCTTCACGTTCGGCCCGGGGCGGCCGTGCGACTACCACTACCACGACGGCGACGAGTACTGGTTCGTCTTCCGCGGCCACTTCACCCTCAAGTACCGCGGCGAGGACATCGAGGTCCGGCCGGGCGCGATCCTGGCCGCGGGCATGGGCGAAGAGCACGGCGTCGTGAACCCCTCGGAGACGTTCGAAGGCATCGGCTTCGCCACACAGCTCGAGGGCGAAGGCCGCGACGGACACCTGTGGCGCACCGTCCACGGAGACCCCGTCGAGACCCGCTGAGACACGGCGCGCAGCATCCCGCTCCCGACCCCAACTTCACACCCTGCACCGACGACGCGGAGCCCGCGTCACCCACACCGAAAGTGAGCACGTCAATGAAGATGTCCCGATTCCGGCTTTCCGCCCTCGCGGTCGCCGCAGCCGCAGCGCTCACGCTGTCGGCGTGCAGCGGCGACGGCGGTGGCACCGCATCACCCACCGCCACTGCGCCCAGCGCCGAGACTCCCGCTGAGGGCGGCGAACTCACGATCCTCGTCGCCGGAGCGATGAGCACCTGGGATCCCGGCTCGTCGACGGGCAGCTTCCCCGGCGTCCAGTGGGACCGTCTGTACGCGGTCTACGGCGCCCTGCTCACCGTGAACACCGACGGTGTCGTCGAGCCCGGCCTCGCCGAGAGCCTGACGACGGAGGACGGCGGCGACACCTGGACCCTGACACTGCGCGAGGGTCTGACCTTCACCGACGGTGAGGCGCTGGACGCGCAGGCGGTCAAGGACAACTGGGATCGCTTCGCCGACCCGGCGAACAACCTGGGCGCGCTCCGCGTCGCCTCGACCTTCGCGACCACCGTCGTCGACGAGACGACCCTGGAGATCGCGTCGAACGAGACGAACCCGGTGCTGGACATCCAGATCGCCGACTCGATCGCGTTCATCGCGTCGCCGGCCTCCTTCCCGCCAGCGGGGACCCCGCTGACCGAGCCGATCGGGGCGGGTCCGTTCACACTCGAGCAGTGGGACCCGGCCGTCGGCGAGACGTTCGCCAAGAACCCGGACTACTGGGACGAGGGCAAGCCGTATCTCGACACGCTGACCTTCCAGCTCGTCGCCGACCCGGCCCAGCGCGTGACCTCGGTCGTCCAGGGCGATGCGCAGATCATGAACGGCTACCCGTTCCAGTGGATCGCCGACGCCGACAACCCCTCGGTCGGAGTGTTCCCGGTCGCATCCGGCGGCATCCGGCACTTCGTGTTCAACACGACCTCCGACCTGTTCAGCGACGTGCGCGCGCGTCAGGCCGTGCAGCTGGCCGTCAACCCGACCGAGCTCGTGCAGACGCTCACGCAGGACCCGGCGGCGGAAGGCAGCACCGCGCTGTTCCCCGACACCTCGCCGTACTACGACGCCGAGCTGGCACTGCCGGAGCAGAACGTGGAAGACGCTCAGGCCCTGGTGGACGAGATCACCGGAGAGGGCACCGACTTCACGATCGACCTGCTCATCGCTGGCGTTCCCGAGCTCGTCCGTGCCGGTGAGCTGTTCCAGCTGACGCTGCAGGAGCTCGAAGGCGTCACGGTCAACCTCACGCAGATCCCGATCCCGGAGTGGCGCGCGGCGGCGTACGACAAGGACGATTTCGACGTCACCTTCTACCCCGGCGTGTTCGACCTCAACAGCCCGCAGGTCGGCTTCGGCAACCTGTTCGGCGTGGGCGGTCTCGACAACTTCGCGAACTTCGACGACGCTGACATGACGTCGGCGATCAGCGAAGCACGCGAGGCGACGACCGACGAGGACCGCATCGCGGCGCTGCAGAAGGTGCAGGAGGTCTATGTGGACCAGGTGCCCATCATGGTCTTCGGAATCGACTACCGCTCGTTCCTGCACGGCGCTGACGTGGTCGGTCTGCAGTCCATGGGCCGGGGCGCGCTGTACACCGACCGGATCGGCTACGAAGCCGAATAGCAGAAGTCGAGAGGACCGGTGCCGGCGCTCGCTGCGGCGGGCACGGCACCGGTCCCTTGTTCCCCCTCACTTCGACGGAGAAGCACATGAAAAGCACCATGCGGGCGATCGGCTCGCGCCTGCTCTACGGCATCCCCGTGCTGATCATCGTGACGCTCGGCGCGGCCGCGCTGATGGATCTGATGCCCGGATCGCCGGGTCAGGCCATCCTCGGCGATGCCGCCACCCAGGAGCAGGTCGACGCCATCAACGCTCAGCTCGGGTACGACCAGCCCTTCATGGTGCGGTACCTGGAATGGGCCGGCAACGCCCTGCGCGGCGACTTCGGAACCACGTTGTTCACGCAGGAGCCGGTCACCGACGTCGTGATGCGCCGCCTCGTGGTCACCGCGCAGATCGCTCTCATGGCGCTTTTGTTCGCCCTCATCGTCGCCGTCCCGTTCGCGATGCTCGCCGCGCTGCGGTCGGGCAAGCTGCTGGATCGCACCCTCAACTTCATCACCTCGGCCCTGCTGAGCATCCCGTCGTTCGTCAACGTGGTGATCGTCTCGCTGATCTTCGTGGTCTGGCTCAAGTGGTTCCCCGCGACCGGCTGGGTCCCTCCATCCGAGTCGTTGGCCGACAATCTCCGGTACGCGTTCCTGCCGGCCCTCGCGCTGAGCATCTACGAGGGCGCCTTCTTCTACCGCGTGATCCGATCCGACCTGACCGGCACGCTGCGGGAGGACTACATCCTGGTCGCCCGGGCCAAGGGCCTGCCCCGCTCGTACATCCTCGCCCGTCACGCGATGCGGCCGTCGCTCACCTCACTGGTCACCGTGATGGGCCTGGCACTCGGACGACTTCTGGGCGGCGCGGTGATCGTCGAGTTCTTCTTCTCCGTACCCGGCCTCGGCGCCGAGGCCGTGAACGCCGTCTCCATCAAGGACATGCCGGTGATCCAGGCCATCGTCACGATCTGCGTCGTGGCGTACGTCCTCATCTTCATCGTCGTGGACCTCGCCTATGCCTGGATCGATCCGAGAGTGAGCGTGCGATGACGACCCAGGTGACACCGGGGTCGCCGACCGACGGACCCCGCACGCAAGGCCTCAACGCGATCATCCGGCCGCGCCGCGACGGAACCTCGATGGCGCTCATCCCGCGGCTGAAGCCCCGCCGCCGCCGCAAGGTCGGGCGGGGGATGCTGTGGTTCGCACTGATCTGGCTGACCCTGCTCATCCTCGCCGCCGTGTTCGCCGACTTCATCCCCGGTCTTCCGTCATATGAGGAGAAGATCGGCACGTTCGCGCAGCCGCCGGACGGCACGATCGGCGGCCTGCTCGGCACCGACGGCGTCGGTCGCAGCAACCTGTCGCGCATCATCTACGGTGCCCGGGTCTCGCTGACGATCGCGGTCGTCTCGACGCTGATCGGGCTCACGATCGGCGTGATCGTCGGGATGATCGGCGGCTACTACCGACGCGGTGCCGAGACGGTCGCGAACATCCTGGCCAACACGCTGTCCGCCCTGCCGCCGCTGCTGCTGCTGCTCGCGCTGGTTTCGGCGATCGGTGCATCCCTGTTCGGCATCACCATCGCCCTCGGGGTCGTGATCGCCGACCTGTACATCCGCGTGACGAAGGGCGCGGTGATCGCGAGCGCGAATCGAGAATACGTGCTCGCCGCGCGCGCTCTGGGCGCCGGCGATCTGCGCATCATGCTCAAGGAGATCCTCCCCAATCTGGTGCCGGTCCTCGCCGCGATCATCCCGATGGCGATGGCCATCATGATCGTCGTCGAAGGATCGCTGAGCTTCCTCGGCTACGGCATCCCGGCACCGACGCCCAGCTGGGGTGGCATGATCGCCGCCGGCGCCGACATCATGCGGCAGTTCCCGCTGGTGATCTTCTGGCCGGTCGTGACGCTGTTCCTCACCGTGCTCTCGTTCAACACGGTGGGCGACTACCTGTCCAGCCGCACGGACGTTCGGGAGGGCAAGCTGTGAGCGCAGAATCGACCGTCCGGCCCGCCGCGGGCTGGAAATCCGACGACGCGCTGATGCGCGTGCAGGGGCTCACCCTCGACATCGACACGCCCCAGGGCACGGCTCACATCCTTCGCGGGGTATCGATGTCGGTGCGACGTGGCGAGACTCTGGGCATCGTGGGCGAATCCGGCTCCGGCAAGTCGATGACCCTGCGCGCGGTGCTCGGACTAACCCCCGGGGGGTCCCGCATCGGCGGCACGATGACCTTCGACGGGCAGGATCTCAGTGCGCTCAAGCCCGAGGCCAGGCGCCGGATGCTCGGCCGCCGGGTGGGGGTCGTCTTCCAGAACCCGATGACCTCGCTGAACCCCGTCCGCACCATCGAACGCCAGATGGGCGAGGCGGTCCGGTTCCACCAGAAGATGTCCAAGGCCGAGGCGCGTGCGCTCTCGGCGGACCTGCTCGATCAGGTCGGCATCCCGAACGCGTCCAAGCGGCTGCGCGACTATCCGCATCAGTTCTCCGGCGGCATGCGCCAGCGCGTGATGATCGCGATGGCCCTCACCTGCTCGCCCGACCTGCTCATCGCCGACGAGGCCACCACCGCGCTCGACGTGACGATCCAGAAGGGCATCCTCGACCTGCTGCAGCAGCTGCAGGCGGACCGGCACATGGCGATGATCATCGTGTCGCACGACCTGAGCGTCGTCTCGGGCCGCACCGACGACGTCATCGTCATGTACGGCGGACGCATCGTCGACCGCCGGCCGACCGCCGAGCTGTTCACGCCGCCGATCCACCCGTACACGCGCGCGCTGATGCTCGCGATCCCGCGCCTGGACATGAAGTCGCTCACGCGGCTGCCGGCCCTCGGCGGCAATCCGCCCAGCGTGCACGATCCGCTGCTTCCGCACGACGAGGCCGACGCCCGCGACATGCTGCGCTGGACCACGATCTCCGCGGCGGTCGCAGACCCGATCGAGTTCGCCGAGCCCGACGACAGTGTCTACACCGAGCTCCCGCCGGACGGCATCCTCGGAAACGAAGTCGCTGCGGTCGGCGTGATGTCCAGCGAGCAGCAGGCGGGGATCGCGGAGGGCGGCGAGGTCGAAACCTCGCAGGCGACGCTGTTCGAGGAGATCGCCGAATCCGACGGGCGGCAGTGGGGCGAGGAGGCGCAGCGATGAGCGACGACACGACGACGGGAACGCTGACCCGCCCGGGCTGGCTCCGCGACGACGCCCTGCTGACGGTCGAAGACCTGCACTGCTCGTTCAAGACGGCATCCGGTCGCGTCCACGCCGTGCGCGGAGTGACCTTCGACCTGCGGCCCGGTGAGACCCTCGGGCTCGTCGGCGAATCGGGATGCGGCAAGACCACGACCGGGCGCGCGATCCTGCGGCTGCCACCGGGGCAGGCCGGAACGGTGACGTTCCGCGGCGAGGACATGTCAGCGTACTCGAGCAGCGAGATGCGCGCCGCGCGCCGCCGGCTGCAGATGATCTTCCAAGACCCGCTGTCGGCGTTCAATCCGCGCCGGCGGGTGATCGACATCGTCGGCGAGGGACTCGAGATCCAGGGCGTGCCGCGAGCCGAGCGCGATGAGCGCGTCGCCGCCGCCCTCGAGCAGGTCGGCATGAGCGTGCAGATGGTGGGAGGCCGCCGTCCGCACGAGTTCTCCGGCGGACAGTGCCAGCGCATCTCGATCGCGCGTGCGCTCGCCCTCGGCCCGGACGTGATCGTCTGCGACGAGCCGGTCGCCTCGCTCGACGTCTCCGTCCAGGCCCGCGTGCTCAACGTGCTGCACGACATCCGCGAGCGCAACGAGCTGTCGCTCGTCTTCGTCTCGCACGATCTCGCGGTCGTGAAGGTCATGGCCGATCGCATCGCGGTGATGTACCGCGGGCGGATCGTCGAGATCGGGGACGCGGACGCGGTCTACCGCAGCCCATCGCACCCCTACACCCGGCGGCTGCTGGACGCCGTTCCGGTCATCCACGAGAGCGAGCGCGCGTTCGAGGCGGGCGTCGACGACGGCGACGACTCGTGGCGCACGGTCGACCGCGCACTCGTCGAGGTCGGCCCTGGCCACTTCGCGGCGCTCGGCGAGATCGTGACCGACGGCGAGACCGTGCCGTGACCGCCGCCACCCGCGGCGACGATCCTCCCGCGTCGCCAGGCTTCCCCGGCGTGCGGGTCGTCGTGATCGCGGCCGGGTCGCACATCTTCCAGGCGGCGCACGTTCCGGCGATCCTCGCCACCGGCGTCCAGGTGGTGGGAGTCTTCGATGCCGACCCCTCCCGCGCGGCCGCGGTCGCCGCCGAGCACGGCTGGCCGGTCGCCGCAAACCTCGACGAGCTGCTCGCCCTCGATGCGGATGCCGCCGTCGTCTGCGCACCGCATCCACTGCACGCCGAACTCGTCCAGCGCTGCCTGAGCGCGGGCCTGTGGGTGCTCGTCGAGAAGCCCCTGGCTGCCCGGCTCAGCGAGATCGACGCGCTCACCGCCGCCGTCCACGCCTCCGGCCGGCAGGTGGCCGTCGTGCAGCAGCACCGCCTGCGCGCCGAGGTGGTCGAAGCACGCCGCCGGATCGCGGACGGCGAGCTGGGCGGCATCCACCGGGCCGTCGTGACCGCCAGCTATCCCAAGCGCGCCAGCTACTACGTGGACACGCCGTGGCGCGGCACCTGGCAGGGCGAGGGCGGGGGAGTGCTGCTCAACCAGGGCCTGCACGACATCGACGTGCTCGTCCACCTCCTCGGGCGACCGGATGCCGTCACGGCGAGCCTTCGCACGCTCGTGCAGCCGATCGAGACCGAGGACACCGCCGACGTCCTGCTCGAATGGACAGACGGCGCCACCGCCACCGTGCACATCACCAGCGCCGCACGACTCGACGGCAACCGCATCGAGATCTTCGGCTCACGAGGCTCGCTGCGGCTGTCGCAGGACGGCCTCGACATCCGCTCGGCCGATCTCGACTTCCGGGACTTCGCGGCCACGGCCGGCGGGCACTTCGACGTCTACGAGGTATCGGACTGGCGCCCCGCCGTGCCGCACGGCGGAGGCACGCACGCCGAGGTCTACTCGGACTTCGCGAAGGCGTGGGCCGAGGACGGCGAGCCGCTGACCACCGCCCGAGCGGCGCGCGATGCGGTCGAGGTCATCGCCGCGGCCGCGCTCTCGTCGACGAGACGCGCCACCGTGTCGCTGCCCCTCGATCCCGCCGAGTTCGACGCGTTCCTGGACGTGCGCATCGCCGCCTCTCCCGGACGCCGCACTCCCGAGAGGACCCCCGCATGAGCGCTCCCGCCCGACCGATCGAAGAGACCCCGCTGAACAACCTCCGCGACCTCGGCGGCATCGCCGTGGAGGGCGGCGTGATCGCGCCGGGACATCTCTTCCGCAGCGACGACGTGTCGACGGTGCCCGACGAGCAGGCTCGCGAGCTGTACGAGCGCGGCATCCGCACCATCATCGATCTGCGCTCTCCCGCCGAGGCCGAACACACCGGACGCGGCCCGCTGGGCCGGTACGACGTGACCTACCGACGGATGTCGCTGCTTCGCGGCGGCGCGGAGCCGGATGAGTTCCTGCAGCACCTGCGCGACGATTCCGCCACGCCGCGCACGGTCGGGGAGTACTACGCGGCGACGCTCGTCGCCGAGGCGGACACGCTGGCCGAAGGCATCCGCGCGATCGCAGACGCCCCGGGCGGCGTGCTGTTCCACTGCGCTGCCGGCAAGGACCGCACCGGCATCTTCGCCGCGGCCCTGCTGTCGGTGCTGGGCGCCGACGAAGAGGACATCGCGACGGACTACGCGCTCTCGTCGGTCGCCGTGCCCCGCATCATGGCGCGGGTGAGCGCCTCGATCGGCCACCTCATGGGCGAGTCGGATGCGTTCTTCCGCGCCGCGGCCGAGGGGCGGGGACCGGTCAGCCCGCTGCTGGGCGCCGAGCACGACGCGATGGTCGAGATGCTCGCGATCCTCGACGAGGAGCGCGGGGGCGCGACCGCAGTCCTGCGCGAAGCCGGGCTCGATGACGAAGTGGTGCAGCGCCTTCGGGCGCGCGTCGTCGAGAGCTGACCGGCATCCGGCGCGATCGGCCGAGCCGGATCAGCCCAAGGCCTCGGCGATGCCCGCCAGCCCGGTGCGCAGGGCCTGGCGGTAGATGCCGAGATCGCTTCCGTAGGCGAGCACGGAGAATCCGCGATCGACGAGCGACCGCGCGTCCTCGGGGCCGCTCGTGAGGAATCCCACGGGCTTGCCGTTCGCCCTGCCGGCGGCGACGATCCGGTCCAGCGCCGCGAGATACGTCGGGTGATCGAACTGCGTGGGGATGCCCATACTCGTGGTGAGGTCGAAATGACCGACCCACAGGATGTCCACGCCCGGCACCGCCGCGATCTCCTCGACGTTCTCGAGCGCCTCGGCGGTCTCGATCTGCACCATCACGATCGTCTCGGCGTTCGACTTCTTCATCGCCGCTACGGGCTCGACCACGTCGAAGTCATGTGCCGCCAGACCGAACATCGTGCCCCGAACGCCCTGCGGCGGGTAGCGCGCCCACGACGCGATCGCCGCCGCCTCGGCGGCCGTGCCCACCATCGGGATCATGAGGCCGACCGCTCCGATGTCGAGAGCGAGTGCGATGTTCTCGCGTGATGCGGCGGGCAGACGCACGAACGGCGTCGATCCGCCGGCGCGGGTCGCCGTGAGCACCGGAGTCATCGTCTCCCAGCCGAAGCCGGTGTGCTCACCGTCGATCAGCACGAAGTCGGCGCCGGCGCCGGCGGCCGCGCGTGCGACGGCGGCGCCGGGGAAGGCGAGCAGGAACGTGCCCACGATCGTCTCGCCGCCCAGCACGCGGGCGCGCAGGCTTCTGCGACGCACCATCAGGCCACCGTCTTCGGCGCGTCGGGCACTCCGGTCCATCGCTCGTGCTCGAGCGATGCGGGGTTCACCACGACGTGCGACGGACGGAAGCCGCGCTTGACCTCCAGGAGCGACCGCACGCACCCCGACCCGTTGCCGTAGGCGAGCTGGTCGGTCCAGCCGGTCGCGTGCGGCGAGAGCAGCACGTTGTCGCAGTCCAGCAGCGGATCGTCGTCGTCGGCGGGCTCCTTCTCGAGCACGTCGAGGCCTGCCCCGCGGATGCGCCCGGCGGCGAGCACCTCGGCGAGGGCCTTCTGGTCGATGAGCGGCCCGCGAGCGACGTTGACGATCACGGCGTTGTGCTTCATCAGCGCGAGCCGTTCCGCGTTCACGATGTGCCGGGTCTCGGGGGTGAGCGCAGCCGTCACGACGATCGCGTCGGACTCGGCCATGAGCTCTTCGATCGAGACCAGCTCGGCTCCGAGCCCGGTCGCCTTCGCGGCATCCAGGTAGGGATCGAACGCGAGCACGCGCATGCCGAGTGGTTCGAGCAGGCGGCTGACCTCGCGGCCGATGTTGCCGAATCCGATGATGCCCAGCGTCTTGCCGGGCAGCCCCAGCCCGTTGTACTCGTAGCGCTCCGACCAGTCGCGGCGCTCGCGGACGATGCGGTCCTTCTGGCGCACGTTGTGCGCGACGGCGAGCAGCAGGGTCACCGCGGCGAGAGCCATCGGCCCGCGGGTGCCGTCCGGGGTGATGGTGACCGGGATGCCGGCTGCCGTGCACGCGTCGAGGTCGATGGTGTCGTAGCCGACCCCGAACCGCGCGACGACCTTGAGGCGGTCGGCGCCCTCGAGCGACCGGGCGTCGAGCGCGTTGCCGAGCACCATCACGCCGTCGTAGCCCGCGAGGGCGCCGGGTGAGAGCGGGGTCTCGTTGACATCGAGGTACTCCCACACGACGTCCGGCTCCGCTTCGAGCTCGGCCATGCCGATGTCTCCCCAGCCGATCGTTCCGTCGTCGGAGCGGAAGTCGCGCGTCAGCGCGACGCGGAAGGTCTCAGGCATGTCGTCTCGTTTCTGCAGGCGCGGAGCGGCCCCGGCTCCGTTCCTCCGATGCTACGAATCGATGCCCTCGCGATCGAGGGGTCGTCCCGGGGGCTGGGACGTCTCGGAACCGACCTCGACCTCAGTGGTCGCCCTTGACCACGGGGGTGCCGTGGGTGTGGAAGCTCTCGATGGTCTTCATGCCCCAGGCCTGGCCCTTCTTGCGCTCCTCGGCCGTCCACTCCACGACAGGCTGATCGGGGTCCAGCAGCAGCCGGGCGCCGGCGTTGGCGAACTCGATCCGATTGCCGCCGGGCTCCCAGACATACAGGAAGAACGTCTGGTTGATGGCGTGCTTGTGCGGACCGGACTCGATGTAGATGCCGTTCTCGAGGAAGATGTCGGCGGCCTTGAGGATGTCCTCACGGGTGTCCGGCGCGAACGCGATGTGGTGCAGCCGGTTGCCGTGCTTGAGCCAGTCGTCGGAGTACACCACGTCGTAGGACTTGTTGTTGAAGTGGAACCACCATGCCGCGTACCCGCCGGCATCCAGCGCGATCCGCTCGCTCTCCCGGCCGCCGAGGGCCTGGGCGATGAACTCGCCGTTGGCCACGACGTCCTTGGCGAGGTAGTTGATGTGGTCGAGGCGGCGCGCATTCACCCCGCGGCCGGGGAACGCGGATGCCTGGTTCTTCAGCGCCGGCTTGTCGTCGGTGGCGACGTACCGCTCGGTCTCGTAGTAGATGCCCATCGAGTGGCCGTCGGGGTCGCGGAAGAGGTAGGTCGGGCCGGTGCCCTGCTCGCCGTCCACCCATCCCTCGCCGAGACCGAACCCGTCGATCGCCGCGACCCGCCGCTCCAGCGCCTCCTGGCTGGTGGTGCGGAACGTGGTGCGCCCGACGCCGGCGTCATCGGCGGCGGTGAGCTTGATCGTGTACCGCTGATACTCGTCCCACGTGCGCAGGTACACCGAGTCCCCGGCTTCGGCGACGACGCGCATGGCGAGCAGGTCGCGGAAGAACCACAGGCTCTCGTCGAACTTCGCGGTCAGCAGCTCGATGTTGCCGATGTGCGCGACATCGAACGACGTGTAATCGGTCATGGGAGGGTCCTCTCTGGCGGGCGGAAACGGGGCGGTGCGTTAGGTGGCGTGGGCGGGGGAAGACGACGCCGTCGAAGATCTTGCGGGCGGTGCGAAGGGAGGTCGACGTGGCCGACCAGGTGCCGGCGTCGTCGAGCTCGACCCGCACGCGTGCGGGGAACGTCCCGCCGGGATGCTCGATCCCGTCGGGACCGGCTTCGGACAGCTGCGCGAGATCGGCGCCGACCACGCCGGGAATGCGGATGCCGGCGGCCACCGAGGCGGCCATCAGCACGCCGATGGACGTGTGCACCCGGGTGGGGATGAAGGCGCGGGTGGAGATGGCGCCGCCGCGTCGTGGCGGCGAGAGCAGGAACATCTTGGGCACCGTCGCGCCGGCGACGTCGCCGAGGCCCATCCGCGGGCCGGCCAGCAGCCGGATGCGCTCCACTTCGTCCTTCAGCTCTGGCCGGGCTTCGAGCTCTGCGGGACTCTCGTCGCCGGCGACGCCGAATTCGTCGGCGCGCAGGAGCACCACCGGCATCCCGTTGTCGATCAGCGTGACGCGATGACCGTCGAGGTCGTCGACGACCCGGCCGGTGGGGAGCAGCCGTGCATCCGGGCTGCCGCTGAGCTCGATTTCGATCGGGGCGGCGGTGCCGGGGACGCCGTCGATCGCGGCATCCCCGTCGTAGTCGACGCGGCCGCCGGGCGTCGCGAACGTCTCGGTGGCGAGGTCGCCCGTGTTGATCAGCCGGATGCGGACCGTCGTGCTCTGCTCGCCGGGGGTCACGAGTCCTCGTTCGACCGCGAACGGGCCGATGCCGGCGAGCAGGTTGCCGCACGTCTGGGCGTCGCTCACGGTCGGCTGGTCGACACCGACCTGCAGGAACAGGTAGTCGACATCGATGCCGTCTTCGCCTGACGGCGACACGATCGCGACCTTGCTCGTCAACGGGTGGGCGCCTCCGAGCCCGTCGATCTGGGTCGGGTCGGGACTGCCCAGAATCCGCAGCACGAGGTCGTCTCGCTTCGCGCGATCGGCGGGCAGATCATCGGCGAGGAAGTACGCGCCCTTCGACGTGCCGCCGCGCATCAGCATGCAGCGGATGCCGTCGCGCACCGCGTCAGCGTCCGCCATCCTCGTATTCCTCCTGCGACATGAATGTCACGCCGAGGTCGGCGAGGACCGGGCGGAGATTGTTGAGGTCCATGGAGATGTCACCGGCGTGGTAGCGGAGCCGGTTGGCCGCTTCCTTCGCGGCGCGCGCCTGCGCGGCTTCGAGGGTCGCCGCGGCGCGTCCGCGCGGAACGATGGTGACGCCGTCGTCGTCGGCGACGACGACGTCGCCGGGATGCACCACGACCCCGCCGAGCACGACCGGGACGTTCACCGACCCGGGGGTGTCCTTGACGGTGCCCTCCGCGCTGACGTGCGCGGTCCACACCGGGAAGCCCATGCTGCGCAGCTCGCCGGTGTCGCGGACACCGCCGGAGGTGACGTAGGCGCGCACCCCCCGGACCTGCATCTGGGTGGCCATCAGCTCGCCGATGAACCCGTACGGGGAGTCGGTCACGGGCACCACCACGATCACGTCCCCGGCTCGGGACTGCTCGATTGCGGCGTGCACCATGAGGTTGTCACCGGGTGCGCACGAGACGGTGATCGCGGAGCCGGCGACGGCGGCATCCTGCTGGATCGGGCGGATCCGGGGGCCTGCGTACCCGATCCGGCCCATCGCCTCGTGGACGGTCGCCGACCCGAGCGGCGCGAGCGCGTCGATGGTCGCGGCATCCGCTCTCTGGATGTCGGTGACGACTACGTGGGGCGAGCTCATTCGAGGACGTCCGTGACCTGCGGGTAGTACCGCATGTACGCCTCGCCGCGGGTGTCGACCGGCAGGCCGAGGTTGGGGCCGGCGTTGCGTTTGACCTGCACGCCGCGGCGGATCGCGAGGGAGGTGTAGTACTCCCACATGTGCTTCTGCGCGGGCAGGCACTCCATCGCCTTCTGCTTCAGCGGGAACGCCTCGGTGATGTCCAGCAGCACGTTGGGTTTGAAGTCGGACTGCTCGGGCTGGTGCGGTTCGAAGAAGAACACCGGCGGCGCGCCGATGATCTCCTCGGTGGTGGGGTAGCTGCCGTCGGAGTTGGCCACCCCGATCGCCTGCGCCAGGACCCGCGCCTGCAGCGCCATCCGCGCCGCGGCGGGGTGGTCGCCGTTGTACGGATCGGCCAGCGGATGCGTCAGCACCACGGTCGGCTGGGTGCGCCGGAACACGTCGACGAGCTGCTCGATGGTCTCGGTCGATTCGAGCAGCGGGTAGTCCCCGGCATCCAGGAATTCGATCTCGGCACCCAGAGCGGATGCTGCGGCCTCCGCCTCGCCCCGCCGGATCGCCTTGATCTCCTCCAGGGACTTGCCCTGCAGCCATTGCGACGCCGACTCGCCCCGTTCGCCGTAGCTCACGCAGACGACGGTGGCGCGCTCCCCGCGCATCGTCGCCGCGGCGATCGCGCCGCCGGCGCGCCACACGAAGTCCCCCGCGTGAGCGCTGACCACCAGAAGCGAACGGGCTGTCTCAGCCAAGAGGGGACTCCTGTCTCAATGGGTGCCCATCCGAGGGCCGGGGGCGGCGTGCAGCTCTGCGTCGAGCGCTGCCGGCCTCGTTGAACCCAGCGAACCATACCCCTAGCGCAATGGTCAACATTCTGGTTACAATTTTGGCGACCCTGAAATCACTCTGGACATAGGTATATGTCCTCCGTACGATCGCGGTCAGGGACCAAACGACGAAGACGTTGAAGGGAACGACCATGGCCGGCAATCTCCAGGAAGTGCTCGACGAGGCAGGAAACACCGTCGAACACCTTCGCAACTCTCAGCTCGGCACCTACATCTACCCGGTGGTGCCGGCGGAATTCACCAACTGGCGGCGCGAGCAGATCGCGTGGCGCGAGACGGCGGTCCTCTTCGACCAGTCGCACCACATGGTGAACTTCTTCATGTCGGGTCCGGACGCGCTCAAGCTGCTGTCCGACACCGGCATCAACAGCTTCGCGAACTTCCCGGTCAACACGGCCAAGCAGTTCGTGCCCACCGCCTCCAACGGCGGCGTCATCGGCGACGGCATCCTCTTCCACGAGGACGAGGGCGACTACGTCTACGTCGGCCGCGCACCCGGAGCGAACTGGCTGCAGTTCCACGCCGAGACCGGCGGCTACGACGTGGAGGTGCGCTACGACGACCGTTCGCCGTCCCGCCCGTACGGCGCGGCCGTGAATCGCGAGTACTACCGGTTCCAGATCCAGGGGCCGAACGCGTGGCAGATCATCGAGAAGCTCAACGGCGGGCCGCTGGAGAAGGTGCGGTTCTTCCACATGGGCGAGCTGACGATCGCGGGCGAGAAGGTCCGCACGCTGCGCCACGGCATGGCCGGCGCGCCCGGACTCGAGCTGTGGGGCCCCTACGAGCAGCACGGCAAGATCCGCGACGCGATCCTCGAGGCCGGCCGTGAGTTCGGGCTCGAGGCCTGCGGCTCGCGTGCGTACTCCTCCAACACGCTGGAATCCGGCTGGATCCCGTCGCCCCTGCCCGCCATCTACTCGAGCGACGCCGAGCGCGCATACCGCGAGTGGCTCCCGGCCGACAGCTACGAGGCGATCAACGCGCTCGCGGGCTCGTTCGTCTCGGACGACATCGAGGACTACTACCTCAACCCCTGGGAGCTCGGCTACGGCTCGTTCGTGAAGTTCGACCACGACTTCATCGGTCGCGACGCCCTCGAGAAGGTGGATGCCGAGGCGCAGCGCAAGAAGGTGACGCTGGCGTGGAACGACGACGACCTCGCGAAGCTGCTCACCACGCCGATCAACCGCGAGGGCCGCGGTTACCAGGTCTTCGACCTGCCGAACGCGAACTACGGCTCGTCGAACTACGACGCCGTCATCGACGCGAACGGCGACACGGTCGGCCTGTCGCTGTTCACCGGCGTGACCGCGAACGAGAAGCGCGGGCTTTCGCTGGCGACGGTGAACCCGGACGTGCCCATCGGCGCCGAGGTGCGCGTGGTGTGGGGCGAGCCGGACGGCGGATCGAAGAAGACGACCGTGCAGCCGCACGAGCAGCTCGAGGTTCGCGCGGTCGTCAGCCCGGTGCCGTACGCGGTCACGGCACGCACCGAGTACCAGGGCGGCTGGCGCACGGCTGCCGCCAGCGCCTGACCGCCGGCAGAGACGGACACATCCAACCGGAGCATTCGTGTCGAGCCGGGGGACGACGCCCTCCGGCTCGACGCGAATCCCCGGCTTCGGACGAAGAGCGGATGCCGTGGCATCCGCTCTTCACCGTTCGCGCGCCGCGTTCCCGTGGATCGCGAAGAACTCGCCGTGCGTCCCGCGCACGGCGCGGACGACCGTGTGAAAGAGCCAGTCCAGCGCGCCGAGCTGCTGCGTGGTGGTGCGCCGGTACAGGCAGACCTCGACGGCCGGCATCTCGAGGGGAAGAGGCCGGACCGTCAGGGGCCAGCTCTGCGCCCAGCCAGTCGCGATCGTGTCGGGCACCGTCGCGAGCAGGTCGGGGCTCGCGGCCAGGAGCGACGGCAATGACGCGAAATGGTTGAGCACCACATCGGAGCGCAGCACCGCGCCGGAGCGGCGAAGCGCCGACTCCAGACGCGGCAGGCCCGAGTCGCCGGCGACGACCACCTGGTCGGCGGCGATGTAGTCCTCCAGGCTCATCCCGTCGGAGGCGGAGGCGAACCGGTGGTCGCGCGACATCAGCACCGCGTAGGCCTGCGACTTGAGCGCGACGTGCTCGAAGGCGCCGGCAACCGGAGACGAGGTGACCGCGAGGTCGATCGTGCCCTGCGAGAGCCATTCGGGGAGCGCCTGCACGTCCAGCGGCACCGCCTCGACGCGAAGGTGCGGAGCCGTCGCGCGGACGGCGCGGAAGATCGACGGGAAGTAGCCGATCTCGCCCAGTTCGGACAGGGCGATCCGGGAGCGGCGGCGTGAGAGCGCCGGATCGAAGCCTGCGACGCCGTCGATCGTGCGGTCGATGCCCGCGATCCCGTCCCGGAAACCGGGGAACAGGCTGACGGCCAGCGGAGTCGGCTCCATCGCGCGTCCGACCCGCCGGAACAGCTGATCGTTCAGATCCCGACGCAGCCTGCCCAGCGCCTGGCTGACGGCGGGCTGCGTGACGTACAGCCGCGAGGCCGCCGCGGTCATGCTGCGCGTCTCGTAGACGGCGACGAAGACGCGGATGAGATTCAGGTCCACGAGCCGCCGCTAAGGCATCCTTTCCGTCGTATAAGCACTGCTTATGCAGAATCGTAGGTTCGATATGCTGCCGTGCATAGCATGGAAGCACACCGGAACGAAGGAGTTCTCATGCCCGAGTCGCTCGCGCAGGCCATCGCCCGCGCTGGAAGCCCCGTCAGCCTGCTGCGCGACGCGCAGGCCCGCCCCACCGTCTTCCCGGTGACGCCGGAGTTCAGCAACTGGCGGTCCGAGCAGCAGGCGTGGCGCACGTCGGTCGCGCTGCTGGACCAGTCGCACCACATGACCGACCTGTTCGTGACCGGTCCCGACGCGCTCAGGCTCCTCTCGGATGTCGGGGTCAACAGCTTCGCGAACTTCAAGATCGACCAGGCGAAGCAGTTCATCGCCGTCAATCACGAGGGCTACCTGATCGGCGACGCCATCCTCTTCTACCTCGCGGAGGAGTCGTTCGATCTCGTCGGCTGGCACATGGTCCTGGACTGGGTGCAGTACCACGGCGAGACCGGCGACTACGACGTGTCGTTCGAACGCGACGCCTCCTCCGTCGTGCGCGAGGGCGACCCGAAGCTGTATCGCTTCGAGATCCAGGGACCGAACGCGCTGGCTCTGATGGAGAAAGCCACCGGTGCGACCGTGCCGCCCACGAAGTTCTTCGGCATGACGACGTTCACGATCGACGGTCTCGAGGTGCGCTCGCTGCGTCACGGCATGGCCGGTCAGCCCGGTTTCGAGCTGTTCGGTCCGTGGGCGGAGGGCGAGCGCGTCCGCTCCGCCCTGATCGCCGCGGGCGAGGGTCTCGATCTCGTGCTCGTCGGATCGAAGGCGTACTCGTCGGCGAACCTCGAGTCGGCGTGGGTCCCCTCGCCGATCCCGGCCATCTTCAGCGGCGAGGGCACCGACGCGTACCGCGAATGGCTGCCCGCCGCCCGAGCCGGCTCGCTCGCCGGCAGCTTCGCCTCGGAGAACATCGAGGACTTCTACATCACGCCCTACGACATCGGCTACGGCCGCAGCGTGGCATTCGACCACGACTTCATCGGCCGCGCCGCGCTTGAGCGCCACGCCGCAGATCAGGCCCGCCAGAAGGTGACCCTGGTGTGGAACCCCGAGGACGTCGCGGCCGCGATCCAGTCGCTGCTCGAGCCCGGAGTACCGGCGAAGTACATCGACTTCCCCAAGGCGCGCTACGGCCAGCATCAGGTCGACCGGGTGCTGCGGGACGGCAAGGACGTCGGCATCTCGCACGACGCGGGCTACATCACGAACGAGCACGCCTTCGTGTCGCTGGCGAGCATCGAGAACGAGCACGCGACACCGGGCACCGAGGTCGAGGTCGTCTGGGGCGAGGATCCGATCTCGCAGAAGCCCGCCGTCGAGAAGCACCGTCAGGTGTCGATCCGCGCCACCGTGCAGCCTGCGCCGTACTCGGCGTTCGCTCGGGAGAACTACCGCAAGAGCTGACGGCCCCTGGCGGTTCAGGCGGCGGATGCCGCGGGCGCGAGCCCGGTCAGGCGACGTCGCGCAGGGCGCCGATGACGCTCTGCAGGTGCACCCGCACGGCGTGCTCGGCCGCATCGGGGTCGCGCGCCACGATGGCGTCGATGATGGCCGCGTGCTCGAGCACGGAGACCTTGGCGCGCTGAGGGCGCGACGAGAGCTTGAACTGATGGCGCACGCTCTGCGCGTGCAGCCGTCCGAGGACGTCGGAGGCCGTGGCGTGCCGGCTCAGCACGCGAACCCTCTGATCGAGCAGCTGATTCAGCCGCGAGTACTCCACCAGGTCGCCGTCGGCGACGGCGTCGATCATGTCCTGTCGGAGGCGCAGGAACTCCTCGACCTGCTCCTCGCTGATCGACGCAGCGGTCTTGGCGGCGCAGAGGCCTTCGACCCCGATGCGCACCTCGAGGATCTCGATCGCCTCCTCAACCGAGATCGCCCGCACGCGGGACCCGCGGTTGGGCAGTCGCTCGACGAGTCCCTCGTTGGCCAGCTCCAGCAATGCGGTTCGCACCGTGGCGCGGCTCGCCGCGAAGGTGTCGCTCAGGTCGGCCTCGATCAGGCGCTGGTTGGGGGCGTACTCGCCGCGCACGATGGCGCTGCGGATGACGTCGGTGACGCGCTCCTCCGAGGCGTCGGCCGCAGCGCCCGTATCCTCAACGATCGTCGACATCGACTTCCCTTCGGCTCCGCCCGGCGCACCCGCCGCTAGCTCCAACCACTATTGTCAACAATATAGACGTGAATACCTCGTCCTAGGGAGATCACTATGCGCGTCGCGGTGCTGGGCCTCGGTGAAGCAGGAAGCATCTACGCCGCCGACCTGTCGGCGCGCGGCGCGGTTGTGATCGGGACGGACCTGCGCGCATCGGCCGTTGTGGACGGAGTCGGTTTCGCTGCCGACATCCCGCACACCGTTCGTGGAGCCGATGTGGTGTTGAGCCTCGTGGGCGCCGGGTCCGCGGCAGCGGTCCTCGATGAGGCGCTTCCCGCGATGGATGCCGCCGGCATCTACGTCGACATGAACACCAGCGGCCCCGACGACAAGCGGCGACTGGCGGCCGTGGCCGCGGCGCGCCGCATCCCGTTCGTCGACGTGGCGATCCTCGCACCGGTTCCCCGCGCGCGCATCGACACCCCGCTGCTGCTCAGCGGGCCCGGCGTCGCACGGCTGCGCCCGATCCTGGACGAGCTCGGCGTGCCGGCGAGTGATGCGGGCGCCGAGGCCGGCGCCTCCGCGCGGCTCAAGCTGCTGCGCAGCGTCTTCATGAAGGGGCTCGCGGCGGTGGTCGTCGAAAGCGTGACTGCGGCGCAGATCTTCGGCGCCGAGGATTGGCTGATCGACCAGATCGCGTCGGAGCTCGGCGCGTCCGGGCGTGACGCCGTGCATCACCTGCTCGAGGGCACCGCCAAGCACGCGGTGCGCCGCGAGGTCGAGATGATCGAGGTGCGCGAGTTCCTCGATTCGCTCGATGCCCCGCATCCGATGACCGACGGCACGATCGAGTGGCTCAAGGCGATCGCCGAGAAGGATTCGGTCATCCCGCATTCCTGAGAGCGGGTCCCCCGACTCCGGTCGGGACCGAGCGGCTACGCGTCAGCCCAGACGTCGGCGGCGACCGCGACCGTCTCCTCGATCTTGGCCCACTGCTCGTCCTCGGTGAGGATGTTGCCCTCCTCGGTGGAGGCGAAGCCGCACTGCGGGCTCAGCGCCAGCTGCTCGAGCGGAACGATCGCAGCGGCCTCGTCGATGCGGCGCTTGAGACCGTCCACGTCTTCCAGCGTCCCCGACTTCGTCGTGACCAGGCCCAGCTCGACCACCTTCTCGCCCTTCGGCAGGAACCGCAGTGGCTCGAAGCCTCCCGCGCGCTCGCTGTCGTACTCGAGGAAATAGCCGTCGAACGCGGTCTCGCCCAGCAGCTGCTCGGCGACCGGCTCGTATCCGCCCGAGGAGATCCACGTCGAGCGGAAGTTGCCGCGGCAGACGTGGGTCGTGATCACCAGGTCGTCGGGCTTGTCGCGCAGCGACGCGTTGATCAGGGCCGCGTACCGCTCGGCGAGGTGATCGGTGCGGATGCCGCGGTCTGCCGCCTTCGCGAGCTCGACATCCGAGCACAGGTACGCCCACGCGGTGTCGTCGAACTGGAGGTACCGGCATCCGGCGTCGTAGAACGCCTGCACCGCCGCACGGTACGTCTCGGCGAGGTCGTCGAAGATGTCGTCGTGCCCGCCGTAGTGCGAGCCCTCCAGCGCATCGCGCTCGAGGCGGAAATCCAGCACGGTGGGGGCGGGGATGCTGAACTTCGGCACCACGCCGGCTGCCTCGGCCACCGGCTTGAGGAAGCGGAAGTGCTCGAGCATCGGGTGATCGGCGGGGAAGCCGATCTTGCGGTCGATGTGCAGACCGAGCGGACGCGTCTGCACGCCCTGGAACTGGATGCCGTGGTCGAGCTCGACGACGCTCACGCCGTCCAGCATCCCGAAGAAGTCGAAGTGCCACCACGAGCGGCGGAACTCCCCGTCGGTGGCGAGCTTGAGGCCCGCAGCGGCCTCGCGGGCGACGAGCGCGGTGATCGCATCGTCCTCGACGGCGCGCAGCTCTGCGGCGTCGATCTCACCGGCGGCATGGCGGGCGCGGGCGGCCTTGACGGCTTCTGGACGGAGGAAGCTGCCGACGATATCGGCGCGGAACGGCGGGTTGACAGACATGCCGCCCACCTTAGTTCAGCCATCCGCAGCGCCGCACGGTCGTTTCCAGAGGTTACGCGCCGGCGTGCTGGGAGATCGATTCGAGGTACTCCATCGAGCGCACCGACGAGTTCACGAGCGGCCGGAACCGCCCGCCCGCGGTCGCGGCGGGATGACCGGTCGGCAGGTACGCGGCGCGCAGAGCTGCGCTGATCTCGGAGGCCGCGTGCGTGAGCAGCTCGATGTACCCGAGCGGAGACGCATCGTCATTCGGCACGACCACTCCGATCGCGGCGATCACATCGCGATGCGCGCCGTAGACCGGGACCGCGATGCCGCGCGACTCCGGGTGGATGTGCCCGTCGCACACCGCCCAGCCGTCGGCGCGCACTCGACGCAGCGCCGCGTGCAGCTCGGCCTCCGTGTGGATGGTGTTCGGCGTGTAGCGGCGCAGCGGAGCCGCGAGGACCGCGTCCACCACCTCCTGTCCGCGAGTGCGCGAGCAGCACGAGGCCGCTCGAGGACGCGTGCAGGGGGATGCGTCCGCCGATGAGCGTGGCGTTGACGACGGCGTCCCGCGCCGACAGCCGATCGAGGAACAGCACCTCGGTGTCGCTCAGCACGCTGAGCTGGGCGTGCTGCCGCACGCGCGCGTGCACGGCCTGCAGGTACGGGCGGGCGAGCTCGCGCAGCCCCAGCGCGCCGGGCGTGCGGCACGCGAGTTCCCACAGCCGCACCCCCAGCCGGTAGGTGCGGTCGGGGAGGCGCTCCAGGAGCCCCTCGCGTTCCAGCTCGGCCACGATGCGGTGGGCGGTGGAGGGGGCGAGACCCGACCGGTCGGCGATCTCGGTGAGCGTCAGGAACGGCACGGCGGCCTCGAACGCGCCCAGGACGCGCAGGTGCTTGTGCAGAACGGATTCCCCGTCGGATGCGCGAGCCATCGAACTCCTCCTCGAGCCGAGCGGATGCCGGGGGCGACGGCCTGCGACATGCTACGCGCGATTCCGTTGAACGGAAAGGGGGAGCGCGCGGAAGCGCCTGGTGTTCTAGCGTGTGAACACAGCACACAGCGCGACCCGCTCCGAGCCGGAATTCGTTCCAAAATCGTTGACAATCTCGTCCCGGATCCATAGCGTCTTCCTAGAGCGGTCGGTGAGCGCCGCTGCACCCGCGAGCAATGATGCGATCTGGGGAAAGGTGACACATGGCCGCGCGGCTAAACCTCAGTGAGGTCTCGCTCCGCTTCGGTGGCATCAAGGTGCTCGAAGAGGTGAGCTTCGACGTGGAGCCGGGCGCGATCTTCGGTCTTGTCGGCCCCAACGGCGCTGGAAAGACCTCGCTGTTCAACTGCATCAGCGGGCACTACAAGCCGTCCTCAGGATCGATCAAGATCGACGAGACGGAGGTCTCCGGCTCGCAGCCCTCCGCCCTCTCGCGCCATGGGCTCGCCCGCACGTTCCAGCATCCGGCGCTTCAGCTGCACGCGACGGTCCTCGAGAACGTGCTGCTCGGCGCCCACACCCGGCTGCCTGGGGGCCCGGTCGACTGGGCGCTGCGACTGCCCCGGACCACTCGGTCCGAGCGAAGCCTGCGGGCCGAAGCGCGCGACCTGCTCGACCGCAACGGGCTCGGCTGGGCGGCGAACATGCACGCCGACGAGCTGTCGCACGGACTGCACAAGGGCATCGAGCTCTGCCGGGCTCTGCTGTCCAAGCCGCGCCTGCTGCTGCTGGATGAGCCCGCCGCCGGCCTGCCTCACGCGGAGGTCGAGCAGTTCATCACCACGATCAAGCGCCTCCGCGATGAGGAGGACATCACCATCGTCATCGTCGAGCACCACATGGGCCTGATCGCCGCGCTCACCGACCGCGTCGTCGTGCTCGACCACGGCCGCAAGCTCATGGAGGGCACCGCTGCCGAGGCGCAGTCCGACCCGCGCGTCATCGAGGCGTACATCGGCAAGGAGGCGGCGGATGACGCTGCTTGAACTGACCGATGTGACGGCGTTCTACGGACCGGTCCAGGTGCTCGACGGCGTCTCGCTCACTGTGCCCGATGGGGGCGCCGTCGGCATCCTGGGTGCGAACGGCGCGGGCAAGACGACGACGCTTCGGGCGATCAGCGGCACGGTGCGCGCCGGCGGCAGCATCACCTTCGACGGAAAGGACATCCGCGGGATGCGCCCAGACAAGGTGGCTGCGATGGGGATCGCGCACGTGCCGGAAGGACGAGGCACGCTCTCCGACCTCACCGTCCGTGAGAACCTCCGCGTCGGCGCCTATCTGCGCAAGGACCGGAAGGGGATCGAGTCCGACATCGACTACTGCCTCGACCTGTTCCCCAACCTCAAGGAGCGGATCCGCTCGCACGGATCGGCGCTCTCCGGCGGCGAGCAGCAGATGCTCGCGGTCGCGCGCGCCGTCATGTCGAAGCCCCGCCTGATGCTCCTGGACGAGGCCTCGCTCGGCCTCGCACCCAGCACCGCCAAGAACGTCTACCAGGCGATCGGACGGCTGCGCCGCGAGTCGGGCATCGCAATGCTCGTCGTCGAGCAGAACGCGAACCTCGCCTTCACGCTCGTGGACACCGCGACGGTGCTGGAGACCGGACGCAATGCCCTCACCGGCACCTCGGCCGAGCTCAAGGGCATGGACGAGATCCGACGCGCCTACCTGGGGGGCTGACCGTGGGCACCTTCATCCAACTCGTCATCGACGGCCTCTCGGCCGGGTCGATCTACGCCGCGCTCGCGCTTGCGATCGTGCTGGTGAACCAGGCGACCGGGCTGATCAACTTCGCACAGGGCGGGATGGCCGTGCTCGCGGCCTACTTCGCCTACTCCTTTCTCCAGTGGGGCGTGCCGCTGATCCTCGCAATCCTCTTGTCGATGCTGGTGTCCTTCGTGCTCGGCGCGCTGATCGAGCGCTTCCTGATGCGCCGCTTCGAGCAGGGCGACCCCGACACCGCGGTCGTCGTGACGATCGGCCTCCTCACGCTCATCACGGGCCTCTGCGGCTGGATCTGGAGTTTCAACAACCTGCAGTTCCCCTCGCTGTTCCCGCTGCAGAACGTCAACATCCTCGGCGCGGTGGTCAGCGTCCGCTCGATCGGCACGACACTGGTGATCGTCGGCATCATGATCCTGCTGCAGCTGCTGTTCATCGGCACCAAGCTGGGCCTCGCGCTGCGCGCCGTCGCGGTCAACCCGCAGTCGGCGGCGTTCTCGGGGCTCCCGGTCGGACGACTGCTGATGGTCGGCTGGGGACTGGCCGCCGCGCTCGGAGCCATCGCCGGCGCGCTCATCGCTCCGTCGCTGACGCTCACCCCCGGCATGATGGACGCCGCGCTGGTCTACGCGCTCGCGGCCGTCATCCTCGGCGGCCTGTCGAGTCCGATCGGCGTCGTCGTGGCCGCCTGGATGATCGGCGTGCTGGAGAATCTCGCGGCGGTCTACGTGCCGTTCATCGGCTTCGACCTGAAGATCGCGGTGCCGTTCATCCTGATCTTCATCGTCCTCATCGTCCGTCCCCAGGGCCTGTTCGGCCGGAAAGACGTGGTGCGGGTGTGATGGCCGCCGCTGCAGGTTTTCTGGCCAAGCCGTGGGTGCGGTGGGTCGCGGTTCTGCTGGTCGTCGTGCTCCTTGTCGTGGCGCCGCTGATCTTCCCGATCTTCCTGAACCAGACGCTGGCCCGGATCGGCGTCTTCGCGGTCGCCGTGCTGGGACTCAACGTGGTCATGGGCTACACCGGGCAGGTCTCGCTGGGCCAGATCTTCTTCGTGGGCGTCGGCGCCTATGTCACCGCGTACGGGGTGAACGCCGACTGGAACATCGCGCTGGTGTTCGTCCTCGCCGCGCTCATCCCCGGCGTGATCGGCCTGCTCATCTCGCTCGCAGCGGCACGGCTCGGCGGACTGGCGATCGCGATGGTCACGATCGCGCTGCCCATCATCGGCGTTCCGCTCGCCAAACGGCTCTCCGAGTTCACCGGCGGCTCGCAGGGGTCCTCCGCACGCTTCTCGAGTGCCCCCGATTGGACCGGCCTCGCCGACGACCAGTGGCAGCTGTACATCGTGATCGCGATCACCGCCGTGGTCTTCCTGCTCACCCGCAACCTCGTGCGCGGAAAGTACGGCCGCGCGTTCGCGATCGTCAAGGGCAACGAGGCCGTCGCCTCCTCGATGGGCATCTCGCCCTACCGCTACAAGGTGCTGGCCTTCACGATCGCGTCGCTCATCGGCGGGATCAGCGGCTTCCTCTACATGGTCGTCGTGCAGTACACCTCGCCCGAGACGATGAGCTTCGGACACTCGATCACGCTGCTCGCCTCGATGGTCATCGGCGGAGCGGGCAGCATCCTCGGCTCCCTCCTCGGCGGCGCCTACTACGTCCTGGCGCCGCAGCTGACGAACGCGATCGACTCGAGCCTCACCGCGGTGCTGCAGGGCATCATCCTGCTCGCGATCCTGTTCGTGCTGCCGGGTGGGCTCGTATCTCTGCCGCGACTGTGGCGGCGCCGTCGCAAGGGCGACGGTCACGGCGGCGGTCCCGCCGGCGGAGCCGGATCCCGCAGCGCCGCCGCTGCGACAGTGGCACCGGATGTCTCCCCGAGCGCCGCGTCGGTGACGGCGGCACCCGTCGCCGCGACCCCGACACCCCCGGAACCCAACCCACCAACACAGTCAGAAGAGAAGAGGCAGGACACATGAGCACACTCCGCAAGAAGGCGCGGATCACCTCCGTCGTCGCGGGCATCGGCATCGTCGCCGTCCTCGCCGCCGGATGTGCCCGAGGCACCGCCGGCGACGACACCGGCGATGCCACCGAAGGGCCGGCCGAAGCCAGCCCGGGCATCACCGACACCAGCATCACGCTGGGTATCACGAGCCCGCTCACCGGGCCGACCGCCGGGCCCGGCAACTGCACCGTCGACGGTGCGCTCGCGTACTTCGGCGTCAAGAACGCCGAGGGCGGCATCGAGTTCGGCGACGGCAAGACCCGCACCGTCGAGATCAAGGCCTACGACGACACCTACGACCCGCAGAAGGCGCTGGCGAACTTCCAGCAGATGGTCTCGGACGGCGTGTTCGCCGCCGGAATCGGACTCGGCACCCCCACGAACCGCGCGTGGCGCGAGGCCGCCATCGACGAGGAGGTCCCGCAGGTCCTCGTCATGACCGGTGACCCGATCTTCAGCGACCGCGAGGAGAGCCCGTGGCAGCTCGGCCTGGTGCCGATCTACCAGCAGGAGGGCGGCGCGTTCGGCGAGCTGCTCGCCTCCTCGACCGAAGACCACAAGGTCGCCATCCTGTCGCAGAACGACGACTACGGTGACGGCTACGTCGAGGGCTTCAAAGAGGCCATCGCCGGCGCCGACAACATCGAGGTCGTCAAGGAGCTCACGTACGAGGCGACCGACACGTCCGTCGACGCCCAGCTCACCGAGCTCGCCGCCAGCGGCGCGGACGTCTTCTTCAACGCGATGTCGATCACCCCGCTGGTGATCTCGTCGCTGAAGAAGACCGAGGAGCTCGGCTGGACGCCGAACTGGTTCCTGCCGTCCAACACGTCGAGCCCCGGCGGCATCCTCCAGCAGCCCGATGTCCACGCGGACGTCTTCCCGGGCATCTACACGGTGGCGTTCTCGCAGTCGGCGGCAAGCCCGACCTTCGCGGAGAGCGAAGAGGGCGCGGCCTTCCTCGAGGCCATCGCCGAGTACACCAACCAGGAGGGCGTGCCCGCCTTCCCGCACTGCGTGTGGAGCTGGATCGCGGGCGCCACGCTCGAGCAGGCGTTCGCCGAGATGACCGAGCCGACCCGAGAGAACTTCATGGAGGCGCTGCTGAGCATTCAGGACTACTCGGCGCCGTTCATGCTCGAGGGATCCGTCATCGACACGACAGCCGACGGCAAGCCCGCCGTGTCGGATGTGCTCGTGCAGAAGTACAACGGCAAGGGCTACGCCCCGGCCGAGCAGTTCGGATGAGCTCGACCCATCTGAGCTGAACCACGAGGAGGCCGGGGCGGTCCGCGCAAGCGGGTCGTCCCGGCCTCCGTTCTGCAGCCCGGCGACTAGCCTCGGCACGGGAGGAGGATCGATGGCACGAGATCGCGGCGACGCCGAGGGGGTGCTCGAACGGGCGACACGGATGCTGCGCTCCTTCTCCGCGGACGACGAGAGTCTCACCGCCGCTCAGCTCGCCTCCCGGTCGGGGCTCCCGCGCTCGACCGCGCACCGCCTCGCGACCGAACTGGCGGCCCTGCGGCTCTTGGACCGTCTGCCGGACGGCGCCTTCACGATCGGCACCGGACTCTGGGAGCTGGGCGAGCTGGCGCCGGTCTCGATGCGGCTTCGGGAGCGGGCGCTCCCGCACGTGCTGCGGCTGTACGAGGCCAGCGGCGAGAACGTGCACATCGCGGTGCTCAGCGACGAGGATCCCGCGACGGCCGAAGCGCTGTACGTCGTGCGTGTCACGGGCCCCCACTCGATCCCGACCCTGAGCCGCATGGGTGGCCGGCATCCGCTGCACACGACCGGCGTCGGCAAGGCGCTGCTCGCCCAGCAGGACGACGACTGGCTCGACCGCTTCTTCCGTCGCAGCCTCGAACGCGAGACGGTGCATTCGATCGTCGACGAGCGGCAGCTCCGCGAGGAGATCACGATCGCCCGTGAGCGCGGGTTCGCCACCACGCGACAGGAGATGACCCTCGGCAACGTCTCGATCGCGGCATCCCTCCCGCCCGTCCCCGGGCTGCCGCCCACCGCGGTCGGGGTCGTCACTCACCTCGCCCGCGCCGACGAGCGGCGCCTGGGAACCCTCGTCGTCGCGGCGGCCCGCGACATCGCGCGCGACCTGATCGACTGATTCGAACCTGGAATCCCACCCAGTGGGACATGCCCCTACGCGAAATCGGGGTTCCGTGTGAACCTGAGCGGGAGCATCCGTCGAAGGAGACCCATGACCATCGCACAGTCGTCCCGCGAAGAGGAGGCGTTCTCGTCGTCCGTCGTGCTGGAGCAGACCGCAGCCGCGCCCGAAACCCTGCTGGCAACCGCCGTGCAGGTCTCGCAGAACGAGATCACCCAGGAGATCGTCGACACCCACGCGGCCGCGCAGGACCGCGAGGACGCCGGGGAGTACTTGCCGATCTCGCTGCACGACTTCCCGCCGTACCGCTCCAGCATCCTTCGCCACCCGACGAAGAACCCGAAGCTCGTCGACCCCGAGACCATCGAGCTGTACTCCCCGGCGTTCGGGCAGCGCGACGTGGCCGCGCTGGAGGCCGACCTGACGCTGCAGTCCACCGGCGAGCCGCAGGGCGAGCGCATGACGGTGCAGGGTCGGCTGCTGGACTCGTGGGGTCGCCCGCTGGCCAATCAGCTCGTCGAGATCTGGCAGGCCAACGCGGCCGGCCGGTACATCCACCAGCGCGACCAGCATCCCGCACCGCTCGACCCGCACTTCGTGGGTGCCGGACGCGTCGTGACCAACGACGACGGTGAGTACAAATTCACGACCATCAAGCCCGGCGCCTACCCCTGGAAGAACCACGTGAACGCGTGGCGGCCGGCGCACATCCACTTCTCGGTCTTCGGCACCGGCTTCACGCAGCGCCTCGTCACCCAGATGTACTTTCCGGGCGACCCGCTGTTCCCGCTCGACCCGATCTACAACACGATCTGGCGGCA
This sequence comes from uncultured Actinomycetota bacterium, assembly GCA_963772625.1. GTDB lineage: Bacteria > Actinomycetota > Actinomycetes > Actinomycetales > Microbacteriaceae > Microbacterium. The sequence goes on along the minus strand of CAVYXT010000001.1, from coordinate 65,734 downwards.
GAAGGACCGCGATGCGCTCGTCGGCCTCTACGACCACGACCTCTCGGTTCCGGAGTTCTCGATGGGCTACCGCTTCGACATCGTCGTCGACGGCCCCGACGCCACCTGGTTCGAGCCCGAGGAGGCGCACGCATGACCCGCAAGCCCCACCCGTCCCGCGGCGCGTCGACGCTCGAGGCCACCGGCGGCCAGACCGTCGGCCCGTTCTTCGCGTTCGGCCTCGACTACGACAAGAAGCACCAGGTCGTCCACCCGCACAGCCCCGGCTCGGTGATCCTCGGAGGCACCGTCTACGACGGTGCGGGCGCGCCGATCCCCGACGCCGTGGTGGAGATCTGGGGAGCCGACGAGAACGGTGAGATCTCGCGCGCGCGGGGCGCCTTCCGTCGCGACGACCACACCTTCAGCGGCTTCGGCCGTGCCGCGACCACCGACGAGGGCCGCTACGAGTTCTTCACCCGCAACCCCGGCGCGATCGACGGCAAAGCGCCGTTCTTCTCGGTGATCGTGTTCGCGCGGGGACTGCCCGACAAGCTCATCACGCGCATCTACCTTCCCGAGCCGCAAGACCTGCTCGCGGCCGACGCGCTGCTGTCCTCACTCGAGCCGGACGAGCGCGCTACGCTCATCGCAACCCGCACGCCCGACGGGAACCTGCATCACGACATCCGTCTGCAGGGCGAGAAGGAGACCGTTTTCCTTGCATTCTGATGCGGCGCCCGACGTCGGCCTGCTCTCGCCGGTGTCCGTCGGGGCGGGCGATGCGGCATCCGATCGCGCTGTCGTGGCGCATCTGATCGAGGCCGAGCTCGCCCTCACGCGGGCGCTGGTCGCCTCGGGCGCGGCTCCCGCGTCGGCCGGCACTGCCGTCGAGACCCTGCGGCAGTCGGCGGCCTCGATCGACCTCGGGCGGCTTGCGCGGGATTCGGTCGCCGGCGGCAACCCCGTGATTCCCCTCATCGCGCTTCTCAAGGCCCGGGTGACGCAGGACGACCCGGATGCCGCGAAATGGGTGCACCGCGGGGCGACGAGTCAGGACATCCTCGACTCGGCGCTGATGTCCCTGGGGCGGGAGGTCGCCGCAACGGTGGTCGACAGCCTCGGACGCACCGCCGCCGCGCTGGCGACGCTGGCGCAGACGCACCGCGACGACCCGGCGCCGGCACGCACGCTCACCCAGCACGGCGTTCCGACGACCCTAGGTGTGAAGGCCGCGACCTGGCTTCGTGCGATCCTGCGCTCACGTCGCGGGCTGTCGGGCGTCGCTGCGCGCCTGCCCGCTCAGCTCGGCGGCGCGGGCGGAACGCTGGCGTCGTTCGTCGAGCTGTTCGGCGCTTCGGTGGCCGAAGAGCTCCCGCGCCGATACGCGCACGAGCTGGGGCTGCAGGCGCCGGACGCCCCGTGGCACACCGATCGCTGGCCGGTCACCGAGCTCGGCGATGCGCTCGCCGCGGTGCTCGCGGCGCTCGGCATGTTCGGCTCCGACGTCGCGACGATGGCCCGCACCGAGATCGCCGAGGCATCGGTCGCCGAAGGCGGTGGCTCCAGCGCCATGCCGCAGAAGCAGAACCCGGTGGATGCCGTGCTGCTGCGCTCCGCCGCGCTGCGCGCCCCGGGGCTCGCCGCCCAGCTGCACCTCGCCGCGGGGCTCGCCGTCGACGAGCGCCCGGACGGCGCCTGGCATGCCGAGTGGCCGACGCTGCAGGAGCTTCTGCGCCTGGCCCTGGGTGCGTCGGCGCGCGCTGCCGAACTCGCAGCGGGGCCTCGCCCTGGACGCCGACCGGGCTCGCGCCAACCTCGACCTCACCGGCGGGCTCATCGTGAGCGAGCGGCTCGGAATCGTGCTGGTGCCGCTCGTGGGCAAGTCGCGTTTCGATTCCCTGATCGCGGATGCCGCGGCCGGAGGCGACCTCGCGAGCCTGGTCCGAGCGCTGCCCGAGGCGGCCGATCTGGATGTGGACGCGCTTGTGGACCCCGCGCAGTATGTCGGACTCGCGTCTTCGCTCGTCGACGAGGCGCTGCGCGAAGCCTCGCAGGACGGCATCCGCCCATGACCGTCCCCGCCGATCTCCGTCACGCCCGCCGTCGGCCCCGCCGGCGCGCCGCTCGTCGTCCTCGGCCCGTCGCTGGGCACCTCGACGATCCTCTGGGAGGACGTGGTCCGGGCACTGGCCTCGGACCACCGCGTGGTCGCGTGGGATCTGCCCGGCCATGGCGCCGCACCCGCGGCATCCGAGCCGTTCACGGTCGAGGAACTCGCCGACGCGGTGGCCGCCGCTGTGGGTGAGCCGTTCCTGTATGCCGGCGTCTCGCTCGGGGGAGCGGTGGGGCTGTGTCTGGCGCTGCGGCATCCCGCGCAGGTGCGGCGGGCCGCGATCGTCGCCTCCGGAGCGAAGCTCGGCGAACCCGAGGGCTGGAATGAGCGCGCCGCGCAGGTGCGCGCGCAGTCGACCTCGAGCCTCATCATCCCTTCCGCGCAGCGGTGGTTCGGGCCCGACTCGATCGCGCGCCGCCCCGAGCTCTCGGGCCGGCTGCTGCACGCCCTGCAGGGCGCCGATGACGAGAGTTACGCGCTGTGCTGCGAAGCGCTCGCCGCGTACGACGTGCGCGGATCGCTGGGTGAGATCGGGATGCCGGTGCTCGCGGTGTGGGGCGAGCACGACGGCGTCGCGCCCGAGGCGAAGTCCGCGGAGATCGCCGCGGGAGTGGGGAACGGATCGGTCGTGGAGATCGCGGATGCCGCGCACCTGCCGCCGGCCGAGCAGCCTGCGGCGGTCGCCGCCGCGCTGCGCGAATTCTTCGAGGAGGCACGATGAGACCCGCAGGTGAAGGACTCTCCGACGAGGAGCGCTACGACCAGGGGATGATGGTGCGCCGCGCGGTGCTATCGGATGCACACGTCGACCGCTCGACGGCTGGCGCCAACGAGCTGACCACCGAGTGGCAGGACTTCATCACGCGCGTGGCATGGGGCGACGTCTGGTCGCGTCCGGGGCTCGACCGTCGGTCGCGCTCGATCGCCGTGCTGACCTCGCTGATCGCCCACGGGCATCACGAGGAGCTCGCGATGCACCTGCGCGCGGCGCGACGAAACGGCCTGTCGCTCGACGAGATCAAAGAGGTGATCCTGCAGAGCGCGATCTACTCCGGGGTTCCCGCGGCCAACACGGCCTACCGGATCGCGAGCGAGGTCTTCGCCGACGAGCTCGGCTGACGCAGCGGCGGGTGCCCTCGGGCGGCGCGTGTTGGGCCTCGCGGCCGGGTTGAACGCGTGCCGAGGCTGATCCGGGCGCGACGCTCGCCGCGCCGTCAGCGACCTTCGAGCGGCCAGCCGGTGTACGCCTCGGCGAGGTAGCGGCGACCCGCCTCCGACTCGACGACCGAGCGCAGCTCGCCGAGCTGGCGCAGCCGGTCGAAGTCCGTCGCATCCGGAGCGACGTGCAGCATGTTCGTCATCCACCAGCTGAAGTGCTGCGCCTTCCAGATGCGGTGCAGAGCCTTCTCGGGGAACTCGCTCACCAGCCGTGAGTCGTTCTCGAGGAGCAGAGCGCGCAGCGCCTTCTCGAGCAGGATGACGTCGGCGACGGCGAGGTTCATGCCCTTCGCGCCGGTCGGCGGCACGGTGTGGGCGGCATCCCCGATGAGGGCCACGCGGCCGCGCAGCAGCTCGTGGGCGACGAAGCTGCGGAACCGCAGCACGTCGCGCTGGAAGATCGGACCCTCGATGAGGTCGTGGCCGTCGACGCTCGCCTGCAGGGCGTCCCAGATCTGGCGCTCGCTCATCGAGTTCGGGTCGAGGTTCGGGTCGCACTGCAGGTACATGCGCTGCACGGTGGCGCTGCGCTGGCTGATCAGCGCGAAGCCGTTCGGCGAGTTGCTGTAGATCAGCTCGGGCGCGCTCGGCGGCGCCTCGGTGAGGATGCCGAACCACGCGAACGGATACTCGCGGAAGTACCCGCCGGTCTGCGAGCCGGTGACCGCCGCGCGGGCGACGCTGCGCGAGCCGTCGGCGCCGACGACGAACTCCGCCTCGATCTCGAACGTGTTGCCGTCGGCATCCGTCGCGATCACGCGGGGGCGATCGGTCTCGGCATCCTCGACGCGGTCGGCGGTCACGCCGAAGCGGAGGTCCTGGCCTGCGGCGAGACGCACGGCGATGAGGTCCTTCAGCGCCTCGTGCTGCGGATACAGCCAGACGCCGCGGCCGACGAGCGCGGCGAAGTCGATGCGGTGCCCTTCGCCGGCGAAACGCAGCTCGATGCCGTCGTGGCGGTGCCCGACGGTGCGCACGCGGTCGGATGCGCCCGACTCGTCGAGGATCTCGACGGTGCCCTGCTCGAGGATGCCGGCGCGGATCGTCGTCTCGATCTCTTCGCGTGTGCGGGAGTCGATCACGATCGACTCGATGCCGGCGTTCGCGAGGAGGTGCGCGAGCAGCAGGCCTGCGGGGCCTGCGCCGATGATCGCGACGCGGGTGCGGACGGTGTCGGTCATGTCGTCTCCTTCGACGGTGATCGGGATGCTTCGCCCAGTGTGACGTGCCGATGCCGGTTGCGCGGCATCCTTCCCGTTCAACGGGAATCAACTTCGAGTCGAGCCGCACCCGGCCGTTTCGCTCCCCTGTCACGACACGCCGGCGCGGCTCGCCGAATGTGACCGGCGAGCCGAACGGCACCGAGCCGCGGCGGCCGGGCCAGCGGCGGACGGGGTCAGCGCCGATCCGCGGCGAGGGCGGAGCGGATGCCGGCGGCCGCGGCTTGCAGCTCCTCGAGAGCGGCCGCGGTGGGGGTCTCGCGGGGGAGCACCACCGAGAGCGCGGCGATCGCCTCGCCCGACGCGTCGCGGATCGGCACGGCCACTCCCGTGGACACCGCCTCGATGGAGCCCGGTGCAACGACGAACCCGCGGCGCCGGACGCCGGTGAGGGCGCGGCGGAGGGCGGCGGCATCCGTGATCGTCTCGGGCGCGAGCCGCGCGAGCGGGCCGGCGAGCACGCGCTCCTGCAGTTCCACGCCACCGTAGGCGAGCAGCACGAGTCCGGACGATGAGGCGTGCAGCGGCAGGCGTCCCGCGATGCGTGTGATGTTGGCTCCCGAGTCGGGGGAGGACAGCCGCTCGAGGAAGAGCGCCTCGTCCTGCTCGAGCACGGCGAGCTGCGTGTGCTCGCGGATCGCGGCTTGCACTCGCTCCATGAACGGCATCGCCGCCTGCCGCAGGCGCAGCGCGGCGGACCCGCGCAGCGCCAGCTCCCACAGCCGCATGCCCAGGCGCACCCGGGAGTCGTCGTCGCGCTCGAGCAGGCCCGCCTCGACCAGCGCGTCGACCTGCCGGTGCGCCGTCGAGGACGGAAGCCCGGCGCGCCGGCCGATGTCGGCGACCGTCTGCAGAGTGCGGTCCGCCGAGAACGTCTCGAGGATGCGCACGATGCGCTCGGTGACGGAGTCGCCCGACGGCGAGTTGGCCATGCGCCCAGCGTGCCACACGAACGCGCGCGGTCAGCTGACGCGCCATCCGGGTGCCGCGGCGCACGCGCCGCCCGTAGGCTGGCGCCGTGAGCACGCCGACCCCATCGCCCACCGCCCCCGCTTCCCCCGCCACCGCCAGTCCCGCAGCCGCACGCGACGACCGCATCACGCTGCGGTTCATGAGCGAGCCAGGCGACACGGCCGCCGGCGGGCGGTCCGTCGCCGCGGGCAGCGTCATGGAGTGGATCGACAAGGCAGGCTACGCGTGCGCGGTCGGCTGGGCGGGCACGTATTGCGTCACCGCCTACGTCGGCAACGTGCGGCACCGGCGTCCGATCGCGCCCGGCAGCATCATCGAGGTCGCCGCACGCATCATCCACACGGGGCGCACCAGCATGCACGTCGTCGTCACGGTGTCCTCGAGCGACGTGAACGCGCACGCCTACACGCCCGCGACCACCTGCATCCTGATCTTCGTCGCCAAGGGTGCCGACGGGCGTCCGGCGGCCGTGCCCGAGTGGACGCCGAAGTCGCGCTCCGATCAGAAGCTCGCGGCCGCCGCGCTCGACCGGATCCCGGCGCGCAACGAGATCAAGCGGCTCATGCTCGACGAGGAATACACCGACGCCGGCGTGGCGCCGCGCACGACGATGCGGTTCCTCGTTCCGCCGGGCGTCGTCAACTGGGGCGGCAAAGCACACGGCGGCACGGTCATGCGCTGGATCGACGAGGCGTCGTACGCGTGCGCCGCCTCGTGGGCGCGCGACGGCGACGGAGCCAGCGAGGCGATCGCGGTGTATTCGGGCGGAATCCACTTCTTCGCGCCGGTTCGCATCGGCGACCTCGTCGTCGTCGAAGCGCGGCTGATGTACACCGGCAAGCACAGCATGCACATCAGCGTCCGGGTCTCCAGCGCAGACCCGCGCACGCCTGACGACCTGACCCTCACGACGCAGTGCATGAGCGTGTTCGTCGTCCCCGGTGCGGCGGGCGTCGCCCTGCCAGTGCCGCAGTGGAACCCGACCACCGAGGAAGACCTCCGCATCGCCCAGCACGCCCAGGACATCATCGGGCTGCGCGGTGACATCGTGCCCATCGCGGCGTCGTTGACCCTCGAGCCGTAGCGGTTCTCACGCTGCCGCCGGCATCCGCTATGATGGACGTATAGCGCACACGTGTGCGCAGAGCGAACACGAAGGAGTACCCGTGATCGACAAGACGGTGACGGATGCCGCGACCGCCGTCGCAGGCATCCCCGACGGCGCGACCGTCATGATCGGCGGCTTCGGCCGCGCGGGCCAGCCCGTCGAGCTCATCGATGCGCTGATCGCCTCCGGTGCCGGCGACCTCACGATCGTGAACAACAACGCGGGCAACGGCGACACCGGCCTCGCGGCGCTGCTGGCCACCAAGCGCGTGCGCAAGATCATCTGCTCGTTTCCCCGGCAGCACGACTCGTGGGTGTTCGACGGGCTGTACCGGGCGGGCGAGATCGAGCTCGAGATCGTGCCGCAGGGAAACCTCGCCGAGCGGATCCGCGCGGCGGGAGCGGGCATCGGCGCGTTCTTCTCCCCGACGGGCGTGGGCACCGAGCTGGCCGAAGGCAAAGAGGCGCGCACGATCGACGGCCGCGACTACGTGCTCGAGTACCCGATCCGCGCCGACTTCGCGCTCATCAGCGCGCTGAAGGCCGATCGCTGGGGCAACCTCGTGTACCGCGAGACCGCGCGCAACTTCGGACCCATCATGGCGTCCGCCGCCACCACCACGATCGCGCAGGTCGACCAGGTCGTCCCGCTCGGCTCGCTCGACCCCGAGGCCGTCGTCACGCCCGGCATCTTCGTCGACCGCGTCGTCGCAGTCGGCGAGCGCGTCTGGCTCGACGGCGGGTCCTTCGTCGGCGGCGTCGACCTGGAGGGCCGGCCGCTCGCCGACCCTCCGACGAGCTCAGGGACCGAGATCGGCTCGGGGACCAAGGAGGCAGACCAGTGACCACCCGGATCAGCCGCAACGAACTCGCGCAGCGCATCGCCGCAGACATCCACGAGGGCTCGTACGTCAACCTCGGCATCGGCGCGCCGACGCTCGTGGCGAACTTCCTCCCCGACGACCAGGAGATCATCCTGCACACCGAGAACGGCCTGCTCGGCATGGGGCAGGCGCCGGATGCCGCGCACGTCGACCCCGACCTCATCAACGCCGGAAAGCAGGCGGTCACCGCCCTGCCGGGCGCCGCGTACTTCCACCACGCCGACTCGTTCGGGATGATGCGCGGCGGCCACCTCGACGTGTGCGTGCTCGGGCGCGTTCCAGGTGAGCCAGACCGGCGACCTCGCCAACTGGTCGACCGGCGCGCCCGGCGCGATCCCCGCCGTCGGCGGCGCGATGGACCTCGCGATCGGCGCGAAGGCCGTATACGTCATGACCGACCTGCTGACCAAGACGGGCGAGTCCAAGCTCGTCGCCGAGTGCTCGTACCCCCTCACCGGCGTCGGATGCGTCACACGCGTGTACACCGACCACGCTGTCTTCGACGTCACCGCGGACGGATTCGCCGTGCGCGAGGCGTTCGGAGACAACACGGCGGAATCGCTGGCCGAGCTGACCGGCCTCACCCTTGCGCCTCGATCGGAGAACTGACATGGCCACCAGCTACGTGTACGACGCGGTCCGCACCCCGTTCGGCCGCGCGGGCGGCGCCCTCTCCGGCGTGCGCCCCGACGACCTCGCCGCCGTCGTGATGCGCTCGATCGTCGAGCGGACCGGCATCGACCCGGCGCGGATCGAGGACGTGATCTTCGGCGACGCCAACCAGGCGGGTGAGGACAACCGCAACGTGGCGCGTTTCGGCGCGCTGCTCGCGGGCTTCCCGTCGAGCGTTCCCGGGGTCACCGTGAACCGCCTCTGCGCGTCGTCGGTCGAAGCCGTGATCCAGGGATCGCGTGCGATCGAGGCGGGGGATGCCGACATCATCCTGGCCGGTGGCGTCGAGTCGATGAGCCGCGCGCCGTTCGTCGTGGAGAAGTCGTCCAAGCCGTGGCCGGCTGTGGGCAACCAGACGATGTGGAACACCTCGATCGGCTGGCGGATGACCAACCCCGCGCTGCGCAAGGACTGGACGATCTCGAACGGCGAATCCGCCGAGAAGGTCGCCCGGCAGGCCGGCCTCACGCGTGCGGTGCAGGACGAGTTCGCGGCTCGGTCGCACCGGCTCGCCGCTGCGGCATGGGCTGCGGGAATCTACGACGGCGAGATCGTGCAGGTGCCCGGCGCGGAACTGGCGCGCGATGAGGGAATCCGCGACGACTCCACTGCAGAGAAGCTGGCGGGTCTGAAGCCGCTGTTCGCGAAGGATGGCGAAGGCACGGTCACCGCGGGCAACTCGTCCTCCATCAACGACGGCGCCTCCGCAATCCTGCTTGCCGGCGAGGGCGTGCTCCCAGGCGATCCGCTCGCTCGGATCGCCGCGCGCGCAGCACACGGCGTCGATCCCGATCAGTTTCCGCTCGCACCGATCGAGGCGGCCAACAAGGCGCTCGCTCGAGCCGGGAGAACGTGGGCGGATGTCGACATCGTCGAGCTGAACGAGGCCTTCGCGTCGCAGTCGCTCGCAGATATCCAGGGGTGGCCGGACCTCGACCCCGAGCGGGTCAACATCCATGGCGGGGCCCTCGCGATCGGGCACCCGCTGGGCGCGTCGGGTGGCCGCATCATCGGCCACGCCGCGCACGAGCTGAAGCGACGCGGCGGTGGGATCGCCGTCGCGGCGATCTGCATCGGCGTGGGTCAGGGACTCGCGGTCGTGCTGGAGCGGTGAGCTCGTGCACAACCTCGCTGATTCGGCGGCCCAGAGGCTGGTGATGCGCAGCTGCCGACCATTCCGCGACGGTTTGGCGACCTTGTGCACGCGCGCCGTTGCGGCGGCGGCCCGGTGAGCGACCGCGCGGACGGCGACTTCGTCCAGTCGCTGGCGCGCGGCCTGTCGGTCATCCGCGCCTTCGACGCCGAGCACGCCGAGCTCACCCTGAGCGACGTCGCACGCCGGGCGGGAATGACCCGCGCCGCCGCGCGCCGATTCCTCCTCACGCTCGAAACGCTGGGCTACGTCCGGGTCGAGGACCGCGCTTTCTCCCTCACCCCCCGGGTCCTCGAACTCGGGTTCAGCTACCTGTCGTCCCTGTCCCTGACCGAGATCGTGCAGCCGCACCTCGAGGCGCTGTCGCGCGAGGTCGACGAAAGCGTTTCGGCCGCGGTGCTCGACGGCGCCGACATCGTCTACATCGCCCGCGTGCCGACGCGCAGGATCATGAGCGTCCGCATCACGATCGGCACGCGCTTCCCCGCATACGCGACCAGCATGGGTCGCGTGCTCCTTGCCGGGATGCCGGATGCCGCGGCCGACGCCGCACTGGCGGCATCCGATCTGATTCCGTTCACGGGCCGCACCCTCACCGACGCCGGGGCGCTGCGCGCGGAGATCGACCGCGTGCGCGAGCAGGGCTGGTCGGTCGTGGACGGAGAGCTCGAGTCGGGCCTGCGGTCGATCGCCGCTCCGCTGCACGCGCGTGACGGCGGCGTCGTGGCGGCGCTCAATGTCTCGACGAGCGCGACGCGCGACTCCGTCGAGCACCTGCTGGATGCCTACCTTCGCCCGCTGCTGCGCACCGCGGCTGCGATCGACGCCGAACTGCGGCTCGTCTGACGCGGCATCCGATCTGCTTACGCGGGCATAAAGCATACTTATGTGTAAAACCGACTATTTGAGGTAGCGTCGATAGCACGGCGTGACGATGCGCCGTCTGGTCGCCTCGGCATTCCGATCGAGCGATCGCCACACGGCAGAGAGTGCACCCTCCATGCTCCTCGAGCGAGACCTCATCCAGTCCGTCGGCTTCCGCAACGTGCGCGAGGGCGACCGCATCACCGGCTTCCAGCTCCGCGTGCGCATGCCCTCGTACCGCGGGATGACGGCATCCCTCATCGACGGCATCGCCGTCCGGGTCGGCGACCTCGTCGACGTCGCCGGCCGACGTGCCGCTGTGGACGCTTCGGCGGCAAGACCTACACGCTGGCCGAGCTCTGGGACAGCGACGGCGTCCGCTGGCCGCTCGAAGAGGCAGCGATCGTCACCGTCCCGTTCGAGGGCGGCCTGCCCGACGGCGTGCACGAGGTGTCGATCGAGCTGCGGCTGCGGATGTCGTACATCCCGGTCGAGCACCAGCCCTCGACCTACAAGGTCACCAAGCACGTGACCCTCGCGCCCGAGGCCGACGGCGCGCCCTTCAAGTACGGCGTCTCGCCTGTACAGCTTCATGGGCGACTACGGCACGGTGCTCGACCTCGAGACCGCGATCGCGGGCATCGCCGACATCGGCGCGACCGGCGTCGAGATCCTCGGCGAGGGACACATCCCGAACTACCCGGACCCGTCGCAGGAGTGGGTGGACGACTGGTTCCGCCTGCTCGAGAAGTACGGGCTCGAGCCCACCAACTACGGCTCGTGGATCGACACCCGCCTGCACTCCAGCGGCCCGAACGGTCGCGACATGTCCGTCGAAGAGGGCGCCGCGGCGCTCCAGCGCGACCTGCGGCTCGCGAAGCGGCTGGGGTTCCGGTTCGTCCGGCCGAAGATCGGCGTCGTCTCGAGCGACCTGGTCCCGCACCCGATCTGGACCGAGGTCGTCGAAGCATCGCCTGCCGCTCGCCGAAGAGCTCGACGTCATCATCTGCCCCGAGATCCACTCGCCGACGCCCGATCAAGCACGAGGTCGTCGACGAGTACATCGAGTTCATCGAGCGCACCGGCACGAAGCACTTCGGCATCCTGATCGACACCGGCATCTTCCAGGACCGCCCGATCGCGCTCAAGCCCGGCGAGCTGCCCGGCCAGCGTCCCGGCGTTCATGGACGGCATCGCCGTCGACCCGGCCGACTTCGCCGACGTCGCCGAGCACGTCGTGTTCATCCAGGCGAAGTTCCACGACATCGACGAGAACCTCGAAGACCAGCAGATCCCGTGGGAGCCCGTGCTGCGCGCGCATCAAGGATGCCGGCTACACCGGCTACCTCTCCAGCGAGTACGAGGGCGAGCGCGAGCCGTGGCGCTCGATCGAACAGGTCCGTCGTCAGCACTCGCTCATGCGTCAGGTCGCCGACGCGCTCTGAGCGCGCGGCATCCGCGACATCGACAACCGAAGGAACACGACAATGCCCAACGGACTCATCGCCGAAGACAGCCTGCGCGTCCACCCCGAGGGCCTCGCGCTCTCGCTCACCCTGCCCTGGTACCGCAGCCTCTGGCTGTCGTCGGTCGCCACGCTCCAGCTCACGATCGACGGCGACGAGGTCCCGGCCGACGACCTCGCCTTCGAGCTGCAGGGCGTGCGGTACTCGCTCGACCAGCTGCCCGAGCAGAGCGACGTGCTCTGGTACCTGCAGGAGCACCCGCTGCTCATCGTGCGCGCGCGAGACCCCGATCGCGCTCGGCGAGACGCACGAGGTCGACATCGTCGGCGAGCTGCGCCTGCCCTACATGCAGATCGCGCCGGGCCAGGACGGCGGGCCGGGCATGTACGTGCCCAACTTCGTGCGCCAGACGCTCGACGCTGACGGCGACCGATCGGGATGCCGCGCCTCCGGCGCTCGTGTCCGACGTGCCGCCGCCGCCGCCCGCGACCGACGCCGACCCCTTCAAGCTCGGCCTCACGCTGTACTCGGCGAGCGCCGAGTTCCGCGCCGGCTGGTACGACTTCGACGGCCTGCTCGCGCGCGTCGCCGAGCTCGGCATCGGCCCGGGCATCGAGATCGTCGCCTCGCAGGTGCTGCCGACGTATCCGATCGTCTCGGACGAGTTCGTCCGCAACTGGCGTGCCGCGTTCGACAAGTACGGCTTCGACGAGAGCTCGTTCGGCGCCAACCTCGACATGGGCCGCCGCCGCGACCGCGACATGACCCCCGACGAGGAGTTCGAGTTCAGCGAGCTCATGTTCCAGGGCGCCAAGAAGCTCGGCTTCCCGCTCGTGCGGATCCAGAGCGCGAAGCCCGAGCTGCTGCGTCGGCTGCTGCCGGTCGCGGAGAAGCTGAACCTCAAGCTCGCCTACGAGATCCACGCACCGATGGGCCCGAACGCCCCGGCGGTGCTGAAGGTGCGCGAGACCTACGCCGAGCTCGACTCGCCGCTGCTCGGCTTCGTCGCCGACTTCTCCTCGACGATGCACAGCATGTCGCCGACGCTGCTGCGCGCGGTGCAGCGTGCCGGGCTGGACGACGAGGCGCTCGCGAAGCTGCAGGAGATCTGGGCGACGGATGCCTCGATGCAGGAGCGTCAGCAGGAGTTCATCGGCTACCTCAAGAGCCGCGACTTCGACCCGGGCCGCCTCGGATCCTTCGCGCACCTCGCGTTCAACATGCACGGGCACGTCGCGCCGCAGGAGTGGGCCGACATCATGCCGCAGATCCTGCACGTGCACGCGAAGTTCTACGACATCGACGAGAACGGCCAGGAGCCGGCGATCGACTACCCCGAGCTCGTGCGCGTCTTCGTCGAGGGCGGCTACCGCGGCTACTGGTCCAGCGAATGGGAGGGTCACGCGTTCGCCGAGCTCGGCGAGGTCGATCCGCTGCGTGCTCGTCCGCAAGCAGCACGACCTGATCCGCAAGTCGATGAGGGAGCTGCAGCCGGCATGACGCGACGCGACCGCCGAGGCGGCCTTCGACTTCCGCACGCATGCCGATCCCGATGCGCTCCGCTGGCTGCGCGAGAACGGTGAGCCGGCCGAGCCGCGCCCCGACATCGACACGGCGTCGCTGCGGCGCCGGTTCCCGCAGCTCGCGGACGTGAGACCGCCGACGATCCGGATCGACGGACTCGCCGCACGGCCCGTAGCCCGGCGCGGCTGTACCGCGACGATGACCGCGGCGCCGGCATCCGGTCGCGCCCTGGTCTGGGTGCACGGCGGTGCGTTCATCGGCGGCTACCTCGACATGCCCGAGTCGAACTGGGTCGCGCTCGAGCTCGCCGCGCGCGGCATCCCGGTGCTCGTCGGTCGACTACGTCAAGTGCCTCGGCGATGTGCACTTCCCCGATGCCGTCCGACGACGTGCGCGCCGCGTGGGAGCACGCGCGATGCGCACGCCGAGGAGCTGTTCGGCGTCGACGCCGACGCGCTCCTGCTCGGCGGCGCGAGCGCAGGCGGCAACCTGACCGCGGGTGCGGTCGCGCGAGCTGCGGGATGCCGGCTGAGCCGGTGCCCGCCGGGCTGGTGCGCGTCTATCCCGGCGGTGCACCCGAACGGCCCGAGGCATCCGGCGAGATCCGACCCGGCGTCGCCGCACGGCGCAGCTCGCGCTGAACTTCGCCGGCTCGGACGAGGCCCTGCGCGACCCGCACGCTTCGCCGCGCTCGGGCGGGTGCGACGGGTTCCCGCCGACGCTCGTCGTCGTCTGCGAGACACGATGGGCTGCGCCCCTCGGGAGAGGCGTTCGCGCGTCAGCTCGCGGATGCCGGCGTCGAGGTGCGCGCTGCACCTCGAGCCGGGTGCCGGACCACGGTCACATCAACGAGCCGTCCGACCCCACGGCGCTGCCGACGATCGAGGCGATCGCCGAGTGGATCAGCGCATGAATCAGGAGACCGCCGACCTCGTCCGCGCCGGCCTGCGCGGAGCAGTGGACGTCGAGGTGAGCCCGACCGGACTCACTCCTGTCCGACTGCCCCTGAGCGCCAGGGCGCAGTCCGACTCGGACTGGATGTGGATCGCCGCGGAGCAGGCCTCGGGTGTGCGTTGCGAGTTCCGGACCGCGGCCACGTGGATCGAGCTCGACGGTCGAGACCACCGGCCTGTATCTGCCCTGGGTTCCGGACCACGTGCGGTGGTCGGTGTTCTCTGCGACGGTCGACGGCGAGCCGGTCGACGATGCCCGCGTGACCGGTGGATCCGAACTGCACCTGGCCGAGCCCGGCGGACCGCGATTCGTGAAGGGCGAGCCGGCCGTCGTGCGGTTCGAGCTCGGCGGAGCCGGTCTTGAGGAGCGGCGTGTCGTGGTGTGGCTGCCGCAGACCGACACCGTCGAGATCCGCGATGTGCGCGCCGACGCGCCGCTGGCAGCCCGCCGAACCCCTCGACCAGCTGCGCTGGTGGCACCACGGCAGCTCGATCAGTCACTGCATCGAGGCGGCGACGCCGCGCGGGGTGTGGCCGGTGGCCGCGGCCGACCAGCTGGGTCTGGATGTCACCAATCTCGGCTTCGCCGCGAACGCCCACCTCGATCCGTTCACCGCTCGGGCGATGCGGGATTCCGATGCCGACCTGTTCAGCCTGAAGATCGGCATCAACATCGTCGGCGGCGACACGATGAAGCGGCGCACGTTCGTTCCTGCCGTCCACGGCTTCCTCGACACGATCCGCGAGGGCGCTCCGACCGCGCCGATTCTTCGTGATCTCGCCGATCCTCTGCCCGATGCACGAAGACACCCCGGGCCCGACCGTCACCGACCCCGAAACCGGCGAGCGGCGCGGAACGCCGAGCACGACGCCGGACTTCTTCGAACCGCCCCTCACCCTGCGCTCGGTTCGCGAGATCCTGCGGGAGGTCGTCCAGACACGAGCGGCAGAAGACCCCGCCCTCTTCTACCTCGACGGGCTGGACCTGCTCGGCGCGGACGACATCGCGGAGCTGCCCGACGGGCTTCATCCCAGCCCTGCCGGCTACCTGCGGATCGCCGAGCGGTTCGCGGCATCGTCCGATCGTCTCCGAGTGGATCTCCCGAGCGCGATCGGACGCGGGTTCGGCCGTCGCTGCAGACCGCCGCATCGGTGCGACGACGTGAGCGCGCACCGACGTGACGTTCACCAACCCGATCCTCGCCGGCGACCGGCCCGACCCGGCGGTCATCAAGGTCGGCGACGAGTACTGGATGACCTACTCGTCGTTCGAGGCGGCGCCGGGACTGCTGCTGTACCGCTCGACGGACCTCGTGAACTGGACGTACGAGACCGCGGCGCTGCCGAACCCGGTCGGCAACACCTTCGCCGTCGACATCGCCGAGCACGACGGACGCTTCTTCATCTACATCCCGTTCATCCCGACGCCGTGGTCGACGCTGACGGATGCCTCGATCTTCGTGATCCACGCCGCCGTCGATGAGCGGCCCGTGGTCGGAGCCGATCGATCTCGGCATCCGCGGGGCGATCGACCCGGGTCACGTCGTCGGCGAGGACGGCACGCGCTACCTCTTCGTCGAGCGGCGTGCGCCGCATCCGCGCTCGCCGACGACGGCCTGTCGACGGTCGGCGAGCTCGAGCAGGTCTACGACGGCTGGCGGTACCCCGACGAGTGGATCACCGAGGCGTACGCGCTCGAGGGGCCGAAGCTCTTCCGGCGCGACGGCTGGTTCTACCTCGTGAGCGCCGTCGGCGGCACCGGCGGGCCCGCCGACCGGGCACATGGTGATCGTCGCGCGGTCGCGGTCGGTGCACGGGCCGTGGGAGAACCACCCGCGCAACCCGATCGCGCGCACCGAGGACGCCGCCGAGGCGCTGGTGGTCGCGCGGCCACGCGACGCTCGTGCCCGGGCCCGGCCGGCGCGACGACGACGACTGGTGGATGATCTCGCACGGCTACGAGAACGGCTACCGCACCCTCGGCCGGCAGATCCTGCTCGAGCCGATCCGGTGGAGCGAGGATGACTGGCCCGAGGCGGTCGTCCGCGACATCGGCGGACCGATCGAGGCGCCCGTCGGGCGCCGTCGCCGCAGACCCCGGCGCCGGACTTCGACGACGACTTCTCGCAGCTCGAGCTCGGCGAGCGCTGGACCTTCCACGCGCCCGGTCCCGGGCGAGGCCGACCGCGTGCGGGTCGACGACGGCCTGGTGCTGCGGGGCAAGGGCACCTCGCCCGCCGACACCTCGCCGCTCGCGATGCTGACCGGCGACCACTCGTACGAGATCGAGGTCGACGTCACCGTCGAGCCCGGCGTCGAGGCCGGCCTGCTGCTGTTCTTCAACAACCGGCTCTTCTGCGGCATGGGCATCGACGGCGAGCGGATGCTGAGCTATTCGGGCGGCATCCGCACGCACTGGCGCGAGCCCGCGCCGGCCACCGACCGCATCACGCTGCGCATCCGCAACGACGAGCACATCGTCACCGGCTGGTACCGCGTGCCCGGCGGCGAGTGGACGCGTCACGCCATCCGCTACGAGACCTCCGGCTACCACGCCAACACGATGGGCGACCTGCTGAGCCTGCGCCCGGCGCTGTACGCGGCGGGCGACGGGCGAGGCGCGGTTCCGCGACTTCCGCTACCGCCCGCTGCCCGCGTAGCCCCGCGCTTCGTTCGGCGCAGCGAGGTCAGACGACCCGCAGCTCGACGGGCTGCGTGCGCTCCAGCGAGCTGCCGACGTGCAGGCGGAAAAGGCCCGGCTCGACGACGAACGCCGCGCCCGCGGCATCCGTCGTCCAGAAGCCGAGCTGCGTCGCGCGCCGACGCGCGAACTCGACGGTCACCGTCTCGCCCGGGGCGAGGGTGCGGCGCTCGAACGCGACGAGGCGGCGCACCGGCGGCGCGACGCTCGCCACCACGTCCTGCACGTACACCTGAACGACCTCGTCGCCGCTGCGGTCGGATGTGTTCGTCACGTCGAGCGCGATCGTGACCGTTCGTCTGCCGCGAGCTCCTGCGCTCGAGCTCGACCTCGGCAACCGACAGCCGCGGCGCGCGAGTGCGTGAACGTCGCGTACCCCGAGCCGTGACCGAACGCGAACTGCGGGCCGAGGTCGAGGTCGAGGTACTTCGAGGTGTACTTCTCCTGCACGTTGTCGGGGCCGTGCAGCCCGATGTCGGCCGATGCTCGAGCTCGAGCGAGCCGCCGCATGGTCGCCGGGCGGCCGGTGTTCTCGTGCGCGTAGTAGATCGGGCACCTGCCCGACCGAGCGCGGGAACGACATGGGCAGGCGCCCGGCCGGCTCCTGCGTCGCCCAGCAGCACGATCGACGATCGCCGCGGGCGCCTCGGTGCCGCCGTGCCACACCTCGAGCACGGCGGGGGCGTCGTCGATCCAGTCGGCGACGACGAGCGGTCGACCGTTCGCGAGGACCACGACGAACGGGATGCCGGTGCCGGCGATCGCGCGGATCAGGTCCGCCTGCCGGCCCGGCAGGCCGAGGTCGCTGCGCGAGGCCGCCTCGCCCGAGAGCGCTGCGGCTCGCCGACGCAGACGATCACGACGTCGCTCTCGCGCGCCGCAGTCGCGACGGCGTCGGACGTCGTCGGCGCCGGTCGCCGAAGAACGAGACGCCGGGCATCGACCCGCACGTCCGACCGCGGGCAGGCGACGCGCGCAGCTCGTCGGCGATGCGATGTCGGACGGGCGCCGCGAACGACTGCGTCCACGCGCCGAGGTGGTCGGTCGACTCGGCGTAGGGACCGGTCAGCAGGACGCGCGACGGTGCGCGCAGCGGCAGCGTGCCGTCGTTCTTCAGCAGCACGGCCGCGCGCGGCCGCGGCGACGCGGACCAGCTCGCGAGCGGCCGCGGTCGGCGCGATGAGCTCGGCAGCCTCGTCGACGTACGGGTCGTCGAAGAGGCCGAGCGCCTCCTTGAGGCGCGAGCACGCGGGCGACGGCATCGTCGATGCGCGCCGGGTCGAGCGACGTCCGGCGTCAGCGCGGCGGCGACGTCCGACGGCGCGCCGCCCATCTCGACGTCGAGGCCGGCGGCGTAGGCCATGCGCGCACGGCATCCGCGAGGTCCTCGGCGACACCGTGGGGGAGCAGGTTGCGCACGCCGTCGGCATCGCCGACGACGACGCCGCCGAAGCCCCACTCGCGCTTCAGCACGTCGGTCAGCAGTCGCGCGGTTCGCGTGCATCGGCATGCCGGCGACGGTGTTGAACGACGCCATGACGGACGCGACGCCCGGCGTCGACGGCGGCGCGGAACGGCTCGAGGTAGACGTTGCGCAGGCGGTGCGGCGAGACGTCGACCGTGTTGTAGTCGCGGCCGCCCTCGGGCTGGCCGTAGGCGACGAAGTGCTTGGCGGTCGCGGCGATCGCCGTCGGCGCCGCGAGGTCGCTCGCCCTGGTAGCCGCGCACCATCGCGCGCCCCGAGACCGACGGTGAGGTGCACGTCCTCGCCGAAGCCCTCGACCACGCGGCCCCAGCGCGGGTCGCGGGAGACGTCGACCATCGGCGAGAACGTCCAGGTCACGCCGCCCGAGCGGGCCTCGGTCGCGGCGAGGCGGGCGAGGCTCTCGCACGAGCGCCGGGTCGAAGCTCGCCGCCTGCGCGAGCGGCACCGGGAGCGATCGTGCGCTGGCCGTGGATGACGTCGAGCCCGATCAGAAGCGGGATGCCGAGCCGCGTCTCCTCGACCGCCTCACGCTGCAGCGCGTTGGTCGCGCCGGCGCCGAGCGCGGCCAGAACATCGAGCCGATCCCGTCGCGGACGAGCGGCGCGGCATCCTCGAGCGTCGGGGCGGAAGACGATCTGCAGCTGGCCGAGCTTCTCGGCCAGGTCATCTCGCGCAGGAGCGCCTGGACGCGCGGGCTGGTCATGCGTGGTCCTTCCTCGGGTCGCGTGGGCGAAATGAGCCGCAGCCCAGGAACCGGAGTCCCTGGGCTGCGGCGTGGACCGTGCCGGGATCTACTCGTCCCAGGCCGCATCCATCTCTTCGAGCACCTGGTCGACGGTCTTCTGACCGGTCAGCAGGCCCTGCACGCCGACGCCGAGGGCGTCGTAGACGGCCGGGGTTCGGCCAGGTCGCGTTGGGCAGGCCGATGAAGGCGCCGGTCTCCAGCAGCTCGCCGATCGGCTCGTACGCCGGCAGCGAGGTTGTCGGCGTCGATGCCGGTGATCGGCACGAAGCCGGAGAGGTCGGCGAACGTGCTGCGCCTGCTCGGGCTCGGCGACCCAGTCGAGGAACTCCTGCGCCGACGCCTTGACCGCGTCGTCGGACGACGCGTTGATGGCCCACGCGTAGTTGGCCGACGTGAGCGTGAACGCGCTCCTGGCCGTCGGCCGGCGGGAACGCCTGGACGTTCAGGTCCGAGACCCGGTCGCCGCGCCGATCGAGGTCGCCGCGGAGCCGGGGACGGCCGCGCGTCAGCGACGTGCCGCCGCCGATGCCCTGCGTGATCGTGTCGAACGTGCCGCCCGCGGCGCCGTCCTGGAAGCAGCCGCTCGTCGTTCATCTCGACGATGTCCTCGAGCACGTCTGCGCCAGCCGCTGTCGGCGAAGGTCACGTCGCCGGCGGCGCGCTGCTCGTTCCAGTCGGGCGTCTCCGCGTAGACGCGGGTCGCCGAGATGAGCTGCGAGAACAGGCCGGTGTTGAACGGGACGCGAGCCGGCGAGAACCGTGAAGGTCTTGCCGCCGTCGCGCGCGGTGGTGCACGCGGCGAGCAGGTCGTCGTACGTCTCGGGGTACTCGTCGATGCCGACCTCGTCGGCGCCGGCGGCGTTGTAGACCAGGCCGACGGGCGCGAGCGCGGTCGGCTGGGCGTAGATCTCGCCGTCGACCTCGTACAGCGTCTCGGTGCCCTCGGGAATGACGCCCGCGGACGTCTCGTCGAGCGGCTCGAGGAAGTCCGCCTCGGCGAGCGTGATGACCGAGATCGCCTGGCCGGTGCCGGGCGAGAGGATCATCATGTCGGCCGCGTTGCCGGCCTGCAGCTGCGTCGTGACCTGAGTGTTGTAGGCGTCGGAGGGGTAGGGGATCACCTCGATCTCGACGCCGGTCTCCTCGGTGTACTGCCGCCGCGATCTGCGCGTAGTAGTCGTCGGCGTCGTTCGCCTGCGCGACCATGATGCGAGAAGCCGAGTCGGCGGCGGGCTCGTCGGTGCTGCCGCCGTCGTCGGTGCCGCCGCCGCCACCGGAGCAGCCGGCGAGGATCAGGACACCGGCGACGGGTGCCGCGAGGAGCGACCACCGGAAGTGCCGGTTGGCTGGAGTGCTGTGACATTTCGAACCTTTCGTGACGTCGTTGTCGCCAGCGGTGCAGCTGGCTCGGCCGGTGGCCGCACATCCAGCCGTGACACCATTTGCCTCATTCCGACATAACGTGTCGCTTATGTGCGGCAATAGACGCGCTGATCCGCTGATCGTCGCGCGATTCCAGCCGTCAGCGACTGCACGAGCAGGCCGACCGGTCCGCTCAGGCCCGCGGGCAGCGGCTCGGCCGTCGGCTCGAAGACCTCGGTCATCGGCGCGAAGATCTCGCCGCTCGGCGCGGCGGCCTCGGCGATGAGTCGATTGCGCCACGGCGTCGCGACGTCGACCTCGAGGACGTTGCAGCCCGGCCGCGCCGCCGACGGTGACGTCGACCCGGAACGGCGGCGTCCACGCGACCCCGCAGTCCGACGCCGTTGACGATCACCCGGGCGATGTCGCGGACCGCCTCCGAGCTCGAGCCGGAGACGAGCTCGCGTCTGCCAGCCGCTCCGTGAGCTCGAACTCGTGTCGGTAGACGCCCGTGCCCGAGAAGCCGCGCGCCGTCGGCGTCGAGCTCGGTCCACAGCCGCGGGTCGCGGACTCATCGACTGCGGTCGCTGCCCGGCAGCTCGAGCGTCCACTCGCCCTCGCAGCGGAAGGCGCTCGGCGCACGGCATCGGGCGCGCGGCGACGCTGCTCGGCACGCACGAACAGCGAGCCGAACGGCGGAAGCGTCGACCTCGAAGACGGTCCCGGTCGATCGACGGACGAGCGACGCGGCGCGACGCGTCGCAGCGACCGGGTCCCACGCCGACCAGAGCGCGCCGATGCCGCCGGCGCGAGGATCCGGCACGTCGATCGGCTCGTCCGACGGGTTGGCGAGGAACGTCACGCGCCTGCCGTCGACGACGCGCGCGATCGGCCGCACGCGGCGCGCCCGTCGATCTCGAGCGCCGGCCGCGATCCCGAGCTCGTCGAGCGCGGCCGCGAGGTCGCCGGTCGAGGACGCGACCCCCGGCGCGCGCGGCGCGCCCAGATGCGGTCGCACGCGCGCCGCGAACGCGACCGGGTCGTCGGCGAGCGACGGCGAGCACTCCGGGCGATCGCCGACGACGGTGGCTCCGGCATCCAGCAGCCGCTCGATGCGCGGCAGGGCCGAGATCGTCATGCGCCGGCTCGACCCGCCGAGGTAGAGCAGGCGATAGTCGGCGCCCGCCGACGACGAGCCGTCCGTCCTCGACGCGCAGCACCTCGGCGAGCGCGTCGGCGCCGACGTAGTCGAAGTCGAACCCGGCCGGCACCGTCGTGTCGAATGCGTCGTCGAAGAGGCCGGTGACCGGCGCCTCCTCGCCGACGAAGACCGCGATCGTCGACCGCCGGCCGGCCCGTGCTCAGCAGCGCGCTGCAGCGTGCGAGGTAGTCGATCCACGGCCGGGCCATGCCGGACCAGGTCTCGTTGACGGTGAACGCCTGCCCGAGGAACGGGGCGAGCGCGATGCCGGGCGGCGGCGCGGCGAGCGGCTGATGCGGCGACGTGTGGATGCAGAAGCGCGTCACGCCGAGGGCGAGCTGCAGGTCGGCGACGTGCTTGAGGGTCTGCGGCGACGATGCCCACGGCTTGTCGAAGCGACGTGAACGCCTCGCTGCCGGTCCACGACCTGCCGTAGACGTGCGCGACCGATGACGCGCCCTTGAGATCGGCGACGTACGTCGGCCGCGGGCCGTCGCCGGGCTCGAACGTCCACATCGCCCCCATCGGCACGTCGGCGTGCGACCGCATCGCGAGGTCGTCGCCGAGCTGCGGCCGGCCGTCCTCGAGCGCCTCGGCGTAGTAGGTCATCCCGCGCCGATGGGCCTCCGCGGCGAGCGTGCCGTAGTACTCGTCGGCGAAGAGCTCGGCGATGGTGCGCCGATAGTCGAAGAGGAAGCGATCGGATTCGCCGGCGACTGCCGACGACGAAGCCCGGCGAGCGCGGGCAGCCAGCGGCAGCGGGTCGTAGCCGCGCAGCGCGCGGAAGTGCTCGAGGATCCGGTCGGTCCAGTTCTGCGGCCCGGCCTCGATGCTGTCGCTGAGGAGCGCCGTGAAGCCGGCGAGTCGGCCGTGGCGGCATCCGCCGCCGAAGCGGCGGAGGTGCGCTCGAGGTAGGCGGCGACGCGCCGCCCGTCGAGCTTGTCGACCTCGAGCCCGGTCGAGTCGGCGGCGGCGGGCCGTTCGTCTGCCCGGTGAGCGACGCGCCGAGCCGCAGGACGCGCCAGCGCCCGGGCGGAGCATCCCAGTGCAGGACGCCGTCGACGCGTGACGGGCGTGAGGTCGATCACCGCGGCGGGATCGATCGCGCCGGCATCCGCTCGCGGGTCGGTGTCGACCGCGTAGTAGTCGGGGACGACGCCGAACCCGGCCTTCGCCTCGGCGGAGTGCACGCGGCCGCCGGCGCGCAGCGCGAACTCCGAGATCAGGAACGCGTCGGCGCGGCGCAGCACCGGCGGGAGGCGCACGCCGTCTGCGAGCGGCGGCAGGGCCTCGGCCGCGCTGCCGCCGGACAGCACGAGTCGGAACCGGCGCGCCGGTCACCGGCGGCGAAGCTCGCCGAGCGGGCCGGGACCGTCGTCGGATCGAGGGTCGACGACGTCGCGGTACGTCGATGCCGTCGTCGCTCGCCTGCAGCACGGCGGTCGGGCGGAGGCGCCGCGCCGAAGCCGCGCGGCCCCGGCAGTCCGACGACGACCGAGCCGACCGTCACCGGCTCGGCGAAGACTGCTCGATCCACGCCGTCGACCACGCGTCGGGGTCGCGCGGCAGCGTCGACGGCTGCGATCGAACGAACCGTCGACGAGGCAGCGACCAGTCCGCGATCGGGCGCCGATGCGCGACACGTCGTCGGGCGTAGCGGCGTCGTGCGCGGAGTCGTGCGGGAAGCGCGAGCACGACCCAGTCGGTCGCGAACCGCGCCGGCATCCGCCGTCCCCCAGCGAGGGCAGTCCTGATACAGGCCCGGCACCGCCGGCAGCGGCGGCAGCGCGATCTCGACACGCGCCGCCGCCGTCGACGACGACCTCGGACCACACGACCTTCTTCATCGCATCGACGGGCCGCACCCACGGGCCGCCGGCGGCGCTCCACCCCGACGAGGTCGCCACGGCGAGCTCCAGGTCCGAGCTCGTCGGCGGTGCGCACCGCGGTGTCGATCGCCTCGTCCCATGCGGGCGATCCCGGTCGCACCGGCTCGGGCACGACGAGGGGCACGCCCATGCCGCCGTCGAACAGCTGCACGCCGCGGACGCCGACGTCCGTGCAGCCAGGTCAGATCGCGCACGATGCCGGCGGGGTCGACGTTGCCGTCCATCCAGTGCCACCAGGCGCGCGGGCGCGCCTCGTCCGGCGGGTCGACGAACGCGTTCCAGAGCGGATCGCCGCGATCGGTGCGGAATCGTCGGTGTGGTCGTCGTCGATGGTCACACCGAAGCATCCTGTCACTCGCGCCAGAAGTCGCGCGCACCGTCGGACTGCACCGGCGACTTATACCGGATATCGCTAAGACTAATGTGTGCTTTCGACGCAAGCGTGTGATAGTGGATCGAGGGCGCTCACGTGCACGAGCGAGCGCCTTGACGACGAGGTCAGAGAGCAGATGACAGTGACGATCGACGAGAACAGTACTCGCACCCTCACCGTGCCCCCTCGAGCCCGGCGCACGCCGCGGCCTCGCGACCGGCGCAAGCCGCTGATCAGCTACGGGCACTGGTGGTGGGCGCTGCCCGCGATCGTCCTGGTGATCGGCGTGCACTACGTCGCCACCCTCACCGGCGGGTTCTTCGCCTTCACGAACTGGACCGGCCTGGGCGACTGGGAGTTCATCGGCCTCGACAACTTCGTGCGGATCTTCAACGACCCGCAGCTGCTCGGCGCCGTCTGGAACACCCTCTTCCTCGCGTTCGGGTCCGTCATCCTCACGAACGTCTTCGGCCTGCTGTTCGCCCTCGCGATCAACCGGATGCTGAAGACGCGCTACATCCTGCGCACGCTGCTCTTCATGCCGGTCGTGCTCAGCCCGCTGGCGGTCGCGTACGTGTGGAAGTTCATCTTCCAGTTCAACGGACCGCTGAACGGCTTCCTCGGCCTCCTCGGCCTCGAGGAGCTGCAGAAGGTCTGGCTCGCCGATCCGACCTGGTCGATCTGGGCGATCCTGATCACGGTGGTCTGGCAGCAGACCGGGTTCGTGATGGTCATCTACCTCGCCGGCCTCGCCTCCGTCCCGGTCGAGGTCGAGGAGGCCGCCGCGCTGGACGGCGCGGGCATCTGGGGCCGCTTCTGGAACGTCACCGTCCCCGCCATCCGCCCCTCGATCGCGATCGCGACGACGCTCGGCATCATCCAGGGTCTGCGCATCTTCGACCAGATCCTCGCGCTCACCGGCGGCGGTCCGGCCGGGGCGACCGAGACCCTCGCGACCGAGGTCTACAAGCAGGCGTTCTCGCTCGGTCAGTTCGGCTTCGGCTCGGCGCTCGCGCTCGTGCTGACCGTCATCATCCTCGCGTTCGCCATCCTCCAGCAGTACGTCACCCGCGACCGCGACGCCGCCGGAAGGGCCTGACTCATGTTCCGCTACACCAAAGCCACCGCGGTCCGCGAAGTGATCGTCTGGATCATCACCCTCGTCGATGCTGCTGCCCTTCTACATCCTCATCGTCACCTCGCTGAAGACCGACGAGGAGGCGCTGACCACCAGCGCCGTCGCCCCGCCGACGCTCGTTCGACTTCAGCGCGTTCGTCGAGGTGCTCACCACGACCGGGCGCAACAGCATCCCGATGAGCATCCTCAACAGCGTGATCATCACCGCCGGCGCGATCTTCGGCCTCGTCCTGCTCGGCTCGGTCGCCGCGTACGTCATCGCCCGCCGCACCCGCCGGTGGACGACCGTCACGTTCTACCTGGTGCTGATCGCGATCATCCTGCCCGCCCAGCTCGGCACCGTGCCGCTCTACATCGGCGCCCGCAGCGTCGGGCTGACCGGCAACGCGATCGGCATGATCCTGCTGTGGATCGGCATCCTGCTGCCGCTGTCGGTCTTCCTCTACGCCAGCTTCTTCCGCGGGCTCTCCACCGAGTACGAGGAAGCCGCCGTCATCGACGGCGCCACCCCGACGCAGGCGTTCTTCCGGGTCGTGCTGCCGCTGATGGCACCCGCCACCGGCACCGTCGCGATCCTCGCCGGCCTGATCGTCTGGAACGACTTCTTCAACTCGCTGATCTTCCTCGGCGGCTCCGACCACCCAGACCCTGCCGGTCGCGATGTACACCTACGTCGGCGGCCTGGTCTCGGCGTGGAACAAGATCTTCGCGGTCGTGATCATCTCGATGATCCCGATCCTGGCGTTCTACATGTTCGCGCAGAAGCGTTCATCCAGGGCTTCGCCGGTGGACTCAAAGGCTGATCGGGGCCGTCCGCGAGCTCGATCGGCTCGACGTAGCGGTCACCCGCGGCGACGGTCGACTGCACCTCGCGGGCCGCCTCGAGGAAGATGGAGCGCATCCACGCGTGCTCGGGATCGCGGTCGTGGACGGGATGCCACCACAGCGCGTTCGCCGTGGGGGTCGCATCGAAGGGCGGCTCGAGAATGCGGATGCCGCCCAGGCGGCCGACCTCCGGCGCGAGCGCCGCCTGAACCAGACCGAGCCGGTTGGTGCCGACGATGAAGTGGTTCGAGCGCCAGGAAGCTCTCGACGACGACGTCGACCACGGGCTCGAGTCCCAGCAGCTGCAGCTGGCGCCCGGCCGAGGTGAACGCCGAGCGCGAGCGGTACGTGAACACCCACGGGCACTGCGCCAGGATCTCCATGCTCAGACCGTCCGCGACCAGCGCGTTGGACTTCGTCGGCGACGACGACCCAGCGGTCGCGCCAGAGGTCCTCGTAGGGCAGGTCGGTGAGGTAGCCGTGCGGGATCACCATCGCGTCGACCGAGCGCAGGCTGTTGGCCGCGTCGTCGACGATCGGGGTGTTGTGCAGCATGAAGCGGAACCGCACCCCCGGCGCCGTGCGCGCGGCGACGCGCGAGACGGCCGCGCCGATCGTGGCGAACCCGTAGTCGGAGCCGTAGATCGGAGAACTCGCGCGTCGACTCGTGCGGCGTCCACGTCGCCTGGCTCTCGAAGACGCGGCGCGCGGCATCCAGGGCGATCGTGGTGTGCTCCGTGAGCCGCAGCGCCAGCGGAGTCAGCTCGTAGGCGTTGCCGCGGCGCGCCAGGATCGGGTCGTTGAAGTGATTGCGCAGCCGCGCGAGCGACGCGCTCAGCGCGGCTGACTCAGGTGCAGACGCTCGGCGGCGCGCGTCACGCTGCGCTCGGTGAGCAGGGCGTCCAGCGCGACCAGCAGGTTGAGGTCGAGACGGGACAGAAGCGGGTGATCGGCCACGGCGATGTGATCCTTCGTCCGACGTCGGGTACGCCGCCCATCCTATCGAGGCGATCTATTGCCGGCGGCACCCACCGATTCGTCGAAGCGATGCCGCCTGATCCAGACGATCTCACCCCCGACTTCGATCAGGAAGAACGTCAATGACCCATGTACCAGCTCGCACCCAACATCGAACTCCTCTTCACCGAGGCCGGCGACTACCACGACCGCGTGCGCGCGGCCGCGGCATCCGGATTCACCGCCGTCGAGATGTGGGGCCCGACCGGCGTCGACGCCCCCGTCGACGCCCAAGGACCTGCCCGCGCTCAAGGCCGCGCTCGACGAGACCGGCACGCAGCTGACCGCGCAGCTCGCCGAGCCGCGCACGCAGTTCATGATCCCGCCGTGGGATCACTCGGAGTTCTTCCGCAAGCTCGACGAGGGCGTCGAGATCGCGCACTTCCTCGGGACGCCCCGCATGGTGGTCGGCAGCGGCACCGGATTCGGCGGCTGGAAGCGCCAGGTGCAGCTCGACAAGCTCATCGAGATCTACCAGAAGGCCATCGCGCAGATCGACGGCTCGGGCATCACGCTCGTCCTCGAGCCGGTCAACGTGCGCGTCGACCACCCCGGCTCGCTGCTGGACCGCACGCCGAGGGCGTCTACGTCGCCCGCGGCGTCGACTCGCCGTTCTTCGGGGTGCTCTACGACATCTACCACTCGGCCGTCGAGGGAGAGGACATCGAGGCGGAGCTGACGAACGCCGGCTCGATCATCAAGTACGTCCAGCTCGCCGACGCCCCCGGCCGCGGCGAGCCGGGCACCGGCGACCTCGACTGGCCGGCCACGCTGGCCGTGCTCCGCGGCTCCGGCTACGACGGGCCGATCGGCCTGGAGTACTACCCGCAGGCCGCCTCCGAGGAGTCGGTGCGCTACATCCGCGACGTGGCGGCACAGGCATGACAGGCCGCTACCCGGAGGCGGTGGATGTCGCGATCGTCGGCAGCGGCCCGGCCGGCGCCGCCTACGCCCGCATCCTGAGCGAGCGGGCGCCGGACGCCTCGATCGCGGTGTTCGAGGTCGGCCCGACCGTCACGAACCCGCCGGGTGCGCACGTGAAGAACATCGCCGATCCCGCCGAGCGCGCCAGCGCGCAGACGCGGTCGGAGGGTCCGCACGCGCAGGAGAGCGCCGATCGCACCGGCGGCATCGTCAAGACCACGCAGCGACGCGCCCGACCGGGCACGTTCCTGCTCGAGAGCGGCTACCAGGTCGAGGGCGAGGACGGCCTGCCCGTGGCGGCCATGTCGAGCAACGTCGGCGGCATGGCCGCGCACTGGACCGGCGCGTGCCCGCGGCCGAACGACAGCGAGCGGATCGCGATCCTCGACGCCGACGGCAGCTTCGACGAGCTGCTCTCCGAGGCGGAGCGGCTTCTGGGCGTGACGACCGACGCGTTCGACAGCTCGCCCTACGGCGACCTGGTCCGCACGCGCCTGGCCGCGGCCGAGGATGCCGGACGCATCGCGACGACCCGCGTGCAGCGGATGCCGCTCGCGGTGCACCGCCGAGACGACGGCAACCTCGTCTGGTCGGGGTCGGACGTCGTGTTCGGCGACGTCACCCGCGCCAACCCCCGCTTCACGCTCTTCGACGAGTCCCTCGTCACGCGCGTGCTGGTCGAGGACGGCCGCGCCGCGGGCGTCGTCGTCACCGACAGGCGCACGGGCGAGAGCGCAGAAGTCCGCGCGCGATTCGTCGTCGTCGCCGCGGACGCGCTGCGCACGCCGCAGCTGCTCTGGGCGTCCGGCATCCGTCCCGACGCCCTCGGCCGCTACCTCAACGACCAGGCGCAGATCGTCTTCGCCGTGCGCATCCGCGACCTCGCCCCGACGGACGCCGGCGACGGCAGCGCCGCCACCGGTCTGAGCGAGTACAGCGGTGTGACGTGGGTGCCCTTCACCGACGACATGCCCTTCCACGGGCAGGTGATGCAGCTGGATGCCTCGCCGGTGAAGCTCGCGGACGACGACCCGGCCGCGCCCGGCTCCATCGTGGGCCTCGGCCTGTTCTGCGCGAAGGACCTGCAGGCCTCGGACCGCGTCGAGTTCTCCGACGCACGACGTGGACGGATACGGGATGCCGGCGATGACGGTGCACTACCGGCTCACTCGCGCGCGACCACGAGGTGATCGCCCGCGGCAAGGAGGAGATCGTGCGCCTCGGCAAGGCCGTGGGCGAGCCGCTGGACGACCGTCCCTTCGTGATGCCGCTGGGCGCCTCGCTGCACTATCAGGGGACGACCCGCCTGGGCGCCGCCGACGACGGCTCCAGCGTGTGCTCGCCCCAGGGCGAAGTGTGGGACGTGCCAGGACTGTTCGTCGCCGGCAACGGCGTCATCCCCACCGCGACGGCGTGCAACCCGACGCTGACCGGAGTGGCGCTCGCCGTGAACGGCGCCCGCGCGATCGCCGAGAAATTGGCAGACCGCTGACATCTCGGTCTTGCTTATGTCTGATTCAGACATTAGAATGTAGAAACAATGACAAAGATGTCCGGCCGACCGTGTCGGCCCAGAACCAGGAGGTTCTCGTGATCCCCGATCGCATCATCGAGCAGGGAACGCTCACGACCGACGGGCCGCGCACCGCGGTCGAGGTCCGGCTGCCCTGGTACCGCGCGCTGCCGGGCTCGTGCATCGCCGGCGCGAAGCTGAGCGTCGACGGCGTGGAGGCTCCGGCGGAGTCGCTGCGCTGGAGCATGAACGGCCGCGAGTTCGGCTTCGACGAGCTCGTCGACGAGACGGGCGAGTGGTGGTTCCCCACCGACTCCGCCGTGCTGTCGGGCGAGCTGCCGGTCGCGCCCGGCGACGAGCACGAGGTCCGCGTCGACCTCACGCTCTACATCCCGTACATCATCATCTCGGACACCGAGACGCTGCACATCGAAGAGCACGACATCAAGACCATGAAGGCGGTGGCAGCATGACCGCCTCGGAACGCCCATCCAGGGCGTCACCCTCTACAGCTTCACCCGCGCGTTCCACGGCCGCGAGTACGACCTCGAGGGCCTGATCCGCAAGGTCGCCGCCGAGGGCTACGGCCCGGGTCTCGAGGTCATCGGCTTCTCCAGCTTCCGCGGCTTCCCGCAGATCGAGGACTCGTTCGCCGGCTGGTTCCGCGACCTCGTCGACGAGGTCGGGCTCGTCACGACCTCGCTCGCCGTGAACGCCGACATCGGCATCCATCGCGATCGCCTGCTCACCCAGGACGAGCTGATCGACTACATGACGCTGCAGATCAAGGCGGCCGCGAAGCTCGGCTTCCCGATCGCGCGCGTGCAGATCTCGATCGAGCCCGACTCGATGGAGGCCCTCGCCCCGATCGCCGAGGCGCACGGCGTCACCCTCGCGCTCGAGGTGCACGCCGACCAGTACGCGTCGCACCCGCGCATCCTCGCGCTGCGCGACCGGTACGAGAAGGTCGGCTCGCCGTTCCTCGGCTTCACGATGGACTGGGGCGCGACCGTCAGCGGCTTCGCCCCGTCGCTCATCGAGGCCTACCGCCGCCGCGGCGCGTCCGAGGAGCTGCTCGGCAAGGTCGTCGACCTGTGGGACACCTACTACGAGCAGGGTCCGCCGGCCGATCAGGCCCAGCACGGCCAGCGCTTCGGGTCGTTCATCGGGCTGGCCGCGCAGAACGGCCGCCCCGACCTCGGCATCGACTTCGGCATCAACGGCACCGGCCTGTTCGGCCCGGCGCGCGTGGACGACTGGCTCGAGATCATGCCGTGGATCCGCCACGTGCACGGCAAGTTCTTCGGCATCGACGAGAACGGCGAAGAGCCGTCCGTCCCGGTGCGCGACCTGATCCGCCTGCTCGTCGAGAACGGCTACTCCGGCGCGATCTCCAGCGAGTACGAGGGCTGGCACTGGAACTACTGGCAGAGCCCGTTCGAGATCATCGCCGGCGAGCAGGCCGTGCAGCGCTCGGCCGCCGCCGACGCCGGCTCGCGCATGATCACGGATGCCGCCGAGGCGCGCAGCATCCTGAACACCCACCTGGCTCAGCCCGTCCGCGGCTGACCGACTCCCGACCTTTCGACACGCTCAGGAAAGACATCATGACTGACGACAACGGCATCGCCGGCACCGGGATCAAGCTCGGCATCACCCTCTACTCGCTCACCTCGGAGTTCGCCGCGGGGCTCTACACGCCCGAGACGCTCATCAAGGCGGCGGCCGAGCACGGCCTCGGCCCGGGCATCGAGTTCAACATCGCCCAGATGCTGCGCACCTACCCCGACGTCGACGACGAGTTCGTCAAGATCTGGCGCGACAGCATGGATCGCTACGGGCTCGAGCCCAGCGCGGTCGGCACGAACCTCGACATGGGCCGCCGCAAGGAGCGCGACATGACGCCCGACGAGGAGCACGACTTCCTCGCGCGTCAGCTCAAGACCGCGCACACCCTCGGCTTCAAGAAGATCGTCATCCGCTCGCACGGCAAGGAGCTGCTGCGCAGCCTCCTGCCGCTCGCCGAGAAGTACGACCAGAAGCTCGGCTACGAGATCCACGCGCCGTCGGGTCCGAACGACCCGCAGGTGCTGCAGATGCGCGAGATGTACGACGAGCTGCAGTCCGACCGCCTCGGCTTCACGGCCGACTTCTCGTCCACGATGCACTCGCTCTCGCCGACGCTGCTGCGCACGCTCGGTCAGATGGGCATGGACGAGAAGTACTTCCCGGTCATGGACGAGATCTGGCACGAGCCGACGCCCGATGTACGTGCGCAACCAGAAGTTCGAGGACTTCCTGATCGCGCGAGGGCGTCGACCCGCTGCGCTTCGGCCCCTTCACGCGCCTCGCCTTCAACATGCACGGACTGGTGCCGCCGGAGGAGTGGCTCGACATCATGCCGCAGATGTTCCACGTGCACGCGAAGTTCTACGACATCGACGAGAACGGCGACGAGCCCGCGATGGACATCCCGCGCATCGTCCGGCAGTTCGTCGAGGGCGGCTACCAGGGCTACCTCTCCAGCGAGTGGGAGGGCCACGCGTTCTCCGACCTGGGCGAATCCGACCCGATCGACCTGGTCAAGAAGCAGCACGCGCTCATGCGTCGTGCGATCGAAGAGACCGTCGCGGAAGGAGAAGGCGCGTTGTCTGACACCGTCGCCGAGCATCCAGCGCCGAACTCCGGCCGAACTGCCACCTGCGCGACGAGGTCGCCGCCGTGCGCGGCGCTCGCGCAGCGCGCGCAGGACCGTGGCGCGGTCGAGAACCTCTTCAACCGCTACATGTACCTGCACAACGCGTTCCAGGACGAGCAGATCATCCCGCTCTGGGTGAAGCGGGGCACCGAGGGCATCCGCGCCCGCTACACGAACGCCGGCGAGTACACCGAGTACGACAGCGTCATCCGCTACCACCAGGGTCGGCCGTCGCCCGAGGGCAAGCTCATCCTGCACGCCACGACGACCCCGGTCATCGAGGTCGCCGCCGACGGCGAGACCGCCAAGGGCGTCTGGCTCATGGCCGGCACCGAGTCGGGCCTCACCGACCCCGAGGTCGCCAAGGAGTTCCCCGACATGTACTCGCCCGGCGAGGTGCTGGGCAAGAAGGTCTGGGCGCACTGGGTCTGGTGCAAGTACGCGATCGACTTCCTCAAGCAGGACGGCGAGTGGAAGATCTGGAAGTTCCGCTGCTACGAGCTGGCCCGCGCGCCGTTCGAGGAGAACTGGATCAGCTTCGGCCAGAAGAACCAGGGCGCGTTCGACCTCGACCTGATGTACTTCGGCGACGACGGCAAGCCCGTGTTCATGCCGCCGGCCGACCAGCCGGTGCCCAGCAAGAACCACCCGTACAGCCCCTCGACCGTGCAGAAGCTCGAGCCGGTTCCGCCGGTGCCGCACGACACCTTCACCGACACCTTCCACTGACCTACTGCCCGAACGAGGAGCCCATCATGGCCACCCACAACTCCCTCTTCTCCGAGAAGGACGTCGCTCGCCGCGACGACGCGATCGCCGTCTCGGTGCAGCTTCCCTGGTACCGCAGCCTCTGGCTGTCGGCGGTCGACGACGTCGCGGCATCCGTCAACGGCGTCGCGGTGCCGAAGGACGACCTGCGCTTCGAGCTGAACGGCACGAGCTACCGCATCGAGGAGCTGCCCGAGCAGTGGGACACGCTCTGGTTCGTCGCCGACAAGCCCGAGGTCGTCATCCCGCTCGATCACGCTCCGGCGGCGGGCGAGAAGCTCACCGTCGAGGTCGTCCTCACGATGCGCCTGCTGTACATGCAGATCATGCCGGGCGTCGACGGCGGCCCCGGCCGCTACGTCACCAACCGCGTCCCGGTCGAGCGCGAGGTCGTGCTGGCATGACCGGGCACGGCGCGGCCGCTGCGCGTCGCCATGATCGGCTACGGCTTCATGGGAGCCACCCACTCGGTCGGGTGGCGTCAGGCGCCGCGCATGTTCGACCTGCCCGAGGCCGTCGAGATGGCCGTGGTCGTCGGCCGGAATGCGGATGCCGTGGCCGCAGCCGCCGAGAAGTGGGGCTGGGCGGAGTCGGCGACCGACTGGCGCGAGGTGATCGCCCGCGACGACATCGACATCGTCGACATCGTCACGCCGGGCGACTCGCACGCCGAGATCGCGATCGCCGCGCTCGAGGCCGGCAAGCACGTGCTGTGCGAGAAGCCGCTGGCGAACACGGTCGAAGAGGCCGAGGCGATGGCGGATGCCGCCGCCCGCGCGGCCGAGCGCGGCATCCGTTCGATGGTCGGGCTTCACCTACCGCCGCGTTCCCGCGGTGACCTTCCTGCGCGACCTCATCGCGCGAGGGCGTCGTCGGCACCGTGCAGCAGGTGCGCGCGGCGTACCGGCAGGACTGGCTCGTCGACCCCGAGATGCCGCTGGCCTGGCGCCTGCAGAAGGAGCACGCGGGCTCGGGCGCGCTGGGCGACATCGGCGCGCACATCATCGACATGACGCAGTTCGTGACCGGCCTGAGCGTCGACGCGGTGTCGGGCACGATCGACACGATCGTGAAGGAGCGGCCGCTGCTGGGCTCGGGCTCCGGGCTGTCGGGCACCGCCGGCGAGGGGTACGGCGAGGTCACCGTCGACGACGTCGCGATCTTCACCGGGCGCCTCTCGAACGGCGCGCTCGTCTCGTTCGAGGCGACCCGGTTCGCGACCGGGCGCAAGAACGCGCTCACGATCGAGGTGTCGGGCGACAAGGGCGCGCTCGCGTTCGACCTCGAGGACCTCAACAGCCTGCAGTTCTACGACCGCACCGCGCCCGACGACCGCAGGGCTTCACGAAGATCCTGGTCACCGAGGCGCAGCATCCGTACGTCGCGGCGTGGTGGCCCGCCGGCCACATGCTCGGCTACGAGCACGGCTTCTCCCACCAGGTCGTGGACCTCGTCGACCGCGATCGCCGAGGGCACCGACCCGCATCCGTCGTTCGCCGAGGGGCTCTCGGTGCAGCGCGTGCTCGACGCCGTCGAGCGCTCGAGCGAGAACGAATCCGCCTGGGTCCGCATCGCCGCGGGCGTCCCGGCATCCGTCTGAAGAACCCACCCGAAGGAAGAAGCAATGGCGCGTCCGATCACCCTGTTCACCGGCCAGTGGGCCGACCTGCCGTTCGAAGAGGTGGCCCGCCTCGCCGGCGAGTGGGGCTACGACGGCCTCGAGATCGCCTGCTGGGGCGACCACCTCGACGTCTCGCGCTGGGACGACGCCGAGTACGTGCAGAGCCGGCTCGACATCCTCGAGCGCAACGGCCTGAAGGTGTACGCGATCTCGAACCACCTGACCGGCCAGGCGGTCTGCGACGACCCGATCGACGAGCGGCACCGCGACATCCTGTCGGATCGGGTGTGGGGCGACGGCGACCCCGAGGGCGTGCGGCAGCGCGCCGCCGAAGACCTGAAGAACACCGCGCGCTTCGCCGCCAAGCTCGGCGTGAAGACGGTCAACGGCTTCACCGGGCTCGTCGATCTGGAAGGCCGTCGCGATGTTCCCGCCGGCGTCCGAGGAGTTCATCGCGCGCGGCTACCAGGACTTCGCCGACCGCTGCAACCCGATCCTCGACGTGTTCGAAGAGGTCGGCGTGCGCTTCGCGCTCGAAGTGCACCCGTCCGAGATCGCCTACGACTACTGGACCGCGAAGGACACGCTCGAGGCGATCGGCCACCGCAAGAGCTTCGGGTTCAACTTCGACCCGTCGCACTTCGTCTGGCAGCAGCTGGACTACGTCGCGTTCGTCCTCGACTTCGCCGACCACATCTTCCACGTGCACGTGAAGGAGTCGATCACCAACCTCGACGGCCGCAACGGCGTGCTCGGCTCGCACCGGCCCTGGGCCGACCCGCGCCGCGGGTGGACGTTCGTCTCGACCGGTCACGGCGCGGTGCGGTGGGAGCCGCTGTTCCGCGCGCTGAACGCGATCGGCTACGACGGACCCACGAGCGTCGAGTGGGAGGACGCCGGCATGGACCGGCTGGTCGGCGCGCCCGAGGCGCTCGCGTTCGTGCGCAAGCTCGCCGAGATCACTCCGCCCGCCGCCGCGTTCGACGCCGCGTTCTCGACGAAGTAGCCGATGAAGGTCGGCATCGTCGGCGGAACAGGCAACATCTCCACGAGCGTCGTCCGGCTCCTGCAGGAGCGCGGCCACGACGTGACGTGCATCACCCGCGGCGCGTCCGGGTCGCTGCCGGACGGCATCCGTCACCTGTCGGGAGACCGGCACGACCTCGACTGGTTCGTGCCGGCGGTGCAGCGCGAGAGGTTCGATGCGGCGATCGACTTCATCGGCTTCACGCCCGCGCACGGCGCCGCGAGCCTCGAGGCCTTCCGCGACGTCGGCCACTTCATTCAGACCTCGACCGTGACCACCGTCGGCGAGACCGCCGACTGGCTCCCGATCACCGAGGACCACCCGCTGCGCCCGGCGGTGCCGTATGCCGACAACAAGGTCGCGCTGGACCGCATGTACCAGGCGGCGTACTTCGATCGCGGGTTCCCTGCGACGATCGTCAAGCCCTCGACCACGTACGGCCGCAAGCGCGTCGTGCGGCAGGTGGGGATCGACACGCGCTGGATCCGCCGCATCCGTGAGGGTCGGCCGATCCTCCGCGTCGGGGAGGGGACCGCGCTTCATCACCTGCTGCACGTCGACGATGCGGCCCTCGGCTTCGTCGGAGTGCTCGAGCGCGAGCAGCACGATCGGGCAGACGTACTTCCTGGTGAATCCGCGGGCGATGCAGTGGTCCGACATCCACGGCGTCGCGATGGACGTGCTCGGGCGTGAGGTCGAGCAGGTCGGGGTCTCGGCCGACGCGCTGTTCGAGCTCGACCCGCAGCGCTTCCTGATGGTGCCCGGCGTCTTCGCGAAGAACCTGCTCTACAGCTGCCGCGAAGCTGCAGCGCGATGTGCCCGAGTTCCAGCCGTCGGTCTCGCTGCACGACGGGCTCGCCGACGCGTTCGCGCACCTCGAAGCGCACGGGCTCGTCGAGGACGTGCCCGTCGGCGACTGGGAAGACCGCATCATCGAGATCCAGCGCGATGCGCGCTCCCGCATCCTGGAGGGCTGAGGCGATGACCGAGCGGCCCGTCGGCATCGGAATCCTGGGTGCCGCCGGCATCGCCGAGCGGGCGATCGTGGAGCCGGCGCGCGAGCTGGACGGCGTCCGCGTGATCGCGATCGGCGCACGCGATCCCGAGCGGGCGCGCGCGCTGGCCGATCGCCTCGGGGTGCCCGAGTCCGGCGACTACGAGACGGTCCTGAACCACCCCGACGTCGACCTCGTCTACCTCCCGCTGCCGTCGACCGTGCAGTCGCACTGGGCGGTGCGGGCGCTGCAGGCGGGAAAGCACGTGCTGTGCGAGAAGCCGCTGTCGGCGAACGGCACGACCGCGGCGGAGATCGCCGAGGCCGCGGATGCCGCGGGCAGACGCGCCTTCGTGGGGTTCCACTACCGGCTGCACGGCTTCACCCGTCGGCTGCTGGAGGTGCTCGCCTCGGATGTGCTCGGGCAGATCTCGGCGCGTCGAGTTCGACTACAGCATCCCTCACTTCGTCGTGCAGCCCGGCAACATCCGCCTCGACGGCGACCTCGGCGGCGGGTCGTTCATGGACGTCGGGTGCTACGCCGTCGACCTGATGCGCGCCGCCTGGGGAGAGCCCACGGTGGTCTCGGCCGAGGCGGTGCTGTCCGCCGACGACCCCCGTGTCGACCTGCAGACGGATGCCGTGCTCGAGCTTCCGGGCGGCATCCCCGCGCTACGTCCGCTCGTCGTTCATCGGCGACGACCAGGGCAGCATGTCGCTGCGGGTCACCGGGGACGCCGCGAGCCTGGAGGCGACGAGCGTCATCGTGCCGCAGTGGGGCGCGGTGATGCGCGTCACCGCGGGCGATCGCGTGCTGATCGAGGAGAAGGCCGCGAGGGCGAGAACAGCTATGCGCGGCAGCTCGAGCACGTGGTCGCGTCGCTGCGCGACGGGTCGCCCAGTCCGCTGGACGCGGCGCTCGGCGTCGGCACGATGAGAGTCGTCGACGACGTCTACCGCGCATCCGGCCTGCAGCCGCGCTGAGCAGCACGGGTGTCGCGTCGAGTGCACGACCTGCCGCCGAGTGCACGACCTTCCCGCGCGCGAAGAGGCCGTGCGCTCGGCGCCGAGTCGTGCACTCGGCGCGCCGTCAGCAGGGGGTCCTCGCCCTGCGATTCAGGCTGCAGGTCGGCATCCGGCAGATCGGCGAACGGGATCTCGTCGTCATCGGACGGGATCTCATCCGGGTCGTCGCCGGTTGCGGTCGACACGGCGATCTCGTCCGGCGACACTCCCTCGTCCAGGAGCGTCGTGCGGTCCCATTCCGCCTGGGCCGGATCGCGCGTCGGGATCGTCGGCGAGGGAGGTGTCGCCGTCGCGCAGCGGCTGGATGCCGCTGTCGTCGGTCTCGACGATGGGGCCGGTGTCGTCGGGGGTGCTGGTCATCGGGGATCCTTTCCGTCCCTACCCTGCATGCCTCCCGCGATCGCGCCGAGGCGGTTGCATCCGACCCGTCCGTGCGATACCGGGGGCCCGCGAGCCGCGCGCTGGCGCGAGTGCACGACCTGCCGCCGAGTGCACGACCTGCCTACGCGGCGAAGCCGTGCACTCGGCGGCAACCCGTGCACTCGCGCGCAGAAGCCCGGGCTCAGCCCTCGTGGTTGTAGTACGGCCAGGGGAGGAAGCGGCGCTCGCCGCGGCGATCCGGGCCCTCGAGGGCGACCTCGCCGGTCGCCGCCCACTCGACGCCGCGCGGGAACATGCGGATGAACTCGATGCGCCGGAACGTGTCGATGTCGTGGCCGATCGTGATCGTGAACGAGCGGCCCGCGCCGTACTCGTTGATCCACGCGATCGGCTGGTCGGTGTTCATGCCGTTGCAGCTCGGCGATGCCGCCCTCGGGGATCACGACCGGGTAGTGCGACATCGGCCACGACCGGCGCGTTCTCGTACGCCTCGAGGTCGTCGAACGTCGTCAGCAGCACCTGCGCGCCCTCGTACAGCTGCACGCCGGTGAGGATGTCGTCGCCCGTGACGGTCCACGTCGCGTTGATGCCCTCGGTGATCGGATGCCGCGGCTCGGCGGTCTTCAGAAGCGCCTCGCCCCAGGGCCGGGGGCGCAGGCCCGTCTCGTACGCGCTGAGCTTCGCGCCGCGCATGACGTTGTACTCCTCGGGGTACCCCCACGAGTCCTCCTGCGCGGCCGAGCCGTGGAACCACACGATGCCCTTGCCGTCGTCGTGCACGAAGCGCAGGAGCGCGGCATCCGTCTCGGCGCCGAACCCGACGGCCTTGTCGTGATAGCCGTCGCGGCCCTCGAACACGACGATCACGACGTCGTACTTGTCGATGATCTCCGCGCCGAGGCCGCGCGGGTCCTCGACGACGCGCACCTTGAACCGCCCGGTGTCTTCGAGCAGCGTCGTCAGCCACTGGTTGTGCTGCCGGAAGCTGCGGTGCTCGTTGTCGTGCTCGATCGTCATGTGTCCCGACAGGATCAGGACGTTCAGAAGGGTCATCGCGTTCTCTCCGTTCAGTGCGCGGCGGGCCAGCGCGAGGTGGTCTCGGGTCATCTGGGTGGGGTCGTCGTCGAGCCACTCGTGCCCGCCCCACTCGCTGCAGAGCGTGCCGCTGAAGCCGGTGCCGCGCAGCAGCGCGCCGAGATCGCGGATCGGACCGCTCACGCGGTCGTCGGAGTCGTCGAGATCCCAGAACTTCAGGTGGAACGCGCCGATCCACGGCAGCACGTCGGCGATCACGGTCGCATCCGATCGCCCGAACCGGACGAGCATGTCCATGTACAGCGTGTGGACGGATGCCGGCACCCCGCCGGAGCGCAGCAGGTCGACGATCGCGCCCACGGTCGCGGGGTCGCGCCACTGATGCCGCAGGCGTGTCGATGAGCTCCGCCGGGACGCCGCCGGCCTCGCAGGCGCGCGAGGTAGCTCTCGGGGACGGCGGGCATGAACATCGAGATGTCCACGAGCAGGCGCACGTGCGGGTCGTCGATCGCGACGATCTGATCGATCGCGGCGCCGGCCTGGGGCGAGCCGGGCGTCTGCGACCCCTGGATCTCCTCGAAGAGCGTCAGGCCGGTCTCGTGCAGGATCGGCAGCACGCGCTCGAGCAGGGGTCGGCCGGCCTGTCCGATCGGCAGGCGCACGCCGCGCGCGCCGAGCTGGTGCGCGATCTCGATCTGCGGCAGGAGGAACGCGAACCGCTCGTCGTCCGTGCGGCGCGTGCCCTGCGGCGACCAGTCGTCGATGCTCGCGCCCGAGGATGCTGACGCGCCCGCCGGCGGCGGCCAGGCGGGCGCCGAACGCCGCGGCATCCGCCTCGCTCCGCCCCGGGAAGGAGCGCCACAGCTGTCCCGGCTCCGCTTCGATCTCGACGGCCGAGGCCGTCCTCGACGATCCCGACCGCGATGTCGACGGCATCCCGCTCGCCCGCGATCATCTCGGGCGTCCAGTTGAAGGCGCTCGCGCTGAGCACCCAGCCCGCGGGCAGCGCCGGATCGTCCGCGTGCGCTGCGGCATCGGCTTCGGGGCGAGCCGTCGACGACCGCCGGCGGTGCGTGCGGCGCGTCGACCACGAGCGGCTGCTCGGCGTGGAAGGGCAGCGTCAGCGGGCCGTCCGGGCCCACCTGCAGGTAGGGGATGCGCAGGCCGAACTCGACCGCGACATCGTGAGTTCCGGGGGCGAGCTCGTGCGGCACGGCGAGTGCGACCCGATCCTGCTGGAACCACCAGCCGTCGTCCTCGGTCAGCTCGGCCGGCGGCACCCGCCGGTCGCCGACCACGACGGTGACCTCGTCGGCCGGACTCCGTCGATCGTCACGATCGGCTTCTGCAGCGAGGTCAGAGGCAGCGAGCGGATCCACGGCAGCGAGACGCGCACGCGCGGCACCGTCGGGGGTGGTGATCAGCGAATCGTCGCGCAGCAGCGGCAGCGTCATGGGCACGTCCTCGTGTCGTCGACCGCGTCGACCGCGGCTTACGACGAGAATCTACACGCTTTAGTAGAAAAGCGAAAGAAGTGTCACGCGGTGCCGTGCACGCGCGGCGATCGTCGGCTGCCCGTCGGCGAACCACCGCGGGAAGGTGACGTCGAAGAGCTGCTCGCGCACCATCTCGGCGCCGCCGCGCAGCGGCTCCCGCAGGTCGTTCTGCCGACTGCACGATGCTCAGATCGCGCGTCGCGAGGGGCAGCGAGAGCTCGTAGACGCGCTGGCGCACCTCGGCGAGGAAGACCTCGCCCGCGCCGACGACGGCACCGCCGATCACGATCGTGCCGGGGTTGAACATGTTGACCAGCGCCGCGATCGACTCGCCGACCACGCGCGCGCACCGCTGGATCAGCGAGATCGCGAGGGCGTCGCCGTTCTCGGCCGCCCGGGCGATCGCCTCGGGGGTGAGCGGCTCGCCGTCGCGCGTCCGCTGGGCCAGAGCGCCGGTCGCGCCCTCGGCGACGGCGACCTCCGCGTCGCGCACCAGCGCCCAGCCGCCGGCGACCGCCTCGAGGCAGCCGACCTTGCCGCACCGGCAGAGCGCGTCCGACCCGGCGACGCGCACGTGGCCGATGTCGCCGGCCGCGCCGTTCGCTCCGCGGTGGATCCGGCCCTGCGAGAGCAGTCCGGCGCCGATTCCGGAGCCGACCTTGCAGTAGATCAGGTCGAGGTGCTCGTCGCGGCGACGCGAGCGCTCGTTCAGCGCGAGCAGGTTGACGTCGTTGTCGACCCAGACGGGCGCGTCGTAGCGCTCCTCGAACCGACGGCGGATGTCGAACCCGTTCCAGCCCGGCATGATCGGCGGCGCGACCGGTCGGCCGGAGTCGAAGTCGACGGGCCCGGGGATGCCGACGGAGATGCCCCAGACCGGCACGTCCGGCGTCCGTGCGAGCACCTCGTCGATCATCGCGAGCGCGGTGTCGAGCGTCTCGGCGGGTCCGCGCGCGATGTCCCACGCGCGGTGGGTCTGCTCGAGGATGTCGCCCTCGAGCATCGCGACCCCGACGTGGATGTGCAGCGCGCCGAGCGCGCACACGATGATGCGTCCGCGGCTGCCGCGGAAGCGCAGGGTGCGGGGTGCGCGCCCGCCGGACGACGGGCCGAACTCGCCGTCCTCGAGGTAGCCCATCTCGATCGCCTGATCGACGCGCTGCGTGACGACGCCGCGTCCGAGGCCGGTGACCCGCCCGATCTCGGGACGGGTG
This sequence comes from uncultured Actinomycetota bacterium, assembly GCA_963772625.1. Lineage (GTDB taxonomy): Bacteria > Actinomycetota > Actinomycetes > Actinomycetales > Microbacteriaceae > Microbacterium. Next base: position 24,172 of record CAVYXT010000001.1, on the reverse strand, counting down.
GACGCGTCGCCGGCGCGCACCATGTTGACGATCCGCAGAAGGCTCGTCACTTCGTCGGTCTGAGCGCCGAAGCGCAGCGTGGACTCCTTGGCCATGGTCGATTTTCACACAAGATCCGGCATCTTCCGGCCATTTGACGACATCTATAGTCATATTTCTCAAAACTTAGGTACGCTTCATGCAAAACTTGACGAGCGAAGGAGCGAGGATGCCCCACGGTGTCGGGATCGTCGGAGCAGGGCCCGGGCGTGGCCGCGCTGCACCTGCCGACCCTCGCGCGCCTGAGCGACGACTTCGAGGTCGTCCACATCTCCGACGCGGGCAGCGGCCGGGCGGAAGCCGCTCGCGCGCGCGTGTCGGCGCACGCTCGTCGTCGGGCATCGACGAGCTGCTCGCGGATGCCGGCGGTCGACGGTCGTCGTCGCTCTGCAGTCCGCCCGCCGAGCACGCCGAGTCAGATCCTGGCGAGCGTCGCCGCCGGCAAGCGCGCGATCCTGTGCGAGAAGCCCCTCGCGACGACCGAGACGGATGCCGACGCGGTGATCGACGCGTGCCGCGCGGCCGGCACCGCGCTCCTGTCGGCACCAACCATCTCTACGACCCGGCCTGGGGCCGCGCCAAGCATCACCTGCTCGCCGGCGGCCACAGGTGCGGGCGATCTCGGTCACCCTGGCGCTCCCGCCGAACGGCCGCTACCACGACGTCGTCACCGAGCTGTCGGTGCCTGCCGCCGCTCCCGGGCGCGGCGGCCCCGACCTCTCGAGTGCCGCAGGTCGCGGCATCCGTCGTCCGTCAGCTGATCACGGGACTCGCCGTGCACGACCTGCCGATGCTGCGCGACCTCGCGCCGGTGATCGAGCGCGTCGTGTTCGCGCGCGCGGTCGCGCCGATCGGCTACGTGGTCGGGTACCGGGCATCCGGCATCCCGGTGCGGCTGGCCACCGTCATGCTGCCCGACGGCGCCGACGCGCTGTGGCGACCTCGAGATCACGACCGACACCGACGTGATCGACGGTGTCGTTCCCGCCGGCGTTCGTGCACGCGGGCAGCGCCGAGGTGCGCGTGGGACTCGCCGACGGGCAAGCGTCACGACCTACCCGCATCGACCCCGACGACGGCTACCTCGCCGAGTGGCGCGCGCTCGCCGACGTGCTGAACGGCGCGAGCGTCGGTCGAGTACGACGAGCTGCTCGACGACGCCCGCTACGCGATCACGCTGGCGGATGCCGCCTCCGAGCTGATCGCGAGGTGCCGCGATGACCGACGTCCGTGCGCGCCCCGCCGGGCGGCTATCGCGAGCGCGCTCGCCGAGCTCCCGCTGCAGCACCCGCCGCTCGTCGATGACCGCGGCGGCGCGATCGTCGTCGTGCCGGGCGACGCCGGATGGGTGCGATGCGGCGCTGCGACGCCGCGTCGGCGCGGGCGCCGTCGCGCGTCGTCGTCGCCGATCCGGCGTTCGTGCCGGCCGCAGACGATCCGCCGACTCGCAGCGCGGGCCGGGCATCCCGGTCGATCGTCGAGCGTCCGCTCCTGCGGCCGGATGCGGCGGCGGATGCCGTCGCCGGCGCGACGGCTGCGGCGGCGGATGCCGCTCGCGCTGCTCGTCGTCGACGGCGACGCGCCTCGCGCGCCGCGCTCGGATCGCTGCGCGCGCGACGCGGTCGGGTGGCTGCGGATCCTCGCCGGGGAGACGCTCGACGCTCGTGCGCGCGCCGACGGTGGGCTCGCGCTGCTCGAGACGCGGCGCCGGCATCGCCGGCGACGCTGACTCGCCGTGGTGACGGCGCGGCCCGGCGCCGGATCGCATCCGCGTGCAGGCGCTCGGCGAGGTGCTCACCGAGGTCGAGGTCGACGGCGGCGCGCGCGCGCGGTCGCCACCGCGACCGCCGCGCGGGCGCCTGATCGCGCCCGCGCCGGTTCGAGTCCCCGCAGCGGCTCGCGCTGCGCCGCGCCGCTCGACGCGCTGGACGCGGGGACATGCCGCCGCACGACCTCGCCGAGCTCGCCGCCGACACCGAGCTCGTCGAGCGGATGCTCGTCGACTGCGGCGCATAGATGCGGCTGATTCTCGACATAGGCGATATGGGATTCCCGGATATGCCGGTCTCGGGCGAAAGTGGTCTTGGGATCACCCGCCGTCTTCTCGAAAGGATCGAAGATGATCAAGCTCCTCTCCCACCTCTCGTACGTCGAAATCACCTCGCCGGATGTCGAGGCATCCGTCGACTTCTACGTGAACCAGGTCGGCCTCACCGTCGTCGATCGCATCGACGGCAAGGTCTACCTGCGCTGCTGGGGCGACTACTACCGCTACTGCGTCGTCGTCGCTCCCGGCGACGAGCCGTCGCTCGTCACCGCCGCGTGGCGCACCTCCAGCGCCGAGGCGCTCGAAGCGGCCGCGAAGGCCGTCGAGGCCGCCGGCATCGAGGGCGAGTGGTTCGACGGCCACGCGATCGGCCGCGCCTACCGCTTCACCGGCCCCTGGGGTCACACGCTGACCCTGCACTGGGACGTCGAGCGCGTCCACGTCACCGAGGGCGACAACGCGTCGATCTACCCCGACCGCCCCGAACCGGCGCAGCAAGGTCGCCGGCGCTCCGCGCCAGCTCGACCACGTCACGATCGCCACGAGCGACGTCGACGCGTTCGCGGCCTGGTACAGCGAGGTGCTCGGCTTCCGCATCATGGCCAAGACGATCCTCGACGAGGCGCCCATCTCGGTGTTCTCGGTGCTGACCACGAACGAGAAGTCGCACGACCTCGGCGTCGTGCTCGACGGCTCGAGCCGCGCCGGTCGCGTCAACCACTACGCGTTCTGGGTCGACACCCGCGAGGAGCTGCTCATCGCGGCCGACGTGCTCATGGAGAACGGCTACCCGATCGAGTACGGCCCGTCGATCCACGGCATCGGCGAGCAGAACTTCCTCTACTACCGCGAGCCCTCGAGCCTGCGCATCGAGCTGAACACCGGCGGCTACCGCAACTACGTGCCGGACTGGGAGCCCAACACCTGGCGTCCGTCGCAGGGATCGAACAACTTCTACCGCAACAGCGCGATGCCGATGTCGATGACCGAGTCCTTCCCGCCCGCCGACGGCCCGAGCGCGACCGAAGAGGGCGTGCCCGACGAGATCAAGGACGCCCTGTTCAACCCCTACGCGAAGCACGGCCAGGGCTGAAGACTCGGTGAGGGCGGGGCGCGCCGGATGAATGCAGCCCGGGCCGCCCCGCCCTCACCGACACCACGATGCGCGAAGGAGGATCCATGACGACGACGTCGCTCGACCTCGACGCGCCCTTCGCGCTCGCGCGCTATCCGCGAGGGCGACGACGTCGCGCCTCGGGCTGGTCGCCGGCGACCGCATCCGGCGCCTCGAGCGCCGACGACCTCGGCGCGCGCGAGCCTGAACGCCTTCCTGGCCGCACCGGACTGGGATCGCCTCGCCGCGCTCGCGCAGGCCGACGGGGAGTGGATGCCGCTGGCCGACGTCGACGCTCACGGCTCCGGTCGAGCCGCGCCAGGTGCTGCAGGCCGGTGCGAACTACCGCCAGCACGTGATCGAGCTCGTCGCGGCCGGCCTCACCAACAACAGCGACCGCACGCCCGAAGAGGCGCGCGAGTTCGCGGCGAAGATGATGGACGACCGCGCCGCGAACGGCGAGCCGTACTTCTTCATCGGGCTGCCCGCGTGCGTCGTCGGCGACGACGTGCCGCTCGTGCTGCCCGCCTACAGCGACGTGCACGACTGGGAGCTCGAGCTCGCGGTCGTGATCGGCCGCGAGGCGTTCCGCGTCTCGCGCGAGGACGCGCTCGACCACGTCGCCGGCTACACGATCGTCAACGACATCACCACGCGCGACCTCGTGTTCCGCAAGGACATGAAGGAGATCGGCACCGACTGGTACCGCTCCAAGAACGCGCCCGGGTTCCTGCCGACCGGCCCGTTCCTCGTGCCGGCGCCGTTCGTCGACGCCGACCGATCTGAACGTGCGCCTCGAGCTCAACGGCGAGGTGATGCAGGATGCCTCGACCGAGCGACCTGCTGTTCGACATCCCGGCGCTCATCTCGGGCGCGTCGCAGACGATGCCGCTGCTGCCCGGCGACATCCTGCTCACCGGCAGCCCGGCCGGCAACGGCCAGCACTGGAAGCGATTCCTGCGCGACGGCGACGTCATGACCGGGTCGATCGCGGGCCTCGGCACCCAGGTCGTCCGCTGCGTCGCGGAGGGCCGGTCGATGACCGCGCCGTCCGAGAACCCCGCCGACCTCGACCGCACGACCCCGAGGGCGAGATCGCCGCGCGCGCCGAGGCGTTCCGCAACTGGGGCCGCTGGGGCGAGGACGACGTGCTCGGCACCCTGAACTTCATCGACGCCGCCAAGCGGGTGGATGCCGCAGCCCTCGTCCGCGAGGGCCGCGTCGTGTCGCTCTCGCAGTCGTTCGACACGAACGGTCCGCAGAAGGGCTGGCGTCGCCGCACCAACCCGGTGCACACGATGACCGACACCGGCGTCGACGCCGAGCGCGGCAACCAGGGCTTCCCGCACGGCATCGGCGGCGCGGACGACGTCATCGCGATGCCGCTGCAGTGCTCGACGCAGTGGGACGGCCTCGGCCACATCTTCGACCACGGCATGGCCTGGAACGGGCGCCGGGCGGGCGACGTCGTCACGAGCGAGGGCGACCTCGTCACGGGCATCGAGCACGCGGCATCCGTCATCGTCTCGCGCGGCGTGCTGCTCGACGTCGGCCGCCACCTGCAGCCCGAGACCGGCGAACTGCCGGACGGCTACGCGATCACCGCGGCCGACCTCGAGGCGACCGCCGCCGCGCAGGGCGTGTCACCGTCGGCCGCGGCGACATCGTGCTCGTGCGCACCGGCCAGCTCGCCCGCGCTCGCCGCGACGGCTGGGGCGACTACGCCGGCGGACCCGCCCCCGGCCTCTCGCTGACGACCGCCGGCTGGCTGCACCGCACCGAGATCGCGGCGATCGCGACCGACACGTGGGGCTTCGAGGTGCGGCCGAACGAGTTCGACGTGCCGGCGTTCCAGCCGCTGCACCAGGTCGTCATCCCGAACCTCGGCCTCACGATCGGCGAGATGTGGGACCTCGAGGCGCTCGGCGAGATCTGCGCCGCATCCGGCCGCTACGACTTCCTGCTCTCCGCCGCGCCGCTGCCGATCACCGGCGCGGTCGGCTCGCCGATCAACCCCGTCGCCATCCTCTGAATCCGACAGCCGAAACCCGACCAGAACAGAGAGGTTCTGACATGACCGCAGTCAAGAAGGTCGCCATCGCCGGCAGCGGCGTCGCGGCGCTCGCCACCGCCATCCAGCTCGCCAAGGCCGGCGTCGAGGTCGACGTCTTCGAGGCGAAGCCCGAGCCCAGCGCGCTCGGCTCCGGCATCTCGCTGCAGGGCAACGCGCTGCGCGTCTTCGACGCGCTCGGCGCGTGGGACGACATCCGCGCCGCCGGCTACCCGTTCGAGGGACTCAACCTGCGCGCGCCCGGACCGGGTGCGCCGATCGTCGCGGAGCTGCCGGACGTCAAGACGGGCGGGCCGGACTACCCGGCCGCAGATGGGGATGCCGCGCGCCGACGCTCGCCCGGATCCTCCTCGAGCACGCGCCAGCGGCCGGTGCGAACATCCGCTTCGGCGCGAAGGTCACCTGGCTCGATGCAGGGCGACGACCACGTCGAGGTGTTCGTCAACGACGAGTCGGCCGGCGTCTACGACCTGCTCGTCGGCGCCGACGGACTCAACTCGACCGTGCGCGACATCATCGGCATCGAGACCAAGCCCGAGCCGACGGGCATGGGCATCTGGCGCTCGTTCGTCTCGCGCCCGGCCGAGGTCGTGCGCACCGAGCTGTACTACGGCGGTCCCGTCTACATCGCCGGCTACACGCCGACCGGCGAGGACCGATGTACGCGTTCCTGGTCGAGAAGGCGCAGGACCGCTTCGGCACCCCCGACGACGAGGCGACGCAGATCATGCTCGACGAGTCGCGCGCGTACGACGGTCCGTGGAACTCGATCCGCGCCGACCTCGAGGCGCGGCGCGCACGCGAACTACACCTGGTTCACGCAGCACATCGTCGCCGGCGCCGTGGAACCGCGGGCACGTCGTCGTGATCGGGGATGCCGCGCACAGCTGCCCCCCGACGATCGCGCAGGGCGCGGCCCAGGCGCTCGAGGACGCGCTCGTCCTGACCGAGCTGCTCGTCGAGCGCGACGCCGTCGACCAGGACCTGTGGGACGCGTTCCACGCGCGCCGCCTGCCGCGCGCGCAGCGCGGTGGTCGAGGCATCCGTCCAGCTCGGCCAGTGGCAGCTCGACGGCGATCCGCGACGCGGACGTCGCGCGGCCTCATGTTCGGCGTCGCGCAGCAGATGGCGGAGCCCGCATGAGCGACGTCACGGACGCCGGTCACCGACGTCCACGCGCACATCCTGCTGCCGGCGCTGCACGCCGAGGTCGAGCGCCGCGCGCCCGAGCGGCGTCGCCGAGGCGGCCGCGCTCGAGCGTCGCGCAACGGCGCCGAGAGCCTCGCGGTGTCCGGCGCCGATGGTCGGCGCGCGCATCCCGAAGCTCACCGACGTGACCGTGCGCCTCGCCGAGATGGACGCGCAGGGCGTCGACCGGCAGTGGGTCAGCGCGTCGCCGAACCACTTCTACCCGTGGGCGCCCGAGGGTCTCGCGGTGTGGATCGCGAACGAGGCCAACCGCCTCGATCGCCGCGCACGTCGCCCAGGCGCCGGACCGGCTCACCGGTCTCGGGCTCGTGCCGCTGCAGCATCCGAGCCGCATCGTCGAGTGCCTCGACGACGCCGTGCTCGGCCGCGGACTCGCCGGCGTCGAGATCTCGTCGTTCGCCGGCGACGTCGAACTCTCCGACGAGCGCCTCGAGCCGTTCTGGGCGCGCGCCGCCGAGCTCGGCGCCGTCGTCTTCCTGCACCCGTTCGGCTGCAGCCTCGACGAGCGCCTCGACCGGTTCTACCTCGTCGAACACGGTCGGCCAGCCCGCCGAGAACGCCGTCGCGCTGTCGCACCTGATCTTCGCGGGCGTGCTCGACCGGCATCCGGATCTCAAGATCGTCGCCGCGCACGGCGGCGGCTACCTGCCGTTCGCGATCGGACGCTCCGACCGCGCGTGGCAGGTGCGGCCCGAGGCGCGGCGCTGCGAGCACGCGCCGTCGACGCTACCTGCGCAAGATCTGGTTCGACACCGTCGTGCACGACCCGCACGCGCTGCGCACCTCGTCGAGGTCGCCGGCGGCTCGCAGGTCCTGCTCGGCAGCGACTTCCCGTTCGACATGGGCCTCGACGATCCGGTCCCGAGATCCGCTCGCGCGGGCCTGCCCGACGAGATCGACGCGAGCGCATCCTCGGCGGGAACGCCGACGCGCTGCTCGAGACGCGGGTGCGGCATGAGGATCGCGCGCTGGCGTCGACGGCGGACGGCGCAGCGTCGGCGAGGGCTTCGTCATCGACGACCGCGTCGTGCCGTTCCCCGACGGGCTCACGGTCGCCGACGTGCTCGCGCGGGGGACTGGATGCCGCGCACGACGCGTTCGTCTCGCGCGGTCGCTCGAGCGAGCGACGCGAGACGACGGGCACGCCCCTGGCCGACGTCCGGCTGCTCGCACCGCTCGTGCCGGCAGCGATCCGCGACTTCGTCGCGTTCGAGGAGCACGTCGAAGGCGTGAGCGCCGCCGTCGACGGCAAGAGCGAGGTCGTGCCCGAGTGGTACCAGGCGCCGACGTTCTACTTCACGAACCCGCACACCGTCCTCGGCCCCGGCGAGCCGGTCGCACCGCCGGTGACCGAGCGGCTCGACTTCGAACTCGAGATCGCCGTCGTCATCGGCGGCGTCGCCGGGCTCGGACGGAGCGAACCTGACACCGGATGCCGCGGCATCCCACATCTTCGGCTACACGATCATGAACGACTGGTCGGCGCGCGACCTGCAGTCCCGCGAGATGAAGGTGCGCCTCGGGCCGGCGAAGGGCAAGGACTTCGGCACGACCCTCGGTCCGTGGATCGTCACGGCCGACGAGCTCGAGCCGTTCCTCGACGAGGACGGCTTCCTCGCGGTGCGCGCCGAGGTGCTGCGTGAACGGCGAGCTCATCGGCGAGGACCTCGTCTCGAACATGGGCTGGCCGTTCCCCGAGCTGGTCGCCTACGCGTCGCGCAACTCGCGGGTCGTGCCCGGCGACGTGCTCGGCTCGGGCACCGTCGGCAACGGCGGATGCCTCGGCGAGCTGTGGGGGCGCGCCGGCGAGCTCACGCCGCCGCCGCTGCGCGAGGGCGACGAGGTGCGGATGGTCGTCGAGGGCATCGGCGAGCTCGTCGGCCGCGTCGGGGCCGCAGTCGTCGCGCCGCAGCTCGCCGGCCGGCGCGCCCGCGATCGCCGGGCGCGTCGACGCTGACTCCGATCGCCGCTTTAGTTGCTTTCGACGCAAAGATGACTAGAATGGACATGACGTCGGGATCCGCTACGGATCCGTTCCCGGTCGTGATGCAGCGCCCGGGGCACACCCCGTCGCGTCGACGGCCCGATCGTTCGGGTGGATCGCGTATGCCGCTACTCCCCTGGAGACTCCGTCTCCTGATCATCTCCCTGCTCACCGTCTCGTTCCTCGGTGCGCTCGACCACACCGTCGTCGCGACCTCGCTCGCCACGATCGCCGGCGAACTCGGCGCCGTCGAGCAGATGAGCTGGGTCATCGTCTCGTACACGCTCGCCAGCACCGTGCTGCTTCCGGTGCTCGGCAAGCTCGCCGACCTCGTCGGCGCCCGCGCTGATCTTCCTCGTCGAGCCTGGTCCTGTTCCTCGTCGCGTCGCTGTTCTGCGGGTTCGCGCAGGACATCACCCAGCTCGCCGATCGCGCGCGTCGCGCAGGGCATCGGCTCGGCCGGCCTGCACCTCATGCCGCAGACGATCGTCGGCGAGGTCGCCCCGCCGCGCGAGCGCCCGCGCGTCCTCTCGATCATCGGCGCCGCGTTCCCGATCGCGATCCTCGTCGGACCGCTCGTCGGCGGCCTCATCACCGACGCCTGGGGATGGCGCTGGGTCTTCTGGATCAACATCCCCGTCGGCCTGATCGCGCTCGCGCTCGCCGTCGTCGCGGTGCCGCACATCGCGGGACGCTCCGGCCGCAGGTTCGACATCGCCGGTGCGGTCGTCGCTCGGCGTCTCCGTCACCGCGCTCGTCCTCGCCGCCGAGCTGGGCGAGCTGCGGACGGCTGGGCAGCGGCACCGCGGTGGTCGTCGCCGCGCTGGTCGCCATCGTCGGGGTCGCCGTGTTCATCGCGATCGAGCTGCGGGTCGCCGAACCGCTCGTGCCGCTGCGCCACTTCGCGAACCGCACGATCCTCATCGTGCATCGTCCTGTCCACCGTGATCGGCGTCGGTCTCTTCTCGGTCGTCTCGTACGTGCCGACCTACATCCAGATGGCGTACGGCACCTCCGCGACCGTGTCGGGGCTCGTTCCCGATCGCGACCGTCTTCGGGATGCTGGTGAGCACCCTCGTGACCGGCTGGCTGGCGAGCAGGTCCGGCCGCTACCGGGTCGTTCCCGATCTTCGGCACCGCGCTGGCGCGCCGTCGGTCTGCTCGTGATGGCGCTGCTGCCGGCCGGGATGCCGCTCTGGGTGCCGATGGCCGCGATGGCCCTCGTCGGCATCGGCACCGGCGCGTTCATGAACATCATCGTCGCGGTCGCGCAGAGCGCGGCCCCGCGCACCGACACCGGCAGCGTGACCGCGACCGTGAGCCTCGTCCGCCAGATCGGCTCGACGACGGCGACCGCGATCGTCGGCGGCGTGATCGGCGCGGGCGTCGCTGCCGGGCTGCCGGCGCGCTCGATGCCGCGACCCTCACGCCGCAGGCGGTCGCACGCGTCGTCGGCCGCCGTGCAGACGCAGGTCGCCGAGCTCTACTCGAGCGTGCTCGCGCCGATCTTCATCGGCCTCGCGATCGCGTACGCCGTCGGTATCGTCGCGGCGCTGCTGCTGCCGGACGGACGGCTCTCCGACGAGCTCGAACGCCCTGCCGCGCCGACCGCCGCCGAGACCGCCATCGCATGACCGACCGACCTCGAAGAGGAGACGCCATGTCGCACCACCCCACCATCGCCATCGTCGGCAGCGGTCCGATCGGCTCGGCCTACGCCCGCGTGCTCGTCGAGCAGCTCCCCGACGCGCACGTCGTGATGTTCGAGGCCGGCCCGCAGCTGACCGCGATCCCGGGCGAGAGCGTCCGCAACATCGCCGACCCCGACGAGAAGGAGCGCGCTCGCGAGATGTCGCAGGGCCCGCAGGCCGGCGCGCTGCGCGAGTCGCTCGGCATCCCGGCCGGGGTCGTCGTCGAGGGCATGTTCACCGCTCGCCAGGGCACGCACCTGATCGACTTCGGCGGCGAAGGCTCCGGCCACGCGCCGACGTTCCCCGCCGCGGCCGCCTCGACCAACGTCGGCGGGCTGGGGGCGCACTGGACCTGCGCGACGCCGTCGCCCGCGTTCAGCGAGAAGATCCCGTTCATCGCCGACGACGAGTGGGACGACCTGCTCGAGATCGCCGAAGGACCTGCTGCACGTGCAGAGCGCGGCGTTCGCCGACTCCGCCGTCGGTGAGGGCATCCGCTCGCTGCTCGAGGAGGAGTTCGCCGGCGAGCTGCCCGAGGGCTACGGCCCGGCACGCTTCCGGTCGCCGGCGACCCGCAGCCGGACGGCACGATGCGCTGGGCCGGCGCCGACGTCGTGCTCGGACCGCTCATCGATCCCGCGTCGCCGCTGAGCGAGCGGTTCGAGCTGCACGATCTCTCGCTCGTCCGTCGCGTCGAGGTCGAGGACGGTCGCGCGACCGGTGTGACGGTCGAAGACCTGCGCACCCGCGAGACGCGCTTCGTGCCGGCCGACCTGGTGGTGGTGGCCGCCGACGCGTTCCGCTCGCCGCAGCTGCTGTGGGCATCCGGCATCCGTCCTCGCGGCTCTCGGCCACTACCTGACCGAGCATCCCGTCGTGATCTCGACGGTCGCCGTGGACGCCGACAAGATCGGCCGCTTCGCCACCGAGGACGACCTCGACGCCGAGATCGCGCGTCGCTCGGTCAACCCCGCCGATCCGGTCGCGGCGGTCAACCGCATCCCGTTCTCCGAGCCCGACCACCCGTTCTCGCTGCAGGTGATGTACGCCGAGAACCCGCCGTTCCAGCTGGATCCCGTCGCACCCGGCGGCGGGCAACCGCTGGGGCTACGTGAACATGGGCTACGGCATGCGCAAGCGCCCGCGGTTCGAGGACGGCGTCACGTTCGACGACGACGAGCTCGACTACCGCGGCTTCCCGAACATGACGATCGAGTACGAGCTGACGGATGCCGAGAACGCCGAGATCGCGGCGGCCACCGAGCGGCTGCGGCGTGCCGGCGATGCGCTCGGCGTCTTCGTCGCCGAGCCGCGGCTGCTGCCGAACGGCTCGAGCCTGCACTACATGGGCACCACGCGGATCGGCGAGACCGACGACGGCACGTCCGTCGCCGACCCGTGGTCGCGCGTGTGGGGCGTCGACGGCCTGGTCGTCGGCGGCAACGGCGTGATCCCGACCGCGAACGCGATGAACCCCACGCTCATGAGCGTGGCGGTCGCGGTGCGCGGCGCGCGCAAGGCGGTCGAGGAGCTGGCGCAGGTGGCGGAGGCAGCGCGATGAGCGCGGCCGCGGACGATTCGGCGCTGCGCGAGCGCAACCGCGCCGTCGTGCAGGCGTTCTTCACGTCGAACCTCGACAAGCCCGAGGAGCGCATCGCCCTGTGGCACCCGGACGGCGTGAAGGAGCTGCCGTTCGCGCCGGCCGGCATGCCGAAGACGCGCTGGGAAGGCCGCGACGAGATCGTCGCGAACACCCTCGCGAACAAGGGCATGTTCGAGAACGTCGTGCACCGTGACCTCGTGATCCACGCGTGCGAGGACCCGGCCTCTTCTTCGTGACGAGCCGCATGGTCGACGAGGCGCGGTTCCTCGGTGAGCCGTACCCGCAGTCGTTCGTGCACCTGATCCGCGTGCAGGACGGCGCGGTCATCCTGCAGCAGGAGTACTTCAACTCCGAGATCCTCGCCGATGCCGAGCGCACCGCGCGCGCGAAGGGGCGCAGCCCGATCGGGTCCTGACGGTCGGCGCGGCGGCATCCGCTCTCCGCATGGCCCACCGGTCGAACGTCGGAGAATCGCGCCGTGTCGGAGGATTGCCGCAGATCCTCCGACATGCGCGCGATTCTCCGACGGCCGGATGCCGCAGCCGCGCCTCAGGAGCCCCGGCGATCCGATCCGCCATGTACTTCACGCCCGCCGACGACGTCGAGCCGCCGTCGACGGGGATCTCCGCGCCGCGTGACGTAGGCCGCGGCATCCGACAGCAGGAAGACGACCACGCGCGCGACCTCGTCCGGGCTGCCGAACGCGCTCGAGCGGAGTGAGCGCGAGCTGCGCGTCGCGCATCGCGGCGGGTGCGTTCGCGGTCATCGGCGTCTCGATGAAGCCCGGATGCACGATGTTGACCCGGATGCCGCGCGGCCCGAGCTCGGTCGCGGCGACGTGCGTGAGCCCGCGCAGGCCCCACTTGCTCGACGTGTACGCGACCGGATAGTGCGCGTTGAGCGCGGCCGACGAGCCGATGTTGACGATCGACGAGCCGCTCGCCCATCAGCGGAGCCAGCGCCTGGATGCCGAGCATCGGGCCGGTCAGGTTGACGGCGAGCACGCGATCCCAGTCCGCGCGCTCGCGTCTCGCCGAGGCGGGTGCGTGGCGTGATCCCGGCGTTGTTGACGAGACCGCGCAGCGGCTCGCCGTCGAGCTCGGTCGCAAGATCGGCGGCGAGCGACCGCCACGCCATCCTCGTCGGACGACATCGAGTCGCCGGTAGACGACGCGCGTGCCGTCGAGTGCCGGGGCGGCATCCGCGATGTCGGTCGCGATCACCCGCGCACCGGCCTCGTCGAGCAGGAGTGCCGCGGCGAGGCCCTGACCCGCCGGCGGCACCGGTGACGACGACGGTCCGGCCGTCGAGTCCGTATCGGTGGTGGTCATGGCTGCTCCCGACGTCGCGCAGCGCGCGACGTCGCCGCCTGCGCTTCGACGCTAGCGGTGGCATCCGCCCGAGGGAATCGCGCGATCCGTGATGGCGGGCATCAGAACTCCCGAGGGCGCGGACGCGCGCCGCGCCATGATGGGCTGATGGACGGCTCCGACGCAGACCGCTCCGCACCTCCGCTCGCCCCGAGGCGCTCTTCTCGTGCGCGGGTCAGGTCGCGATCGTCACGGGCGCGGGCACCGGCATCGGGCGCACGTGCGCCGAGGCGCTCGCCGCGGCGGGCGCGCGGGTGGTGCTCGCCGGGCTCGCCGACTGCGAGCCGGAGCGCGCGGCCGCCGACCTGGTCGCGCAGGGGCGCGGAGGCGTTCGGCATCGCGTGCGACGTGACGGATGCCGCGCAGCTCGCCCGGCTCGTCGATGGCGCCGTCGATCGGTGGGGCCGCATCGACACCGTCCTCGCCAACGCCGGCGCGGCGCTCGACCAGCCCGGCGCCGACGACGTGCTCGAGCGCATGGACCGCATGTACGCGCTGCACGTGCGCGCGGTCGCCGCGCTCGCCGAGCTGACCCTGCCGGTCATGGCGGACGGCGGGGGCGGTGCCTTCCTGATCATGTCGAGCCTGTCCGGCCTGCGCGGCAACCGCGTGCTGTCCGGCTACGGCGTGACCAAGGCCGCGAACGCCCAGCTCGCGCGCAACATCGCCGTGCAGTGGGGCAGCCGCGGCATCCGCGCCAACGCGATCTCGCCGGGCGTGATCGCCACCGAGTTCGCCACCCCGATCACCGCCGACCCGGATGCCGCGGCCGCGCGACTCGCGAAGACCCCGCTGGGCCGGTTCGGAAAACCGGACGAGGTCGCGGGCGCTGTCGTCTGGCTCGCGTCGCCGGCCGGCGCGTTCGTCACGGGTCAGAACATCGTCATCGACGGCGGGACGCTCGTCTCCGACTGACCCGTCGTCCACCCCCGCGAGACTGCAACCGGACGTCGAGACAGCGGGTGCTACCCGCAGTCTCGACTCGCAGATGCAGTCTCGCGGTGGGGGGAGCGGTTCCGCGAGGGGCCGTCAGGCCGACCCGCTCCACGGTGCGGGAACGATCACCCAGACGACTGTCGCCGGCCCCTCTTCCACCCGCCAGGTGTGCGGTTCGCGGCCGGGGAACGTGAGCGCGTCTCCGGCGTGCACCGTCACCGAGCGATCGACGAACCGCACCGACAGCGACCCGGTGAGAACGTGCAGCACCTCGACGTCGCAGTTGATCGTGTAGAGGTCACCCCCGCCGTGCGCGTCGGGTTCGAGTTCGGACCGCAGCAGCTGGACGCGCTGCTCGCTCCGCGGCGACATGAGGCGCTCGTCCGCGCCGAAACCGCCGAGATTGATGCGCGGGGCATCGGCGTAGGCCACGTGCTGCACCTCGGGTTCGGCGAACAGCGCGCCGACCGGCAGCGACAGCACCTGGCACAGCTGCACGAGCGTCGCGACGCTCGGAGAGGTCTCGTCACGCTCGACGCGGCTGAGGAACCCCTTGGACAGTCCAGTCGTATCGGCCACCTGCGCGAGCGACATTCCCTGCGCGGTTCGAGCCGCTCGCAGCTTCGCGCCGATCGGGGTCGCGTTCTCATCGGCTCTCGGATGGATCGCGCGCATTCAGTCCTCCTCGCCGCTGCGAAGGCCTCTTGACGTGCCCGAGCTGCGGGCGTATCGTCCTCGCAAGAGTTGCCTCCAGAGTATCGAAAGTTGTCTAATATGCAACCCCCGGCTGACCCGACCAGCGGTAAGTCCACCGCGTCCGAGCCACGTGGTCCGGTCGACGCGAGCGTCGTGCCCCGATTCGCGGGCATCGCGACGTTCGCGCGACTGCCGCGGCTCGACGAGGTGGAGCGGGCGGATGTCGCGGTCGTCGGCGTCCCGTTCGACAGCGGCGTCAGCTACCGACCCGGCGCGCGCTTCGGCCCCGCGCACGTGCGTGAGGCCTCACGCCTGCTGCGGCCGTACAACCCCGCTCAGGATGTCTTCCCGTTCGGGGCTCAGCAGGTCGCCGATGCGGGCGACCTCGTCGCGAATCCGTTCGACATCGCCACCGCCGTCGCCGAGATCGAGGCCGGCGCGCTGGATCTGCGCGGCCGCGCCGATCGCCTGGTCGTCGTCGGCGGCGATCACACCATCGCGCTGCCACTCCTACGCGCGGTGCACGCCGAGCACGGACCGGTCGCTGTCCTGCACTTCGATGCGCACCTCGACACCTGGGACACCTACTTCGGCGCGCCGACGACGCACGGCACGCCGTTCCGCCGGGCATCCGAGGAGGGCCTGATCGATCTGACCGCGAGCATGCACGTCGGCATCCGCGGCCCCCTCTACGACAAGACCGATCTCGCCGACGATGAGCGACTCGGCTTCGCGATCGTCACCAGCGAGTACGTCGAGGAGCACGGCGTCGCGGCGGCCGTCGAGCGCATCCGAGCGCGCGTCGGCTCGGCGCCGCTCTACATCTCGATCGACATCGACGTGCTCGACCCCGCGCATGCTCCCGGCACCGGAACGCCGGAGGCGGGTGGGTTGACGAGCCGTGAACTGCTCCGGATGCTGCGCGCGCTGGCCGACCTGCGGATCGTCGGCGCCGATGTCGTCGAGGTGGCACCGGCCTATGACCACGCTCAGATGACCGCGGTGGCTGCCAGCCACGTCGTCTACGAACTGCTCAGCGTCATGGCGCCGCGCGAACCGTGAAAGGGGACCAGATGAACACGCCCACCTCCGAGGCCGTCGCGGCTGCGGCATCCGACATCGTCGACGCGTTCGCGGCGACCGACACCGACCGGTACTTCGGCGGCTTCGCACCCGACGCGACCTTCGTCTTCCACACCGAACCGTCCCGCCTGGAGAATCGCGCGGCGTACGAGCGCCTGTGGGAGCAGTGGCTCAGCGAAGGCTGGCGCGTCACCTCGTGCACCTCGACCGACCGAAGAGTGCAGGTGTTCCCCGGTGGTGCGGTCTTCACCCACACCGTGGAGACGTCCGTCGAAACCGCCGACGGCCCCGAGTCGTACCGCGAGCGCGAGACCATCGTGTTCGCCGGCGACGACGAGAACCTGCGCGCCGTGCACGAGCACCTCTCGCCGCTCACCTGACGCGGCATCCGCAATACCCGAAAATCCAGAAGGAGCCCGAAGATGTCGCTCTACACCCGCCTCGAAAAGCGTCTGGAGGAACAGTCCGACGACGCCGGTGCCGTCCGTGGCACGTACTCGACCGGCCGCATGCTGATGATCTGGCTGGCCGCCAACCTCGTCGTGACGACGCTGCTGACCGGAACCCTCTTCGTTCCCGATGTCTCGTACGGGCTCGTGCTCGCCCTCATCGTGGGCGGCACCGTGGTCGGCGCCGCGGTCCTGGTCCTCGTCGGCGCGATCGGCACGCGCACCGGCCTTCCGACGATGGCGCTGACCCGGGGGCCGTTCGGTACCCGCGGCAGCCTGCTCCCGGTCGCCGCGAACGTGATCATCCTCATGGGGTGGAGCTGGGTGCAGGCGATGCTCGCCGGCATCTCGCTCGACTACATCGTCGCGTCGATCACCGGCTTCTCCAATCCGGTCATCTTCGCCGTGCTGTGCCAGACGATCGTCGTGATCCTGGCCATCTTCGGCCATGCCGGGGTGGCGCGCGTCGAGCCGTGGTTCGCCGCGGTCATCCTGGCGATCGCGGCGTACATCTTCATCGTGTCGTTCACGTCGTTCGCCCCAGCGGACTTCGCGGCGATCCCGACGAATCCCGAGCCGTTCTACTCGCCCGGACTCGTGTTCGACGTCGTGCTCGCCACCGCGATCTCATGGACCGTCCTCGCCGCGGACTTCAACCGCTTCGCGCGAACCACGCGGGCGGGCGCGGTCGGCTCGGGCATCGGCTACACGCTGTCGACGGTCATCTCGATGTCGCTGGGAGCGACGGCGATCGGCTACGTGGTGCTCAGCGGTGGCGAGGCCATCCCGTTCGACCCGGTGACCATCATCGAGCCCTTCGGCGCACTCTTCGCCGTGGCGATCTTCCTGTCGGTCATGGCGACGAACACGATGGTCGTCTACGGCATGGTCACCACGGTGGTCAACGCCATTCCCGGCCGGCGGGTTCCGTTCCTGGCGACTGCTCTCGTCCTCGGGGTCATCTCGATCATCGGCTCGACGTTCTTCGGGCTGCTCGCTCAGTTCACCACCTTCCTGGTGACCATCAGCGCACTGTTCGCCCCCGTCTTCGCGATCATGATCGTCGACTACTACCTGATCAGGCGCGGGGCCTACGATTCCGACATCCTGCATCCCCAGGGCGGGCGCTACTGGTACACCGGCGGGGTGAACTGGCGTGCGATCGGCGCGTGGGTGGTCGGCGCGGTCCTCGCATACGTGTGGGCCTACGTCTGGCCGCTGCCGTTCGGCGCGACCGTGCCCGCGTTCGTCGTCACCTTCGTGCTGTACCTGCTGCTCTCGCTGCCCGGCCGGACCAAGGGCGCGTTCGCGCCGGCGCGCAGCCTTGCCCAGGCGGACAATGCCCGCTGAGCCGTCCGCACCGCCGTCGCCGCTGGACCCGGACGGGGGTGGCCTACGCGACTTGAGCCAGCCGATCGATGATGGGATGCCGGTCTACCCGGGCGATCCCGAAGTGCGACTTTCCGCTGCCCTGACCCTCGATCGCGACGGGGTCGCCGTCACCGCGATGCGGATGGGGTCGCACACCGGCACGCATGTCGACGCGCCCTCGCACACGGTCGCCGGAGGTCGCACGATGGCCGACGTCCGCCTCGACGAGCTGGTCGGCGAAGCGCTCGTGCTGCGGGTGCACGGCCTCGACGACGGCCAGGTCTACGACTGGGACCTGCTGGAGAAGTCCGGACCGATTCCGGAGGCCCTGCCGCCGATCGTGATCATCGACACCGGCTGGGCGCGGTGGTTCGGCGCAGACCGCAGGACCCGGCATCCCGCCCTCGCGCCGCACGCCGCGCGAGAGCTTCTCCGGAGAGGCATGCACGTGCTCGCGGTCGACACGCTGAGTCCCGATCCGACCGGCGGCGAGGGTTTCCCCGTCCACGAGGCGGTGCTCGGGACCGACCGGCTGATCGTGGAGAACCTGCGCGGGCTCGACGAGCTGCCGAAGCGGGTCAGGGTCGGGTTCTTCCCGCTGCGCTTGGGCGGTGACGGGGCGCCCGTGAGGGCCGTGGCGTTTCTGCCCGCGCGATCGCCGGCCATCGACGGCGGTACGCTCGTCTCCGAATGAGCGGGCGCGCCCCGCCCCGAGCACCTCGAGAGCGGGGACGCATGACGCTGGACATCGCAGCCCTGCGCGCGAGCTTCCCGTCGTTGACCTCGGGGATCGCTCACTTCGACGGCCCCGGCGGCACGCAGACCCCCACCGTCGTCGGCGCGGCCATCGCCGACACTCTGACGGGTCCGCTCTCCAACCGGGGTGACTCGATCGCGAGCGAACGCAACGCCGAACACGCCATCAGCGCATTCCGCGACGCGATGGCCGACCTGCTCGGCGCAGACCCCCGCGGCGTCGTCTACGGCCGCAGCGCGACGCAGATCACCTACGACTTTTCGCGCGCCCTGGCCAAGACCTGGTCGGAGGGAGACGAGATCGTGGTCACGCAGCTCGACCACGACTGCAACGTCCGGCCGTGGGTGCAGGCGGCGGAGGCACGGGGCGTCGTCGTGCGGTGGCTCCGGCTCGACCCCGACCACCGCCGAGCTCGACCTGGCGGACCTCGCCGAGGTCGTGGGCGACCGCACGCGCCTGGTCGCCGTGACGGCGGCATCCAATCTGCTCGGAACCATCCCGCCCGTCGCGGCGATCGCCGAGCGGGCGCACGAGGTCGGCGCGCTGGTCTACGTCGACGGCGTCCACTACACGGCACACGCATCGGTCGAGGTCGAGGCGCTGGGTGCGGACTTCTTCGTGTGCTCGCCATACAAGTTCTTCGGTCCGCACTGCGCCGCGCTGGTCGCCTCTCCGGCAGTGCTCGAGTCGCTGACGCCCGACAAGCTGCTGCCATCGACCGATGACGTTCCCGAACGGTTCGAACTCGGGACGCTGCCCTACGAGATCATGGCGGGCGCTACCGCCGCCGTCGACTTCATCGCCGGAATCGCGCCCGCTGTCGGCACCCGGCGCGATCGACTCGTCGCGGCCAATCACCTCATCGATCGTCATGAGCTCGGCCTGCGCCGCCATATCGAAGACGGGCTCGGCTCGTTCGCCGATCGCGTGATCATGCATTCGCGCGCGAAGGAGCGCACTCCGACGCTCTTCTTCACGTTCGCCGGTCACGACGCGGTCGAGGCATCTCGATTCCTTGCGGAGCGCAATGTCCTCGCGCCTGCAGGGAGCTTCTACGCCTACGAACCGTTCCGCGCGCTGAATCTTCCCGTCGGCGGGGGGATGCGCGTCGGACTCGCGCCCTACACCGACGGCAGCGACGTGGATCGGCTGCTCGAGGCCCTGGACGACTACCTCTGAGAGTCACTGCGACTGCTCGAAACGCAGCCGGGTAAGCCGGTCGTCATATCCTGCGCGCAACTCGTTCGCGCATCCGGCTCGGCGATTTCGTGACGGGCCGCCACTTCACCTGCGAGTCCCACCAGTAGGGACCGCGCACTTCGGGAACCCCGTGATTCATCCGCACCGCCCAGCCGCTCGAATCGAGCGTGCGATGGTGGAACCAGCACAGCAGAACGCCGTTGTCAGTGTGGGTGGGCCCGCCCCGCGCATGCTCCTGGACATGGTGGATCTCGCACCAGTCGGCCCGGACGTGACAGCCGGGGATGATGCAGCCGCCGTCCCGAAGGCCGATCCCGCGACGCTGGTGGTGCGTGAAGACCCGCTCCAGTGAGCCGAGCTGGACGATCCGCCCGGCGTCGTCGAAAACCACACGCTGCACCGCGCCGGAGCAGGCGACGTGTCGGGCGGATGCCAGGGAGATCGGTTCGTCGCTCCCGTCGATGTGCGCGAAGCCGCGACCCGCGGCGAGATCTTCCGCTCGCACCGAGACGACGAGTATGGGCGCGGCACCACCCAGGGTGGGCAGCGCCCCCGACCCCGCGACGACGGTGAGCACGGTGGCGAGCGCGTCGTGCTGCCTCTGAGCCCGCGTGCGGTCATCGGCGGTCGCGGTCAGCGGCGCATCGGGGTCGTCCGGATCGACGGTCTCCGCCTCGCCGCGAGAGTCGCTGAAGACCGGTCCGACCGATGCCGGGGCGCCGTCGAGCTTCGGGTTCAGCACACTGTCGAACGCACGCTGCAACTGTCCGGCGACCTCGGGAAGGACGTTGCCCCGCACGGGATGCAGGCCATCGCGGCACGGTCCGATCGTGATCCCCCGCTTTCGCAGCGCCCGTTCCTCGTTCGGCTCCGCTCCATCCTGATCGAGGTACATCGCCCACACCATCGCGATCGCGCGGAGATCCTCCGCACAGGGCGGAGGACCGGCATCCGCGCCCTCACCCCGCGCGGTCGCGGCTATCTCCGCATCGGCAGCCAGGATCGCAGCGGTTCCGGCACCGCATGCGAGCAGCGGCCCGGCAACCGCCGCCACCCCGTCGATGCCGACCTCGACGGCGGCGAGCGCCTCACGCATCTTCGGCAGCGCCGCCGGGAGCATCTCGCCGGTCGTGAGCGCCACCGGGCGCACCACCGCACGCGCGGCCTTCACCAGATCACCTGCGCGCTGCTTCGAGACTCGCGTCACACGCTGAACGAGTTCGCTGGTCGATCGGCACCCGAAGCGGGTCGTCATCCGATCCGCGTGCAAGCGCCCATCGGACCGGTCGCACACCTGAGACGTCGCCTCGACCAGCAATGCCTCGCCCGCGCGGACGATCCGCGACGCAGCCGCCATCATCTCGAGCACGTCGGTTTCAGATAGATCCCGCGCACCATCGCCTGCGAAGAGCTCTCCGACCAGGCCCACGAGGTCATCGCCGACCCGGTCGAGTGTCGCGGCGATGCTGTTCATACCCTCATTCTGACGAGGGCCTCCGACATCCAGGGCCCGATAAACCGCCAGATCAGGGTGCGAATCCCAGCCTGTGGAAACAACCCAATCCGCACATGCTGGGGAGGAATCGAACCAGGCGTCCGATGTCTCGCATCCGGGAGCAGACGTGCACCCGGGAGCGAGTCAGAGTCCGCGGGCCTCCGCCACCAGTCCGGCGTAGACCTCCGCGCTCGGCTTCGCGGTGCGCTCGAACGTCTCGCGGTCGACGCTGTGCAGCCCGAGCTTCGGGCCGTAGCCGAAGATCCACTCGAAGTTGTCCATGAGCGTCCAGTGGCAGTAGCCGAGCACGGGGACGCCGTCGGCGATCGCCTGCTGCGAGTCCCTCGAGCGACGGCTCGATGAACGCCGGCGCGGATGGTGTCGTCCTCCGTGCCGATGCCGTGCTCGCTGACGAGCACCGGCACGCCGGCTCACCGAGTACGCGTACTCGACGGCGCCGCGCAGCGAGTCGGGCTCGACGGCGGTGCCCATCCCGTTGACGTCGGCGCCCTCGGCGCGGCGACCTGGCCGTCGGGCCCGTAGACGATGCGCTCGTAGTTCTGCACGCCGACGAAGTCGTCGTCGCGCGCCAGCTCGAGCCAGTGCTCGTAGACCTCGGCGCGCTTGCGGTCGCGCAGCTCTTCGCCGCCGGGCGCGGCGACGTCGTCGACGATCGCGAGCGACAGCCCGACCGGCAGATCGGGGCGGCGGGCCTTGATCGCGGCCTTGCGCGGCACGGTGGCCGGCGGTCATGCCGGCGCGCATGCCGGCGAAGTCCTCGCGCAGCATGACGTTGCCGGCGCGGTACCGCTCGACGCCGGCCTCGCGGCTCGCCGCCTCGAGCGTCGCGCGCTCGAGCTCGACGATGAACGTCGGGCAGGTCCGCCCACGTCAGCATCTCGGGCAGGTCGGGCTCGTTGAAGGTGACGGCGAGCGCGATGCGGTCGCCGAAGCGGTCCATCACGACGCCGCAGTAGCGGGCGAACAGCTCGGGCGCCTCGGCGTCGAGCCACGCGCCGCGCGCGGCGAACCAGTGCGGCGACGTGAAGTGATTGAACGTCACGATCGGCGCGAGACCGCGGGCGAGGCATCCGTCGACGATCGCCTCGTAGTGCGCCGAGCGCCTCCTCCGAGAACTCGCCCTCGACGGGCTCGATGCGCGCCCACTCGACCGAGAAGCGGTAGGCGTTGAGGTTCATGCCCGCGACGAGGTCGAGGTCGGACTCCCACAGCTCCCAGCCGTTCGTGGCCTTGCCGGAGCGGTCCTGGAAGACCGTCGGCGTCACGTTCTCGAGGAACCAGGTGTCGCTGTCGACGTTGTCGCCCTCGTTCTGGTGGCCGGCGGTGGCGACGCCCCAGAGGAAGTCGGCGGGGAAAGACGGATGGTGCGGGCATGAGTGATCCTCTCTGAACTCCTCCCTCCATCATGCCACATTTGTTCATTCTATGAAAGCATGTTTCACTAGGAACACGCGAAGAGCGAAGCCATGTTAGGCGCTCGCTAACGCACCACAGAGTGAATCCGAATGGCCAAAACGGGCCGACCGGGTCACTCTGGACCGAAGGATCGCTTCCCGATTGCGATCCGAGACACCGAAGTCCGCAGCAGCACACCGATCACAGGAGATCAGGATGTCCCGAATCACCACAGCACGTGGCGCCGCCGTCATTGCGGCCGTCGCAGCATCAGCCCTCGCGCTCAGCGCATGCACCGGTTCCGGCGGAGGCGGCGCCGCGAGCGGCGGCGCCGTCGACACGTCGAAGCTCGTCATCGGACTCGACATCCGACCAGGCGGCGCTGGGCTACGACCCCGTGCGCTACGGCAGCGGTCAGCGCATGTTCTTCGAGGGCATCTACGACTCGCTGTTCGTGCTCGACGAGGACGGCCAGGTCGTTCCCGACCTCGTGACGAACTTCGAGTACAACGAAGACCAGACGCAGCTCACGCTCGACCTCGACACCAGCGCGACCTTCGACGACGGCACGACCCTGAGCGCCGACCTCGTCAAGCAGAACCTCGACGCGCGCGGCAACCCCGACCTGTCCGCCTACAGCGGCTTCGCCGCGGGCGGCGAGAACGAGATCGTCGACGTCACCGTCGTCGACGAAGACACCGTCGACCCTCACCTTCGCCGCGCCCAAGCCCGGCTTCGAGGCGAACCTCGTCATGCCGGCCGGCGCGATCGTCGGCGCCGACCGGCGCGGCCGACCGCTCGACGCTCGACTCGACCCCCGACGGGTCGGGGCCGCTCACCGTCGACGCGGACGCCACGGTCAAGGGCAACTCGTACCTGCTGGTGAAGAAGGACGACAACCCGGCAGCCGCCGACTATCCGTTCGACTCCTACGAGTTCAAGCCGATCCTCGACCCGCAGGCGCGCGTCAACGCGGCGATCTCCGGCGAGGTCGACCTCGCCAACATCACCTCCGACACCCAGGCTCAGGTCGAGTCTGCGGGCACGGGACTCGTCGCCAACGGCGGCACCGTCCAGAACATCGTCGCCTTCGACAAGATCGGGCGCTCTCGGTCCGCAGTGGGCCGACCCCCGCGTCTACCAGGCGCTCTCGATGGCGATCGACCGCGAGACCTACGTCTCCGCGGTGCACCCGGGTGAGATCCCCACGGCGAACGCCCTGCCGGCCGACAACCCGGGCTACCTGCCGGAGCTCGACGAGGAGTACGCCTACGACCCCGAGGGTGCGAAGGACCTGCTCGCCGAGGCCGGCTACCCCGACGGGTTCGACTTCGACTTCACGATCACCCAGGGCAGCCAGCGCGACCTCGAGGCGCTGCAGCCGTACTGGGAGGCGATCGGCGTCAACGTGAACCTGAAGAACGCGGCCTCGACCGAAGAGCTGTTCGCGGTCGTGTCGACCGCAGCCGCTCGGTGGCCCGCTCCCGCTCACGTGGACCAACCCGCTCGGCAACGTGTACGGCGTGCTGTTCGGCTTCGCCAACTTCCACGGTGCGCAGAACGACGAGATCCAGGCCGCCGCGGGTGCATTCGGTGCAGCCCAGGGTGCCGGTGACGAAGATGCGCAGGCGGCGGCGCTGA